>JAJDAF010000064.1 GCA_029261995.1 Candidatus Zhuqueibacterota bacterium
CGACGGGCAACCTTGGTTTCAGTAGTCATAGTAAGTCTCCTTGAGTTACTTTTTTTGAACAGACTAATTTAACCCAAAGGAGACGCTATGGCTACTAATTTCTAGCGGCCAACTGTCAGGTCAATACGATCACAATTCAGACGATGAATGCGAGGATTAGTGGAATCGCTCACGCCAGATTCGAACTTGGATGGTGAGGAGCACGCCTGGTCTTCGCTCAAGTAGCGGGTCATTGAGCCGGAACCGTTGACATTACGAAAGCAAAGATGCATATTTGTCCGAAGTGGAATAGCGACACAACCAGCCTGATTTTCTGCCCGCACTGCTTTTACTGGTGGGAACAGCACGTGGGTGTAAGTCCCCTGCGGGCATGATTTGGCTTCAGTGGATGCTGACGCTGGTTCGAATTTCTGGATTCGGAGCTTCGTGTAAACTCATGAAAGCGCATAGCTTGTTCAAATGAAAGAAAACTCTGCAAACAGGACATTGCTTGCGTGTAATTCTCTGCAGAGGAGGTAAGCAGATGAAGGCTGCAGTTCCATCTTTGACATCATGTGAATGCGAAAAGGGGGCCGTGATCTGCAACAGTTCATGGGCGGTGGTGAATGGCTGGACCTTGTTGCCGGGGAGTTGCTCCTGATGGCCGCTCTCGCAAAGAAGCTGGCGCTGGGCTGTGGCGTCACCCTGGCATTCTTCGTTCTGATTGAGTTGATCCTACTGGCGGCGGGAGTGGTGCCGCTGCACGAACGCACCGACCCCTATGTCGGGTTCTCCAGCTACGCGCCGCTGTTTCTCAAACGCACTCCGTCCGGTGGAGAGCCGGTCTTCGAGACCGCACACAACAAGAGTCGGTGGTTCAATTTGCAGCGCTTCCCGGCTCGCAAGACAGAAGGCGTGACCCGCGTCTTCTGTATCGGAGGTTCGACGACCTACGGGCGCCCCTACGATGATCGCACGTCGTTCTGTGGCTGGCTGCGCCATTTTCTGCCGGCAGTCGATCCGAGTCGTCGCTGGGAAGTCATCAACGCGGGAGGCATCAGCTACGCGAGCTACCGGGTGGCCCGGCTCATGGAGGAACTCGCCGACTACGAACCCGATCTATTCATCGTCTACTCTGGGCACAACGAATTCCTCGAACAACGGACGTACGACAAGCTGCTGAAAACACCCGAGCTGGTGCGTAATCTCGGGGCGTTGGCTTCCAGGATGCGGCTGTACAGCGCGCTCTACGACGTTACCTACGAGCGGAACGCAGTTCTTTCTACTGAGGTCAAGGCATTGCTCGACCGCTCCGTCGGCCCCGTCGACTACCACAGGGACGACGAGATGCGTGGTGCTGTACTCGAGCACTACCGGACCAGTTTGACACGCATGACGCACATCAGTGAGCGCGCCGGAGCCAAGTTGATTCTAGTGACGCCAGCCTCCAACATCGGCGACTTTTCACCCTTCAAAACTGAGCCCGGCCCCGGGGTGAGCGCTTTCGACATCCGACAGGTGGATACGCTCAAGCTTGCGGCGACCAAGGCCCTGGACGATGGCGACCACGCGCGCGCAGTGGCGCTTGCCGAACGAGCGCTGGCTTTCGATGACCGCGACGCCGGGTTGCTGTATCTGCAGGCGCGGGCTCTTCGCGCTCTCGGCCGTATAGATGAGGCGCTAAAGGCATTCACCGACGCCCGCGACGAGGACGTCTGTCCGCTGCGAGCCTTGACGCCAGTCCGCGAGATTGTTGTCGATGTCGCACGGACGAGAAACACGGGGCTCGTCGATTTCGCCCGCATCGTCAACGAACGCTCGCCTGACGGCATCCCCGGTTCGGAGTTGTTTCTGGACCACGTGCATCCGACAATCGACGGAAATCGATCGCTCGCGTTGGCCCTCGTCCAAGAGATGACACGCGCGGGAATTGTCTCTCCGGCCACAACCTGGAATGCCGCCGTGATCGCCGAACTCAGCGAGCAACTGGAGAGCAGTTTAGACGAACAAACCCATGCCGCGGCGCTCAAGAGCCTGTCGAATGTGTTGCTGTGGGCCGGCAAACACGATGAGGCGGAGCGTCTCCTCAGCCTTAGCACGGCCGCGACTTCGGAGGACGGCGAAACCCATTTCCAGAAAGCGACTCTACTGCAGCGAACCGATGACAACGAGGCCGCATTGCTACACTTCCGGGAGGCCGCACGCCTCGCACCATGGAACCCGGCCGTGCGTCAGGCCTTTGGCCAGTTCTTGTCGCAACTCGGCCGCAAGGCCGAAGCGCGCATGGAACTGGAAGCGGCCATCCGCCTGGATCGAACGCTGGTCGAAGCGCATTACGACCTGGGCGTCGTGCTGGAAGACCTCGGCGAAGGCAGGCAAGCCGAAGCCGCATATCGGGCCGCTCTGGAGCTGGACCAGAATCATGTAGATGCGCACAACAACCTGGGCGTGATCTTCGCCAAGCGCGGAGATCTGGCCGCTGCTTCTGAGCAGTTCGCCGAGGCTTTGCGCATAGACCCCGATCACAGCAACGCGACGGAAAATCTCGCCCGCGCGCGTGCTGCTCGAAGCCAATAGCAGAACAGAAGACCATGACCTGCTGGCGAGAGATTCCCTGGTGGGCAAGCGGGCTTAAATCCCTGCGAGCAAGCATACGGAGGATGGATGCCGAAAAAGAAAGATGAATTTCTGAACGAACCTGGGAACTGGGTTCAAAAACTCCACACAAGAAGTTGGGAAATGGAGCTGCTAATTGTCGGCTTTGCACTTCTTGTATTGCTCAAGGTACCCGATTATTTAACAAGACAGATTGATCTCTGGGGAAGTCACTCTTCAAATGATTTAATGATTAGTGTCATACCATTGGCTTTCATGGTGGTGGTTGGCACCCATATAATGAAGTTCAATTTAATCGTTCATCTCTTGCTGCGGGGATACTGGATTGGAGTTATCGGCTTGAATTCTGTTTACCCAGATGGGATCAATTTTGAGAGTCTTCCTTTTTCTCCGAGATTCAGAGATTTCTTGATACAAAAAATCCAGAATTTGCAGGAGTCTGCGCTATCGATTGATAGAATATGTAGTGGCGTTTTCGCTTTTACTTTCTTGTTGATTTTCATGTTTATTTCAGTAGGACTGTTTTTTGTAGCTTTTGCGATTGTTATGCTATTTCTTTTCCTGCTCATTTCATGGCTACCTATAGAAGATGATGGTCCGGTTTTGATGACAACCCTGCTCATGGTTGGTGTCCCCTATTTCAGTGCAGGGTTGCTAATGGCAATTAATTTCTTGAGTTTGGGTTGGTTAAGAAAGATAGAGGCAAAATGGTTTTCCAATCTGTTCTTTCACATTTCACGCCTTTTTCGGCTGATAACCTTTTCGTTTCTGTACGAATCGATCTATTATACACTCATTAGCAACATTTCAAAAAGAGTAATCGGTATTATCATATTGGTTTATGTAGTTGTGATCAATTTGTACTGGTTGGTGAACTATAATGAGGCTATTTTCAATCCCAGGCAAAGTACCAGGTCAGAATTCAAACTCTCCTCCATATATTATGCAAACAAGAACCAAGATGTAAATGTAATTACAGTGCCAACCATTCAGTCTGATGTGATTCGTGATAAGCACATTGAGCTTTTTATACCCTACGATGTAGCAGACAGCGATAGCATTCTCAATAAATATCCCGAAATAAAGACTTTTAGAGAGCGCGGTTTTTCACAAGGTTTTGGTTTAGTATTTGGAACCTCAGATACCACAGAATTAACTTTTGGTGCCAAGGCCGACGCCAGCACTTCTGATCTTCAAGGAACTCTATCCTGCCTAAGTGACTTCTACGTGGTGGCGATTAATGATTCTGTTTATCGTGATTTGAAGTACTTCTTTTATGAGCACCCTAATCAACAGGAACCGGGTGTTTTTGCGTACATTTCCACTGCAGGTTTAAGTCACGGAAATAATCTTCTGACAATTGGAAAGCACTTAAAATATCGAACGCCAAAGGCGCAGCGAAATGATACGCACTATATACCATTTTGGCTGGAGTAATTGGACTGAATATTGAAACGATAATATCGAGAAGATTCGATCTGCGCTGGCGCCGTTGCCAAGGGATTGTGATACCAATGATGCTGGATGCTCGAATTCCCGCGGCAGGTGAGAATTCGATTTAAGTATTTAGGGACTGATGAATCTCCACCACAGAGGAGGAAACATGGCTAGACGACCCACCGCGGTGAAAGCTCTCGGCGAGATTGCACTTCGTGTCAATGATCTGGATACAATGCAGAAGTTCTACGAGGAGATCATAGGGTTAGAGGTATTCAAGCGCTTCCCGACAGCAGTCTTCTTCCGCATTGCTGATGGTTATGAAGGGCATCCGCAGGCCCTCGTATTGTTTGACAGGAGCGAGAAGCCGGGTGGCCCCCAGATCCATAAGTCAACACAGCATGGTGTAAGTCCGGAGCGCTCGACCCTTGACCATCTGGCATTTGAAATTGACCTGGCGGAGTATGAACGAGAGCACAACCGTTTAAAGCAACTCGGCCTCTCTGTGGAAACGACATCGTTTCAATGGGTTGGCTGGCGTTCCCTATACATCAGCGATCCCGAAGGAAATACTGTCGAATTTGTTTGTTATGATCCCAGCATTGAAAGAACGGAATTGGATGCAAAGTGACTGAGAAGTAGCGAGCACTGCTCGAAGCGGACTGCAATAGGTTTTTGAACGGGTTTGGCTTGGGATGATGAATCGAAAGCGGAAGTGAACGAGAAATATGAGAATTAATGCATCTTGGATGCCGGCCACTCTTACAGCGATCGTCTCGATTTGTGGAGCGCTGGTCTATTTCAATTCATCCGCAAGCGTGGGTGTGATTAGCATTTTACTTGTCTTGCTTGCTGTTTTCGGGCTTCTCGGTTTGGTTGCAGCCGTTGTCGCTACTCGTGAACCTGGAACAAGAGCGCTTCATGCAGTTGCAATTGTTTGCGGTGCGCTTATTGCCTTGGCGTGCAACACGGTCATGTCTATCGGCCCCTTAGCTGGGATCGCAGCATTCACTTTGGTTCTATCTCTGACCATTATCTGTCGTTCAAAGAAACCACGAGTGAGTTTGGTGATTCTGTCGTTGGGAGCCTGCACGGCAGTATCTTTTGGTGTGCTGTTTAACATCGTGATGACAACGGAATTGGAGACCGTCGCTGCTCCACGCTCGTCTGTCATCTTGCGCAGTCTTCCTGGTCACCACTATGTGGACGCATTTCAGGTGCGAATATCCTCGGACGAGAGGCCTAGCATGCGTTCAGTTGTCGAAGCCTTTTCGGTATCCCTTCGTCCGTGGTGGTTCGAGATTCCAGAACTTGGCAAAGTAGCCCACGCTAAACTCGAACCGGGTTCTGCTCTGGGTGGGTGGGAAGTACACGAAATGTCTCCGTCTGAGATCATCATTGGGCTTGATCGTAGCTACATCGATCTACGTATCTCACTCTTTGTAGAGCGCGCAGATGAGCAATTCACTGTGACAGCGACTACTGTAGCACGGTACAATAATTGGCGAGGCCGTCTCTACTTTGTGCCTGTTCGTTTTGGCCACCAAATCGTACTTGCGGATACCATGCGCAGGCTAGCGTTCATCCTGCAATCGAGAGAGTCATTAACTTGGCCCGAAAAGGGCGTGGCCGCAAAGCTGGTGATTTGACTTGTTTTAGGGAAAGCAATTCCTTATTTCACAAGACGTGGGAGATTACCAGGCGGGCCCCGTGGGATAATTCGTGCAACAGGGCGAGCCAATTGGGACTAGCCTATCCGACGGGGAGGCCGAGGCAGGTGGAAAAATCCCCACGAGCGCGAAAGGTTAGCGTGGCCGCCCAACTGACACAACGCTGATAGGAGCCGGCCACGTCCCGGTTATTCGGCATGCGGTTCAAAGCTCACCGGAGTATGAGCTTGTAGAAGTGCGCCAGTATTTACAGAAGAATGAGACTCGTGACTCCGGGCGCCCTTGACATCGTGAGCCCCCACGAGCAGACAAGAAAGGCAGCAGAGCTGTCTCACCGTTCAGTATTCTTAGGCCAATATTATGCAGGAAAGTCAGAAAAACTTTAAAGGCCCCAGCAAAAGACATCAACCCAGAGGGCTTTCTATTCTCTATGAAGATCGTGATATTCTGGTGGTGGATAAAGCAAGTGGTCTCTTAACCGTGAGCAACGGCAAAGTCAGAGAACATACGGCTTATTATCTCTTAACCGATTACGTTCGAAAAGGCAATCAGAAATCAAGAAACCGGATATTTATCGTGCATCGTCTGGACAGAGATACTTCCGGTGTTATCGTTTTTGCCAAGAACGGAAATGCCAAGCGTTATCTTCAGGACGAGTGGCAGACATTCAAAAAAACATACCATGCCATAGTACATGGAAAATTGCCAAAGAAGGAGGGCGTAATTACTTCCTATGTTGCGGAAAACCGTGTTCATAAAATGTATTCCGTTGATAATCCCAAAAAGGGTAAGCTTGCCAAGACCGGGTACAAAGTACTGAGAGAATCAAAAAAATACAGTCTACTTGAAATCGATTTGATTACGGGCAGGAAAAATCAGATCCGGGTTCATTTGTCAGAACAAGGTTGGCCTGTAGTTGGAGATAAGAAATATGGGGAAAAGGGCAAGGGTGTTTCGAAACTTGCACTTCATGCAGCCTCCCTGACATTATTTCATCCCGATTCAAAAGAGGAGATGACCTTTGAGGCTAAGGTTCCTGCTTATTTCAACTCACTTGTAAAACCTTAACGACGACT
The DNA here is from genome assembly GCA_029261995.1 of Candidatus Zhuqueibacterota bacterium. Taxonomy (GTDB): domain Bacteria; phylum Zhuqueibacterota; class Zhuqueibacteria; order Oceanimicrobiales; family Oceanimicrobiaceae; genus JAJDAF01. The sequence goes on from JAJDAF010000064.1 coordinate 6,779, forward strand.
GTTTCTAGCCCTGCATTGAACTTCGTGGCGGACATAGCAAACCGTTCATTGAGTTTATATGAACTACGGGATAGGTCACGACTCCATTTGGTGTCAAGTCGGCTAGCAGGTGCTCTTGACCGCAAGAAAACACAAGCATTCTTAATCTCGACGGAGCGGCAGGAAAATGGCGAACACAAAAGAACTAAAATGGGGCATTATCGGCGCCGGCATCATCGCGCAGCATATGGCTGACGCCCTGCGGTTGGACCCAAACAGTCGATTGTGGGCGGTCGCATCCCAAACGCTGGCCAAGGCAAAGATGTTTGCTGAGCGAAATGGTGTCGAGCACGCGTGCACTTATCAGGAGATCGTTGACAGCAAGGAAGTTGATATTATTTACGTGGCCACGACGCATAATTTTCATTTCGACAACACCAAACTCGCCCTGCAACATGGCAAACATGTCCTGCTTGAAAAGCCGTTTACAGTCAATGCCAGGCAGGCGCGGGAACTAGTACGCCTGGCGCGGGAGAAGAATCTTTTCCTGATGGAAGCCATCTGGGTGAGATTCTTGCCAAGCATGAAAATGTTGAAAAAAAGGATTCAGAACAATGAAATAGGTGAAGTAAGATTGTTCAATATTTCCTTTGGCGGGATTGTCGACCCTCGATTTGCAGAGAGACTCAAAGATCCGCTGCTGGCAGGCGGAGTTACGTTGGATATGGGCATCTATCCGATTTCCTTCGTCTGTTATTTGCTTGGGGAACTGCCAGCAGATATCAAATCCATGACACGCTTCAGTGACCGGGGCGTAGATGAAATATCCAACTATATGTTTCGATTTCCTTCCGGGTGCTTGACGAACATCTGCACAAGTTATAATCTGAAGATGAAAAACGAGGCAATGATTTATGGCACAAAGGGTTTCATAGAATTCCCAGATTTCCAGGCAGGTGAGCGATATGCGATTTCGATGCATGAGGGCAGCAATAAGATAAGAGATCGGAGAGAGGTTGTTGAACCAAACCATAGCAACGGATTCATCTATCAAGTGGAAGAAACGGTTCGCTGTATTCAGGAAGGCAAACTGGAAAGTGCGATTATACCGCTGGACGAGACCATCGCCATCATGGAAGTCATGGATAAGATGCGCGACGAATGGGGCTTGCGCTATCCATTTGAGTGATTTTCACGATGTTTCGTTTACAGGATGAACTTTTTGCTGGCGATTCGCCATCCCACCCAAACCATGAAAAGAACCTCAGGAGTTCAGTCATGAAAACTTACCTGCTTGCGACCGCCGTTTGTGCGGCGCTGATTGCAACCGGCTTGTCTGCTACGCATGCCGCCGATGACCGCACTCGCGAGGCCATTGTTGGTGACGCGCTGCTCAACAACGGCGGCTACCGATTGCTCGAAACCATCACCACCCGCTTCGGCGCCAGAATGGCGGGAAGCGATGGCAATACCCGCTCGATGGATTTCCTGGAAGAGCAACTGCATGCTCTCGGCATCACCACACGGCGTGACACCTACACGATTCCCGGATGGAGCCGCCTGAACGACCAGGTGACACTCTTAGGCTCACCGGAGCGCCCACTTCGGGCCGCCGCGCTTGGCTATGTCGGCCGACACGATCCGATAGATGCCGAATTGATTTTTGTTGCGAGTTCGAAGATCGACGACCTCGCGCCGGATGCCTGTCGGGGAAAAGTCGGCCTGGTAGCGCCCAACCTGCGCTTCTCCCAGCAAGAGTACAACCGCCTCTCCGATGAGTTTGGCCTGCGCGGAATTCTCCTGATCAACCGGGTTAGCGGCGGCCAGTTGCTGGCCCGCGTCGCCAACCAGGACGGAGTCACTCCTCCGTTCCCCATCTATTCCATCACCGTGGAAGACGGGCGCCGGATGCAGCGCCGGCTTGAGGACGGCCACAGTGTGCAGGTCCGCATTGAGACCAACTCCACGCCGGCCGAACTCACTGTCGATAATCTCGTTGCAATCCTGCCGGGGACTTCCGGGCAGCGCATCGTCATCGGCGGTCACTTTGATTCGTGGGATCTGGGCCAAGGCGCCATGGATAATGGCCTTGGCGTTGCGCAACTCTACGACACCGCCCGTCTGCTGCAGGCGCACAGTCGCCAAAATGCTCACACTGTAGAAATCGTCTGGTTCAATGCCGAGGAGTGGGGCCTGTGGGGCTCCCGCGACTATGTTGCTCGCCACGATCTTAGCAATGTCCGCGCGATGCTTAACCTCGACATGGTGGGAAGGCCGATCGCGGTCAATGCCATGGGATTCGACGAGCTGGTCCCCCTGTTGGACGCCTTTTCCGAACGTCTCGGCAGTTGGCAGTTTGAGGAGAAAGCAGCGAACAAAACCTGGCTCGGCAGCGACCACCACTCTTTTGTCCTGCGCGGCATCCCGACGATCACGATCAATGGCCCGATCGCCCCCGAGGATGTCCGTTACTATCATGATTTCGCTGACACCTTTGACAAAATCGATCCGGAGATGCTCGGGCGCGCCTCTGCTATCATCGCCCTGCTCGCCTGCGAAATGGCCAATGACTCCTCGTCCGATATCCGCCATTATAATGAAGAGGAAACTGCTGCTTTGTTTCGAAAATCCGGCCTGGAACAGAGAATGCGCAAAGCCGGCAAGTGGCCGTTTGCGTCCGAGTCTGACTCCGCGCCGGAGGAATAGCCAGACAGGGTGCCCGTGAAAAATGCTTCCAGGTCTGCAAGGCTTGGAAGCATTGACGCACAGACTGAAGCATCCATTTCTTGGGCTTGGCCTCCTGCTCTCTACCGGCGTTCCGCAACTTGCCGTTTCGGTCAATCGCCAATCATATCGCTGTTCCCGCCTTGCATTTGGATTCGCCGGATTATTTAGCATACAAAGTCGGTTCTACTGAAGCAACACTGAGCATCATCAGAACCTGCAATGCCGCTCGTGTATGGTAATATGGTAAACGGCTGGCGCCAAACGAGCGCCACAGCGGCGAGACGGCCCGAAGCAAAGCCGTCATCGTCAGCGGATGGCTGATAGTTCTTCAAGATAAAAGCCAACCAGCATCTTTGACTTTTTGGCTCTGACTTGCTACAGATATATCACCCCGATCAGGGTTTTAACTCAATAACCGCGTAGCGGTGGAATGTTTATAGGAAATCGAATACAAGAATGATTAACCCCAGAAGGGTGGCAGCGAGATTTAATGTGCGGATGGGGGAGATTGCGAAGACCACAAAGCTGTGGCCTTCGCAATGACAGTTTTTGCGTATTCTTTCGGAATGATGAATCAGGGTGTCACCGGGGTCTCGACTTCTTCGTTGACCACGGTGACCTTGGTGCTCGAACGGCGTGGCGTGAATTTGCGGCGCAGGCCATAATCGATCAGCTTCGGGTCGCTGGGGCCGGCCGGCAGCACCGTGACCAGGTAGGCGTAAACACGTTCGCGCAGCACGGCGTAGTCGGCCATTTCCTGCGCCAGATCGCGACGGGTCTGTTCGCCTTGCGCCACCAGGGCGTTGATTTTGTCTACTGCCTGGCGCAGTTCCGTGGCCAGGGTGTTGACCGTGGCCAGCACCTCGGCGGCGGGTTTGATGCCGTCATCCGGCTGGGCCTCGGTGATTTCCAGGATTTGCTGCAGCCGCGCCAGCACCAGCAGCCGTTTGCCCTGTTTCGGTTTGTCGAAATTGTAGAGCTGCAGGGCCATATCTTTGTTCTCTTTGCCGGCCAGACTGGTCAGGGAGAAGCGCACGCCGGAAATCGCCTTGATGCTCTGTTTCTGGAATCCCTTTGCCATACGCCGTTCCTGATTTTCATCGGCCTGCAAGATGCTGTAGGCGGCCAGGTGGTCTGGAAAGGCATCCTTTGCCGTCTCGACCTCGCTCTTCAGATCGTCACGCAGGGGGGTGCCGGAATTGTTGTGGCCCTCCCACAGGTTCTGCAGCAGTTCGCTCCAATAGGTGAAATTCTTGGTGATGAGTCTGTAAGCCATTATTGCATCCTTTCAATTAATGATCTTGCCTGTCCTTGTCATCGGCATGCCACGGTGATTTCCTTAAGTTTTATTTTGCCCCGAGACGAGACTGAGCACGCCAGGTTGCGCCGGTCTATGCCTAAACCTTTGTAAAACAACGTCATCGTCCTTTCGTCCCGGCAATTTCTTGCTGATTCACAGGGAGATGTTGTTTGATTTCTGTCATAACCCCCTGGATATTTGAGCAAGATACTCGGATATTTTGGCAAGATACATGGATATTTGGGCAAGATACATGGATATTTGGGCAAGATACTTGGATATTTGAGCAAGATACTTGGATATTTGGGCAAGATACTTGAATGTTTGAGCAAGATACTTGGATATTTTGGCAAGATACTTGGATATTTTCGGTTTCACATTGGATGTTTGGCGTTGCACCAGGGGGGCACAGCGGAATCAAGTTCTTCCGGGGAGTGTTTACAGGGACCGGCCTCTGAGAGGGTGGGGATGAGTTTATGGGAGTGGAACCATGAAACCTGACCTATGGCAGAATCCAGTCAGCAATGGGTCTTCTCGGTGCGGTAGGCGTAGTGGTGGTAGCGGCGAACTTCCCGCACCTGGTTAAAGAGTCCGGCATTCTGGGGTGGGTTGAAATTTCTGCTTGCTTTGCATGGGAAATGTTACTATTCTATCCATAGTTGTCTTTCACGACCCCAATATCAGCTAAAAATATGGAAAATGTAGGGGAAACCTTCCTTGTTTCACATCGAAATATCATAATAGGTGGACATTTCGTCCATATATATGGGTTGATCGCATGGACTTTTTCCATGGATCCAGATCGTTAGATTTGATATTGAGGTCAGTATTTCGGAAAAATGCGACTCATCTACCTAGACCAGTGGGCGTGGATACAGCTAGCTCGAGCCTATCATCGTATCGAGTCAAGTAAGATCTTACGTGCTCTCCTTGAATTCGTCCAAACTGCTAAAGAGAGCGGCACAGCAAGATTTCCTCTATCGCTGGCTCATTATTATGAAACAAACACACACCGAGACCATGATAGCCGGCTGCGACTTTCTGAAGTGATGATCAAATTCAGCGAGCTAGACACTATCCCGAGCTTGGATAGCGTGATTCGTCATGAAGTAGAGAGAGCACTCAAGAGGAGGTTCCCAGACCATATTATCCAAAACCCCTTTTCACTCATAGGAAAGGGAGTTCAACACGCGTCTGGGTACTCGAAGGAAATGAAGATTGGGAGAAAAGAAAGGATGTCATCCAACGAACATAGAGCACTTAAGGCGTTTGCGAATCAATGGTTCCAGATATCCAGCCTTGTCGGACCAGACGCATTGGGTTCGGGTCTCCCAAGAATCACTGAGTTTCCTGGTGGCAGAAACTTTACCGCCTTATTGTCTGAGTTACCCAATGATGTCAAGAACATTCCAGAATTTGGTCTTGATGCCTATTTTACAGGCAGATGCATCAACGACATAAGGCCCATAATAGAGGATGTTTTAATGTCGTCAGGTCTTGATTGGAAAGACTTCGAGGCGCTGAATCCAAGCGATAAGATTCAATTCGTCAGCGAACTTCCAAGTAGAAGAGTTGAAAGACATCTGATGCGCCAGTTTACAAAAAATGCAAACCTGCCGAAACGAGATAGCGATTTGAATGATTGGGCATACTTGGGCATAGCCGTTTCTTACTGTGATGTCGTTTTGGCCGAAAAGCAATTTACTGATTTGGTAAATCGAAAAGGGTTGGTTAAAAAGGCTGTAGTGATCTCCAGTTTGGCCGAACTGCCACGCGTATGAATAGAGATAAAAGCTCTAAGATGCCTACATGAGTTTGAACAAGAAACTTTTAACTGGCCTACTATCTGGCATTAGTATCGATAAATTTCCTCATCTGCCATGTTCTTCCTGTGGTAGCGTTTCTTTAAAATTGTCGTCACGAGATATGAGATACCGTCCACTGACTAATCAATATGACCCGCAGCAATTTGAGAAAGAGGGTTTCGATTCGAGTATACTTCTAGGCCTTTTGCAGGTGGTGGGCTCTGTGATAGAACAGTTACAATGGATTCAATCACGATTCAGCGGATTTCTGAAATGTAGCTCCTGTGGCGAAGTTGTTGCCGTGATTGGAAGGGCCAAAGTGCCTAGTGAATATTCAAAGAAGAACCACACATACTTTAAGGCAAAGTTAATTCCTGAATTCTTTTCTCCACCCATACCCCTAATAGCTTTACAAGCTGAGTATCCCGAGTCTGTAAAGCTGGAGTTAGCAAAGTCATTCGCTACTTTTTTCTCTGATGCTGCATTGGCAGGTGCCCGTGTTAGGGTTTCAATTGAACTCTTACTTAACGTCTTGGAAATTGAAAAAAATCGTAAAGATGATGTTGGCAATGTCAAAACGACTAAATCAGGAAGAGAGCAAAGATTAACTCTCCAAGAACGTATCCATTTGTTCAAGGTAAAATACCCGGATTACGCAAAAATGCTACTCGCCATTAAATCAATCGGAAATGAGGCGAGCCATAATGCCGAGATCGATAGATACGATCTATTAGATGCCTATGAAATTCTGGACCATGTTCTTGTCCAACTCTTCATCACACCAAGAAAACATGATAAAATACTTAGCATCACTGATAATGTGAATAGTAAATATTCCTAATCTAAGTAAAAAAATCTAACTTTGCTTTCACTAGATTGTAGGGCTGTGGTGTAATTTTTAAGCTTAGTGAACTGCCTGCTCGCGAGGGATTTACTCTCCGCGCTCGTCCCACCATGGAATCCCTTGCGGAACAATTGAATTGGGGATTATATCCCCCAACACATGCCGCCAACGAGAGAAAGTGTTTGTCAAATGAGCCGCTATAAGATTACTGACGAAAGCGGCATCTATTTCACCACGCACACCATTGTGGAATGGCTGTCCGTTTTCAAAGAGGCCAGGTACTTCGCGATACCTTGCTAGCCATAGACCTGCTGGAACTGCTCTGAGCAGGAGGGGGAATGAAATTCCCAATCTATCAGGTCCGCAGGGGATTCCATGGTGAGAAAAGGCAAGTGGGCCTAAATCCCCAGCGAGCAGGTATTATGAATTTGTTGTTATTCATAGAAATAGTTAAGGTAATTCTCGCTTTAGTTTTGGGACTAGCGCCCATTGCGGTTTTAATGCGTGACTGGCGCCATAGCGACAGAAGAACGAAAGAGTACCACCAGTTCACAACAGGGATAATCATAGCTTGGGGCATAAGCAGTGTACTATCAGCCATTATGATATCGATTGAACCATATCTCAAGGAGACCATAACCGAGCATCAGAAATCCAAATTAAAGCCTGAAGTAAAAGTCGATATCCAAGAGAGAGAGAAAGAGATTGTAGTTACTTTAGAGTCCACTAAGCCTCATGGGGGGATTATTGATGATTTATTTTTCAAGTTTGACATACCCGGTAAGTTTACAAGCGCGGTCATCAATAATAAACAAAAGATGGAGCACGTTCAGATCTACCCAACTTTTCTGGCGGGCGTAGGTAATGATACCATAGCACAAACTGTGCATATTTACTGCAAAACAGTCTTTCCTCATGGTTTTTTTAGGGCGAATATTCTGTATACTCCTACTCAAGTCAGGTCTGTACCTGGTAGTGAGAAGCTAGGCTACAAACTCAGATATATGCCCTTAATGGATTTACACGATTTTTCACGTATTCTGTATACATGGAAATACATGAACCAGTCAATCGCGGAAACAGACTATATCGACCTTACTTTTCTTGATTATATAAGGCAAGACAACGAGAATTTTTTGAAGGTTTGGCGGAAGGAGTATTTTTGGAAAAGAATTAATCCGCCCAATTTAGATAAGATTTTAGATTCAGTCAGAACAAAGTGGTCGGATGAATGGCTTTCTGAATTCGAACAAAAAAGAAAAGACTGGTAATTTCAACTTAGGCTAACGACCATACTAACTCTTCCTGCTCGCGAGGGATTTACTTTCCGCGCTCGTCCCACCATGGAATCCCTTGCGGAACAATTGAATTGGGGATTATATCCCCCAACACATGCCGCCGACGAGACAAAGCGTTTGTCAAGTGAGCCGCTATAAGATTACTGACGAAAACGGCATCTATTTCACCACGCACACCATTGTGGAATGGATGCCCGTTTTCAAAGAGACCAGGTACTTCGCGATACCTTGCTAGCCATAGACCTGCAGGAACTGCTCTGAGCAGGAGGGGGAATGAAATTCCCAATCTATCCGTTCCGCAGGGGATTCCATGGTGAGAAAAGGCAAGTGGGCCTAAATCCCCAGCGAGCAGAGGACTCAAAATGAAAAGTAATATGCTGGATAGCCATTCTTATCGAAGATTCTATTTAATTGGTGCAATTGCATCCTTATTACAATTAGCTACCATTGGATTATATATAATTGTCACTATGATTTATGGTTCTAGGATCACAGATGCAGAAGAATTTTTTATCTACCAACAATCCCATTATTGGTCTAGTTTGCTTCGTTTAGATCTGCTCATGCTAATCCTTATCGGATTGTATCTTGGTAACTTTCCTGGATTGTTTTTAGCCCTCTGGCGAACAAATCCAATTACGTCACTCTTTGCATTTTCATTTACTATTTTTGCTGTTCTTTTGAGTTTTGCTGGCGAATCTACATTTGCATTAAAGCATTTAGGTGAAATATATTCTTCGGCAACCAGTGATTTAGAACGATCGCAGATTGTAACATCTGGTGAAGCAGTTCTTGCAAGCGGTTGGTGGAATAGCACAGGATCGTACATGACCGGTATTTTATTACAGAGCAGTGGAATGATTATATCTATAGTAATGCTGAAAAGTGTTCGTTTTAGCAAAATTACAGCAGTAGCAGGATTAATTGGAAATGGTTTTGATCTTTTACAACATCTATTTTCTCCGTTCTTTCCTCAAATTTCAGAATATTTATCATTTGCGATGGTTGCTTATCTGCTTTGGTATCCGATGTTGTCAAGAGATCTATTTCGGCTTGCTAAGAATCAAAAATTTAGTTAATAGTATAATGGTATTATTGTATCTACGCCCTAACAAGGGCAATGCAATGGGAACTAAAACGCGCGTCGAGTTTCCTGCTCGCGAGGGATTTACTCTCCGCGCTCGTCCCACCATGGAATCCCTTGCGGAACAATTGAATTGGGGATTATATCCCCCAGCACATGCCGCCAACGAGATAAAGCGATTGTCAAGTGAGCTGCTATAAGATTATTGACGAAAACGGCATCTATTTCACCACGCACACCATTGTGGAATGGCTGCCCGTTTTCAAAGAGGCCAGGTACTTCGCGATACCTTGCTAGCCATAGACCTGCTGGAACTGCTCTGAGCAGGCGGGGGAATGAAATTCCCAATCTATCAGTTCCGCAGGGGATTCCATGATGAGAAAAGGCAAGTGGGCCTAAATCCCCAGCGAGCAGAACAAACTGAAAACACAAAATCCATGCAAGCGGCTACTTGGGCATGCGGTTAGGTTCATTTAAACGATACAGGAGGAAATCATGAAACGACTTGAGAACAAAATTGCAGTAGTAACCGGTGGTACTACAGGAATTGGGTTTGCTACCGCGAAAAAGTTTCTGGTAGAAGGCGCAACAGTCGCTGTGTTTGCACGCAAGAGGGATGAACTGGATAAGGCAGTTGCTCAATTGGGGAAAGGATGTTTTGCCTTTCAGGGCGATGTGACCAATCAAGAAGGCCTTGAAAAGCTCTATAGCGACGTTCATAAGCAGTTTGGTCAACTAGATATCGTTTTTGCCAACGCGGGTCAGGGTGAATTTACGCTATTGGATGAAGCAACGGGCGATCACTTTGATCGTATGTTTAACGTCAATACAAAGGGAGTGTTCTTTACCGTGCAGAAAGCGCTTCCCTATCTGAAAGAGGGCGCCTCCATCATAATCAACGCCTCCATTTCCGGAATTAAGGGCTTTCAGAGGCTAGAAGCCTATTCAGCGTCTAAAGCTGCCGCCCGCTCTCTGGCACGAACCCTCTCAGCCGATCTCGTTACAAGAGGAATCCGCGTTAACTCGATTTCTCCTGGGTTAATTGACACGCCGATACATCCCAAGATGGGCGCGGCTGGTGAGGACATACGGGAAGGTGCTAAGCAGGCAATTCCCCTTGGTCGCGTGGGAACACCGGATGACATTGCAAACGCGGTGGCATTTCTGGCATCGGATGAGGCTTCCTACATTGTTGGGATTGAGTTGGTGGTCGATGGAGGGCTGACGCAACTTTAAATGAGATGGCGCTCCAAAATGTCGAGCGGGTGGCCCTGACCGATAGAGATAGGTAAGACTCCGTGTGGCGCGCGTATTATAGACCGTGCGCTTTATCGCACAATCTAATACATACCATGGAGTCCGGAGACAAAACAGAGCACAGAAAGAAGGTCAAGCACCACACTACGGGCGCGTGTCACACGTTTGCCACCAGTGCACGTTGGCAGGGCCACCCGCCCGCCGGTGAAGCGTAAATGTTATACTCCACGGAGATACGACAACTCAAGGTAATAATTTGATCGGACAAAAAATACTCCACTATGAAATCCTGGCGAAACTCGGTGAAGGCGGCATGGGCATTGTGTACAAAGCAGAAGATACGAAGCTTAGACGTGACGTCGCCATCAAATTCATGCCGCGGCAGATTTCCGCCAGCGAAGAAGAACGCGAGCGATTCAAAATCGAAGCACAGGCAGCTGCGGCACTGAATCACCAGAACATTGCGACGACCTACGCTATCGAGCAACATGATGAGGAGCTGTTTATCGTCATGGAGTACATCGATGGAATAGAACTGAAGGAAAAAATCGACTCCAACCCTCTATCCGTCGATGAGACTCTGGAGATTTCGCTCCAAATAATAAAAGGTCTACAAGCTGCCTACGACAAAGGTGTGGTGCACCGCGATATCAAGTCAGCGAACATCATGATCACTGACAAGGGTGATGTTAAGATCATGGATTTTGGGCTGGCCAAAGTACGGGGTGGCACGCAGGTCACGAAAGTTGGCACTATCATCGGAACAGCAGCATACATGTCGCCGGAGCAGACGCGTGGCGAAAAAACCGATCATCGTTCAGATATTTGGTCCTTTGGTGTGGTGCTTTACGAAATGCTAACCGGACAGATGCCCTTCCCAGGGGATTTCGAGCAGGCGGTTATCTATTCGATTTTAAATGAAGATCCGACACCTATCAAGGACTTTCGGAGTGATGTTTCTGAGCAGCTAATTGAGATTATTGAAGGGGCACTGCAAAAAGAATCCCATGCTCGTTTCAGTTCTGCCGATGACTTATTGGCCCACCTCGAAAAAGCACCCGCGAGACCCTCAACGGCGAGCACTGAAGGAGAAAAGCGCGGTTCTTCCATCGCTGTTTTGCCTTTCGCCAATATGAGCGCCGATCCCGAGCAGGACTACTTTTGTGACGGCATAGCTGAGGAGATCATCAATGCTTTGACGCGCATGGAAAATCTGCAGGTTGCGGCGCGAACGTCTTCATTCTACTTCAAGGGAGAGAAGGTGGACATTCGGGATGTGGGCCAAAAGCTGGACGTCGAGCACGTTCTGGAAGGCAGTGTGCGCAAGGCCGGCAATCGCCTGCGCATTACGGCCCAGCTCATCAAGGTTGCCGACGGCTACCACCTGTGGTCAGACCGATTCGACCGCGAGCTGACCGACGTTTTCGAGATTCAGGATGAAATCACGCTCACCATTGTTGATAAGTTAAGAATAGAGCTTCTGGGGGCCGAGAAAAGGGCTGTTGTCAATCATTATACGACCGACGTTGAGGCTTATCACTTCTATTTAAAAGGCCGCTACTTTGGCTACACAAGAAAAGCCGTCGATTGTTTCGAAAAGGCCATTGAAAGAGATCGCGACTACGCACCAGCCTATTCAGGATTGGCAGATATCTACAGCGGACTGGGGGTGACTGCTCTGATCCCACCGGAGAAGGCCTTTGCCAAGGCAAAAGCTGCTGCCGAAACGGCACTTAAAATTGACGATTCATTGGCAGAAGCGCACTGTTCTTTGGGCCTCTTCAAGTTTTGGCTAGACCATGAATGGGTCGGTGCCGAGAGTGATTTTCAACGGGCAATCGATCTCAATCCAGGTTATGCTGCGGCTCATTGTTGGTTCGCAAATTTGCTCGTTTGGAAAGGCGAGCCTGACAGAGCAATCGAAGAGGTAATGCGCGCTCAGGAACTCGAGCCACTTTCCTCAATAATTCAAGCGATGGTAGGCTTTATCCTCTACAGCGCTCGACGCTTCGATGATGCGATCGAGCATGGCCGGCTAGCTCTTGAAATTGAGCCGGATTCTATTGAGGCTCTATATTTGGGATCCTTGGCTTACAAGGAAAAGCAAATGTATGCTGAAGCAATCTATTCACTACAAAAGGCAGTTGAGCTTAGTCATCGTCGGCCTTTTTTCCTTGGACTGCTCGGTCATGTCCTGGCAGTGTCGGGGCAAAGAAGTGAGGCCAGGAAGATCTTTGAGGAGCTAGATCAGAGATCGACGGAGAAATATGTTAGTCCACTATTATTTGCCTGGCTCCACTTGGGTTTGGGAGAAAACCAGCAGGCCCTGGAATGGTTTGAGAAGGCTTTCAAAGCTGGGCATGGGCCCTATCATATTTTCGTCGCAGACTCAGTTTACGACGATATTCGGTCAACTCCTCAATTTCGAAAAATATTAAAGAAAATAGGTATTGAGTTCTGGGCGACTCAAACAGGAAGTTAAGAATTCGAACGATCATTGCTCGCGCCAGATGCCGGGAAGTCCTGCTCGCGAGGGATTTACTCTCCGCGCTCGTCCCACCATGGAATCCCTTGCGGAACAATTGAATTGGGGACTATATCCCCCAACACATGCCGCCAACGAGACAAAGTGTTTGTCAAGTGGGCCGCTATAAGATCACTGACGAAAACGGCATCTATTTCACCACGCACACAATTGTGGAGTGGATGCCCGTTTTCAAAGAGGCCAGGTACTTCGCGATACCTTGCTAGCCGTAGACCTGCTGGAACTGCTCTGAGCAGGCGGGTGAATGAAATTCCCAATCTATCCGTTCCGCAGGGGATTCCATGGTGAGAAAAGGCAAGTGGGCCTAAATCCCCAGCGAGCAGGACATGTTGGCAGGGCCACGCGTCCGCCTTGCTGGGAGGGGACTTGCGGCCCGCCTGCCCCGTTGGATATAGCAGAGGATATCTGTGCAATCCCAAAAACAATGGCTCCTATCGGGCAACTTGTGAATTAATCAGGCTAGATCATTTTTTTTTAAGAATATCAAAGCAGAAAGTAACGCCATAAAGATAACTGGACGAAAAAGTTCTACAGCTTCTTGGTGAACAATATGTGTTATTACGGCTCCAGTCATTACCACCACCAACAACATGGCTGCATATTTCGATAATTTCGGGAGAAAGAGCAAAATCGCACCGAGCAATTCAACGACACCAATCAAGAGATAGAAATTGTTGAAGAATCCCCAAGTAGTAAATTTCTGTATCCAAGTCTCTGCTGCTAGGAACTTGCCGGCACCAGCTGCCAAGAATAACAATCCGAGAATGATTTGAAGCGCCCAGGTTATGTAGCCATGCAGCTTTTTGCTTTTCATTTGACATTCCTGTTTAAGAGTCAAAGCATCATAAATATTGAAGGGTTGCGTCCCTTGTTTTTTTGACACATTTCTGTGTTTCAATTCGCATAGCAAAAACTTAAAGATTCCTTTGTCAAAATACCTGAAAAATCACTGAAAAAGGTATCCATTTTTTATGAAATTGGGCAATAATGAAGAAGCAGTCTACAAATCCACGATTGGATCCTGGTCAATATCACCTGAGTCTGGAATCGTATCTTGTGGAACCGGTGATGAAACATATCTAGAGCCACGCTTAGCGAAACTTTTTTATGTTTTAAGTGAGAATGCAAATATTATGGTTCCAAGAAAACAGTTGATCGACCAAATATGGTGTGATACTATTGTTAATGAGGAGTCTCTGACACGGGCAATTTCGGATTTGAGGAAAACGCTCAAAAAACATTTTGATAATCCACCGCAAATCCAAACGATTCCAAAACGCGGCTATAGAATGATTATATCGATGTCACGTATTAGAAGGTCTTTTTGGATGGTAGCATTAGAATATATTGTATACATTCTGGTTGCCTTCATCTTGATTATTTTAATCATCAGGGGACTCAATTACTAACAAAGATTAGAATGTTGAGTCGTGCTGCCATAAGTCGTAGTACTTTTCGGTAAGAGTTTAATCCGGAGTTGAAAGGATGAAATTCCCAATCTATCAGTTCCGCAGGGGATTCCATGGTGAGAAAAGGCAAGTGGGCCTAAATCCCCAGCGAGCAGGTCATGTTGGCAGGGCCACGCGCCCGCCTTGCTGGAAGGGGACTTGCGGCCCGCCTGCCCCGTTGGATATAGCAGAGGATATCTGTGCAATCCCGAAAATGTCATTCATGAATACAGTCTTCGCATGATAAGGATCTGCCTCTTTCCGTTGGTTTCATTGCTGGCGGCGGCGAACGCGCTGCACGCACAAGAGAACGACAAAAGCTGGTTGGTTGAAAGCCACGCTTTGTTCGCAACCAAGCAATCGATGCACTTCGAAGCCCACTATTTCCCAACCGGTTCCGCGGCAGCGGCTATCGATGACATCCTTAAGTCCAGAGAAGCGGGATATGTCGCCGTCTCGAATTTCTTGAATATCGACTTCCCAACCAAGATAAAGCTGTATTTTTTCCCGGACCAGGAAACGAAACGCAAGGTGACGGGACACGGCGGCTACGGTTGGGGATTTGACAATGTCATTGCCGAAGTCTACAACGATTCCATTCAGGTGGACCCGTTTCATGAGTTGACCCATGTCCTTGCTTACCAGATAGCACACCCGCCGGCGGCGCTCGACGAAGGCCTGGCTGTTTATTTGTCAGAAAAATTTGGAAACTCTGCTTTTTTCGAACTGGTCGGCTACCCCGGCAGCACCATAAACGAAACCCTGCACATTTTACTGAAAGACAAGAAACCTATTGCTCTGCGGGCCTTGCTTGCGTACGAAGATATCTCCGCGGCCTCAGAGGTGGTGTTGGCCTACGTTCAATCAGCCTCGCTGGTCAAATTCCTGATTGAGACTCATGGCCGGGAGAAGTTTCTGAAGTTATTCGCTGCGGCCAAGCCAAACGGCATTGCGGCAACCGGCGAGCTTTTCGTTCGACTCTATCAAGGTGATTTGAGCAAAGTTGAGCAGCAATGGCTTGTGTCATTGCGCATATCCAAGTGAGAGTCGGACGCGTGGCACACGGTAGATTTTGAGATGCGCCAAAGACAGATGGGCGCGGCCACCCGGCCGCTTTTGGAACGTTTGGTTTCAAATCTACGTTTGGTGCTGTTAGTGGCAGCACCCGTTATGCAACAGTTGGGCGGAAGAAGACGGCGGCTTTTAAAAAAAATATCAGGAAGTGTCCAAAACAAGAAAGCATATGCATCATAAGGTGTCGGTTGAGGTGACCGACAGGAACCCAACATAAGGAGGTATCATGCCCAATTATTTATGTATGCAACGCAGCCAGCCCGGGAAGGCCAAAGGCGAAAGACCTTCTCCTGCCCAAATGGAGGAGATGTACGCCAAATTCAACGCCTGGAGGGAGAAATTCCAAAAAAATATCATCGATATGGGAGGGAAGCTCGGCGGCGGCAAACTCGTGACCTCAGAGGGTGTAACGGACGGGCCTTTCGTTGAAGCAAAAGAGATCATTGGCGGCTACATGCTCGTTTCCGCGGAAAGCCTGGAAGAGGCGATCGAGATAGCTCGCGGGTGCCCCGGACTGGTGAGTCCCGGCTCAGGCGTTGAAGTTAGGGAGATCAACACGCCTTGACCCCGCCGACGCTGGTCGAGCACTTCTTCCGGCACGAATACGGCAGGCTTGTTGCCATGCTCTCGCGCCGGGTGGGAGTGCAAAACATCGAGGCCGTTGAGGACGCCGTTCAGTCCGCCTTGATGACCGCACTTGAGTCCTGGACGATTGCGGGTTTGCCTGACAATCCGTCGGCCTGGCTCTTCCGGGTGGCGCACAACGAGCTTCTCGGAGAGTTGCGGCAACAAACCAACCACCGTCGCATCGCGGAACAAAACGCAAAAGAAGACATCGCTACTCCGGAGAACGGTCCGGAGGTCTTCCTTGCGGGCGAGGTGCAGGACGACCTGTTGCGGATGCTGTTTGTCTGCTGCGACGAATCTCTCCCGGTGGAATCACAACTGGTATTAGCTTTGAAGACCCTGTGCGGCTTCGATGTTCGAGAGATTGCGCTGCGTTTGTTCACCAGCGAAGCCAACGTATACAAACGCCTCGGTCGAGCCCGCAGCCGTTTGCGGAAACTTCCGCTTCGTACCGGGGAACTTGATGGCGAGCAATATTGCTCGCGACTTGCAGCCGTAAGCAAGATACTTTACCTTCTCTTTACAGAGGGCTACCTTTCTTCCCACACAAAAGTGGCTATCCGCCGGGAGCTTTGTGACGAAGCGATAAGGCTGGCTACCCTGCTGGCGGAACACCCAGCAGGCCAGGTTCCCGATACATTTGCCCTGTTGGCTCTCATGCATTTGCACGCGGCGCGGATGACAGCACGCCAGGACGGATCCCGCGGGTTGCTCCTGCTGGAGGAGCAGGACCGAGAGCTTTGGGACCAGGAAAGGATAGAGGTCGGATTGAAATGGTTGGCGAAATCCGCACAGGGCAATGGCTTTTCCCGGTACCACGCGGAGGCCGGGATTGCGGCAGAACATTGCCTCGCCCCATCGTTTCAAGATACTCGCTGGGACAAAGTGGTGGCGTGTTACGAGTTGCTGGAACGAGTTGCACCCTCTGCAATACACAAACTGAACCGTTCGGTAGCAGTTGCGGAGTGGCAGGGACCCTTGGCTGGTCTCTCCGTTCTCGAGGGCTTCGAACCACCGACCTGGCTGGCAGGCTCCTGCCTATGGGCTGCGGTGTTGGCTGATTTGCACCGGCGCTGCGGAAACGCCCAAAAGGCGAAGCGCTATCGAGATGTAGCATATGAATTGGCTCCCACTCCGGCCGTGAGGCAGCTTTTGCAACGACGACTTCGGAACGGGCGGGTGACCGGGGTGTAGCAACAGGAATTGTGTGGCACCGACATCAATCACGCACGAGCCGACGTGAAATTCATCCTGCCCACCATCGCGCCAGGGCGAAACCAAAACGACACCTCACCCACAATCACAGCCAGTCTTGATTTTCTTAACAAACCTGTCTACCTTGCTTTGGACATGCAAGCGCATTTCGTCGCCAGGGCAATCCTGGGACGCCTTCGAACGACTTAACGAGAGTTCAAGAGTTGCAGACCGCGGATAAGAAAGCCATGTGGCGGGACGATTATAAGGTTCACTCCTACGAAGTAGACCTCAATGCGCGGGCCACGTTGCCGGCGCTGTGCCGCTTCATGCAGGAGTCGGCTTGGAATCACGCGGAACACCTGGGTTTTGGTTACACGCATTTGGCGGCGCAAGACCTGATCTGGATTCTGTCGCGCCAGGTCGTGGAGATGACAAGATACCCGAAATGGGGAGATACCATCACGGTGCAGACCTGGCCCAGCGGACTGGAAAAGCTCCTGTGTTATCGGGATTTCCGGTTGTTCGATGCAGAGGGCAGCGTGCTCGGCCTGGCAACGACAACCTGGTTTGCCGTCGATGTTCACAGCCGGCGTCCGCAACGCAGCAGCCGGTATTTTGACTACCAACTTCCGGTTGATTGCGAACAAGTTCTTGAGGACAGGCCTCCGAAACTCAACTCCTTGCAGTTTGGAGATGTGTCGCGCGAAATCGAGGTTGGCTACCACGACATGGATGTCAACGGACACGTGAACAACGTACGATATCTGGAGTGGATGTTGGAGAGTTGCAGCCTGGACTTTTTGAAATCACACCATCTTTCGAGACTGGAAATCAACTATCTTGGCGAGGCTACCTGCGGCGAGACAATCAGCGCCAGCCTGAACAATACCGGCGAAACCGGACTCGAACACGGACTCTCCAAGGCGTCAGACAATACCGAGCTAAGCAAGGCGCGCACCTTCTGGCGTAGAAGAAGAGACTAGCCCAAATTCTGCTTTCCGTAACAACCGCCTTCCGTCGTTTCATCCTATGTTACAGATGAAACGAACCGTTTCAAATCAATTTAATTACTTGATAAACTGCAATTTACATCGATTAACAGACTGTAACGCTGAAACGTTTCGTTTCATATAAGAAGGCGTTGCTTGCGTTGACGATGGTGGTACTCCTTTTGCTTAAACACTGTTCAAATCATGATTCCAGTTGTTCCAAAGAAGAGATTTGAACATGAAGAGATTTAGATTGACACTCGTTTTGCTCTCGATAAGTTGGGGACTTATCGGCTGCAGCGGCGACGACAATCCCTCCAACCCGCCAGATGATGAGCTGGTCCAACTCACCTGCGTAGAATGTCACACGGACCAGGATGTTCTGGTTGCCCTCGCTACCGAACCCCCGGAAACCGGCGGCGAATCGGGCGAGGGCTGAGGTGGAGCCGTGCCTCCGTTGGAGGCCTGGAAAAAAGTCCTGGTTAGCGAGGAATATCTGAGTTCGAAACATGGCGAGTTGGCATGCACAGAGTGCCACGGTGGTCCCTCTACTCAGGAGACGATGCAGGTGGCGCATGAGAATGTCGTTGCTGCGCCATCCAACGACCCGGTGGCAAACTGTGACAGGTGTCATACGGGAGTCGGCGCCGGCCACCAGACCAGTCTGCATGTCAGCCTGGAAGGCTACCGGGAGACGATCCGGCAGCGTGCCGGGCAATCCGTGCTCTCGCCTGAGCTTGAAAGCATGATGCAAACAGCTTGCTCCAGTTGCCATACGAGTTGCGGCCAGTGCCACATCTCACGGCCAAAATCGGTGGGTGGCGGATTCATCAGCGGCCATGTTTTCAACAAACGGCCGAACATGATCTTGAATTGCACGGCCTGCCACGGCAGCCGCATTGGTGAGGAGTTCCGCGGGGAGCATGTCGGTCTTTCGGCGGATGTGCACTATAACCAAGGCATGCAATGTGGCGCCTGCCACGACGCTGATGAGGCACACACCTCTGACGCCAATTCCGTACACCGCTACGATGAGTCACTTACGCAATGCCAGGACTGCCATCTGGTCGGTAGCGAAAACGCGTATCACGCTGTGCATGGTGACAAACTGAGCTGTCAGGTTTGCCATTCGCAACCCTACAAGAACTGCTACAGTTGTCACGTTGGCAAGGAGTCCCGCGGTCTGCAGCAGCCATCAGAATTGGGCTTCAAAATCGGAAAGAACTATTTGAAGAGCGCAGCCCGACCGTATGATTACACCGTCGTCCGGCACGTGCCCATCGCGCCGGATTCTTACGAAGAATGGGCTCCCGGCCAATTGACCAACTTTGCCGCCTTGCCAACCTGGAAGTATGCAACACCGCATAATATTCAAAAGAATACGCCTCAAACCGGGGATTGCACAAGTTCATGCCACAACAACCCGGATGTCTTCCTGACCTCCGCCGACCTGGATAGCGCGTCAGCCGAGGAACAGACCGCAAATGCCGAGGTTGTTGTGCAAAATATACCTAAATGACTCAAAAACAAGACGAGGATACCATGAAACACACAATTAAATCTATTGCAAGCTTGGGACTGGTTTTGCTGCTGTCCGGTCTCTTTGTATTCGGTTGCGGCGATGACGATGTGCTGACACCCGCACAAACCGAATTCGACGTGATTCAACCTGCAACCGATGCTTACACCGGCAACGCCTCACAAAGTGCGATCGTCAAAGCGCAGGACCTGTTTGACAACATCAACGATGGCGACGCCACAAATGACTACGTGGTCGTGAGTGTGCGGTCTGCTGAGCATTTCGCGCTCGGACATGTCCCTGGCGCCATCAATATTCCCTGGCGAACCGTGGGACAACAGGCAAATCTGGACCTGTTGACTCAGGGCAGCAAGATCGCGGTCTATTGCTACACCGGTCACACCGGCGGAATTGCCACAACCCTGCTCAACGCGATGGGTTACGAAGCCTACAACATGAAATTCGGGATGGGCTCCTGGACGACGGATGCTGCAGTCAGAGTCGCCAGCCCCTTCACCGAGGCTACGGACGGTCACGACTTCGCAGTGGAGACCACCATCAACAATCCCACTGCCACGTTTGATATTCCAACGACTGAGTACACCGCTGTCACCGACCCGAATGCGATTCTGCTCGCGGCATGTGATTTTGTAGCAACCAACATTGCCGCGGTCGCCAAAGCGCAGGACCTGTTCGACAATCTCAATGATGGCAACGCGGCGAACGATCCAATCGTTGTCAGTGTGCGCAGTGCAGAGCACTACGCACTCGGTCATGTGCCCGGCGCAATCAATATTCCCTGGCGTTCAATTGCCGATGAGGACAACCTGCAGAAACTGGATCCCACGAAAGAAATCGTTGTCTACTGCTACACCGGTCATACGGGCGCTGTTGCGACAACCGCGCTTAAATTATTGGGATACAATGCAGCAAATATGAAATTCGGAATCATGTCCTGGACTCAAGACGCCGCGGTTCGCGTTGCCGCCCCGTTCACCGAGGCCACAGACGCCCATGATTTTCCATTGGAGCAATAGCGGCAGACTGTTGTTCTTCATCTACACCTCCTTGGGCAAAGGCGTGGACATTTTGTTCACGCCTTTTTTTTGTCCCCCGCGTGAATCGATGTTGGAAGAGTTCGGTGCTGCAGCGCCTCCGGTGCTTTTGCCGCGTTGTTTAGTCACTTGTGACAGCGCTCAGCGCCATGCCGGCTCCTACCAACAGACTGCCTGTGACGCGATTCAGCACACGCAATTGCGCCGGCCTGCGAAAAACCTTGCGAGTCCTGGCAGCAAGTAGCGCATAGGCAATCGAGACTACCACAAATATAAGGAGAAAAGTCGTACCCAAAACAGCGAGCTGAGGCGTTGCAGGCGTGGATGCGTCCAGAAATGGAGGGAAAAAGGCCGCATAAAACACGAGGGCCTTGGGATTTGTCATATCTACGGTAAATCCCTGCAGAAAGAATGACCAACTTGCCGGCGAATGAGCTCTCACCGAAGGCAGACTGGGAGCACTGCCCGCGCGCCATTGTTGAATACCCATCCAAACCAGGTACGCCGCGCCGACCCATTTCATCCAGGAAAATAACTCTGCCGAAGCTAACATGACAGGCGCGAGTCCGAGCGTGGTGATGCCGAGAAACAAGGCATGCGACAGGGCTTCGCCTGAAATGGTAAACATAGCTCGACGAGCACCCGCACTCATTGAGTGCGAGAGGACGAGCATCACGCTTGGACCCGGCGAGATAATCAGAACAGTCGCGGCGACAACAAATGCTAAGTAGATTTCCAGTGACATGCAAGTCTCCGATATTATTTGTGTGGGAATAGTAATAACTCTCTACTCCAGCCCGGGGTTTCCGGGCTTGACTTTAACAGGTGTCATCACTATCGTTCTACGCGTTTGTGTCAAAACATTTTTTGCATATTCCGACATAAAGGAAGAGCCATTTTTTTCTTGAGGGAGATCGTTCGATGTTCAAACCCAGCACCTACGCAGCACGCAGAAAGAAGCTCAAATCAAAGTTCGACACGGGGTTGCTGATTTTCCTGGGCAATCGCGAGAGCCCGATGAATTACCCGGACAACTGCTATCACGATGTGCAGGACAGCAGTTTCATTTACTACTGGGGCCACCAGGATTCAGGACTGGCAGGGCTCATCGATCTCGATGACGACCGGGAGACCTTGTTTGGCCATGATCTCACCGTCGATGAGATTGTCTGGATGGGTGCGCAGGCAACATTGCAGGACAAAGCGGCGCAGGTCGGAGCCGCCGACACTGCTGAGTTCGACACCCTTGCCGAAACCATCCGGAGCGCTCGCGAGCAGGGGAAACGGATTCATTTCTTGCCGCAATATCGCAGCAATAACGCCATTTTTCTGGCGGAATGCCTTGCGGTTTCTCCTTCCATGCTTAATGATCTGGCTTCACTTGAGTTGGGCAAGGCTATCATCGGTCAACGCTCCTGCAAATCTAAAGAAGAATTACGAGAGATTGAGACTGCGCTGGAAATTACCTACGACATGCACCTCTACGCCATGAAGCATACTCGCGCCGGTATCACCGAACGCAATATTGCCGGCGCAATTGAAGGAATCGCCCTGGCTGGCGGTAATGGTACGGCCTATCCGGTTATTTTTACGGTGCATGGCGAAACACTGCATAACCACTACCACGGCAATATCATGCAGGCGGGCCAGCTCGCCATCAACGATAGCGGCGCCTCAGCAATTTCCGGTTACGCCGGCGATATCACACGCACGATTCCTGTGTCGGGTAATTTTACCGACCAGCAGAAAGAAATCTACGAAATCGTACTCACAGCCCTCGACACCAGCATTAACATGGTCGCCCCGGATGTAAAATTTAAGGATGTGCACCTGCACGCCAGCAGGGTCATCGCGGACGGTTTGAAAAGTGTCGGACTGATGAAAGGTGACATGGAAGAGGCCGTGGCGGCCGGTGCACACGCCCTGTTTTTCCCACATGGTCTCGGCCACATGATGGGCCTTGACGTCCACGACATGGAAGGCCTTGGCGAAGATCGTGTTGGTTATGATGACGAGGTCCAGCGCAGTGACCAGTTTGGTCTCGCCTATCTGCGATTCGGCAAACGGCCGCAGCCTGGCTACGTTCTCACGGTCGAACCCGGCATTTACTTCATTCCCGAACTGATTGCCGGCTGGAAGGCCGAAAAGAAGCACAAACGGTTTATCAATTACTCCAAAGTAGAAAAATATCTCGGATTCGGCGGCTTGCGGATCGAGGACAATATCGTTGTGACTGAGGAAGGCAGCAGGATCCTCGGTAAGCCAATTCCGAAAACCATCGCAGATGTCGAGGCGCAGTCAGGCTAGCGTTTGCCAACAACTCTTATTGAGATGTCCGACACAAAAATCAGAATTCTGTCCAGGCAAAATGTGGCGCGGGCGTTGTCCATGCCGGAAGCCATCATCCTGATGAAAGAGGCATTTGTTCAACTCTCCCGTGGCGAGGCTATCGTGCCTGTACGCATGGCCATGGAACTGCCTCAAGACACCGGCCGGGTCTTGCTGATGCCCGCGTACCTTGCCCCTAGCCATCGGATCAGCGTCAAACTGGTTTCAATCATGGATGAAAACCCTGCCAGAGGCTTGCCGCTGATTCACGCCATGGTGATGGTCTTGGATTCCGAAACCGGCAAACCACTGGCGTTGATGGACGGGGAATATCTGACAGCGCTGCGTACCGGCGCGGCCTCAGGCCTTGCTACGGACCTGCTGGCGAAGCCCGACGCCGAACACCTTGCGATCATAGGTACCGGAGCCCAGGCGCGCTTTCAACTGCAAGCCGTGTCCTGCGTGCGGAACATCTCGCACTGCGTCGCCATTGACCGCAGCCAGGAAAATGCCGACCGCTTTGTCGAACAAACGCAGTCTGATTTCGATTTTCCAATTGAGGCGACCACCTCGCGAGACGCGCTTGCAACCGCGGACATTATCTGCACGGCCACCACCGCAAACACACCCGTGTTCTCTCACAGCGACTTGCAGATGGGGGTTCACATCAATGCCATCGGGGCTTACACAGCCACTATGTGCGAAATTCCTCCGGAGACCGTTCAAGCGGCGAAAGTCGTCGTGGACCACCGGCCATCCTGCCTCAGCGAAGCTGGTGACTTGATTCAGCCGTTACAACAAGGCTTGATCTCCGAAAGCCACATTCTCGCGGAATTAGGAGAAATCGCCGCCCGCGAAAAGGAAGTGCGTTTTTCCGCCAGCGACACTACCCTGTTTAAGTCAGTGGGCAACGCCGTACAGGATCTGGTCACGGCGACCCGGGTTTTAGAAAATAGTCTGAGACTCGGTCTGGGCGCCGAAGCCATTCTCTAAGGCCGCTGCTTCGCGTCTTCTCCATCAATCCCAATTTCAATATTGAATCTCTGTTCACATTCAGCCATGTGCCAGGAATGGTCGATTGTTTCACTGTGAAACAGATCAGAGCCTCAGCAGTCCGGGTTATGATGTGGTTTATTGCGCGCCGATTGACAGCACGGTTTTCTGGCTGTTTTGACCGTCAGAATGCTTTCCCGACCGTCTGTCTCGGTGGCTGGCACGCCCTTTGCTTTTTGGTTGGACGACGCACGCAGGCGGCACTCACCCATGACGATCACACTTCTTAGCACTGCCCAACTTTCGCATCATACCCTGCACCTGACCGCCGGACCGACCAATTGCCACAGGTGAATTGGCCAACCCGGCAAGATTCAAATCGACAGGCACGCCTCTTTGCCGACCCGGGGAATTTGCATTCGGGT
The DNA here is from genome assembly GCA_029261995.1 of Candidatus Zhuqueibacterota bacterium. GTDB lineage: Bacteria > Zhuqueibacterota > Zhuqueibacteria > Oceanimicrobiales > Oceanimicrobiaceae > JAJDAF01. The sequence continues at coordinate 31,273 of JAJDAF010000064.1, forward strand.
TGCCTTTCGCGGTAAGGACACCGCACAGCTCTAGTTGATGAGAAAAATGGATTTGCCGGGCTTCCCAAGTATCGCCTTGCAGGAGAAAAAAGTCAATTCGGCAGCTTCTCCGACTCGCAGCGCCGACGACCGCTTGTTTAGGAGAATCTCCCCGGATTCAAAGCTCTCAGGATGCTGTCACAGGACCCAGACCGGACCAAATCGACCGACAAACACCGACGACACCATTCATCTTGGACACGCCATTCAAAATATGGAAAAACCAAAAACCGTTAAGCATCTGAAGGCAGAGCACAGCAAAGAAACGGTAAGACGCTACGGCGAAGAATTGCTACAGCTCAGCGACAAATTGTTATCTGACGACCTGGAAGCGATTTTCGGACTGATGCTGCCCATGCTGGAAAAGGAAGAAGATGACGTGGCCACCATGAAAACCTTCATCGCCAACGTTTGTGAAAAAGGTCAACTCAAAGTCGATGAGCGCCGGCGCATGATGTTTCGTCTCAACGAACTCGAAGCCGACCTGGCCATCGGCAAAATTGCGGTCCTTGACCTGCTGGCCCTGTTTCGTCAAGGCAGGCTGAGTCGGGAACAAAAAGGATAGAACCCCCATGATCAGACGACTCAAATCTCTTGGGCAAAAACTAAAGGGTTGCTTGCGGCATGAAGCAGACCAACCGTTGCAGACTTGCGTTGGCAGCGAGACACTTTTCCCCGACGACTTGGATCTAAAGGTACCGGACGCCCTACTCGAGGCCGGGGACAGCGATGAAATCATAGCCGTCCTTGATGATCTGAATGCGAGGCGTGAGCTTTACCATTCGGCAATCATTCAACTGAAGACTCAACTCGAACGAATCCGAAACCACAAGGAGGGCATCACCGATTTCGTCGGGCAATTGCACCGCAGCACCAACATTAGCGAGCAGGAGATCAGGACGCTACGGCGCCAGATTGGCGATAAGGAGGCAGAAGTCGAGCGGATGGAGCGCATCTTTTCGGTGCTTTACAACAATCTGCAGGAAAAACACTCGCAGATTTCGTCGGTTTTTGCGTCGCCAGAGTACGCTTTCTTGCTTAAGAAATATATGCAACCGCAGCCTGAGGGAGCTTGAACAAAGGAAAGAAGCCACCTGTCAAAATATGTCTCAACCAGGGGAGGAAGAAATGACAAATCTTAAGCAGGTGGCCACTGGAGGGATGTTGCTGATTGCTTGATTATATAGATGCCGCCTGCGCTGAATCTCTCTCAAGTTTCGGAATATTTTTTTGCCCAGCCCGCTTGTCACCCAATCAAAAACCGTTGAAACGGCAAATGAAGAACCAGATGAAAGGAGCCTTCATTCAGTGATTTGCACGGACTCTCACGGTCCATATCAATCTGAATGATCCGAATATCTTGTTATGTTTCGCTTGGATTGGGGTGCTAGTCTAGCTCAACGTTTCCAGACTGAGCTTCCTCAAGCTTCGGCTGTTCGCGCTTATCGAAAAGTAAATCACCCATGATCAGGTAGTCCATCTCCGTGCGCATGAAACATCGGTAGGCATCCAGCGGCGTGCAGACAATCGGTTCGCAGCGGACGTTGAAGCTGGTGTTGACCAGCAAACTGCAGCCGGTTTCCTGTTTGAAGGCCCTCAGCAATTGCCAATAGCGCGGGTTGCTTTCCTGACTGACGCTCTGCACGCGGGCGGAGTAATCGACGTGGGTGATGGCCGGCACGTCAGAGCGCTGGTGGTAGAGACGATCATAGAGCGGCAGGTCATGGTAGCCCTGCGGCAACGGGTTGCAATGCGAATCTTTGACCGGTACAACCAACAGCATGTAGGGCGATGGCCGGTCGAGCTCGAAGTAGTCGGCGATATCTTCCTGCAAAACCGTTGGCGCGAACGGGCGGAAACCCTCGCGGTACTTAATCTTCAAATTCATCCGCTTCTGCATGTCGGGATTGCGTGGGTCGCCCAGAATGCTTCTGTTGCCGAGAGCGCGTGGTCCGAATTCCATTCTTCCCTGAAAACAGCCAACCACATTTCCTTCTGAAAGCAGCTTGGCAGTGGCTGCACACAGTTCTGGCCAGTCCGCGAACCTTTGGTATTTTGCGCCATATTTTCTGGCGACTTTGAGAATTTCTGCATCGCTGAATTCAGGACCAAGATAGGCTGACTGCATGGTGTCCGGGCGCTGGACTCGCCGCTCTTTGCCACTTCCAATGTGCCAGGCGGCCAGAGCCGCACCCAGGGAGCCACCTGCGTCGCCTGCCGCCGGCTGAATCCAGAGGTCTTCATAGAGTCCGGTGCGGAGCAGTCGGCCATTGGCAACGCTGTTCAGCGCTACGCCTCCAGCCAGAACCAGATACTTGCTTCCGGTCAGTTTTCTTGCGGTCTGCGCCAGCTTCAGGACGATATCCTCGGTCACTTGTTGGATTGCCAGGGCCAGATCCATGTACTCCTGAGTGAGCTCGGATTCCTGTGCCCGTGGCGGCATGCCAAACAAGGTTTGCCACTTCCGGTCATTTGACATGCGCAGGCCTGTGGCGAAGCTGAAGTACCTCATGTTCAGCAGAATTGAACCATCGTCCCGCACATCCACCAGCTCTGACAGGATTTTTTGTTTAAACTCCTGTAGATGTGATGAATCCGGGTTGCCGTACGGCGCCAGCCCCATCAGCTTGTATTCGCCGCTGTTGACTTTGAAGCCGCAGTAGTAGGTGAAAGCCGAATACAGAAGTCCCACGGAATGTGGAAAGTGCAGCTCGCGCAGAATGGTTATTTCCTTGCCGCGGCCATGCCCGATGGTGGTGGTTGCCCATTCTCCGACACCGTCAATGGTTAGAATAGCAGCCTCGTCAAACGGGGATGGATAAAATGCGCTGGCGGCGTGCGACAGGTGATGCTCGGGGAACAGCAGCCGAACCTCGCCTTCACCGAGTCGGGCCAATTCTTCACGCAGCATCTTTTTCATGAACAGCTTCTCCTTTATCCAAACCGGGATGGCGGAGAGAAAGCTGGGCAAACCGGCGGGCGCGAAGCCGTGGTAGGTCTCGAGCAACCGCTCGAATTTGAGAAAAGGCTTGTCGTAAAAAGCGACCGCACTCAGGTCACGAATCTCCAAACCGGCCTCTTGCAGCACGTAGGCCGCAGCCTGAGTGGGAAAAGATGCGTCGTGTTTTTTACGGCTGAAGCGCTCCTCATGCGCGGCGGCGATAATCTCGCCGTCGAGCAAGAGCGCGGCTGCACTGTCGTGATAAAATGCGGATAACCCAAGGATGGCTTCTGGCACAACTTACCCTGCTAAAATAGCGTGTAGATGAAAGGCGCGATGGCTGTTCCGCTTGTCAGGGCAATCAGGCCACCTAGCAGCATCAGTATCAGAATGATGGGCAGAAGCCAGAATTTTTTGCGGACTTTCAGAAAGTCCCAAAGCTCTTTTAGGAATTCCAATGTCTCTCCTCAATTGATAACACCAAATCGCAACAAGCATTGGCGTTTGTCATATGGGAATTTGCTTGAGTTGGCAAGTTAGTCTGAACCGAACTCAGATTAGTGGCCGTGAATACCTCTGGCAGAATGGAGCTTGCCTTTGTAGTACAGCTACAATACTTGATCTGTCGGGCGAACGTGAACCTCCACTTCCAGTCTATTTTTCAGACGGTCTTTTTCAAGTTCCAAAGCGTATCGACTCTGCAGATTCATCCAAAACCGTTCTGACAAACCAAAGTATTTCGACAAACGCAAGGCAGTGTCAGGAGTGATGGAACGCTTGCATTGGACTATCTCATTGATTCGTCGCGGTGGAACGTTGATGTCTTTTGCTATTCTATATTGAGTGATTCCCAATGGCTTCATAAACTCTTCGAGCAGTATTTCTCCAGGATGAATTGGAGGGTCTTTTCTTCTACCCATGATTGCACCTCAATGATAGTCTGTAATCTCAACATCATCAGCATCGCCGTTTCGCCAATTGAAACAGATGCGCCACTGGTCGTTAATTCGAATGCTGTATTGCCCTTTTCGGTCGCCTGACAGCTTCTCGAGCCGGTTGCCGGGCGGTATCCGTAAGTCTTCAATGCTTTCAGCGGCGTCCAATATTTCTAGCTTGCGTCGCGCAATTTGCTGAATATCGCCAGGCAATTTTCGAGAGTGACTTCGATGAAATAGCTTCTTAGTTTCTTTGTCTGCAAAACTTCGAATCATGCTACATAATAACGCACAGCAATCATACTGTCAAGCGTTATTAGCAAAACTCAATTGGCGCCTCCGTGCTTTCAGTGACGATGCGCTTTGGGCTAGTAAGGCCTCTCAATATCACCAGCCCGATAAGTGTGGTTGCGCTCAACCATGACCGAATCTGTGCCCTGTTTAAACTTCTTGAGGTGCAGCGTGTCTTTTTGTGCCAGTCTTCTGAACAACCCCATTGGCGTGACAACCAAAATGAAGACCAGCGAGAGCACCAGCCTGGGAACCACCAACCCCAGCAGGTTGGACAGGCCAAGCCAGACAATCGCCAGCGGCTTGAACAGCGCCGGGAAAGTCATGTCGAGAACAAGCACAACCGTCGCGACTTTTGTGTAGAAGCTGTCCTGCTGAATCAGGCTCAGGAGCAATAGAATCAGCACCAGCGCCATGCCGGTGTCTTTGGCTTGCTCTTTTGTCGCCGAGCGCGGTATCAGGCTGCTCATTTGCGATATTTCTCCCACCAGTTCGCCAGCCGTGATTTGATTGCCTTCTCTGCGCCGTTCTCTGTCGGATGGTAGTAAACGCGGTCGCCCAACTTCTCGGGCAGATAATCCTGCGCCACGAAGTTGCCATCATGGTCGTGCGGATAGAGATAGCCTTCAGCGTAACCTTCTTGCTTCATCAAACGGGTGGGCGCGTTGCGAATGTGCATGGGTACCGGCTCGATCGGCTTGTCGCGGATATCCTGCTGCGCCGCTGAAATCGCTTTGTAGGAAGCGTTGCTTTTTGGCGCGGAAGCAAGATAGGTTGTCGCCTGCGCCAGCACAATTCTTCCCTCAGGCATGCCAATGTAGGTGATGGCAGTGAAGGCAGAGGTGGCCACGGTCAGGGCCTGCGGGTCGGCGTTGCCAATGTCTTCCGAAGCTAAAATAACCAGGCGGCGGGCGATGAATTTAGCATCCTCGCCGGCCTCGACCATGCGAGCCAGCCAATAGAGCGCCGCGTTCGGGTCGGAGCCGCGCACACTCTTGATGAACGCGGAAATAACGTCGAAGTGGTAGTCGCCCTTCTTGTCGTACATCGTGGCTTTGGACTGCAGTGCTTCCCGGACCAGGGCGGCCTCAATAACAACCTTGCCATTTTCCGGGGCAGGCGCAAGTTGCAGGGTAAGCTCCAACGCGTTCAAAGCACTGCGGGCATCGCCACCGGCAAGATTGTAGAGAAGCTTGTCGGCGCCTGATTTGAATTCAAAGGTCTGCTTGGCCAGCGTCTCATCGGTAGCGAGGGCGCGTTTGATAACCGTCTCAATTTCATCGAAAGTCAGCGTGTTCAGCCGGTAGACCCGGCAGCGCGACAGCAACGGCGCGTTGACTTCAAATGACGGATTTTCAGTCGTGGCGCCGATCAGCAGCACGGTGCCGTCCTCGACGCTGTGCAACAAAGCGTCCTGCTGCGACTTGTTGAAACGATGGATTTCGTCAATAAACAAAATGGTGCGCTTGGCGAGCTGGCGGTTGGCTTCCGCCTTTTCCAGCATCCTGCGGATGTCTGCCACGCCTGAGGAAACTGCGCTTAACTCATGGAATTCAGAGCTGGTGGCACGCGCGATCAGTTTTGCCAGCGTGGTTTTGCCGACACCCGGCGGCCCCCAGAAAATCATGGAAACCAGTTCGTCTTTCGCCATGGCGCGACGCAGAACCCGGTCTTTTCCAACCAGGTGCTCCTGACCGACGAATTCATCCAGATTCTTGGGACGCATACGGTCCGCCAGCGGCGTAGCTCGCGAGGCCTCTTCTTGCGCTTGTTGAGAAAAAAGGTCCATGGATTTTCGAAGCGGACTCCGGTGTAAAACTCAAAGATGGTGCAGCGTACGAATTACGTCGAGATGCCAAAGATACGGCAGGGCAGGCAATTATGCAAGTACCGCTTTCGCAGGCCCGGTATGTTGCGGAGGAGCGTCGGCAAATCTGTTCAGGTGTCTCATCTCTTTTTCAAAGTGGGTGGAGTCGCTCTATGAGGGCCCGGAGCCGGACTTCCTCCGGATAACTCTGATATTGCAGAGCTGCTTCGAGTTGGACCGCGGCCAATTCTGGGCGATCGGCCCGCAGCAAACACCGGCCAAGGTAGTAACGCCCGAACGGAGCCAGGCCCGGAAACCGTTCCACCTGGCCGGAGTTGAGCGCTCGCTCTAACAGTGTGATTGCACGGCCGAAGTTGTCCTGGTGGCTATAGGCTCGGGCGAGCGTGGCGTCAATGAGCGGCATGAACGCGACGGCGCCGGACAACGTTAGACTGTCCGCGAAAGTCGAAAATTCATCGATCTCATCGGTCGTGCACTGCCAGGCCAGGCGGTTGCAGCGGCGCGTCACCGAAAGCTCCAAATCGCTGCGCGGATGGCGCAGCCGGTTCCTGCTGCCTTCTGCAACGCTGTTTGGCACTCCGTCAAGTTTCGCTGCTGCGGAGTAGTGTTGATGTGCTGCCTCGGGTTGGCCCAGGAATTCAGCGCATTCCGCCAGACGAAACAACGCTTCGCCCTGCAGCCAGCCGTCGTAGGTTTCGATCATCCGGCGTCCCGCTGTCTGTTGGCCGACCTGACGGAACAGGTTGCCGGCAGCGTCGAACTCGCCGCGAATCATCGCCACACGACCCATATAATAACAGATGAGGGCGCGGGCATGTGCATTTGTCCCGTCACACAAACGTAAGGCGCGATTCAGCGGCGCTGACATTTCCTGGTAGCGCTCCAATTTGAACAAGGTGCGCGCCAAATGGATTTTGAAGTACGGATTTTGCGGGTACTGTTCGGCAAGTTGTTCATAGATTGCGAGCGCCGCTTCATATTTCCCGCTGTCGAGCTGAAAGCTGGCAAGGAAAGTCCCGGCTTCCACGCGTGACAGCCTGCCTTGCGCGTAGGCTCTTGTGATCTGTGAAAGCCCGATTTCCGCTTCGCCATGTAAACCGGCCAGTCGCGAAACAACTTTCAGCATGTGCGGCAACGTATCGGCGTAATAGTTGAACAGGCCTGGGGCGAGGTAGGCGTCGAAGTAAGTCGAATCAGTCTTGACGACATCGCGGTGCAGTCTGCGCGCACGTCTGGCGTATTGCAACGCACGGTACCAGTTGCTTTCCATGCCCTGGTAGAGCGCGAGGTTGGAATAAGCCACGCCTTCGAAGAATCGTCTGTCCAGTTTGGTTAATCCGTTGTCGCCCTGGCGTGAGAGCCGGATAGCTTTTTGATTGAGCGCTACAAATTCTGCGGCAATATCGTCGCGACGGCCGGCAAAGGCGTGGCCATAAAGGCGAACCATGCTTTTCAGCAGGTAGCCTTGCGGCCCGTCCGGCCAGGTGAGAATAAGAGAATCTGAGTTTGCGCGCGCTTCTTCGAGCTGCAGATTGTACAGGTCATCCAGGCCGCGCTGCAACAATGTGGACAGGTCTGGTGGCGATGAGGCTTTGGCCAGCCCGCTCAATGAAATTATCGAAAAAGCTATGAGCCAGTTTCGCATCGAACCGGTTTGTTGGTTTTGAGGTTAAGGAAGTGTAATATTAGCAAATCAATGCGGTTGCGTCAACCAAATTCTTTGTTGCGGTCATAAGACCACCGTTGACCGTTCATCCATCTTCTGTTGTCCATTCTAGATTTTTCCTGCAGACACCATTCATAAGTCATCCCTTGACATCCACTGCAAAACTCCTTATCATGCTGTCATGTCTGACCTCCTGAAAGAAGTAAAACAAGCCGGCGTGGTCGGCGCCGGCGGTGCGGGTTTCCCAACCTACCAGAAGATCGACGCGCAGGTGGAAATCGTGATCGCAAACGGCGCGGAGTGTGAGCCGCTGCTGTTCAAAGACCGCGCGCTCATGGAGCACTACCCAGAGCAAATCATCGATGGCATGCTAAAGGTCATGTCGCACACTGGAGCGAGCAAGGGCATTGTCGCCATCAAGGGCAAGAACCGGCAGGCCATTTCCGTTATGACCCAACATCTGCCCGGCAACATCACGCTCTTCGAAATGCGCGATGTCTATCCATCCGGGGACGAGTACGAAGTTGTCTACCACAGCACCGGCCGGCGCATTCCCGCCGGCGGCTTACCTCTGGAAATCGGCGTGGTGGTACAAAATGTCGAGACTCTTTACAATATTTCACGAGCTGCGGCCGGCCGGCCTGTTACGCATTCCATTCTCAGCGTCCACGGTCATGTGCAAACTCCTGTGACGGCCTGGGCGCCGCTTGGCATGCGTTACGCCGAAGTGCTCGAGCTTGCAGGCGGCGCCACCATCGATGATTTCGTCCTGCTCGACGGCGGCCCGATGATGGGCAACGTCGTCACCGATTTGGAGACCCCGGTGACGCGCCTGACCAGCGGGCTGATCGTCCTGCCGCGCGCCAATAAACTGGTTGTCAGAAAAAGCCAGCCGGAAAAAGCTTATCGCCGGTTTGGGAAATCCGCCTGCGACCAGTGCAGTTTGTGCACGGAAATGTGCCCGCGCTACCTGCTCGGCTACCCGATTCAGCCGCACCTGGTCATGCGCTCGCTGCTGACGTCTGGCGAATTGAGCCAAACCCTGAGCCATTGGGCCCAGGCCTGCTGCGAATGCAATATTTGCTCGCTCTGGGCTTGTCCCGAAGAACTCGACCCAAGAAATGTCTGCGTCACCACCAAACGTGATTTGAAACAAAATGGCAGTTGGTTGTCACCAGCACAACTGCAGAAAATGACCCGTGAGGTGCATCCAATGCAGGAGTTTCGTGGTGTACCCACTGCAAGGCTTGAGCGCCGCCTGGGCCTGAACAAATTCGAACATGCCGCGCCCCTGGTGAGTCGCGACATTCTGCCAAATCAAGTGACGATTCCGCTGCAGCAACACATCGGCGCGCCGCCAAAACCTGTCGTCAGCGTCGGTGACCGCGTCTCTGTCGGCGACCTCCTGGCTCAGGCAGATGAAACCGGCTTGAGCGTGCCGGTACATGCCAGCATCAGCGGTACCGTGACGGCGGTCGGCGACATGATCTCGTTGCAGCGCTGAATGGGTTCAATGTCGAAATCTTTGACTTTCATTGATGCAAATATGTGGTAAGCGAGAAAGCCACGGATTTTCACCGATTTCCCCTTCCCAAACAAATCCCAGACAATTAGAATCCGTTTCATCCGTGCAATCCGTGGCTCAAAGCAGGGTCATTCAGGCTCTAGCTTTCCATCATTGCGCGCCCTGAGCCTGTCGAAGGGCAGTGAAGCTAACCCGGGGTCGGTTCAGGCTCGACAACCGGCTCCGTCGCTTCATCAACCACAGTCACGCTAACGCTGCGGCTGCCGTGGTTGAACTTGCGGCGCAGGCCGTAGGCCATCATCACCGGATCGTTGTAGCCCAGCTCCAAACGTGTCACCAGGTAAGCGTAGACGCGCTTGCGCAGGTCGCGGTACTCGATGATGGCGTTTGTCAGGGCGACGCGGTTGTTTTCACGTTCCCCCAGGATGTCCGTGACGGCATCGACTTTTTCGCGCAGGGTTTGCGCCTGGGTGGTGACTTCGGCCAGCAATTCTGCTTCCGGTTTCATGGATTCGTCGGTTTGCTCCGCTGCTACCCGCACGATGTGTTGCAGATGGGTCAGCACATCGAGGCGCCGGGTCGGTGGGTCCTCATCCACCTGGTAGAGCGCCAGCACCGGGTCGGGTTGGTCGGATTTGAGGCTGTCAAGCGAGTGGCCGATATCTATGCTGGCCAAACGACCGCGGGCCTGGGTTTCGGCCGCTTGCCCTCGTGCCAGGCGCTCATCTGTCCTCAGGTTGTAATGCGTGTTGACCAGCGCCGGAAACGCGCTGTTGGCTGCCTCCACCTCCGTGGCCAGGTCCGCCCGCAAGGGCGTGCCGCTGTTGTTGTGGGCCTCCCACATGTTTTGAAGCAGCTCCAGCCAGTAGCCGAAAAGCTTCTTCTCCAGTTTCAGTGCCATGACTTTAACTCCTTTGCTTGTAGGTTTAAAGAATTACGTTTGGCCTGAACTTCGGCAGCAGGCGTGGCCAACTTGAGCTGGAAACTCGAGAAATCGCAGTTCGCGGCGATTCGTGCCGAAAAAAAAGACAATTGTCCCTTCGAACGCGGGTAACCTGCCTTTGGGAAACGAATCCTGGCTCGAGCGAAGACGATATTGGCTCTCGGCACAACGATATTGGCTCGTGCGCAAACAATATTGGCCTGTCGGATGGCTGTTTTACCTTGCGGGAAAACCATCTTGGGCCATAGAAAACCAATTTTGGCAGTCGGGCGAAGCAATTAATGCCCAACGGAAAAAGGTTTTACCTTGCGGGCAATACTATTTTGGCCCTTGGGCAAGCAATTTTGGCTCCTGGGCGATCAGTTGTGCGCACCGGAATTCGGACAGAACAACTCAGCCCTTTGGGTATCTCCACGGGCGCCAGGACTGAAATACGTTGAGGCGTGAAAGGAGTGTCTCTTTGATGATGCGGTCCTGAAGTTACTGACTCCGCACAGGGTAGTCTGATGGACCTGGCTCTGGCATAACTGATACCACACGGGGAGATTGCTTGCGTCATCCTGACAACAATCGAAAACCTTGGCCTCTCCTGAATATGACAGACTCTTCACCAAATGTCCGTTGCCATTCATCTGGAAATGGTTGTATAACATTATTCAGACTTCCGCACCACGCACGTTCGACCTGTTACAAGCAACAATGCACAATTTGGCATAGCAGATACTCAGAATTGATGGACAAGATTATGGAAAAACGAGGGCTCATCATTGTGGCAGGTTGCGATCAGTTACTCGATCCGTCGAAGTTTCTTCAACGCTTCATTTTTTGCGATGCATGACGACTATGCTTGACTATTTACTGCTCCTTTGTTATTCTATGGTCGTTCTCCTGCGAAAACCAACAACTGCCATAGTGGCAACGCCGGATAGGCTTCAGATGACCATGGGGGAATTCTCAACTTGAGAATGGCAAATGCATATCAGAGAAATCACAAGGCTGCTCAAGGATAACCCGCATTCAACCAGCCTAAATCTCCTGTACGCCGAAGAGCTCGTAAAGCAAAGACGATTTGGAGAGGCGCGTCGGATTCTCGTATGGCTCATAGAGCAGGATCCGTACATTCCCAAGGCGTATTATTTGTTAGCCGAGGTCTCAAGACTGTGGAAGGACAAAATTCTCAATTTAGAACAAGCCCTAAAGCTAACCCCGCTGGACAAGGCAGCCTTGTGGGCACTATGTATTGCCCTGAAAAAGCAGCTGAATTCAAGAGCAATGGACGGGATGCGGGATCGAAGATCTAACATCAAAAAAGCCAAACGGGTTGCTGAGAAGTTACTCACAGTTTCGACTGAGAACGAGAAAGTAGAAGTATACAAGTTTCTGGCCTTTGTTGCTAGAAAGGATAATGACGTGAACAAAGCCATAGAATACTTGGAACGAGCAAGCAGGATCTACCCTGATGACGCCGAGACCTACGTTGAGCTAAACATTCTGGCATGTGAAATACGAGAATATAATACTGCGCTGGTCGCAGCACAAACTGCAATTCGACTACTTCCCGAAAGCTACAATGGATACTATGCAGCCGGCATTACATTGATCTTCATGGGTAGGTACGAAAAGGCAGCAGAGTACCTTAGGGTGGCAGTAGAAAAAAATCCCAAATATAACCTTAACTACACGCAACTTGGAAAATGCTATCTGTCCATCGGTAAATATGAGGAAGCAGAAGAAAACTACAAAACGGCACTCAGCCTTCTTAGAGGAAGCCGCCCAGCACTATTTGGCCTTGTTGACATTTATATAGATACGGGCAAATATGGAGACGCCATATCTCTGCTTAGATCATTGTTCCGTGAGCCTGGCGATGATTCTGAGCTGATTATCCGAACTGGCATCTCAAGGTTGCTAAACCGAACTTATCTCAATTTTGAGACCCTTCCCAATATCGCAGACTATTTCAAACTGGCAAAATCAGAAATCGGCAATCTGTACGCGAAACAGATGACTGCAGTGCACAGTCTTGTAGTTAGGCCGGACTTTGAGACTGAGTTGGAAGGTTGGGAAAGACAGACCACGGAGTTTTTTGTTTTACTCAAAGACTTCCTAAAGCTAACCCCCAGGGAGGACGTATCAAAACGAAGAGAAGTTTACAGTAGGACGGTTGACGCGTTGAATACGGCCAACGACAACAACCCAATTCTCAAATTCTTTTCCAATCGTTGGTCAAGCGTGGAGAACTATTTGGATGGCAGGTACCAAATTTTACCGAAACTTGTGCTGCATTTTCATACAAAGTCAAACCTTCTTGTGAATCGCCAGCACAAATTCACTGCTAGCATTGCCAATCTCGGTATTCATTTAGCCAAGAATGTTGGGCTACGATTTCAAAAGTCAGAGAAATTCCGCATGGTGCAGGAAGAATTTAGTTTTGACTTGGTGGAAGACGAACAGGCCTTTGAAGTGCAATTTGAACCTCTTGAAGAGGGGCCGATTCAACTAACTGCCGCAGTAGAAATTGAAAACTACGGGTCTTTCAAGACGACCTATGATTTGATGGCTTTCAGAAGCAATCCTTATTTCTATGGAAGGCCAGTTCAAACTTCAGAGATGTTCTTTGGCCGCCAGGAGCTTATCGAGAAAATTATTGCGAGGATTACGAATGTTGTTAAACAGGATTTAATTCTGGCTGGTATGCGAAGAATTGGCAAGACAAGCCTTTTGTATCAACTCAAGAACCGTCTGAAACCGCCATTTTATCCGATTATCTTTTCCCTGCAGCAGGTCGGCGAATTAACCGACGACGTTGCCATTTTGAGACAACTCTTCTTTCAAATACTTGACGATCTAAACCAGGATGAGAAATTTCGAGTGGCTTTGGAAACGCTAGAACTTCCTCTGATGAACGATGCACTTCCAAAGGATTTTGATCTAATAGCGAGAGCGTTCAGGAAATCCTACGAGCCGCTTGCGGAACTACTGTCAAAGATTGAACCAGGCCTGAGAATTGTTATCCTTCTTGATGAGGGAGATACCTTGTTCGACCTAAAATCAAGATGTCAGCATTTCTTCCGGGATCTCCTTCAAAAGTACAATACACTGGTCATGGTACTTGCTGGTTCACATCGCATTAGGGAATTGAGCGGACACGATTTCTCCTCTCCGTTTTTCAACATCTTTGCCAAGTATGATATTGGAACCTTGAAAAAGGGCCCCGTCTTTGATCTTATCTCGAGACCTATGGATGCGGCTGACCTTCAAGTGTCGGTTGAGACCCAGGAGGCCATTTATCATCTCTGTGCTGGGCACCCTCACTTTCTGCAAGCGATATGCTACTACCTGGTTGAAGGAGTGTACAAAAAACGAACCCTGGAAATTGGCATGGAACAACTTGAGATTGCAGAGCTGAAGGTGCTGGATGAACTCAAAGAGAGTTTCAATGGTATTTGGAACGAGTTGTCCGCAGAACAGAAAAAACTAATGTCTCACCTCAGTTCCCAACCGTTGCCATTGGCTCAAGCCAGAAAGATGATCGGCAGAGAAAGCCTTGAACACTTGAAACAATTCGAATTGGTTTCCACAGCAAACGGTATGGCGCAAGTAACCTCAGGCCTAATACAAAACTGGACTTTTTCGAAATACGATGAAGACGCCGTTTAGATATCAGTTTTGCCCAAGCTTCACAGATGATCCGGTTCTGCTGGCAACCTTCTGCGGTCGAGCGGAGGAGATAGCCAGAATCGTGCATGGAACGTCAGATGGGAAGAATTTCCTCCTTGAAGGAGAAACGCGAATCGGGAAGACCTTCTTGATTACCTTCTTAGAGGATTTGACAAATGGGGATGTCAAGTCCTATGCCAATCATCTGATTGATAGTGAAGTGAAAAAGCAAATCAAGATATTATCTCCGCAACTAAAACGGCTCACCTTTTTAAACATCTCTTTACACGGGCTTAATGATGCGAATGTACTACTGAATACAGCTTTGGAAAAGATGCTCAGAGCTGTCGGCCGTCAAAGTCCGTATGGTTTTTCTCATACTGTCTCAACAGTTTCCTTCCTCTCAGTTATAGAACAACTCGTTTCACCCTCCTTGGATTCAAGGAGGGTGGTCCTGGTATTCGATGAATTTGAAAAGATCACGACTTCAGGCTACACCGGCAAGAAGACAGATTTGCTCGGCTGCTTCTCTCAATTGACACATTCTTTTCCGAAGATACGGCTAATTGTATGTGGGTGGAACGGCATGGAGGAAAGGATGCGAAAGTCCAGACTAGGAAAGATTAGTGATTTCTTTGACCAAATAGATCGACGCATCTACCTCGGGCCTATTCCCGAGCGCTCGGCAAGGAAGCTCATCACCAAGGTCGGCAGTTCGGTTTTCAATGATGCTATTCCAAGTAAGACGATATCGCGTTCGCTTTCTTTCACAGGTCGGCGGCCTTTTTATATTCAAAGGTATTATGATATAATTAGCGAAATGGTCAATATCACCAAAAGCAAGACGCTGTCTGAGTTTTCAAATGTGTCATGCTGTGAAGAATCAGTTGAAAAGAAGTTATCGGAAGACACTAGATTCACCATTCATGAAGCGATAAGCGGAAATGAAGAAAGAAAGAGACTTCTATACGCGCTAGCGAGTAAGGCCGGATGCACTATGTCCTTCCTGGAAGCTGTTCTTGGAAAAGAATCAATTGCCAGGGAGCTTGAGGATCTCGAGATGTTCCAATTCATAACAAGTTTATCGGGTAACTACTCGGTTCATGCCGAGCTATACAGACTATGGATTCTGCGAAACATTCGAAACCCATTTGTGGACGACAGGAAAACACCGCCCAACATTGCAAATGTTGGCGTATTTGTGGCCTTTGTGGAAGAACTCCTGGTTCAATTCAAACATCAGATCGAGCAAAAGAAGGGATACAAACTACTCTGGCATGATGGCAAAACCCCTGAGCCGGAAGAGCACTCACAAGTTCTGTTCGATTTGCTGTTCGAAAAGTACGCAGGCAAACATGGTGTCTTCCTGATCAGAGAAGCAGAGACGGGCAGAGGCCCCGTAGACTTCAAATTTACGGGTGGCTTCGATTGGACTGCCCACATGGAAATCAAACGTGCCGATAGCCCAAAGCTACGTCATGGTCTGAGAAAACAACTGCCGACATATTTGAATGCGGATGATGTGGGTGTTGGCTTTTATTGTATCGTTGCATATAATCAGTCGCATCTAGTGAAATGCGAAAAACTGGCGCGAGAGAGTGCCGGGCTGGAGAAAGAACTCAACTTGGTCCTGCGCGTGCATGTGGTTGATGCACGCCCAAAAAGGAGTGCGTCTAAATAGGGTGAGAATGCACCGCTGATCGCGGTGTGCAGGGCGTGAAACATGCATGTGACTTTCAAACTGCAACCCTAGTGAGCAAAGCTGTGCCCAACAAGACAATTCAGGTACGCGCGTTGACGTCGTTATTTCTGCTAGGACGGATATTAGAAAGAGCGTTGAGCGCGCTCTATGAAGTCATGGAGGCGAAGTGCACAGCAAGAAATAAATTGGAGGTCATTCTATGTCAGATGGATACCAACTAAGAATATTCATTTCTTACTCAGGCAAGGGTAGAACATTATGGGAACCACTTGTTCGGCTTATTGAGAAGACCTATCGCTGCGAGATAATATGGGGACAAGACGTAACGGAAAAATATCGAAACCCGACCGCGATGATGGAAGATATGGTCCGAAGAAGTGATATCGCAATTTTTCTCCTTACCAACGAAAGTGACGGTGTGTTCGAGGAGATGCGTCTGTGGTACAAACATAATTCGAACAGTATGTCAAATGCCTTGGTACTAAAAGATCATTCTGTGGATCCGCAGTTGGTGAAAAAGGAAGTCGGTTTTGAACCAATATATACACCTCTATCGGCAGTAGATCCCTGGCGTGATATACATTTTGCCTTTCCCCCCATCCACTCGATAATTATGAAGGGCCTACTGACAATGAAAGTCCCAGAGTGGAAACGTTCATACAATAAGATAGTTAGGAAATACTATTGGAAACTCCACGGAAGTGACGGGGCACTGACAAGTATTGAAAGAACGTTAGATCTAATTGCGGCGGAGTCTAGATATGAGAAACCAGATGCCTGGAAATTCAGAATAAATTGGTACGTTGATTCATCAGAAATGGATAGCTATTCGAACAAAGTAAGTTGCTTAGATTTGGTCGAGTCTATACTCCATACAAATGCAACTAAATATGAAGTGGAGTCAATCTTCCGGGGCATTGACAGAGTCGTCAAGAGCAACAGTGAGCCTCCCAGAAAACTTTCTGGCAACATACTGTTCTCTGGAACATCAATCAGCACTCTAAGAGAAATACAGGAACTTATTGGGAATCATCCTTATGAGAATAGAGAAAGTTTCAAACTAAGGAGAGCAGCATATTCAAACCTAGTTCCAGATGAGTCCGCCGCACTAATGTTGCCAAAAGAACTCCTCACATTTAGCGACAACTACGAAAGATATGTTGGCTCCCAAAGATTGATCCTTAGTGTCGTTAGTAAAATTTGCAAATATGTCCTTTGCTCAACCGTGGAGATCACAGCAAGCCATTCTATGCGGCTAAATGTACCTACAAAGGAAAAGATGCGCAGTGTCCTAGTCATGGCTTGTACTGCGACCAGAACTAATAAGGAAAGTCTGGCGGCCCTCTCGGAAATTCCGATAGTAACGGAAGAAAACAATGCGGTAATTTGGTACGGCCAACCCTACAATAAGCCAACTAGTGAATATGTACCGCATTGGCTTTACCACAAAAGCATTGCTGAAGGTACTAGTGGAAAAAACTTAATTTTTCACTTTCACCCAATCGAGCTCGTTGATATCTATAGGAAGATTTATGGGGGAGTATTAGCCTCAATGAGCGAAGATGATTTCATCGAAGAAACGTCTGTACTCTTTAGGGGTATGAATATTGATTTTCATGTATTCCTGGAATATCGCAAACTATCAGCTCGGGACAAGGAATTCGGACATTTTATGACAGACAGAGTTAAGAACCAGAAGTGTGAATACTCTGTCGTATGGAAACCCAATCATGGGCTTTGGGTATTCGTAAATGAAAACAAGGAGAATAAGCTTGTTGACATAATTCTTGAACTTGATCAAGCCTGTGAAAAAATAGCTCAAAGCATGAGGACGCGGTAACATGTTGCCGACCCAACTCGAATTGCGAATCGCCCACGCTCGCGTTGAATTTGCGGCCCCCGCGCTCAGCCCACCAGGTAATTCAGCGCGGAACAATAGGACTTGGGATTGCACCCATAAAAGTCGCCAGGCTTAGCACCAGAGCAGATTCGATCCAAGATGACTCGATACGGATGCTGAGTTTACAGCCTGGTCGCGCTTATATGCACTAAGCGACCATTAGATTCTCAAGGTTGAGTCATCGCAGATGCTTTGACTGTCTTAAGGAATGCCTCAGGGCAGACTCCGACTCAGGCCCCGTGGGATACAGTTCTATCCAACGGAGCAGGCGCCCTTCCCCAGACAGAACTTACGCCCAGAAAAATTTAGGAATTGCCTTTCACAAATATTTGTTGTACATTAAAAGCTAATTGGCAATTTCTTGCCAGTTCATACCATGCGCCCCGGCCTTTTTCGGCATGGGCGCACGATTTGCCGCGATTATTGCGGTCCTTTCTTTTCCACGCGTCCGGGCGGGTAGAGATATGTAGAACCCCGGACCAGGAAAAACATGAAAGAACACGCACGCACGCACGTGCCTCGCACGCGCACCGACCATTCCACGCCAAAACCTCAGTCCCAGCCTACGCATGGCGCCTTTCGCGCCCTGATTCCGAAGATTCAGCAGGCCGTGGCAGCCGAGGGCTACACCACTCCGACACCGATCCAGGAGCAGTGCATTGCGCATCTGCTACAAGGGCGGGATCTGCTGGGCAGCGCCCAGACCGGCACCGGCAAGACCGCTGCCTTTACTCTGCCGCTGCTGCAGCGGCTTGCCAGCAACTCCAGCCGGCCCCGCAGCAGAACCCCCCGGGCCCTGATTCTCGCCCCCACCCGCGAGCTTGCAGCGCAGATCGGGGAGAGCATCCGGACCTATGGCCGCTTTCTACGCCTGAGCCATACCGTGATCTTCGGCGGGGTCAGCCAGGTCCCTCAGGTTAAGGCAATGAACCGCGGAGTCGACATTCTGGTGGCCACCCCCGGCCGGCTGCTCGATTTGATGCAGCAGGGATTCATCCGCCTGAACGAGGTGGAGGTCTTCATTCTCGACGAGGGCGACAAGATGCTTGACATGGGCTTCATTCCCGACATCAAGCGGGTGTTGTCCTACATTCCGGCTGAGCGCCAGACCCTGTTCTTCTCGGCCACCATGCCGCCGAAAATGGTGGAGCTGGCCCACACTATGGTGCGCAACCCGGTGCGGGTGACCATCACGCCCGACAAACCGGCTGTGGAGCGCATCGCTCAAAAAGTGCTGTTCGTTGGGAAAAAGAACAAGGATGCCCTGCTGGCCTCCCTGTTGAATGACCCCGAGATCAACAAAGCCCTGATTTTCACCCAGATGAAACACGTCGCCAACCGGGTGGTGCAGAAATTGTCAGCGGCGGGCATTGACGGCACCGCTATCCACGGCAACAAGAGCCAGGCCGCGCGCACCAAGGCGCTGGACGGCTTCAAGCGCAACCGGTACCGGGTGCTGGTGGCAACCGATGTGGCGGCGCGAGGATTGGATGTCGATGACATCACCCACGTCATCAACTACGATCTTCCCGTAGAGGCCGAGACCTACGTGCACCGCATCGGGCGCACCGCCCGGGCGGGAGCCAACGGTGACGCGATTTCGTTCTGCAGCGCCGAGGACCGGGCTTATCTGCGCGACATCGAACGTCTGCTCGGCAAGCCGGTGCCCGCCGAGATGGAGCACGCCTATCATTGTAATGATGCCTTCCGGTCCAGCGCGCCCGCCCCGAGGCAAGGCGGTCGTGGCGGTGGAGGGCGAGGCGCACGCCCGAGGGGCAACCCGGGCGGGCATTCCCGCCGAAGCCGCGGCCGACGCTAAAGCAAAACGCCTGCGCCTTGCGTCGGTCGAGAGGCAGATGTCTGGAGAGCATTCTTGACGGAAGGCGCCGAATCGGGTAAGGGCGCGGGAGTTTCACTGCAGAATCATCAGCTTGTCGGAGATTTCCGACAGCATACGCAATCCATCATGCAATCACGAAGCGCCGATGGGTCAGGGACTGAAAGCCAAGAGTTTGAAGCTCTCTGCTCCTGGGGGATTATTCTGGCTGGCGCGGCAGGTGGGTGAAAGTCCGCCAGCAGCAGAGGCAAAGTCTTGCATCAGACCTTCCGATTAGCACCGAGAAACTTGGCCGGGCCGGGCGTTGTTACTGCATGCCCTGTCCCTGGCCTGACGGTCAATCCACGTTCAGAATGCGTGATTCGGAAGTAGAGAAATACACGAGAATCCGGCGTCCCTCCGTTAGCACCGCCCCAAGCTGGAATTGTTGCACAAAGAGCCTTACCTGGCTTACCTCGATGGTTTTGATGGCCAGAGCAGGAACAGGCTCGATCAATGAGACCATATCCCGCCAATCATTCGGCTCGATGATGGCCTGTCGAGCCAGGCCGCGAAATGCCTTCTGCAAGGGTTTGACCTGATCTATCAATTGGTCGTAGATGCTGTCCGGAAGCGCGCTGCCGCCATCTCGAGTGATGCGAAGCGCCAGCGGATGGATTTCAACCACGCTCAGGTCTGTCCCGTTTGGAGTACGCCAAGTGACGGTGAACGGGTTCTCCGGGTCCAGGTCAGTTGCCGGTTCCACGATCTCGACGATGAAGCGCGGGCCGAGCATAGAGAAAGAGAACGACGGGAAGTTACTGCTGCCCGTTGCCTGGAAAGTGTATTGCGTCTCCGGCTGGAACTCCGGGGCGAGGCTGGGCCCATAGTGGACAAAACCTGAATTCTCTCGGCGGTCGAGCTGTTTCGTCTCTTCGGCAGCCGTTAGAAAAACATCGCCCATGTCAAACGCCCGGTTGTCCGTAAACACGTCCTGTGACTTCTGTGCACCGCGGGCAAACGCAAAGTTGAGCACCTGCGGTTCAGGTGAACCGGAGTCGTAGTTCTTGCCCACAGAAACGCCGAACAAGGCTCGCAGCCCGGTCGTGTCGTGACCGGCTTCTTCGATGATGGTCTCAAAACCTGCAAAGGGAACCTCTTCTGCACCCGTAAATGCAGGTTGTGTTGGGCTTTCGCTGCAATTGTGGAGTAGAAGAATGGCGAGCAAAGCAATCAGGGGAAAGGCAACAAAGCGTTTCATAATACACCTCACAAGGAGACTTTCATTGAGGGGGCGAAACAGAGAGTTGTACCAGAGATGCTGCTCGGCGGTTCCATCAAGAACGAATCCAGAGCGAGCATGTATACAGGAAGCAATCGTTGAACGGTCAGTCCCTCTCTTCGGAGTTGAACTTGTGGACCAAATCCGAACCCAATTCCAATCCCAGTCTGTAGTCGTTCTGCAGACTCCTTGGGGTGTATTGCGTCATGCTGCTTTGTAAGGGTTCGTCTGCGGCAATTTGGACAATCTCAATGCCTTTCGGCGCTTCTTGCATCAGCTCAATTGCTGCGTTATATATCTCAGCATGGCCTTTCATGATTTTTTGCAGCATGGGGAAATCCCGGTAAAGATAAGAGCCGATGATGCTTTCGATGTTGCTCTCAATATAGCTTTCCCGCTGACCGCGTGGGCGTGTGCGGATCACAACAATCCTTTGGGCTCCCAATCCCACTGCTCTCGCCACCGGTAGCGGTGAAGAAAGCGCGCCATCCAACAAGCGTTTCTCTTGTATCTTAATGGGAGTCCTGATCAAGATAGGCAGGGCGCCAGATGCTTTCAAATAGTCTTCCCAATTCTCTCTTGTCGGTCGAACATAGCAGGGTTGGCCGCTATCGACATCCGTACACACAATGACAAAATCCTTTTTGGCAATGTTGTCGAGAGCGGCTTCGGAGTCAAAAGGATAAACTTCGTTCTCGATGTCGGCGAGCAGGTCGAGCCCCATGTAATCGCCTCCGCTGATGTAGCGTCTTGCGCTCAGGAAATCAGGGTGGGCCGCAATCTCCGCGATGGTTTTGTAGCTGCGCTTGTACTGTTTCGAGACGTAGGACGACAGGACCATGGCGCCGCCCGATACTCCGATATAAGCATCAAACGGGTCGAAGTCCGCGGCAATAAATGCATCCAGAACGCCGGCGGAGAAGACATTCCGGAAGCCGCCGCCTTCAGCAACCAAAGCCTGTTTCTTGAGCTTCTTTGAAGATTTGATCGAGAACATTTTCACCTGCTTTCTACTCCTGGGCTGCTGCCCGCACCGGGCTTCATGCATAGGGAATCTGTGGACTGACCAAGCCTTCAAAGTAAGCAACTCACCCCGCCAAATCAAGTCCAAACATCGCGACTGTCATGACCGTGCGTGTTCGAAAACGCACACAACCTGTCTGTGGCGCGGACACCTGAGGGACCGGCTCAAGTCTGGCGCTATTCGTGCACAAGTGTAGATTAGGATGATAAGCATGATGGCACGATACTTGAACTCCACGGTCTCCACTATTGCATGCCCATTCGCCAGGAGAGTACTCATGTTCAGCAGCCATCTCAAAATTGCCATCCGCGCCATTCTTAGGAACAAGTTCTTTTCCCTGCTCAACATCTGCGGGCTGGCGGTTGGCCTGGCCGGCGCTCTGCTCATGCTCATGTACGTGGTGGATGAGCTGCAATTCGACCGTTTCCACGACAAGGCGGACCGCATCTATCGCATGAATCTTTCCGGCAACTGGGGCGGAGATGAAGCCAGAGGCAGTGGCTCGCCGCCACCGCTGGCGCAGGCAATGCTGGAGGAGTTCCCAGAGGTCGAGGTGGTCACCCGCATCTACGCGCCCGGTGATTTGGTCGTGCGCTACGGCGAGACTGCATTTACGGAAAGCCAAATCCTGGGCGCTGATTCGACCTTTTTCGAGGTGTTCACCTTTCCACTGCTGGAAGGCGATGAGCAGACTGCGCTCGCCAAGCCGAATGCTGTCGTGCTCACCCGCCGGGCAGCGCGCAAGTATTTTGGCAAGCAGCCGGCGCTGGGTGAAATTCTGTTGGTGGGCGACGGACAAACACCGTTCTCCGTCGCTGGCGTCGTGGCTGACCCGCCGGGCAACTCGCATTTCGATTTCGACATGCTCGCCTCCATGCCATCCTTTGCGCGCGTCAAGCAATTTGACTGGAGCTGGATTTGGCTGCAGATGGTCACTTATGTTGTGCTGGAGCAAGGCGCCTCCGCTACGGAAATCGACGCCAAAATGCCGGCCCTGGTGGAAAAGCACGGCAAGTCCGTGATCGAGCGCTTTTCCGGCATGTCCTTCCAGGAGTTCGAGAGCAGTGGTGGCCGCTGGAGTTTCGCGCCGCAGCTACTGACCCGGATTCGCCTGTATTCGGCCCAGGTCGGCAACCGGCTCGGGGAGATCGGCGACATCAATACTGTCTACTTGCTGTCCGTTGTGGGGCTGCTGCTTGTTGTTATCGCCTGCATGAATTTCACCAATTTGGCCACCGCCAGGTCGGCGCAGCGGGCCAGGGAAGTGGGTGTGCGCAAGGTGGTCGGCTCGCAGAAAGGCCATCTCGTGGCCCAGTTTCTGACTGAATCGGTCATCTTGGCCGCCATCGCGACCGTGCTTGCCTTTGGGCTGGTGGAATTGTTCGGCAAGGCGTTTTATTCGATTTCCGGCAAAGCCACGGATTTCAACCTCTTCAGTAACGGCTGGCTCGTGGTCGCAGTGTTTGGCTTGCCACTGCTGGTGGGCATCCTCGCAGGCAGTTATCCTGCGTTCTATTTGACTGCCCTGAAGCCGGTGGAAGTGCTGAAAGGCAGGTTGAGTCCGCAAGGAGGCGCAACCTTACGCAGCCTGCTGGTGAGTGGCCAGTTTGCCATCTCAATCGCGCTGATTGTCTGCACGCTGCTGGTGAACCAGCAATTGCAATTCCTGCGCGACAAAGACATGGGCTTCGACCAGGAGAATGTCATCGTCGTTTCGAACACCGAACGTCTCGGCGACCGGGAACGCGCCCTCAAAACCGCGCTTCTGAACCATCCTGAAATCGCCAGCGCCAGTTTTTGCAGCGGCCTGCCAACTACCGGTTCCTTTGGGGATTTCTACGAACCGGAAGCCGCGAGTGTGGAGAATTTTTCTCTCAGTTCTGTTAAGGGCGACGGCGATTTTCTGCAGACCCTAGGAATTGAACTGGCGGATGGAAGAAGTTTTTCGAAGACATTTTCAACAGATACGCAGGGCGTCCTGCTCAACCAGGCGGCGGTGGATTTTCTCGGCTGGCAGGGGCCGGTCGGCAAAACCCTGGTCTATCCGGGCCACAACAACCAGGAGTTGCACGTTATCGGCGTAGTGAAGGATTTCCACTTTTTTTCCGTGCAGCAGAAAATCACGCCATTCGCCATTTTCCTGTTCGAGTCGGACACTTACACGTTGTCCACCAACTACCTGGCGGTTCGGGTGCAGCCGGGCGACCTGGCTGCCACACTCGACCTCATCAAAGCAGAATGGCGGGCGCTGGGGCCGGCCGCACCATTCGACTACACCTTTCTGGATCAGGAATTGGGAGAGCAGTTGCGCCAGGAAGCCCGTTTGCGCACGGTGTTCACCTTGTTTTCAAGCCTGGCTGTTTTTGTCGCCTGTCTGGGACTGCTCGGCCTGGCAGCTTTCGCAGCCGAGCGGCGCACGAAAGAAATCGGAGTGCGAAAAGTTCTCGGAGCATCGGTGGCCTCGGTTGTGACTCTGCTGTCGCGGGAGTTTGCGCGACTGGTCCTTCTGGCGAACCTGCTCGCCTGGCCCCTGGCTTACCTGGTGATGAGCAGTTGGCTTGATGATTTTGCTTACCGCATTGATATTGATGTGTGGTCGTTCGTGCTGGCTGGCGGGCTGGCCCTGGCTGTGGCACTGCTGACGGTGAGTTTGCAGGCGTTGAAAGCCGCGGTGATGAATCCGGTGAAGTCGTTGCGCTTTGAGTGAGATTGAATGTCCTTTCACCGTTCTGGCGGGGCAAGAGCAATATGGTGATGATAGAAATCGGGGTAGAATAAATGCCATCTTCCACAGGCAAGAAGAAACCGCCCACCCGCATGGGTCGCCGGGTGAGTAGGCGGCGTCTTGTTGCACTGAGAGTAGGATACTACTTATACAGATAAGTCTTTCCTGCAATTTCTCTTAAAGTTTGTTGCAATTCGTTAATCCCACCTCAATTGCACTTTTCTGATTGAGATCAAACCGGCCATTCTGTATATTAAACCGCTTGACAGTTTGTACTTGAGATTGCCAAATTCCTGACCAGGAGCGTCCTCATGTCCGAACACAAAGACTCAGAAGTCCATCAAACTGAGGCCACCACACCGCTTGAAGATCTGACCGACAAGCAATCGGTCGTTGTTGCGAAAGACATCTTGCCAACCAGTCTGGTTCTGGTTCCGGTTTACGACCGGCCGCTGTTCCCGAAAATGGTCGGGCCCGTTCCGGTAGTCAGCGACGAGTTGAAACAGAACATTATCAAAAACGTCGAATCCGAAACGCAATTTGTCGGGCTGGTGCTGATGCGCCCGCAGGAAGACGACGCCATGTCTGAAGCGCCACAGTCAGCCGATGATTTCCACCAGGTCGGTGTGGTCGCCAAACTCATGCAGGCCACCATGCCGCAGGCAGATGCGCCGTTACACCTGATGGTCGAGGCGGTCGAGCGCTTTGATATTCAGGAATTCGTTTCCGGCGTCCCGATTTTTCGTGCCGCCGTCAAGTACTGGCACCAACCGGAATTCGAAAACAACGAAGAACTCAAAGCCTATTCCATCGCCCTGATCGACTGCATCAAAGAGCTGATTCAGCTCAACCCGCTCTACAAAGAAGGCCTCTCTCTGATTCTCGACAAGATCAACATCAGCGACCCGGCAGCGCTGGCGGATTTTGGCGCCTCCATGACAACTGCCTCCGGCGAAGAGTTGCAGGAGATTCTGGAGGTGCGCCGGGTGCGGGAGCGGCTCGAGCGCTCGCTGATCATTCTCAAGAAAGAAATTCAGATTTCCAAGTTGAAGGTGCAAATCAATGAGCGCATCGAGGACCGGCTGACAAAACAGCAGCGTGAATTCTTCTTGCACGAGCAGCTTAAGGAAATCAAGAAGGAGCTTGGTCTCAGCAAGGATGACACGCAGACGGAGGCGGACAAATTCGAAGCTCGGCTCAAAAAGCTCACTTTGCCGGAGGAGGCGGAGGAACGCGTACACGACGAGCTTGAAAAGCTGCGACTGCTGGAGCCGTCGTCGCCGGAATTCAACGTCACGCGCGCCTACCTCGACTGGCTGACCGATTTGCCCTGGGGCGTCCACACGCAGGACAACTACGATATTCAAAAAGCGGCCGCAGTGCTCGACAAAGACCGGATTCTCGAACTTATTTCCGTCGGCATCATCAAAGGCGATCTCGCGGGCTCGATCATTCTGCTGGTGGGCCCTCCGGGAGTTGGCAAAACTTCCATCGGCCAGTCGATCGCGCGCAGTCTCGGTCGCAAGTTCTACCGCTTTTCACTGGGCGGCATGCGTGATGAGGCGGAAATCAAAGGCCATCGGCGCACCTACATCGGCGCTTTGCCGGGCAAGTTTATCCAGGCCTTGAAAAACTGCAAGACCGCCAACCCACTGATCATGTTGGACGAAGTCGATAAAATCGGCGCCAGTTTTCACGGCGATCCGGCTTCGGCGTTGCTGGAAGTGCTCGATCCAGAGCAAAACAGAGATTTCCTCGACCACTATCTCGACGTGCGTTTCGACCTCTCCAAGGTGCTGTTCATCTGCACCGCCAACCAGTTGGAAACCATCCCTCGGCCGCTGCTGGATAGAATGGAGATCATCCGCCTGTCCGGCTACATTCTGGAAGAGAAGCTCGAGATCGCGCGCCGCTATCTTCTGCCCCGGCAACTCAAACGCCATGGCCTGAAGCGCGGGCAAATCTCCATCGTCAAAACCGTTTTGCGCGAAATTATCGATGGCTATGCCCGGGAAGCTGGCGTTCGCGGTCTTGAGAACAACATCAAGAAGATCTTGCGCAAATCGGCAAGGACCCTCGTTGAGTCGAAGGCCAGGAAAGTCACGGTCCGCACAAAGGATCTGCCGGATTATCTGGGCAGACGAATTTTCGATGTCGAGCGCGTATTCAAGAAACCGCGAGTCGGAGTGGTTATGGGATTGGCCTACACCAGCCTGGGCGGCACCACGCTCTACATCGAAGCCACGCCGCTGGCGTCTCGAAATCCCGGCTTCAAGCAAACCGGGCAGCTCGGCAAAGTCATGGTGGAGTCTTCGGAAATCGCCTATACCTACGTGCGCTCGCTACTAAGCAAACAAGAGCAAGCACGAGAATTCTTTGGCGGCCATCTCATTCATCTGCATGTGCCGGCCGGCGCCACACCGAAAGACGGCCCGTCTGCCGGCATCACCATGGCGTGCGCCATCTATTCGTTGGCGGTCGGCCGGCCGATCATTGCCAATATCGCCATGACCGGCGAGTTGACGGTCACCGGCCTGGTCATGCCCATCGGCGGGGTAAAAGAAAAGCTCATCGCCGCCAAACGCGCCGGAGTCACTAACCTGGTGTTTCCGGCGGACAACAAAGCCGATTTCGAGGAGTTGGACGACCACATTCGCGCCGGCATCAGGCCCTTTTTTGTGGCAACATTCAAGGAGGTTGTGAAGATTTGCTTTCCGAAAGAAGGGTAGCGCGGATGTCGCGGTTTGAGCTTGGATGAAGATAGAAGATAGAAGATGGTGGATCGTGTGCCATGGCCTATGGGAAAGCTTCTCAAAAAAATCGTTGACGAGGTTGCGTTAAATACCTATTTTCTGAAAAATACCTGTCTTACCCACAACGCAACCACGATCTGCATCTCCTGCTGCTGGAGCAGTGAGAGTTTATCCGACTTCAGCCACTCTTCCAGAGAGACACGCTGCTCACTCAGAATTCACCCGTGGACAGGTGAAGTTGGAATTCTGCATTAGAATCGAAATATCTCACAAAATAAAGGAGGTGCCAGGTGAACCCAACGGTTCTTGCCACTGCCGGGCTCATGCTTGTCGTCTTGTTGGCCTACCTGATTCACAAGACCCGGGCACGCAGGCTCTTCAATGAAAGAGGCTTTATCACGATCGACCCAAAACAAAGCGAGAAAATCGAAGCCTATACGGACGCTGCCAGCGCCGTGCTGGCAGCGGAGCAAAGTCACCTTGCCGGCAAAGAAAACGGCAACGCCGGACAATTTAGCGGGCTGGCGATCTCCGGCGGTGGTATCCGCTCAGCCTCGTTTGGCCTGGGCGTCATGCAGGCGCTGGTGGCCAACGGCGTGATGGAGAGGCTCGATTACTTGTCCACGGTCTCAGGCGGGGGCTACATCGGCTCGGCGCTCACCTGGTGTCTGCACAAAGGACTGCCGGACAATCAGACCGTCGGGACCTCCGCTGAAAATTTCCCGCTAGGACAAATCGACGCAGCGGCCCGTATCGAGGCAAAGGGAGGCAACAAGGTCCTCGACTTCATCCGGCAGCATGGCAACTATCTCACTCCCGGCAAAGGCCTGGACAAACTTTCGCTGCTCGGCATCACGGTGCGTAGCATGCTGGTTTCCATCTCCGTTTATCTGGGCATCTTCACCGTGCTGATGTGGCTGTTGCAGCAGACGCCGGCCTTTACCACCTATTCGCTGATCGATGTCACCGGCTGGACCTGGCTCGGCGCCACCAAACTCACCGCCCTGATTTGGATTTCAGCCGCGACTTTCGCCGTTCTGGCTGTGATGAGTCTTGCATTTTCGGTCAGAACCGGCATCAGCTTTAAGCTGCTCAGCGACACAACTCGCTACAAGAGATTGATCGGCAGCCAGCGCCGGTTTGGCCTTGGCTGGAGAATCATCCTGGTGACCCTGGTGTTAGGCCTGATCCCTTTTGCGGCGACTTGGTTCGGCGACTGGTGGCAGAAACTCTCGGCGGCCGGCGTCTCGACCATCGCCGGTAGTATTTCTGGATATCTGCAGCACAAAAAGTCAGAGGACCCAAAGGCGAAAGGCGGCGCTATGTCCACTCTTCGCATTGTGCTGGGCGCCCTGGCGGTGATGTACGGCCTGCTGGTCGGCGCCTACGTTCTGGCCGGGCAACTGACCAGCGTGACCCAGTTTGCCATTCTGTTTGTGGCCACGGCCTTTTTCGGCCTCCTGGTTAATCTCAACTACTCCGGACTGCATCGCATGTACCGCGACCGGCTCATGGAAGCTTTGATGCCCAATGCTGAAAACGTCAACAGCAATACCTGGGGCGCCGCCACGGATGCAGATGGCGCCCTCGTGGAAGACATGTGCAAAGGTAAGAACAACAGGCCCTACCACTTGGTGAATACGAACATCGTTCTTGTCGATTCCCACACTTCGAAATTCCGTGGACGCGGCGGCGACAGTTTCGTAATCTCACCGCTATATTGCGGCAGCGATGCTACGGGCTGGTGCGCCAGCAAAGCCTACATGAAGCAAACCGGTTCCCGAGGCATGACCTTTCCCACTGCCGTGGCAATCTCGGGCGCGGCCCTCAACCCGGATGCCGGAGTAGGCGGCAAGGGCGCGACCCGCAACAAATTCGTGTCCATGTTGATGGGCATGCTCAATCTACGGCTCGGTTACTGGGCGCCCAATCCGAATCCCAAAAAGCACATGCTGTTTCAGCCAAACTACATTTTCCCGGGTTTCTTCGGAGATATCATGGGCGCCGGCTTAAGCGAAACTCGGAGCGCCATCGAACTCAGCGACGGTGGCCATTTTGAAAACCTGGCGCTTTACGAGCTTATCCGGCGACAACTCAGGCTCATTATCGTCTCAGATGCCGGCGCGGACCCGGACTTCCAATTCGGCGATTTGGCAAACGCTGTTGAGCGCGTGCGTGTCGATTTCGGCGCGAAGATTCGTTTCCGCAGTGGCAAAACCACAAAGCTCGAGGACTTGCTGCCGGGATCCGCTGACAAGAGTCCGCTGCAGGAAAAATACAATTTGGCGAAGCGCGGTTTCGCCGTCGCGGACATCACCTATCACGACGGTTCAGAAGGCACGCTGATTTACATCAAGACAACGCTGACCCCAGACCTGCCGGCCGATTTGTATGGCTACAAAAGCGCGCACCAGGATTACCCGGACCAATCGACCGCCGACCAGTTTTTCGATGAAGACCAATTTGAGGCGTATCGCGAGCTGGGCTACCAGCTTACCTGGCAGATGCTGGAGGAGCCGTCCTTGCAGAAACTCTGGGATTCGAAGGTCAGAGTGGCTTCCAACTAACTGACCGGTCTATTTTGGAGGGAGTCATTTTCGAACGTCTTGACTTGCCGTAGCGGCGTAGAGCGTGGAGCGTCAGAGTTGAGACGGTCCAATGCTTACCGCTCTACGCCGCTACGCCACACGCTACCGTTTCACAGGGTGCTCGATCAGAAAATACAGAATATTGTCCGTGAACGCTGGATCTTTGGTCATGGCCAGATGTTCGGAGAAGACAAAGGATACCTGAGACCACTCGATTGGCGAGATGAGTCGCGGCGCCCATTTGCCGCTGGCGCGTTCATCCATCAATGCGCTGGCACGCGCCACTGTGCCATCGCCAGACTCTTTTCTCAGAGCGGTTGGCGCTCCCGTCCGCGGATCCACCGCCACGACCGTGACCGTGGGCAGGGCATCCCCGGCGACCAGGTAGAGAGAAAGGCTGGGCGGTTTCGCGGCTGGTGCGTCCAGGGCCTGCATGAATTGCTGGGCGCGGCTAAGATTTTTGCTGAGATGGTCGAGGGCAATCGCCCTCCGGCGTGAAGCTGAACTTACCTCCGGCAGCAGCATCCGCAGCACTTTGTCCTGTTTCGGGTCCAGCAATCCCCACCCTTTTTCTGCCCAGAATTCCGGTTGCATGAAGTCCGAAATAACTCTGCTGGTATCGCCGCCATCCACCAGCGCGCCATGTCGTGCGCGCGGCAATAATTGGTAGGAAGCAGGCCAGGTTCCGAGAATGGCAGGCTCATACTTCGGGAAAATCGGCCCGAATTTGCGACCGTCAACCAATTGCAGGATGGTCTCTGCCGAACCTGCATTCGGCGGCGCTACCAGAACCACGCGCTCGACACTTTTTGCTCCGTCCCAGGTAACCGGCATGCTGCCGGGGTCGTCAGTTAGCTCCCGGTCGCCGTAGCGCAAGTAGTAGCGCAGCATCAGGCTGCCCATGGAATGCGCGACGATATCGAACTTGACCTCATCATCCGGGCGGTCAAACCGCCTTGCGTTTTCCGCCTGCACGTAGGCCCGTTTTTCCTCGATGAAATGGTGCAGCCGCCGCGCATTTTCAACATTATCCCGGCGCCAGTCGTAATCGAACTGAAAGCAGGTGTAGTGGTCATCACCGTAATCGACCGCGCCGGAGAGCCCCAGCGCTTCGTCGCGGTAACCACCGATGCCAAGCGCCCCCAAAATGTTGACATAAGCGCCGATTTCAAACGGCAGGCCCAGTACTTTGATTTTCAGATGGTCGAGCGCTCCCGCGGGGATGACGCTGTCACGCAAAGCATCCAGCCTCGCGCCCTCGTGCATTGGCAGCGCCAGCAGGCGTGCGCCGTCAGGTTTCTGCGGATTCGCGAAGCCGCCGTCGAAAGCTCCCCAGACCACACGATTTGTACTCTCCTCCACCAGTTTCGAACCAAGCAGACCCGGGATCAAAATCACAGGATTGCGATCGGGACCGTGGTAGCTGGCGGCCCGGCTGTAGATGGCGCCGAGATTTGGTGGCTTCTGTTTGGCGGCGCAGGCAAGCGCTGCAAGAGCGAGGCTGAGCAGCACCAGTTTATGAAATCCGGCATTTTTCATGTGAGGCATCGGCTTTCAGATAACATACTGTTCGAGACGAGAAATGTAGTCAGCGATTTGTGACACGGTCAATTTAGGAAAACCCGAACCACCGTGCAAGCAAAATTGCAGCGCCACCGACCCAAAGAAGTGTGCACAACCCACATTATTCAACACAGAACCGGAAATCTTTTTGCCCGGAATTGCGTTTAAATGAGAGAAAGGAAATTCAAGCCCATCTTATTAAGAGAGACGCAGCGGCATGAATGAAAGGAGAAATATCATGGCAGATAAAAGCAACTCAGCCGATCGGGATCAGGAGTTCCTGGAAATGCAGGAAATGTACCACCAGGTTCTGCATGAGCTTGCGGACGCTGTGCAAATCATCCGCAGCTATGAGTTCCTGCAGCAAGCCTACTCCAATGAAAGCGATGCGCTGCGCGACATTGCCGACATGGCGGACGATCTGTGCACCGCCCGCAACTTTACTTCGTTCATCAGGAAACGGGCCATTCTAAAGCAAGCGCTGGCTGACTACCAGGCCAAAGCCCAGGCGGAAAACGGTGCGGATTATTGTGAGTTCGCGGCGGTCAACCCGCGGTGGTTTCCCCGAAAACATACGATGTCTGTAAACTAATCTGCCCCAACATCCAACTGGCGGCCGTTTCCACGGTCGCCGGCCAGGATAACGTTTTTGTTGTCCCTTGTCTCTACATGCACGCTCAGAAGGCGGGCTTCTTCACGCAATTCGGCTAATTCGTATTTCTTCGAATCGCAGAGTAAAATTCCTTCCAAAGATAAGATCTGTAGAAAAGCAATGGCCGTGCTTTAAGGCTACGATTCAATCCATAAATACCATCGGCGATACTACCTGCCGGCGTTTTTACCACTGTACTACGCCGAATATCTGTTTTCATTCGATCCCGAACATGCCATTTTCTGCAGCCTCCGATCATCGACGATCGCCGTCAACTTGAAATTGCTTTGATACCGGTAGTGCATTCCGTCCGGGCTCAGTTCTTCCGCTGCCTCGGCTCGCGTCTAGGATTATCGATAGGGTATTTCGCTTGTTGCTCGTATCAGCTTATATACAGGTATCGAAAAGCTTTCTCTGCAGCGCAAAAAACCGCAAGTTTTTCGACTACTCGTTGTCAAAAAGGAAAAGCAGCACAGGCAATGATTCAATTCTTTCAATAGGGAGTGAACGATGAAGAAGATTGCAGTGGCGTTTCTTGTTTGTTTTGGCATTTCTCAAGATGCTTCCAGCCAGGTCTTTTACGACATCAACACTATCAATACAATAGAGATCACTTTTGCTGAATCCAATTGGGATCAGATTCTGGATCAGCTATATGCCGCAGGTGATGAGGGCAGGCTGGTTGGAACGGCACTCATCAATGGCGAGCAATTCGACAGTGTCGGAGTGCGTTACAAAGGCAACAGTACCTACACGCCCAATCAAATCAAGAACCCATTGAATATCAAACTGGATCACATTATCAACGACCAGGAGCTGGATGGCTATGGCACATTAAAGCTGGCCAATGCCTTCAAAGATCCCAGCTTTGTGCGCGAGGTGTTGAGCTACGAAATCGCGCGCAAATACATGCCGGCCAGCAGGGCGAACTTTATAAAAGTGTCCATCAACGGCACTTATTTGGGCCTCTACACCAGCGTGCAGTCGGTGGACAAGTTCTTTATGGGAGATCATTTCAACAGCAATGAGAACGCTCGCTTCAAAGGCGAGTTGACCAACGACTCGCCTCGGAATCAAGTGACAGTGTGGGGCTACCTGGGTGCGGATTCGACCACGTATTACGACTATTATGAATTGAAGTCCGACTACGGCTGGGGTGATCTGGTCGAGTTCCTGGATACGTTCAATAACGATACGGAGAACGTCGAAGACGTTCTCAATGTGGATAGGCATTTGTGGATACTGGCTTTTGACATTCTCATGGTCAATCTGGATGCGCCGATTAATTTTGCTCACAATTACTATTTGTACAAAGATGACGCCGGGCAGTTCAACCCCATCATCTGGGATTTAAATGAAAACTTTGGCGGGTTTAGCGCGCTGCTTGGACAAGGCGGCGGACCGGGCAATCCTCCATTGAATGTCACTGGCATGCAGCAATTGGATCCGTTCTTGAATTCGGCCAGCGCAACGTACCCCATCGTCAGCAAGATACTTTCCGATCCGACCAACAAAAGAAAGTACGTCGCCCATATGAAAACAATAATGGAAGAGATCTTCTCCAATGGCTGGTACAAAACGAGAGCCTTGGAAGTCCAAAGCATCATCGACGCAGAAGTGCAGGCAGATCCAAACAAATTATACACGTATGCCAATTTCTTGGACAACATCGATAACTCAATTGGCGGCGGCGGTCCTCCGGGACCGGACAACCAAACTATAGGGGGTATTGCCGAGCTCATGGAGGGCAGGCTCGCTTTTCTCAATACACAACCGGAATTCCAGGCAACAGCGCCAACGGTCAACGATGTTTCGCATGCGCCATCGAATATCACCCGGCAAGCCGAGGTGTGGTTCACTGCAGAAGTCAGCGACGCCGATCTCGTGATGTTTTGCTGGCGTAACAGCATCAGTGACCGGTTTGAAAAAGCTGCCATGCTCGATGACGGCAGTCACAACGATGGTGTGGCCGGTGACGGCACTTACGGCGCCGCGATCACTGTTGGTGCAGGTGAGGTGCAGTATTACATCCACGCCGAGAATAACGACGCGGCGAAGTTTTCTCCCGAACGCGCAGAATATGAGTTTTACACACTCGCTGTAGCTGCTGGAGATCTGGTGGT
This sequence comes from Candidatus Zhuqueibacterota bacterium, assembly GCA_029261995.1. GTDB lineage: Bacteria > Zhuqueibacterota > Zhuqueibacteria > Oceanimicrobiales > Oceanimicrobiaceae > JAJDAF01. The sequence goes on from JAJDAF010000064.1 coordinate 65,229, forward strand.
CAACGAGTTTAAGGCAGATAATGACGCGGTGGCGGCCGACCAGGACGGTGAGTTCGATGACTGGCTCGAATTGTACAACAATAGTGACAGCGCCATTTCACTAAACGGCTATTATTTGAGCGACGATGGTACCGATCTGACGAAGTGGGCTTTTCCCGATACGCCGATAGCCGCCAACAGCTACTTGATTGTCTGGGCGGATGACAATGATGATCAAGAAGGCTTACATGCGAATTTTAAGTTATCGAAATCCGGCGAAGCGATCTATTTGGTCAATTCTGATACTTCTATCGTCGATGAAGTCACTTTTGGCGCGCAAACCACCGATCTGTCAACCGGTCGCTATCCAAACGGCACCGGCGGCTTTGTGGAAATGCCCCCAACTTTTGGCGCGGAGAATCAAAACACGACGACCGGCATTGAGAACGAGCCATTTTCTACCCCATCAACTTTTGTATTAGATCAAAACTATCCAAACCCATTCAATCCCAGCACGACGATTGTGTTTTCGCTGGCTCAGGATGGCAAAGTGAAGCTGGGTATCTACAACGTCCTCGGCAAGCTTGTCGCAACGCTGGTCTCGGACTATTTGCCTGCTGGTCGTCATCAAGTTATGTGGAACGCGACGAATCAAGCCAGCGGCTTCTACTACTACAGGCTAGCCGATGAACAGAATGTGGAAGTGAAGAAAATGCTGTTGATGAAGTAGGCCCGACGCAATCCCAGATTCAATTTCGTGAGCGAACCTGCTCGTGCATTCTCAGCTATTGCGCAACTCATCCCGTGCGTGCCTTATTTGACCAGCACTATCTTGTCCACACCTTTTTCACCGGCGATGTTGTAGAGGCAGAGATCGATCTGGGGAGGAGAAGTCAAGGATTGAGGGAAAGGGTGGCAATCTGCTTCACTATTGACCGGGCGATGCGATAGCCATAAGTCCTGAACCAACCGCTGCACCACTTCAGTTGCGTGCGTCGATATCATCAAATCTCGTTTTCTATTGACAAAGAAGATAAACTTGTTAGCTTTAGGTAGATGTTCGAGGCAAGTCACCCGCACCCACTTCAAGGATATTCATCCATGTCTGTACTGCTAAAGCCCCATAAGCTATGGCGTGCGATCATAAAATTCCTGATGGCGTCGTTGGCCGGCACCCACATGCGCTTCCTGGCCATAATACAGCGCTATTCGCGCAGCACCAACCGTTTCATCTGGCGGGTCCATAGGCTTGTCACCTAGACCTGATGACACGTTCGCGCGTGTGGCACAGGCTATCCACAATATCTCGAAGGGAGGAGCGAAATGAGATTGCCGAGTTATTTATTTGCGGTCCTTCTCTTGCCCGCCGTCCACCTGGTCGAGGCCCAGGAGCAGGTTTCAGGGCATGTTGGCAGCGATGTCGAGCCTGGGGACATGTTCGGGGCAGCCGTGGCTATTTCTGGCGACTTTGCCATCGTCGGCGCCCGCGGTGACGATGATCTCGGTGAAGGTGCCGGAGCGGCGTACACCTTCCAGCGCCAGGATTCGGTATGGCTGGAGCAGACCAAACTCCTTGCCAGCGATGGCTCGGCCGGCGATATGTTCGGCGTTTCGGTCGGTATTTCTGGTGACGCCGCTATTGTGGCCGCAGTGCAGAATAGCACCCTCGGCCACCACGCTGGTGCCGCCTACATCTTTCGATTCGACGGCCAAAACTGGCAGGAGCAAGCAAAACTCGTGGCGGAGTATGGCAGGGAATCGGACTATTTCGGCAATTCCGTGGCTTTGGACGAAGATTACGCCATCGTCGGTGCGGTCCGCAACGACGGCAAGGTGATAGATTCCGGCAGTGCCTATATTTTCACATACGACAGCAGCGGATGGCGCCAGACCGCGAAATTGACAGCCGACGACGGCAAGGCGGGCGACTTATTTGGCAACGCCGTGGCCATTGATGGGGACTATGCCATGGTCGCGGCCCTGGAGCACGATAAGAAGGGAAAGGACTCGGGGGCGGCGTACATATTTCATCGCGACGGAAAACACTGGCTCCAGCAGGCAAAACTCCTGGCAAAAGATGGCAAGAAAGGCGATGCCTTTGGCTCCCATGTCGCGCTCTCCGGCGACCTGTGCATTGTCGGCGCCCGGTTGAAAACACTGAAAGTAAGAGGGCGGCGTTCAAGTATCCACTATCAAAATGCCGGTGCAGCCTACATTTTCGAACGAGACGGGGTAGCTTGGAAGCAAAGGTTTGCGTTTCAGCCGACTCATCGAGCATCAAACTTACTCTGGGGCAACTCCGTGGCCATAAATGACAGCTTCGCGCTTGTAGGCGCAATCGGGGCAACAAACGGGGCGGGTCGGGTTACTTTGTTCAGGCGCGCGGAGAATTCAAAGTGGAAGGAATGGATTTCTCCGGCTCTGTGTAGAGACACCAGGTATTTCGGCACAGATGTCGCTCTTGACGGCGAGTCCTTAATTGCCGGTGCATCTGGTGACGGTGAGTGCAACGGTGCCGTACAATTCGCTTCTGTCCGTGACATGTTAGGACACAGGAACGTTTTTGTGCCATATGACGAGCCGCCCAGGCCAGTCGGAGGCCTTAAGGCCATTGCAAAGGCACTTAGGTATCCGGAGATCGCGACAAACGTGTGGCTTGAAGATCGTGTGGTCGTCCAGGTATGGATTTCTGAGGAAGGCACAGTCAAAGATGTGAGAGTAATCAAGTCCATGGGCCATATCGCGTATGACGAGGCGGCCATACATGCAATCAAGAGCGTCGCCTGGAAACCGGCGACGCTGAACGGTAAAACTGTGCCCGTTTGGGTGGCCATTCCTGTGATTTTCGGTGACATTGCACGGCACCGGAGCACGTTTGTGCCATATGACAATCCGCCCAGCCCGGTCGGAGGCTTTGGAGATATTCAAAAGGTACTGCGGTATCCGGAGGACGCGAGAAAGGCCGGAGTTCAGGGTCGTGTGATCGTCCAGGTACTGGTTTCTGAGCAAGGCAGAGTCGACAGTGTGAAAGTGAACAAGTCTATCGGCCATAGCGCGTGTGACCAAGCGGCCATTAAAGCAATCAAGAGCGTCGCCTGGACGCCAGCCACGCGGAATGGCAAACCCGAGTCGGTTTGGGTTGCCGTTCCTGTGATTTTCGGTGACACTTCACGGCTCCCGAGCACTTTTGTGCCAAATGACAAGTTTGTGCCATATGACAATCCGCCCACCCCAGTCGGAGGCTTTAGGGCTATTCAAAAGGCACTGCGGTATCCGGAGGACGCGAGAAAGGCGGGGATTCAAGGTCGTGTGATCGTCCAGGTATTGATTTCTGAGAAAGGCAGAGTCGAAGATGCGAGAGTGATCAAGTCTTCGGGCCATACCGCGTGTGACCGGGCGGCTGTGAACGCAATCAAAAGCGTCGCCTGGAATCCAGCGACGCAGAAAGGCAAACCCATGCCGGTTTGGGTTGCCGTTCCCGTGATGTTCAAACTACTACGATAGAAGAATCTGCCGCTGCCAGAACTCACTATCCGATCCGGCAACAAAGAAGTTCTGCTGGTGGGAGATTTGCCGCCCACGTGCCGAGCCCACCAGGTTATCTCCCATGCACCGGTGAAAAGGGAATCATAGTTCCCAACAATTCAAATCATCTGCAATAGCTCAACCTTGAAAATCGAATGGTCGCCAACAAGGTTATTGCGCGCACCGCCGTCAAGCCAAGCTTCCGGCTCTTCCACAAAACCTTTGCTAAGCCCCGGCAAGACAGTCGCTACACGAGTATTTCATAAATTCGCCGAGCTTCCGGCAACCAAATCGCTTTCGGCGTGTCACATAAATATAACAAGAATCCCCACTCGACCCGGAGGTCAGGATGCTTCGCAATTACCTCGTTACCGCATTCAGAAATATCCGTCGCTACAAAGCGTATTCCTTCATCAATATTTCCGGGCTGGCCATCGGTCTCGCCTGTTGCTTCTTCATCGTGCTCTGGGTTCAGGATGAGATGAGTTATGACACCTTTCTGCAGGAAAACGACCAGGTCTACCGGGTCATGCGGCACGCGACCTTTAGTGGTAAGATCGGTACCTCTTCCTCCATGCCCAAACCGCTCGCCGATGTTCTGGACGAGGAGTACCCTGAGATCACCCACACCGTCCTGATGAGCTGGGAGACGACCATGGTTCTGACGCTTGACAACCAGGCGTCGCGCGCCAAAGGCCGCTACTTCGGCTCTGATTTTTTCACGGTTTTCAAGTTTCCATTAGTTGTCGGAGATGCTGCCACCGCTCTGCTGGATCCGGAGTCGATCGCTATTTCGGCTTCTGTCGCAGAACGGTATTTTGGCAACGACTGGCGCACGAGAGACGACCTTCTCAATACCATGTTCCGCGTCGACCATCGCCTCGACGTCAGGCTGGCCGCCGTGTTTGATGATGTACCGGCCAACTCCAGTCTGCAATTCGAATTCGTTCTGCCCGTGCAGGAGTACATTCGCAGGAATGACTGGGTTGAGCGCTGGGACAATAACGGTCTGCGCCTGTTTGTCCGTCTCGAAAAAGGCGCGGACTCCGAACTCGTCGGCGCCAAGATTAAGGATCTGATCGATCAACACGTCGATGCCTGGGAATCGACCGTCTTCCTGCAGCCGTTTTCAGATATGTATCTGTGGTCGGACTTTGAAAACGGTGTTCTGGTTGGCGGGCGAATCGATTACGTGCGTATTTTTCTCCTGGTGGCCCTCTTCATTATACTGATAGCCAGTATCAATTTCATGAATCTGGCGACGGCACGCAGCGTACAGCGCTCGCGCGAGATCGGTGTTCGCAAGGCGGTCGGTTCCACCAGGTCACTGCTGGCGTACCAGTTTATCGGCGAGTCCATTCTTACGGCGATGATGGCGTTCGCCATGGCCATGGTGCTGGTCTTCCTGCTGCTTCCCAGTTTCAACCAGCTCACAAACAAATTCGTCAGCGTCTCCCTGCTTGACCAGGGACTGTGGCTGCAATTTGGCGGCATCGCACTCTTGACGGGTCTTCTGGCTGGATCGTATCCGGCCTTGTACCTGTCGTCCTTCAGCGTAGTGAGTGTCTTGCGGGGATCTCCCAGCAAAAAGGCGGGCGGCGGCGGGCTTCGCAAGGGGCTTGTGGTCTTTCAGTTCATCATGTCCATTATACTGATTGTCGGCACCCTCACGGTTTACCGGCAGCTCAGCTACATCCGCAATAAAGCGCTGGGCGTCGATCGCGAAAATGTTGTTTATCTGGATTTCGAGGGGGGTATAGAGAAGCAGTACGACGCTTTTAAGCACGAACTGCTCAACGGGCCGGGCATCATGAACGTGGCTACTTCAAACCAGAACCCGCTTGCCATCGGCTCAAATACCATCGGGGTTGATTGGGACGGCAAACTCGAGGGCGACAACACGCTTTACAGCGTCATCAGGTCCGGATACGATTTTGTCGAAACCATGCGAATCGAGCTCATGGAGGGCCGTGTATTCTCGCCGACATTCGGCGCGGACACAACCAACTACATTATCAATCAAAAGGCGGCCGCGGCCATGGGCATGGACGACCCCGTCGGACAACACCTGACGCTGTGGAATCGGGAAGGCGCTATCATCGGCCTGGTCAAAGACTTCCACATGCGATCGCTCTACTCACCCATCGAACCGGTCATTATCGCGCTGCTGCCCGAGCAGACCTCAAAGCTCTTCGTGCGCATTGCGGCCGGGCAAACCAGAGAGGCACTCACCCATCTGGAGACGGTCTACAAAACCTTTAATCCCGAGTACCCCTTCAACTACCGCTTCATGGATGACCAGTACGAGAAAACCTATCGCAGCGAGGTCGTCATCGGCGCCCTGGCGAACATCTTCGCGGTGCTGGCCATCCTGATTGCGTGTCTCGGTCTCTTTGGTTTGGCCTCCTTTACAGCCGAGCAGCGCAGCAAGGAGATCGGTATCCGCAAGGTGCTCGGCGCCTCGGTATCGAAAATCGTCATGCTGCTGTCCCGGGAATTCATTCTGTTGGTAGTCGGCGCCTACGCCATCGCCGCTCCCATTGCCTATTTTGTCATGTCCGGCTGGCTGCAGGATTTCACTTTTCACACGGAAATCAGCGCAGGAGTTTTGGCAGGCGCCGGCATTGTGTCTGTCTTAATCGCGTGGTTGAATGTCAGCTACCAGTCGATTCGGGCGGCGATGGCGAATCCAGTGGTGTCGCTGCGGTCTGAGTAGCTGGGCGGACGGGTGGCCACGCCAACCTGCCCGAGTTGTTTATTCGTAAACGTGTGCCACGACAGGGTGGTCGACAGCAACCACCAAAGGTCGCTGCCATCGACCACGCTTCACTACTTCTCCGGTTCTTTCGGTTTGCCGCAGCATTTGTCCTGCGTCATCGCTTCCAAATCAACTGAGACTTCGCCAAAACCACAGCACTGTTGCATCATTTGGGGCATCTCTATAAAGCTCCAGCAAGGTCCACTTGCCTTGGACTCCTCGGCAGAACCGGAGTCTGTCTTGTTTGAATCAGCCATTCTTGCATCTCCTTTGATTTGTTCAAACTTCGTCACTCTACTGATTTAGACGAAGTCGCTCTCGGAAACGATACACATGGGTGCTGCTTTGGCGCCATATCTAAGATTGTATGAGACTGGTTTTGTGAGCCCACAACTCACTCTGCGTTTCTATCACAGCCGAGCATGGGGCTGCAAATCCGTCGGGCGGGTGGCCACGCCAACCTGCACGGGTTGTTTATTCGCAAACGTGTGCCACGTGCTTTCAAGCCGTGGCAAATGCTCATTTCAGCAGAATCGGTGGAGTTACAAAAAGTCAGCTCTTGTGTCTGACCTGGGCGATTGTAGTTTCTGACTTGCCTTCGGTGTTTGCCCTCGGGCTCCCTGGCAAAGTGGTAGATTGTGCGGCAAAAGGCACAGGCTGAAAGTCACGCGCCACACGGACTTTCGGCAATTCCAGTCATCAAGGGCGCCGCGCATGAAACGCCGCATCTACTCCTCTAACATAGAAACATCAAAATTCTCATTCAACTCAGTGTACCAGTACGCAGGGAAACTGTAATCGTTCTCAGTGATGTCCTTGATATGCTCCCGTAAACCTTTCTTGCTAGGTGGGGCTGGATAGATTATCCCGTAAGTGGCTTTCAAATTATCAACGTCAAGGTATTTGTACACATAGTCAAAAAGTTGCTTCTGATGTCGGTATATATTTCGCCTTAGATTCCTTGCTTTGATTTTGTCCCAATCTGTAGCCTTAATTTCTAGGATTGCTATTGAATCTTCCTTATCTCGAACAAAAATGTCTATACGCCCGTGCTTTTTCCTGACCGCTTTGTAATTTCTAAACGAAATATAGCTTTCTCGAAATACACCCCCACCCTTGGTTTTTTCCTCGAAATCCTGCTGGACAATTCTTTGAAATATCTTTCCCCTTTTAAGGATTTTGGGTTCGGGCACGTCAGATCCTTTTGGTATCGGGTATGTGCTCGTAGGAGATTTGTCGCCCGCTTGCCGGGTCCGCTATGTAATCTCCTAAGCACCAGTGAAAAGGGAATTGTATCCCCCAACAACTTAGATCATCTGCAAGAGCTCAACTTTGAAAATCGAGTGGTTATCAACAGCGTAGTTGCGTGCACTGCTGGAAGACCAGGTTTCAGAGTCTTCGACAAAGCCTTTCCTGAGCGGGTTGTTGTGCATGTACTCCAGCTTCTGATAGCATACGCTGTCCGAGTAGAGAGCTTAGCTTCTCCATGATGTCCGGCTCGTGGTTGAACCTCTGGTTCGTTCTGGGGGATGCAATCCCCGATTCAATCGTGCGAAGGGGATTACTTGGCGGGGTGAGCATGTGGACTTAAATCCCCTTCAAGCGGGTCTCTTAATTAGCTGGCGCGTTTGATACCGGATACCCATTTGCCTTGAACGCCTTGATGGCTTCATCAAGAACCGTTTCGTACATCGTTATGATCTCGTTCCATGCCTTTTCTCCTGTCCCCAGAGCCTTGCCACCCAACATGTGGTTGTCTGAGGTGTGCTTCCGAACCAGATTTGACACGCGTCCAAAGTCTCCTTCGCCAAGCGAACGCATTTCGATGTCACGTTTTTTTGTAACTATCACTACTTTGAAGGGTTTAGGAGTTGTAATTACTCTCTGGATGTCTCTACGTCTTACAGATGCGCCGATTTCCTGTTCAAACCGATCTCCCAGGAGGCCGAGCGGGAAAAAAATTACCGCTGTTATTAGCAATCCGATGGCCGCACCGAAGATTTCTCCCTGAATCAAAATCCCAACAGAAGCTAACACGAGTGGCACCGCAAGGACGGTTTGTATGGTGGAGAAAATGAAAGACAAGGTACGATTTGCTCTAGGATTCTCGCCAGCAAGCCGGAGCGATTTGGAATCAAAGCTTAGCGCACAAAATCCACCCTGGAAGCCGAACGACGAGCAACGCAAGAAATAGACACGGTACGTAAAGGGTTCATCTTGAAGCGGAAGTTCCTCGCCTTGGTCAACAAGCAACTGTTTGACAGCCTCAAAAGCCTCATCGCTGTACTCACCCCGGTCATTTTTCTTCCATATATTGATCAAATCTTGGGTGTCTTTCTTTTGCAAGTTCTCTTTGACCTGTTGACACAGTGCCTCGTCAATCTTGGTATTCTTCATCCTATCTACCTCCAAGTTCTGAATCCGCCACGAATGCAACGCCACAACTGTCTGACGAGGTGGGGGACGCATCTCAGGGTATCTCCGACAATGAGCAAGGTCCCTTGATTGACATCCACAGTATTGCCAGCCAGAGTTAGTGTGGCTCCTTTGCCTGAAGACAAGGTAAGTCCGGTATCGTTTACAGAAATGAACGCGCCCGATGAAGTTTTCAACAACAGCCCACCTGTCGGCCCGGGAACATCACTTATCAGCACGGTGTTCTGGTTCGGGGTTTGAATGACAATCTGCTGCACAGTCGGTGGCGCCGCCAATGCACGAGCAGGTACATCCGCTGCAGTCTCCCACCAGCAACCAACCCAGACAGGATAATCCGAATCACCCTGCTCGAATTCTACCCACACGTTTGAACCAATCGTGGGTATTAGATATGCGCCCATCTGTCTTCCCGCCAATGGCATACAAGGCATTGCCCAGCTTGAAGGCGTGGAGCCAAAGACATCGGGAACCTGAACGAGAAGCCTTCCTATCTGTAAAGGGTCGATGTTGTTGACTACAACTCCACGGTATTTCCCATAATATTCTGTAGATTGTGCCATAAAGCACCCTTGAATACGTGACCATCGTCAAAAAAATATCTCTGCTCGTGGAGATTTGTCGCCCGCGTTCCTGGCCTGCCCCGTTGGATAGAAAAATCTCAGTTGGCTCGCCCTGTTGCACGAATTATCCCACGGGGCCCGCCTGGACCCGACTCTCCTTTGGATTTCGGATAATGAGCGTCGGGACAGGGTATCTCCGACGCACAAGTGAAAGGAAATTGTATCCCCCAACAATTCAGATCATCTGCAAGAGCTCAACCTTGAAAATCGAGTGGTCGTCAACAGCGTAGTTGCGTGCACTGCTGTAAAGCCAGGCTTCCGGCTCTTCGACAAAGCCTTTCCTGAGCGGGTTGTTGTGCATGTAGTCCAGTTTCTGATGGAATGCGACGTCTGAGTAGATAGCTTAGCTTCTTCATAAGGTCCGGCTCGTGGTTGAACATCTGGCTCGTTCTGGGGGATGCAATCCCCGCTTCAGCCAAATGTTAGAAACCAGCCCTTGGGGACGGGCGCTGCCGAGTAGCAACTACGCCTACTTGCGAAAACAACCAAGTGATGTCATTGCTCCTATTAGCAGAATGAAGCAAAGAAAATGCCAGAAAATTACTGCATCGTAGTGGTTTTGATTTACAACCATGCTAATGAATTATTACTTGATTTTCTTCCCACATTGACCAGAGTGAGTAGCGTCGCTGGACAAATGCTATAGAGTTCCCGCGTTGGTACTGACATTCTTTCTCCTCAATTCTTAGGATTTGGTCAGCAATCCTTTACTTAAGTGGTACGAGAACAATAACATCGTTTTCTTTTTCACGGATTTCACCAGTACCATATTCAACTAGTCTACCATTTTTCAAAATCGCGTAGTAGTCGGCTCGACCCCAGCTCCAGCCACTCATAAGTTTATTTGAGTATTTGAGAACTTCGTAATCACCGTACGTTTGATATCCATCAGGTTTTCCCAAGTTTTGAATTACCTGTTGCCTTGTCATGTGTGGCTGAAGGTTCTTCATTTTCGAGCCGTGTGCGCAAGCAAATAGCATCGAACAAATGATGACAAGAAAGATAATGTTGAATTTTCTCATAGCTGCGATACCTCCCTAAACATGGTCAGAGCATTCATCATTTTAGTAAGATTGAAACTAATCCAGTCAAGGCTCCAATTAAGCCTGTAATTGCCGCGACCCAAGGGATCCAGATGTTTTTTCTCTCGCCACGTTCTTTTCGGACATCCGAACGTAACCTTGAAATTCCTTTTTCCGATAGAAGTTTACTGTGACCGACGTATTGCGATTCCTTCCACATTGTTTCGTCGCCATAGTCGGGTAATTCGATAATGACTCTTCTTGCGATTGAAATCAGATGATTCGTGATGAGCTCGTCAATTAGTGCTTTGGTGTAAGAGTATTCGAAATGTGCCTCTGCGCGGAGTGTTTCAATATCTTCCTTCGATTTACTCTTTCTCCGAGCCTCTTCAATCTTGCGGTTGAAATAGTCCCTTGTTTTAGCTTGCCTCGCAAAAAGACGGGTCCTTTTCCACTGATATTTAGCTGAAGTGAACATAACATGATTTCGTATTGTAACTCTCTAACGACAAAAATCACCGGGTTGCCGCCAGTGACGTTGATTTCATTTTGCGGCCGGCCAGCAACGCCGGTGCATTTTCTTGTTGTGTCGCTGCTCAGCGTGCCTTGGATAGTTCGTATTCCAAGTGCTGTAGGGTCTCGCGGGCATACGACCGCTGCTGAAGTGATTGTTCAAGCCTGCTTTGTTGGTCCCACTTCGTGCGACCATCGTCAGAGAAAAACAACCAAATGTTGTGCAGGAAAGCAACAAAGCTTTCAAGTTTGGTGTCCATATCACGGCACTCGAACGGTGCGAAGGGCAAAGCTGTAATCTCAAAATAGATCTCATTGATTATCGCCCGTTCGGCGTCCGTTGCGGCGAGAAAGGCGGATTCGGCGCATTCACCGTTGGCGAGTGCAAGCAGGTGGGTCTCTATCGCGGTGAGTGCGGTTTTGAGTTCCTCGATTCGGGGCAGCACTTCGGAAAAATAATCTTCCTTCGTGAGTGTGTTTGTTGATACGTGTTCAGCAAGGAAATTGTAGTTATCGCTCCAATCAACAATGATGTTGTCGCCGACGTTTTCGCCATCAAACCCCATTGGACGAAATTCTGGCTCCAAGCCGTCATGAGTCCAAATGCTGCGGCAAACATGATTACGTCGGTTATGGTCCTCGGCACTTGGATAAATAAACGTCCAGACCACGTGTGCGTCCGAATCTCCCCATTGCCCCTCAACCATGTGGTTTCGGTGGTATCTGCGTTTCTGTCCCTCGTTAGTGACTTGGCGAACAATCGCCGCGACCTCTGCCTTGCTCATGCTGCCATTGAGCACAACCTCAAACGAATAACGTTTCGCGGCACCGTGGCTAGTATCATCGGTTTTGAAGATCGTGTAGCGGTCGGTTGCGACGACCGGTGTGAGAAAACTGTTCAGTGCGTTCGTTGACGAGGTCGCAACTGTCTGTGCGGTTGGAACCGTGAACTTGAAACCCTTGCCGGTCGAAACTGCGGTCTCCGCGTTCACAACCTGCCAGTAGATCGTTTTGGTATCGATATCACACAGACAGATCACAACGGGCAATGCGTGATTCTGCCAGTATTCGACGTGTTCCTTGTCTGTCCTGAAGACATACCCGTCGTCGCATACTTCTGAGAGGTAGCTTGGGCCAGACTTTAGTTGGAGGCCCAATAGCTGACCTGTCGGTCGCTCAGCTTCAATCCGCTCGGCGTGTGCGTCGATCCCATAGTCACTCTCTGACTGCTCGCGGAACGCAAATCCAAGCGACTCAAAGGCGGCCAAGGCTATGCCGACGCCAATCCGTTCAGTGCGGTCACTATCTTGGGCCTTCACGTTGCAGCTCACTTTGCGACATAGTTTAATGGATTTAGTTGTTCAATATTCGCATCAAAAAGCGCCTAACAACTAAATCAGCCGTGCGTTTTTTGCATCGGATGGATTTCCTGTTAGGTACGAATTAAAAAACCAAATATCCACAAAAGTTCATTTTTGCTCTAGTGCAGGGCACCCGCGCGACACACCACAAACTCGGCCAATCATCCGAACTTCGATTCATGTCGAACTCTTTGGGTCACCTGAATGAAGAAGTCAGACACAACCCTATTTTACACTGCGCTATTGACTTACTATGCCTACCAACGGTCCTTTTTACGTTTATCTTGTCTGTAATTTTTGTGTGTTCTAGACTCTTGTGGCTTTTCAATACTAAATGAATTAATCTTGCAAGGATGTTTTTTTTCAAGTATCTGGAACAATGTGTAGTCTGCAAAGCCTAAATCGCGATAACTATATCCAGAGTCCTCGATAATTTGCCAAAGGTCTTCAAGACAATTCATCAAAAGTAGCCACGGTGATGATGTGCTTAGTATTTTTTTATCTCTTTTGGTTTTCCTTATTCCAGGCGCTAAAGATTCACCATCTTCTTGCTCTTTTTCATTCTTAAAGTCTCGAATAGCTCGTTTCTTTTCAGCCACGAGAGATTTATATCTACTTTGACGATGAGGGATAATCAGTAGCGTTGACTCATCTATTGAAAAATCTGAATCGATCATCCACAGAGTCTTAGTTACTTTTTCCAATAGCACCCTCATCAATTCCTGGACAACTTTGGGGCTGCATAAAGGTTTGATTTCCCAAATTGCCTTAAGCAAAGATACTTCGTTTATGAAATCTGGACGAGTAGAATTAGTTAAATACCTCATATATTCATCTGCACCTGATAGCATTTTGCCAACGAGAAAAACCACTTCTCTCCAGTCACTTTTTCTAGAAAACGAAGACAATAAATTTATTTCCATTCTATTATCCACAATGTAGCGCGCCGTGAGATACTCTTGAAGAGTAAGGTGAGAAAATGAATAAAGACCGGGTGACCTTTCAACTAATAAACCAAAATCATTATATAAGACCTCCAAAACTTGACTAGCTTCAGGTATTTCTTTTCTCATAGTATCCGATGCTCTTTTAAGGCATCCAGATAATTCAACATCTTTTGATGAAAATACTATTTTGCCCTGTTGGAAAAGAGTTGCGGCAAGGTTTTTTACCAAAATTATTCGTTTGTGCAGTGAGAAATTAACAAAGATGGTTTCACGTGCTATGTTCCGAAAAGCGTCCCATCCCCCGAGAACTCCTTCAACCGAGCGACCGTATAGTTCATCTGGATCGGATGGAATATTAAGGTCATTATAATACAAGGCACATACAATTGAGAGGAGCAAAGGATTTGAGCCCAAATCTAGCAAGGATGGTTCATCTTTGCATGTATCAACTAATTGTTCACCTTTCGCCGGAGAAATTACTGAAAACCACTTTTTTACAAATGACACTCGATCATCAAATGAAAGCGGAACAATTTCCCATTTTGTAAACCCTAGAAATCCCACCGATAAGCCAAATGGTCGTGAACTAACACAGATGAGACTGTTAGGGTATTTAGCTTGCAGGTTTGAAAGCTCAGTTAGCAATTGTTTCTGATGGTCTCTGCCTGTCTCATCCAGTCCATCCAAAAGTAGCATTGATTTCCCTGATAACATCAGACTATTAAATACTCTGTCAGCTTGTTTGATATCCAACCAATTCAGAAAGTTAATAGCAGCTTCTTCGATGCTTTTAACTCCTCTCGCCATGTCACGAGCAGCTAAGTATATAGGAAGACGAATCATGCCTCGAATTGCCACGCCTTTTGCTGCTTGGACTGTTAAATGTCGAAATAGAGTAGTTTTGCCCGAACCTGGATTTCCCAACAAAGCAAATCCTTGACTGGTAGATTGGATGGCTTCGATTGGCTTCAAAGTTGTGCCGTTCTGTGTGGCGAGTTGAATGACGCCTGATTTTTGCTTTCTCAATGCAGCCTCAATATCTGAAGCTGCTTTATACTTCTCTCTTTCAATGTCGTTAGAAATGCAAACCTGAGTGTAGGTGTCTTCCACGGAAACTTGTCGGTTGGTTGCATAAAGAGGGAAAACACCTATCCGTGCTACAATATAGTCAGCATATTTTTCACTACTCGCTGATAAAAGCTTATGCTCCGATATAAAAGCTTCGGCTTTGGATCTAAGCTCATCAAATATTGAAGAGAACGATTTTTGAGCTAACAACTTTAAGCCTGTCGTCCCTACAACACTAACTGGATCCATGCTGATACTTCCCAAGATTACATGATTTTGATTACATCTGTTTTGTTTCGCAACCCTAACGTAGTTTATTGGACCCAATGTTCCGGCAAACCGGACTCATGTCATGTCCGGTAAACCGGTCGTCACAGATAGCCCTAACTACCATCAAATCACACGATTGCTCTCGCAAATCGGAACGCTGTCGCCTTTGTTATTGGAACCAGGCTACGGTCCAATAACCATGTGTCGAGCATGGCATATCCGTGGTGAGCGATTATGGCACAAATTAGCTTTGCATTCTGCGTGAGGCCTGCCATGGCAACGCCTGCTTCTGTCGTAGATATCAATTTAGGAGCCTGCATCCTCCCTCGCCCGAATTCGTCTGGTTAAAAATCGTTTGATAGGAGACAGTTTAGAGAATGACAACAAGATAGACAAGTCTCTTGCACATGTCAAGCAGAAAGTTGCGACCCTGCAACATGTTCAGCGTCCACAATCGAGCCTTCGGCAATCTCCCTGCTCACAGATGGAGATGTCGTCGCAACCAGCGCTCGCGTGACATTTTTTTCAGGCCGCGGGCAATCACGGAAAAAAGTTAGAGATGTTACCAGGCCTGCCCCATCGACATCTCCGCCTCTGGTCGCAGCAGGTACTTGTCAAACCAGGCCAGATCCCAGGCCATCTTCGCTTTGCGGTTACGGTACTTCGAAAGACCGTGCGGCTCACCGGGATAAACCACCAGTTCTGTGTCCACTCTCAGGTAATGGTTGAGCGCTCGATAGAGTGTTCGCGCGTGTGCCGCCGGCACACGTTCGTCCGCGCCGCCGACGTGGATCAGAGTCGGCGTGGTGGTTTTGCCGAGGGAGTAGAGCGGTGAGGCGGCGCGGTAGGCGTTTGCCTTGCTCCATGGCTGACCCTGCATGAAATTGATGACGTGGCCGGGTGTGTCCTCCAGGCCCCACTGCATGAGCTGGTCGATGACGCCTGCCCCGGAACTCGCCGCCTTAAACCGTGTCGTGCGCGCGATCAGGCAGTTGGTGAGAAATCCGCCATTGCTCCAACCCATGACGCCAAGCCGCTCCGGGTCGGCGATGCCGCGCGCAACCAGAGCGTCCACTCCCGTGAGGATATCGTCAACCTCGATATCGTTTTCCCGGCCCATGAGTTCGGTCATGAAGCGGTCGCCATACCCGGTTGAGCCCCGGTAATTCGGACTGAAGAGCGCGTATCCCTGCCCTGGCAACAATCCGCGTCCGCCTGTAGACAGCTCGAAACGATGCAGGCTTGCCGATGTCGGTCCGCCGTGGATTTGTACGATGGTGGGCAGCGGCTCGCCGGATTTGTGCCCGGCCGGCAGTTCTAGAATCCCTGCAACCGTGTCACTATTCGCCCCGGCCCATTTGACGATAGAAATCCGCGGCAACTTCCAGCTCGCCACCTGCGGATTGATTTCAGTCAGGCGCTGGTATTCTCCCCGTTTGTTGACCAGGAACAGGTCCGCGGCGGTGGCCACTGTGCTCTTGCTCGCCACCAGTTTATTGCCCGCCAGACTGAACCCACTGACCACGACATCTCCCGGCGTAAGCTCGCGCAAGGAGGTATGGCGGCCATCCCGGACCTGCGACAGGCTGTACGCCCTGCGCCGTGCCTGCTTCTGGCCAAGGAAACACAGTTCTCGCCCGGCGCCCCATTGCAGGCTGCCGGACTGCAATGTAATGTCCTCCGGCCCTTGCAGTGCTCTAAGAGAGATGCTGCCCCCAGCCCATTCTCCGACATAAATTTCTGCCGGGTAGCCATCGAATCCGATTGTGAACGCCAGCGCTTGGCTATCTTCTGACCAGCACAGGCCGGCCAGCCACCCGAATGGAGATGGGTGTGAATCGCGCCAGCCCTGTTCCGTTAAAACGGACGTCGCTTCAGAGGCGACATCATAGACCTCGACGCGTGACCAGCCTTCGTTTTTGAGAAGCGTGTTGTCCGGACGCGTAATCATGGCGATGCGGTTGCCATCCGGAGCCACGGCAAAATCGACGATGACCTGCCTTGCGGCCACCAGCTTCCTGCTGCGCCAGGAACTCAGGTCCAACATGTGCAGTTGCGAAAAATTCACTTTGCCCCGGCCATACTCGAGATGGCTGTATTGCTTGTGCAGTGCCGGCCATTCGCCGGCATACTCAGGCTCGCTGGTGGTGAAGAGGAGCCGGGACCCATCTTTCGCCAGTTCGACTTGGCTGACACCCTCTCGGGCACGGGTGATTTGCTGCAGGCCAATGCCTTCTCGCGAAATTCTCCACACCTGCTTCGGGGCGATTTCAACGCCGCTCTCTGGCTGTGCCACACTGCGCTTGCTCAGGAAATAGAGATGGCGGCTGTCCTGGCTCCATTGTGCGGCAGTGTCGTTGGCGGGGTCATAGGTTAACCGGCGCCGCGATTTGTCGGTTGTCGCCACGACCCACAGGTCGCTGGTCGTGCGGTCCAGCAGGGAGTCCCAGCGCACCTCGGTATAAGCGACAAATTCGCCATCCGGCGATACTGCGACATCGCGGATATGCGCCAGCGAGAAGTAGTCGTCAGGCTGGATGTCGTGCGTTCTTTGCGGTTGAGCTGATGCGCTGATAAGCAACGCGCTCAGCATGAATGCGACTGTGGCGGATATGCGGTTTGGCAGCATAGCTCTCTCCAAGGAAGGTGTTATGCTAACTAAGAATGGTAAGGGTTTACTTAAAGGCAAATGCCATAGGTGAGAAAATGTAGCAAAACGCTTCACTGGAAACAACCCTTTTTTGCGCCGCGCTTTAGCCGGTAGTGTCAGTGCTACCGGATGATCGCGTCGCCACCAGCGCTCGCAATGACATTTTCTGTAGGCTCGGCTTCCTGGTCGGCCCGTGTGGCAGCGGCAATGAACATTGAGTAATACAATTTACACAAAAGTATTTACAGGCTCACAGGCTCCACAAAGTTTCTGACACTCCCGAAACCTCGCACAGATCAGCCTGAGCCTCGCACAAATCAACCGGAACATCCCACAGGTCAGCCGGATCATCGCAGAGATCAGCCGGACTATCCCACAGATCAACCGAAACATCCCGCAGATCAGCCTGAACATCGTACAGATCAACCGGACTATCGCACAGATCAGCCTGAACATCGCACAGATCAACCGAAACATCGCGCAGATCAGCCGAAACATCCCACAGATCAACCGAACTATCGCACAGATCAGCCTGACCATCGCTCAGGGTAGCCTGATCATCGCTCGGGGCAGCCGGATCATCCCAGAGATCAACTCGATCAACCCGCAAGTCAGCCGGATGACCCCGGCAAGCTCGTTGAGAAACAGTCCAAGCCACGGTTTGGCGTGGCTGACACGCGGGTTCTATTTCTGGGATTTGTTTGGGAAGGGGAAATTCGTGAGAATCAGTGTAAATCCGTGGCTCAAAAAACAAACCACGACGGAACTATGATGCCTGCTGCAAATGCTTCGGCGCCAGCCACCGCTCCAGCAGTTCAAACAGCAACTCCACCACAATCGCCAGCAGGGCCGCCGGAATCGCCCCCCACATAATCAAATAGGGGTCGTTTAGCGACAGGCCGGTGACGATGTACTCGCCGAGTCCACCGGCGCCGATGAAAGCCGCTATGGTGGCGGTGCCAATCAGAATGACGGCGGCCGTGCGAACCCCGGCCAGAATGGTCGGCATGCTCAAGGGAATCTCGACGTGGCGCAGCCGCTGCCAGCCGGTCAACCCCATGCCAAGAGCGACTTTCTTGAGCACCGGATCGATGGAGTTCAGTCCGGTGAAGGTGTTGCGCAGAATGGGCAAAAGCGCATAAAGAAACAGCGCCACCAGCGCCGGTTTGACGCCGATGCCAAACAACGGAATCATCAGCGCCAGCAAGGCCAGCGACGGCACGGTCTGCAACAAACCCGCGAAATAAATGACGGGCCCGGAAATTCGCTGCATCTTATAAATAAGCATGCCGGCCGGCAGGGCCACCAGCACGGCCAGAGCCAGGGCAACCCCGGTCAGCAGCAAATGGGTGGCTGTCTTGTCCGCCAGGTCGCGCCATCGGCTGATCCTGGCGCTTGCTGCAGCCGGATCCTTCAGGTTCTGGAGGACAAGAAAGCCGTGGGCCGCCTGCGCGAAGGTCTTGCCGTCGATGGCAACTTCCGCGTTCAGCGCTTGCATGGTTTGCGCGTCAATGATGTGTTTGAGCTGCGCCAGAAGCGCCAGAACTGCCTCAGGCAGATCGGCGCGCACAAACGGCGCAGCCAGGTAGATGGGAAAGAAGTTCTTGTCATCCTCGAGCAGGGTCAGGTCATACTTTTGAATCTCGGCGTCCGTGGAATAGACATCCATGACATCTATCTTACCATCGGCCAGCGCCTGGTAGGAGAGCGAGTGCTCCATACCGAGCGGCGTAGCGGCCAGGCGGTAGAAGTCCGCCAGCGCGCGCCAGCCGTCTCCGCGTTCAATGTATTCGTAGCTGAAGCCGTAACGCAGGTCGGCCTGGCGGCGCAGGTCGGAGATGGTGCGCAGGCCCTTCTCCTCGGCAAATGCCGCCCGGGTGGTCAATGCGTAGGTATTGTTGAATCCGAATGAGTCGAGCAGCCGCACCGGTTGCTGGTCTCGCAGCAAGGCTTGCAGTTCCTGGTAGGTCGGTGTCTTCTCCAGTTTCAGAATAGCTTGCGTGATGGTGCCGGAGTATTCCGGATAAATGTCGATTTCGCCCGTGGTCAGCGCCTGGTAGCAGATGAGCGTACCGCCAAGCCCGAAAGTCCGCTCCACCTGGTAACCGCGTGACTCCAGCAGTTGCGCCATGATTTCGGCAAGAATATAGCTCTCGTTGAAATGTTTGCTGCCGAGTTTGATGGGCTGCGCGATGAGGGTGGTACAGAGCAAGGTCAGCGCGGCAAGCAATCCGAAATATACTGCCCCTTTTCTGCTGTCTTGGTTTGGTTTCCTGGTGGCCATTTGGATTCAGGCTTTCTCCCGTGTTGGCGAATTGATTTCCTCACAAACCCGAGATGTTCGTTTAGGTCTCGGATTGTTTTTTCATTGGCGGAGCGACCTCATCCAGTTGCATGTGCACGAATTTCTCCACAAATGCTGACGCCGGTCTGCGCAGGATATCTTCCCGCGCGCCCATTTGTTCCAGTTTGCCGTTATTCAGAAGCGCGATGAAATCCGCCAGTTTCATGGCTTCGCGCAAGTCGTGGGTCACCAGCACAATCGTCCGTGCCTGCAGTCGCTGTAGCTTGATGAACTCCGAGTGAATCTCGTTGCGCGTGATCGGGTCCAGGGCGCCGAAGGGCTCGTCGAGCAGGAAGAGTGGCGGATCGAGCATCATGGCGCGGCACAGGCCGACCCGTTGTTGTTCGCCGCCGCTAAGCTCAAAGGGATGCTTTTCGATGTAGTCGAGTGGCAGGCCAACCAGAGTCATGAGTTCCTGCAGTCGTTCGCCGGTTTTCGGTGCCGGCCATTGCGCCAGTCTTGCGAGCAGGGTGATATTCTGCTCAACTGTGAGATGTGGAAACAGGCCGGTGCCTTGCACGGCGTATCCGATCTTGCGTCTGAGTTCATGCAACCGGTTGCGGTCGATGGTCTCGCCGAAGATACGCAGCGTGCCACCGTCGGCTGCAATCAACCCATTGATCAGTTGGACTAGCGTAGATTTCCCGCTGCCGCTGCGGCCGATGACGGCCGTGGTGGCCTCCGCGGGCAAGGTCAGAGAAAGTGAGTCAAGCGCAAGCTGTGTGCCGTAACGCTTGCTGACGTGTTCGAATACAATGGGTGAGGTCGCTGAAGGCATAGGCGCGCCGCCTCACGGGAGTCCGTGAACGCTACTCATCTTCGAGCCGGAGCATTGTTTGCGCTCAGCATCATTTTGGGACCATCAGGTTGAGGCTGAACCATTTGTTGTCATCGTACCAGGAGCGCTCGAGGCGAAGGCCACAGTTTTCCGCCATTTCCTCGATGCCTGCGATCGGATATTTATATGAGTTCTCCGTGTGAATCGTCTCACCTTTGCTGAAGTGAAACGAGCGGTCCAGCTCTCCGATATAAACCTCCTGATCTTTGAGGCTTTCCAGGTGCATCTCAACCCGGCTTTCGTCACGATTGAACCGTGCGCGGTGGTGAAATTGCGAAAGATCGAAATCACCATCCAACTCGCGGTTGATACGGGCCAGCAAGTTGAGATTGAAAGCCGCGGTCACGCCGCGGGCGTCGTCGTAGGCCGGTATCAGGATGTCTTTAGATTTTGCGAGGTCCATGCCGATGAGCAGCATGTCGTTGTCTGTCATGGTCTCGCGGATCTTTCGAAGAAAATTCTCAGACGCACGTCTCTCGTAGTTGCCGATGCTCGAGCCCAAAAAAAGGATTAGCTTTTGCCTGTGTTGCCGTTCCTTGATCGTGGTGAGCGCGGTGAGGTAGTCCGAAGCCATCGCCGTGATGCGCAGTCCATCGTATTTTCGCAGCAGAGCCCGCGTGCTTTTCACCAGCATGCTTTTCGAAATATCGATGGGGAGGTAGTGCAGGTCGCGCTCAGCTCTTAAGAAAGCTTCCAGCAGCAGCACCGTTTTAGTGGAGCTACCGCTACCGAGTTCGACAAGAGCCACCTCGTCTTCCGTCAATGAGACGATGTTATCGGCATGGTCGATGAGAATGCTGCGCTCCGTTCGAGTTGGATAGTATTCGGGCAAGTCACAGATTCTCTCGAATAGCTCAGACCCATTCTGGTCGTACAGGAATTTCGGCGACAGCGTTTTGGGGGTTGCCGACAGACCGTGCAGAACGTTGCTGGCAAAGGGCTCCATCGAATGGTCCTTGCGCGAGATCTTGATCTTAAGACGCTGTTTTGGTGACTCAGCTAGTATGTCAAAATCCATAGGGGAATCGCTCCTTGGCTATGGTATTATGTGCGACTTTGATTGGTTTGACGATTTGATTTGTCTTGGGAGTAGAGGAGGTGAGCTCGAGTGTGGTTATATTTGTTTTCATAAAAAGTACAAATCAAAACATTAGATGCAAGCATTTTTTGAAAATAGGTGGAGGTTTCGCGGACTTTGCTTGCATTCAAATCACGAAGATTCTATTTTGAGCCTCCATCGGAATAGAAACTTCGAGGGGATGTATTATTTGTGTTTGCGGGTTCGGGCAATCCGGACCTTTCCTCAGGCTAAAAGGAAACTTCAATTTCCTTCAAAACATGACGAAGCGCCAGTTGTCCTGGTAACACAGCAGGCACGGCGTACCTCTAGGGCTCCGGGGTCTATGGCTTCCGTTCGGCAAGCTCAATTGCTAAATGGCAGCGTGGGCTTCCGTAGCAGAGTTCGTGTCGTATCGGTCCTAAACTCAAGGTGAGCGCGATGAAGCATTCATCCTTATTTATGAGTAAAAGCGTTCGGCAAACGTGCTGGCTCACAATCGGTGTGGTTTTGATGTACGGTTGCCGGGACCAGCCGACGCAATCGACCTCCCTGGCAACCCAGGTAGAGATTGTCGGCACAGCATCGTCAATACGAGCGGGAGAGCAGATGCAGCTACAAGCCCTGGCCACGGACGAAAGTGGGCTGTCCAGCGAAGTGACTGATGCGGCAACCTGGACAGTGTCACCGGGATTGGCCGGCTCTATCACAACTGGTGGGGTGTTTCAGGCCTTTAGCGGTCAAGTTGGCGACGAGAAGATCGAAGTGGCCTACCAGGGACAGACAGCTTCCGCAATGACTACCGTTGAGCAGGGCGCTGCTATTCTGACGCTCTATCCCGTCATGGTGCATATGGTTGCCGGAGAAGCGCTACAACTGAGGGCGGTCGCGAATTTTTTCTCCCCTGGCACCTCGCCGCGGGTGGAGTTTCTGAGAGACGAGGTCACCTGGACGGTTTCATCCGGCGCGGTGAATATGAGTGCAGACCGGGATGGTCGCTTGCAGATGCAAGCAGGAATTGCGCAACCCGACACACTTGCATCGAATCCGAGAATAGACCAGCACGGTCTTTTGTTGACTGAGTCAGGAATTACACAGTCCGAAATACTGAAGGTGACCGGTCAGTTTCATGGCCTGACCGGCACGAGTGAAGTTATCGTCGACCCAGTTGACACATTGCCTTTTGACCTGGTTGCCGTTCCCGGCGGCAGTTTCACGATGGGAGACGATAACTCGGGTCATGCGAACGAGCAGCCGGCACACACTGTTGTGCTCGATGATTTCGAGATAGGTCGCTTTGAAGTCACAAACAGCGAATACGTCTTGTTCCTGCGCCGGGCGCTGGCTCGAGGCCACGTCTTTTATGACAGCGAGTTTTTCATGGCTAATGTCGGACCATATCGCGGCTTTCCTTTGTTGAGCTACGATGACGGTGTTCCGTTTATCAGTTTCGTGGAAGATATGGTGGTCTCACGACAGCACAAGGACCACCCGGTCACCAAGCTCACCTGGTTTGGCGCCGCCATGTTTTGCGATTATTACGGACTGAGATTGCCGACCGAGGCCGAATGGGAAAGAGTGGCGCGTGCGGATCAGGGGCTGGAGTTTGGCACTGAGGACGGTGGGTTGACCCACGATCTTGCCAATTTTGCCGGCGTTGAAGGAGTCGATCAGTTTTCCGACGTCGCGCCCGTAGGTTCGTTTCCCGCCAATCCGCTTGGTGTTCACGACCTGGCTGGCAATGTTCTCGAGTTCGTTTTTGACCAGTACGCTGCTGATTTTTACGCCACCAGTCCGTCGGCCAATCCGATTGGGCCTGGCCCGGCCGAGGTTGCAGCCAGTTTGTTTTTCACCACGGCCGCGCGCGGTGGTTCTACATTATCACAGGCCGATGATTGCCGTGCCGCGCGCCGGCACGCAGTCGCCAGCTCCAATCCGAACAACCCTGACCCGGCAGCTTTTTTTGCTTTCAGCAGATTTGGATTTCGGGTTGCCAGGTAAGCTGGCCAGGTTGTCTACGCAAATAGAATTCAGATTCTTGGGATGTCCAGGATACAACTAATTTGAAGGTGAAAAAATGAAGATGATGATTCAAGGCGGTCTTTTGGCCGTGACACTGGCAATGTTGACATTTCAGGCATGCACGTCAAATCCGGTTGGCGATGACGGCATTGGCAGCGGTCGCCGGACCATCACCGGCGCCGTACAACTGGACAGCAAGGACCAGCCTGAAAGTGTCTTTGTCTGGCTGGAGGCATTTGGCGTCGGGGTTTACACCGATACCAAAGGTGAGTTTACTCTGACCATCCCCGCAAGCGGAGCGGATGACGTTGCTGGTGTCTTCAAACTTTATTTCTTTGTCGCCAACTACATGCTGGATTTTGAAGAGGTCTCGGTGCGGAACGGTGAATTCATTTTCAACCAGGCATCTTTGGATTCAAAGGGCCGGTTGCGCGTTCCGAAGCGGCTGGAGCAGTTTCTCATCATCACTTCAGATGTCGAGCCGCCTTCGATTCGCTTTGGCAGCATCGATAACATCGAGGTCAGTCTTGAGTTGAAGACGAATAGCTTGGTCGCTGACTCCGCCACCGTGGTCTTTCCAAAAACCACGGCAGGCTTACTTGGCCCTATCTTCTTTCAGAACACGGAAACCCAAGAAGTCTTTATTATTGAAACGCTACCCGTTGAAACCCAGGAAAAGGTGATCGTAGGTGGCAGCCCTGTGACACGCTCGGCCAGCCTGACCTTCAATGCCTTGAATTTGCCCGCGGCCAACTATGTCGTGATTCCGTTCATGCTGGTGCGTCATCAGGAAATTCCAGCCGAGCTGCTGCAGAGCATCGGCTCAAACCTCCAGGATTTAACACCGAATTACCTACGCCTGCCGTTTGCCCGCCAGGGTGGTCATATTACAGTGACGCCTGCTGGCTGAAACGCAGATCTTCGCACTGGGATTTTAAATAACTTTTAGATAAATTTTCGGAGCCTCAAATGATCTTTCTTCATCTGACAAAGAAGTTGCGTTTTTTCCATTGTTCGCTGCTGGTGGTGCTTGCGGTTACTGCATGCCGTGATAACCCTGCCAGACCCGAAGAGTCTGTGCAGGATTTTCAAATCGACGCAGATACTTTTTCGACCTATTCGAGCGCTGCCATCCAATTGCGGGCGGTGGTTACCAACTCTGATGGCAGTGAGAAGGAAGTGACCAGCGAGACTATCTGGACTATTTCACCGGGTACCAGCGCCCTGATAAACCAGGCCGGCCGGGTGAGCACGGTGAATAACCTGACAGGTGTTGAGACGGTGACAGCAGAGTATCAATCGAAATCCGTCTCCGTGCAAGTCGAAGTTACGCGCCGGGCGGATATCCTTGGATTGTGGCCCGTAGTGACGAATATTCAAGCTGGTGAAGCGTTGCAGTTCCGCTGCGCCGCGACGTTTCAGGACGACCAGGAGGCTTGGGTGACGGATGATGTCAGTTGGTCGATTGCACCGGGGCTGGCTGCCTCTATCGACCAACATGGCCGGCTGACCAGCCAGGCAGGCGCCGCGGGTGTGGAAACGGTCACAGTCAGCTATCACGGCTGGAGCGCGGAGAGTGAAGTGGAGGTTCAGGCAGCCCATCAAAACCGATTTGAGATGGCTAGGATTCCCGCTGGTCCGTTTACCATGGGCTCGGATTCTGGCGAAGCGGATGAGTCGCCGGCACATGAAGTTGATGTCGATGCCTTTGAGATCGGCAAGTTCGAGATAACCAACGTTCAGTATGCGGAATTCCTGACCCTGGCCTTGCAGCGCGGCCACATTCGCTACAACGGCCACCTGGTTTCGAAAAATACGCCACCGTTCCGGCATGTCATGTTCACCAAGATTCCGGACTTTGATCGGGTTGAGCAATTCCTGCAGCATGTGCCAGGCGATGGCACAGACCCAGGCGAGTTTGTCTCCACGCCAGGATTTGAGAACCATCCAGTCCTGTTTCAAACCTGGTATGGCGCTCACGCTTTTGCTGAGTTTTATGGCCTCAAATTGCCGTCAGAGGCGGAGTGGGAGAAAGCGGCGCGTGGCGGGCTCCAACTGGAGTACGCAACAGCAGATGGCAGCATCAGCCATGATTTGGCCAACATCGCCGGCACAGGCGGCAGGGATAGCTTTGCGGAAGTGGCTCCCGTGGGATTGTTTCCGCCCAACGCTTATGGCGTCCACGACCTGTCCGGCAATGTTCGGGAGTTCGTTCGAGACTTCTATGCCAATGATTTTTATGCACGCAGCCCTGCGGACAATCCGTTCGGACCCCACGATATCCTGGATATCTTTGGGCGGCGCATACGGGCTGACTGGTTGCTGAGAGGGGGGAGCTGGCGGGAAGGGCCATCCGCGTCGCGTTGTGCCAACCGAATCCTGCTGGTGGAACCACACGATAACGTCGTGGTCACGGCATGGGATGGTTTCCGGGTTGCACGGGACCTTGCGAACTGAACAACAACCGCACCGAGCACGCAAGATAGGACAATGACGCCAGCCTGCCTGTCAAAGGCGCTCACTTTGATGCTATGGAAAAGGAGGCGTTTGGTTCTTGGGGGGGGGCAGAAACGCAGTGAACCATCAGCGTTGCAAGCGCCAACCCTCGGGCAAGCAAAAGGAATGGTGGAGACGGCGGGAATCGAACCCGCGTCCGAAGGACAGTCACCAAGAACATCTACATGCTTAGTCTATTGATTAGATCTCGCCACTAAAGGTTCAACAAACAAGACCTGTAGCGACCAACTCGAAGAAATTCGTCTAACCGCCTCGAGCAAACGGTGAGATATAGCCACAATTGTCGACGTTTTATCCAAGCTCTGTGGCGAAGCCTAAACAAAACGGGTCGCGCTAAATTAAGAAATTAACTTAGGCAGCCAATGCATACGCATAATTATCTGCGTTTAGTTGTGTTTTCCAGTTGTTTAACGAGGACCCAGAATAACCTCGGCATGCAATCCTTAGCTTCTCGACCCCCGTCGAAGCCATGTCGTCCCCAGAGTGAAGCGTAGCAATTAGCAAATTTTTCTTGTGAAAGTCAACGTTTTTCGTTCCACTCATCCGTCAATCCAACCATCGAAACCTTCACCAGCACCTTTCACTATCTTTTTCGAAACAAATCGAAAAACTGCCGCGTAGTAAGGACAGATTTCCTGTTACAAGTGTAATAACCAGCCTACATCAGTAAACTACTCACAAGGATTGACCATGAAGAAGTGCAAGAACTTGCCGGAGTTGTCGCGATCCGAGCTTGACATTATGAAAATTGTGTGGAAGCACGGTCGCAGTAGCGCACGTGAGGTGCACGATAGAGTGGCGGCTGTCTACAACTGGGCCTACTCGACCACGAAGACCATCATGGACCGCATGGTGCGGAAAGGCCACTTGGGTCGCGAAAATTTTCATGGTGTGTTTCTCTACAAAGCGCTCATCAGCAAACCGGCAGGCCTGGCAAGTTATGTTCGCAATTTTGCGGACCACGTCCTGGAGATGGATTACGGTTCGGTGGTTTCGTTGTTTGCAAGAAGTCAGGCCTTGACTCCTGGAGAAATCGAAGAATTAAGCGATCTGCTTCAGGACGAAAGCAAAGATCACTAACGACTGGGAAGAACCAATGTTGGCACCGTTCATGAGTCTGCTCGAAGGCATCAGTTCAGCATTCCTGGCTTTCATGGCAGAAGAAGTACTTTATTCTTCCATCCTGTTTGTTATTGTACTCATCCTGAACCGACTTCTACGCAAGCAATCCCTCCATTTGCAATATGGCTTGTTGGTGTTCGTTTTCCTGCGCCTGCTCTTGCCGCCCGGGTTTGCCATCGACTTCAGCGCACGTTCTCTGTTGAGTGAAATCGAGCTGCCGCAAATCGTTCATTCGACCAGTGGTCAGTCTGCACTGACGAACGACGCTGCGATAGTGGTAACAGGGCAAGGCACGTCACCGTGGCGCCAGGCTAACTCAAGTCTGGCCTTGTCGCCTGAAGTCGAGCCTGATGAGTCTTCCCCGGCATTCAGCTATTTTGCGGTATCTGTATTCCTGGTCTGGCTTGTCGGAGTTGCCGCGCTTGCTGTGACTATCGTGCGGAGATATGCTTTCTACAAGCGGGTTGTGAGTCGCGCAAGGATGGTCACGGAATCCCGGGTCCTAAAGGTCACCGCGCTTTGGCGGACCCGTTTTGAGATCAAGCGTCCCGTGCGAGTGGTAGCATCGGACCATTGTTTGTCGCCGTTCACCATCGGCATTTTCCGGCCCATCGTTTATCTGCCGCTGACGATGCTTACCAAGTCTTCCGACGAGACCCTCGAATCGGTTGTCGCACATGAGCTGGCGCATGTCCGCAATTTCGATGACTTCTGGATAAAGCTTCAGAATATCGTGCAGCTTGTGTATTTCTTCCATCCTGTGGTCTGGCTTGCCAACAGCAGACTCAATGAGATTCGTGAACGAGTTTGCGATGAGCAGGTCTTGTCTTGCGGCAAGATCACTCCGCGAACGTATGGCAGCAGCATGCTGGCCGTGCTCAAGTTAAACCTGCTGGGTCCGGAGGGCGTGGATATTCTCCCCGGTTTCGGCAACCATAAGAAAAAATTCAGCTTGCGCATCCGAGAGATTTCTGGAGTTCATCGCGCCGGAAAACCAAACTGGCTGCTAAATGGCATTGCACTGACTGCATTCGCTGTGCTGGTCTTGCCCATGGCGCAGAGTTCCGGCGGTCTCTTCAACGGCGCCGAGCCCGGCGATATCATCCGGTTAACTCGCATGAGAAACGGAGACGGCGCTTTGAAGGTTTCCGCCGCCGGTGCAGGTTCGAAGTTTGAAAAAATCTCCGATGGCAAACGCTATGAGTTGTTCTGTCAAACCAGACTTCCGGCCCATCTTTCTGATTTTGAGTACGCCGCCATCGGACTGTACGACTCGACTCCCCGCAAAATTTGGGTCGTCAAGGGTATCAACTCCGCAGGTGAGCCGGAGTTTTACGTTGACACCGATGGTGACAGTTGTTTCACGGATGAGGAGCCTCTGAAAGTCCGACGCAAGACAGCCAAGTACCACTATGAAGATAGCCCGGACTGGGTTCTGGCGAAGTATCTGAAATCACGTGCGGATATCGATTACAAGCGTACTCCCGACGCCGATTCGGCTGAGAAGTTAGGCGTCTTTTTGGTCTACCGCCCGGAGAGTAACTACCTGGAGTTTTACAATATAGAATTCTGGCAGGGCGAAGCGCAGTTTGGCGATCAGGTTTATCCCGTGGCGCTCTACGGTGGTTTGCACATGTCCTGGTTTCTGCGGGCTACGCTTGACCACGAGTCGGGCGCCAATGCGCGCAATGACCTGCGTGTCGATCTAAACCGCAATGGCGCCTTTGAGGACGTGGCTGTCTACGACCCTGCGACAAACGAAGTTATTCAGGAGAACCACTGTCCTGGCGAGCCTTTTCAAGTCGATGGAGTGAGTTACCTGGTTCAGGATATCACGTACGACGGCCACAATGTGCTTTTAAAAGTTGGTAGGGCGGATTCACAGAATATGGTGCGCATGTCGCGCTAAGCGCATGCTTGATGAACTTCAGGAATCGTTGATTATACAAATGACACAAGCCAACCACTTCCGGGCATTGGAGCGCATGTACCTGGCGGCTCCTATCAACGAGTTTTTTGCGCCAACCATTAAGGTTGCAGAGGGAACAGCGGAAATTGCCGTGCCTGTCAAACAGGCTCTTTTCCATGCGGCCGGTGCCGTGCACGGCTCGACCTATTTCAAAGTGCTGGATGATGCCGCTTTTTTCGCCGCCAATTCCCTGGAGCCGGAGGTCTTTGTTTTGACCACGGCCTTTACAACCTATCTGACCCGACCCGTTTCGTCAGGAACCATCGCCGCTGTGGGTAAGGTGGTGAGCAGCAACAAAACACAGTTTATTTGCGAGTCCGTGGCCACCGACTCCGACGGCCGCGAGATTGGCCGGGGCAGCGGCATTTTTGTACGCAGTAAGATTGAGCTTACGAATGCTTTGGGCTACGCGAGCGGGAAATAGACGAATTATACAGCGGACAGGGACGCCATTTGTTCTACATGATGTGGTCTTGCAGTATTTCTGTGAAAAAGAGAATTGAGATAAGTTTGGAGGTCTGTCCTTATGCTTCGTTTCTTGCAGAATCTGAAAAGTTGGTTGTCAAATGCAGAAATACGAAATTTGGGGGAGAGTCCGTCGTTGATCGAGCCTTGGCAGGATGGAATGACTCGCCGGAATTGGCTTCTCGCCACGTCGGCCGCATTTGCTACAATGACGGTTACATCGCGGTTTGCTGAAGGGCTTGAGAAGAAATCGGACAGCGATGTTTACGCCCGTTTCCCCAGCCAGGCTCCGGATGTGGTCGCCGAGGTAGTGCGGGTAAGCCATTTTGACCTGAACCGAGTGCGGGAGTTGGTGGCGGCGAGGCCCGCCCTGGCGAAATCGGCATGGGACTGGGGATTCGGCGACTGGGAGACGGCTATCGGCGCTGCGTCTCACATGGGCCGCCGCGATATGGCGGAACTCCTGATTGCGCATGGTGCGCACCCTGATTTGTTTACGTTCGCCATGCTTGGACACCTTGAAGTTGTGCAGGCCTGTGTTGAAGCCTCGCCCGGTATTCAACGAATTGTCGGGCCGCATGGCATTACGCTTCTGCAACATGCCAGAAAGGGAGGCGAGCAGGCCAAATCCGTGGTGGAATATCTCATCAGTGTCGGCGATGCGGATGTCGGTCAAACGAGTTTGAAAATATCACAGGAAGAACAGGAGGTGTACGTCGGGCGCTATAGATTTGGTGTTGGAAGTGACGACATTCTCGATGTTCTGGTGAATCGCCGTGGCAACCTCGCAATCAAGCGTGGGAAGATGTCTGCGCGCACCATTCACAGGATCGAGGACCATGCGTTCGCGCCCGCCGGTGCCGCACAGGTCCGAATTCGCTTCGAAGTTGGCGAGAGACAAGCCGTGGCTTTGACGGTCGAGGACCCAACACTGGTGTTGACGGCCCATCGATTACCTAAGTAAATGAAAGCAATCCGTACGAACATAAATGGAGCTGTTCTGAAAATGCGAAGAATTACACAAGCGCTGTTACCCGCGGTGGTGTTCTCCTTAACCCTGTTCTCCGAAAATGTCCGCCCCGACGACAAAAAATTACAACCGGAATCCGTAACCTTCAAGTCTGCCGATGGGATTCTGATTCATGGGGATTTGCATAGCGTCGAGGCGGGCAAGAGCGCGCCGCTGATCTTGCTTTTTCATCAGGCAGGTGGGAATGCACGAGCTGAATATGGCCCACTCATACCACGACTGCTCGACGATGGCTTTAATGTTCTTGCCGTAGATCAGCGGGTTGGGGGAGATCGGTTGGGGGGCACGAATCGAACCGTCGATGGCTTGCCGGAGGGAGCGGAGTATTCCTATTGCGATGTCTATCCCGACCTGGTGGCGTCTCTGCGGTTTGTTGTGGACCGCGGTTTTACCGGAAAACGTTTTGCCTGGGGAAGCAGCTACAGCGCGGCATTGGTGCTTCGGCTGGGTGCTGAGCACAGCAAAGAGATTGACGGTGTTCTGGCATTCTCCCCGGCCTCTGGCGGGCCCATGGCAGCCTGCAAAGCCGACCCATTTCTTCCGAATCTGACGATACCCGCGCTTGCACTGCGCCCCGGACGCGAAATGGAAATTGAAAGCGTCAGAGAGCAACTCGAGATGCTCAAAACACATCATCTCAAAACTTATGTTGCGGCGAACGGTGTACATGGCTCCTCGATGCTGAATCCTGCCCGGGTCAAAGCCGACGTTGCGCCGCAATGGAATGCAGTCCTTGCGTTTCTTCATGAAGTGCTGGCTCAAACAGCGGCAAGTGACGGTGAAGGGAGTTAGCTGATGAATCAGAAGGAGCTTTGCCTCTATGCGCTTGTTGCGCTTACGGTTTCCTGCTCACAGGAGTCCGGGAATACCGAAAACCTACGCCACGCTTATGCTACAGTTGAGCCAATCACCGAGCCAAGAATCTTTGCACGCGGTGTGGTTTCGAGCGAAAACCCGGAGTTTGGCACATCTTTTTCACACGACGGCAGGACAGTCTATTTCAACTGGGCGAGTGCAGATCGTAGCGTGCTGAAAATCCTGCAATCGACCTTCGCGAATGGCAAATGGGGCCCGCCGCTTCCGCTACCATTTTCCGATGGCGCCTACCGCGACGTTGATCCATTCGTGGCGCCTGATGGTGAGCGACTCTATTTCAGTTCAAATCGACCCCTTTTCGATGATGAGCCGAAGGGTGATTTCGATACCTGGTACGTCGAAAAGGCTGCCGGCGGTTGGAGCGAGCCCATCAATCCAGGTGCGCCGCTGAACGGACCAGGGCATGAAGTGTTTGTCTCGGCCGCCAACAATGGCACTGTTTATTTTCGATTAGATGGCGCAAACGATGGAGCAAGGGCTATTTACAAGGCCACGGTCTCCGACGGCGTTTTTCAGGAACCTGTCGCAATTGATCTCGGAATCCAGGACCCATCGAATCCCTGCATCGCTGCCGACGAGAGCTTTTTGATCGTCTCAGCGCGCAATCCGGCTGGCGATGATTCAGACCTGTTCGCCAGCCGTTTCGTGAACGGGGCCTGGCAGGCTGCTGAGCCACTCGCCAGCCCAGTGAATTCTGAGTACACGGAATTCGCGCCTGCCCTGAGCCCGGATGGTCGTTATCTTTTCTTTACCTCCGAACGCCCGGGCGTGGTGCCGGCTGAAGGAGTTATCGGCCGCCGACCTGGCGACATCTATCAGATTGATCTTAATCAGATCTGGGGAATTCGATGAAGATTTGTCCGTCGTCATCCAGGCGTCAGATTTTAGATACGGTTCTGCTACCAGGCCTGTTTGTCAAAAGGCGGAGTTCACTTGAAAGATATTCGTAGATTCTTCGCTCTGGAAGTTATACTTTGGCAGTTCGTTTCTGAATCGACAGTATCCTTGATAGCTGCTAAGCCTGTCAAGTGGGATTGGGGATGCAGATGATCCGTCCATTTGACATCTGACTATGCGAAGATGCAGCAGTTGTGCGGTTGCGAACGAACCCGGGTTCTTGCCTGGGATATATGTAAAAAGTTGAGCAACAAATTAATGCCATGACCGTAAAATTGAATTCTGTCAGCCTCAAAGATCAGACACATATCCAGCAGTTCAAATACCGAAAGAAGAAAAATTTGATAGAGCGGCTGTTTCGATCAATCTCCTTCATGGCAACGCTTTTCATGGTTGCGGCAGGGGCGCAGGCCGGCGGCGATGACGCCAAGTCTGGCCAGCAGCAGGATTCCTGGCGGATGTTTCGCGGCAACTCTCAGCTCACTGGCGTTGTCGCCGGCGAATTGCCGATGAATCCCGAGCCGCTCTGGATTTTTCAAGCCGATGATGCCATCGAATCGACCGCCGCAATCGATGATGGCACGGTTTATTTCGGTTCGCTGGATGAACATCTCTACGCACTCGATTTCGCCACCGGTAAACTCCGATGGAAAATCAAGGTCGGTGCGGAGATCAAAGCCTCGCCCACGGTTTATGATGGCAAAGTTTTTTTCGGCGATGATTTTGGTGTGTTTCGGGCAGTCAGCGCAGCTAGCGGCGACAGTCTCTGGGGCTTCACGACCGAAGGCGAGATCATGTCCTCGGCCAACATCCATGATGGCCGGGTTTTGTTCGGCAGCTACGACAATTTTCTATATTGCTTGTCGGCGAAGGACGGCAAACTCCTGTGGAAGTTGGAGTCCGAAGGTTACCTGCACGGCATGCCATCCATCTCCGACGGCAAGGCATTTGTGACCGGTTGCGACGGATTTTTCCGGACGGTAGACATCGAGAGCGGCAAGCAAATCGCTGAGTTTCAATTGGGGGACTACGTTGCAGCCAGCCCCGCGATCTTCAAAAACCAGGCCTTTTTCGGCACATTTGGCAACAAAGTCCATTGCCTGAATCTCAGCGAATCGCGCCTCAAGTGGAGCTACGAGAATCCCAAGAGGAAATTTCCGTACTACTCGTCCGCGGCTGTGACGGACGACATCGTGGTCGTCGGCGGGCGTGATAAGATTTTGCATGCTTTTGATCCGGATTCGGGTGAAGAGGTCTGGACCTTCAACACCCGCGCCAAGATCGAGAGTTCGCCAGTGATTGTTGGTGACAAAGTGCTTTTCGCCTCCGGGCGCGGCACAATTTATATTCTCGACGTCAAGAACGGGAAGTCGTTATGGCAGTATGACGCCGGGTCCTCCATTGTCTCGTCCGCCAGTTTCGCAAACGGCAAATTCTTGTTCGGCAATGACGATGGCGTTATGACCTGTTTTGGTGAGAAATAGCGGACTCGCTTTGTTTCAGTTTCGCACCAGTGTTGAATTTCATTTCATGCTCTTCCCGGAGCTGCGGTGGAGATTCATCAATTCATTTTATAAGGAGAGATGTTATGAAGTCTTTGGGAAGGTTGTATGGTTTGCGCGACGGTTTGACTGTCGCACTCACGGTGTTGCTTCTGAGCAGCATTTTATGGGCTAAGGAAACGGACGGCAGTGATTGGCCGAGATGGCGTGGCCAAATGCTGGATGGCAAGGGACAGGGTGAAAACGTCTTCCGCTCTGATGATGGCTTTGGTCTGAAGGTCACCTGGAAAAAGACACTCGGATCAGGCTACGCCAGCATTTCGGTGGTTGGCGGTCAAGCGGTGACCATGTTTTCAGACAGCACGTTTGACTACGTTGTCGCACTTGATGCCGAGACCGGAGATGAGCAGTGGCGCTTCAAGATTGACTCGACTTATGTCGGCCACAACGGTTCGCACAACGGGCCGATTTCGACGCCTCTGATAGATGGCGATCTTGTTTATGCTTTTGCCCCAAAAGGGCAGCTCATTGCACTCAACCGTGAAAACGGCAAGATGGTGTGGTCGAGTCACGTGATCGATGAGCACAAAGCAAGCATTCCATTTTATGGCTTCTCGACAGTGCCCATCATCGAGGGTGATGTTCTTGTAG
Organism: Candidatus Zhuqueibacterota bacterium; assembly: GCA_029261995.1. Lineage (GTDB taxonomy): Bacteria > Zhuqueibacterota > Zhuqueibacteria > Oceanimicrobiales > Oceanimicrobiaceae > JAJDAF01. The sequence continues at coordinate 99,668 of JAJDAF010000064.1, forward strand.
TCGAAACCGGTGGTATTGGAACGACCATCTCAGGACTTAACAAAATGACAGGTGAGTTGCTCTGGACTGCCGGCAACGACACTGTGCAGTACCAGTCTCCTATCACTATGAACGTGCACGGACAAAATCAACTCCTTTGTGTCGGAGACAGATTTGTTTACGGCATGAGCCCCACGACCGGCGACAAACTCTGGGAGTATGAGCACAAGGGCAACCGCCGTTCGCGTGGCGGTCGTAGCATCAATCCCGTAGTGGCGGGGGAGAATCGTGTCTTCCTGGCCCATGGCGGTTCGGGCGGCGGCGCGCAGTTTGAAATCAAGAAAACAGATGATGGATTCAAGGCCGAAGACGGATGGACCACGACCGGCATCAAACAGAGCTACGACACGGCCGTATTCCATGATGGCTATCTGTATGGCTACAGCAACCGATTTCTCTCCTGCGTTGACGCGGCCACCGGCAAAGCAGCTTGGAAATCCCGCCCGCCTGGCGATGGCTTCTCGATTCTGGTTGATGGCCACTTGGTCATTCTGACCAAGCAAGGCACACTGCATATTGCCGAAGCAACACCAGAAAAGTACACTGAGGTTGTTAGCACGCAGGTTTTCGACAACCTCACGTGGACACCTCCCAGTTTTGCCAATGGCAAGATTTATGTGCGCAGTCTGCGCGAGATCGCGGCCATCGATGTCGTCGCGCCGGATGCCTCGCGGCCGGCGGCTGTGACCGATATAAAGATCGAGTATCTGAATCCGGACGGAGATTTTGCCGGACTACTCAAGAAAGTCGAGTCCGCGGCTGACGGCGAGAAAAAGCCACTGCTTGATGCTTACTTCGCGAAGCAAAAGAGTTTCCCGATTATCGAAGACAACCGCTTTGCGCATATCGTGTTCTACGGCGAGGCCAACGATATTGGTCTTTTCGGCGATATGCTGAACAGTGGCCAGGAGGCGCCGCTGACGCAAGTGGCCGGCACCAATCTGTTCTTCGGCTCGTTCGAACTTGAGTCTGACGCAAGACTCGACTACGCCTTTAGAAAAGATTTCGACAATTTTGTGACCGATCCACGCAACACGCATACCGTCCCGACGGCGTTTCTTCCGGGCGGGCAGGCCTCCGTACTGCAGATGGATGAGTGGAAGCGTCCGAACCATTTTGAAGAATCTGAAGGCGTCGCGAAAGGAACCGTCGAGACATTGGAGTTTGATAGCAAGGCAATCGGCAACAAGCGGACTATCCACGTCTATCTGCCTGCCGGCTACGGTGACAGTAAGGACAGATACCCATCCGTGTACGTCAATTATGGCGGCAATGCTAAGGACATGGCGCTGATGCCAAATACTCTGGACAATCTGATTGCATCGAACCGAATCAGGCCGGTGATTGCGGTTTTTTCGGTAGCGTCGCAGACCAGCTTCCGTGAATATGCGCGCGGTCAGAGAGACCAGCACGCTCAGATGTTCGTCGAGGAACTGCTTCCCCAGATTGATGAGAAATATCGCACCTTGGCAAATGCTGAGAACCGCCTTTTCATGGGCGCCGATGAAGGTGGCTACGCAGCCATCTATGCCGCGTTCAAGTATCCCGGAACGGCAACCATGTTAGCCGGTCAATCGACCCATTTTTTTCCGGGCTCAGGTGGCGAAGAGATCACTGCCCTGGTCGAGAATTCCGACAAACTCGATGTCGATTTCTACCTCGACTGGGCGACCTACGGCCAACGGGGCGGCGGCTTCCACTGGAAGGATTTCAACGTGGCCTTTGTCAAACTTCTCAAAGAGAAAAGCTACGACGTGAGCGCCAGGCAAGTCAACGAAGGCTTCGGCTGGGCAAGTTGGCGCAACCGCACGGATGAGATCCTCGAGAAGTTTTTCGGGATGAATCAGACGAAGAAATAGATTCGAATTCATTGGGGGCAGCGGGCAGGTGTTGTCCGCTGCCTGCCAAAATCAAAATAAATGGAGTCACCATGAGCAGAATACTGAGGAGGTCGGGGGCCGTGTCTCTGCTGATTTTGTGCGCCTTTGTGGCAGCGTATGGCGGTGAAGGCGACCGTGATTGGCCTAATTGGCGCGGCCAAAAGCAAAACGGCACGTGGCAGGATGAACAGGTCTTCCGTTTTGATGAGGGCTACGGTCTGAAGCTCGCCTGGAAGAAGTCGCTGGGCTCGAGCTACTCGAGCATTTCGGTTGCAGATGGCCGGGCAATCACCATGTTTTCGGACAGCACCTTTGACTACGTGGTCGCGCTGGATGCCAACAACGGCACAGAACTCTGGCGCTACAAAATCGATTCAACCTATGTTGGTCACAATAGCTCACACGACGGCCAGATTTCCACTCCTGCCATCGCCGGCGACAAGGTTTATGTCTACGGCCGCAAAGCCGAGGTGCTGGCTCTGGACGCGACCTCCGGTGCGGTGGTGTGGCAGAAAAATGCCAGGGCCGCATTCGACCCGCTTGAGCCGTTCCACGGATTTGGCTCCTCGCCAGTCGTGATTGGTGATGTGCTGGCGGTTCTCGTTGGCGGCAAGAACGGCGGCGCCGTAGCCGGTTTCAACAAGGAGACCGGTGAACAGCTTTGGGCCGCAGGTACTGACACCATCAATTACCAGTCCCCCATTGCTGCAACCATCAATGGCAACGATGTGTTGCTGTGCGCCGGCGACAACCGGGTCAACGCCGCGGTGCCTGCAACTGGCGAAGTCCTGTGGGAGTACCGCCACGGCGGTCGTTCGGGCAGTATTAATCCGGTCATGGTCGGCGATAACAAGCTATTTTTGAATTACAACTTCCGCGAGTCGATGATGCTGGAGATTTCTCAAGACGGCGGCAGTTACGATGTCAAAGAGTTATGGAAAACCCGCAACATCCGTCAGACGTTCAACACCTCGGTTTATCAGGACGGCTATTTGTACGGATATGGCGGTCGATTTTTGAGCGCGGTCAACGCGGAAACCGGTGAGAGCGCCTGGAAGTCGCGTCCGCCCGGGGATGGATTCCTGATCGTGGTGGACAACCATTTGGTGATTATCACCAAACAAGGCACGCTGCATGTTGCAAAAGCATCTCCTGAAGAATATGTTGAGCTGGCGAGCCTGGAAGTCTTCGACAACCTGACCTGGACGCCGCCCAGCTTTTCCAACGGTCGTATTTATGCCCGCAGCTTGAGGGAGATCGCCGCCATTGATATCGCGCCGGTCGATCAGCTAACGCAGGTCGAGCAGGCCGAATTCAAGTTGATCAATCCGAGCGGTGAATTCGCCAAACGGGTTCAGGAAATCAACAAAGCGAGTGCCGGCGAGAAGTCGAAACTGGCTGAAGCGTTCATCAATGAGCAGAAGCATTTCCCTGTAGTCGAGGATGATCGTTTTGCGCACGTGCTTTTCTACGGGGAAGCCAAGGACATCGCGATCACGGGTGACATGCTAACATCCGGGCAGGAGCAGGTTTTGCGCCGTGTTGATGGCACGGACCTTTTCTTCGCTTCATTCGAGCTTGAGCCGGATGCCCGCCTGGATTACGTGCTGCGCAAAGATTTTGACCAGCTTATGACCGATCCCCGCAATCCGAACAAGGTTGGCACAACAACCATGCGGCAAGTTAACGAGGCTTCGGAATTGAGTATGGGCAAATGGCGGCGCCCAGACCATCTGGCTGAGCCTGCTGGCGCCAGAGGGACGATCGAGACCTTTGAATTTGAAAGCACGGTGCTGCAGAATAAGCGCAACATCCACGTTTATTTGCCGCATGGCTATGCGGATTCAAATGACCGTTATCCGTCGGTTTATGTCAACTACGGCAATTTCGCCAAAGACATGGCGCTGATGCCGAATACGCTTGACAACTTGATCGCGGCGAAGCGCATCCGGCCTGTAATTACGGTTTTTGTGGAAGCGCCAAACAGTTTCCAGGAATACGCGCGGCAGAACCGCGACACGCACGCAGAGATGTTTGCCAAGGAACTCGTACCGCACATCGACGGAAAATACCACACGCTTGCGAATGCCGAGAGTCGAATGATCATGGGTGGCGATGAAGGCGGCTATGCAGCCATCCACACCGCCTTCAGGTACCCCGGTACGGCCGCGATGATTGCCGGTCAATCGACCCATCTTTTCCCAGCAGGCGGTGGCAATGAACTGGTCGAACTGGTTAGAAGTTCTGAGAAATTCGGGATTCGTTTCTATCTCGATTGGTCAACGTATGACCAACGTGGCGGCGGCTTTGACTGGAAGGATCTCAATAAAAATTTCGTTAAATTGCTGCATGAAAAAGGGTACGATGTTGTCACGGATGAAGTCCACGAAGGCTTCGGCTGGGGGAGTTGGCGAAATCGTACCGACCGGATCCTGGAGATGTTTGCCGGCAGCAACCAAACCAGAAAGTAAATTGTAGCGGCTTTCCGGGAGTTACCGGAAAGCCGCGGTTTATTCTGTTCACCAGCACAAGGGCTCATCATGACCAAATTGTCACGCGTGTTTCTTCCTCTTCTCCTGCTCGCGAGCTTCACAGTTGCCATCGCCGGCGATGACTGGCCGCGTTGGCGTGGCGGCAACATGGATGCTACCGGCTCCGGCGACTTCACGATTGGCGCGGAACATGGCCTACGTGTCGCGTGGCGCAAGCCTTTGGGTTCAGGTTATTCCAGCGTTTCGATTTCTGATGGACGAGCGGTCACCATGTTCTCCGATAGCACCAACGACATCGTTGTGGCGTTCGATGCCCAATCTGGAACAGAACTCTGGCGCTACCGGATTGATGCAACTTACAAAGGTCATGACGGCTCGCATGATGGCCCCATTTCAACACCCCTGCTGGCGGATGGGAAGCTCTTTGCTCTGGCAACCCAGGGTCATTTCTTCGCCCTTGACGCGGCCACCGGCAAACAACTCTGGCGGCAACATCTTGTTGATGACCTGAAGGCAATTGTGCCAACTTATGGCTTCGCGACTTCGCCTGTTTTGCACGGCGACGTTCTTGTTCTGGAGACCGGCGGCGAAGCTGGTACGATTTCCGGCTTTAATCCTGATACTGGCGAGCGCCTATGGTCGGTGGGCCAGGATACGGTGAGTTACCAGTCGCCGAGCACCCACACGGTGCAAGGTGCAAAGCAACTTTTGTGTGTTGGAAACAAGCACGTTTACGGCTTGGAGCCCGGCTCGGGCAAGATGCTCTGGGATTTCAAACACGACGGTGGGTTTGGCAGCATGAATCCTGTGCCAATTGGCGAGAACCGTTTCTTCTTGCAGTACAAATGGCGCGAGTCCATTGCATTCGAAATCAAGAAGACGGACGGAAGTTATACCACTGCTGAGCTGTGGAAGAACCGCAGTATTCGTGGGTCCTACAATACACCGGTCTACCACGACGGCTATCTCTACGGCTACAGCGCAAGGTTTCTCACATGCGTTGACGCCGCCACAGGAGAAAGCGTCTGGAAATCCCGAGCGCCCGGTGATGGCTTCACTATTCTGGTGGATGGTCATCTCGTGGTCGTGACCAAGCAAGGTGGCGTACATGTTGCAAAAGCAACTCCTGATGGCTACCAGGAAATCGCGAGCCTCAAGGCATTTGATGGCCTGGCCTGGGCACCACCGAGTTTTGCAAATGGTATGATTTACACGCGCAGCCTGAAGCAGATTGCTGCCATCGACATCGCGAAGGTGGAGCAGCCTCTGGTTGCAGACCAACGCAAGATGGTTCTTGGCAGGGAGTTTGCGAAGTTTCTGCATGAAGCCAACATGGCCGAAGACAAGCAGCTAGTTGTCGATAATTTTTTTGCAGCCCAGAAAGTGTTTCCCGTCATCGAAGGCAATATCGTGCATTTTGTGTACCGGGGCAAAGGCGACGATGTGGTGCTGATGGGCGACATGGTTGGGGCCCGGCAGGACCAGCCGATGACGCGCATCGAAGGAACCGAGGTCTTCTATCACGCCATGCAAGTTACTCCGGCTGCGCGCTTGAATTATAACTACGCCGTCGATTTCGGCCGACCATCGCTTGATTCACTCAACACTCTGGGTGAACCGGACATGTTTGGCCCGGCATCTCACCTCGAGATGGCTGACTTTGTTCGGCCCAAACATCTGGTAGAGCCCACGGACGGCATGTCTCGCGGTCGATTGGATAGCGTGCAGTTCGAAAGCAAGATCGCTGGCAACAGCCGCAAGATCGACATCTACTTGCCGTCAGGTTATGAGAGCGACTCAGCTCGGCGCTACCCGGCCATCTATGTGCATATGGCAGGCCAGGCGCTGGCCATGGCCAAAATGCAGAACAGCCTGGACAACCTCGTCGGCAAGTCCGTGGCGCCGCTGATCGGTGTGTTTATCCATGGCGTCCAGGGCGCTGGTGACGAATACCAGGGCGATGCGAAAGACAGCTATTCGCAGATGCTGGCTCAGGAGTTGGTGCCTTACATTGACCAAAACTACCGCACGAAAGCTACCATTGAGAATCGTGCAAACATGGGTGCTGCCTGGGCTGGATTCACTTCTTTCTATTCGACATTCAAATTCCCCGGAGTATTCGGCAAAGTATCGAGCCAGTCCGCCGGCATTTGGACCAAAGAAGTAAACGAGTTGAAGGCATCCATGACAGATGTCACAACGCAGCCGCTTGAGATGTACATCGATTGGGGTAAGTATGACTTGCGCAGTCCGCTCGAGGGTTGGGATATCGGCGATGAGTCGAAGCGGCTGGCCGAGCATTTCAAAAGCAAGGGTTACGCACCGCTTGGCGGAGAGTCTCCGACAGGCTTCGGTTGGGCAAGCTGGAGAACGCGCACGGACAAGATTCTGGAAGCGTTTTTCCCGATGAATCAGTCCGCTGCGAGTCCTCGTGAAGCGGACTCGAGAAGCACAAATTCAGGAGGTAACTAATGATGAAGGCAGCGAGTCTTAGATTTTTTGTTCGCGTGGCGACTGGCTTCGCGATAGTCGTGTTTGTGACGACGAGCGCTTTCGCGCTGGGTGACGACGGTGATTGGCCCCGTTGGCGCGGGCAAAATCTCAACGGTACCGCATCTGAAACCGGTGTGTTCGATTTTAGCGCCGGCAGCGGTTTGAAAATTACATGGCAAAAGCCGCTAGGCTCCGGCTACTCGAGTATCTCGATTGCGGACGGTCGTGCGGTCACCATGTTTTCCGACAGTACTTTTGACTACGTCATCGCTTTCGATGCTGAGAGTGGCGCCGAACAGTGGCGCTTCAAAATCGACTCGACTTACGTCGGACACAGTGGCTCTCATGACGGTCCTCTCTCCACGCCCGTGATCGAAGGAAATCGTATCTATGCCCTCGGGCCGAAGGGGCAGCTCTTTGCGCTCAATGCGACCGATGGTGAGACCATCTGGTCAAAACAAATCATCGATGATTACCAGGCCAGAATTCCAACCTATGGCTTTTCCACTGCTCCCATCATCGACGGTGATGTTCTGGTGGTGGAGACCGGAGGCGACGGAACCACGATTTCCGGAATCAACAAGAACACCGGAGATCTGCTGTGGGCCGCGGGAACCGATACGGTTCAGTACCAGTCACCAATTACGCTTACTATTGCCGGGCGGCATCAGCTTCTCTGCGTTGGCGATAAGTACCTTTACGGCATGGATTCGCAGACCGGCGAAAGCCTATGGTCATACCTTCACAAAGGCGGACATAGCAGCATTAATCCGGTGATGGTCGGCGAAAACCGCATTTTTATCAATCACAAATGGGGTGAGGCCGCGCTCATCGAAGTCAACAAGAGTGACGCCGGTTATGACATCAATGAAGTCTGGACCTCCAAAGGAATCAAACAGAGCCACAACACCTCCGTGCTCCATGAAGGTTATTTGTATGGCTACAGCGGCCGTTTTTTGACATGTGTCGATGCCAGCACGGGTAAGTCCGTCTGGAAATCACGGCCGCCAGGTGACGGATTCTTGATTCTGGTTGATAGCCATCTGGTCATTCTAACCAAGAAAGGCACGCTGCACGTGGCACCGGCTACACCCGAAAAGTACACCGAAGTGGCCAGTCTGAACCTGTTTGGCAAGACTACCTGGACGCCACCGTCATTTGCCAACGGCAAGATCTACGCACGCAACCTCTACGATATCGCGGCCATCGAGGTCGCGGAGGTCGAGAAAATGGTCGTTGATGTACCTTCGTCAAAGCCTGAGCTGGTGGCCCCCGACTCGAAATTTGCACAGTGGGTTGCGCGAGTCGCTCCGGCCAGCGACAAGAAAAGTATGATCGATGAGTTTATGCGGAAGAACCAACAGCTTCCGGTGTTAGAGGGAGAGCGCCTGGCACACTTTGTTTATCGCGGAGAAGCGACAGATCTGGCGCTGAGTGGCGACATGTTCAATCTTGGTGATGAGATGCCGTTCTTCAAACTTCCGGGCACGGATTTTTACCACCTTACTGTGGAGTTGCAGCCGGATGCCGTCGTTAACTACCAGATTGTAAAGGATTTTGAAGAGCGGATTACCGACCCGCACAACGAGCACAAAGCCAATTCCTTCAACGGCGAAAATTCAGTGCTCTACATGTCCCGCGCGGCTGACGCTTCGCATCTGGGCAGCGGCGAACTAACCCGCGGCAAGATCGATACGTTTCGCTTCGAGAGCAAATTGCTTGAAAACGATCGAAAAATCACAGTCTATTTGCCCGAAGGATACCATGGCGGCAGCCTGCGCTACCCTGTCGTTTATGTGAATTACGGGCAACAGGCGTTTGATTGGGGCGGTATCGTCAGCACCCTAGAGAACCTTGCAGGCCGCCGCTTTCAGGCAGTTCTTGCGGTCTTCGTGCATCTTGATGCCAAGGCTGGCTTTGGCGAGATTTCGCGCCCGGCGACCAGAGACAAATACCTCGACATGGTCGCGGATGAGCTGGTTCCGGAAATCGACCAGCGCTACCGCACGCTTTCCCGGGCGGATGCGCGTTTGATTATGGGTGGCAGTTCCGGCGCTTACAGCGCGATTCTGATGGGCCTGCGTCACGCAGAAGTATTCGCAAAAGTTGCCGGCCAATCGCCCAATCTCAATGGCGGCCGACGCGCTGAAGTTATTGCGCTCGCCAATGAGACCGAAAAGCAGCCGGTGGAGTTTTATCTGCATTGGGGCAAGTACGACCTACGCAACCAGAGTGAACTTGACTTTCCGGCTGACAATACCAAGTTTTTCAAGACCTTGCGAGACAAGGGCTATTCGGCACTGGGTGGGGAAACCAACGACGGCTATGGTTACGGCGCCTGGCGCACCCGTGTGGATGACATCCTGGAAGCCTTTTTCCCAGTCAGGGAATCAAGTAAATAAGTTGAACCAATCGTAACACGAGGAATCGATGATTAACATGAAGAATTTCTTCTTGATTTGCGCTAGCGCCCTCCTGGTGCTGATTGCGGTAGTTGCCATGACTGCGTGCCCACAAACCACAGGTGAGACAGCGACGCCCGCCTCTGAAGCAGTTGTCAGTTCTGCTGGCACCGTATCCGGTCGCTCTGTTTCTGCTTTTACGGACGAGTGGGCTCAGTGGCTGGGGCCGGATCGTAATGGCATTTCGTCGGAAACCGGTATCTTGAAAGCATGGCCTGCAGAAGGTCCTCAGGTTCTGTGGCGAGCCGTCTCAGGAGATGGCTATTCCGGCATGTCCATCAGCGCCGGCAAGCTCTACACCTCGTTCGGCGTTGATGCCGACGAAGCGATGGTGTGTGTCGATGTTCGCACCGGAGAGGAACTCTGGCGTTACCGCATGGACAGCAAATTCACCAACCAGTTCGGCCATGGCCCGCGCTCGACACCCACTGTAGATGATGGATTGGTTTACAATGTCAGCGCCTCCGGCCAGCTTGTTGCCGTTGATGCCGGTAAAGGTACCGAAGTCTGGAAACATAATCTCACCAAAGAGTATGGCGCCAAGATTCCGACCTGGGGAATTTCAACTTCACCGCTGGTTTACGGCGAGATGCTGCTCGTTGATGTGGGCGGGTCCGGAAATCACGGCTTTATGGCGTTCAACAAGAAGAGCGGCAAAATTGCGTGGGAAACCCGGACTGGCTTGCCGGGTTACTCGGCACCCATCACAGTGGAAGTAGCCGGCGTCAAACAGGCTTTGAATTTCACCGGAAATTCGCTTATTTCAGTCAATCCGGAAACGGGAAAACAATATTGGAGTTACCCGTGGCAGACGAGCTACGACGTCAATGCAGCCACGCCGGTGTTTATCGCACCCGACAAAGTCTTTCTTTCCTCCGGTTACGATACCGGTGGCGCGGTTCTGCAGATGTCGGCGGCCAACGGCTCAGTGAGTGTGAAAGAAATCTGGAAGAGCCGGGCCATGCGTAACCATTTCTCAACATCGATTTATCTGGACGGTCACCTTTACGGCTTCGATGAGGGCACGCTGCGCTGCATCGACGCTACATCACAGGAGAAGAAATGGGCAAAGCGCGGCCTCGGCAAAGGCTCGCTGATTTACGCCGACGGCCATTTGATCGTGCTGAGCGAGCGCGGCAAGCTGGTGCTGGTCGAAGCCAAACCCGGTGAATACGTCGAAAAGGCGAGCGCCCAATTGCTGAAGGGCCGCTGCTGGACCGTCCCCACGCTGGTGGGCGGCAGACTCTATATTCGCAATCAGAAAGAGATGCTTTGTTTGCAGTTCAGTCAAGCGTAGAATCAGCAGCAACGCACGGATCTTGATATCGACACCAAAGGCTGCTTTGGGAGTCCCCCCTTTAGCAAGGGGGACAGGGTGATTTGGCTCTCCGAAGACTAAGTCTTGAGAGCACAGGGAAGGGTAGTCAGAAAATATTTTGCCAGGAAATGGCAAAACGTGATTGCCAGGGACGAAAATTGAAACCAGAAAGAGACCAACCCAGGGATTGGCAACAAGCGACAGGAATCGTCGAGGTGACCACAACACGATGGAGGCTACATTCATCATGCGTTTTAGAGACAAACTTAGACTAATAATGAGTATGGCTTTGTTGATTCCAGCGGCCTCGTCCGCACAGCAATCGCAGGAAGTCGAGCAGTTCTATTTTGCGGATACAGTTACGGTTGAAGGCCTGCGCCACCTGCGCATCCCGACTTTGAGCGCAATTGCAACCAAATCTATTCTGCCCTTGCACCAGACACCGGCCAGCGTTGGCGTGGTGACACGGCAGCTTTTCAGCAGCCAGAGCGGCATGGTCCTGAGCGACGCGCTGAAGAACGTCAGTGGCGTCAACGTGCAAAACGGCACCGGCACCCATGATTTTTTTCTCATTAGAGGGTTCGATTCATTGGATGGCGGCTTAGTCCTGACCGACGGTGCTGTCGAGCCCGAAGTCAGCTTTTACAATCTTTACAACATCGAAAGAGTGGAAGCTCTGAAGGGGCCATCGGCTTTCCTGTATGGCAGCAATCCGCTCTCGGGCGCGGTCAACCTCACTCGCAAGCAGCCGGTCTTTGGCCAGTTTGCCAGTTTTTCCGGTTCTTATGGGGAGTTCAACACCTTCAGTGGCATGTTCGATGCTGGTTTTCAGACCAGCGAGAACCTTGCTGTGCGGGTCAATGGGTTGTGGCAGGATTCTGAGAACTACCGCGATCGCATGGACAAAAGCACCTACGCGGTGAACCCGGCGGCAACCTGGAAGATCGACGACAAAAGCTCTCTAACCGCAAATTTCGAGTACGTGCGCAGCAATGCCGAGCCCGACGCCGGCCTGCCGCTGATTCAGGCTATTCCAGGTTTTATACCGGAGCCTTTGCTGCCGGATGTGCCGTTGACACGCTCCTACCAGACTCCGCTCGATGACTCCGAGCAGGATTTGTTCCGCCTGCGGCTTGACTATCAGAGGCGTGTCAACAAGTCGCTGACCGTGCGCAACAAGTTCTTCCTCACCCAGCTCGACTGGCTATCGACGGGTTCCCTGCTCAACGGCGCATTCCCAGATCCGAGCCGGCCCGGCGAGTTTTCAGTCATTCGCACGCTCAATTCTCTGGATGATTCGCAGAAGTTCCTGGGCAACCAGTTTGAGGCTTTGCTGGAAGTCAAAACCGGAGCCGTGACGCACAACCTGGTTGCCGGCGTCGAAGCGCGACGTTTTACCGATGACTTCAAACTGGACCTGGCGCCGTTCAGCCCGCCCAGCGAGTTCAATCCGACCGGGACCAACGGCCAGTTGGTGATCGATCTCAACAACCCGCAGGAGTTTGCCAGCGACCGCAGTCAGTTAACCTTTCTGCCGTTTGCCAGTGGTGACGCCAGAACCCTGACCGTGGCGCCGTACTTGTTGGACCAAGTGTCATTCGGCGAGCAGGTGCAGTTTTTCCTTGGCGGTAGATTTGACGTCATTGACTACGAAAATGACCGGGCAGATCTCAACTTCCAGACCTTTCAATCCGAGCCTTCCGCCGATTCGCGCAACTACGAAGAATTCAGCCCAATGGCAGGCCTGGTCGTGTCGCCGTTTGCTGATCTTTCGCTTTACGCCAACTTTGGCAGGTCCTTCCGGGCCCCGTCTACGCTGACGAAGGGCACGCCTGAGCCAGAGGAAAGCACGCAATTCGAAGCCGGCGCAAAACTCCAGGCGTTGAATGGCAAACTGACCTCGACGCTGGCGATTTACAATCTCGAGAAAGAAAACACCGGCGTACAGAACGATGATGGCGTGACGCTTTCTCTGTCCGACCAACGCTCGCGCGGGCTGGAGTTTGAAGTGGCCGTACAACCGACCTCGAGTGTGCACTCTTTTGTGAACTATGCCTACACCGACGCCGAGTTCACGAATTTCTTCGAGTTTGATCGGGAGGGCAACCCGATTAGCCGCACCGGCAATCGGCCCGCATTCACTCCCAGAAGCATCTTGAATTTCTGGGCAACCAAAACCTTCAGCAACATCGGAGTTGGCGCCGGTTTCCGATACGTCGGCAAGCAGTTCATCGATGAGACCGAGGGTTTCGAAATCGACGACCACCTGACAGTTGATGCGACGCTTTTCTACACCTATCGTGACATTCGCTGGAGCCTGAATGTAAAGAATATCACGGACAAAGAGTATTTGCGCCGGGGCGGTTTCGGTTCGTCATCGGTGACTCCGGGCAATCCGCGAGCGATTTATGGTTCGGTGAGTCTGACGCTGTAGTCATAGTGATTTGTAATCGGGGTGGCCGGTGTTCAAGCTTCAGCTTGGCGGGCGGGACAAGCGCCGGTTTGCTGGCTGTTCAATACGAATTGAAGAAAACAAGCTAAAGCTTGAACACCGTTGGTGAGGATTGAAGCGAAACACAAAGGGGCCAAAATAAGTTGAAGATTGCCTACATTGCAACCGGCGCAGCCGGGATGGTTTGCGGCACCTGTATTCATGACAACACCGTGGCCGCCGCCATGCAGAAGCTAGGGCACGAGGTAGCGCTGATTCCGACCTACACGCCCATCCGTACGGACGAAGAGAGCGTCAGCCTTGAGCATGTTTTTCTCGGTGGGCTCAACGTCTATTTACAGGAGAAGTTGAGCTTCTTCCGCCACACGCCGGACTTCATCGACAATCTCCTGAATAGCAAAGCGATTTTAAATACTATTTCGAAGTTCAGCGGCTCCACCAACGCACGTGAACTTGGAGAGATGACGGTCTCGGTGCTGCGCGGCGTAGATGGTCATCAGAAAAAGGAACTGCTGAAGTTGATCGATTGGCTGCGGGACCACTACAAGCCGGACATCGTGCATCTGAACCACACCTTGCTGCTCGGGTTCGCAAAGGAAATCAGGCGGCAACTAGGTGTGCCGGTTGTTTGTGGTTCTCAGGGCGAGGATTTGTTTCTCGACAATCTGGTTGAGCCGTTTCAGAAGCAAGCCAAAGATCTCATGCATGAGAAGATCAAACATGTCGATGCTCTGATCGCGACCAGCGACTACTACGCGGAATTCATGTCCAATTATCTTAGTCTGGATCCCGGGCGAATTCACAAAGTCTATCTTGGCATCAAACTCGAAGGCCACGGGCAATTCCCAAAACCATCAACTCAGGGACCGGTGGTGATCGGTTATCTCGCCCGAATTTGTCCGGAAAAGGGGTTGCACATTCTTGTCGAAGCCTTTCAGCAACTCTGGCAAAAATACGGCTCCGAAAAAGTCCGGCTGCAGGTTGCTGGCTATCTCGGCAAGAAGGACGAGATTTTCTTTCAGGCCCTGCAAAAAAGGATCAAGGGCTGGAACATGACAGATGCCGTCGAGTACATCGGAGAAGTCGATCGGCTTGAGAAGATCGGTTTCCTGAGCAGCATCGACATCTTTTCCGTTCCGACAGTTTACAAAGAATCCAAGGGTCTTTCCATTCTCGAAGCGATGGCGAATGGCGTGCCGGTAGTCCAGCCCGGGCATGGCGTTTTCCCAGAGTATGTCAGCAAAACAGGGGGCGGCCTGCTCTGCGCGCCGGACTCCGTTGCAGCCCTGGTGGCAAAGCTCGAGTTGCTGATAGAAGATTCGGAGCAGCGCAAAGCGCTCGGTGAGGCGGGGAAGCAAAGCGTTCACCGTGAGTTTGGCGACCAGATCATGGCCGAGTCGATGCTGGAGGTATACAGTGGTTGTTTGAAACAGGATACGCCAACCGGTAGTCGGACGACCGCCGAGGCTGTCGTTTAATAGTTGCTTTAGTCCCAGGTTTCTCCTACGTTCCTGTCAACCTGGCTGGGCATCAGTCTCGAGGACAATCAAAGTAGAGTTCAAACGCGATATGTCAACTGCGGATCTTCATGGATGGAAGAACAGGTGGCATCTTATTAGAATCCATTTTCCGGACAATGCCAAACGAATTCACAACGCAGCGCCGAATCGAATTTGCCGACACCGACCAGGCCGGTATCGTGCACTTCGCGCGCTTTTTTGTTTTCATGGAGACGGCCGAGCACCAGTTCCTGAACTCACTCGGCGCCAGCGTCCACACAAAAGTCGATGGCGACGAAATTGGCTGGCCCCGGCTGGCGGCTTCCTGCGAGTACCTGAGCCCGCTGCGCTTTGAAGATGTTGTGGATATTCGGGTTTATGTGACTCGCAAGGGCGTCAAATCCATGACCTATTCGTTTGAATTCAGCCGCGACGGCACTCCCATCGCCCGTGGCAAAATGTCATCTGCCTGCTGTATCTGCAATCCGGGAGAACAGATCAGAGCCGTTGCCATCCCGCAGGCGTTGGCTCAAAAGATAGAACAAGCTTAAGAAAGGAGACAGGAGGCGACGGAGACAAGAGAAAAGAGCCGATCTGTTTTTCCCAGTGCCTTTCGCCTGCTTCTCGACTCCTCTGAATCAGACATGCCCCCATCATTAAAACTCAGTCAAATCCACAAAACGTTCGGCACGCAGGAGCGCCCGGTCAAGGTGCTCAACGGTGTTGATCTCGAACTCGCAGCCAACGAGGCCCTGGCTGTTACCGGTCCATCCGGTTGTGGCAAAAGCACGCTACTGCACCTCATTGGCACGCTCGACTCGCCAACTTCTGGCGCCATCGAAATCCAGGGCCAGAATCCGCTCCATTTTTCCGAGCCCGAGCTGGCGCGTTTTCGAAATGAGCAGATCGGCTTTGTGTTTCAGGACCACCATCTCTTGCCGCAGTACACTGTTCTTGAGAATGTGCTGCTGCCTGCCATGGCGTTCAAGAATGGCAAAAGTGACGCAGGCAGCCGAGCTGCTGTCCTGCTGGAAAAAGTCGGACTCTCCGAGCGCGTGGACCACCGACCAGCGGAGCTTTCCGGCGGCGAAAGACAGAGGGTGGCGATTGCCCGTGCGCTCATCAACCGGCCAAAACTTCTGCTGTGCGACGAACCAACCGGCAACCTCGACCGAAAAACTGCTGACTTAATCGCGGCGCTGTTTTTTGACCTCCACAGAGAAGAGGAAAACATCCTGATCGTCGTTACGCACAGCTTGGTGCTCGCGGACCGATTCGAACGCAAAGTCGAATTGCAGGAGGGCAAGTGCGTCGAAATCTGATTCACTACTGGCGAATCAATCTGGCGGTCATCTTCGGAGCTGCCGTTGCAACTGCCGTTCTGACCGGAGCACTGTTGGTTGGAGATTCGGTGAAAGGCAGCTTGCGCGACTTGACGCTGGACCGCCTGGGCGAGATCGACCACTTGCTGTTACGGAATAGTTTTTTTCGCCAGAATTTGGCGGAGGATCTTTCCCAAGATCCCCAATTCTCAGAGACGTTTGACCAACAGGCGCCTTTCATCTTTCTGCGCGGCAACGCCGTGCATTCGAAGAAACGCACCCGGGCGTCGCAAATCAACGTGGTCGGCCTGGACCACAGCCTACCCGCTTTGTATCCTTCAGCAGGGCAAACGCAAACCCTGGAGTGGGCTAATCAGTTGCGCAAAAAATCCGGGCAAATTTTTCCATCTATCATTATAAATCAGTCTTTGCGCGATGAGTTGCGGGCCGAGGTTGGCGACCAGGTTCTGCTCTATTTTGAAAAACCAAGCGACATCGCGCGTGGCTCTTTGCTTGGCGAGAAAGACACCGAAGAAGTCGTCGAAACACTGCGCTTAACGTTGACAGCCGTCGCGCCCAATCGGGCTCTGGGCCGCTTGGGATTGCGCCCTCACCAGACCTTGCCGCACAACGCTTACGTTTCGTTGCCGGTTCTGCAAAAAGCACTTGACCAGGCAGGCAAAGTGAATGCGCTGGCGCTTTCTGAAACGACCGGCGATGAAACCTCGGGGCGCACTGAGCTGCTCCCGGGTGCGCTTGCAGGTGTGCTTGAATTTGAGGATCTGGGGCTGAAACTTGTGGATGGCGGCGGCTCCTTAATTTTGGAAAGCGAAGAGGGTATCCTTTCGGATGAAGTGGTCACGCTCGTCGAACAGACCGCCGTGGAAGCCGGCGTGCCGGCGCTGCCGAGTTACACCTACCTGGCCAATAAAATGGAGTCGGGCGGGCGGCTTTTGCCTTATTCCACTGCCGCGGCGCTACGGACGGATGCCGGGCCTCCCTTCAAATCGCTGCAATTGCTCGATGGCCGGCCGGCGCCGGCGCTGCAGGGCAATGAAATTCTGCTCAACAACTGGGCCGCCCGCGACCTTCGCGTACGGCCGGGCGACACAATCAAAATGACTTACTTTGGTGTTGGCGCCCGCGATGAATTGTTCACCACGGATTCGGAGTTTGTGCTCAAAGGCGTGGTTGACATGACCGGTCTGGGCGCGGACAGCCAGTTGACGCCCGACTACCCCGGCATCGCCGACGCCGACAATATGGCCGATTGGGATCCGCCCTTCCCTGTGGATCTTGGCTTGATTCGCGACAAAGACGAAGCCTACTGGGATACCTATCGTGGTGCACCAAAAGCCTTTGTGTCTCTCAAAACCGGCCAGGAACTCTGGGGTAGCCGTTTTGGCAAGGTAACTTCGATACGGCTTGGCACGGCTGCTGACGCTGCCTCTGGCAACACCCGCAAAAAGTTTGTAGAAACACTTCTCTCCGCGGTGACCCCGGCGCAGTTTGGCTACACCTTCGAGCCAGTGAAAGCGCAGGGCCTGGCGTCGTCGAAAGGGGCCACTGATTTCAGCGGACTGTTTTTCGGCTTCAGCATGTTCCTGATTGTCTCCGCTGCACTGCTGGTTGGCCTGCTTTTCAGGCTTGGCGTGGAACAGCGCGGCAAAGAGGTCGGTCTACGGCTGGCAGTTGGATTTTCACAGAGCAACGTGCGCGGACAGTTTCTGAAGGAAGGCGGTATCCTGGCAATAATCGGATCATTCGTCGGACTCGGCGGTGCGATTGTTTACGCCTGGCTTATGATGGTTGGGTTGCGGACCTGGTGGCTGGCGGCGGTCGGTTCTCCATTTCTTTTCCTTCATGTGGCGCCAGCCAGTCTGGTGATGGGGTTCTTCATTTCACTGTTTGTCGTTTTGCTTTCCATCTGGCTGGGTTTCAGAAAACTCCGCAAGGTTCCGCCACCGTCTTTGCTGGCGGGCGTAACCAGCGTGGCCGGGAAACAAAAGTCGATCAGGCGCACCAAAGTCGTGGCCATCTCCAGCATTGCTCTGGCGATTGCGATGGCCGCATATGCCTCGACGTTGGAACCGACAGATGCCGCCGGCATGTTTTTCGGAGTTGGTACATTTATCCTGATTTCAGGATTGGCTTTTTTTTCGCTCTGGCTCAGGGGAATGCATCGCACTCTGACAGCAGGGCACGGTCTTCTGACGAGTTTCAGAATGGCGGCGCGCAATACGCCCCGCAGTCCCGGAAGAAGCATGTTGAGTGTGGCGTTGGTTGGCTGTGCTTGTTTTGTCATCGTGGCGGTCGGCGCCAACCGTGTTGAGTTTGGTGATGAGGTTCTGCGCAAAGACTCCGGCGCCGGCGGATTCACTCTGATGGCCGAATCGGACATTCCGCTCAACCACGATTTGAGTACTGAAGACGGCCGCATCGCCTTAGGCTTCTCCGACGATGATTCAGAAATGCTCGACCAGTCCGAGATCATTCCAATGCGCTTTTTGCCCGGTGACGACGCCAGTTGTTTGAATCTCTACCAAGTGGAACGGCCGAGAATTCTTGGCGTGCCAAAGTCGCAGATTGAGCGTGGCGGTTTCCAGTTTCAGCAGCTTGCTGAAATGGAAGGTGGGGAAACGGCCAACCCCTGGCACCTGCTTGATCAGGAACTGGAACCTGGCGTCATTCCGGCGTTTGGCGACTTCAATTCCGTTCTGTGGATTCTGCACTCCGGCCTGGGCAAGGACCTCGCCATGGTGGATGGCCAGGGACGGGAAATCAAACTGCGGTTTGTCGGGCTGTTCAAAAAGAGCATTTTTCAGAGCGAAATTCTGATTGCCGAATCCAACTTCGTGAAACACTTTCAGGAGCAGAACGGATATGCCTACTACCTGATTCAGAGTCCTCCAGAGCAAATTGAAGCGCACGCGCAAATTCTGGAGAAGGCCCTGACAGACTATGGCTTCGACTCATCGCCCACAGCCGCGAAGTTGGCTGACTTCCAGGCGGTGGAAAATACCTATCTATCGACCTTCCAAACCCTGGGTGGTTTGGGACTGCTGCTGGGAACACTTGGTCTGGGCATGATTCTCATCCGCAATGTCATCGAACGTCGTGGCGACCTGGCGACGTTGCGGGCGTTTGGCTTCCGGCGCTCTACCCTGGCGGTACTCGTTCTGGCCGAGAACGGATTTCTTCTCACCCTGGGCATCGCGCTCGGGGCGCTTTCTGCTGTTCTGGCGGTGGCGCCGCACCTGGTGGCGGATGCCTCGCAGGTGCCGTGGACGACGCTGGTTGTAACTTTGGCTGCCGTCTTTATTGTAGGAATGTTGTCCAGCGTGGTGGCGGTTTCGGCGGCGTTGAGGATTCCTTTGCTACCAGCGTTGCGTTCTGAATAGGACAATCTGGCGATACCAAGTGTGTGATTGAGTTCACTTTGCACGGCCGGTCCGAGTATTTGAAGGGTTCAGGTGATCGATGCCAGCATGTTCAGCAGCGTCGCGGTTAAATCGTCGGGCCCAGTCAACTCTCCTCAATAGTGCCGGCGGGACAGAAAATTGTCGCGCCACATCCCCTGTTGCGTAAATCCTAACCAACCCGACTAAATCCTGCACATTTTCTGTCCAGTTGGGCAAAAACTAACCAATTCTTCCGTCATCTGCTATCGGGGAAATGGTCCTGCCCGCCATGAAATGCCCCCTAAACCCTTTAGAATTGGACCACATTCCAGATTGGTATACTAATTGCAAAAACAGCGGGTAGAAATGACATAGCATGCGACAGCATGAACTGAGTTGATGTTCAAGATAAAGGTTCTGCCTACATGACTCACAGCAATCTTAACATCGCAATTGTAGCATCCCTTTCGGCCCTATTTTTCTCTTTTCTCGGATGCGCCACCGGCCAGTTGCAAAACATTGAGGTTTTGATGCGGCAGCACGACTGGTCGAATGCCACGACGGCACTGGAAGAGTCTATTCAGAAGAACCCCAGGGACGGGGAGGCGCATCTGTTGCTTGCCGAGGCTTATGGTGAAACAGGGCAGGTTGCGAAAATGCAGGAGATTCTCGAACGAGCGCGTTCGATCTCGCCAAGGTTAGATGAAGACGCCGATTACCTGGCGCGCAAATACTGGATCAAGAATTTTAATCTGGGGAACAGCCGTTTTGAAGAGCATTTCTTCAATCAAGCCGTACCGTTTTTCCAGCGCACGACTCTCATCGACAGCGCCAACGTGCTCGGCTGGCAGCGGTACGGCGACGTGCTGTTCAAGCTGCGACAACTCAAGTCGGCGGAAGTGGCATACCGGCGTGCACTCGCATTGCAGCCGAGGAGTTCCACCATCAAGAACAATCTCGCCCAGATCTATTTTCGGCGCAAACAATACCGCAAGTCAATCGACCTTTGCAGCGAAATCCTGGCTGCCGATGCTGGCGACAAGGATGCCCTGAAGCGGCGCGCTTATTCCTATTCGGCCTTATCAGATTTTCAGAACGCAGAGACGGATTTTCTGGAGGCCTCCGTGGTCGCACCATCCGCCCAGATCCTGGCCGATTTTGGTCTTCTCTATGTTCGAAATGGGAAACATCGCCAGGCCATTCCCCGATTGGAGGAGGCGCTGGACTACACGGAAAACAGAACGCTCATCTTCAAGAGATTGGGTGAGGCGAATCTGGCAGTGAGAGACTACGCCGGCATGGCCCGGTGGTACCGCAAGGTCGTGGCCTCCGCGCCGGACGATTTGGTCGGATGGAAAAGTCTGGCGATCGCCTATGAAGCCCTTGGGCTAAAGGCAGACCTGGCGCAGGCTCGCCACTTTATTAATCGCATTGTCAGCACCAATTAATCTTGACTCAGGACTCAGACAGGGACAGCATGAGGATGCAGCGTCAGGCGTTTTTGTTTTCAGACTTCTTCCGGGTCGCTTTGTTCAGCGTTGCGCTGGCGGTGGCGCCGGCCTCACTTTTGGCGCAGTTCAGGGTGGACAGCGTGACGCCACGCCAGAACGAAATCAACGTTCCTGGTGATGCGACAATTCAGATAGGTTTTCGCGGCAATGCCAACCCGGCCACGCTGGACGGGACAACCTGGCTGGTTCACGGCAACCAGACCGGCTTTTACCAGGGTGCGATTTCGTTTGATGTTTCGACAGCTACCGCGGAGTTCCGGCCCGCGACGGGGTTCAAGCCAGGAGAGGCTATTTCCGTGGTTCTGACCCGCGAAGTTTTGGGGCGACAAGGTGAGCGGCTGGATGCCGCATTTCAATCATCGTTTACCGTGGCCGTCGAATTTGGCACGGGAATATTTGATGAACGTGTCGAAATCTCGTTGAATTCCGACCCGGATAATCCGGTTGAGCGTGACCCGGCGGCGATTTTAGCGGGCGATTTTGACAATGATCTTTACACCGACTTGGTGGTGGCGAACAACTCAACCAATAGCGTTACGGTTCTGATGAACCGGTTTTTTGAAGTAGGAGAAACGCTGCAGCCGGAAAGTCCGGTGTCGGTCGGCAACGGTCCAACCGCGCTGACTGGTGGCGATTTTGACCAGGATGGCTTGCTGGACGTAGCGGTAAGCAATTTCGATGAAAGTTCCATTTCCGTCTTGCACAACCTTGGCTGGGGCAGGCTATCGGTTGTGCAGACAATCCCGACGCACGAGCACCCGACGCAACTGGAGGCGCGAGATTTTGATGCAGACGGCCATATGGATTTGGCCGTGCTCGTGCTCGGGGTTAATCAATTGCAGATTTTTCTGAACAACGGCGATGGCAGCTTCAATGTCGGCGCCAACACTTATGCCACCGGCGCCAGCCCATACGGACTTGCCCCCGGCGACTTTGATAACGACGGCGACCTCGATCTGGTGGTCACCAACTCAGGCGACAACTCGATCATTGTTTATAAGAACGACGGCCTGGCCAGCTTCAGCACATCCGGGGAGATTTCGGTTCTGGATTTTCCGACCACGGTCCGGGCAGGCGATTTTAGCGGTCGCTCTCCTGACGAGTATGGCGATGGCTTTCTGGACCTTATCCTGGTTCATCCAAATATCAATGCAGTTTCGGTCTACGTCAACGTGACACGCGACGGCGGATTTGTACTGCAGCGCGAACTGGACGCGGGGCTGCGTCCGACGGACATTTTTGTCGGAGACGTGGATACTCTCGATACATTTGCTTTGTCCACCGGGTTTGGCAAAGACCATGATCTCGACCTGGTGGTCCCCAACCTGTTTTCTAACGACGTTCATGTTTGGCGCAACCAGTTCAACAACGGCTTTGAGCATGACGACCGTGACCGCTATCCTGCGGGCGAAACTCCCGTCAGTATAGCTGGTGCGGATTTCGATCGCGATGGGGACATCGACGTTGCGGTCACAAATATGACTGCACACGGCATTTCGGTGCTTCTAAATCAGGGCGGAGTTGGTGGTGGTCTTCGATTTACGCAGCCGTCCGGCATTTTCGACTTCGGTCAAGTCTATGTCGGTACCGATTCAACGCGCAGTTTTCGGCTCTTCAATCCGACTGACCAACCGGCCATCATTTCCGAAATTTCCACCACGCTGCCGCAATTCACGGCGGCCATTTCTCAGGCCACGATTGCCCCCGGTAATCTGTTTAGTTTTGAGCTATCTTTCGCGCCAACGGATACCGTTCTTTACGGAGACACGCTGACGGTTCGAGGCATATTGGAGGGCGTGGAGCAAGAACTCAAGGTCGCGCTTCGAGGCGAAGGTGTGATCGCTCTCATCAGTGTCGTTCCGGACACTTTGAACTTCGGGGGACTCGTGCCTCCACAAATTGGCACTCTGCCGGTCCAAATCACCAATAGCGGAAATGGCGCGTTGATAGTCAGCGAGCTTCGGTTCTCCAATTCAGCATTTTCCGCGCCGGTGAGTGGGCTGACTGTGCAGGCACACTCATCGCAACAGGTTGATGTTGTTTTTCAGCCTGCGACGCCATTTTTTTACCTGGACAGCTTGCTGATCGTGAATAATGACAGCTTGAATACCCCGGTCCCCGTGATTCTGGTTGGCGGTCCAAATGACTTTACGCCGGAGATTACTTCCGCCGACACAGTGGTCGCGGTGGAGGACAGCTTGTTTACCTATACCGCGACCGTCAGCGACTCGGACGGGACTCAGGCCAGGTTCAGTTTTCAGAATCTGCCAGGCTGGCTACACGCCACATCCGGCTTGTTGACGAACACCTCAGTCGAAGGGGTGCCGCTTGAGGGTGGTCGCGACACCACGTTTACTGTTGTAGCTCTGGACGGATTTTTCTCGGATACTTTGCAGGTTTATGTGAGGGTTCTGCCGGTGAATGATCCTCCCGTTTTTGACCCGGTCAATCAGTACACAACCACCGAATCCATCTTCCTTTCGTTTAATCTGTCCGCTTCAGATCCGGAAGATAGTACTTTGATATTTGCAGCGCTTGGTTTGCCGGCCGGCGCGGTTTTGACGGAAAATGGCGACAATACGGCCACGTTTTCGTGGATCCCGCCGGCCGGCTCCCGGGGTGTTTATGATTTAACCGTCATTGCGACCGAAGCCCTCGAGCCCGTGCCATTAAGCGACACTGTTCTGGTACGGATCAATGTTTTAGCGGCGTTGCCCGATTTGGTTGCGGCCTCCCTGAGCGTGCCAACCACGGACATCTCCGTGAATCAGACACATCCGGTGACGGGCATTGTGCGCGCCGATTTTGCCGCGGTAGACCTGCCATTCCGGATGACATTCTTCCATGACGGACAGATCGTACGCGACACGGTCGTCACGCAAATGGCTGTTGGTCAGGAGTTGACCTTCATCTATCTCGCTCAATTCGGACGACTGGGCGACCATGAGATTCGTTTCGAGGTTGATACCGGCACCCAGATCGTCGAGGTCGATGAGGGTAACAATTCGGCGATTCTTCGTCTGCAGGCGACCAAACCGCAATTGCTGGTTCGCCCCAACCCATTCACGCCAAACTCGGATGGCTTCAATGACGAGGCTGTGTTCGATTTTGGAGACTTGGTGGTCGGCGAGCCCAGGCTGAAAATTTTCAAGTTCAATGGAATCCTGCTAACCACACTGAACGCAAATCTGTCCTCGGAATTTCGCTGGGACGGCCGTGACGACAGCGGCAGAGCACAAAAGCCTGGACTGTACTTATTTGTTCTATCGGATAACAGTGAGCCAGTGCGTAGCGGTTACGTGGTTCTAGCCAGGTGATATGGATGAAACTTATGTGCAAGGGATTGTTAAATATTCGAAAGATTTCTGCCGATATTTGGTTGCCGGCTAAAAAATGCCTGATACCTGCGATTTGGGTACTGAGTTTGCTACAAGCAGGTCCATCTGCGTTTACTCAGAATCTGATTGTCGCGAATCCGGCAGAAGTGAAGGACTTCCGCGCCGCGTTTGTCAACCCGGCGTTGATTGCCTACCAGGAGTCACACGCGGCTCTTGGCGGCAAAGTTTTTCATCTCGGTTTTGTTGAAGGCCGCAGCAATCCCTTCCGTCAAGGGTATGTTAGTTTGGTTCTGCCAACTGGCATCAACAATGCGATGGGATTAGGCTTGCAGGCCCAGTATTTTACGGCGCCGCTTTACCGGCAGAGCAACATTTCTTTTCTGATGTCGCGGCGCTGGCGACATAAGGTCGCCTTTGGAATCAGGGTTAACCTGTTTTCCAGATCCTACAACGAAGATGAGTTCGATCTGGTCGACCCCGATGACCCGGTCTTCAGGAACGGAACAACACAGTGGGCTGGTACCCTCGGGGCAGGGGTTGCCATTCTACCGCTTCCGTTCCTGAGTCTGGGCATCGGGGTCGATCATATTAACCGCGCAAACATCTCCCTCGCCAAAGACGACGTTTACCAGCCCTTGCACGCGCACTTCGGCGCTGCCATCGACTTTGGACCAGCGCAGGCGACCTTCAGCTCTTTTTATGAGGATGGCCACTGGCTGCCGAAGGCCAGTGTCAGTACTACGTTTCGCCATACCGGGTACGCGATGTTTGGCTACAGCGACAACGCGTTTCAGGCAGAAGGTCAGTTCCGTCTCTCCGGGCCGCTCAGTCTCAACTATAACTACGAATACACTCTGTTTGACAGCCAGGGAATTGGGCAAGGTTCACATGCCATGACTTTGATCCATGAATTCGATCGCAAGCGGGAAGTTCAGAAGTTCGAACTGCCTGACGAGTTCAGAGCTGAGTTTCAGCCGCCGGACAGAAGTCTGACAGACGAGGCGACTTTTTATGTTTACTCCGTGATCGACAAACTCGAAATTGTTGAGAAGAGGATTGCTCGCGTCGTGGATGCCGGAGTTACGGCAGCGCAGCTTAGCCAACTTACAGTTGCTGAACTGGGTGTCATGGATTCCAGCCGAACTGAGACAAAATCACCCTATCGCGATCAGCCGGTTGATCTGGCCCGGATTCCAGCAACGCTCGATGCCACCCTCTCGGAGAATTACCGCGAATTTCTCGACGATATCTCCGATGACATCAATGACAACGCTGCTTCCGCGCGGGTCATCACGCCAAAGGAATCATTTTTGCGTGCTGCCGGCATCCGGCGTTATTTTAAGGTTGATTCTGTCGGTGTGGAGAACCTGGCTTTTCATGAGCCGGTCTACAAATCGCGCCAGGATAGCCTTCTTGCGACAGAAAAATTGGGTACGCGGGCCATCATCCCGCAAGAGACCTTGCTGTCTCTGTCTCCGGAATTTACGACTTTTCAGATCACGCCTGTAAGCCAGGTCTTGCCTCGGAAGTGGCGACTGCTGTTGAAGGATCAGCAGGGCCGTGATTTTCGGGTTTTCGAGGGTATGGCGTTGCCACCGGCGCAATTGCGTTGGGACTGGCGTGACGTTCTCGGTAATCTTGCCGAACCGGGCGTCTACAGCTACCAGCTCGAATGGTGGGATAGAGATGATCAGATGCAATCGACGCTACCAAAATACATTGATATTCAAAAGTTGCTGCGACATATCCGAATTGAAATTTCGAACAAGCCAAAAGACAGAGGAGTAGAGACAGATGAGATCGACATTATCCTCAAAAGGTAAGGATACCGTGCGGTTGATTGGGCCAATTTTTCTTGTGCTTTTCGCGCTGCACCTGTTTGGTGGGGCGCATGGAAACGCCTATTCGCAGGAAAGACTCCCGGTCGGCAACCAGACAGTTTCGGCCTCGACTGCTCTTCCCGCCGCCGGCACAGAAGTGCAACAGATTGGAGACATCAAAACGTTCTGGTCTCTCACCAAAATGGGTGGCGGCATTTCCATCGCCATTTTTGGGGTCATGGCGGTCGGCCTGTTTCTGATTGTCATTCAAATCTACGAGCTGATCATGGACAAGCTCAGGGGCAAACCGCTGCTGTCAACTAACTATCGCCAGTTGTCTGTCAGCGAAATCAACAAGCTCGTCATGAACTATCCCGACAGCATGACCGCCCGATTGTATTCCGTTCTGCTATCGATTTTCCATACCACTGGCAACACTACCGACTTTCATGATGAGATCGCCAATTACATCCAACTGCAACAGGAGCGATTCAATACATTCAAAAGCCGGCTGTCATTTCTTTCCGACACGGCAGGGGCGCTAGGTTTGCTCGGAACTGTCTGGGGCATGTTTGTTACCTTTTTCGGGGGCAACATGGATAGTCAGAGAATCCTGAACGGCATGGGACTGGCATTGATTACCACGCTCATCGGACTGGTAGTAAGCATCATCTTGAATTTCTTCTCGACCGAAGTGTTCAGCGTCTTCAACAAACGGCTCGAGTTGATTTCCGCAAAGGCCGATGAGTTCAGGCTTTGGCTGATGGCGCTCGTGCAGCAGCGCAATCGCCGCGCGACAGACCCGAAGCCCGGCAGTGATGGCGGACAAGGCAAACGTCCGAAACCAGCAGAGGCCGGCAACGGCAGTGCGCCTAGGCCGAAAGTGCCATCTTTCACCCTGAAGGGCGTTTCGGATTTTAGTCAGGATGGCTCAATCGGGCTACCCCTGCATGACCCCGTGACGGTCATGGTCGAAACGGAGAAAGGACAGAAGATTGCCGGTCTGCCCATTCGCTACGAAATTGTGAATGGTGGTGGCTCACTCGAAAATGAGATGAAAGCCGCAATGCTCAAGACTAATCGTAAAGGCATGGTCAGCGTCGGCTGGACACTCGGGGGGGAAGTCGGTCCACAAAGACTGCGGGTCACGGTACCGAATTTCGACGATCAGGAGCTGGAATTCGTTTGCTTCGCCAAACCCATTATCCCGGAGCTGAGTTCGTCGATAGTCGACTTGAGAACCAGCCCGATCAACCGCAACCGAGGCATGGTGTCGTAAATGGCTGGCGCATCAATGATTCGTCTCATCGACGTGGTGTTCATTCTACTGTTTGGCTTTATTTCGATTTCAGAAATCAGCGAAAGAAGCAAAGTTGAACTGCCAAAAAGCTCTGAAACGCCGGCGTCGAATCCGGACAAAGAAAGGGTTTTCTTCCTGGGTATCGACCAGCAGGGCCATTACCTGGTTGAGAACGAGTCCAAAACTCTGGCCGGCGCCCGGGAATTATTCTTCTATCTTCGTGATCAGAGCGGCGCGGCCCGTGATAGAGGTGAGAACATGCGTGTGCGTATCCGGTCCAACTGGGACACACCCATAAAATACACCATGGCGGCCGCCGACATCTGTGACAATCTCGGCATTGTGAAGGGCATAGATGTTCGACGGGCAACTTTATGAGCAGGCTGCGCACTGGCTCGGTCGATCTCGTGGCGTCACCAACGACCTATCTTATCACAGGAGAATCTTTTGAATAGGAGCGGCATTATCATCAGGCTAATTGATGTGGCGATGATCATTCTCTTCGGTTTTATTGCCATCAGTGATATCAAGGTCACGGCGCAAATCAAATTGCCCGCTGACGACAAGGAGCAACTGCAAACTGAGCCTGATGACGAGCCGGTCGTACTTTTTGTCAGAATTGAAGTCACCGAAGGCTTTGTCGTTGAGCAAGACGATGAGATTCTACGAGCAACAAAGGATGCCGGAGAACTCGAAACGCTGCTCACCAACATGCTGGATCGCTATCGTTTGGCCGGTCGAAAATTGGTCGTACTCATTGAGCCAAACGAAGATTCCATGATCCAGTACACCGTGGATATGCTGGATATCTGTGAACGCAACTCCATTCCTTTCAACATCAATTACGAAAGCATGCAGTTTTAGAATGGGACGACACTGGAATGGCGAAAGCTCAAGAGAATGCATGTTGCCCCTCTACCATCTCACGTTTCAGTCATCGATGAGCTAAATGTATATTGCCCAAACGACAACTTCGAATAATGACAAGCTGATTGCAGCCGTCGTGACTTCTGTGCTGCTGATGGGAGCTTATCTTACCTTGCAGTGGACCGGGCTGCCTGCGGTCAAGCAGAACACGGAGACTTACGAGGAAATCAACTGGACCAGGTTCAAGCCCCGGCCGGAAAAGATAATGCCCAAGCCAGAGCCCGTGAAACCTAACCGAGTGGAGGAACCGGTCAAATTTGAGCCACCATCGAAACCCGCGCCGGCGGCAAAAATTGATCTCAATGCCTTGAAGACACAAATGACCTCGCTAAGTCAATCGACGCAGGCATTGAAGCAGAAGAAGATGAGCAGTCAGCATAGCGCTTCACAGCAAGAGAATCCCGGCAAGCTGAGATTGCAGAAGTCGAGCGTCCTAAGTGGCCTGAATACGCTGCTGGGTGAATCATCGCAGCAACTTAGTGTGACGAACCGGGGCCGAAAGGGTCGCGCCGGGGGGACGGCCTCAGCCCTGCAAATCGGCTCCGGTTCGTCACTCGAGTCTGGGCGGAAACGCGATTTTTCAGGAGGCGGATTGGCTCTCGGAGCGCCGAAGGGCAAAAGCAACAGCTCCGGCGCTGTCGAGATTGGCATGGTTGACCCGGCGCAACTGGGGGGGGACTTCGACGATCTTTCTCCCATTTACCGCGCACTGCTCGAATGGATGCGAAGTCATCCGTCCCGGTTTCAGGAAGTTGTCAACCGTTTCATGGAAAAAAATCCTGGAGATTTGACCTCGAAGGTGACGTTCCAGATGGAGGGCCGAGAGTTCGACATGTATTTGCTGTGCAAGGAGCAGCTCTATGAAGTTCGCATATGCCTGGTCGAGGGCAATGAGTCTACGTATTTGATTGACCGGGGCTTCAAGGAGAACAGCCGTTTCCTGCGTTTCGGTGCGGCAAACCGGACGCCGACTGGCGGTATCCTTTCCTTCAGCACCAGTCGCAAAGCGGCGTCGAACCTTAGAAGCCAGGAGTTTTACCAGGTGTTTCTTTCGTGGTGGGAAAGTGTCAAATGAGCAGGGCAACAACGTGAAAACAATCTATTCCTAGCGCGATGCAACCGCAAGATAAAACACAAATATTGAGAATTGCAAAAAGCGGCAATAACTGAAATGTAGAGCGTGAAGAGTAGAGAATATGAGTTGAGCGGGCGAACGTAGGTCGGTCAAATAGTCAAGACACTTTACTCTCCATGCTCCACGCCATACAGCTATCATATTTTTGAGAAAGCTTGCATAATACTCTGTTGGTCATATTATAAGAAAACGTGTTCTGGGAGACAGGATTTTGGACAGAAACCAAACCATGCGCCTGGCGCAAAATATAGTCAGTTTGAGCCTGTTGGCGACATTTGTACTCAGTGGCTGTTCGGCAGGATTCCGGACCGCCAACAAACGCAAGAGCAGGCTACTCGTACCCGCCGGCGTGGATTCAACGGTGGCGATGCGAGCCGACACGCTTGCCGACAATTTGTTTGTCTCCATCGATCGCGAATCGAGATCGGCCTCCTACAAAGCTGTGGGGAAAAAAAGAGTCAGTGAGAGCGACACGCTGTGGCAAGCGCTGACGAACGACGCTCCGTCCTCAGCGGCGGTTACGGGCCAGGACTCGTTGCGTGCCATCGAGGCGTTTAATGCCGGCGCCCGCAGTCTGCAGAAGTTGGCGCAGCTCGAGCAGAGTGGCGCCACAGTCCAGGCCGCCAGAGTTCAATACCTGCTGTCAGACGCGAGGAAAAACTTCGAGCGCGCCATCATGCTCAATCCATTCGACTTGGAAACCAAGAGCTGGCTGGCGCGGGTTTATCAGACTCAGGCGGCACGTTTTCTCGATGACAACAACCACCAGAAAGCCATCCGTGTGTTGGAAGGTTTGACGCGCATCGAACGCGGAGAGCACACCCTGTTCGCGCGTCTGGCCGAGGCATATTATGCCAGCGAAAAGTGGGCGTCCGCATATGTCAATTTTACGCAAGCCGAGCTGGTCTTGCACAACTCCACCGGCCTCGATTTCTCTGAAGCTGCCAATGGTTTTGCAGACACGTCCATCGACTCCGCAGCCCTCTTCTATTATGTCTATTACCAGGGTGACACGCAGATCAAGCTCCACGATTCCAGCAAAGGATTGCAGAATTTGAATCGGGCCCTGGAGTTTGCAACTACCGCTCAAGAGCGTTCCGACATTCGCAGTTACATAGAGTGGATAAACTGGGATGACGGTAACACGCGAGCGGTCGAACTGCGGGATAAATACATCGCCCTGCAGGAAGAAGGCCGCCACAACGATGCGGCCAAAGGGTTTCGCAAGCTGATTCCGACGCTGCGCACCCGCCGGGCAATCGACGAGACCGTCTGGCGTTTGGCCGTTTTAGAATTTCAATTTCTCGACCGCAAGAATGAAGGCATCGACCGGCTCAAGAACGTGGTCAAGTTGACGCAGAAAGATACCAAGGGCGCACCTATCGACACGACCTACCGCAAGTATTTTAACAGTTACGGCGTCATGTGTCACAATCTTGGTCTGGAAAATGTGAGAAAGAATAGAAAGGTTGCTTTCATGTATTTTCAACAGTCGGTCGAGGTGGACTGGCAGAATCGCGCCAAGAGCCACCTGGAAGTCGCGAAACTGTCCCGCAATAGTCCGGAGGTTTCGCTCAAAGCCTGTCAGGGCGCCCTGGCCACGCCAGAGCAGCTCGACCAGCGTGAACAGATGCAGGCTTACCAACTCATGGTCGAGGCTTTGAAAAGGACTGGAAAATTCCAGGAAGCCAGGAAATACTACGCCGCCTGGATGAAGATGCGCAACGGCGGCAGGAGGGTCAGCCGATGATCCCCGTAAAAGCTTCCCGGCTGGCTCTGTTGCTTGGCATTCTTGCTCTGCTTGCTTTCGCTCGTATTATCCGCGCGCAGGACGCCATTTCAGTCGATAAGATAACCGTCCCGGTGGTGACCGTAGAAGACTCGCGGCTCATCGATTTTTTCGTCTACGAGTTTTTTATTGCGGAGACGCTCGTGACGCGACTGGACATTATCGATGCCACTGGCAATGGGTTTGGCGAGGACGATTTGGTGAAAACCTATCCGTCGGAGGTAATTTATTTTCCGGTTCCGTCCGATTCCGCGCAGGCCATCATGAATAGCTGGAGATTCAAAGCCAACTTTCAGATCGTAACAGAGAGTCGCGAGCCGGAAGCCTTTGAAAATCTGCCAAATGAAAAGGCGGAAAACGGCATCTTTGCTTCAATTCTGCGAGGTGTGAATCGAAACTACCAGGACCAGCCCATCAACGTCTGGTTTCAGCGCGATGGCAGCGGTGTGACCTTCGAAATGTGGGGCTACAACAAAGGCCTGTTGAACTATCAGCCGCCACCTCCTGAGAAGCCGGACTCAGTGACGACCTATGACCTCGTGCACGTCTTCCGCTCCGACACGCTCATCAAAGCGGATACGACGATGTATGATTTGATTTATCTTTATAAGACGGTGACGGATACGGTGATTGTAGGCGTTGGCGGGGAATAGAAGTGGGATTAATTGGCGCTCTGCAACGGCCCCCGGTGCAAGCCATTTATGAGTTCAACAGTGTTTGCCTCGAATGGCTCCGCACCAGACGCCTGCCCTTTTCTCGTGTCGCTTTTGACCGGCAACTTGCCTGAGTGTGTGCTCGATTACGCGCTGGCGGTATTTGACCTTATTTCACCAGCAACAACTTCTTCGAAGCCTGCCACTCCCCAATTCTAACCTGGTAAACATACACGCCCGTTGCCTGCACGCGACCATGCTCATCTCTTCCGGTCCACAAGGCCGTATATTGGCCCGGAGTAAGCGTGTCGTCGAACAGAGTCCGAACGAGTTCGCCCTTCAGATTGAAAACCCTCAAAAACACCGCAGCAGTTTTGGGCACGGAAAACTCGATGAATGTGCCCAGATTGAACGGATTCGGATAATTTTGAGATAGTGCAAAATGGTCGGGGACCGAGTTGCCGGCCCGGGCGACCCCGGTGGTGGTGCCGATAGAAAAGGACACATCGCTGGTGTCGGCGGGAGTTCCGTCGGCTGCATCCGAGATTCTAACCATGACGTTGCTTGAGTTGACTTGCGGGACCGTCCAATCAAATCGGCTGTTATTCTCGGTGCTGGCGGTGATTTCCTGCCAGGCGCCGGCGTCCGTGGAGTACTCAATTCTGATGCTGCTCAGACTGCCGGTGCTGTTCCAGAGGATGTTGCGCTGCTCCCCGACTTTCCAGCTTTCCCCGCCGTTGGGGGAAACCAGAGAGAGCGTGGCGCCGACAATAGTGAATGGCTCGTCGCTGACATCGGACACGCTGGCATCATCATCCTTGCTGATTCGAATCAGAGCTTGGTTACTCCCCCGGTCCGGGACGGGCCACTGGTAGATGCCCTGATTGGATGTGCTCTCGACAATGGTGGTCCAGTCCGTGCCGGAGTTGACGCTGTATTCAAGTTTGACGGAGGGAATGCCGCTAGAAGAATTCCAGACCACCGTTCGACTGCTGCCTTGTGTCCAAACCTCGCCACCATTTGGAGAAGCGATACTCAACTCCAGTTTCGGAATGATGCTGAACAGGTTGTCGCTTACGTCCGGTTGCGCACCTGCGCTCGGATCTGAGATTCGCACCAGGCAGCTGGATGAGGTGGCAAACGGCAGGCTCCATGAAAATGTCCCGGTATTTTGTACGCCTGTGGCAATGCCAAGCCAGTTGCCGCCGCCATCGAGAGAGTATTCCAGGCTTACCGTCGGGATGCTGCCGCGGCTGCTCCATGCAACGCTTTGGGTAGTGCCAGCCCCCCATTGTTCGCCGCCATTTGGCGCTGAGATGGTTAACTCAGGCAGTCCGGCAAGGGTGAAGACATCGTTGCTGACATCCGATGGCGTACCGTCAGACGCATCTGAAACACGAACCAGGGCTTCCTGAGTATCGACGCTTGGGATGAGCCAGGCGTACGAGCCCGTATTCGTGGCGCTCGACTTGATGAGCACCCAGTTAGCTCCGTTGTCGGACGAGTATTCGATTTTCAGCGCGTTGATATCCGGCGGGGAGTTCCACGTGATGTTGTGAGTCGAGCCTTGTTGCCAGACTTCGCCGCCGTTAGGTGCGGTTAGCACAAGGTTGTCGAAACGTTGGATTGCGAAGGTGGCGTCGCTGACGTCAAAAATTGCAGGATCGGCGGTGTTGCTTACCCGTACCAGGGCTTGAGTGTTTGGCGAGTCCGGCACGACCCATACACTGCTGCCTGTGTTCGCTGTCAATGCCACAATCGTGGTCCAACTGACGCCGTTGTTCAGCGAGTACTCCAACTTTACGGTGCTGGTGTTGCCCGCGGATTGCCACGCAATAAGCTGGGCGCTTCCTGCCGGCAATGTTTCGCCACCGTTCGGGAATGTGATGGTGATCGTGTTTCGAACAATACTGAACGCAGCATCTGAAACGTCAGAAGGTGCGCCGTCGCTGGCGTCTGAAATCCGAATGAGCCCTGTGTCCGTTTCAGCGTCCGGGACCGTCCAGGAGAAACTTCCTGTGTTTGCCGTGCTCGCGTCGACAACAGTCCAGTTGCTGCCGTTGTCGAGCGAGTACTCGAGTTTGACGTTTGGGATGTCCCCTTCGGAATTCCAGGTGATGTTCTGCGTGGTGTTGACGTTGAAGGATTCACCGCCATTCGGGCTGGTCAACGCGAAGTCTGGAATAACTATGTTAAAGGTCGCGTCACTGATATCCGAAGTCGCGGGATTGGCCGCGTCTGAAATCCGCACCAGCGCCTGCGATGTCTGCACTGCCGGCAGCGTCCATGCATGGCTGCCGACGTTGGGCGTACTTCCAACGATGGAAGTCCATGTGCTGCCGCTGTCGGTGGAATACTCGAGCTTGACATTATTGATGCGACCCGTGGAATTCCACAGAATCGTGTGATTGGCGCCACCGGTAAGGGCTTCTCCGCCATTTGGGCTGCTGAGCGTGAAAGTTTTCGGAATTGGTTGCCCGGGGATTTCAAACCACAGGAGCTGACTGGTGTTGCTGACAACTGCCGCGAAGTCGATATCACCGTCGAGGTCGAAGTCGGCTGCGGAGACACAGCGGGGCCTTTCCGCCTCGAAGATGGTTTGTTCGCTGAAGTTTTGTTGGCCATCATTGACCAGGAAAAGAATTCGATTTGGACTGTAAACATAGCCGGCGACCACAAGATCGACATCACCGTCATCATCGAAATCCGCCGCATCCAGCGACCAGGACTCGCCGAGCGCGTCTGCAAGCTTGACCCGCGTGTCGAAGTTGAAATCACCCTGATGGGGATACCAGTTGATGTGCCCGTTGACCCGCTCGGTGCGCAGAATATCGACATTGCCATCCAGATCAAGATCGCGCCCAAGGATGCCAAAACCACCGCCACCGGTCAGATCTTGACGGACAAAACTGCCGCTGCCCTTGTTTTGCCAGATGCTGGTTTTGCCGCCACCGATTCCGATAATGTCCAGCAAGCCGTCGCTGTCGATATCTACCGGACTCAACGCGTGTCCGGACTGCCAACTGGAGTCGAATGTTTTCTCAACCAGACTGTCGCCATTGGCGTTTTCCCACAGGCGAACTTTGTTGGATCCCGACAACGCAGCCAGGACATCGGTATCACCATCGCCTTCAATATCTATACCGATGATCGAGTGTGGTAGGGAGCCGACGGTCGCGTCTAGCTCGTGTGCCTGGAAACCCGTACTTTTGGTTTCGAACCAGGAAACCATGCTCGCTCCGGACTCTTCGTTGGCAGATACTGAGAGAATGTCGAGATCGCTGTCCTTGTCCAGGTTCGCCGCCGAAATGAACCAGGCATCTTTGAAGTCATTGCTGATCGTGATCTTGGTAAAAACGCCGCCACCGTCGTTACGGTACCATTTCAATCCGGCATCCCAACCGGCTGCCAGGATGTCCGGGTCACCGTCGTTGTCGAAATCGATGGCCTGGCACCATGTGCCTCTTGCAAAACCGCCGTCTATCTCGTGTCTGGTTGTAGAAATTTGGCCGCTTGCCGGGGAAAGTATCAGCAGCAAAGCGAGGGTCGAAATCACCTGATTACCAAATTCTTTTAGCATAAAACTCTCCAACTGTTCCTTGAGTTTGGTTGCGCGATTGCTTCACTCTGTTCTTATCGGTAGAAATGCTTGAGAATTATAGCGTTGCAGGTCAAATCAGACAGCTGTCTGGCTGGAGTCCCGGCTACTGCAAGAGAAGCATCTTCCGAATTGTTTTCAAATCCCCCGTTTCCACTTTGAAGAAGTAGGCGCCACTTGCAACAGCAACGCCGGCGTCGTTTCTAGCATCCCAAACCTGAGTGTGGGCGCCAGCGCTCTGCGTTCCGGAGAAGAGTCGCCTGATTTTCTGTCCAAGCAGATTATAAATAATTACTTCCACATGGGCCGTTTTGGGGATTCTATAATGAATGCTTGTCGTGGGATTGAACGGGTTCGGGTAGTTTTGCTCAACCACAAACTGCCGCGGCTGGCCTGTCGGTGGAACTGATGACGCCACGCTGCTATCTAGCACCATCTCTTCGGTATCGAAAAGGAAGGCCTGGTCTCCGTTCCAGCTACCCCAATCGATGTTGCGCTGCGCCAGATAGCGCTTGCCGTCGTCCTGTTCAAATCGGATGTTCACGCGTCCGGCTTGGCTGTCTGTGCCGCCAGTCTTCGCGTTTGGCACGGAAGCCCAGAGCCGTTCTCCCCAGAAAGCTCCATTGACGACCTGGAGCGGTGGTTCCTCCGGAAAGTTCTCGTGGTTGATGTGAATGACTCCGTTGGCGGCATTGCTGATGCCGCCGAAAACTCCGCGCGTATTCTTCAGTTCATTGCCAACGACGCGGTGCACCTGCGTCGTTGCGCCGCCGAAGTCGATGTCAAACTGGTAGAGTTTCAAGCCTGTGAGGTTCAGCAAGTAGTCCTGCGCGTCGCCGAGCGGCCAGGGCTCGAGGTCCGAATCTGTAGAGAAATTCAGGACGTCGCTGCCAAAGCCAAAATAGTCCGGCGGATTTCCCACAGGTTCGATGAGTAAATCGTTTTGCCAGAGGGTCTCTCCATCAGGAGCGGTCACCAGGCCCGTGCCGCTGGAGCCATTCAGACTATGGTAGGCCCACGAGCCGGATGCTTCATCCCAGTATGACCAGTCGCTGCCGTTTTCGAAAGTCTCGTAGTAGCAAATGCGCTGGAAGATGATGTACTCATCCCACGGGTAGTGCTGCGTTCTGATCCATATCTTCTTGCCGGGCTCAATGCGACAATCAAAAATGCGCTGGTGACTCAGCCAGTCCCGGGCCGGCTGCATTTCTACCTCCGGCAAGACTGCCGCAATGATATCTATCATCAGGTCGCGGCTCGTCGTCAGGTCGTGGTCAGCGTTCAGGCGCGCGTAGTATGCTGCGTTGAACTTGCGAAAAAAATCTTGATCTTCGAGATGGATTTTTCGCATGGCCGCCGCGCCAAGCTCATAGCGCTCCCAGAATAATCCGAGGCCGGCGAAATCGCTCCAGAAGTCCTCCGTTGTGATCGCCTCGGTATTGCGATAATCGTAATCCCAGTGCATGGAGGAGCCAAAAAGATAGGTCGAATCCACGATGGCGTCACCGGGGTAGAACTCGATGTAGCGATTCATGCAGGCATAACTTGCGCCCTGGGCGAAACCTTCCTCAAAACCGCTGAGCTGAGGGTGGTACTGCCACCAGTCGTCCGTTGAGAGAATGACGTTGTCGCGGTAGGCGTGCAGCAACTCATGTGTCAACAGTTGCGGATAGAAGTCGGACATGTGCACTTCGTTGCTGCTTGGGAAGAAGATGTTTGAGCCAGAATACCACAAATTCTTGACCAGCGTGACCGTATATTGTCGCGACGGCGGCCCATAGATTTCCTTGATGATCGGATTCATGCGTGCAATGAAATGTTCGAGGGTAGCGCGTTCATCCGCGGTCCAACCCTCGATAACATTTACGCCGGTGGAATCAAATCCGTATTCCGCCAAGTCGATCGTGAGTTCATATTCAGGCAACCCAAGGTCTTGCCAATTGAGAGAGATGGAATCCGAGACAACGGTTTCGCTGTCAATTCCAGCCCCGTTGACGGCCCGCACAGAGACGAAAATCCGGGCGCCCTCCGGAAGCTCAAGAGACTTAAGGCTTTGCGCGTACGTCCTGGTGTTGATGCCCGTGCTTTGCCACCATCTGACGTCCGCTTCCCCGGGCTGGCTGCCAATGGCGTAGGCGTAGTAATCGATTCCAGATTCCGGGTCGGAAGATAGACTCCATCTCACAAAGAAGCTGTGAATGCTCTCGGTGCTCACTTCCAGGTTTGCGGGTGGCGATGGTGGTGTTGAATCTGACGCGGCGGCCGCTGACTCCGGTTGATTGGCTGGCGACAGCATGGCGCGGGTCATGGGGTAGTCGGGCCGCACAGGGGATGTCTTGAAATCCTGCTCGAGCCGCAATCTGATTCTGCGATGAAGCTCGATGTTCTTTTGGTATTCTGGCGATGCTTGCGGATGAGTCTGGGCTGCCACCGGCAGGTCGAGATAGCAAAGTAGTACCAGACAAATGACAATTGTGTGGTTGACCATTTTCAATGCTGTTCTCCCGATTCAACTCTCGATCAGTTCTACGCCCCTTCTTCTTGTTTCGGCAGAATGCGAAGTGAACTTGTCAATGATGCGAGTTGGCCTGGGCCTTGCGGGTTGGGATTTGAGATGCGGGAAGGTGAGGCGAGAAATGAGCATTCAGCTCAACATTACTATCTGTATTTACTTGTTCAACCATTTCAAGAGAAACCGCCCCAGGAAATGAATGTCATCTCCTTTCTGCAGGTGCTCGAAGAATTGCCTGCCCATCTCTCGCCATAGCGTTTCGTTGATATCGTAGTAGATGCTCGTGCCCTCCCGGGCGGTGGTGAC
This sequence comes from Candidatus Zhuqueibacterota bacterium, assembly GCA_029261995.1. Taxonomy (GTDB): domain Bacteria; phylum Zhuqueibacterota; class Zhuqueibacteria; order Oceanimicrobiales; family Oceanimicrobiaceae; genus JAJDAF01. The sequence goes on from JAJDAF010000064.1 coordinate 137,915, forward strand.
TAGCTCTGCATTGCGCAGGAGCGAGAGGTGGTGGCTGATGGTGGTTTGGTTCATGTCCAATGTCTTGCAGATATGCGTGACGCGGCAAGGTCCTTCTTTTGCGAGAAGCAACATGACCCGCAGTTTGCTCTCCTCACTGATGAGCTTCAGGATCTTCACCGCCCGTTTGATGTAGGCATCTGGAAAGAATTCGTCTGTTTTCGGCGGACCCGGCCTTGTCGATTTCATTTACCTGTCACAACCTAATGGAGCGCCATGCTGGCGAACGTCACTTTGGAGTTTTGGCCGTCGACCGTGGTGTTGGAGTAGTCCAGAAGACGGCCACGTTTGGCATCAATGGCGTTTAGCATGGTGTAGATGGATGAGAATCCGCACACGCGATAGCGGTCTTCCTGCTTTGCCACAGTGCTACAAAATGCGCTGGCATCCACTTTCTCGATGTCTGCCATCATCCTTCCGTCAAAGTCGGCGACTTCTTGTAGAAATGCCTTGTCCGGCGAATTCTTATCGCCGTACCTTGGCCCAATGTGGCAGAAATCGACACTGGCGATCAGGCAGACTTTTTTGTCAAATTGCTCTATGGTATCTTTCAATTTTCTGGAAAATGTATCGACAATTGTTTTCTCCCTGGCAAATCTGGGATCGGTCAGGGCATGGTAGGAGAATGAGCACAGAACAGGTACAAAGGTGAAGTTTTTCTTCCTGCTCAACAGATGCTGCAGAAACACAAGCTGAAACTCGATGACATGCTCGCTCTTGTGAGGCAACGCCTCTGAATCTGCGATCGCAGGGTAGTTGCCCTTCAGCAGGTTGATGAATTCAGCATCGTGTTTCACTGTGCCAAGCGGGGTGTCGAAATCCTTGGCCAACACTGAATACAGGTCATGCAGGCCTGAATGCCCGGTGCCGAGTATGACAAAGCAATCCGCGTCACCCGATTCCGCCAGGGCGCGATATGCATGAGAATAGCTGGCCCCTCCAAGTCGAACATCAATGTGAGGCGCAACCAGGGCCTTGATCGACTGACGTTGCTTGCCGTTTAGTTCAGGCTTGCCGGCGCCACCCGGTCCCGAATAGAAGCCGTCAAGTTGCGCGATCAGGGCTTTCGGATCTGACTCGTAGCTTTGGCCTGCGTGTACCGCGGGTCGCACCGGATTGTCCAGAAATTCCTGCTCGACCGCTTTCAGCCGGCTGGCAAAACGCGGATTGTCCAGAAAGAAATGGCTGTCAAGGTGGTCGATGATTTCAGCCAGTTGCTCTGCTTCGAGGGTTTCGCCAAAGGTCACCCGGTATTCATCGCATAGGTCTTCTGGCGAGTGCCGACCATCCAGGTGTTGCAACATATAGTAGACGTCCGGGGAAATGATCAGGGTTTCAGTAGCTACGCCCTGCGGGTCGCGCAGCCCCACCATCTGCCCGTTTTCAGTGTCGATGGGAAAAGCTTCCACATGGCGGATTCTCGGGTTGCCCATAACGGTACTGGTTCTATTCCTGTTTCTTTCCGTGAGTTGCTCCAGCGGGCTCAATAAACGATGTCGAGCGCACAGAGTTTGGCAAATCTCATATTTGCGTCAAGTTGTCACGATGTGCGGGGCTGGAATCATCAGTGCCGCTCGCCAGGGGCAGCGCCGCAAGCTTGGCTGCCAGCATCGTTCCTTCCACTGCGACCATCACTTCCGTTCCGGCAATAGCAAATCTGGTTTTCACATGGCAGAATCCGGCGTGCTTTGCGATGGCGACCGAGTAGGCCGTGCTCGTTACATGGCCAATTTCTTCGTTGCCAAGGACAATGGCAGCGCCCGGCTGCGCCGGAGTGGCGCCTTCAACCACCAGGCCGAGCAAGCGCTTCTTTACTTTCTCGTAGGTGTCGAGACGAGCGATGACTTCCTGACCAATAAAACATCCCTTGGTAAAACTCACCAGCGAGACCAACCCTGCTTCGTGCGGGTTTACTTGCTCATCAAAATCTTTGCCAAACGCCTGCCAGCCGGATTCAATTCTCAGGGTGTCATAGGTCTGGTCGGAGAGCAAGCACGGCTTAAGTGGTGAAGCTGCCGAGCACAGGGCTTGTTGCAGCGCTTGTTCCGCGGCCGCCGGGGCGATTATGTTGTAGCCAATCGGGCTCAACTCTTCACTTCGTTGAACTATCAACCGATGTCCCTGCCATTCTATTTCTTGAAAATGCCAGGCAGCCAAGCCTGCAACCTCAGTGTTAAAAGTGGCGCTCAGGCGGGCTGGCGTTTTGGCCCCCCAAGCAGAAAGAATGCTGACATCTTCTGAAGCATCTTTTACGGCAACGTCTTCAATGAAGATATAGTCATCCAGCCATTTCGTTAGTTTCGCACCATTCCCGGGGCTGGTCACAAGATGGATTTCGTCTGCAAATTTCAACAGAGCCACCCTGTCGATGACGCGGCCTTTGTCGTTGGTAAAGATATTTAGCTGGCCCTGGCCGGGTTTCAATGGCCGGAGATCGTTCGTGGTCAGACGATGGAGCAGATCCACGTGGTCTTTGCCTGAGACTCGAAGATAGCCGCTTGCGTGGCGAATTCGAATGGCCGTGCCCTGGTGGGCAGACAGATATTCCCTTGCGAGCATCGTCTCTGATTCGGTCATTGTCTTCGTGTCAGGTTTGGATGTACGCAGCCACCAGATGTCTCACGCCGTGTTTGCTCAGGGCTGACTTGCATATTTGATGCCCTCGACTTGCATAAACAAATCAGGCGCTTGGTCGAGGCTGGTGAGCGGAAGTGTGCCACCGATAAACTCTCCTCGCTGCGGTTTCGGAACCGGTGTCTTGCATATTTCCATTCTCCCGGCTCGATGAGAAAGAAGAAAATCATGTGCCTTCCGTTGTCTCCACCCATGTAAGCTTGCTCTTGCTTCGATTGCGCAAAGTGGTCGCTGTGGGGTGCATTCGTGCCGTTGTTTTACAATACTTTAGGTGAGTCGCGTCCGCCGTGGAACTACTCCAAAAAGGACTTCAAAATATAAATACTGCAACCGAAAGTCAAGCGAAAAGCTTGATTCGTGAAGGTCAATTGGCAGAGAGTGCTTTTGGGGGCCGGTAGCGGTCAGCACGCAGTTTTGGAGGGACGTAGAGAATAGCGAGTCCCATTCGCCGCCAACGTCTTGAGTTTCCTACTGAGCGCTGCCGATTGTCTCCTGGCGGTCGATTGGGAAGTGGTCGTACACCTTTCTGATTCGGTGCGGCAGGAAAGCGCGCTTCAGCACGCGCTTGCTGACTTTGTTGGCGGTGCGAATTTTAACAGTCCCGGTGAGTTTCGAAAACCGGAGAATCAGGATACCGGAGGTGCTGCCGGCCAGAGCCTGCCGAAGGTCATCCATCGTTACGGCCTGCTCGAATTCAATAAACCTTTCCATGGTGTCTCCCCAGATGGTGCAAGTGCTTGGTGGTTGTCCAGTCTTGGCGTCAAACGTCTATTTGCATCAAGTCTTGTGCTATTTCGGCCTCCGGAAAAATCTCTTTTGTCTGTGCGAGAAGTTCCGGTTCATAATCGGGATTGTAGCGTGAGCTGATGTGCGTGACCACAAGTCGTCTGGCTCCTGCCTGTTTGGCGACTTTCGCCGCTTGAACGACGGTGGAGTGGCCCGTCTCGCGAGCTAATCGGGTAAGTGATTTGTCGAAAGTCCCTTCGTGGATGAGCAAATCTGCATCCTTCGCCAGTTGAATTGCGTTTGCGCACGGTGCTGAGTCCAGGCAAATTGCGATTGTTTTTCCGGGACGGTCTGGCCCGATCACCTGCTCCGGGGCTACTTGCGATCCGTCTGGCAAAACGACCGTCCGTCCGCGCAAAAGTTGGCTTCGTAAAGGCCCGCTGGTCACACCGAGCCGGTCCGCCTCGTCGTTGTCAAATTTTCCCCGCTTAGGTTTTTCTGCGAGCCTGAACCCGAGTGTCTGTACCCGATGTGTCAACCGCCTGGCGGTCACCGTGTAATAACTCATCTCCCAAACCTCTTCATCTGTTTCTTGAGAAACTTCCTCGATTTGCAAAGGAAAGCCCAATGTAAACCGCGAAAGTTTTTGCATGTAGCCCAGATAATCTGCTAGCCCTTCTGGGCCATACAGATGGAGCCTCTTGTCGCGACCTGCAAGTTGCAGAGAACTCAGCAACCCGATTAAGCCGTTAAAATGGTCGCCATGCAAGTGCGAAATGAAGACCCGGTTGAGCTTGCCGGGCCTGAGCTTGGCTCGCAGGAATTGAACCTGAGCGCCCTCGCCACAGTCGAAGAGAAGAGTCTCGCCGCCGCGGCTGATTGCGGTTGAGGATGGCCAACGGAACAGGGTTGGGGTTGCGGCCCCGGTACCTAGAAAAATGACCGTCATTGGCTTTCCCCCGGGGATAAGCTCTCTCCCCTCAGAACCAGAACTACGCCAGTCAGAATTAACATACCACCAAAGAGTTGGATTGCAGTTATTTTTTCCCCAAAAAGAAAAAAGGCCAGAATTGGCGCTCCGATGGGTTCTCCAAGGGTAAGAACCGAAACGGTTGTCGCCGATACGTGCTGCAGCGCCCAATTGAATGTTGTGTGGCCGATCACTTGTGGGATTGCTGCGATGAGAAAAAGAAGGCCAAATGTTTGAGCATTATAGCTGATCAAATTGGTTTTCATGGGGATTGCGATGGCAATGACTCCGACCGCAGCCAGGGAATAAACAACGCTGACGTAGGAAACGGTGTCGATATGAGCCCGGAGTTTTCGACCGGCCAATAGATAGCCCGCCGCTCCTATGCCACCTAGCATGGCCAAACCGTTACCGACCATGCCGCTGTCTCCGCTTTGTAGTTCCGCTGTGCTGATAACGATTGCGCCGGTCAGTGTCAGGGCGATGCCGGCGATTAACCATTTGGTCAACTTTTCGCCCAGGAGAAAGATAGAACCAATCCCGACAAATACGGGTGAGGTTGCCACAAGAACGACAGAGCTGGCAACCGAGGTGTATTTCAGCGATGTGATCCAAGTGACGAAATGCATGCACAAAAACGCGCCGGCGATGGCTGCCCATTTCAGATCCCCGGTCTTGTATTGTCTCATCGGGCTTCTGCCCTTGACAGCGACGACAAGCAGAAAGAAGCAGGCCGCCAACAACAGTCGGTACGAAGCAATCGCCATTGCCGGCGCGCTGCAAAGCTTGATCAGGATCGAGGCCATCGAAATGGCCAGAATACCAACGAAAACGATAAGGAAGAATCTCATTTGGTTGTCAGCACTCTGCACAATTGAGAAACAGCAAGAGCCACCCGGCGTGTAGGCCAGGTGGCTCTTGGGCGTGAATCACTGATAGGGTGATTACGGCGCCGACATGCCAAAGGCTTCGTAGTTGTAGGCAATAAACTTGTTCCACTTCTCAGGCACTTCATCTTCCGGGAAGATTGCCTCAGTCGGGCACTCGGGTTCGCAGGCACCGCAGTCGATGCATTCTTCAGGGTGAATGTAAAGCGTATCGAGGTAAGCTTCATCACCCTCTTCAAGCTCAGTACCGTCGATTTCGTAGATACAGTCTACCGGGCAAACTTCCACGCATGCGGTGTCTTTGACACCTACGCAAGGCTCAGCGATAATATAGGCCACCTAATCACCTCCTTTCCTGATGTTTTTTTTTCTGCATTTTTTAATGTTATTTGTCAAGGGTGACCATTTTCAGACACGTGCCGGTCACCTCGCCAATCACGTCGTCATAATTCACGGCGATGCGGCCGCTCTTGAGATAGAAAATCGTCTGCATGAGCGTTCCCATCATCATGGCGCTGCCGAGTTGAATATCCATTTTGCGGAATACGCCCTGGCGTTGACCCAGTCGGAGAATCTTGCTGAGCATCTGCCGCGGCTTCATCCGCTCCCGTGATTGGCGTTTCAATTCGGTTTGATGTGCGGCAATGATGAAACTGTAGCGCCGCTGTTCGATTCTGGAGAATTCAAAAAAGCCCTGAACGTAAGCGTGCAGCATTTCTTCGGGCGTCCGGGCATGTTTCAGGTACCCTCTGAGATACCTCCAGAAATAATCGAGGTTCTCATCGAAAACACTGGCTGCCAGCTCTTCCTTGCTGTCGAAATGGCGATAGATGGTCCCCTCGGAGATGCCGGCACGCAGTGCGATATCACGTGTGGTTGTCGCTTTGATGCCCTTTCGCATGAACAATGAAAGGGCTGCGTCGATGACATCGGGTCTTTTTGTAATTGTGCGCGCCATGTGGATCGGTGAAAGTGAGTGTTTACTTACAGCGGAAATTATAGTGAATCATCCATTGAGTGTCAAGTTTTTTTTGCCTAAAATGAGCCAACCATGTTGGCACCAATTTTGGTGGACTACGTAGGTATTTGCCATGCACCTTTCCAAACCCACTTGCGTGAATTCCAATCTGCGGAGGTTGAAGGGCTCTATTCAGCTTCTAGCGCTTCTTTTCGTGGCCTGTGCTCCCAGTACGTCCGGAGTGGTGATTCGGCCTTCAGAGCCGGCCCGGCTGCTGGACTGGCGCATCTCGCAAGGCGATGATCTCACGTGGGCTTTGCCCGAGTATGACGACACGCATTGGCAACAGCTCGATCTCTCCAGATGGAATTTCGACGAATCTCTATTGACCGGGCGTTTCTGGTTTCGCGTCAACGTCATTGTACCTGCTGCATCGGCAGAGCGTCAGATAGGGCTGCAATTCTTCGCGGTGACCAGCGCTCAGGAGTTCTATTGGGATGGCCAGCTCGTCCACACCAACGGCGTCGTTGACATTGATACGCGGTCGGAAATTCCGGGTCGTGTCACGGGACTGGTGCCGCTACCGTACGAATTAACAGCACCCGGCCAACACCAGCTTGCAATACGCATCAGCAATTTCAGCTTTGCCGATGAGCCGAGATTTGGACGTATCCTGATCGGGCAGTTAGACGGTCTGCGCCACGAGATAATGCGTCATGAGCAGGCGACTATCTTTCTCACAGCCGTTTTTTTAACCGCCGCGATATTCAATCTCATCATTTTCTTGGGCTTTCATCAGAGAATTGCTTATCTGTTTTTTGCCCTTTACTGTCTCTTTCATGCGGGTAAGATTGGATTGCGGCCAACCTGGATATTCAAGAACATCGACCTGCTTTCTCTTCCGTTCCATTGGGAAGCCGTGCTTTGGTGCATGCTGCTGAGCGGCTTCTTTTTAGTCGTCTTTCTGCTTCACGAGTTTTCAGTTCCGCAGCGCGAATTCTGGACGTGGGCCTTGGCCGGTTTTACTCTTCTCTCCTATTTTTGGATTCCGACTCAGCCGTTTGTCGTGCTCTCGAGCGGTTTTGCTTTTCTGCCGGCAATTTATGCCATCCGAAAGAATATGGATGGCAGTTGGCTCAGTTTAGTCGGCCTGATTGGGTTCAGCCTGCTGACCTACCTGGGGTATCAGAATCTACTGAGTTTTGGCTATTTTGTCGGCTCACTATTCTTTGTCTCGTGCATGACGTTATCGCTTGGCAAACAAATTGGCCGGCAGGAGCGCCGTCGCCAGGAAGCCATCTTGAAATCATCCCGCCTTGAGAATGAATTGCTCAAGAAGAACATTCAGCCACACTTCATCATGAATTCTCTGACCTCGCTGCAGGAACTGCTTGAACAGGATTCCGACCGCGCCAGCCAGCTTATCGAGGCACTGGCGGAAGAGTTTCGGGTCTTTTCAAAAGTCGCCAGCGAGAAACTCATCCCCATTGCGCATGAGCTGAACATGAGCCGTGCACACCTCAGGATCATGGAGTTTCGAAGGGAAGCAAAGTTTACTCTAGAAACAAGAGGGCTCAATGGTGACGAACAGGTACCGCCGGCTGTGTTTCATACTCTGATTGAGAATGGATTGACGCATGGCTATGCTGGGAAACAGTGCGGGCGGTTTGTGCTTTCGAAGGAACTGGAAGACGGTCGCGTTCGCTACGGGCTTTTTAACGATGGCCACCTCGAACCTTCTCCTGCCGGCGCCAGGGGCACGGGACTCAAGTACGTAGAAGCGCGCCTGGAAGAATCCTTCCCAGGGTGCTGGCAATTGTGCTCGGAACCGATTGACGGAGGATGGCTTACGACCATCGAGATAACATCTGACGCCAAATGAAGATAATTATCGTTGAAGATGAAGCGCTCGTCGCTCGCCGGTTGGAGCGGCTGACTCGCCAGGCTCTGCAGGACGACAAGCACAGAATTACGCTCAAAAGTACTTTGGAAGACGCCGCAACCTACCTCTACGAACATCCGGTCGATGTGCTGCTCCTGGACTTGAATCTTAATGGCCGAGATGGCTTTGACCTGCTCAAAATGGCCGTTTCCGGTTCGTTTCACACGATTGTTGTGTCGGCGAATACGGACAGAGCGTTGCAGGCGTACGACTACGGTGTGGTCGATTTTGTTCCCAAACCATTCGGGATCGAACGGCTGCGGCGGGCGCTTGACAGATGCCGGAGTGCCGGCGAGCGCTCACCTCATTCTACAAAGTACCTGGCGGTCAGAAAAGCCGAGCGATTGAAATTAGTGGACGTGCAGGATGTCCGGTATATCCGCGGCGCCGGGGTTTATTCGGAACTTCACCTGACGAATGGCGGTGTGGAACTGCACGACAAGACCCTGAGCCGGCTTTCAGATCTGCTGCCAGCCAATTTTCTCCGCGTCCACAAATCCTTTATCGCCAACCTGGATCATGTGCAGCATTTCCGCAGTCATGGTAGTAGCAAATATGATTTGGTTCTGGAGAACGATGAAGTCCTGCCGGTCAGCCGTTCAAAATACAAGGAGTTGAAGGTTGCGCTTGCTTAGAGAGCATTTCACACGGCCATAGAGCAGTTCACAAACTTCCGTCAACTGCTGGCTTCGGATCGACGTAACCATGAGTGCTTCGAAATTCACAATTCCCAACAAACAGAGGAGAGAGACATGAAACAAGTTTTTGTTTTACTGGCTGTCCTGGTTGTGCCGTTGAGTTCAATTGCACGTGTCGATACGGGGGACAAAGATGCTGCCCTCAAAACCGTCGAGGAGGCGTATGTGCTCGGGATTCACACCAACCGCGACACGGAAGCCATGCGCAAAGGCTTTCATGAGGGCTTTATTATGTTCATCAACTCCGAAGAAGGCCTACGCCAAGTCACGCGCGATGAGTGGATTGCGCGCATCGACGAAGGCAACAAAAAGGAACCGAACCGTCCGAAACGAAAGATCAAGGGTGATTTGACTCTGCTCGATTTGAACGGCAAAGCCGCTGTCGTGAAAGTCGATCTGTACCGCGATGGCAAGCACGCGTATACTGACTTCATGTCTTTGTACAAGTTTGAGGATGGTTGGAAGATAGTCGGGAAGATCTTTCAAGGCCACAAATAGACGTCACAGCGGGCGGCGAGTTCCGCTGTCCGCTGTCTGTTACATGTCCGCAGCTCGATTGCCGTGGATCACTTCAGCAAAACCATTTCGCGGGTGGCCACTCTGGCGCTCGCCTGCAGACGGTAGTAGTAGATCCCGTTTGGCAGACCCGCACCAGAAAAGGTCACTTCGTGTCTCCCGGCATCCCGTAGTCCATCCGCCAGCGTCACGACCTGTTGTCCCGCAACGTTGAATACCGCAAGCGTGACTCTCCCGGCGGTGTTCAGCCGGTAGATTATCTTGGTTGATGGGTTGAACGGATTCGGAAAGTTCTGCTCCAAAGTGAAGTCAACAGGAAGCCTCGGTGCTGTCGGTACTGAAGTCGCAACGCTGTCGGCGGAGTATTTGAACACGCGGTTGCCAACCGCGTAAGCGAGCGTGTCGCCAAAGAATCGAAAGCGATTCAAATTGAAGCCGGGAAAATCGAACAGGCGCCAGGTTTGCCCGCCGTCCGTCGTTTCGTAGGTTTGCTGGCCGCCACCGACCCACCCGCGTGACTGAGTCAGCATCCCCATTCCCTGAATCCGGAAGTCGCTTCCCACTTCTTCCTCAACCCAGGTCCGACCGCCGTCCTCGGTGCGCAACACATGTTGGCTACCTTCATCAAATTGCAGACGCTCGATGGACACAAAGCCTGTCTTACGAGTCGGAAAGGTCAGTTTCCAGCCCCATTCTCCCTGTGGGCCCTTCGGGCGCGGTGGAGTTTCGTGCTTCGTCTCCCAGGTCAGACCGCCATCTGCGGTGAACAAGACCACCGCCCGAATCGTGTTCGGAAACGCGCCGCTGGTACCGCCGCCAACCACAAAGCCTGAATCCGGATGGAAGAAATGACAGTCGATCAGAGTTTGCGCATGAGCACTCATGTCGATGGATTGCCAGTGCTGGCCCCCGTCTGTGGTTTTGACCACACGCGCGGGCCCGTCAAACCGTCCGGCGCCGTAGACAACGGATTCATTGACCACTGACAGGCCACAGATTCCGTTGATTGCCGGCCCGGTCAAAGAAGGGACGCCACTCCACGTCAGGCCGCCATCCAGGGTTTGCAGCAGGAACGCCTCGCCACCGAGGGCGCCAATCCAGCCACGCAACGAGTCCGCGAAACCGACACTGCGGAACCCGCCACCCCCGATCTGCGCAATGCGTTCCCAGGTCTTTCCGCCGTCTTGGGTGCGGTGTACTTCCCCCCGCAGGTTGATCATCCAGCCAAGATCCGGAGTTAGGAAGAAAATGTCATCGTGTCTGCCGACCGCGCTTGGTGATGCGGGCAGGAGTTTCCAGGATTTTTGCGCATGTGAAATGCCATTCAAGCAAAACAGGAGAGTCAAAGTGCAGGCGAAGCCCAGCCTTCGTTTCATCGAACGCCTCCGTGATTAATTGTTATCGTCTCAGAAAAGTTGCCGGGTTTGTTCAACCTCCCGCGAATCAGAACAGGTCGATGCAGGCTGGGTGAATCGGTGGCGGGGAAAAAGATAACGCTAGTAGTACCCGAATTCTTTGAGGATTATTTCGTTCTGCCGCCACTTTTCTTTGACTTTTACCCACAGCTCGAGGTAGACCGGGCGGTCGAGGGCCTTTTCGATATCTTGGCGGGCGAGTTGGCCGATGGCTTTCAGAGCAGCGCCATTTTTGCCGATGAGAATGCCTTTCTGGCTTTTGCGTTCGACGAAAATCGTGGCGCGGATGAAGTCTTTGTGCTTCTCGCGTTCCTTGAATTCATCGATTTCAACGGTGGTCGAGTAGGGGATTTCGTCACCAAACTTCAGAAAAATTTTCTCTCGGATAATCTCCGCCACCAGGAATCGTTCCGGGTGGTCCGTGATCTGGTCTTTGGAATAGAAAGGAAAACCGGCCGGAAGCGCTGAAATTAGCTCCTGTTTTAATTCTTCGAGTCCGTCTTTGCGCAGCGCCGAAATAGGCACAAGCGTGTCAATGCGCTGTTGTTTGTGGTAGAAATCCAGCAGCGGCAGGAGCTTCCCCTTGGCGACGATATCGACTTTGTTGACTGCCAGGATCAGCTTCGTATTCAACTCGCGAATGGTTTTCAGATGGTCCAGGTCTTGCTTGCTGACAGCTCCGGCCTCTATGATAAACAAAGCCAGGTCCGCATCTTTCAAGGAACGGTGCACGGCCTGCAGCATCGCCTCCTGCAGCTTATAGCTCGGCTCCAGCATGCCGGGCGTGTCGAGAAAGACGATTTGGTGGTCGTCTCCGGTCAGGATGCCGCGAATTTGGTGGCGAGTGGTCTGCGGCTTGCGGGTGACGGCGGAGATTTTGAAATTGAGCAGATTGTTGAGCAAGGTGGACTTGCCGACATTGGGCCGCCCAACTATGGCAACGTAGCCGGATTTAAATTTGGGTTGGTCGGACGAATCTGAACTCATGATTTAGCCTACTTTCGTTCTCGCGGAGCCTGTGACTGGGCAACCGTCAATACGCCTTCGCCACCACAACACGGCGTTTGGAAGGCTCGCCAGTGACGATGCATTTGCCAGCTTCCTCCGGTTCGTCTGGATTCATGACACGGATGGTCGCCTTGGTTTCAGCCTGCAGCCTGTCCTCGCTGTCGCGTTTGCCGTTCCAGTGAACCCGGAAAAAGCCGCCTTCACCATTAAGCCGCTCTTTCAATTCGTCGTAGTCATCTACTTCGAAGGTGTTGTTTTCGCGAAGGGCTAGGGCTGTGTCAAACAGCGATTGCTGCATGGCCGTCAGCCGCGTTTCGGTCTCTTCGGTGATCCGGTCTTGTGAGATCCTCTCTTTTTCTCCGGTGTCTCGCCGCACCAGCACCACTTCGCCGCTTTCGAGATCTTTCGGTCCCATCTCGATGCGGATGGGGACGCCCTGCTTTTCCCATTCGTTAAATTTCCAGCCCGGGCGGTAGTTGTCGCGGTCATCGATTTTGTAGCGGAATTTGTCTTTCCACGATGCGGTCAGGCCGTCGATCTTCTGCATGACAGCGCTCTTTTCATCATCGCTCTTCCAGATGGGCACAACCACAACCTGCAGCGGCGCCAGTTTCGGCGGCACCACCAGTCCGTTGTCATCGCTGTGTGACATGATCAGGCCGCCGATCAGTCGGGTCGAAACGCCCCAACTCGTGGCCCAAACGTACTCGCGCGAGCCACTTTCGCTTTGAAACATAACCTCGAATGCTTTTGCGAAATTCTGGCCGAGATTGTGGGAGGTGCCAGCCTGCAGCGCGCGCTTGTCCTGCATCATGGCTTCAATGGCGTAGGTGTTGATGGCGCCGGCAAAACGTTCTTTTTCCGTCTTGACGCCGGTCAATACGGGCATGGCCATGAACTCTTCGGCGAAGCGTTTGTAGATGCCAAGAATGCGTAACGTCTCCTCTTGCGCTTCTTCCGCCGTGGCGTGGGCTGTATGGCCTTCTTGCCAGAGAAATTCCATGGTGCGCAAAAACAGCCGCGTCCGCATTTCCCAGCGCACGACATTTGCCCATTGATTGATCAGCAGCGGCAGGTCGCGGTAGGATTGAATCCAGTCTTTGTACATCGACCAGACAACCGTCTCGGAGGTGGGTCTTACCACCAGCGGTTCTTCCAGTTTTTTGCCACCGCCGTGCGTGACCATGGCGCACTCGGGCGCAAAACCCTCAACATGTTCGGCTTCTTTTTTGAGATAACTCTCCGGGATGAAAAGAGGAAAATAGGCATTGACATGTCCGGATTCCTTGAACATTCTGTCAAGCTCGGCCTGCATGCGTTCCCAGATGGCGTAGCCGTTTGGCCGAATGACCATGCAACCCCGCACTGGTGCGTGGTCCGCCAGTTTTGCTTGAGCGATGACGTCAAGATACCATTGTGAGTAATCTTCAGAACGTTTCGTTATGCCTTTTGCCATTTTCTTTCCTTGGTGCGCGTAATTAAAAACCCCTATCGAGTAGGGGTTACCGGTGTCCGCAATCTGACCATCAGGCTCTTTGCGAGCCATCGTTGGCTTGGTAAAAGTCGCGAAAAATATAGCCATCTCTCGCCACTTTGTCAAGCGGAAAATAGCCGCCAACTGGCGTTGATAAATCGGCTTTGGCGGCCGGTGGAGAGATGTTTTAGTGGCTCAAATCTCTTGACTTTGAAGTGGAATCGAACTATTTTGTTTGCTCAGTAAGCTCACCCGAACGTTGCCCTCTGGTTGACTGTTATGGGAATCCAGTCTTGCATTCTCGCCAATTGAGAGATTGAGTGTGAACTTTCGATTACTTCTTGCCTTGACTTTGTGGTGGCCGGTCAGCGAGTGTTTTGCACAACGCCCGCCCGTGATGCCAATCAATCTTAACTATCTGCGTATCGATTTCATTCATCCGGGTGCGCGTCCGACGGCTTTGGGTGGCGCGTTTATCGGTGCGGCTCAGGATGAATCTGCTGCGCCCATCAATCCGGCTGGGCTCACCTACCTGAAGAGCGCAGGAGCTACTCTGAATCAGCGGCACATCAAGAGCGACTTCGCCGAGCCGAATGGTTCGCCGCTGAGCCCCGATCGTCGAGCGAATTTTGAGACCATCAATTTCAACCAGACCATGGTGGGCATTTTTGTGCCGCTCAAGAATATCACCTTTGCGGCGTTCCGGGCGCTTGCTTTCGATTCGCGCTTCAATTTTGAAACCGACCAATTCCTGACTTCCGACAATCCTCTAACCAGACGACAGGTGCTTGGCGGTCTCGGCAATTTCCCGGGGAAGAGAGTTAATCTTGACCTTGAGCTTGTGAATGACGCAGTGACTCTGGCCGTTGAAATTCACCGCCGCCTGAGCCTGGGTTTTACTCTGAAGACTTCCGTCCTCAATTTCAGGCTGGACGAGCACACTTTTCTGGATTCTGGAGTGGGCGTCGGCCAGTCACCAGAAGCAAACAGCGCCAGCACCGCTTACTCCATCACCACTCTTGATGAACGCAACGTCAAGGCTGGCCTGACATTCGGCATCCTGACAAAACTCGTACTTGACCGGCTTTTCCTGGGTGCGGTGGTTGACCTGAACCCGACCTATCACCTGGAAAGCCGCATTTTTCTGCCGGAGTTCAAGGTTGGGACGCAGGCGCTGCCGGCCTTTTCACCTGAAAATGCTGATTTTAAGATATCGGTGCCGGACGTGTTCGGCGTCGGTTTCTATTACATCGCGACCTCTCGCCTGCGTTTCGCCTTTGACATGAAGCACATTCAGTATTCAGACTTGCTGTACGGCAACGACCTCAATGCTCCGGAAGACGATGTTCTGGACCCGGAGACCGGCCTCTACGGTGACCCGGATGGTCGTGCGGATTTGACCGTAGGCGATGCAACGGAATTTCATTTTGGCGTCGAGTATTTGTTCAAGGCCTCGAAACTTGGTCTTGTGCCGCTCAGATTTGGCATTTACACAAATCCCGGCCACCGAATTCATTCTGCCAACGATAACGCGGACTTGCGACGCCTCTTTCCAAAAGCCAAGAATCGTCTGCACTACACGTTTGGTGCGGGTCTGGTTTTCAACAGCTATCTGAAATTTGACGGGGCCGCCAACATCTCTGATGACAATGTTGAGCTTATCGTTTCTGCACTGATTTCCATTCCTTTTTAGCGGAGGGGATCGCCGTGCGATTCAAAAACCGAAAAACGTGGGTCTTTTTCGAAGGAGCCGGGCGGTCGTCGATGGCCGGCCTTGTGACATGGCTTCTTCTAATTTTGACTCTTGCGCCCAGCGTTCTGGCGGATGAGTGGGACCAGGATTATGAAATCGGGGTGCAGCAGCTCGAACGCGGAGAATGGGCAGCAGCGGTTATCAGTTTTCGCTCCGCCCTGGTGCTGAAACCGTTTCCCGACCACCAGGCCACGACTTCGAATCTCAAACTGGTAGAGTATCTGCCGTACTACAATCTCGGGCAAGCCTATCTTATGATGGCTGACTACGAGCAGGCGCTTCGAAGTTTCATGCAATCCGTTCAGGCCGGGGCCATCAACCAAACCCGCCATCTGCGCAAATTGCGGCAACTTCAACTCATTGCCGAAGAGCTATATCAGTCTTCGATATCTGCGGCAGCCGGCCCATCCGCCGATCAGAGACAATTCGAACAACTTCTGAATACTTTTGCCGCCAGCATGGTTTCGGATCGTCTGAACGACGCATCGCGAACGCTGGTACAACTGAAAGCGGTCAATGCCGCGGACGATCGTCTGCGGTTGCTGGAAGCCTGGCTGCAGGATGAAAAGCGACGGGCGGTGATTCAGGCAGAAAATGAGTCTGTGCAAACACAAACTCAGCTCGAGTTTCAGAACGGCCTCGACCTGTTCCTGACGGGCCAGTATGCTCAGGCTCTGCAGGCGTTCCAGCAGGCGGAACAGTTACAGCCGGGCTTTGCGGCCGCCGTCGGTTGGCGCCGCAAAACAGAGACGGAAATTGAGCGGCTCAAGCTTGACGCGTTGCCGCCGCCGGAGCCCGTCGAAATGGCGCCAGAGATCATTGAACGCATCGTGACTCAAACCACTGCGCCCTTCTTCGTGATTACCTCACCGCAGGACAAGGCCACCGAAACGCGCTCCAGTGAGCTTGTACTTTCAGGACGGGTCGGAGATGATCAGGGGGTGGATTTTCTGGAGTTTTCGGTCAATGGCCAGACTTTGTCGGATAGCAGTGGCCGGAGAATCCAGATTCGGCCTTCCGCGACTCAGGACTCGACTCAATTTTCGTTTCTGACAACGGTGCCGCTACGTCTCGGCGAGAATCAGATTGTCATCACCGCCTTCGACATCGACTCACCACCGCATCGCACGTTTGAACCGTATTCGGTTGTGCGCAACAAACCGGTCTATAAGACAGCCGTGTTCGCGATCACCTCGGGCTCCTTTTTACTGCTGGTTGTCGGTGGCGTTCTGCTGTCGCGTCTCATCAAATATCGCATCGCGATTGTCAACAAGTACAACCCTTACATTGCCGGCTCACCGATACGAACAGAAGAAATGTTCTTTGGTCGCGAGAAACTGTTGCGCCGCATCATGAACACGGTTCACAACAACAGTTTGATGATCTACGGGCCGCGCCGCATTGGCAAGACTTCTCTGCAGCATCAATTAAAACTGCGACTGGAGAAGGTTCGGGACCCGGAGTATGATTTCATTCCGGTGATGGTGGATCTACAGGGCACGAGCGAAGCTTTTTTCTTCACGACCTTGATGGAGGAAGTCATCGATAGCTGCAGGCCGCGTCTGAATGGCGATGTCAAGTTCAGGCTGCACGAGAACAAAGAAAACTACTCCGGCCGCGACCTTTCACATGATATGAAAACGCTGCTAAAGACCTTGAGCGAAGCCACCAGCAGAAAACTCAAGGTTGTCCTGCTCATCGATGAGGTGGATGAACTCAACAAATATAGTGAACAAGCAAACCAACGTCTCCGCAGCGTCTTCATGAAGACATTTGCGGAGAATCTGGTTGCGGTCATGTCGGGCGCGCACATCCGCAAAAACTGGCAGAGTGAGGGCAGCCCGTGGTACAATTTCTTTGAAGAGATCCCGGTGCCGCCCTTTGAACGCGAAGATGCCATTAGATTAATCCGCGAACCGGTCGCAGGCATTTTCACCTACTCTGATCGGGCCATCGAGAAAATAATAGACTATTCTGAGTGCAAGCCTTACATTCTCCAGAAGTTCTGTGTCAACGTCATCAATTGGATAATTGAGCACAAGCGAAGGCGCGTGACTGGAGATGATGTGGATGCCGTGGTTAGCCAGGTTCTGGATTCGGCTTAGGGCGAAGATCTCTTTGCTCAGAAATTACGCAGGCAGCAGCAGTGACAACATGCAGAAGAGTGCCAACTGACTGATGAAGAATCCATTTATCGCCGGTAGTTGGGTTCGCGGCAACAATTTTTTTGGTCGCGAACCCGTCATCCGGGAAATTCTTGACGGCGACAGAAACAGCCTCTGGGTGGCGGGAACACGTCGGCTCGGCAAAACCTCACTGCTGAAGCAGATTGAACTGCTGGCTTCCGAAGGCGATTACTCCACCCGCTTTGTGCCGCTATTTTGGGACATGCAGGGCAGCCAGAATCTTGCTGGACTCAAAGAGTCGCTGCTTGAAAGCATCGAAGATGCCGAGGAGCGCTTTGAAGCCATCGGCGTCGATATTTTGAAACTCGAGCAGCAAGACGTCTTTGGCATCCTGCGTAGCGTTCGCCGACACGCCAGGGAGCGGGACCTGTCACTTCTGTTGCTCTGCGACGAGGCTGAAGAGCTTATCAATGTCGAGCAGAACAATCCGCAGTCGCTGCCAAAACTCAGACGCACTCTGCAGCGCGGGGAGAATCTGGTTACGGTACTGACTGCAAC
This sequence comes from Candidatus Zhuqueibacterota bacterium, assembly GCA_029261995.1. Lineage (GTDB taxonomy): Bacteria > Zhuqueibacterota > Zhuqueibacteria > Oceanimicrobiales > Oceanimicrobiaceae > JAJDAF01. The sequence continues at coordinate 155,619 of JAJDAF010000064.1, forward strand.
CCGGCGACTTTCCAGGCTCGAGAGCAGTTCGTCGCCAAACACATCTCCATTTCTTTTTGGCTTTGTGCCGCCGGTCTATCTGACACCACTGGCGCCGTCCCAGGCCTGCCAGCTTATCCGGTTAGGTGGGTTTCCAGAGTCGATCGTGCAGGAAGTGGTCGAAAAAGCCAACAATCATCCCTATCTCATTCAGCTCATCGGCCGCCGCCTTTTTGATGTCAACGATCTTCGGGTTGTCATCGATGAAATCTGCGCCGACGACATGGTGGCACATTTCTTTTCCGTCGATTTTCATTGCCTGGAGCCTGGAGAGAAAGAGATTCTGCTGTTTATTTTGCAAAAAGAGGGACTTGGTCTTGCACAATTGCAGCGGCACTTTGGCGACCGCTTGGTTCAGCACCTCTATGAACTCGTTCAGCTCGGTTTTGTCGTGAAGCGGGAAGGGCGATATGAAATAGGGAATTTTTTTTTCCGGCAATGGCTGGCGCGCGAGAAACAAAGGCTGTTCACCGAATCCGTGCTCAAGCGCGCGGACGAGTCTGCCAGCTCCGGTGGTTTCAATGTGGTCGCTCAGTTTCCCGAACCAGGCCAGACCTTGGGACATCATGAGATTGAGGAGAAGCTGGGTTCAGGCGGCATGGGCATTGTTTTCAAGGCGCGCGACACACAACTCAATCGCACCGTAGCGCTGAAATTACCCTCAACGCAGACTTTGGCGGATGACGACTCAAAGCAACGATTCCTGCAGGAGGCCCGGGCTGCTTCCGCCATGAATCATCCGAATATCGCGACCGTCTACCAGGTTGGAGAACATGCCGGCCTGGTCTATATTTCGATGGAATATGTGCGCGGCGATGACTTGAGAACGTGGCGCGATCTGCACCCCGATGATTTGGGTGGCCAGTTGTCACTCGCGATCCAGGCAGGTGAGGCGCTGGCCCATGCCCACAGCCGCAACGTCGTGCACCGGGATGTGAAATCAGAAAACATTCTCGTTACCAACGACAGAGCGGTGAAAGTCATGGATTTTGGTCTCGCCAAGCCCCTCGCCAAGGCAGGACAGGCCAACCTGACCAAGTCTGGCACCACGCTTGGGACCCTGAGTTACATGTCACCCGAACAAGCCAGCGGCCTCGAAACCGACCATCGCACCGACATTTTTTCATTTGGGGTGGTTTTATATGAGCTATTCACGGGTGTGCTGCCATTTACGGGCGAGTATGAGCTGTCCGTGCTGTACGCAATTTTGAATGAGGAACCGGCGCCGGTGCAAGAGTTGGCTCCGGCGCTTCCGGAAGCCCTGGCGCTGGCCGTTGCCAAAGCTTGCCAAAAAGATATGGCTCAGCGGTACCAGAGCATGGATGATTTTGTCGCAGAGCTGAAGAAGGTTGCCAGTGAGGGAATGCCGATAGCCGGTGATCACGGCCCTTGAGGTAACTCGTGCGGTTTGGGGAAATATGATTTGGGACGACTACAACTCAGCCCATTTCCCATCCCCTTCCCAAACGCGGATGGTGAACTTGAAATCTATCTTCTCCGCCAACCGGCTGTGCAGCATTTCACAAATGTTCTCCACTGACGGAAAGTCAAGAAAGTCGTTTAGCGATTTGTGGTCGTAATCGTCAAGCACTTGATTGACCGCCTTTTTCATATCGCCAAAATCGATCACCATACCATCTTTGTTGTCACCTTCGATGACGACTTCTATCTTGTAGGTGTGGCCGTGCAACTGTCCGCACTTGGGGTGGCCGGGCAGAAAATGTGCGCAATCGATGTAGTGGGTTGTGCCGAGCTTCATCTGTTCCTGAGTCTAAGATGTGAATGAAATTCTGAGCGTTAAGATAGAAAACCCTATCTTCTTTTCAAAAGAGATTCGTCAGGGAAAAACGATGGGCTGTCCAAAAAGTGGCCGCGAAATCCGTCTTGCCGATTCGGACTTCGATTCCTTTTCGAACAGCCCGAGAATTTACCGTGGCCGCAAAACGGCGATTCTTTATACTTGTCCGGCCAACTCGCGCAACCGCCGGACTCTTTCTTCCGTGGATGGGTGCGTGGAAAAGAGTTTGGCGAGACCGCCGCCCCGCAAGGGATTGACGATAAACATGTGCGCCGTGGCCTGAGATGCATTCTGCATAGGCACGGCTTCCACGCCTTGCTCAAGCCGCTGCAGGGCAGAAGCCAGCGCTAGCGGTCTGCCGCAAATTTGGGCGCCACCACGGTCAGCCGCAAACTCGCGGGAGCGTGAGATGGCCATTTGAATCATCATGGCAGCGATGGGCGCCAGGATCATCATCAGAATGCTGGCAAAGGGCCCACCGTCATCATCGTCGCGGCCGCCAAAAAAGAACCCGATGTAATACAGCATGTTGATGGCTCCGGCGATGGTGGCTGCCACTGATCCAATCAGGATGTCGCGGTGCTGAACGTGCGCCAACTCATGGGCAATGACGCCTTCAAGCTCCTCCTGTCTCAACATCCGCATGATGCCCTCGGTTACCGCCACGGCAGCGTTTTCCGGATTTCGGCCGGTTGCAAATGCGTTAGGCGTGTTGCCGGGAATGATGTAGACTTTCGGCATCGGCAGCCGGGCTTGCTGCGACAATCGTCTGACCATCGCGTGAAGCTGGGGCGCTTGGGATTCCGTGACTTCGGTGGCACGGTAGGTCCTAAGCACCATTTTGTCGGAATACCAGTAGCTGAAAAAATTCATGCCAAGCGCGACCACGAATGCGATTACTGCGCCATTCTGTCCTGCAATTGCGTTGCCCGCAACCACGAGCAGGACGGTTAGCATGGCCATCAGAAATGTGGTTTTCAATGTACTCATTTTGCCTCCATCTATCCTTTGAAACCTGATGTCGTCAGAGTGAAGATATCACTTCAAAGTAATGTAACGGCAAAGACGGGGGAAGGTTCACGCCTGATGTTCGAAAAAATGGCACTTGTGACAAACGAGCACCGCGGTAGTCGAACTTAGTTCAGGGCCGAAAGAGAGGCCCGAATGTTATTGAGCAACTCGTCGGCTTTGCCAGCAGAATCTTCCGATGCAAGTTGTGTGTGGAGGGTCAAGGCCGTGGTGGCGCCATCGTAGTCTTCGTCCAAAGCGAGGGTCAGGCCAAGGTTGAAGTAGAGGTTGGGGAAGGCAGAGTCAATTTGCGCTGCCATTTCGTGGCTGCGGCAAGTTTGAGCTAAGCTTCCACGCCATCAAGTTGTGGCGCGCCTGGCTTATCTGGACTGACTTTGCGGAGACAGAGCATCTGGCCGTTCGAACAGTATCCCGTGTAATATTTACATCCGAGTCACTGGGGGCGATTTTTTCTAAACCATTGGTTTTATTGATGCGAGTAGACTGGTATGGAGATTGCACTTCGTCGCGCCAGTGAAACGCGGACTTGGTTCCTGAAAGAACAGTTTATGTCATGTTGCCGATAGAGGTTACGATGCTCAGATTCAGAAGACATATCCAAAAACAGACATGTGAGACGACGGAATTTCACCACCTTGAATCCCACAATCCTTATGAGATTCTTGATGTTCTAGACCGAAACGCACTTCCCTCGTTACGAACCGTGTTTGCTGATGGCGCTGGCCCGACCATCGAGAGGCTGCGCCGTCGCCTGACTGCCATTGGCCTGTTTCACGGTTCAAGAGATGGCCTGAAAGCGGTCTTGTTTGACAGACTCGACAAAGCATTTTGCAGAGATGACTTTCATGTCTTTCGATTGACTATGAATCCGGATGGCGCCTATCTCGAGCTTGAGATGTTACACCGGGCAGCAGTGGCGACGATCCGTATCTGGCGCGGCCAGCACACTTTTTTCGCCGTCGGCGACTCCGAGTTCGAAGCTACCAATGAGCGTTGTTTACAAGAGGTTTTGGCGCAGAAACTAGGTAGTAGCCAGGCTTGACAACCGGGTGCGCCGCGCCGGTTCAATCGTCTTCGGGTTCGCGTATGAAATCAGGTAGTAGCCGCAGGAAAACGGGCTCGCGGTAGGTTTGGTTTTCCGTGAGCGAGGCATACTGAATTTCGCAAATCAGCCTGGGCTCGGCCCAGACCGTGTTTGCATGTTCCAGCGGCTTCTCTTTGATCGGTCGTTCGATGAGTCTGTATTTTTGCAGTTCAGAGTAAACGTTTTTCAATAATTTGACGTCAAAACCCGTTCCGACCTTGCCACGATAGAGCCACCCGGACCCGGCTGGCTCGGCAAGTTGCAGCGCTCCAAAGGCGGCCTCCCGGTCGCCTTTGCCTTTTGTATAGCCAATCACCACGCACTCGGTCCTCTGCCGCGTTTTGCTTTTGAACCATCCCGAGCTGCGCTTCCCCGGGTGGTCGCGGCTGTTTTTATCTTTTGCCACAATGCCTTCGAGTTGCATCTGCTTTGCCGTCTCGAAGAGTTGACCGCCCTCGCGGCAAGCTGCTGTGTTTTACCGGCCGGCCAGGCTTTTCGGGCAAAGCGCTGGAGCTGGTGACCTCGCACAAGCTCGAGGCCGTGGGCACGGATTCGACGCAATTGATGGTGAGTATGCTGCGATGCGCGGATGAGTTGGAGCTACGCTGGGATGGTGCGATTCATGAAGTCTGGCACCACTTCTTGTAGCCATTTGTTGAAAAGGGTAGTTCTTCGCGTGAAAATGGACAGAATGACTAACGGCGAACCCTGCGACCACCGTCCGCTGCAACAGGCGCGGCCGATTTACGAAGAAGTTCCACGGTGTCGCTCGTGTCGTGAATGAAGATAGCGATTTGAGAGCTGCCAGGAGTAAATGGAGCGGTGGTACGCGGCAGGTCGGTTAGCTGTCGCGGGTCAAATCCCTGGAAATAGTTCGGCTCGTACATGCGGATATCGAGTGCTTTTTCCAGCCGAAACATCGACATTCTGGCTTCAAGCCAGGCTGTCAACTCCGGGAATCTGTGCACGATGGGGTCTACGACCAGCAGCAGGCTATCGTGTGCGGCAAGAATGGAATCCAGCTCCGCTATTGTTTGCCGGCGCATCTCGATAGATTTGTGCTGCTCGTAGAAATAGAAGTTCTTGCTGAGCTGCGATAGAATGGGCTCATCCCGGACCTTGAGGTAGTTGGCGGCCTCGCGATAGGCTGTTGTTTCGATTGCCAATGATGGAAGGGCTCCTGTCAGATTCCACGCCAGGACAATTGTTGCCGGGGCCGCCTGCGCAACCATCTGCCAACCGGGTAATTTTTGTGGGAGCACCGAAATTCCGACTGCGGCAAGCAAGCAAATTCCTGGCAGTGCGGGCAGCAGCAATCTTGGAAAACTTAGATAAAGCAGAGCAGCTCCGACCATGGCTACTGTCACATAAAGGATGAATCGCGTGGGCCGTGCTGGTTTCATGCAGGTTGCAGCCCCGAAACACGCGAAAAGCAGAAGAGCCGGCGAAAGCCACTTTCTGAGGTAGAACCAGATGACACCCAAATCTGTGGCCGGCAAGTTCCGGGTCAGGGAGTGGCCGAGCTGGTGCTGCAGAATTTGATCGTAGCCCACCGTAAATTGCACGGCCAGGAACCACGGCGCGTAGAGGGCCACGGCGATGACAACGGAGAGTAAAAAGGGTCGCAAAGGCGTGGTTGCGAGCGCCTTCCCAAATCCTTCTTTGGTCTTGATTATAATCTGAGTCGCAAGCCAGCCTGCCACCAGAATGATTGGCAGAAATCCATGGTATTTGGTGTTCCAACACAATCCAGTGAGCACGCCTGCCAGTATGAACCACCGTTTCTTGCCTGATTCGAGGGCGAGAAAGTAAGCCGCCAGAGCTGCCCAAAACAAACCAGTGAACAGCGCGTCCGTCAGCGCCAGCCGTGAGAACATCAGGTGGTATTCCGCCGTGGCCAGGAAGAGAGCCGCCATAACAGCCACCGGCCTTGAAAACCAGGTCCGGCCGATCCAGTAGCAAATGCCCACGGTTGTCGTGCCAGCCATGGCTGCAACCGCAATCGCGACATAATCCCGGATTCCGAACAAGAAGAAAAAGCATCCAATCAGTGTCGGAAAGAGTCCTGGCGCGTGCCCGGACTGGTAGGTCCATCCTTCACGGCCAAAAGTCGCGAGCCATTTGCCGGTCATGGCGTAGGACCCCTCGTCAAAATGCGTGAGTCCAAGCGACTCCAGATTCCAGCAACGCAGCAAGCCGGCGAATGAGATGAGCGCCGCCAGCAGGTACCAGTCTTTGGTTGTCCAGGGTGTCGGTTTCACCGTGTGCCGGCTCGTAACATGTTACGCCTCCTCCAAACAGCCAATTCCGAAAAGCAAACTGCTTACTGATTTCCTGCCATGGTCACGGAGTAGATTCTTGCCAACTCAGTTTCAAATGTTATGTTGAACATGTCCGGGAACCTGGTCAGGAGTCCGAAGACGAGCCGATCCGAAGGCAACGCTGGTTCGAAGCCGTGAAAGACTGCAAGGAAGCGGATTCGCCGCTCATTCAGAAAAGCAAGCATGCCGGCTTCGTCTGAAATGTCCTGCAAGCCTGCGCATAAAATCCGCTTCCGGCCGAGACGTGATTGCGCGATGATGCGCTGGTAAGCCATCGGAGCTGCGTCCGAGATGTCGGCGAAGCGCGGCGCGACGACCAGAGCGTTGGTATAGTCGTCATTCAGACTGCGGTCGATGAATTGCGCGACCGCGTACGGCGTGCGAAATTCAGGGTTCTGGTCAAGTTTCAGGATTGTGAGCACGGCAACTGCAGTCATAGCGCTCACGGCCAGAACCGCGCCTGTTCTTGCAAGAGCTGTGTATTCTTTGCCACGCCGGCTCATCCAGTTTGCCACGACCTCCAGGCCAACCATGGCAAAGGTCAACGCGATACTCATGTGCAGCATCACGAAGCGATTTACGTGCTCGAATTCCTTGCCAATAATGAAGAAGAAGAAAATGATGACCATGGCGCCGTGTGCTATCAGGAGTTTCAGCGCCGGGTGGCTGGTCTTCGCGTTTCTTGCCACTGCGACAAGCCCGGGCACGGCGAAAAGGATGATCGGCGAGGCGAAACGGAGGTACCAGTACAGATTTCGCAGCGCGTATTGACCGGCCCAAACTAGGTCGAGGTGGGAATTGCGCACATAGAACTGCTTGTCCTGAGTTTGTAGTAGGAATTCATTCCAGCCGCCGAGCACAAAATGGCTGGCGAGTAGCCAGGTAATGGGAGCCCAGCCGAAATACACCGCCGCCCCTGCCAGACGCTTAACAAGATGGGGCCGCTCGCTGTTCTCGTGCTGCACCACCTTCCAGACGATCAAGATGGGCAGAATGAACCAGCTTTCATAGCGTGTCAGACAGGCCAGTCCAAAAAACACAGCGCCCGCTCCGGAAACGAAAAACGGCCGTTTTCGAAAAAGGCAGGCAAGTGCCGTGTAGAACAACCCAAGAAAAAGGACATCCTGATAGGGCATGAGGGAGAGCGAAACGTAGAGCGAATTTGTGGTGAAAAGCAGTCCGCCCAGCACGGCCCATGTGAGGCCCGTGAATTGGCGCAGGAACGCGTAGTAAGCTCCGCCCGCCAGCGCGCCGATGATGGCGAACGTCAACCGGATGGGCAAAATGCCGTCGCCAATTTTGGCTGTGGCAAATACCAGACTCTGGGTCAGTGGCAGCCAGTGCGCGAGAAAAATCGAGTCCTTGAAATAGATGCGACCGATACAGTCATTGCCGAATGCCACGGGAAAGGCCAGAATCAGGCTCACGCGCAGAATGATTCCAAAGGCAACAATGACAATCGCGTCGTGTCTGGCCGTGTCTTTGGTCATTGCGCACTCTTGTTCGTGGTGGTGGAGGTTGTACCACCAGGATTGTCACCGGGAAATGGCAGCCAGTAGAGGGTGCTGAATTCCAGCCCCCGCCCGCGATCTGAGGTGAAGATGACCCAGCGGTTTCTGGCATCCCAGGTTGGCGAGCTATCCGCCGCCGGGTCCAAAGTAAGCCTTGCAAGCGACTTGTCCGCCACGTTGGCTACCCAGACATCGCGGTTGCCGTTTTGCCGCCATGAGAACAGAATCGCACCGTCATCTTCTGCCCAGCACGGCTCATCGATTCTCTGATCAGAAAATAGAATTGTTTCCGTACCGCGACCAGCCGTGTTGAAGATGCCGAGGGTGTAGCCAGATTCGGTCTTGCTGCAGAAGGCGAGCCGCTGGCCGTCGGCGGAGTAGGCAAGGTCGTAAACCTCCCCGGGCATGTCGAACTCCTCGGCGTCGAAGTCGTCCGGAGAGACGATCAGTATTCTACCCGCCTGCACGCATGCGAAATTTTCACCGCCCGGGTGCCATGCTGGACTCGAACCGGGAATGAGCAGTCCCGGTTTCTGGTAAGGCCGGTCGCTGGCGGTGATCCAGTTGGTCCCGTCGAAAATCGTTTCCGCCAACAACTTCTGGCCGTCGGCGGCGAGCGACGGATGGTAGTAATTCGGGATGCCACGCGGGGTCAGCCGGTCGCCTTCACCGGTGTAAATGGCGTAGTTGTCGTTGAGCAGTTCACAGTAGCTGAAAACCAGTTTGCCACCGCTGACGCTGGGTGATTTCATCAGCAGTCCCAGGTGGCGATTGAAGACCGGTGAATCGACTCGCAGCCATTGTGCGGCATCCGTGACCCGACCCATTCGCTTAGTGTAGCCCAACGCCGTTGTTGTCGCAACGACAAGCGCAAGTGTGGCCCAAAAGCCGGCGGACTTCGGTACCAACGGACGGATTTTTTCTCTGAAAATCCAGATTGTGATGACAAAGAAGGTCAGAGTCAGCCAGAGTCGAGAGTAGGCTAAGGGAGTCGTCCAGCTGCTCGCCAGGAATTGCAGTTTCATGAAGTGTGGAAGATTGAGTACTACGAACAGAGCGCCAATCACCGCTGCGGCAGCCGGTCGATTTGAATCCTGCAGAAGCTTTACCAGAAAAACCGCCGACATCGCCATCAGCAAAAAATAGTAGGTCGTGTTGGCAGGTGCAATCAAAAGAACGACCACGGGCAGTAGGGCGAAGTGCAACAGATTCGTTCTGGCTCTGTCGTTGTAATGGAGTTTTGAAAATATGTACAAAGTGAAGGCGAGTAATGACCAGAATATCGCATTCTTACAGAGGTAGAAGAGAAATACCGAAGGCATAGGTGGCGTGGCATTGAGGGTCGGTTCGGCAAGAAAAAGCCGGCCAAACAGGCTGTTCCAGGACTGGAAGTAAACACTAAATGGGTCCTGGATCTCTCCGACCAAATGCCTGGTCAGAACTTCTGATGCAAAGGTCGAAAATACCTGGGAGCCGGCCAGCACGACCGTGGCGCCAAGCACAGCGGCAATGGTCAGACTGGCACTCAGGACGAGCGGCCATTTTTTTTGCCACAGGCCGTACGCGATGAACACCACGCCGAAATATTTTACTGGCGTCATGAGCGCGAAGCAGACGCCGGCAGCGGCGAACTGGCCACGCTGGTAGAAAAAGATACCCAACAGGATGGTTGAAGTCACCAGCAGGTATTGTTGGCCGAACAAGAAATTGTTGATCAGGCCGTAACCCGTCCCCAGGAACAAAAGAGTCGTTACCAGCCAGCCGCCTCCGGCAATCCTGGTGAGCAGCCAGATGTTTAGGATGACAAGAACAATCCCAAGCGAAGTCCAGATATTCTTGGCGGTGACGGGATTGAATGGCGCGAGCGGCAGGAAGACCAGAGCCGTCGATGGCGGGTGTGGGATAAATCCGCCTACCTGATTTTCTATGCCGTAACGGTCCATTTGTTGCTGAAACCAGACAAAATCACTGTACGCACGCTCGAATGGAACGCCGTCAGCCAGAAGTCGAGAGGCCGTGTAGTAGTTTGCAAAATCTCCACGGGTGTTGTTAAACGCCGGGAGTACGCCGTACTGAAAAATCAAGTAGGCGAACACAATAATGCCCATTCGCATCAGGGTCTTGAAGTCGATTTGTCGTAAGAGCCTTTTCATGCAGCGACATCCCGGGCGGCGCCCTGAGCCATGCAGGTCGGTGGGTGTTCGAACTCATTTTCCTGCCGGCTAACATTTCCCGGAAATGCGAAGGAGAAAAAAGGCCGAACGCGTCGCCGAGTCCTGATGTGTTTTTCAGCCATCATTCGATAGCACCAGTTCTATTCGATTGTTACCAGTTGAGTTGTCCTTTCGCGAACATCCGAAGTCCGGCTTCTTTGAAAATGCAGATATAGGCCGGCAAAGCAGATGGCACAGAATGTCTCACTGATCAGGCCGCTGACGGCGAGCGCCGATGCCCCCGCGGTTGGGATCAGGATGGAGTTCAGGCCCAGATTAATAGCCAGCGCCGCGGATAACACGCGAATGGTCCATTTGGATTTGCCGGCATGGAAAAAAACGTAAATCAGAGTCGAGTAAATCCCTAGCGGCACTACGGACCAGACGTAGATACGCAGGATTTCCGTGGCATCGTCAATGGCGAAAGTCAGCCTGATTAGCTCGTTCGCGACAGCGAAGATCACGACTGCCGCGGTCAGGTTCGCGAACACCTGCAGCAGGAGGGTGCGGCGCGTTAATTCGTTGCCGGTTTTGATGTTCTTACCTCCGGCGCTAATCGCCGGGAAGAACGACGCCACGATGACCGAGGGAATCATGCGCAGCACCTTCACAAAGCTGGCGGCCGCACTGAACGCGCCCACCTGAGCAGGCGTACCGAGTTTGCCGAGCAGGACAACATCGAGGCGGTAATACAACATGCCGACGATGCCGACCGTGAAAAATGGCAGAGATCTGCGGGCGAGATTTTGACAGGCCGCGACGTCGAGCCAGGGTTGCTGCGGTCTGCCCCAGGCAGGCCGCATGTAACGGAAAGCAATCCAAATCAGGCCGGCTTTGCAGCACTCGAGGGCAACCAGGAAGGCCAGAATGGTTGTGAAACTCTGACCTGTTTTGAACAACAGCCAACTGCCCAGAATCAAGCCGGCCGCTGTGAGCGCAGCTACGGCTGCCAGCAGCGCCATCTTCTGGTGGGCGCGCAGGACCGCCTCCACGGTTGAATAGAGCGCGCGTGGCAGAATCAGCAGGCCGAAGAGCCAGAGCAGGCGTGCGGCTTCTCCATTTTCGAACAGAATGGTCGAGACCAGCAGCAGGGCTGCAGTGGCGCCCGTTGTCAGAACAATTTTTATGACAATCGTCTGTTTCAGAATGCGGGAGGTCTGGTCTGGCGCGCGGTTGATCTCTTGAACCAGGGAAGTTGATTGGCCGAGGTCAACCAGGTAAACAAAGGGCATCAGGGTGGCGGTGAACAGGGCATAAAGCCCAAGGGTCTCCTGGCCGAGCGTTCGTGCCAGCAAGACAGAAAAAACAAACAAGCCGGCAAGGCTACTCAGATTCATGAGCATGAGCCAGGCAGAATTGCTGAACAGAGTCCGGGTTCGTGTTGTCAAATGTGGTCCCTAGTAGCGCTCGTAAGAGCTGAATCCAGACTTGAGTTTTTGCAGGCCCAGATAGCCGTAGATCTCCCACGGGAAAGCAAAATTTCTGGAACGGATTCGAAAGCGGGATGAAGGTTTCAGTAAACTCAGCAACAAAGTGTGACGCCATGAATGCGATTTTTCGCCGACCTTGACCTGGTGGTAGCCAAACCTGATGTACTGCCGAATCGCTTGTAGTTGTCGATGCTTGCTGCCACTGATCCAGGGCAGCTCGGTGACGCGCGGGTGGTAGTCGCTCCACGCCTCGAAGGTCTGCGGCGCTTCGAATCCAAGCTCAACTGCCGTTGGCCAGAGTGGAGAGCCTGGATAAGGCGTAAAAATGTTGGTGTAGCAGTCGGCCTTGTCATAGGTGGAATAGATGCGGTCGATGAGTTGCAGCGTCAGGTGCAGGTCATCCATCTCCTCAGCCGGAAGTCCGAAGATGAACCCAAAGCTGGCTCGAATATCCGCATCTCTGCAACGCTCAACCGCCCGGATCGTCGTCTCGATATTTGCCTTTTTCTCAATGGATTGCAGGACGTCATCTGAGCCGGACTCGGCCCCGAAGTGGATTCTTACCAGGCCGGATCGGCGAAAGAGCCTGGCCTGTTCCGCCGTCAGTTTGGCCCAGGAGTCCGCGCGGTCCTGAATATACCACTCGAATTTGAGACCCGATTTCAGGAAACCCTCCGCCATCTCCAGGCTGCGCTCCATGAAAGCAAAGAAGATGTCATCGATGATGCCAACCAGTTCGATTCCAAATTTCCTGACCAGGTAGGACACTTCATCGACCACTTGTTCGACTGGCAGGTGGTCGAGATTTCTTCCGTAAACCGAGGCATTTGAGCAGTAGCTGCAATTGTAGGGGCAGCCGTGGCTGGAAGAATACATGAGCCAGCGCAGGCCGGTCAGGGTGTGGTAGCGGCCGTAGTCGATAAGTTCGTAGCCCGGCAATCTGCTTGGCAGTTCGGCCACGGGCGGGTACAGGCGAGGTTTGTTTTGTACAAGTTCACCGTTCTTTTTCCACCAGATGCCGGGGATGTCGTCCAACGCACCGCCATCTTCAAAGCACCGAACCAACTCCGTGAAGGTCGTTTCTCCCTGCTTGACCACGACGACATCGACGAAATCCGCAGCCAGCGTTTGCTCCGGCAGGATGGATGGGTGCCAGCCCCCAAGCACAATCGGGACGTGCGGGAATCTGTTTTTCGCCAACTTTCCGACCTCGACGGCGCCTTGCACCATGGGCCCCGTGATCAGCGACATGCCGAGACAGATGGCGCCGTCCATTTCTCGCATCACCGCTGAGGCGTAATCATCTTCAAGCGCGGTATCGATCAATGTGACCTCATAACCAAGCTTGACCAACGGCGCTGCGATGGCGATCAGGGCCAACGGCGGCGCTGCTTCGTTGCTGTTGTAAGATGGAAAAAAAAGGACGACTTTTTTTGACTCAGACATCAGTGCTCCTTCTCATTAACCCAAACAGGCGGGACTTCATGCAGATCGATTTCCACCGGTAACCAGTGCGATCAGTGCTTTCATTCCCAGCTCGGTCCAAATTCTCACCCGTCGTTCAGGTCAATTTGCCTCGGGCTGATATCTCGAAGATCTCTTCGACGTGGCCATCCCGGATACCGGCGAGTTCACTAAACATGTTGACGACCACACAGGCATGATTGGGAATAATGGTTACTTTTTCTCCGATTTCGAACGTACTATCCGATTCAATGACGCCGTGTTCCTCCGACAGCCTGCCGACCACTGTGTTCTTGGATGGGATGAGCCCGAAACCTCTGGTGCGCCCGGTACGGCTGGCCGGGTCGGAAGTCAGGGTTTTTCGGCCGGCATCGACGATGGTCCGAGTTGCGTTGGGACGACTGGTAACGGTCGCCAGCACTGACAGTGCGCAGTCCTTGAGGGCGCAAGAATACAGATCAACCTGTGTTAGATCGCCGAAGACATAAGTGCCGGGCCTGATTTCCGTGACGCCGGCAACCGCCGCGGAGTAAGGCGCCGCGGGCGTTGAGCCAACGCTGATCTCTTTGACTTCGATGCCATTCCGGCGCAGCAAATCCGCGGTTTCGACCATGACTTTGCCCTCATGGGCGCCCACTTTCGCCAGCTCAGCCTTTTCTGTCTGATTGTAAGATTGGCCGGCGTGCGTCATCAAGCCGCGCAGCTCAAGCTGGCTCATCTCGCGGATTTTGCTGGCCAGTCGCAGAGCCTCCTCCCCGGGGAGAACTCCACCGCGGTCTTGCCCGGAATTGATTTCGACGACGACTTCGAGAGTTTGCCCGGCCTGCTCAAGCGCCGTATTGAGTGTCGTTGCCCCAATCTCGCTGTCGATGGCGATACAGACGGTGGCCCGGTGCGACAGCTCAATCAAGCGCCGGTACTTCTGCTCTCCGATGATTTGATTGGCAACGAGGATGTCTTGAATCCCCGCATTGGCCATAATTTCTGCTTCCCCGAGTTTTGCCACGGTAATTCCAGTGGCGCCGCTCTCCAACTGGCGTCTCGCGATCTCCGGGGATTTGTGAGTCTTTGTGTGGGGCCTGAGTTTAACCTGGTTGCGACCCGCCACCTCGCTCATTCTTGAGATGTTGTGGTCCATTCGGTCAAGGTCAACCAGCAGCGCTGGCGTGTCGAGTTCTGTGAAGTGCATTCTGTTCAGATTTTGTGCGTTTGTGTGGCTTCTGATTTTTTCCCATCCCGAACCATAATAGTAAACTCAGGGTGGCGAGTCAAGCAGTTTGCTGTGTACGCCCGGTCTCATTGAGTCCAGTCGCCATCGGGGCCGCCAAATGCCCCCTGATCGTTGCGTGTGCCATCGGCGTCGTTGAATTCTGTGGCAGGATTGCCGGCATCGATGGCAGGGGAGAACTGGTCGAGACGGACTTCGTCGGGGGTGACAAAGAGTGGATCCATGTTGCCGGAGGAGAGAAAATTGAATTGTTGCAAGTACGCGCCCGAGTCGCCAGACACCGTGATTCTGGGGTCCGCAGCGGTGCTGCTGTTGCGGAAGAAAATGTTGTTCTGGATATTTGACGATCGGGGTTGATTCAACACAAGCCCGCCGCCGTGATTGATGCTATTGTTTCTGAAGAAGGTGTTGTTGATGAGAACGGCTGAGGACTGCACGGCAAGCACGGCGCCGCCGCTTGTAACCGCCTGGTTGTCGATAAAAATACAGTTTTGAACCGTGAGACTGTCGCGGATGGCGTAGATGGCGCCGCCCAGATCCGAGCGATTCTCGAAGAATTCGCAGTTCCGGAAGGTGACGGTCGTGTTGGAAACCTGAACCGCACCTGAGAGCTGAGACGCGGCAGCGATCTCGATATCTTCTATTCGGCAGAACCGCATCTGCGACTCGTCGGGACTGTTGTCAAAGAAGATGCCTGACCAGGAGGTCTCGAATGCGTCAAACTCAATTTTGTTGCCATCTTCCCCGACCGCGAGCAGGCGTCCGCGCACCTCCAGGCCGGCGCCATCGACGAACAGCAGCCTGACGCCGGGTTCTATCTGCAGTGTCGTGTTGGGCTCCACCACAAGCGTGCCAATCACATGGTAGACGGCCTGGCACCTGGTCAGCGTGCCGGAAATCGGCCCGCTAATCCGAACCGGAGTCGGGCAGTCCGGCACTAGAATTTCGTTGTTCTTGGAATCGGAAGCGCAGCCGAACAGCAAACTTGCCAGGATCGTGATCAAGGTGATTTTCATAAGTAGCTCCCACTGTTTCAATTGGTCAGCCTGTTGTCAGTTCGCAACAGACATGGTTTGTTCGCGAATCGCATGATTGCATTTGAAAGATCTTCCGCCCGCTCTGCTGATTCTCCAAAATATCCGCGTAACTTTCCCGGTAACCGTGCCGTAGAAGACAAACGCAACCATTTGAAAAGGAGTTGAAATATGTTATTCGAACTGCTCAGAGCTTTGGTCGTTTTGACGATTGCCATCCCCTTCGCCTACATCGTTTTCGATGTACTTTTTGATATCGCCAAACGGATGATTGACTTCGTGCGACAGGAGGCTGTGCCAACCCTGGCGAAGGTGCGGACCCGTGACGGCTACCGCAAACATTGAAATCCTCTGTTGTATTATGCCTGCCGGCCATTTCGAAGATGGCCGGTTTTTTTTGCCCGCTTAGCACATTCAACCCCTTCCGAGCTTAGTTGTAAGAAAGTAGAAGAACAAAGCATCGTCACTCAAACGCCAGATGGCCACAGTATCAGTTTGTCGCCATCTTCCTCGAAACCCAATTGGCGAAGCTCTGCGTCGAGTTCGTGCTGCGCTGGTTTCCGGTCATCAATGTGAGTTATTTCGATGCGTTTTCGTGGCCGATGTTCGGCGGGCTGTCGCAGCCAGTTCTTCATCAAGGCCAGGCAACGCGAGGCCGCGGAACTTGGAAGCTCCCGCAATCGCCAGATGCGGGCGGCGAAGTTTTCGCAGTAAAGAGCTGGGCCACCTTCAAAAAAAACGATGTGATTTGAAGGCGAGCGGACCACGCTGAGACTTTTTCCCCGCAAGTCCTGCATTTGCCAGGCCACCGAGCCGCCCAGCGGCAAGGCAGGATCGCAAGTGCTGAGTATCGCCGGTTCATCGAGACCCTTGCTGTCTTCTCCTGACTGAATTCTTGACAGAAGCTCTACTGCCTGTGGCAGCGCGAATTGTACGCCCGACAGACCATCCACGAAAAAACCGCGACGGATTTCTCCTTGCCACTCAAGACGCTTCAGAACCTGGAAAAGCTCGTACCAGGGAAGCAGGCCAGCTTCATGGCGGTACCATTCTTTCACCAGAATGCCATGTCTCGCCAGGAGCAAACGGGCTTGGCGCTCTGCTTGCTCGCGGCGCGTCAACGGTTTTCCCAGCGCAGCAAAAGAAGATGTCGTGGACCAGCGACTGTCGCCAGACTCGATCTGCTCGCGAACGGCGTGTCTGATGGACCGGCGTGACCTGCCATGGGCAGATTGCCTGGTCCATTTCGGGACCGGCGCCGGCAGCCAATCTGCAATCTCGCCACCGGTTTTGTTGGCAGCGGCACTGTTGAGAATGCTGAGAAATGCCGGATAGGATTCGGTGGTCACAAGACCGGATTCAGCCAGGTCGTACAAGGCGCGCTGAACCTGAGCCGTAGAATAGTCAGTCGCGCCGGCAATGTCCCGCAGCAGGCTGGCGCCGTTTTCCACAAGAAAGTCGTAAACGGTTTTCGATTCTCCGGTGAGGCTTGTCGCCTTCTCCTGGAGGGATGTGCGGTCCGTAAACCATCCGCCGGTTGCTCTGGCTTTAAATGACAGCTTGAGCCGGCCATCTTCGCCATGTCGTTCAGCCTGCACAATCGCAGCGCCCGAGGCGATCAGAGCTGTCAGGGCCCCGGCTGCAGTGGGGTTTTGCTGCGTTGCGGCGACACGGGTTTGCATGATTTCCCGTTCAAAGAAGTGGCGCGGAAAAGGCAGGCCGGCGTATTGTTCTATCACCTGCGGCAACTGCCGGTGACTGCCGATGTGATGCCAGCGCAGCAGAAACCGCAGCCATTGCGGACGCGCTACGGCTTGCGCGTCCCTTCTTCGCAGCGAGATGGCGCGGCGGTAGAGTTCCGCAAAGTTGTGGCGGTCACACCACTGCTCACCCGATTCGCCAACCAGCAGTTGGCCGCGCACAACCTCTTTTTCTCGGTGCAGCGACATCAGGAGTTGCTCGAGAAGGGCTTCCCCAAACCCAAGCCGCGATTGGATTTGCCCTCTGGTCAGGGGACCGTGAATGCGCAGCATGCGCCGCAATTGTTCCCGCTCAGATTTATCTTCCGAAGTTGCTTCAATGTCGCCATGCTGCTGCGTGACCCGGCCCTGTTCGAGTAGCTCATCCAGCCAATCCGTGGGATCGGTTTTACACCGGGCTTTCAGAGCATCTTGGTGGGTGGGCATCAGCTTGGCAATCACGTTGAACAGCGTTTCCCGGTCCCCGGCCTGAGTTTCCGGTGTCAGATGCTGCCAGCGGGCCTCAGCCTGTTTCACGATCTCAGCGGTCACGATTGCGGGGATGTCTTCTTTGTTGAGAATTTCCGCCAGGAGTTCACTGCTGACAGATGCGGCCTGGCCCGGCAGGCGGGAGCGGTCCATTTCGTAAATATTCTCTGCCAGGAAGTTGAACATCAGCCCGGAGGCCATGGGCGAAGGTAGTCGGGTGTGCGCAAAATGCACTTCGATTTCGCCGGTGTGCAGTGCGGCGATGACGGATTTCAGGCCGGGCCAGTCGAACACATCCTGGAGACAATCCCGGTAGGTTTCGGCAAGGATTGGGAAATCGTCAAACTGCCTTACGATTTGAAGCAGATCAGAAGCGCGTAGCCGCTGCAGCCAGAGCGGGATGCGTTTGCCTGGCCGTGACCGGGTCAGAATAAGCGCTCTTGCCGCGTTGTAGCGAAAATGGACGTTGAACACAGGCGAGTCAATCAGCGAACCGACCAGCAATTCTTCCATTTCCGCGACTGGAATACGAAATAACTCCTCCGTGGCCAACGGCTCTGGCGTGTCGAGCGTACGGATGATCAGTCCATCTTCACCATAGGAAAACTGTACTTGCACACCGAGTTTCTTCTCCAGGGCCGCCGCCAGACCAATTGCCCAGAGACCGTTAACCTGGGCCCCAAAGCAGGTGTGCAAAATCAAATGCGGTTGGTCGGCGGCATCGCGAAACCATTCTCCGACCAGGCATCGATCGGTGGGTAGAACGGATGTGGCCTCGCGCTGACGCACCAGATAGGCCCTGAGATTAACTAGTGTGTCATTGTCTGCCGGAAGACGGCCAGTTCTCTTGGCTGTAATCTGGCGTGTGTCGGCTTCGCTGTTTTCTTCGGGTTCAAGCGCGTTGCAACTTGCTGTGGCTTCGTCTGCATAGGCTTCTCGAAAAGCGCCTACCTTGCGGCAGCTCTCGAGTTGCCGGTGCTGCAAATCTCCCTTCCAGAACGGTGGACGAGGTTTGATGGAGCGGATAGGTGAAACGATAATTCGGTCCTGTTGAATATCATCAATTCGCCACTCGTGATTGCCGAGATAAAACGCCTGGCCGACCCGTGATTCAAATACGAATTCTTCTTCCATCTCGCCCAGTCGTGTGTTGCTGCCGGTCAGGTAGACGGCGTAGTAGCCTCGATCCGGGATGGTGCCGCCGTTCATGGTCGCCAGCAAACGCGAACCCCGCAACCCGAGCAGCCAGTCATTTATCCTGTCCCAGTTCAGTCTGGGTTGTAGCGCGCGCAGTGGTGCGTCAGCATAGCGCCCGGCCAGCATTTCAATCACCTGGTTGAAGGCCGTCACCGTCAGATTTCTGTAGCAGTAGCTTTGAGTGAAAAGCCGAAACAATGCCTGGCGTGGCCACTCACGCAGCGCTACCTCAGCAACGATTTGCTGGGCCAGGACGTCCAGACAGTTTTCCGGGATGGCGGTTTCCTCGATATCTCCGGCAAGCATGAGTTGTGCAAACGCCACCGCATCGTCAAGGTCTGACTGGTAGAGTGGGATGATTCTCCCCTTGCTAGTGGCGTTCAACAGATGACCGCTACGACCCACGCGCTGTAGTCCGCCGGCGATGCTTCGCGGCGCTTCGAGCTGCACAACCAGATCGATGCTGCCGATGTCAATTCCGAGTTCCAGAGAGCCGGTAGCGATGACTGCCGGAATGGCGCCAGCTTTCAAGCGCTCCTCAATGTCGTAGCGGACTTCCCGCGACATGCTGCCGTGGTGCGCCAAGGCGATTTCATCCTGTTGTTCGCCGGTATGTTTGATTTCCAACTCGTTTAATTGCCGGGCGATCCGCTCGGATTGCGCCCGCATGTTGACGAATACCAGCGTGGTTTTGTGGCTCGTGATCAGTTCGTACAACTGTTCGATGACAGCCGGCCAGACCGTAGCCTCAGGCAGATCACTGAAACTCTTCACAGGTGAGATGACTTTCAGATCGATGTTTTTGCGCTGGCCGCAGTCAACGATGGCCACCGGCCGGGGCTGCGGTCTCGGGGGCTCAAGCTGTGCGGCAGAAGAAAGAGATGTGTCTGGCTCCGCCTCCCTGTTTTGAGAACGGGGAGGCGGATAGAGTTGTCCGCCGAGAAAAGCCGCAATTCTATTCAAAGGCCGCTGCGTGGCAGACAAGCCAATTCGGACGGGCTCTCGGTTGCAGAGCGGCATCAAACGCTCGAGGCTCAGGCTCAGGTGCACGCCTCGCTTGCCGCTGCTGACCGCATGAATTTCATCGACGATCAGGTAGCGCAGACCCCGGAAGATTTCACGACCGCGTTCCGAAGTCAGCAGCAGGTACAGCGACTCGGGAGTGGTGATCAGAATGTGCGGTGGCTTTTTCACCATGGCTTGCCGCACGTGTGACGGCGTGTCGCCAGTACGAACCAGCGCGCGGATTTCAGGAGGTTCAAGCTGCATCTTGCGCGCGCACCGTCTGATGCCGGCCAACGGCGCCTGCAGGTTTCGGTGGATGTCGTTATTCAGCGCTTTTAGAGGCGAAATGTAGAGCGTGTGAACGCCCTGCTCGTTGGGGTTGCCGGCAAGCTGTGACATGAAAATGTCGTGAATGCACCATAGAAATGCCGCCAGGGTTTTTCCTGAACCGGTCGGCGCCAGGATGAGAGTGTGCTCTCCCGCTGAGATGTGCGGCCAGCCCTGTTCCTGCGGCGGACTGGTCCCTTGAAATTCGTTATTGAACCATGTCTGGATAGCGGGGTGAAACGCGAAGTTCATTTGTGCCATTTGTTTGTTATCGAAAAAAATCTGTGGTCGAGATTAGAAAGTAACGCATCGGCAGACCCAAAATCAAATGGATTCGACAGAGCTGCCGGATGCGCAGGCCGGAATAACTCTAGTCAATTGTGAGTAGTTAAGGCATGCCAGAAGAGGCGGAACAGAGATGACAAATCAATTTGCATTTCGCTGGCGCGATGGTTATCTTCGATTCCGGTTGGGCTTTGGAGGCCCAAAGGCAGCAGGCTGCGATTCCCCCCTGATTGCATGTCATTCGAATCTTCTACCAGGTCCTCATTATGAAAATGACGGTTGTCTTTTCTTCTATTCTGCTGATCACTTTTTTGTACCCGGGTCATAACGCTCAGATCCAGGGATTCTCACGTTCCAAGGTCAAGAAACTCCCATCTGTTTCCGTGTCAGGTGATGTTGAGCCGTCCAGGATCGTCTTCAAACTGAAGGCATCTGAGTTTGCGGCGCATCCAGGCAGTCTCGATCCTTCCACAGTCGAAAACGCGTTTGTGGGTTCGGGATTCCATCTTGAGAGCATTCAACCTGTGTTGCAGAGTCGGCGCCAAAAAGCCCCCGCGCCTGACGACCCGGTAGGTCGCATCTTTTTCGCCACGATTGCCAGCGGGCATTCCCTGCAGGCTGTAGCAGAACAATTACGTGGACGCCCGGATGTCGAGTATGCTGAGCCGCTGTACCGCCATCGCCTCAGCGAGCAACCGAACGACTCACGTTTTGGCGAACAGAGCTATTTCGATATCATCAACATGGAAACTGCCTGGGGCGTTGTCAAGGGTAGCTCCGGTGACATTGTGGTGGCAGTCGTGGATGGCGGCACGGACATTGACCACGAAGATCTTGCCGCAAATCTCTGGGTGAATTCCAGCGAGATTCCGGGGAATAAGCAGGACGACGACGGCAACGGCTTTATTGACGATATTCACGGCTGGAATTTTCTTGAGGCCGGACCGGATGCGACCGGGTCTGCCAGGCTGCCGGGCAGTGCGAACCACGGCACGAATACAGCGGGCATCGCGTGCGCCGTCACCAACAATAATCTTGGCGTCGCCGGCACAAGTTGGAATGCCAAGCTCATGGCAATCAACGCTGCCGATGCGACGGATGATCTTGTGATTTCTGCCGAATTTGCGTACACCGGAATTCTATATGCTGCTCAAAATGGCGCCGACATCATAAACCTGAGTTGGAGCCGGAATGGTGGACCGCCATCTCTTTTTGAGCAGGATGTGCTGCAATTTGCGCGTGATAGCGGCTGTGCAATCGTAGCCGCTGCCGGCAACGAAAACACCACAATCCCGAGCTATCCCGCCTCTTATAACACTGTTCTGTCGGTGGCGGCAACCAATGCCAGCGATGTCAAATCCGGGTTCTCCAATTTTGGCCGAACGGTCAGTATGGCTGCGCCGGGGGAGAGTATTCTCAGCACTTTCAATAACAATGGCTACAATGCGTTTGGCGGAGGCACTTCTTTTTCTGCACCCATGGTCGCGGGTGTGGTGGCTCTGGTGCGCACATTCAGGCCGGACATGACCGGCACCCAAGCAGCAGAACAAGTCCGGGTGACCGCGGACAACATCGATGAAATGAACCCAACCGCGGCCGGATTGCTGGGTAGCGGCCGGCTGAACGCAGCGCGCGCGCTGACCGACTTTGGTGTGCCAGCCGTTCGGCTGACCGACCTCACCATTCTGGACTCTGGCGGCGACGGTGTCGTGGACGCCGGCGAGACTGTGGAAATCGAAGCGAGTTTCATCAACTACCTGTCTCCGGCGACGCTGATTGGCCTAACTTTGACCAGCAAGGATCCCTTGGTTATCATGATTGACGATACGGGTGAAATACCTCGTCTCGGAACCCTCGAGCGCACGGCCAGTCCGCTGCGATTCGTGTTTGATGTCTCCGGTGAGACTCCGGTTGGCCGGCAGCTCGATTTTTCTTTGGAGATTGCCAGCGGTTCCTATCGCGACCGGGAGTACTTCAGCGTGCAGGTCGAGCCGCCGTTTACTGTGCTGAATGTCAACAACATCGAGACCACGGTCACGAACGTAGGCACCTTTGGCTTTGCGGATTTGGCGGCCCAATCAGGCGGGTTCGGCTTCAATTTTCTGCGCAGCATCAATCTTCTGTTCGAAGGCTCGATGATCATGGGAACGGGGCCGGAACGCATTTCCAATTCCGCCAGGGCATTTTCAACGACTTTTTTCAGCAAGGATTTTAGCCAAAAGGATGATGGTGCGTTACAAACCTTGACACCGGGCCGGCTCACACAGCAGGAGAGCTTCGTGGTTCTGGAAGATGATAAGGCTGGCGCTCCAATGGGACTGGTCATCACGCAGGAAACGTTTGCCGAGTCCGCTGTCCCAAACGATGATTTTGTCATCTTGCGCTATCAAGTCGAAAACGGCGGGCCGGAGGCGTTGGATGACTTCCGTTTCGGGCTGCTGTTCGACTGGGATATCGGCGACGAACTCGATGATTCCGCTCGCTATATCGTAGAAAAAAGACTTGTTTATGCCTGGGACAGGGAGCTTTATGTCGGAACTGCACTTCTGGGTGACGCTCTTGCCTCGTTTCGCATCCTGGACAACCAGGATACGGAGTTCGATTTCAATGACACTTTCACCGATCTCGAGAAGTGGCAGACCATCAGCGGCAGCGTGCCGCCGCTTGAACTGCTCCGTCGCGACGTTGCTTACGTCATTGCCACCGGGCCTTTTTCGATGCTTCCGGGCGAGTCGGTCGAAATCGGATTTGCCATGCTCGGCGGTGAAAGCGTTGCTGACATCGAGGCCAATGCGGGAGCTGCTCAAGCGCTGTGGCAGACCCGGTTGGTGACCTCGGTGCGTGACCCACAGCCGGCAGATGTTCCGGGTCGCTTCTCTTTGGCGCAGAACTATCCCAACCCTTTTAACCCCGAGACGCAAATTAGCTTTGAGCTGCCGGATACACGAACCGTTTCGCTTGCGATTTACAATTTAGTGGGAGAGAAGGTTCGTACTCTCTTGACCGGAGAGTTGCCAGGTGGCCAGCATTCAGTGCGCTGGGACGGACGGGATGACAGCGGGAAAAAAGCGGTGAGCGGCGTATATATCTATCGGATTCGGGCAGGAAACTTTCGGGATACAAAAAAACTCACGCTGCTCAGGTAGCAAAAAGAAACCCTGAGGAAGTTTGCCTCAGGGTTGCGGGTGAATCTTGCCGGTGCTTATTCATACTTAGCGAGCATTGCAGCTCGTCGGTGTCTTTTTCTTGCCAGGTTCTTTGCGATTTTCTTCTTTTCGCTCGGCTTGATATAGAAACGTGCCTTCTTCGCGTCTCTGTGAATTCCAGCTCTCTGGCATCTCTGCTTGAAGCGCCGCAACGCGCGATCAATGGGTTCTCCGTCTCTGAGGGTTATAACGATCATTTGATTCTCCCCCCTTTCTTCCGGGTTTGTTCAGAGATAGGTTGGGTTTCTGACCTTCGGTTTGTATCAAACATACCCTATTTAACCCGCAAAATAGCAAAAAGTTTCCGCGGTTTTGCGCGGAGAGATTGTTTGATTCATCACCTCTTTGTGCGCATGACTACATGTCGCTGGTCATGATAAAAAGTGGTTGCCGGACAAAAGTTTCGTATCTTGGCCGCAGACGGTCCGCGTTGTAGTACTTGCCGACATCGATGGATTTTTTTGGTCCGGTAACCACATCGATGGGCATGGAATCGTAGCAGCCGTTGCGCAGGCTGACAAGCCTGCCAGATGTGTTCGATAAAACGAGATCGAGCGCCATGTTGCCATAGGCCATTGGAACGATGGAATCGATAGCATCCGGATCGCCGCAACGGACCAGATAGCCCAGACGCTGGTTGACAATGTTGATGCGTGCGCCGTTGTTGTACTTCGCCGAGTGCTCTTTGAGTTGGACGGACACCCTGTCGCCAACGCCTCCGAGTTTACGATGGCCGTACTGGTCTTTCTCATCTCCCTCGAAGGACATATCAAAATCGTCAGCCATTTGTGCGCCCTCTGAAACCAGCGCGACGGCGTAGTTGCTCGGGTTGTGTGCTCTGTCCCGTGCCAGGAGTTCAGTCAGGTGTTCCGAATCGAATCTGTGCTCTGGAATCACACAACGGTCGGCGGCCCCGGCCATGGTCGGCAACATGGCCGTGTAGCCGGCGTAGCGGCCAAAAACCTCGATGACACAAAACCGTTCATGTGAGCCCGCCGAAGTCCGCAGGGCGTGCGTCAACTCAATGGTGCGGGTGACGCAGGTGCTGAAACCGATGCAGTAGTCCGTTCCGGGCACGTCGTTGTCCATTGTCTTGGGAATCGCCACCACGTTCACGCCTTCCTTGTGCAGACGTTGTCCGTAGCTGAGCGTGTCGTCACCGCCGATGGGAATCAGAAAGTCGATGCCGAGGAATTCGAGATTCTTGAGGATATCTTTGGTGACGTCATTGATTTCATCCTGGTAACTATCTCGCAGATGCGGTGGGACGAGCGCTTGCGGCAGGTGGCTCGGCCGTGTGCGGGAAGTGTGCAGGAAAGTTCCGCCGGTTCTGCCCGCACGGTCGACGATTTCCTCCGTGAGAACCTGGACATGTGCGCTGTTGTCTTCCTTGTCGTTGGGGACAAAATCTACCAGCCCAGCCCAGCCTCTGCGAATGCCTATCACGCGATAGCCTTCGCGCAACGCGCGGAACGTGACTGCCCTGATTGCCGGGTTGAGGCCCGGGACATCGCCGCCGCCGGTGAGAATTCCAATGGTGCCTTTATGAGATGCCATGATGCGTGCCTCCGTATCTGTGAAAACCGTTCTGTCGGAAAATGATCCGGTGAAAAACTAGAAGAAATCTGCTCAATGGCAAGCGAAAAGATGCGATTCAGTCGGGCTTGGCGCGTGGCAATTGGGCACGATACCGCTGTCCGGCGGCTCTCTGGGTCAAGCGTTTGTCTGCGAGCGGATTTCCTTTACCCGGTCAAGGTAGCGTTGCCCCTCATTTTCCTGCCCGAGCGATTTGTACAATCTTCCGAGGACCCGCAGGATGGACAAAACACTGTTGTGTGTCGAACCGAATGAGTGCTCCCGGATTTCCAAAGCCATCTTGTAGTAGGTCACAGCTTCTGAAAAATTGCCTCGCGTCCGGCAAAGTCCGCCAAGATTGTACAGAATCGATGCGACGTTGGGGTGTCGCGGCCCGTGTGTTTTTTCGACAATGGCCAGCGATTTCTTGTAAAGCGATTCGGCTTCGGCGTAGCGGCTCTGCACATCGTAGAGAACGGCCAGACTGTTGAGCGCGGCCGCGACATTCGGGTGGTCGGGCTCAAAGAGGCGTTCCGTGATATCCAAGGCTCTTTTATACAATGTTTCGGCGTCGGCATGGCGCCCCTGGGATTTGTAGAGCGTGCCTAAGCTGCCCAGCAACAGCGCCACTTCAGGCTCATCGCCCCCGAGGACTTTTTCGTTGATTGCGAGCGCGCGTTTCAGAAGCGGCTCTGCCGCAGAACTATTTCCTTGCGCCCGGTACATGTCGGCCAGACTTGATAACAACGCCGCGACTTGCAGGCTCTCCGTCCCAAAGACGCGTTCTTTGGTTGCCAGCGCCTGCTTATAGAGCGGCTCAGCTTCCTCGAACTTGTTCTGAGTCTTCAGCAGGGCGGCCAGGTTGTTCTTAGCAATCGCGACCTCCGGATGGTCCGGGCCGTATTCCCTTTGAATGATGGCAAGGGCGCGCTTGTAGAGCGATTCCGCCTGACCATTCTGGCCGGTGCTCTCGTAGAGCACTGCCAGGTTGTTCAAGGAAGTGGCAACATCCGCGTGCTGAGGCCCCAGAGCTTTTTCCCGGATAGAAAGTGAGCGCTGGTAGAGTCTCTCCGCCTCTTTCATGTTGCCTTGCGCCTTGCGCAGAATAGCCAGATTGTTCAGAGAAGTCGCAACCTCCGGATGCTGCCCACCAAAGGCTGCTTCCTTGATTGCAAGCGCCCGTTTGTGCAACTCTTCGGAGCGGTCGAGATTCCCCTGGTCTTTATAAAGTACCGCCAGGTTGTTCAGTGAAGCAGCGATGTCAGGGTGGTTGGCTTCCAGCATTTTCTGGCGAATGACCAGCGCTTTGTTGTGGAAGCTCTCCGACCGCGTGTAGTTTCCCCGGACCTTGTACAGCTCGGCGACATTGTTCAGGCAAGTCGCCAAGTCCGGATGTTCTTCATTGAAGGTTGCTTCGGCTGTCCGGATGAGTTCATCAACCATCCGCTCTGCTTTTTCATACTCCCCCTGCTGATAAAGTCGCGCGAACTTGACGTTAAGTTCTTTCCATCGACCGGGCATAGCTTGTTCTGCCTCAAAATGGTTTTGCGTTTGTGATGTGCGAGTCATAATAAATAGTAAATATTTGTGCTCAATGCAAGAGAAAGATCAGGTGCAATTTCTCATGCGAATTCTTTGGCGTGTGCCAGTGTCGTAAAAGCGGCCCGACTCCTTTTGAATTATCTGCACTGCGAGTTCTTCGCCGAAGAGTTTCATGCCCCTCCTTTGTGCTTGCGGAGTCCTCGCTGCAAATGGAGATTTCAGAGCGTTTCCCTGCGTTGAGGGAACGAGGAGACGCTGGTTTTGCTTGACTCCCCTACTGAAATGTCCTAAGTTCAACAGATGTTGTCCCCGGCCGGCAAAAAGGTCTCTTGCTCTTTCATGTTCGTTTGCAATTCAGGGGTTGGGGACTCAGTCAAATCAACGTGAATCCGTACCGCTATCGAATGTCACACCAGGGAATGCCTATGCCGCCGAAGCGAAAGAAGATGTGTTTCGTGATTATGCCCTTCCGTGAAGAACTCCAGAGAGTCTACACCGACGCCATCAAACCGGCTTGCGAGCAAGCTGGTTTCAAAGTTGTCAGAGTAGATGAGGTAAAGGGGCCGTTCAACATCACTCGCACGATCATCAAGTACCTTTATGAGAGTGATGTCGTGGTAGCGGATTTGACCGACCACAATCCCAACGTTTTTTACGAAATGGGCGTTGCGCACGCCATTGCCAACAAAACTATCATGATTGTTGAGAAGACCGAGAAATTGCCTTTTGACATTCAGAGCTATAATTGCATTTTTTACAGAAAGACTGTCAAAGGGTTTGAGAACTTGGGAAAAGAACTCATCGATTCTTTGGAGAGCCTCGATGAATGGCGGACCAGCCCCTGCAACCCGGTGCAGGAGTTTAAACCTGCCGACGCAGCACCCTCGCAAGACGACCTGCGTAAGTTGCCGAAAGCCCTGGCGGATCTGGAAGCGCTGCGGACAAAGCTCAAAACCGCGGAAGCCAAACTCAACCAGTCGGTACCAAAGCAGCAATTGCAGGCCGCCAGAAACCAGGTACGTGAGCAGGAAAAAAAGCTCTCCGCTCTGGCCGACTTGCACGACGCAAAAGCGCAACGTGACCAACTGGCAAACGAGGTGGCTCGTCTGCAGCATCAAATCAAACAACTTCGTTCGCAACGGCCACAGCCTGCGCAGGCGTTGGAATCAGCGACAGTTTCGAAACAACCGACTCTTAGTTCGAAGCCAGCGAAACTTTCTGAGACCGCTGCCAAGAAGATGCTCAAGGATAAAGGTTTTTTTGCAACAGACTGGAACAAGGCGGCCACGGGTCTTAAGCACAGTTACGAAGTGGCTGGAAATGACGGCGAAAAAGTGGTGACCGGTGGGACTACCGGGTTGATGTGGCAGCAGTCAGGCTCTTCGGGTGAGGTGGATTTCAAAGACGCCGAGGAATATATCCAGGAGTTGAACAAGGGCAAGCACGCTGGCTTTTCTGATTGGCGGCTGCCGACCTTGGAAGAAGCGATGTCATTGATGGAGCCGAACAAAAACGAAGCTAGCTTGTACATCGATCCGGCATTTGACAGTAAGCAAAGCTGGATCTGGACTGCCGACAAATATAGCGTTGGCTCGGCCTGGCTCGTCCATTTCGACGACGGTTATTGCTATCACCACCCTGTGGACAGCACCAGGTACGTCCGAGCCGTTCGCTGAGGACAATCATTGACCATTTGACTATTTGAATCATTTGATCATTTAAATAGGAGCGAGCGTCAGCGAGCGAGTCGCGGCAAAATTTATCACGCGGCAATCCTGCCGTGGTCATCTCAGCCACCTCCCCGCACGATTTCTTCATCACTTTCGCTGCATTTCTCCGCTTAACCGCGATACAATTATCCCATTTTAAATTTCAAAAAAATCAAGAAAATCCTTGTAATTAATCACATAATTGCATTTTTTCGTTAAAGTTATTTGCGAACCCGTCTATGCCAGTGCTCAGCATTTCGTCCAGGAGCACGATTCCCAAGATGTGCCGGCTGCCTCAAACCGGCTGTGGTCTTGCGGAATCAGAGTGGAATCGATCCCGACACATTTTATCATTAATCGCGAACTCCTTGAGAGTTTCGCATCGTTCTGAGACCCTGTTTATTCCATGATGAGTCCAAGACGCAAACAATTTCTTGTGCGGGCCGCGACTTGCATGCTGTTGTCCAGTTGCTGGTGCCCGGCTATCCTGGCGCAAGGGCTGTCCGTGTCCATCACGAGAATTGCCACCGCTGGTGACACGCTGCAGTTCAGCGACGGCGAGCGCAAAGTCGCGAACTTTCCTTATCCCGTCCTCACGGGCGTGGTTTCGGTGGCGGACGACCGATTCGGCGATCCTGTCACCGGGCTGGCCGACACGGCCCGCTGGCTTTCCGGTGACGATCTGCGCAGCAATTGGCCGACCCTGCGGGAAAGCATTGCAGGCGCGCGCGGCAGCACCATCAACCCGGATTTGTACAGCCAGATGCGTGGCCCGTGGATTCGGGAAGTCACCCGCCTGCAGTCGCGGCCAACCAGCACCATGCTGGTGGTCGATTTAAGCACGAGCATCAAAGCAGATACGCTCAAGAACGTGAGAACGGGCCTCACGCGTTTCGTTTCCGGAATGCGTGACAACATCGACCGCGCCGGGCTGATGGGCTTTAGAGCAAATCAGGTCGAGATCTTCGGTACTCACACCTTCTCCAAACAGACTCTGGCCAGTTGGATCGCCGACTCCGTCAAACATGTTCGAGACCAAAAACGGGGCACGCCGCTCTACCGTGCCCTCCGCGACGCGGTTAACCTCACCAGTGTTGAGTCGCCTTCGCGGCTGCGGAGCATCATCGTTTACACTGACGGAGGCGACAACGAAAAAGGGGAAATCATCAACGGCGACACGGTCAAGGTCAGTATTCTGGAGGTGGTCAAAGAAGCCGAAACGCTCGCCATTCCAATCTATACGATCTGGCTCGGCAATGTCAAGAACAAGACGGATTCCACTGCTCAGGATTCTCTGCGTTTCATTGCCGAAGCCACAAACGGCCGGTTCGTGCAAACCCGCGACGGCGCCGAGTTCGAGGACATCTACAAGAATCTATCGCAGTCGCTGCAGCATTATTACGCCATGGCGCATTTTGCGCCCGAGGCCTGCGGCGACCCCTCCGTTCGAACAATAGAAATTGAAGCCCGCGACCCTGACAGCGGCAAAAGTGGAACCGGGACCGCGCAATACACGGTCTCACTTCCCCTCCGGCAGAGCGATGTGTCTCTGACGCGCCCTGCCGCCACCGTACGAGCGACCTTTGGAGACACGCTGCACCAGACGTTTCGCGTGGTCAATGGCGGTCCGTCCACCGCCATCTTCATCGATGTGCGGGACAGTTTTCCTGAAGCCTTTTTGAGCTACGTGCCAAATTCGTCTTCTGTGCCGCCTGACTCAACCGCCGCCGGCGAACTTTATTGGAGTTTCGATTCTCTTGCAAGCGGCGCCTCCGTGGAAATCAAATATGATTTGGTGGCGCGACGGGACAGCACGCGCTCCGAAGCCGTTACGGTTGCTGACGTGGCCACGCTGGTAACCGTCTGCGATCCGGATTCAAGCAACAACCGCCGCAGGGTAGAAATCTCCATCGGTCCCAAAACCGAAAGCGATTTGCACCTGAGTTTGAGCGCCAGGCCCGACTCTGTTGAGCAGGGCGAGTTTTTCGAGTTCGAGCTTGTGGTTGAAAATTTGGGAACTGCCGGCGCCGGAGCGTTCACTGTCACTCAGTCGGTCAGCAGCCTGGCCCGGCTCACGGATTTTGCATTCCGACGGCCGCCTGAGAGGACTGAAGGCGAAACTCTGACCTGGAGCTTTGACACGCTGGCCGTCGGACAGAGCGATACGATTGGGTTTTCGGCGCGCGTTCCGGCCTGCCCTGAAATGCCGGAGCCTGCGCTCAACATAGCCACCAGAGCAACAGTCGAACTGCAGGATGGCTCAACAGCCGATCCGGTCGAGGCTGAAGTCGTGATCTTACGCGGGCAGTGCTCGTCGGTCAATCTTAGCTTACGCCAGACCGCCAACCCAGCGCAAGTGCGGCAGGGTGAGCCTTTTTCTTTCTTTCTGGAGGTCAGCAACCGGAGCGGCTTCGATGCGGGGGCATTTACCGTCTTTGATGTCCTGCCTGCTGAGGTCAGCGTTGTGGCCACAAACTTCAATCCCAGCGGTGGGCTGGCTGCTGATACGCTGCGGTGGGATTTCTCGGACCTGAGATCCGACACCAGTCTGACCATTGAGATCACGGTTGAAGTAGCTTGCCAGCGCGAGTTAACGGGATTCCCGCTCGAGTTGCTCAACGCAGCATGGCTGGAGATCACCGAAGATGCGGATTTGACGGACAATCAAAGCAGCGCAGGGGTTACGGTGACTGAATCTTGCCCGGATTTTGGCATTGAATACGAGTTGCGACTTGCCAAGCGCGTGTTGCCGGACACAGTTTATTTTGGCCAACCGTTCCGCTATCAGCTTACCGTAACGAACGAGGGCCCTGATGCTACCGGAGAATTCCGAGTTTGGGACCTGCCGCCCGCTGACCTGACACTGTCCGGATTTTCACCCGAGCCTCTGAGCTTGGTTGGCGATACGCTGAACTGGCGCTTTGACGGTCTTACCGCCGGTGACAGCATTTCGATTAGCTATGAAGCGATTTGGTCGGGTGCAGCACAAGATGCCAGCGCGCGAACTTTGAGCAATCTCGCCGCTGTAGTGGCTGAACGGGACATCGAGGTCTCGAATAATACGCAAATCGTAGATGTTGCCCTGCGCGTGCTGACAGGTTGTCAAGATGGCCTTCTGCTTGACCGCAACGTGTTTCAGCCCGGGCAAGGGCAACCGCTTGAGATTCGTACGAAAGCACAGGCAACGAGTTCTTCCATCGCGATCTACGACATCACGGGCTATCGCGTCCGCAAGCTGGCAGGCGGTGCCGCGCAAAGCATTTTTCAGTGGGATGGCAGTACTGATGATGGGCAGCAGGCCGGCAGCGGCGTTTACTTGATTCTATTCCGCGGAAAGCTGTTGGACGGCGCCACGGTCGAATGTGATCAACGTGTGATTCTGGTGAGGTAGAATGGCAGGACGACTCGGAAAATTTCTTCGAATTGGCGGCTTGGCTGCCCTGCTACTGGGCTTCGGCGCAAACAGTGCATTCACCCAGATGCGCGCCGGCGCCGCCTATTTGAAGTTGCTCCCCGGCACGCGCCAGCAGAATCTTGCCGGTAGCGTGACCGCGGGCCTGGACCAGCCGTACTCGCTCTACGCCAATCCGGCAGCCGCGGGGATCCTGCGCCACTGGCAATTTTCCACAAGCTACAACCGCTGGATCGCTGGTCTTTCGAACGCCTCTCTACTGACCGGTTTCCAGTTCAGACCGTGGCAAACGCGGGCAAGCGACCGCATCAACGTGGCTGCGGCGGTTAGCCGACAGTGGCTGGGTCAGTTCGATGCCACCGGCGGCTCAAGCGCATTCATCGATGCATCGGACTGGTGGGCAAGCGGCACGGTCGGACTTCCTTTTTACTTGTCCGGACATCAAGTTTCGCTGGGCGCTACTGCTCGATATTTCCAGAGCAATCTTGCCAGCTACCAGGCTTCTGCCCTCACGTTTGATTTTGGCTTTCTCTACCGGTCGCCACGGTTCTGGCTTAAACGCTCGAGTGATTTCCGTGGCATCGTATCGCTTGGACTGGCCGTCAATCATCTGGGCAAAGATCTCACGTTTGTATCGCAAGCGACACCCCTGCCGAGGACCTGGCGAGCGGGTCTCTCAGCCAATCTCGGCAAACACGACGGCCTGCAAATTCAGTTGCTCGCTGATCTCAATCAAATCCGGGATGAAGAGGCGCAATGGGGCCTGGGCGCGGAGTTTAATAATTTCCTGACGCTGTGGCCGAGCCTTGGCAAAAAGTGGTCGCGAGCATTTTCTCTGCGCACGGGATACCGTCTCTCCGACAGGCAAAATTCTCAAATTGTCAGCAAATTCTCAGTCGGTCTCAGCTTTAAGATAGATGACTACGGCAGCTCTTTGCGAGCCCACTCCGGCGCCCTGGTGCGCAACAATTCATCTGTCCGTAGCGATGCCGGGTTCCTGAACAGCTCGGTGTTTCGCAACGTTTATCAGGGAACGTTCTCCTGGCATCCGACAGGACCGGAGCCGTTTGAGTTTGTTGAAAGCGCCCATCATTCTTTTCAACCCGGCGAACCCGCGCTCGAATCTTACTGGCTTGATGAACGCGTGACTTTCGCCTGGTATCCTGCTCATGACCCGGATCTGTTTGATGAGGTCAATTACCTCGTCGTTTTGGCCCGAGAGCGGCAGCAAGTTCAGGACAAGCTTACGGCCATAACCAGCGGCGACACAAGTGCCGTCACGACACGCTTTTTGCGCCAATCGATAGCAGCAACTCA
The DNA here is from genome assembly GCA_029261995.1 of Candidatus Zhuqueibacterota bacterium. Lineage (GTDB taxonomy): Bacteria > Zhuqueibacterota > Zhuqueibacteria > Oceanimicrobiales > Oceanimicrobiaceae > JAJDAF01. Next base: position 188,573 of record JAJDAF010000064.1, read on the forward strand.
GCAGGATTCCCGGGCCAACGTCACTTTTCTAACCCAGCCGGACATGACAAATGGCCATTCAAACGGGATAGCCACCGACGCTATTCGCCTGGCATTGGCGGACTTGAACGGAGCCTCAGTTTTTGTGCGCACGGACAGTGAGGCAGTGGCATGCCGGCTGCCGCGCGGGCTTGAGCCGGGCGACTATCATTGGGCATTGATTGCCTATGACGGCAATTTTCACATGCGCTCGGCGGGAGGGCAGGAGAGTGCAATTGGTCGATTCCACATCAAGATGCGGCCTGATTTGACAATCGAGATCGACAGCATCCGGGTCGTTTCGAAGGACTACGTCGCTGATCTCAAGCTTTGGGACAAGAACGGCACAATCGCCGCCGACGACTCCTTTTACGTCGATGCTTATGCAGACACCTTGCGCGAGTTTACGAATGGCGCAACGACCTTGCCGGTTGCGGCGGATGTCGTTTCAAGAAGTCCGGCCATCAGCAATGCTTCCCGGGTTGCGGTGCTGCCGCCAGGCCCCTATCACATCAGCAACGGTGAACCGATTGTGAGAACCGTTTCCTGGCCACGTGAGCTGCCCCATCTCAACGTTGCTATCAACGATCCGCCGACGGTTGTAGAAGCAGACTCCATCTTCATCAATAATTTTGCAAAGGACACTTTGGACTGGCATGACTTGCGGGTAAGCAGACGTCTGCAGGTCGAGACTTTTGAGCTAGATGCCCGTTTTGCCCCCAGCAAGTCGAAGGTTTCTTTTGGCGCACGCCTCGAACTGCAGCGATTGGCGTACGCTTATAATGCGAGTGCTCTGAGTAATCTCTGCATCAAGATAGACGGGCACACGGATGCCACACCGTGGAAAAACAGGTCGCGAGCTGCAAGCGACGCCCGCAACAGAATTCTTTCGCAGCAACGGGCCGATTCGGTTGCACAAGTGCTGATTGCCAATGGCGTCAACCCGTCACGCATCATCACGCGTGGATTTGGGTCGGGCAGGCCGAAGGCGGGCGCGCGTTTGGCCGAAAACCGGAGAGTGGAAATTTATACGCTCGGGAAACTGGGAACTCCTCCGGTCAACTGCACCACGGCTGCCGCGATGACGGATACTGTCAAAGCAGCAAATTCCGGAGCCAGGGCCAACCATTCGATCACGGTCACGAACAAACAGGGCTTGCCGGCAAAGGGTGTTCTTCTCACCGACGCCATCCCGCCGGGCGTGCAGGCTACGGATTTCTGGCCGCGCAAACCGGATAAAACAGAAGTTCTAAGCGACGGTTCGCAACGACGCATTTGGCGGTTCGATGCGCTTCAGAGCGGTGAGGCCGCGACAGTCACATTTACCACCGTTTCGCGCCTCGCTAGATTTGGCGCCAGAAGTCTGCAGTTCTTGAGTCAGGCGACGGCTGAAACAGGGTTTGAATACGACGATAGTGACGACCGCGCCAATACGGAACTCGTGATCCTGGGCCAGCCGTTCAGCAAACACGCGGTGCAGTGTGGCGACGACCTGCCCTATCTGGCAAATCACTATTACGGCCGAAGGGATGCAGATGAACTCATTCGTGCCGCCAATAGGTCTCATTTGCGCGGCGGGCGGCGGTTGTCGGTTGGGGACACGTTGACTATTCTGAATGTGGTCAAGAATGCACCGCCTCCTGGCACTGACGCGCCTCCCACAGTTACCAATCTGGCTATCTCGGGGGACTTAAAAGAGGATTCGACCATCGAGTTGACCTATCAATTCAACGATGGCTGCGATGCTGAGGGCGCATCCGTTATCGAGTGGTTTAGAATTGAAAACGGCAAGCGCAGGCGGGTCAAGCGGACCATAAAATCTTACGGCGACAATCCCCGATACACACTTACCGAGGCCGATGCCTGTCGTGATCTCGAGGTCGAGGTCACACCGGTTACCCGGGGCAATCAGCAGGGCGATCCCGTGCGCCTGGGCGTGGGACTTGTGCGCCACGCCGGCCGTTGTCGCAGCGATCATGATTGTCTTTGCAGAGCCGAGCAACGCTACTAGACCGCAAGATATCATTATTTAATTTACCATTTGGAAGGAGACGGAGCATGGCAGAAGAGCAGAATGAGAGCCAATCAGAATCAGGAGTAGCCAAAGCCTCAACTCTATTCGACAAGACTCTGGAATTTTTTAAGAAGAAGTTTCTACTGTTGGCGGCCGTGATTGCCGCAATAACCCTGACGCTGACAAATCTTGAAGGGCTGATTGAAAAATGGCAGGGCTTCACCGTGGATACCGATGAATATGTCGAGATCATTTTGGATGTCTCGGAGAACATGAACCAGCCCCTGCAGGAAGGCATCTCGAAGTGGACCGCCGCGGTCGTGACCCTTTCGGATGTCGCGGAGGCCTATGACCGCAGCAATACCAAAGCAGCGGTGCGCAGATTCGGCGGCAACTGCGACGGCAGGAGGCGGGTAAGCGAAAGAGTGGTCGACTTCGCCAGGAGCAATTCGTTGCGCATTCTGGAAGCGTTGGAGGGCATCCGGCCCTGCGGCGATGCGGATTTGATTGGAGGCCTTTCCGGCGCTGTCAGTGATTTCGAGGAGGCCGACCGATTCAGTGCTGATGGCGAACTCGAGAATCATATCATCGTGGTGACTTCTGGAAAACACACATCGCTGTCAACCCAAAACATCGTGGTTGAAGACTTGAAGAAGCGCGGCATAGCGCCTGATTTCCGATTCGTCGGTTTGAAGCTCGATGAGGGTGAGATGACTTCGCTGGCGAGCCTGGTGGACAGCCTGGGCGGCGATTTAATTCCCGCTGACAATTTGAAGGATCTCAAAAAAGCCATCGATCTGCGGCTGCCCGCCAGCGAGCTTGCCCAGCTCTTCATCAAGAAGCGCCTGGCGAAACGGTTGTACGACAATGAAAAAGATAAGGAAGCAGTGGCGCTGTTTAAAGAGGTCGCTCAACGCGGCGATGACGAAGCAATGCTCTATCTCGGCTACATCCACGAAGACGGCAACAGCAGCTTCTATGATCCAAAACAAGCTGCACAATTCTATCAGACAGCGGCTGACTCTGGCAACGCAGCGGCGATGTTTAATCTGGCGCAAATGTATTTCAAGGGCAACGGCGTCGAGGAGAATGCCGATACGGGATGTGCTTTGCTCGCCAAGGCGGAAAGCGCGGGCCATGCGAAAGCCAGCGAGGAACATAGTAGCCACCAGTGCCCTCAGTTTGCCGACAAGTAGGCCGCAAAGACTTCTTCATCGTAAAGGCAAACCCGCCTGTATGAGGCTCGCGTCCGAAAACTGATGATGTGAATTGTTCTGGAAGGGAGCCTGATTGGGCTCCCTTTTTTTGGGTGGGCTCAAGGAGAGCCTGCAGGCTCAGCAACGGCTCCGGTGCTAGCCAGCGGCCGGGCTTTGCTTATTCTCAATCGGACAAAGTTGGCGCAGATACTCCCAGCGATAGATACCGCTGTCATGGCCGTCACCCCAAAAAATCTGCATGGCGTAATTGCCGGACTCCTGCATTTGCGTGATCGTCCATTTCTGCCGGGGTGACTCGTTGAAGATGGCCGGGTCGGCCGGGCGTCCCATGTTGTCGTGGCCGCCGGCGCACTCGACACAGGGGCAGGCCCGCCGGATTCCATCGAGCGAATAGACAGAGCGGTGACCGTCTGCCCAATTTATGGTTAGAGTCTGTTCGTCATGGCTGACGGAAATCTCAGTAGCGTAGAATTCTTTATTCATGTTCTTTTCGTTTTATGATTGAATAGACTCGTTGAAATCCTGGTTCTGAACCATTTCTCCACTTGTGGTATTCCCTCCTGATAGCTTCCAATGCGGCTAGGCGTTCTACCGGGGGGCGGCTTAGCCAATACGCGAAATCGCTACCCTGCTGGTCTATCGGTACTTTGCGGATGACCTTTTTCATGTATTTAAAACACAGTCTGTTAGATGGCTGGTCAAAGTACAAAAAATCACCATCATATTCAAGAGAAAGCTGACGACAAAAGCTAATCATCTGCACTGGGATTGAAACAGAATCACCTGGCGTGCGTTAATGCAGAGACTTCTCTTTTCACGCTTCTTCCCCGTTAACATTTTTTCACCAAATCAGGAATACGAATGAGCGACCAGGCCCACATCTTGAAAAGCGACTTGACCAAACCATTCCCGGCAAGGTTGCCCTTTTATTATGGCTGGGTGAATCTGTTTCTGGCGGCCGCTGCCATGGTCGCGACCCTGCCGGGCCGTAGCGTCGGCATCGGTCTGATCACCGAGCCGCTGCTGCGCGATCTGTCACTCAGCCGGCTCAGTTTCGGCGAGATGAACTTTTGGGCGACTCTGTTAGGCGCTTCGTTCAACCTGTTGTGCGGCCCGGCCATCGACCAATTTGGCGTGCGCGCTGTGGTAACTTCGGTTCTGTTCGCGCTCAGTCTGGTGGTGCTCTTTTTCAGCAAGATCGCCTCCGCTGGTATGCTGCTACTCCTACTCATCTTGATGCGCGGATTCGGCCAAAGCGCGCTCTCCGTGGTAAGCCTGACGATTGTCGGCAAGTGGTTTGTGCGCAGGTTGAGCATCGCGATGGGCGTCTTTTCCGTCCTCATCAGCATCGCATTTGCGGCCGCGATTTTGACTTTGCAGCAGGCCGTGAGTGCGCAAGGCTGGCGTCTGCCCTGGGAAACGCTTGGTTGGTGGCTGGCTGGCACTGCAATTCTGAGTTGGCTGTTTGTCCGCCGAAATCCGGAAGCCGTGGGCTTGAACGCGGACACCGAGGCGGAATCTAATCCTCACGCGCAATCTATAGCATCAGGTAGCTCAGATGCTGCTGGCCTGTCGTCGGGATTCACGCTCAAGCAAGCCCTGCGGAAGCCCGCGTTCTGGGTTTTTGCCCTGGGCAGCGCTCTCTACAACATGGTTATCGCCGGCGTTCTGCTGTTCAATCAATCGATTCTCGAACAGCTCGGCTTTGAACAGCAGGTTTTCCGTGGCGCAATGGCTGCGTACATGGTAACGGGACTTGGCGGAAACCTGCTTGCCGGCTGGCTGGCGCGCAAATGGCCGCTCACCCGGCTCATGTCACTGGCCATGGCTTTGGTAGCACTCTACCTTTTGAGTTTTCCTTATCTGCAGACAGCTTCACAGGCGTTGGCGCACGCTGCCTTGCTGGGTTTCTCAGGCGGCGTCGTGGTTGTGATCTTCTTCACCTCATGGGGCAAAGTTTTTGGCAGACCGCATCTTGGCAAGATTCAAGGGGCGGCGCAGGTGTTTACGGTCATTGCCTCGGCGAGCGGACCGTGGTTGCTATCTTATGTTTTCGAAACCACGGGCTCCTACGATCCGGCATTTTACGGGTTGGCGCCAGCGATTCTTCTGGTGGCAATCGTGGGCTGGTTCGTGCGGGTGCCTGAACCGGGAGGTGTGGCAAGGTGATGTAGGCATTTCAGAGGAAGACAGAGAGGAAAGCGCGAGGTGATTGTCCTCTCTGCAAGGTAAGCCGTGCCGAAGGGGCCTCAGCAAGTCAGATTCATTTCTAACCCTCGACTTCCGACCAACTTATTTCTCTTGAACATCTCCGGAAAATCCCGTTCTTTGATTCCATTCTGCTTAATCCGTTTTGACTTACGCTAGACACAAACAAGGAGTTGACCATGCAAAAGAAGACAGCTATTTTCAAATGGGATGATCTGGAAGACCGCAAGCCAGCACACGCGTTGGTGCGCCAGACAGACCTGGTCATCCTCCGTTACGACGATGAAGTCTCCGTGTTTTATGGCCGCTGCCTGCACCGGGGCGCGCTGCTTGCTGACGGCCATGTCGATGGCCACAATCTCATTTGCGATGTGCACAATTGGGACTACCGCACGGACTCTGGAATAAGCGAGTACAATAACAACGAGGTGCTGCCAAAATTCAGCGCGGTCGTCGAAGATGGGCAGGTCTGGGTAGACGGAGCCGAGATTGCGGCGCATGAACGGGACCATCCTGAGCTGGTTAACCGGGGCGATTATCTGGGCGCATTCGAGGCAACTCACCCGGCGGATGAAGAACCGAAGACCGCCGAGATTCATCACCTGGCGAAGTTTGGACTCTCGAAGGTCGGCCATCATGGCCCGGTGGGCTCCATGGGCGTCGGCACAAACCTGCTGCCGAAATGGGATGATATTCAGATTCTACCCGCGCAACTGAGCCGGTTGCCGCACCTGGAAGATGTCGATGTGGAGACCAAGGCCGTGATTGGGCCTGATGCGAAGAAGCCTTTGGAATTAAACATTCCGCTGTTTGTATCTGACATGAGTTTTGGCGCACTCTCGGAAGAGTCGAAAGTGTCGCTGGCCCGAGGCGCCGAGAAGGCCGGGACGGGTATCTGCTCCGGAGAAGGTGGCATGCTGCCCGAGGAGCAAGCTGAAAACAGCCGCTACTTTTATGAGCTTGCTTCCGCCAAATTCGGGTTTGAAATGAAGCTCATGAAGAAAGTGCAGGCCTTCCATTTCAAGGGTGGCCAGGGCGCCAAGACCGGCACCGGCGGCCATTTGCCGGGGCACAAGAACAAAGGCAAGATCAGCCAGGTGCGCGGGCTTCCTGAAGGAGAACCGGCTATTTCTCCACCGCGTTTTCCCGATATGACCGGCCTGAATGATTTTAGGAATCTGGCAAATGAGATTCGGGATGTCTCCGGAGGGATCCCGATTGGCTTCAAACTTTCAGCGAATCACCTCGAACAAGACATCGATGCTGCGCTGGAAATCGGCGTGGATTACATCATCCTCGACGGCCGCGGCGGCGCCACGGGTGCAGCACCGCTGCTGTTCCGCGACCACATTTCAGTGCCGACCATTCCCGCGCTTGCCCGGGCGCGACGCCATCTGGACCGGCGCGGTGCAGGAGCGACGACGTTGGTCATTACCGGAGGCCTTCGAACAGCGCCTGATTTCATCAAAGCCATGGCGCTGGGCGCGGATGCCATCGCTGTCTCGAACGCCGCGCTCCAGGCAATCGGCTGTCAGGCCATGCGCGCCTGCCACACCAATGCCTGTCCCGTGGGAATCGCGACTCAAAAAGATGAGTTGCGCCAGCGTCTCGACATCGAGCTTTCCGCTCGCCGGCTTGAGAATTATTTTCTCGCCACTGTTGAGCTGATGCAGGTCATGGCGCGTGCCTGCGGTCACACACATCTGAATCAATTCTGCCTGGACGACATCGCCACCTTTGACCGGGAGCTGGCGCATCTCGCGGGCATCAAATACAGCGGCGTTGGCTCGATTTCGTAAGCACAAATTCAAGCAGAGTGCCGCGACCAAATGGGAGGAGATTATGAAGCACAAAATTATCTGGATCAGCGGCGCGGCAGTCTGTTTGTTTCTGACGTTGCTTCTTATTCGCTTCGAGCCATGGGCGAACACTCCAACTGACGGCAAACACAGAATCTCCGGTGCCCGCAAGGCGCTGCAATTCATCTCCGCCGCCCGGGCCTATCCCGGCGCGACAATTCCTGACTTTGGCATTGCGCCCGCATTTGAGGCTGCAAAAGTCAGGCGTTTGCGCGATCGAAGTCTGACCGCCTCGTCTGCCGAACTTGAGTCGTGGCGAGCGATTGGCCCAACCAACATCGGCGGTCGCACTCTCGCTCTGGCCGTGAATCCTCAAGACCCGCAAACCATCTATGCCGGCTCTGCCAGCGGCGGGCTTTGGCGCAGCCGCACTGCCGGTTCCGGGCCCAATGCCTGGGAGTATGTGTCAACCGGTCATCCCGTGCTCGGGGTAAGCTCCATCGCCATCGCGCGGGATGATTCAAACAAGATGTTCATCGGTACGGGCGAAGTCTACGGCAGTCCCGAGTCGCACCCCGGAATCACGGCGCAGCGGCTCACGCGCGGCAGTTATGGCATCGGCGTTTTGAAGAGCGACGACGGCGGCCAGACCTGGAGCAAAAGCCTGGACTGGGCTTTCAACCAGCAGCGCGGCGTGCAGATGGTCCGCATCAATCCCATGGATTCAGAGACGGTTTGGGCTGCAACCACGCTTGGAACCCACAAATCCATCGACGGCGGTTCCTCATGGCGGCTTGTGCACGATGTCGTCATGGCCACGGATATTGCCATCAACCCCCAGGATACGAGCGTGGTTTTTGTCGCCTGTGGCGGCATGGCCAGCCCGGGACACGGCATCTATCGCAGTCGTGACGGCGGCGCAACTTGGCAGCAAATGGCCATCCCGGGCGTCACCACCTTTTATGGCAAGGCTCGGTTGTCCATGAGTCAGTCATCCCCCAATGTCGTGTTTGCCAGCATCGGGTTTTCCGAGGGCAAAGTCTTTGGCAGCGTAGGCCAGGGCAGTTGGCTGGCAAGAACCACAGACGGCGGCGATTCCTGGCGTGTGACCTCCAACCTGGACTATTCGAGAATTCAGGGCTGGTACGCGCACGATGTCGCGGTTCATCCAACCAATCCCGATATTGTCTGGGCAGCAGGTCAGCCAGGCAATCCGGTCTATTCCGATGATGGTGGATTTAATCTCCGCTTCGTTGATCGCACGACCCTGTACCGCCCGGACCCGGAAACTTCGAAATCGAACCTGCCGACCACCTGGGCTGACTTCCACAGCATTGTTTTCGACCCAACCAATCCGGACGTCATTTATTTCACCAACGACGGTGGCGTGTTCCGTTCGGCGGACGGCGGTCGAACTGTGAAGAATTGCAGCCGTGGACTGCAGACCACGCAGTTCTACAATGGCACTTCCAGTTCGGATACGGACTCGCTGATGACGTTGGGTGGCCTGCAGGACAACAATTCCGCCATGTACATAGGCAGCTCGGAATGGCGCCGGCTATTCGGTGGCGATGGCTCATGGACCGCCATCGACCAGAGCGACAACAACACCATTTACGTTTCCCTGCAGTGGCTGACGATGGGCAAGAGCACGGTGCGCGGTCTCTCTGGTTTCCTGGACATTTCGCCGCCCGACGTGCTCGAAACCACGACCAATTTCATCGCGCCATTTGTCCTGAGCCCTGTCGATAATCAGGTCCTGTTTGCGGGCAGCAATCGCGTCCACATATCGCATGATGGTGGTTCGAGCTGGAGCAGAAGCGCTCCCCTGGACAGCAATCCCCTGATCGCCATGGCAGCCTCGCCGCTTGATGTCGATGTTGTCTATGCAGCCACAAGTCCTGGCGAGAGCCGGGGACGTATCTTCAAAACGACAACGCACGGCGAGCAGTGGCTGGATATCACAGCCGACCTTCCCGACCGTTTCCCCACGGATTTGTACATTCATCCCGACGATGACCAAATCGTCTACCTGGCCCTGGGTGGATTCGGCACTTCTCATCTTTACCGCACGGAAGACGGCGGCGCGAGCTGGCAGGATGTTGGCGCCGGCCTTCCGGATGTGCCGCATTGGTCCGTGGCGGTGGACCCCGACCATCCGCAGCAGATCTTTGTGGGCAACGATCTCGGTGTCTGGTTTTCAGAAGATGAAGGACTGAGCTGGCAGCAGCACGAGGTTGGCCTGCCGGATGCCATCATGGCCATGGATTTGACCATCTCGCGCTCGAACCGGATGCTGCGGGTCGCGACCCACGGCAACGGGTTCTACGAAAGCCGTCTGCCGGACCCGCTTGCGACTTCCGTGGCTGCAACCGAACCTGCCTTGCCGGATAGAATAGAATTAGCGCCGAACTTCCCGAATCCTTTTAATCTTGAAACCCGCTTGAAATATTTTCTTGAGCAGGGTGGACAGGTCGAGCTGGTGGTTTTCAATGCCGTGGGGCGCGAGGTACGCCGGGTTTTTTCAGGAACGCAAGCGCCAGGCTGGCATGAAGTTATTTGGGATGGCAAAGACGCTAACGGCCAGGTTGTGGCCACCGGAGTTTATTTCTCGCGCCTGCAGGCGGCCGGTCGCATGGTCAGTCGCAAGATGCTGGCTTTGAAGTGATTGTTGGGCAAAATGCACGGTCTGAAGACGCGTGCCACCCAAGTCTTTTCTTGTTCTCGTTCCCACGCTCTGCGTGGGAATGCATTCAGGGACGCTCCTGCGTCCCGTGCTTAATGCGCAAAGTCGCTAAATACTCACCACTGGACGCAGGAGCGTCCAAGTCTGCGTTCGCCACGCGGGAGCGTGGCAACGAGACACCCACAAAAACGATTCATCGGATGACACATGGTCACCCGATGAATACAGTTCGATGGCTCAGAACCAACCTGCTCACTACGGCTCGACCGGCGCCGGTGTTTCTATCTCTTCGTCAACCACCGTGACAGCTGGACTGTTGCGAACTTTCTTGCGCAAGCCATACTCCAGCATAACCGGATGGTTGTGGCCCACTTCCGGTTTGGCGAGCAGAAAGCCGTGGACTCGCGCGCGCAGCAGCCGGTTGTACAGCACGGCGTCCGTCAAGTCATTGCGGTTGCTTTCTATCTCCGCCTGGTTGTCGATGATGGCGTCGACTTTTTGGCGCAACTCCTCGGCCAGGGTCGTGACCCGCGCCAGGACTTCTGCTTCGGGCTTCATAACCGTCTCAGTCTGCTCCGCCGCCACTCGCACCAGGTGTTGCAGATGGCTCAACACCGCCAGGCGCTCGGTGGGCGGCTCTTGCGCTACTTGGTAAAGCGCCAGCGCCGTACCTGCTTGCTCCGGGTTGACACTGATCAGGGAGTGCCGCACCTCGCGGCTGGCCAGCCGGCCTTGAATCTGCAGTTGCGCCGCTTGCTGCCGCAGTTGACCGTCTTGTGATCTCAAGGTGTAGAAACTGTTGACCAGAGCCGGGGAATTTTGATTTGCCGCTTCCACTTCCCCGGCCAAATCGTCCCGCAAGGCAATGCCGCTGTGGTTGTGTGCCTGCCACATGTTCTGCAACAGCTCCAGCCAGTACCTGAATTGCGATTTGCCGATGTGAATTGCCATGACTTGAATCCTTTCAAGATTAATGAGACATTTGGTTTTGTCTGACACCATCGGCAGGCCGGGCCACAACTTGAGCAAAAGCGGCAAAGAGCTGTTTCGCCCTGCCATATTGCCGTCAAACCCTGCGATCAGGGTGTTGGCAAGCGCCTGAACGCTGTTGGTGCGACGGGTTGGTCTCTTGACGACACCGTATATCGGCCTGGCGGGTGACCATTTGCTCTCGACGCATGAATATTGGCTCTTGGCGGAGCGTTATTCGCCCTCGACAGGAGAGTATTCGCCCTTGCCAAGACCCTATTGGCTCTTGGCGCGACACCATTTGCTGTTGGCGTGAGGTTTGAGACGCTTGCCGGGAGACCATTGGCGTTTGGCGCAACGATACTTGCTGTTGACGGCTTGTTACCTGGGCGTGATGGCCGCAATATTCTACGACTCGCAACGATTCTCCGGCATGCCGGGTTCTGTTCTTGTTATCACTCTATGAAGTTCAGGCGTGGGGGCAACATCAATCGGGCGCTCGGCCATGCAAGGCCACAACGAACGGTCATGTCAAGACCTAGACACGGTCCCGGATTTATGGGTGGTGCATTGTGGGCACCAAATCACCGACGAGCGTCGGGGATGTAGATTGATCTCGTTCCCACGCTCGGCGTGGGAATGCCTTCCGGGACGCTCCTGCGTCCCGTGTTTGTGAGGCAGATGTGTCGGGTTGCCGCTGGACGCAGGAGCGTCCAAGTCTGCGTTCGCCACGCGGAGCGTGGGAACGAGAACGCTGCCGGCAAAACTCCAAGCAGGAGCAAAGCAGAATAGTCTTGACTTGCTGAGCCGGGTTTCTTACGTTTTGTTACGTTGTCTCCACAATTCAGCCTGTTTGACGAACCGGAACTTCGAGAATGGATGCTTTGCCGCAGCTTACCAGCCTTGGTGGTTATCTGGCGCTTTGTGCTTTCATCTACAAGTTGTTTGAAAAAGGCGACGACCTGATCAACGACGATGCCAAGCTCGGTCTCGCCATCTGGATTCTGAACTTGAAAGCACCGGAGAGAATGCAAAGCTGGCCGGCGCTGTTTGCGCATTGGTTTGACAAAGTCTTTGGCAAGAAACATCTCACCTGGCGCTGTTTCTTTCGGTCTTGTCTTGCTTCGCTGGCTGCCGTGCTTCTGGTGACGCTGGTGTGGGCGGCGTTGCGCCCGCAGGAACTGCGGCTGATACTGGACGGCTTCTGGCGGGCGCCTTCCTTGGGCGAATTGATTCAGAGTATTTTTTTGTACTTTGTGGTGTTGAACTTGCTGCCGGATTATCTTTCCCTGCTCGAGACCAGATTCATCATCAAGCTCATGAGTGGGCGGGACTCGTTTGTCTGGCACGCCTTGCTGCTGGTCATGGATGCGGTTTTGACCCTGTTGATCGCCATCGCCTTGCCCCTTGCATTGTCGTTGCTGTCGTTTGCGTTTGTTTCTTCGGAACCGGTTTCGTTGAAAGCTTACCTGACGGAAGTTTTGCCGTTGACGGGAAAATCGACGATACTTCGCGGCGTTGGCGCGCCATTTTTGGCCATTTGCTTCTACACCGCGTTTCTGACTTCGGTCTGGATCTGGTTTTACGCTGTCTCGGGATTCTTGATCAAGGCGCTGGCTTTGTGGGAGTTCGCCAAGAGCAAGGTCAAACTGGAGGAGAAGCCTTTGACCACTGTTGGCGTCGTGACCATCATGCTGGTGACGGTCGTTTTCTTTTGGGTTTCCGTCCTGCCCATCCAGGGGGGACAACCTGCTGCGGATCGAAGCGGCGTGGATGGTCTGCGTTCACACGGCATGGAGATTTCTGTCGAAGATGTGCAGAAAATGATTGAAGACTACGGCTATTACGATGTCGATTTCAACGTGCGTGGACGGGGAATCGAAAATGACTATAGGCTGTTGCCCGGAGACAGCACTGTTTATGATGCAAAGACCCAATTGCACTGGCAGCGGTCCGGGTCTGCTAGCTACATTACTTATGAGAACGCGCAAGCGTACGTTGACAGCCTGAACGCCGCGGCGTATGCCGGCACGGTGATTGGCGTTTGCCGACGCTCGAAGAAGCCATGTCTCTCATGGAACCGACACCAAACGATGATAGGTTTTTTATCGATCCGGTGTTTGACAAAGCGCAGTGGTGGATTTGGACCGCTGATACAGAATCCGCTTCGGTGGCGTGGACCGTCCGTTTCAGTTTTGGCTACTGCAACTTCAGACGCGTCGACAACTTCAACTTCGTGCGAGCGGTACGCTGAGGACAATCATCGGTCATTTGGTCCTTTGAATCATTTGGTCATTTAATAGGAGCGAGCGCAAGCGAGCGCGTCGCGGCCACACATCAGAATGAAGAACGTCCCGTGCATCCCGGGGCGCTACGCAGGAATGTCACACTAGGGAACAGCCATGCCGTCGAAGCAAAAGATGTGTTTCGTCATTATGCCTTTCAGCAAGGAGCGCAAGGAAGTCTACACCTACGGCATCAAACCGGCCTGCGAGAAAGCCGGCTTCAAGCCGGTGCGCGTGGATGAATTGAAGGGCGTGTTCAACATCAACCGCAAGATCATCGAGCAACTTTACAAAAGCGAGGTCATCGTTGCCGATTTGACCGACAGGAATCCCAATGTCTTCTACGAAATGGGCGTAGCGCATGCCATCGCCAACAAAACTGTCATGATTGTGCAGGACACGGGAGACCTGCCCTTTGATATCAGAAACTATCGCTGCATCATTTACAAACAATCTGTCGAGGGCCTGAAGGAACTGGAGCGGGAGATTGCTGAATGTCTGCAAACCCTCGGCGACTGGCAGCACAGCCCGTCCAATCCTGTTCAGGATTTCAAACCGCATGCCGGCGTTGCTTCCAGCGCAGAACTCGTCCGCCTGCAAAAGGAGTTGGCGAACAAACAAGCGGAGCTGAAGCACACGGTGCCCAGGAGTGAATTACAAGCAGCCCGCAAACAGGTGCGGGACCACGAAAAACGTGTTTCCACCTTGGCCGGAGTGAAGGCAGAACGAGACCAGCTCACGGAGGAAGTTGCCAGCCTGAAACAGGAAGTCGACCAGCTGCGCTCGCAAGCGGAGCAACCCCGGCCAATGGCAAAACCCGCCCCGCGTTCAGGAAGACCAAAACTCAGATCAAAGCCGTTGCAGGATTTTTCCGAAGATGCAGTTAAGGAGATGCTGGGCGACCGAGGTTTTTTTGACAGCGATTGGAATGGCGCCGGCAAGGGCGTGGCACACGCGTACGAAATCAATGACCGAGATGGTGACAAGGTCGTGACCGACAGCGACACCGGACTAATGTGGCAGCAATCCGGGTCCGCCAAGTCCATGAGCTTTGAAAGCGCCAAGAAGTACGTTCAAGGTTTGAACAAGAACAAGCACGCGGGCTTCAACGATTGGCGCTTGCCGACGCTGGAAGAAGCGATGTCGCTGATGGAGCCGAAGAAGAATGAAGCTGGTTTGTACATCGATCCGAAGTTTGACAGCAACCAAGAGTGGATTTGGACCGCAGACAAAAAATCCGCTTCGCGGGCGTGGGCCGTCTATTTCGACTATGGCCTCTGCAGTCACCTACCCGTCGACATCGACACCTTCGTGCGAGCGGTACGCTGAGGACAATCATCGGTCATTTGGCTATTCGAATCATTTGATCATTTAATAGGAGCGAGCGTCAGCGAGCGCGTCGCGGCAAAAAATCACCGGGAGAGAACTATGGCACAATACGAGCATTTGCCCATCTACAAAAAGGCCTACGACTTTGCGCTCTACTGTGAGAAGATCGTTCGTGGGTTCAGCCGCTACCACAAATACACGCTGGGCACGGAGCTGCGCCAGGGCTCGCGGCAGGTGATTCGCCTGATTCGGCAGGCCAATAGCACAAGAGAGCGTGCTCAGGTGCTCCTGCAACTGCGCAGTAAGCTCGAAGATCTGAAACTCACCATTCGTTTGTGCAAAGATTTGCAGGCGTTTGCCAATTTCAACTCCTTTCAATTCGCGATTAATGAGGTGGTGGACATCAGCAGGCAGAACGAGGGCTGGCTGAGGGCTGCTAAGAAGAGCGGAGAGCCGGAATCCGTTGCCCATCAAACTTAAGGCGACGGAGCGTGCTCACTTGATGATTGTGCACCCCGGTCGCCCGGATTCGCTCTCCGGGCATTGTAATGCAAGCGTTTCTACCCTGTTGCGGCAGGGATGAAGCGTTGGTGGGCCGCTGAATGGCGGCAGCAAGTATCGGGGCAATACCGCTTCGCGGGCGTGGAACGTCAATTTCAACAATGGCAACTGCAATCACAAACACGTCGACAACAACAACTACGTGCGAGCGGTACGCTGAGGAAAATCATCGGTCATTTGGCTATTCGAATCATTTGATCATTTAATAGGAGCGAGCGTCAGCGAGCGAGTCGTGGCAAATTTTGCTGGGAGAAAACCATGGCGCAATATGAGCACCTGCCAATTTACAAAAAGGCGTACGACTTTGCCCTCTACTATGAAAAAATCGTGCGTGGCTTCAGCCGCTATCACAAATACACGCTGGGCACCGAGTTGCGCCAGGTGATACTCTCGTTCCCACGCTCAGCGTGGGAATGCATTCCGGGACGCTCCTGCGTCCCGTGCTTCTTCTAAGCAAGACGTGCAGGACCCCGTCACTGGACGCAGGAGCGTCCAAGTCTGTGTTCGCCGCGCGGAGCGTGGGAACGAGATTCCTTAGAAACAGGAGCGTGCAGTGGGCCGCAGCCGCTACAAAATCTTCCAGGAAGACGACACAAACATCCCGCATTTCTTGACCTGCACCGTTCTGAACTGGATTCCCATATTCGCCAGTCCGGCAGTGACACAGGTTGTCCTTGACTCCCTGACCTTTCTGCAAGAAAACGGTCGGATGAACCTGTTTGCATACGTAATCCTGGAGAACCATCTACACATGGTTGCTGCTAGCGATGATCTGGTCAAAGAAGTAGGTGATTTCAAATCTCACACCGCCCGACAAATTATTGATTTGTTCAAAGAACGAAACGCCAGGAAGATTCTGGAGCAGTTGCATTTCTTTCGGAAGCAGCACAAGCATGACCGGCCCTACCAACTTTGGCAGGAGGGCTCGCATCCGGAGCAAATTCAAGGCGTGGATATGATGCTGCAGAAGATTGAGTACATTCATAACAATCCGGTGAAACGCGGGTATGTTGACCAGCAGGAGCACTGGCGATATTCGAGCGCGAGGAATTATGCCGGGCTTGAAGGATCGATTGAGGTGACGATTGAATGGTGATTTGACGGAGAGTGGCAGGTTCCCTCCGAGCCGTCGGCCTCGGTCTCGTTCCCACGCTCGGCGTGGGAATGCATTCTGGGACGCTCCTGCGTCCCGTGCTCTTATGAGCCGACTTAACGGGCCCTGCCACTGGACGCAGAGCGTCCTGTCTGCATTCGCCACGCGGAGCGTGGGAACGAGATCGACTCCTGTACGACTGGCGAGGTTGGAAATATGCCTGTGGTTTCACGGAGCGCAGTCTGGCCCGGGTGGTCAAACAGGCCGAAAGATAGCGCAATGCGAGCCCCGCCAATTTGCAAAAGGCTTCGGCCGGGGGGGCTCGCCGATGGAATAGAAGTCACTTCTTCCGCGTTGTTAATCTCCGATTGCGCGCCACTCTTGCATTGCGAATTCCGTTGACAAGCCCGGCATCATTTGCTAGATTGTGAGCATCCACAAGAGCCAAAGCGCAAAAATAACCTTCCCAGCAAATCGAAGAGGAAAAGATTATGGCAAGCAAAGCCGGACTTACATGGTACCGTGTTCTCGACAAAGATGAGTTGCCCGAAGGCCGGGTCAAAACGGTTGCGGCCGGCCACAAAAGCCTGGCCATGACCCATTTCGAAGGAAAGCTCAGTGCCCTGGAGAACGGCTGTCCGCATCAGGGTGGGCCGCTCGGCGAGGGCTCCATCGAGAACGGCTGGCTGCGCTGCCCCTGGCACGGCTGGGACTTCCACCCGTGCACCGGCAATTCTCCCGGCGGCCACGATGATGGCGTGGAAGCTTTTCCCGTGGAGGTCAGAGACGACGGCATTTATGTCGGGCTGGCGCAAGAGGATGCGCACCAGCGCACCGTCACCGATGTCATGGTGGAAACCATGCTCAACTGGGGAGTGAACGTGGTTTTCGGCATGGTGGGCCATTCCAATCTCGGGCTGGCGGATGCGCTACGGCGGCAGGAGGAGAAAGGCAATTTGACTTACATCGGCATCCGCCATGAAGGCGCGGCTGCGTTTGCTGCTTCAGCGTACGCCAAACTTACGGGTCGGCCGGCTGCCTGCCTGGGCATCGCGGGTCCGGGTTCCACCAATCTGCTCACCGGCTTGTGGGACGCCAAAGTTGACCGCGCACCCATTCTGGCTTTGACCGGCCAGGTTGACGCCCAGGTGGTTGGTCCGGGCGCTTTTCAAGAAGTCGATCTGGCAGCGGCCTTTTCGGCGGTTGCTGAGTTCAGCCAGACGGTTCTTCACACCAGCAAGCATGCCGAGCTGGTGAATCTTGCTGTCAAGAACGCGCTTCTGAAACGGGACGTCGCCCATTTGATTTTTCCGGATGAAGTGCAGGCCGCTCCTGCGCCCGAATATGCCAAGGCCGGCGGCCCCGGTGGCCGTTTGACGCCTCTGGAGATTACGCCACCGCCGCAGGCCCTTGCCGAAGCAGTTGATTTGCTGAAGAAATCCAAACGGCCCGTCATGGTTGTGGGGCACGGCGCGCGTTTCAACATGCCGGCGATTTTAAAGCTTGCCGAGGCCTTCAGAATCCCGGTGATCACGACCTTCAAAGGCAAAGGCTTGATCCCGGACCGCCATCCGCTGGCTTGTGGCGTTCTGGGCCGCAGCGGCACACCGATCGCGAGCTGGTTTATGAATGAAGCGGATGCCATGCTGGTGCTCGGGGCTTCTTTTTCCAACCACACGGGTATTTCGCCGAAGCTACCAATCGTTCAAGTGGACTTTGATGCGATGACCCTGGGCAAGTTCCACTCGGTGACGGTGCCGGTGTGGGGAGAAATCGGCGTGGTGGTAGAGCTGTTGCGTGAACGGCTGCAAGGCAAGATGAAGAACATCGACCAGAGCGCAGAAGTGGCAGAGCGCTGGGCTATCTGGCGTTCTGAAAAAGAACGCCGGCTGCTCGACGACCGTGGCCGCGGCGTTAGTTCCGTTGCGGTTTTTGACGCCATGAATCGCCACGTGCCCGAAAATGCCGTGATTGCGGTAGACGTCGGCAACAACACCTATTCGTTCGGACGCTATTTTGAGTGCAGCGCACAATCGGTTTTGATGTCCGGCTATTTGGGTTCCATCGGATTTGGCTACCCGGCCGCGATGGGCGCCTGGGCGGCGGCTCCGGACCGCCCGATCTTTGCGGTGACCGGCGACGGCGGCTTTGGCCAGTACGCCATGGAGCTGACCACCGCCGTCAAGTACAAAATGCCCATCAAGCACGTCCTGCTCAACAACAGCGAGCTTGGCAAGATCTCCAAGGAGCAGAAAGCCGGTCAGTGGGATGTCTGGCAGACCGCGCTGCACAATCCGGATTTCTCGAAGTTTGCCCAGAACTGCGGCGCACTTGGTATTCGGGTCACCAAAAAATCTGAGCTGGACAGCGCGATGCAGGAAATGGTCGCGCACGACGGCCCGGTGATGCTAGAAATTGTCACGGATGCCGAATTGATTTAGCCGGATTATTCCCAAATATTCATTTCATACACAAAGTGCTGGGAAAAAATGTGTGTCGTAGACATCCCCCTGATTTGTTCGGTGGACGATTCTCCCTTTGAAGGGAGACAGGTTTTCGCTCGTCCAGAGCGAAAAGCAGAGGGATGTAGGATTGACCGCCTTAGTGAGAGAAGCTGAGCAGACCGAAACGGAGCTTTCACAGACGTTGTGACCGCCGGCAGACGCTACGAACGCTGTTTCCTGTTTTTGCTGGAATGGATCCCGGCGAAAAGCAGTTGGTAGTATTTGTTCTGACAATCACGCGACAACGAGGAATATCTGAGTGAACTGGAAACTGCTTACATCCATTGACGGACTCGACAAAATAGATGCTGAATCTGCCGACAAACCTGTGGCGATTTTCAAGCACAGCAACAGTTGTCCCGTCAGCGCCTATGCCAAACATTCGCTCGAACAAAAGTGGGATCTCGACGACGATGAAGTGAGCATCTATCATCTTGACTTGCTGGCGCACCGCGATGTTTCGAATGAGATTGCCCGCCGGTTTGGCGTGCGGCACCAGTCGCCACAGGTTCTTTTGATTCGCGAGGGTCGCTCGGTCTACAATTCATCGCATTCAGCTATCTCGGTCCGTGGCATTCGCTCGGCGCTTGCGCGGCCCGTGGGTGACATGCCCGACCCCGAGCAAATACAGTCCGTCAGCAATCCGCCGCGGAAACACGTTCGAATAACTCATCGCAGCAGCGGACTTAAGCTTGCCGACGGGCCCCTGGGCTGGGGCATCACCACATTCGAAGGCAATTTTTACATCAGCAGCAAATATTTGCAAACAGACAGGCTGAAGCCAAACTTCATCCCTGGAGTCTGCCTGTACAAGTTTCTCTACGTCTGGCTCGACTTGCATCTCGAAAGCGGAGAAAAGGTGAGCAACCTGGGCTGGAAATACTGGCTGCCGAATCCGCTGCTGCCGTTCATCTGGTATCGTGTGGCTCTGCCTGCGAGCCGCCCCGAGCTGCTGGTTGAGCAGTACGAAGCAGGGTAGTCTCTGACCGGAGCAATGATGGCGCTCCGGTGATTCCGAGTTGATTCTCATCTTGCGAAAGGAAGTAGAAAAATGGCTGAGATAAATCTGCCAGCGTTGTCACTGCATGAATGGCAAACAACCCGCGACACGATTCACAAGTACTCGCTTGTCATCGGTGAAATTCGGGCCGCGCTCACACCACGCAGCAAACATTGGTGGCACATCAACTTGCGGCCCGGTGTCACGGGATTGACAACGCCACCCGTGCCGGTGGCGAAGGAAGATGTTTCCGCCAGCTTTAAGATGTTGATGGATTTCACTTCGCATGAATTGCAGATCATCGCCAGCAGCGGAGAGCGGCGGCAGGTTGCCTTTGCCGGTCAGCCGCTGGCAATCTTCCGGGATGAAGTTCTGGCTGAGCTGAAGACACTTGGCATCGAGCCCGGGATAGACGGCAGCCAGTTCGCCGCCACCGAAACTTTGCACTACGACCGGGCCGCCGCTGCCAGATTCTGGCAAGCTCTGAATCAGATTACCGGTGTCTTCTTCGAATTCAAGTCAGGGCTGAGGCAGGAGACCAGCCCACTCGGTCTGTGGCCCCACCACTTTGACATGGCGTTTGTCTGGTTCTCTGGTCGTCTGGTTCCGGGCCAGGATGCAAATGATGAAGACCACGCGGATGAGCAAATGAGCTTCGGGTTTTCGACCGGCGATGAAGCCATTGCGGAGCCTTATTTTTATCTGTCAGCCTACCCGATGCCGGATAAGCTCAAAGACGCTGTGTTGCCGGAAGGCGTGAGCTGGTACAGCGATAGCTGGCAGGGCGCGCTTCTCAAATATGACACCCTGGTGCAATCTGAGCGGCCGCGGCAGCTTCTGCTCAACTATCTGCGGACCGTACAAAGCGCCGGTTCGGCATTGATGCTTGGCAAGTAGAGCAACTGCGCCTCCGGTGGCCGGCGTTGTGCTAGCTTGTCTCCGGAGGTGGAACGATTGCGAAACAGAGAGCCCCGTTTCTCGTTATTAAGAATTGTCATCGGGAATGTCCAGCCCCGGGATGGTCGTCATCTTGACTCATTTGCCGGATTATCAACACTTTAGCCCATCGCCGCTCCCCTCTCCATTTTTAGGTACACACTTTGCATGACTCCGGACTGTCGCTGCTCTGAAGCTGTGACAGTCAAGCCGGAGAAATGAAATGTTACCCATAAAAGAATCGCAATTTGACCTGAGATTACATTACCGCAAGACGCTCGAGATTGCGCTGGTCGCCTCTCTAGTCCTGCACATTGGCATGTTCAGATTTGTGCCGAACGTCGGCGGCGATCTTGACCTCAACAAAGCAGTTGCCATCGACATAGAGGTTGAAGACATCCCGCAAACGGAGCAGGTTCGAAACCTGCCGCCGCCGCCGAAGCCTTCTATTCCTGTGCCGACAGAAGACGAAATGGTACCTGAAGATCTGACCATCGAAACAACCGACCTCGACTTCAGCGCCCTGCCGCCACCGCCACCGCCAAGCGAAGACCCTTTGGACCAGGGCTATGCTTTTATTGCGTATGATGAGCCGCCGGCGCCAATCGGGGGCTATGCCGCCATTCTGCGCAACCTGCGCTACCCCGAGATCGCCAGAAAATCAGGGATGGAGGCTACCGTGCTGGTAGGTGTTTTGATTGGCGCGGATGGGACGCCGTTGAAAACCCAGATAATGAGCCCGGCAAAAGCGGACCTCGGATTTGAGAAGGCGGCCACCGATGCAATCATGGCCACTAAATGGCGGCCGGCAAAACAGCGCGACCGCGCAATCAAGGTTTGGGTCAGCGTGCCAATTCGTTTCAAACTGCGTGCGTCCAGCGACAAACCGTTGAGTTGATGCCGCTGCTGACTTTGGCGCCCCGCGTTTCCGGGTGAGATTCGGGGCTTTGCAGCTTGATATCAAAGGTCGCGCTACGCGCAAAAAGCGCTTGTGCCAACCCATTTGATTTCCTATCTTGTGACAACCGCAATTAATCAGGAGAGCATCTCAGTATTCCCCTTTGTTACCGCTTGAACAAGTCTGCGTGAATGTCTGGCTTCATGACATCCGCCGCAGATCCCCAGTTACAAGAGAAGGTTTTAATCATATTAGAATGCAGGCCCAGTAACGTCGCGTCGAGGATGAGCGCACTTTTGGACGTGAGTCGGCTGGACAAACAGGACACCCAAGTCGAAGCGGGCCACATCGAGAATTTGATCCTCACCCATTTCAAGGAGTAGAACGCCCTCGTCAATTGCTATCGGAATTCACTTTTGCGCTGATTTGAAACCGGAGGGCCAAAATGCTGCTGATTTGTTTCCTGCTCCTGCTTCCGACCTTACTTGACGGACAACCCGCCAGGGGCCGCATCAGTGGTCGCGTCATAACCGCCGACTCTGGGGAATCCCTGCCGAACTGCAATATTTTGATTCTCCCCGGCCGTGCTGGCGTGGCCACGGACGAACATGGCCGCTTTGAGTTCATCCTTCCTTTTGACCGCTACTCGGTTGAGTTTCGATATCTGGGTTACGAAACCGTGAAACAGGAGGTGGTGATTTCATCAAGCCATTCCGCTGAGCAACTACTTGTCAAGATGACGCCTGTTGCCCTCACCAGTGAGGTTGTGACGGTTCTGGGGGAAGCATCGACCGACGCCAGCATTCAAACCCTGGAGGCTGCCGATATTCGGCGCATGCCGACCGTCGGTTCTGATGTTCTGAAGTCGCTCAAGATTCTGCCCGGCGTCAGCTCGAACAACGAACTGAGCAGTTCATACAACGTCCGCGGTGGAAATTATGACGAGAATCTTATTTATCTGAATGGCTACGAAATCTACCGTCCGGCGCTCTTGCGCCAGGGGGTGGAAGAGAACCAATCACTCATCAATCCGGATATGGTCGAGAATCTACGGTTTTTTGGTGCTGCTTTTCCTGCCCGGTTTGGTGACAAACTTGCATCCGCGCTCGAGGTCAACTACGCTCGGCAAAACGATGGCCGGCTTTCGGCCATCAGCCGCGCCGATTTGCTCAATCTCGGTGTGGTGCTACGCGGCCAAAGCGGGCGCCTGAAATGGACGCTGGGAACGCGTTATTCGAATCCAGCGCTGTTTGTCAACAAGCTGCAAACCAGCGGCAACTACAAGCCGCGCTTCGCCGATTTGCAGCTTCTGATGGACTACGCTGTCGGCGACCGAGCAAAGCTCGAGTTGTTTGCTCTCGCTGCAGAGAACAAATTCGACCTTACCCCAAACTCATGGAGCGGCCACTTTGCGTTCGGCGCCCTGGATGTGAAGGGCGTTGATATCGCCTGGCAAGGCGAGCAGACTTATGACTTTGATACTCGGCTTCTTGGGCTGCGATATCGTCACCAACTGAGCGCCGGGCTCGCCTGGAGCCTTTCGTTGTCACGATATCTTTCGAGCGAAACAGAAAGCAGTGACCTGCAGGGCGATCTGTTTTTTGTCCCGAATGCCAGGGAGCCCTCCCGCAACCGCGAATTCCTGAAGACGCGATTCGAAAGATCGGACAACCGCCTGCAGATTCGGCGCTGGCAGGCAAGTCATATTTTGGATTGGCAGACCCGCACTCATGCCTTTTCCGTGGGAGCAACCGCGCGTTGGGTGAACCTGAACAACCGGCTCGATGAGACGGAGCTTGAAGTGTCGGACGCGACCCTGGTCGTAGTACCGCGGGTGGAGAACGCGGCTCTGTCCGCGGCAATCAATTCCTTCAGCGTCTTCGTGCAAGACCGGTTTTCGCCGGCGGATTGGCTCAGCATGGAGGTCGGGGCGCGGCTGGCTCGCTACCCGTTTGGCGGTGAAACGCTCTTCAGCCCGCGTCTCTCGGCGCATCTTTCTCCGCTCGCCGGGCTGAATGTTCATCTGGGCGCAGGCGTATATTTCCAGCCGCCGTTCGCTCAGGAAGTACGAAACAAGTCCTCGTCGGCCGCGAAGGCCTTGCGCGCACAAAAGGCCATTCACACGCTTGTCGGCATAGACTACGACCTGGGCCACCGTCTCAAGATTCAGATGGAAGGCTATTACAAGGATTTCGACCGTCTGCTGCCCTACCGCCAGGAGCAGCTCAAACTCATCTACGGCGACAGCAACGACTTTGAAGGGTTCAGCTACGGCCTCGACATCGCACTCAAGGGAGAAATCGTAGATGGCATCAAGAGCTGGCTGAGCTATGGCTATCTGAAAAGCCGCGAACGCCGGCGCGGTGATGCTGTCTATGTGCGACGGGTGCTCGATCAGACCCACACCTTGCGGTTTTTCCTGCAAGACAAAATGCCGCGCTATTCCAACGTTCGGGCGCACACGCGAATCCTGTTCGGCAGCGGTTTCTTGTTTCACCCGCAGGTAGTTTCGAGTGAACCCGGTACCGATCTCAGAGTGTTGGCGACGGACTTTTCCAGCAGAGAGAAATATCGCAGCTATTTTCGCGTAGATTTGGGCTTCACCGTGGAAATCGCTCGCGCGGTCCCGGGCAGGGTGCTGATTTCGGCTGAGGTGCTCAACGTCTGGAATGTGGCGAATGTCGCTGACAATCTCTGGTTTGACATTCCGCAGGTGAGCAGTTCTCCTGTGAGAATTCCTCAGGTGTTCACGAAGCGGTTTTTTAACCTCGGTGTGGAAGTTCGGCTGTGAGCCGAGGAGAAGCCCGTCAAATAAAACGGCAACCTTTTTGGGCATGAGAGGTCTGATGAGTATCCCCTGATTCCACGAATTCTTCTTGGAGGTCAAGTATGCTCAGAAGTTACGTCAAGACAGCGCTGCGCAGCCTGCTCAAGCACAAAGAATACTCGCTCATCAATATTCTTGGCCTGGCCATTGGCATGGCTTGCGTCATCATGATTCTGCTCTATGTGCGGGAGGAGATGAGTTTCGACCGTTTTCATGTCAACAAGAACCGCATCTACCGACTTAACCTATCGATGACCAATCCGCAAACCGGCGAGCAAAGTCAGCGCGCGATTGGCTCCTACCGGCTGGCGCGAGAGATGGAACCGGAGTTTCCGGATATCCCCAACATTATCCGGTTCGCACCGCAAGGGCGCACTTTGGTGGAATATCAGGATCAGCGATTCTATGAAGAAGGTTTGGCTTTTGTCGATCCGGATGTGTTTGCGGTCTTCACGTTTCCGCTGCTGCAAGGCGACCCTGCCTCGTGCCTGGCCGACCCGTTTTCGGTCGTCATCTCACAGGAAATTGCTGCCAGATATTTTGGTGAGGCCGAACCGGTCGGCAAGGTGTTGACATTCGAAGACAACGACTTCAAAGTGACCGGCATCCTGGATGAACCTCCCGGCAACACGCAACTCCAGCTCAATATGCTTGCTTCCATGAATTGCGCTGATAAAGTTTTTTCGCGCATTGTGCTTGAAAACTGGGGCGAAGGCTCGTGCGAGACTTATGTCATGCTTCCCGAGGGCGCCGCCGCTGCTGATTTTGATGGTCGGCTGGCGGCCTTTGTCGAAGTCAAGCTGGAAGCCTGGAAGAAAGCCAGCCCGGAAATTGTCATGCAGCCACTGCCCGACATTTATCTCCACTCACAACGCATTTCATCTTTTATGACCGGACGGGACATCACGTATGTTTACGCCTTCACGGCGATCGCGATTTTTATCCTGCTGATCGCGTGCATCAATTTTATGAATCTTGCCACGGCGCGTTCCGCGGCTCGCGCCCGCGAAGTTGGATTGCGCAAGGTCGTGGGCGCCTTGCGGCACCAGTTGGTGTGGCAGTTCTTGAGCGAAAGTGTCATTCTGGCAATCCTGTCTCTGCTGCTAGCCCTTGTCCTGGCTGCCGTCTGTTTGCCTGCTTTCAACAGCCTGGCAGGCAAGGAATTGACGTTTCACATATTCCAGGACGGGTTGACTCTGGTTGGTTTGTTCGTGGTCGCTCTGGTCGTTGGTCTGCTCGCAGGCAGCTATCCGGCTTTCTTCCTTTCCGCATTTGAGCCAATTCGTGTACTTTCGGGCGCCTTGCAGCGAGGCATGAAGGGCGGCGCTTTGCGCAAAGTTCTCGTTACGTTTCAGTTTGCGGTCTCGATTTTTCTCATCGTCGTGACTGCTGCGGTTTACAACCAACTTGAATTTGCCCGCAACCGGAAACTTGGCTTTGATCAGGAGCACTTGATTCTGCTTCCGGGCACGCCGTCGGAGATGCGCGCACATTATGACAAGTTCCGGTCCGAGCTGCTCAGTAATCCCAATATTGTCGATGCCGCCGCGTCTTCGCGCGTGCCACCCGGTAGGTTAAGGAGCAGTTTGACCGTACGCCCTGAAGGAGTGCCTGAAGATCAGCGAGAGGGCATGCAGACTGTCTGGACGGATTTCGATTTTGTTGAGACTATGGGCTTCGAATTGGTGGCCGGCCGCAGTTTTTCACGTGAGTTCACCACCGACGCGACAGCGGCTTTCATGCTCAATGAAGCGGCGGTGCAGAAGCTCGGCTGGACCAGCGAAAGCGCCGTCGGCAAGGCTTTCGGCAGTTCTGAGATCACGGATTGGAACAGCGGCCAGTGGCAACCTCGAGACGGTCACGTCATCGGTGTGCTCAAGAATTTTCATTTCGAAACGCTTCGGCAGAAGATCGTGCCGACCGTCTATTTTGTCGCCCCCTACATGGCCTGGAATTATGTCATCCGGATTCGTCCTAACGACATTCCCGGTACCATCGATTTCATAGAGGAGAAGTGGAACGCGTTGAACCCTGCGCTGCCTCTGGTCCATAACTTTGTGGACGAAAATTTTGAAAGCCTCTACCGCGCCGAAGAACAACAAGGCAAAGTGTTCGGCGCATTCGGCGGTCTAGCCATTTTCGTTGCATGTCTGGGGCTGGTGGGATTGGCATCCTTTACGGCTGAACAGAGAACCAAGGAGGTGGGCATCCGGAAGGTGCTGGGCGCTTCTGTCAGCAGCATCATCATGTTGATTTCGAAAGAGTTTACGGTCTTGGTGGCAGTGGCCTTTGTGCTCGCCGCGCCGTTCGCCTGGTTTGCAATGGATAGCTGGCTTCAGGAGTTTGCCTATCATGCGAACCTCGGCGCTTCCGTTTTTGTGTTGGCAGGGGTGCTGGCGCTGGTTACAGCCTGGCTGACGGTGAGTTACCAGGCCGCCAAAGTTGCGCTCTCTGACCCATCAAATACCCTGAGATGCGAATAAGAGTAGAACGTGGCTCCTCTTTACGTCGGGGAGCCACGCCTTCCGGCTATCTGTTTCCCACCAACTTCCAACTCCGAGCCCGCCTTTCATCAACTCAAGCAGCCTTCTATAGGCTTTTTTGCTGGCCTTAAACGTTTTTCGGAAGATAACAAAAAATCCGGCAACCTTTCTGACAAAACCGTGTCTTAACAGTTGTACCGGTCACAAAGTAGCACCCTGCAGGAACCATTTCACAAGAATAGACACGACAAATCTGACGCATGACATGAGCCTTTGTCATGAGTCTGCACCATAAACCCAGTAGGTGTCGCCATGAAGTATGCAATGAGTCTTCTGGTGGGATTGATGGCTGTTACGAGCGCGTTCGCTTCAAAGGCGCCATCGGCCAGGAAAGTCTACATCACGAACCGCGTCAACCCACATCCCCCCGCTATTGACGGCAGGCTTGACGATGCGGCCTGGAGCAAGGTCGAGTGGCAGGGCGATTTCACCCAACGCCAACCTGACGATGGGGCAGAGCCATCTCAGCAGACTTCGTTCAAAGTGCTGTTCGATGACAACAACTTGTATGTAGGTATTCGTGCTCACGACAGCGAGCCGGAGAAAATCGTTCGACGCGTGACCCGCCGCGACCATTTTGACGGCGACATGGTTGAAATCAATATCGACAGTTACCATGACCGTCGCACGGCGTTTTCCTTCACCCTCAATGCCGCCGGCGTGCGTGGCGACGAGGCGATTTCCAACGACGGCGACAATTGGGATTCGAACTGGGATCCTATCTGGTTTGGCGAGGCAGCGGTGGACTCGATGGGATGGACCGCGGAAATGCAGATCCCGTTGAGCCAGCTTCGTTTCTCCAACAGTGAAGAACCGGTTTGGGGCCTGCAGATTATGCGGCATATTTTCCGTAAGCAGGAGCGCTCCAATTGGCAGTACATCCCGCAGAATTCCGGTGGTTGGGTGAGTCTGTTTGGCGAGCTGCGCGGTATGGACGGTATCAAGCCCACGCGCCGAATTGAGCTCATGCCCTACGGTGTCTCCGATGTCCGTCGCCTGCCCAAAGAGGAAGGCAACCCATTCGCAACCGGGCGTGAAAACAACGTCTCTGGCGGTCTGGATGCGAAGTTCGGAGTGACCAGCGATCTCACGCTCGACGTCACCGTGAATCCGGATTTCGGGCAGGTAGAAGCCGACCCATCGGAAGTCAACTTGACTGCTTTCGAAACTTTCTTTTCCGAGAAGCGACCGTTTTTTATAGAAGGCCAGGACATTCTCAATTATAGTTTGATGGGTGGCGATGGTACTTTTTCGAATGACCGCATGTTCTACTCACGTCGCATCGGCCGGTCTCCCCAGCATGAATTTGACCTGGATGATGATGAATACTCTCAGGTGCCAGACAACACCTCGATTATGACTGCCATGAAGCTTACTGGCAAGACCCGCAACGGCTGGTCGATTGGCTTGCTGGATGCGGTCACCGAGAAAGAAACTGGACAGATCGATTTGAACGGCACTCGCCGCGAAGAAGTTGTGGAACCGCTTACGAATTATCTTATCGGACGGGCGCAAAAGGATTACAACCAGGGCAATACCTCTGTCGGAGGCATGGTAACAGGCCTGCATCGCGACCTGTCCCAACCCCATTTGAACGCGCTCAATTCTGCCGCATACAGTGGCGGTCTCGATCTGCGCCACCAGTGGGACAACAAGACCTACTCGCTGAATGTCAAAACAGCGTTCAGTCACATCCGCGGCGATCGCGAAGCGATTACCGAAGCTCAAGAATCATCGCGTCGCTATTTTCAGCGTCCGGATGCGGCCCATCTGACTTTGGACACCACTCGAACATCAATGTCAGGTCATGGCGGCATGGTCAGCCTTGACAGAGGGGGGTCGAGCAAATGGCGCGCGAGCGTTGGCACCATGTGGCGGTCGCCGGGTCTCGAACTCAACGATCTCGGTTTCATGCGCCAGGCAGACCGCATTATGCAGTGGAGTTGGCTGGGCTACAGGGTCAACAATCCGGTCGGTATTTTTCGAAACCTGCGGGTCAACTTCAATCAGTGGGCCGGCTGGAACTTTGACGGCGAGAGTGTTTTTCAAGGCGGGAATGTCAACGGTGGTGGCCAGTTCAAAAACTACTGGCATTTTTGGGGTGGCGTCGGCCGAGAAGCTGCCGGTTTGTCCACCAGTGAATTGCGCGGCGGGCCGGCGCTTCAGACAGCGGGGCAGTGGAATCAGTGGTACAGCATGTCAACAGATGGCCGCAAGGCGTACCAGCTGGGTTTCAACGGCAACAACAACTGGTCGGACGAAGGCGGTTCCAGGCGAAACAATATCAACTTTTGGCTCAGGCTCCGACCCAAGAATGCCGTGCAACTGCGCATCAATCCCTTCTACACGTTCAGGAAGAACGACCTGCAATACGTCGAGACCCTCGAGCCGGAAACCGGCGGCGACAGATATCTGTTTGGCCAACTGAATCAAAAGACCCTCGGCATCACCTTCAGGTTTGATGTCAGCATTACGCCGAATTTGACCATTCAATACTATGGCCAGCCGTTCATTTCTGCTGGACAGTACTCGCACTTCAAGAGCATCACCGATTCCAGAGCAGCCTCCTATGAAGACCGCTTTTACCGCTTCCAGGACGGGGATATTCAAACCGCCGAAACCGAAGACGGCCTTGAGTATACTTTCAGCCAGGATTCCAGGGGCGCAATAGGTGAGACGCTTGAGACGCCTAACTTCAGTTTCCGCGAGTTCCGTTCCAATCTGGTGCTGAGGTGGGAATATCGACCGGGGTCCACGCTCTTTTTCGTCTGGACACAGGAGCGCAACGGCGATGATACGGATGGCCGCTTCTCCTTTTCGCGCGGTATGGACAACCTGTTTGGTGAAAGTCCGACCAACGTTTTTCTGGTCAAGGCCAGCCGCTGGTTCTCTTTGTAATCTCCCGAAAGAATTTGTTTAACCCTCAGAGAGCCCGGGTGTCGTCAAGATGTCCGGGCTTTCGTTTTCGTTGAACTGGCATTGCTCTCTTCGATCTAAGATTGGGATTGGCGACGTTTGAAATCGCCGCCAGGAGGATCGAGACCAACCCAACTCGTCGTGGCTCGGATTGAAACCATCTGAGCGAACCCGCGGCAAGAATTGAGTTGACTCTGACCTCGGATTTTCTAATTTAGCTGGCATGAGCAAGAATTACGCAGACCTGCACCAGCCCGAAGTCGATAGCCAGGCAAGACAAAAATACGTTACTGCACTCTTCGACGATCTGGCTCCGAAATACGACCGTTTCAATCGGTTTGTCAGCCTTTCGCGCGATGAGGCCTGGCGCAAAACAGCCATCAAACTGCTTGGCGCGCAGGCAGATGGCGTGATTTTGGATCTCGCTTCCGGCACCGGCGATCTTGCCAATTCCGCAAAACGCCACGGGGCGCGCGGCGTACACGCGTTTGATATCTCACATGAAATGTTGAAGCTGGCCAAAGATAAATTGCTGCCGGAGAACGGTTCAGCCGCCTACGTTGGCGTCACCCAGGGCAGCGCTCATTTGCTGCCATTCAAGAGCGCCAGCATCAACGGCGTCGTAAGCGGTTTTGCCATGCGAAATGTGTTTCATTTTCTCGACGATGTGCTCGCCGAAATCTATCGGGTGCTCACGCCCGGCGGCCGGTTTGCCATTCTTGAGATGAGTCAGCCACACAACGCTGTACTCAGATTTGGATTTCGGGTTCACATGCAGACCGTCATGCCGTTGATTGGCCGGTTGACCACGGGGCAACACTCGCCATTTCAGTACCTGCGTCAAACCACCATGACTTTCCTGCGCCCCGAGGCCTTCCAAGAACGGCTTGAAAGTGCCGGTTTTCGTGAGGTGATGTGGAAACCGCAACTGTTCGGCGCCATCGCCATTCATTCCGGCGTCAAACCCGGGCGTTGACCCTCCAGTCTATCTTACAGAAATGTCATCCTTTTCAACCGTTTCACACTTCTCAACGCCTCTGCGAACGGCTGCCTTGGCAGGTAATTATAGTCTTGTTAGGTGCTCAGCATTTCTTGATGTTTAAATGAATCAGAAGGTGTCATATTGAATCAGAAATCCCTCCGCAGAATTTTTGCTATTTCTGCATCCGCGCTCGCAGCGATTGCTTTCCTGCAAAGCTGTGACGACAATCCCATTGCATCATCAACTTCATCTATCATTGAAGGCAAAGTCGTCCAGGCAGGAACGTTCCGGCCTATCGATGGCGTACTCGTTCGGTCCAGCAGATTCAGCGAGACCACGCTTACCGGTTCTGACGGCTCCTACGAACTGACCGTGCAACTACCGGACTCGGCCACCGTGCTGACACAATTGCTATTCAGTAAGGAAGGTTATTTTGAGACCAGTCTGACTCTGGTCATTCAAAATGGCGAGCGGACTCTGGCGCCGCAGGCGGTGATGACCCAGATTGCCGGCCCGCCAACCACGACCAGCGGTCCGGCATCCAACATTGTTCTTCTTGAAGCTTCGGAAAACCGCATTTTCGTCAAGCACTCTGGCGCGCCCGAAACCAGCAACCTGACTTTTGAAGTCCGGGATGCGAGTGGCGTTCCGGTCGATCTCGACCATAAGGAGCAGGTCAAGTTTCGCGTATTGAGCGGGCCGGATGGCGGCGAGTTTGTTTCGCCGGACACAATGAGCACCGACTTCGGCGGCAGGGTCGTGACCACCTTGAACAGCGGCACGGTTTCCGGGCCGGTGCAGGTGGTGGCAGAGATTGGGGATGGCGCCATTCACTCCGACCCGATCCCAGTGACCATTTCCGGCTGGCTGCCGGACCAGGCCCACTTCGACGTGGTTCCGCAAAAAGTCAATATCGCTGGAATCCGATTCTCCGGCATTCTGGATCCGTTGACGGCCTTCATTGGCGACAGGTTCTCGAATCCGGTACCGCCGTTGACCACAGTTTGGTTTGAGACTACCGGCGGAATTGTCGATGGCGCGGCCGTAACTGATCTGCTCGGCCGGGCGACCGTCACGCTGCTGTCAGCGAATCCCCGGCCTCTTGGCGTGGACTTCAACAGCTTGCGTCTGCCCCGTCCGGGCGGCTGGCCTGACTATTTTGGCGAAGTTGGCTTTGCGCTGATTCGGGCACGCACCGTGGATGAAAATTCGCAATTCATTTATGCCGAAAATGTTGTCTTGTTCTCTGGGACCTCCAGAATTACGGATGTCAACCCGACAACCTTCGACTTGGGACCTTTCGGCGTTGTCGATATCAATTTCACCGTCAGCGACGAGAATCGTAATCCGTTGGTGGAAGGCACGACCATCAAAGTCACTTCCAACGAAGGCGAAGTGAGTGGCGCTACAGATGTGACACTCGATGATACCCGGTCGCGCGGCGCCACGTTTTTCAGTGTTCGCCTGACCAACTCAGAGCCGGCGACCTTGCAGGGTCCGACCCCGACAACCATAACGATCGATGTCGGGGGTACGAATGGCGACGCTTCCGTCAGTCTCTTTGGTACATTGCGAATCAACTAGTCGCAGAAGTCGTGACGTGAGACGAGTTGCGAGCGGACAGCCTGGCGGGCGATTTTTCCAGTAGAGGTTCGGGCAAACTCAGGGAGGTAGCAGAATTTTTGAGGCAGTTCATGTCGGTGCAGGTTTCTGGCCAGCAGCGATTTGAGCTGCCTTTCTTTTTCCGGGGAAAAAGGGCGCGATTCAAAGACCGCGACCACCATCTCACCCAACCGGCCATCAGGCGCTGCAACAACCACGTGGCTCACCCCTGGTTGCTTGGTATCATCGAGCGCTGCCAGAGCCATGGAGACGGCCCTCTCAACTTTCTCGGCCTGAATCTTAATCCCACCGCTGTTGATGACATTGTCGAGCCGCCCCAGCCAGCGGAAACTTGTGGCCGATGACAGTTCGACCAGATCGTTCGTGACAACAAGCTTGCCATCGGTCAGGGGCGATAAAACGGTCAGGCAATTGCGGGCATCCTGGCCGAGTTTTACCTGTGGCAGGGCTTCGTAGCTTTGGTCTTGGCGTGCCGCGCTGAGCCGGCGCAGGGCAATATGACTCACCGTCTCGGTCATGCCAAACGTTTGGTAGACTTTCGAGTTGAGCTGCGCAGCTTGCCGTTCTGTGGCAAGAGGCAGGGCCGCGCCTCCGACCAGGATTGCATTCATGCGGTCGAGCGCCTTCTTTTCATTCCTGTCCGCAGTCAGGGCGGCGTGCAACTGCATGGGTACGAGCGCAGTGAAATCAAAAGGCGGAATTTGGCTGCCGCGATAAGATGCGAACGGATTGCTGGCCGGTTCAACAACATCGAGCTTAAGGTCCAGCACCATGCCGCGGACCAGCATCATCAATCCTGCGATGTGGGCTGGAGACAGGCAGACTAGGCTCCTGTCACCGGCTTGCAGGCGCAGCGCTTCTCCGGTGAGCCGGGCACTCAGGGACATCTGCTCACGGTTCAGTTTGATCTTTTTTGGCAGGCCGGTCGAGCCGGAGGTCATCACCTGAAACGATTCTTCTCCGGACAGCCACTTTCGGCAAAAACCAACGGCCTGGCTCTCGAAATCAGCTTCCGACCGGTTGTCGAGTGTGCTGTCAGACGATATCAGCGTCTGTCTTGACAGGAAGTTTCCGTTTAGTGTGAGACCTTCAAAAGCCATGAGCTAATGCAGTTCAAGCTGCTCAAGTCTGTGGATGGGTGCAGCTTGGAGGTCGTGAGCGAATCTGAGTTCAGAATTCTTGAGCGTGACACGGGAGTCGAAGTTTTTCCGGAACAGCCTTCCCGTGCCAAGTCCCTGGACTCCCGAGATCGCCAGCGTGGCAGTCCATTGCGCCAGCGCGTTCAACCCGATGTTGGACTCGAGCGCTGATGTGACCCAATAGCCGATTCCGCGCTGCCGGGCCAATGAGATCCACTCAGAAGCTTGCTTGAATCCCCCGAGCAGAGTGGGCTTGAGGATGATGTGCTGTGGTTTGATGGCATCGAGCATCTGCCGTCTCTCCTTTGTTGTGGTCAACCCGATCAACTCTTCATCAAGGGCGACCGGAATAGCGCCGTCCGCGCATAACCGCGCCAGAGCGGGCCACTGACCAGATTTGACAGGCTGCTCAATCGAGTGCACGCAAAACTCCGAGAGTCGTCGCATCTTGTCCATCGCTTCATCAGCATTGAATGCGCCGTTTGCATCCAGGCGCAGTTCAAACTCTGGTGGGCGGAATTGTTGCCGAAATTCCTGCAGCATGCGGCATTCATCATCGAAATCCAGCGCCCCAATCTTGATTTTGATGCAACGGAAACCGGCGGCCACTTTAGCTTGTGCCTGGCGCAGCATGTCATGAGTCTCGCCCATCACCACAAGACCGTTTGTGATGATGGAGGTTCTGCTTCTGGTATATTCAGATTCAAACAGTACTTGACTGCCGCCCGACTGCAAATCTTTGAGGGCGGTTTCAACTCCAAACCTGATGGCCGGCCATTTTCGCAATGCTAAATCCTGTTCGGTCGCGCCGTCTTCGACGGTGGCACAGACTTCGCCCAGTTTTGTTTCGAATCCGGGTTGATCATCGGGACTGAGCTTGGGCAGAGGGGCACACTCACCGAGTCCGAGCGGACCCTCTTGGTCGCCAATTCCGATAACCCATGTGTCGCGGCTTTGCAGGGCGCCACGGGAAGTCCCCATCGGCTTGATGAATTCCAGGGTATATTTCCGAAACTCTGCATGCAGGCGCGGTTTCACAGCAGGCCGCCCACACCGAAGAGAATCACAAAAAGAAGCGTCGTGAGCACCATGTGCTTCAGGTAAGGGTCCAGTTGTGCCGACTCATTGGTTGCAACGCCCAGGCCATTGACCCACATCAGCGGCAAGCTGAGCAGAAAAAGCCATTGCCAGCCGCTGGCAAAATTCAGCCAGACATAGATGGCAGACAGAATGACGGCACCGGCTAGCAATCCCCAATGATAGATGCGCGCCTTCTTTTGGCCAAGCCGCACCGGTATGGTGATTTTGCCCGCTTCCCGATCGGATTCCCGGTCGCGGATGTTGTTGACGTTGAGAACCCCGACGCACAACAGTCCGCAGGATGAAGCGGGCAGCAGAATCGCGAGGTTGAGAGAGTGCGTGTGCAAATAGTAGCAGCCAAACACGCCGACGATGCCGAAGAACATGAACACGAAGATGTCACCCAGCCCGACATAGCCGTATGGCTTTGGGCCCGCCGTGTAGGCTATGGCCGCCGCAATGGCCGCCAGCCCCGCCACATGAAAGGCGAAACTTTCCTTGCGAATCAGAACATATCCCACAGCCAAACACAGGCAGACAAAGACAAGTACTGCCCTGCGCATCGCTGGCGCCGTGATTTTGCCTGACTGCGTTGCGCGGCTAGGTCCGACACGGTTCGCGCTGTCAGCGCCATGCTTGCTGTCTCCGTAGTCATTGGCCAGATTTGACAGAACCTGAAGCAGAATGGCCGTCGCAAAGCAGAGCAGTGCAACAGTCCAACTAAAAGCATATTCGGCGGCGGCCAGCAGACTGCCAAGCACAATGCTGGCAGTGGCCAGAGGTAACGTCCGCAGTCTGAGGGCGGAAAGCCAGACTCGTGTTTTGTTCATGTCCATAGTATTCGTTGAGCGTAGTGCGTTGAGCGTGTCTTGTCTCGACGCTCAACGCACTACGGATAGCGCTTGAATTTCGAAAAGTCCGGTTTGCGTTTTTCAAGGTAGGCTTGCCTGCCTTCGTTTGCCTCTTCCGACAAGTAGTAGAGCAACGTCGAGTTGCCGGCCAGTTCCTGCAGACCGGCCTGGCCGTCCAGTTCGGCGTTGAACGCGGATTTCAACAGGCGCAGGGCCATCGGGCTTTTTGACAGAATCTTCTTGCACCATTCGATGGTGGTTGCTTCCAGTTCATCCAGGGGCACGACCTTGTTGACCAGACCCATCTGCAGTGCTTCCTGGGCATCATATTGGTCGCACAGGTACCAGATTTCCCGGGCTTTTTTTTGCCCGACACAGCGCGCCAGGTAAGATGAGCCAAAGCCGCCGTCAAAGCTTCCGACGTTGGGTCCGGTCTGGCCAAAACGGGCATTATCTGCTGCGATGGTCAGATCGCAGACGACGTGCAGCACATGGCCACCACCGATTGCCCATCCTGCTACCGCTGCTATCACCGGTTTTGGGATAGATCTGATTTGTTTTTGCACATCCAGAATGTTGAGCCTCGGCACACCATCCTGCCCAACGTAGCCACCCGTGCCACGCACTTTTTGGTCACCGCCGCTGCAAAAAGCTTTGCCGCCTTCACCGGTCAGGATAACGACACCGACATCGCCGTCCTGTCGCGCCAGTTCAAATGCTTCCTGAAGTTCGAAGACTGTCTGTGGCCTGAAGGCGTTGTGAACCTGCGGCCGGTTGATGCTGATTTTGGCAATGCCTTCATGAAACTGAAAGAGGATGTCCTCAAATTCTTTCAGAGATTTCCACTCGGCCGGGTTGCTCATTTGATCTCCCTCGTGATAGATTTAAACTCCGCAAAGGTTGCGGAATTTGTGGTCTTGTCGAAAAATACCTCCAGCAAGGACGCTTTGTCTGTGGCCTGAAAGAAGGCGGATAGCATTTCTGAAAATTGTTCTGCGGCGTCACAGGCACGATATTCAAGGCCATGGTCTGCTGCCGTGCGTTCTGCTGTGAGGTTCTGTTCTACTTCAAAATAATCTTGTAGTTCCGGCAAACGCCGGCTATCATCGAGCATTCTAAAAATGCCGCCGCCGCCGTTGTTGAAAACAATGATTCGCAAATTGCCGGGAAGATCACGCTGCCAGAGCGCATTGCGATCATAAAAGAAGGCGAGGTCACCAACTATGAGCGTGGTCAATCTGTCTCTGACAGCCAGCGCCGCGCCAACCGTGGTGCTTACTGTGCCATCGATGCCACTGGTTCCGCGGTTGCTGTTGACCTGAATATTGCGGGTCTCTTTCAGGGAAACCAGGCTGGCGAGCCGGACTATCGAGCTGTTGCCCAACTGCAGATTGCTGTTTTGGGGCAGGTGACGCAGGGTTGCCTGCATCGCGGATAACTCTGAGTGATTGGAGTGGTTCAGGAACCGGTCGAGCAGGGTGGAGGCCTGTTCTTGTCTGGCGGCCCACGTTGATGCGTAGGTCGCGGGCCTTTGGGGAGCGTCGGAGTTTTCCAGAAGTTGCCGAAAGAAGGGTGCTGGCTCAACCGGCAAGATTCGAGTCACGGATTGGTAGGTGTCGATGGCGACGGCATCCTGCTGAAGGTGCCAGTGCTCTGCTGGCCTGAATTTTCGCAGAAAGCGTTTCATGGATTTCGAGATGATTGGCCCGCCGAAACTCACCACCAGGTCAGGCTGCAGCTCGGGCGCCAGCGTTTCAATATTTCCGCTCAGGATCATGTCCGCGAAGTGAAGCTTGCAAGAGTCGTGGCAGTTTGATGCAACATCGGCGTGGATGACCGTGTCATCGAGCCCTTCGAGTGCGCTGAGTTGCACGGCAAGTTCATCTGACGGCATCCCGAGTCCGGCAATAATCATTTTTCGGCGCGACTGCTGCCAGACGCGCGAAAGCTCCGGCCATTCGTCGCTTGCAATGCGCGATTCTGTTTTCACCCGGGAAATGCGGCGCGCATCACGCGTGTAGGTGATTGCGCTTTGCGGATAGAGCGGCTCTCGCAACGGCACGTTTATGTGGACAGGGCCGGCAACCGGGGCCGAGCAGGAATTGATGGCATCCGAGATGATTCTGCCCGCATGCCAGCAGGCATCTTTGTGGCTGGTGTCAACCGGAAATTCGAAGTAGCCGCGCGTGTGGGCGCCATAAAGTCGATGTTGTTGAATGGTTTGGCCGTCATCTTGCCCAATCCATTCTGGCGGGCGGTCCGCGGTCAGGACCAACAGTGGAATCTGCTGGTAAAAGGCCTCGGCGACCGCTGGCGCGTAATTCAGGGCCGCTGTGCCTGAGGTGCAAATCAAGATGGTTGGCCGGGCTTTCTGCTGCGCCAATCCCAATGCCACAAATGCGGCGGCCCGTTCATCGATGATGGTTCTGCATTTGAGCTGTGGGTGTCTGACGAATGCCAGAGTAAGTGGAGCAGAGCGGGAACCCGGGGAGATGATGACGTCTTGGAGTCCATGGCGAGCGCACAAGTCGGCCAGGTTGAAAACCTCTTGTTTGAACTCAGTCATAACACAAGATCTTGCTGGCCCCGTTCTTTTTATCGGTGAAGGAGTGCATCTTCTTCCCGTCGAGAACTTTGCGCAGGGCATCCAGTTTCAACTCGGTTTCCAGCCATTCTTTCTCCGGCTCCGAGTCAATGGTGACACCGCCTCCTGCGTACAGAATGGCGGTGCTGCGCAGGACCTGCATGCATCTCAGGTTGACATAAAGATGCGATTCCCGGTCCAGATTGACCGGGCCAAGATAGCCGGCGTAGAATTCACGATTGTGCGCTTCATGTTCGGAGATGAAAGCAAGTGCTTTCGCCTTCGGAACACCGCAGACCGCAGGGGTCGGATGCAGGGCGTTTAGCATGTTTTCAACGATTTTTTCTGCCCGGGAGGTCAGATTGGCAAGACTGAAGCGGGTTTGCAGATGCAAGAGATTTCCGATTCGAAGTGACTCAGTGGTCTGTTCCTCAAAGTCATTGATTCCCTGTTGTGCAAACGCATCGCGAATGTATTCGCTAACAATCTCCTGCTCGACGATTTCTTTGTCTCCCCATTCCTTTGCCCAGGTAGTGTCTTTGCTGGTCACCGGCCGCGTACCGGCCAGGGCTACTGCGGTCAGATTGTTCTGCTTGACGTTCAACAACAATTCAGGCGTTGCCCCAATCCATGTTCCGACGCCTGGCAGTGAAACCAGAGAAACAAATGCGTTGGGATAGCTGGCACAAAGACTGTTGAAAAGAGTGGCCGGATGAAAGGTTGGTTGGAGATCAATTTCAACCGCGCGAGACATCACAACTTTTCTGAGCGCGCCGCTTGCGATAGTCTGCACTGCATTCCCGATTTGGCGACAGTACTCATTTTTGTCAATATTTGTCACCGAAGGCGTGGCGTTTGCCGGGACATGCCAGCTGTGCTGCCCTGTAATGGTCGATGCGTTGCCGTTTGAAAGATCCAGGAATCTTGCCTCAAATTTTGCCTTGTTCTTGCGTTGCCGCGCATCAAATGGGCTGGAAGAATGCAGAGTGTTGCAACCGGTCTTCCCCAGCAGCAGGTCAGCGCCGATCAAGTAGGTGCAGTTCGGTGCTGCGTTGTCAAATGGAGAAATCAAGAAACCGGGCTTGAGCTGGCTCAATTCAGATTGGCTGCATTTCAGGTCGCCAGACAGGTCAACAATCGCTCGTGGGCGCGCTTCCCGTGGAAAACGCCACAGCGCCGCAGGCAGATGAAGTTCGAGTGCCGCATGATAGAAGTGCCGAATCCCCTGTTCAGCCTCTGTCTCGCGAAAAATCACTTCTGAATCATTTAGCATGTATTAGTTGTGGTCTCCTTTGTAAGCAGAGTACTTGAGGCGCATCAGTTCTACGCTCTCGGAATCAAGCGCATGATGGTTTTGAATCGGTCCGTGGATATCACACGATTGTTCAGCAGTTTTTTCAGACTGTCGGCAGCGAAGTTGGTCATTTCGTCCAACTTGGTGAGCTTCTCGAACATTTCAGGCTCAAGGGCTTGCATCTCGACCGACAATGCCGAGATATCCTCTTGTATGCGCGTCATGAGTTTGAGTTCGCGGTTTCGCAGAATGTTGTAGATGACTTGAACCAGATCCGGCTTGGAGCGATATCCCGGGGAACGTGCGTCGCCAAGCGTAACTTTTTCGACCACTTCGTAGGCTATCATTTCCGCCAAGGCCGTGCTTACCAGGCCCTTTGTCACACCAAGGTTTGCCGTCATTTCTTTGGCCGTAATCGGCTGGCCTGACAGGTAGACCAAAACCCAGATTTTGCCATGAATCTCTTTGAATCCCCAGTACTTGATGAATTCGCCTATCGATTCAGCCAGTTGAATTTTCTTTTGGTCCAGATCTTGTTTCACACGAGTCACATTGATGTTGATTTTGTTTAGAACAATATAAACGATTTCAATTTCGAAGTCAAGTTTCTTTGTGGGTATGGAGCAGCGCGACCCGGGTAGGGAGAACGAGGGGAAATGACGATTTGAGAACCTGGCGACTAGAATTTATGTCGTCATCCGGTCGTCTTTATTAGAAGGTATGGTTTTGTATAGTCTCAGATTGCCCACAAATCTCTCGATGGGCTTGTGCACCATTGCTTTACGCTTTCTCGAGCAAGTCGATGAAATCTTTTCCCACAATCGATACATACATCGCGTGGCATCCAATCCGCAGAGGCATGGCGGCCGCGACCTCGCTTTGGTCCGCAAATGAGCCATTTCCTGTTTCCGGCAACCCCAGTTCGAACTCCTGATTCTCCGGGACGAGTGCGCCCATGAATCTCCCGGCAATGGTGTTGGCAATTTCAGCAAGCGCGTCATTGATGGCGTTTTCGGAAACGTCGTCATCCACCAGGCCTACAACTTCCTCCGCCAGAACTTTGCCGTAACTTCTGCTGATTTGGATGACCAACTCGCCAGAGTGCGGTTTCTGAAAGGGTAGCATGCTCCAAATTGTATCGCTGTCCACGATTTGGATGTCATCGGCTTCATCCATGATTTCGATTTCTTCGAAGGTCATGTTCTCCATCGTTGTTGAAACGGCAGATGCCAGGGAAGACTGAATCTTGTCAAGTTCATTCATGTTTTCAACCCCATTGGTCTTGGTCAATAATATCTTCCAGTGCGACGGCCACACTCGCCGGTGAGATTGGCTTTCCGATAACCGCGAATGCTCCTTGCTCGATTAAATCTTCCCTGGAGGCCTCGTTGCCGACGCTGGATATTACCAGAATAGGCAATTGCGTCAGTTTCGGGCTGGCTTTGATGTGTCGAATCAGGGCGCGGCCGTCCATAACCGGCATATTCAGATCGGTGACAATCAAATCGATGGGCTGCTCTCGTACGATCTTCAGAGCTTCCTCGCCGTTCCCGGCTTCGATGAAGTTGGCATCCGCTGTGCCGGCTATCTCGAGGCAACGTTTGATGATCATTCTTGCTGTCGATGAGTCATCGGCAATGACAATGTTCTCGATCATTCTTTACCCTTTCTGTCAGGCATGATTGTCCCTTTGATATCCATGTTCTCTCGCAGGCTCACAAAATCCAGCTTTCCTTTCCGGGGGAGGAAATGGTTATTTTGCCGGTGTTGACATCGACGGCCACACTGCGGCTGATGTTGCCACCCACGTCTTCAGCAATTGCGCCCAGACGGTACTTCCACAGGCACTTGCGTACAGCCAGGACGTTTCGTTTTCCAATATTAAAGGTGTTGTTTGGATCCATGACGCTGGCGCCGCCCGCCAACTTGACCGTCAGGCGGCTTTTGCCGTCGTATCCGTGCTGTTTCAGCTCATCCAGAATTTTGGCGACACCCGTGTCGGCAAACATGCCGGGGCGCTCTTGGGCTCGCCTTGTATTGATGGATGAGTCTGGCAAAGCGACATGCAGCAGACCAACCACTCGGTTCTGTGGGTCAAGCACGATAACCGCTACGCATGAGCCAAGGGCGAGGGTCTTGATGGTTTCATCCCGCTCTTTGGATGTGGCACATTCTCCAACCCCAACGTAAACTGTCTTCATCGACGTTAACCTTTTTGGGAAAGTGCTGACAATAATTCTGCCGAAATCGTTTGGATGGGCACGAGCTGATCGATCCCGCCTTTTTCGTAAGCGACCCTGGGCATGCCGAACACGACGGAGGTCTCTTCGTTCTGCGCTATCGTCGGGGCTCCGGCTTTGCGCATCGCGACCATCCCCGACGCGCCGTCGTGGCCCATGCCGGTAAGGATAATTCCCACCGCATTTTTACCGGCTGAAATCGCGACGGAATTGAACAGTACCTCGACTGATGGCCTGTGGCCGCACACTTTTTCACCCTGCTTGCATTTCACATAGTACGTACCTTCGGAACGCGTGACCCGCATGTGCAAATCCCCCGGCGCAATCAGGGCGCGGCCCTGCAAGACAGGATCGCCGGTTTCAGCTTCCTTTACCACCATGGCGGATTGCTGATTCAGGCGTGCCGCAAACATTTTGGTGAACCCGGGCGGCATGTGCTGCACAATGACAATTCCTGGGGTGTCCGCCGGCAACTCACTCAGAATGTAGCGAATCGCCTCCGTGCCGCCGGTGGATGCGCCAATGGCGATCACTTTGTCGGTTGATTCTGCCAGCGCTTTCGGCACGCTATGGCTGGTCCGCCGTGGCCTGAAGTTTGAGTTTCGCCACTTGCTGACATTGGCCTGTGCGGCAATCTTGAGCTTAGTGCGCAGTTCTTTCAGCATCACGTGCAGGCCTCTTTGCACGTCGCTGCTTGGCTTCGTGACAAAGTCCAGGGCGCCAGCTTCCAGAGCCTCGACCGTGATTTGTTTGCCACGCTCGGTCAGCGAGCTTACCATCAGAACCGGCAAGGGATTTTGCGGCATCAGCCGCCGTAAAAATTCGACGCCGTTCATGCGGGGCATTTCAACATCCAGGGTCAGGACATCCGGTTTGTATTGCAATATTTTGTCGCGCGCAACATAGGGATTGGATGCAGTGGCAACGACCTCGATTTCTGGGTCCGCGGACAGACATTGTGCCAGTATTTGCCGGACCATCGCCGAGTCATCGACAACCAGGACTCGAATCTTCTTAGCCAATCATGCCTCCCTGCGGTAGACAGCAGGTTTGACGTAGCTGTAGGTGCGGGTCTTTCGCCCCAGAGTTTCGGAGTGCCCGATGAAGAAATATCCACCCGGTTGTGTAAAGTCATAGAAGCGATTGACCAGTGCATCTCTTGTCGGCCCATCGAAATAGATCATCACGTTGCGGCAGAACACCAGGTGAAACTTACCGCTGAACGGGAATTGCGGACGCATGAGGTTGAAACGCCGGAACAGAATCAGGTCTTTTATCTGATCTTTGACTGCCCAGTCACCGTCCTCCGATGATCGGAAGTAGCGGTGTTTGAAGTGGGCCGGCAAGCTTTTAATATTCTCGCCGGCGTAGACACCTGCTTTCGCGATGGTCAGGACACGATTGGAGATGTCAGTTGCCAGGATGCCAACGTCCCACTGCTTTAGCTCGAGTTTCAGGAAGTCATGAACCAACATCGAGAGCATGTAGGGCTCTTCTCCGGATGAGCAGCCGGCGCACCATATCCTGAGCTTCTTCGTTCCTTCTTTCTCGATGCAGCGTTTAAGCTCGGGCAACGCCGTCTCCAACAGGAAGGTAAAATGGTCAGGCTCACGATAGAAAAATGTGTGGTTGGTTGAGATTCGGTTCACGAGGCTGCCCAGCGCTTCGCCGGTCTTGTCGCTTGTCACATAGTTGTAGTACTCGAGAAAGGATGCCAGACCTTTCTCTCGCAAGACTTTTTGCAATCGACCGACAATCAGCGATTTCTTTTGTTCGGTCAGGTCAATGCCGAATTTGTGGTGGATCAAATTCCGAATCAGGGTGTATTCCTCATCGGTCAGTTTCAAGAGACCAGCGGTGGTCGGGTTGGTTGTATCGTCTGCTTTCACGCTATCGATTCTTTGTCTCGACTTCTAAAAAAGTGTGACCGGCAGGCCGCGGCCTTTTGTAGGCTGTGGCTCATTCATTTAAGATGCCCAGCGACTCCGCAATCTGATTTTCTTCGTCTCCGAAGAGCAGCTTGTGGGTATCCAAGAGGATCTTAACCTCCTTGCCCACTTTGCCTAGGCCTTGGATGTAGCGTGAGCCGTCGCTGCGGTTGACTTTGGGTGGTGCTTCGATATCTTTGCCCGGAATATCCATCACTTCAGAAACGGTATCGACAATCAGCCCGACCGTCATGTTGCGAATGTTGACCACCACGATACAAGTGCGGTCGTCATAGGTCTTTTTCTCGAGGGCAAACCGCAGTCTTACATCCAGAACCGGGATCACTTTGCCGCGTAAGTTGATAACACCTTTGATGAACGGCGGTGTGTCCGGCAAATCGGTAATAGTTTGAATTCCGATGATTTCCGTGACATTGCGAATTTCGATCCCGTACTCTTCCTTACCCAGGGCGAAAGTCAGGAACTTGCCCTCCTGAGTGTCTTCGATGAACTCAGTAATTTTGTCAACCTCAGTCAAGTCGGTTTCTGCCATGAGCATTACCTTCAATGATCTAAACTGCATTTTTTGAGATTAAACAGCCAATTCCGTGACGGCTTCCTCAATCGAACCCTGCTGGCCTCGGGTCCTGCCGTTTTCTGCAATATCGGCCAGACTCGCGATGTCTATAATCAGGCAAACGGCGCCATCGCTGAGAATCGTGCACCCGGAAACGGCTGCGATTTTGCCAATGTACCCGGAGAGTCCTTTGATGACGACCTGTTGCTGCCCAATCAACTCATCGACGAAGATACAAAACAGGCGGTCAGCGTCCTCGACCATCATGATGATTCCATCGGACAGGGACTTGGACGTGGGTTCGACACCGAAGCATTCATGCAGCCTGACGATGGCGTACAGATGGC
This sequence comes from Candidatus Zhuqueibacterota bacterium, assembly GCA_029261995.1. Lineage (GTDB taxonomy): Bacteria > Zhuqueibacterota > Zhuqueibacteria > Oceanimicrobiales > Oceanimicrobiaceae > JAJDAF01. The sequence goes on from JAJDAF010000064.1 coordinate 233,021, forward strand.
CACGAATGTTGATGATTTCCTGGCCATCCATCGTGTGCGTGATATCGTCCGCGTTGGCGCGAAGTGTTTCTTTGATGGAAACGAGAGGAACAATGTAACGACTGTCGCCGACTCTGATGGTCATGCCGTCGATAATGGCGAGTGTGAGCGGGATCTTCAGAATGACTTCCGTGCACTCCCCGGGAGCGGAGATGATATCGACCTTGCCCCGGATATTTTCGATATTGCGCTTGACCACATCCATGCCAACGCCGCGCCCGGAGACATCCGTGAGCCGGTCGGCGGTTGAGAATCCGGGCTGAAAGACGAGATGCCAGACCTCATTGTCACTCAGGTCATCGCCGTTGCTGTCTATCAGGCCGCGCTCGACGGCCTTGGCAAGAATTTTTTCGCGGTCCAGACCTCGCCCGTCATCCTTGATGGAAATCCACACTTCACCGCCGACATGTTTTGCCTCAAGCGTCAAATGTCCAGCCTCCGGTTTGCCGAGTTTCTTGCGGTCTTTCGGCTTGCCAATGCCATGGTCGATAGAGTTTCGGATGATGTGCACCAGCGGGTCGGTGATCTGCTCGATAATCGTCTTGTCTACCTCGGTCTGCTCACCGATGATTTCCAGTTCAACTTTCTTTCCGGTTTTTTGCGTCAGGTCGCGCACGAGGCGGATCGTTCTCCGAAACACCCCGGACAGCGGAACCATTCGAATGGCAGTGGCAATGTCCTGCAGGTCGCGGGTGATCTTGTTCAGGTGACGTGAAGACCTCTCGAAATTCTCCATGGGGGTGTCGAGATTTTTCAGATCAGGATTCTGTGCAACCATGGCTTCTGCGATGACGAGTTCACCGACCAGGTCGAGAAGGGCTTCCAGTTTTTCCACATCAACCCGGATGGATTGCCACGAGGTGTTCTCTTGCGGTGCGGCCGATTTCGGTGGCTCGGATGTCCTCTGCGCTGCGGTCATGCCTTGCTCAACGGACGGTTCCGTATTGCTTTGACCACCGTCTGTGCCACTGTCTTCAAGCTTTTTCACGCTGTCCTGCAGCAGGTTTCCAAGCCGGGTGGCTGCCGGAAGGGTCGGCTCCTGACCCTCGCTGACGAGAGCGACACCTTGCTTCAGAGAATCGAGCACTTCAAGCAGCAACGAGAATAGTTCGCCGTTGCCCTCGATTTCACCATATCGCATGCTATCCAGGACCGTTTCAGCCAGGTGGCTCAGCTTTTCAAGATCGACGTAGCTCAGAAATCCGCAGTTGCCCTTGAAACTGTGCAGCGCCCGGAACGCATCTCCAATTTGCTCCTGGTTGTGCGGTTTTTTTTCAAGCTGCAGGAAAATTTGTTCGGTTGCCGATAGCAAATCATTCGATTCGAGCACGAACTGCCGGGTCATCTCCGGGGTGATCGTCAACTTGAATTGGTCATCGATGTCATTGCCGCCCACGGTTTCCGCGATTGGTGGCTCTGGCTTTGTTTCCGGCTCGGAGTCGACTTCATTGCCTGCAACCACCTTGACTCGGACAAGCTCTTCTCCTGTGATGTTGCCAATTTTTTCGCGCAAGTTGTGGATAATGTCCTCGGCTTCATGCTCGAATCCATTTTCGGTGAAATCCGATTTAATGTTATTGAGCAATCGCCGGAGAAAATTGCAGGTGCTTGTCAGAATGTCGATGTGTTCGCTTTGCGGCGCGCCAGTGCCCTTTCTGAAGAGGTCCAATAAGGCGACTGCTGCATCCGTGACGCTGCGGACCGTGTGCAAGTGCAGAAATCCTGCGCCGCCTCCCAGCGAATGGAAAAGCCGGAAACTGGTGTTGAGGGCTTCGATGTCTGTTTCACCAGACTCGATAGAGTTGGCCACCCGCTCAGTCAACAGGAGCTCCGACTCATCCAGAAGTTCGTTGCCCTCTTCGACGAACGATAACAACAAGTCTTGTTCTTCAGCGTCTGCCATGCGAATCCATGATATAATGTGGAGAATGAGCCTTGAACTCACTGTGTTGAAGTTTCGAAAGCACCTTGTGTCTCTGCGGAGTGACTTGTTTTGCTGGAGTTACATCGTCACAGGCCCAGCGCAACTTTAGCGGTGCTCATTGACCAAGAAGTCCCTGTTTCTGTGCCTGCACGCAGCCCGGATCCGATCAAAAGTCTTAAAGTGAGAGGTTCAGCCGCCGATGTTATCTAGGTGCTCAAGATAATCGGTTTACTGTGCTTACTTCCATCAATCTCGACAAGATGTTGACGATTGAAAACAAGCGGACACACGAAACGCACAGGTAATGACATGTTAACGTCTATCCTCGTCGATGATTCCGAGGCGAGCGAATATGAAGATACTGACAGTCGATGACACAGCGACCGTCAGAGCCATGGTCCTGAATATTCTTGAGCCAGAGGGCTTCGACATTCAGGAGGCCGCCAATGGTCAGGATGCACTGCGTGTGATCAAAGGATCCTCGGACTTTGATGTGATCCTTGTGGATTGGCTGATGCCTGAGATGGGCGGTCTGATTTTCCTGACCGAAGTTCGGCAGAAGAATCTCGCACCCGGTGTGAAAATCATCATGCTGACAGCGCTGAACAGGATGGCGAATATCCTCGGGGCCATGGATGCGGGAGCAGACGAGTACCTCACGAAACCGTTTACCCACGACCTTGTTCTGGAAAGAATCCAGACGATTGTCAACGCCTAACGGGAGCAGTGGCCTATCCCCTGGACCAAAGCAAACGATACCTCATTGAAAGTCATCTATCGACAGTCTGACACGGGAAATCCGAGCTTGAAACTGGAAAATAAGAGATGACCATGACTGGCAAGACCTTGACCGCCAGCCGGTTCAAGGAAAATCGGCTTCTCCGATTCTACAAAAATTATCTGCTGGACAGCATCCTGATGGTCAAGAACCACGGGTTCCGCGGGTTGCAGCGTCGCCGAGGTTGGAAATATCTGTTGGTTATCGTGCTCTACTATCTGGTCCGCGACACCGTGCTCTATATTATTGTTCCTTTTTTCATCGCCAAAAGCCTCATGGATTAAATCGGATTTCGGCAAGGTGAGCGTTTCTCAGAATGTTCTGGTCGTCGATGGTCAACGTGGCATCAGGTCAACGATCGAGACGATGCTCAATCAGTTGCAGCACACGGTCCACCTTGCTAAAAGTGGCAAGCAGGCTCTCCACATCATGGGGCGCCGTTCCGACATCGATCTCGTTCTCTGCGATCTCCATATGGAAAAGATGAGCGGGCTGGATGTGATCGGAGCGTGCTCGGAAATTTCGCCCAATTTGCCCGTGATATTGATGTCCGCGCAGTCCCGAGATGCGAGCCTTGGTGAAAGTCTCAGACTTGGCGCGGTGGACTATTTGATGAAGCCGTTTGGGATAGCTGAGTTGGAGCAGGTTATTGCAAGAATTGACCAGACAACGGCCGAGGCGGCGCAGCGCCTGCAAAATATTGGTCCGGAGAGCAATCTTGAGATGTCGTTTCACTCTACCTCGCGCCAGCTTTCGGTACGCCGGTTGCAAGCGGTGGTGAAGTACTCGCTTCAGTTGTACACGCGCATGCCTGAGGACGATCTGCTGAACATCTCCCTCGCTCTGGAGGAGGCTGTTCTCAACGCTCATGAGCATGGCAATCTTGAGTTGGATTCGGTGTGGAAAGAAGAGTATGTCCACGATTTTGAAACAACCCTTTTTGACGCAATCCGGAAAGAGCGTCTCGACCATGCCGAATACGCGGATCGCATACTCGATGTTCACCTGAAGTTGCGGCCGGACAGCGTAACCGTGACGGTCGAAGATGGCGGAAAGGGATATCTGGCCGGGGTAGTTCGTGGCAATACTGAGCTTAAGCCGCATGGCATGGGGCTTATCATCATAACCCATCTGATGGACGCCGTGCATTTTGACAAAGGAGGAGCCAGCATCACTTTCAACAAGAAGATTTCTTGATGAGAACGGAGATTGCGGGCCCGACGTTGATTCTCGGACCGTGTCGAACTCATTAACAATCATGAGCCGAGTTCATTGGCGCTCTCGTCAGAAAAACCTGCATGAGTTGGCCTCAAATTCGCCAGTCACCGCCTGAGTTTCTCCTGAGTGACCCATGATTTCCGTTGCTTTTCTAGGCCTTGCTGCTATATTTGCAGTCATTCTCATCGAGGAGGAAATTGTCATGCTCTACAAGCAAACCTGCTTTGTTATCGTCATGTTTGGGCTTTGTGGCCTGTGTGGAATGAATCTGGTCGCCGGTACGCCGGATACCTTGTTTGGCAAGGTTGTCAAGGAGATTCATATCAGTGGCGTTCGTTTCACGGACACCGAAATTATTACACGCGAATTGGCGACACGGGTTGGGCAGCCCTATTTGAAAGTGAACGCCGAAAAGGACTTGAGCTGTCTTGACAGGCTCGACCTATTCAGCGACATCAAAATAGTTTCCAGGGAGGATGATGGCGCTGTTGTGCTGGATATCCGAGTCAGGGAGATATTTCCATATCTGCCGTTTTTAAGTTATGAAGTGACGGACGAAAATGGTTTCGCGGCCGGCCCCGGATTGCAATCGGTCAATCTGTTTCGGCGCGACATCTTTCTGACCGGGACGGCGCGTTTCGGCGGCGCAACAAACATCAATCTCTATTTGGCAAATCCGTGGGTAGCGGGCGACCATTTTGCTTATGAGTTCTCCTTCTTTCATCGCGAACGGTTTAATGAGTTAGATAAGTTCAACGAGAACGCCAACGAGGTCTATCTCACCTTGAGCAGCTATCTTGGCGAGCGTGGCAGAGTCGGCGGCAGGTTCATCTATCAGTCTATCGAGAGCGATTCATCGGGCCGCACACTGGCGTCGGATTATCACGACGTTGCGCCGACCATCGGCCTGTTCCTTGGCTATGATAGTCGCGATTTGTGGTCCGACCCGCATACGGGCTGGCTAAATGAGATCGAGCTTGCCAAGACTGGCGGTTTTCTGGGCGCGCAAAGTGATTTCTGGCGGCTGAATTTAGACGTGCGCCGCTACCTGCCGGTTATGCGACGTCACACTCTCGCCCTTTTCTCTTTGATGACACTCACCTCCGGCGCCGTGGGAGATGACCTTGCAGCGTGGCAGGATTTCAGCATAGGGGGAACCAATAGTGTGCGCGGCTGGGAGCTGGATTCAAGACGCGGCAAGAACCAGTTTATTAACACAGCCGAGTATCGCATCACCCTGGTGGAGCCGAAAGTCCTCAGCCCGATCGGCGGCCTCAGCCTGGATGTCGGTCTGCAGTTGGCCTTTTTCGGCGATGTCGCGGTTGCCTGGAATACTAGCGACGAGTTCAAGAAACAGAATGCCATCGGCGGTTACGGGGTTGGCCTGCGCCTTCTGGTGCCATTCGTGAATATGTTTCGTTTTGATTTCGCAAAGGGAGAAGCCGGAAGCAGTTTCAAGGTTCACATTGGCTCGTTTGCCAAGCCGGTCGCGCAGCGCTTCCGGGTGCGCTAACCGGCCCGTGGCCACGGCCATGGAGATTCGCTGCTGCCAGGCTTGTGTGGCATGTACTTTGCTAAGATTTCGTTTGGAGTGATTAGATTTGGTTTTGGCGGTGGGACTTGTTGAGTGGCGATTCTGGCTACGGGACCGTCATTTTTTCCGACCAACCTGAAACCATCCCTAACCACCTTCCGTAATCCGTATAAAATGAATGTAGGGTAGCAAATAAAGAGGAGTCCAACATAATGTTTGCAAGCAACAAAGGAGCCTTTCGTGCCCTGGGCCTGGCCACTCATCAGAAGGAAAGCAAATTGAATGCAGAGACCCGAGCGTTCTTTTCGAAACATGTGGCGGCACAGCAACCCGTTATTGGCAAAACGCCATCTGCGAATCTGAAGTTGTCATACCGCAAAGTCCTGGAACTGTCAGCGGTTGCAACCCTGGTGTTTCTGACCGCTGCTGCACAACTGGGCAAGCAGGTGTCTTTCGACGCGACGGCGGTCGAGAAAGTTGATATTCAGATTGAGGTCGCTGACATTCCTCAGACCGAGCAGATTCACAGGCCACCGCCGCCGCCCAAGCCCAGTGTTCCGCTCCCATCTGAGTCCGAAGACATCCCGGAAGATTTGACCATCGCCTCGACGGATATCGATTTCTCCGACCTTCCCGATGCACCAGCACCGCCCGAAGACGATGGCGATGTTCCCATCTTCATTGCTTACGACGAGGCTCCGAAAATCGTTGGAGGCATGGCGGCGCTGAGTAAGAAACTGCGCTATCCTCGCATCGCCCAGGCTTCAGGAGTTGAAGGTGTCGTTTTTGTGAAGGTTCTTGTCGGCATCGACGGCGTGACGGAGCGTGCCGAGATTATCAAAGCCACCCCGGCCAATATGGGGTTTGAAGAGTCGGCAAAAACGGCTCTGTCCAAAGTCCGTTGGCATCCTGCGAAGCAGCGCGAGCGCAATATCCGGGTGTGGGTTTCGATTCCGGTCCAGTTCAAACTGGTCAGCTCTTGATTGTACGGTTCAGTTCTTTGTGCCCACGGCAAACGCCGTGGGCATTTTTTTTGCCCGAAACTCAGCCGTGAAGAATATGCACGGCGTGTCAGCGTTGATTTTGCGTCCAGGATTTCTTATCATTGCCAGTCGGGTTTCAGGATAGTCAAACCAGCAGGTGATTTGCATGAATGTTATGGTTTTTGGATCAGGATCCAGCACTCAGGGAGTGTTGCACGCTTTGAGAGAGCACGGGGCAAATGTCTGTACATACCTCACGGGCCATGCCGGCGCTTACAGCCCGGGCCTCGAAGGAAAGGTCTATCCCGCCAGTGAATATTCGAACCCATGTGCTCTGCTGCAGGATGTGAAGGTCGATTTTATTATCCCGATGTCGATCGATTGGGCCCTCGCGGAATGGGCCGATGAGTTGCTGTCATTGAATATACCAATTCTGGCGCCGGCAGGAAAAGGCATGCTGATTGAACGCGACCGGGATTTCGCCAGGCGGCTTTGCAAACAATACGGCGTTCCGTTCCCGAAATCGTTCGTTGCTCAAAACCGATTGCAGGCCGAGCAGATTCTGAAGGAGCATCCTGCGGCCTATGTCATCAAGAATCCGCTGTGTTCACCGTCGAGTCCGGTGCACACGGTTCTAAGCGAGACGGTTGATGACACACACAGTTGGCTCAGGCAGGTGAACTATGAAGAGGGCATCTTCATGCAGGAATACATGGGACGGCGTGAAGCCGGGCATATTGCTTTTGTCTCCGGCGGCGAAATTTATTCTCTGATAACCAATCAGGAGTACAAACGGGCGTTCGATGGCAACATGGGGGGCATCGTGGGCGCGCCTCTCGGCGGAATTGTCGAGCAGGATCCGCAGGACAAATATGGGCTGGCCCGCGCCCTGCTGCAGCCATTGCTGCCCTGGTTCAAAGAAGTTGATTATCGCGGACCCGTCCAGGTGACCGCAATTCAACGCAATGACGCCTGGGTCGTGCTTGAATACAATGTCCGGATCGGTGTGACCTGTGGCCCCATCATCCTGCGAATGCTGGCGGACCCAATCGGCGTGCTTGATGCTATCGTCCATGGCCGGAAAGCGGCTGTCGAGTTCAACCCTGAAATGCGCTTTGGTTGTTCGCTGACCCTTGCGGGTTACGGTTATCCCTACGGCCAAGTCGAAGGCCCGGGTTTCCCCGTACGCGTTGAGGCCGAGCCCGACTGCCATGTCTGGTGGAATCACGTAGCACTTGACCCACAGGGTAAGCTGGTGACCGCCGGACAGAGAATTGTGGACTTCGTGGCGATTGAACCTACGTTAGAGGCTGCAATAGACAAAGTTTATAAGAACATCGGGAAGGTCAGATGCGCCAACAGTTACTATCGCACCGATATCGGCAAGAGCTTGTGGCCTCCGGGTTCGGAGTGACATCAAAGCTATCTCGCGCGCCAATCATTTCATCCTTAGCCTTCGTTTTTCCTCCCCGCACTATTCTGTTTTTGCCTCAACCGGTTTAAGTTAGGCCGGCTTGGCGACCAACGAATCCACGCTATCAACCGCGATCACAAGCACCAAGCTGAAGAACTAACCGCAGGCATTTGTTTCGCGACAAACATATGCTAAAGTTATTGTCCGCACTAGCCGAAATAACTATTTCCTGGAAAGTGCGAGTGCAGTAGGATTCCTCGTTTCCGCTACCGATAGCAGCAAGGAGATTTCTATGATCCCGATGCATAAGGTTTTTATGCCCAAAGACATCGATGAAGTGATGAATCCGCTTCGTCAGGTTATTGAGAGCGGCTGGATTGGCGAAGGCCCTCAGGTCGCGGACTTCGAAAAGGAAGTCGGGGCATTTATCGGTACAGACCACGTGACTGCGCTAAATTCCCGTTCAGCGGCGCTGCAACTGGCCCTGCGGCTGAGCGGTGTCGGCGCTGGCGATGAAGTCATCACCACAGCCATGAGCTGCGTGGCCAGCAACACGCCTATCATTCTGAGCGGCGCCACTCCGGTGTGGGCTGACGTGCAACCTGGAACCGGCAATATCGATCCCGTCAGTATACGTAAGAGAATCAGCGAGCGCACCAAAGCTATCGTTGTCGCCCACTGGGGTGGCTATCCGTGCGACCTAGATGAAATCAATACCCTGGCCGGCGAAAATCATTTAAAGGTCATTGAAGACTGTGCTCATGCCTGGGGCGCTGAGTATCAGGGCAAGATGGTGGGTGCACATTCAGATTTTTCGTGCTTTTCGCTGCAGGCGATTCAACATTTCACTACCGGAGACGGCAGCATCTTAGTTTCCTGCCGCGAGCAGGACCATCATCGCGCCCGTTCTCTGGAAGGGCTTGGCACAGACCGCGAACAGCGCGTGGAAAATTCACTTGGTATTAGTGAATGGGATATCGTTGATGCCGGCCACGGTTTCCAGATGAACGATATCGCGGCCGCCATCGGCTTGGCGCAGTTACCCTATTTGCGTGAATCAATTGGCCTGCGACGGGCAAACGCCGCCTATTTCCGCAATGCATTCAGGGGGCTGGAGCAGGTGCGGTTGCTCGATGAAACGGAAGACAGACGTTCATCTTACGGGTTGTTTACCATCAAGGTCCAGAAGCCGGAGGCGTTTATCGGCCACATGCGCACACAAGGGGTCGCCGCCTCCATTGTGCATTCGCGAAACGACAGATACGCCATCTTCGCTCAGTATTGCAACGCTGACTTGTACGGGCTGGATGCCTTTTCAGGGCAAATGGTCTGCATCCCGGTCGGACACTGGATTGGAGAGGCCGAGCGTGAGAAAATCGCGCAGGTCGTGCGTTCACAGGAGTGGGTTGCACCGTCCTCGCATGTGGTTGTTGTCAGCGAAGACCTTGAGGAGAAGTCGCGCCAGCATACTCCATGACGCGGTTCAGACTCCTCATCTCAAATCACGATGATGCCAGGTCTGAATCCCCATTTCAATTCTCAGACCCACACCTTCTTCGTTTTAGACGATTTCGTATTTGCATAACGTCACGGTTTTGTGTATTTTTCAAGCTGAATTTCCTTGGAGGGAGATATGCTATCAGAGAACCGGACTTTTTATTTTTGGAATGCAAGTATAACAACGGTTGTGCTTGTTTTTCTCACGTGGCTCATCTACTTCCGTTCTGGAAATAGCAGCGCCAGCCTTGCCGTTTCGATATTGCCGGCCATCAATGCCGGCCTGAATACCATCTGCGCCATCTTGCTTATCCTCGGTTTTCGGGCCATCAAAGCAAAGCGCGAACGCCTGCACCGCAACTTCATGATTTCCGCATTTTGTGCCTCCGCGATGTTTCTGGTGGGCTACGTCTACTACCACAGCCTGCAAGGCGACACAAAGTTTCTTGGCGAAGGCCTGATCAGGGGAGTCTACTTTTTTATCCTCATCACACATATTTTGCTCTCGATGGTTATGGTTCCCATGATTCTCTCCAGCTTGTTTTTCGGTCTGAGAGATAACAGGCGCAGCCACCGCAAGGTCGCGAGGTTCACTCTGCCTATTTGGCTTTACGTGTCCGCTACTGGTGTGACAATTTTTTTCTTGCTGCGGAGCTACTCCTGACGCCGTCCTTTATTTCGTAAATGTGAACGCTTGCCCACGGCAAGTTTTTTTTCAATTCTTATTCATTCTCAAACGAGGGTCAGAATCGTGACACGATTTGTATGCATTGTTGTCCTTCAAGCTTGCCTCAATGGGCTGACAGTCGGTCCGCTCGCTGCACAAAACAATGATGAAGGACTACCAGCCGTCTATCGCGAAACAGCGCGCGCGATTATCAACGCAGCTTTGGGTGATGGCCAGGCCTATGCCATGCTCGAAGAGTTATGTCTGCAGATTGGGCCCCGGCTCAGCGGTTCACCAGAGGCCGCTGCTGCGGTGGAATGGAGCAGAAATAAGATGGTTGAGGTCGGACTCGAGGGAGTCAGGCTGCAACCGGTCATGGTTCCGCACTGGGTACGTGGTCCTGTGGAGAGTGCTTTGGTGCTCAACTCCGAGTCCGCTGGCTCTGTGCAACTCGAGGTCTGCGCGCTGGGCGGCACCATCGGCACTCCGGAATTTGGAGTCATCGGTGAGGTGATTGAAGTGCAGAATTTTGAAGAGGTCAAGGCCCTTGGCAAATCAGCGCAGGGAAAGATCATCTTTTACAATCGTGCGCTTGATCGCACGCTCATGACGACGTTTAAGGCTTACGGTGGCGCAGTCGATCAGAGGTCGCGCGGCGCCATCGAAGCGGCAAAGGTTGGCGCCAAAGCAGTTCTGGTTCGCTCCATGACGACAGCTTTGGACGACGTGCCACATACCGGAGCCATGCGCTATGATGATGGCGTCGAGAAAATCCCCTCTGCGGCAATCAGTACAATCGACGCGGACTTTTTGAGCCGCCTGCTCAAGCAGGATCAGAAGGTCCGTCTCCGCCTCACTCTCAGCGCCAAAACTTTTGCGGACGCGCCGTCCGCCAATGTGTTGGGAGAAATTCGAGGCTCTGAGAAACCGGAGGAAGTTATCGTACTCGGCGGCCATCTCGATAGCTGGGACAAAGGCCACGGAGCACATGACGATGGCGCCGGCTGCATGCAATCCATAGAGGCGCTGCGCCTGCTGAAATCACTGGATTTGAAACCGAAACGCACCATCAGAGCCGTGATGTTCATGAATGAAGAAAACGGCGTGCGCGGCGGTCTGGCGTACGCCGACAGCGCCGGACGCTCATCCGAGAAACACATTCTTGCGATCGAAAGCGACCGTGGTGGATTTACGCCGCGGGGTTTCAGTGTTACTGCTGAAAGCGCACAGTTCGAAAGCATCGCGCGCTGGGCCGGACTCCTGGAAGCGATGGCGGCAGACAAGATTGTGCCCGGCTACGGCGGCGTGGACATCAACCCGCTCAATAAGCAGTTCGGTGTCCCGGTGATGGGGCTGGTGGTAGATGCGCACCGCTATTTCGACTACCACCATTCTGACAACGATACCATCGACAAAGTCAACGAGCGCGAGCTTGAATTGGGGGCCGCCGCCATGGCTATCATTTCCTACGTAGTGGCAATGGAAGGCATTTAACAACCAACGTATCCCGCCTCTGTTTGGCGGTCACGGGCGGGATACGCTGCCGCACATTTCTTCAAGCCCAGTGCTGAAAATTCACGTCACTCTGCCCAAGAACCCTCTCGCGGCATCATCTTCCCAATAGTGATATTTTCTTAACAACACCTTGCGGCATGCTCAAAATCCGTTTTCTGGTCGATATAATACCTTGTTAATAATAATCAATTTAGCTGTGCCGGGCAAACTTGAAGGGGGAAACCCAGGCACTCAGACGAGAACTGGAAATATCAATTAGCTAAGGAGATCCCCAATGAAACGCTTCCAGCAAGGATGTTTCTGCCCCCTTCTTATGTTGGCTCTTTTTCTTACAGTTTGCTCCACAGCAGTAAAAGCTCAGGAGCAACAGGCAACGCGGAGTTTTGGCCTATCCGCATCGCTGCAAGGTGGACAAACGCTGGTGCTGGTTCCAATCTGGTTTGGCGACAAGATCACGGTGGCGCCGGGCGTCGGATTGCAATACTCTGAAAACGTATCGACCAACATTGCTCTGTTTCTCGTTCCCAAACTTTATCTCGATATGAGGCGTGTGGCGCCATACATTTCGGGGACTATTGGTTTGATGCGCAATGACCCCAACGTAGGCACTGCGGTAAACAATCTTCAGGTTGGAATCGGTTTTGGAGGGGAGTATTTTGTTAACGCGAAGTTCAGCTTTGGCGTTGAAGCACAACTGAATGCCTTGATTAATGACCTTTCCGGCACCTCAACTATGGGCTTAAATACTGGCGCTGCAGCCAGCGCCAGTGTCTATTTCTAGTCCGGCCGTGTAAGTCTGGCTGTAAACACGGATCCTGGCTCACTCTTTTTTGTAATGGATATTTGAGCGAAACTCGCGCCAGGCGGCGACTGTCAGGTCTGTAAGCTCGAAGCAGGCTTGGCGGATCGTGTGTTCGTGTTTTTCAAGAAGGCGCAATTGTTCGCGACGCAATTGTACATCAAGGGGAGCGGCGATTTGGTTTGTGTGTCCCCGGCCAAGTTGAACGCCGACATCGAACGCGATCTCTGCCATTTCGTCCATGGTTTTGAATGACTCGCCAATCTCGATCTCTTTGTAATTATCGACCCAGGAGTGCACCCAAAAACTCATGCCGTCGAGACGGATGTAGCCGAGAAAACGGTAGGGCTCATAGGCGATTCGGGCCTGGCCAACAAGCACGCGAAACGGGTCATTCTGCTGCGTGATGGTGATGCAATCGATACCGCTGAGGTCGCGCACCTGTTTGATTTCCAGCACCAGATCGTCCAGCGGGTCGGCCGTCTCGCCTTCGGCGCGCACCAGATATTTGATATCCTGCGCGCTGCCGATGCCGAGTTTGAGAGCCCCTGTGGCTTTGATATCGAGAAAATGCTTCTGCAGGTCAGGCTTTTCGAAATACATGTTTTCTACGTAGGACTTCATCGCGTGCAGCAGTTTTTCCTGCTGCGCCTCTGGCATCGGCTGCATGATGGAGTCAATCCAGCCAAAATATTTTTCTCTATCGAACCGGAAGTTTTGTTTGATGTTTTTGATGACAGATGGAATCGGCGGTTCAGATTCGGTATTGCTCAGAGCGTTGCGGTAGCCATCAAGAAATCCGGCATAGATACTATCAGACTCGTCCTCCCAGCCGAGCTGACGGCAGGCGAGATGCAAAGACACGCCGAATCGCATGAGATCCAAAACCGCGGGACCCGTGGACGAGTCATCGAAGTCGGTCAGGCCGCGCCCCAGGTCGGTGATTGCGTACTGTTCGATATGGGCATCGCCGTGAAGGTTAAAGGTGGGCGTACCCACCAGCATGTCGCGAAACCGGTTGCAAACTTCACTGCTGAAGAGAATGTTGATGAAGCGAAAATAGCCGTGTGGCGAGGCAGTGATTCGCTCCAGAAGTGCCGGGTTATTTGAAAAATTCTGGTCAGCAACTTCAATAAGAAGCGGGTTGGAATTGCCATTGCTGTTCGGCGATTGTGGCGCCGCAAAACCGGTGACCGCAAATAGCAGAAACACCGTTTTGGCGATTTTGGTGTGCCATCTGGATGCTTTCAAGACGGAGGTCCTTTGTCCACTGTGAGCGAAGAATACAAATTATGGCGGATGGAAAAGGTCGAACGGCGACGCGATGAATAGGGGCAATATAACAAGACATTGCAATAATTGCAATAAGTTTGTGGCTGGTTGAAACTTATGATCGGCCATGATCTAGGGGCTTCTGCTATAACACTTCTCCCTTGTGAACAGCTTCAAGGGTGGGCTGGTTTCGCAATGAGGTGGCAGCCGAGCAAGTTGGCGCGGCGATAGCGATGTTCGCTACGCAACGACCTTCGCCATTGCTCTCGGATCTGGCGCATCACCATTCAATTCAACCCGGCCACGCTTGTCAAAAGACAGCACATCCATCGGGCAGACAGTCACGCAGATGCCGCACTGAATGCAGGCCGTGTTGTCGTTGGAAAAACGCTCCTGATTCTTGGCAAAACTCATGACGTCTATACCGACCTCGCAGAAGCGGGAGCACTCGCCGCAGGTTATGCATTTCTCATCGCTCTTGATACCGAGCTTGCCAAAACGCTTGCTCCAGAATTCCATCCACTTGGCCAGTGGGCACCAGTAGCGGCACCAGATTTTGCCGCCAAAGAAGGGGTAGAGCGTCACGGGAATCACCCCGACCAGCCAGAAATCCGCGACGTAACTGTACCACGACCGGGCCTGTTCACCGACCTGCGACACAAGCCCAAACCAGTGGTAGATGTCGTCATACCAGAACTTGCCAAAAATCATGTTGCCGCCAACCAGAATCGTGGCCACGAACGCCCACACCAGCACCGCTTTGTTCATCCACTCCCAGGCCTTTGACCGCCGTCCCTTCGGAGCTTTGTGGCGCCACTGGTCGCCCCAGGTTTCCGCCAGGCCGCCGCAGCCGCAAAACCAGGTACAGTAGCGTTTGCCGTGATTTATCGAAAGGATGGGGATCACTACAAACGAGACCAGCAGACCCCAGACGATGTAAAACACGCTGATGTCGTAAAAGAACTGATGGAATTGCAGGGGCCAGGCGTACTCGAAGCCGTAGGCCTTCCAGGCATAATCCGGGCTGCCGAGTGCAGTGCTGGCGCCGGCTGTGTGGTGCACGTACCACATGATGAACTCCGGCACCAGGAAGCCGAGAGTCCATTGCGTCGTAATAAGGGTGACGTAGCGCTTTTTCTGATAGCTGTCGTTGAAACCAACGCCCCAGCGCTTGTAAGCCTTCATGCCGAAATAGCTCATGAAGGCGGTGTACCAGCCGGCGTACCAGAAACTCGGCGAGATGTGCTTGGTGAAGCCCCAAAGGCGCCAGTCAAAGGTCAGGTAGTCTTTCCAGTTGACTGCGGCGCCGGCGGCATCGCTGAACCAGGACTGATTGAACGGCCACCACGGCGCTTTCAGTGCATAGACTGCGTAGAATATCACAAACATCGCGGCGAGGTAAAGATAGCGTTTGAAATCCCAGGCGCCTTCCAGCTTGATGCCGACTTTGTTGAAGAATTTGATCGGCAGCTCTGCCCCGATCATCTCAAAAACCTGATCGTTTGCCAGCTTGGTGAGCTTGCCATCTTTCTCAAACGTGACGGAATCTTTTGCTACTTCCTTAAGGTGAGAGCTGAAGTGAATATCCAGGTTCTTCTCCTTTTGCAGATCGAGAAGCTTGTCAACGTTGCGTTTCTTCGGGAAGATGAACTCCGGATCGATGGTCACCAATGTCACGCGATTGGTCGGGGCCAGGGCAATTGCCGCTTCGGCCGCCACATCGCCACCTCCGTAAATGAGAATGTCTTTGCGGCTGAATTCATCCGGGTCAGCCAGAAAGTGGGCGATTTTGGCGGCATTTTCGGTTTCGCCCGGCACGCCGGCCTTGCGCGGGTTGCCGGACTTGCCGATGGCCAGAATGACATACTTGGCTTTGTAGGTGTCGCGCGAACTGGTGACGACAAAAGTACCGTTCTGCTTTTGGATGTCAGTGACCGGCTCATGGGTGTTGATTTTCAAACCGAGCTGCGCGATTTGCTGGTCCCATTTGTCGAGAAGCTCTTCTTTGGAGCTCTCTTCGGCCCAGATGGCGGATTCCAGCGGGATATTCTCGGGCTCGATGAACAGCGGCTTGCCTTTGGTGAACGAGCGAATCAGGTTGGCGGTTTTGCCCTGTTCGAGAACGACGTAATTCAAGCCAAGCTCATGCGCCCGGCTGGCCGCACCCAATCCCGAAGCCCCGGCGCCAACAATCAGGACATCGTAAATCCCCTCAGAGGAGTTCTGACGCTGGTGGTCAGCAAACAGGTCGTTGACCAGAGCATGCCCCTGATTCAATCCCATTTTGATCAGGGGTGTGCCCCGCACTTCGCCGACCAGATAAAGGCCTGATATGTTGCTTTCGTGTTTGTCTGAAACCTGTGGCAGCTTGACCACTGCAGGGTCAAAGCCGGTATCAAAAAGCACCCTGGTGAAGTTCTTGATTGAGTCAATCAAAGCTGGCATTTCTCCTCTTGCTTGGTTACATTTGCTTGTTTCGTTAACCGGGTCTACATCTTGAATATTCCAGGGAAGATAGGAACATTTCATGGATTTTGAATCATTTTGCCTAACACTTGAGGACGATACCCCACCCGACTATCTCGCCAGGACCATCCAGGCCTTGTGGCACGACGCCAGAGGGCAGTGGGATCGAGCGCACCAGATTGTGCAACCCATCGGCAGCGAAGAGGCTTCCTGGGTGCACGCATACTTGCACCGCAAGGAAGGCGACTACGGCAATGCCTCTTACTGGTACAATCGCGCCGCCCGCCCGATGTCAGATTCATCCCTGAAAGATGAGTGGGAAGAAATCGTTCGAAGCCTGCTTTGACGATTGGCTGTCGCGGCCTCCTCAGTTTTGCCGCGTTTTCCTGGCAATGGCGTACAGCGCCTCGTAAGTACGCAGATAGATCGTACCGCGCGAAATCGCCAATGAGGCCGCCAATTGCTCATCCATTCTGTTTCGCGCCAGAACTTCGAAGCGCCGGCCCGCCCTGACCACCGTTACCGTGCCATCCATCCCCATGAGATAGATTTTGCCATCCGCATAGACGGGCGAGCCGCGATGGCGCCGGTTGTGTGCTCTTTCCGAGTAAATCTCTTTTCCGGTCGCGGCCTCGAGACACAGCAATTGCCCATTCTCACGGCATAAATAAACCAGACCATCGCGCAGCAGTGGCGACGGCACGTCCGGTGTGTTCTTCTTGCGTCGCCAAACGATGTGCGGGTCAGATGACGTAATGTCGCCGCGTGCGCCGGCAGGCCGGAGTGCGATGACGGGCCCGTTTTTGGCGGAAGGAATCACCACAAGCCCTTGCGCTACCACCGGCGTTGCCACCAGCCTGAACATGGGATTGTACATCATGGAACCCTGCAGCCCGCCACTTCGCCAGATTTCGGAGCCATCTTTCAGGCTATGGCCGGTGGTGTAATCGGCGCCATGAGCGATGAGAATTTCCTCCTGCCCGTCCCTGAAAATGACTGGCGAGGTGTAGGCGTGGCGGCTTTCCGACCTGGCGTCGGTGCCGCGTGCATGCTGCCAGATTTCTGCTCCGGTCAATTTGTCGAGCGCGACCAGAGTTTGCGTGTTCGCGTGCAGAAGCACCAGGTAAAGACGGTCGCCATCCAGAAGCGGCGAGGTGGACATGCCGTGGTAAAGGCTGAATTTGCGGTAGCGTTTCTGCAGATCGATTTTCCAGACCGGGGTGCCATCAAAGTCGAAGCAGGCGAGTTCGCCGGTGCCAAACATGGCCCAGACATGCTGGCCGTCCGTGCTGGGCGAGGGTGCCGCCATGTTGCTTTCACCCGATCGGATGGACCGGTCGCCGCTGGCAACGGTTCGCTGCCACAACTGTTTGCCGCTCGTGTCGATCGCCATCAAAACCAGATCGTCGCCGGCGGCAGAGGTCAGGAAAATGTGGTCCTGCCAGACAACCGGCGTCGATGGACCCGGGCCGGGCATTTCGATGCGCCATTTAATGTTTTTCGCCGGTCCCCATTTCGTCGGCAAATCGGTTTCACTGCTGGCGCCATCATGGTTTGCGCCGCGCCAGCTCGGCCAATTTTGACCTTCTGCAGCACTCAGATGCAGGGTGAACGTCAAGCTTAACAACGCGGCGAATGCAATAATGGGGTTTTTCATGACTGGTTCCTTTGCTCGTCTGATGAGCGTTCTAAAGAACGTAATCTGAGTTACCACTTTCAAACAAAATCAGTCAGACGAAAAATTTCATGGTTTTGCGGTGACGAGGCAACCACGATTTGTGTTTGCAAAATAGACCAGTTTTTTTAAATTGTAGAACCGAAATCATTAAAGAACAGGCAGAATGGTCAACGAAAAACAGGGTGCCGCCGTCCGTCTCGATGCGTCGAATTTTGACCTGCCGGTACACGAATTGCGCACCGGGTACCGCTCCGCAGTTTATTTCTGGCGCGCAAAACGCATTCTGGAAATGGAAGGCCGGGTCGCACGCATCACCCATCAGGTTTTTCAGAAGAACGAAAATGTGCGTTTATGCGGCACCGATGAAGTTATCCAGATTCTGCGCTGCGCGACCGGTGGCTACTCCGACTACGCGGAGGCCAATCGACTATTTGAGCGCTACGTTCAGGTCAAAAAGGCGATGAACCGGCAGGCGCATGCTCGCAACGAAGTCGAGTTTCGCGCCCTGGTCGATGAGCGCTTCGACTTTTCCATGCAACTCGATCGGCTCTGGATCGACCGCTTTGATGAAATCGAGGTCGATTCGCTGCAGGATGGGGACACGCTCGCTGCATTGGAAACGGCGATGCTGTTCGAGGGAGATTACGCCCAATTTGCCCACCTCGAGTCTGTCTACCTCGGCGTGCTGGCGCGGCGGACAAAGATTTGCACGAATTGTGCAGATGTCGTGGCCGCCGCCGCAGGCAAACCCGTTCTTTTCTTCACCGACCGCTTTGACCATTTTTGGCTGCAGGATGGCGATGGCTATGCCGCCCACCTCGGCGGCGTAAGCTCCGTCGCCTCAAATGCAATGGCCTCCTGGTATGGCGAAAAGGGCATTGGCACCATCCCGCACGCCATGATCGTTTCGTACGAAGGCGACTCGGTCAAAGCCGCACGCAAGTTTAACGACCATTTCCCAGAGGTGAATACCATCGCGCTGGTGGATTTCGATAACAATTGCGTCGATACGGCTCTGGCCGCGGCCCGTGAACTTGACGGTCAGCTTTGGGGAGTGCGGCTCGACACCGCGAGCAATCTCGTCGATGGTTCTCTGCAACAACTCGCATTGCCGGACCGCGACAAAGCCGGCGTTTCGGCGCCCTTGGTCGAGATGGTTCGTGCGGCATTGGACAAAGCCGGGTTCGGGCACGTCAAGATCATTGTGTCCGGCGGCTTCAACCCGGAGCGCATTGCGAGATTTGAGGCCGACCAGGTACCGGTGGATGTCTACGCGGTTGGTAGCTGGATTCTATCCGGGCAATTTGATTTTACGGCCGACGCCGTTCGACTTGACGGTAGAAATCTTGCGAAGGTGGGGCGTACTTTTCGCCCCAACGCGCGGCTCGAGCGGGTGGTTTGAGGACGTGAGTCCGCAGATATTTGTGGCCACCGTTTCGCGGGAGCAGAATGGCTGACATTTCTTTGTCCCTGTCTTCGGAAGAGTTTTCGATTTATTCCCTGGCTCCTTCTGCTGAGTTGCCACGGCAGGTGTTCGCGGCGTCTTTCTACTCAATCACCAGAACGGCAGACGAATTGTCAGTAGTTTGCCCGTCTCAAATCGTGTTGTCGAGCCGGAACGTTCAAACGGGTTGGGCGATTTTGAAGGTAAATGGTCTTTTGGATTTTTCGCTAACTGGCGTCCTGTCCGGCATTTCAACTGTTCTGGCCAGGGAGAAAATCAGCATCTTCGCGATATCAACTTACGACACGGATTATATTATGATCAGAAAAGTGGATTCAGAGCGGGCGGCCGAAGCCCTCGCCAAGTCCGGTTATTTCGTGGACAAACCAAATGAGTAGACCGCTGGCAATTCCTGCGCACTATGAGGCTGAAAAAGTCCGCGAAGTGTGGCGTGTGCCCTACCAGGAGCGGGCCGCCGATGCCGAGCGTTGGCGGAAATCCTGCAAGATCAAACCATCAAAATCAGACCGCAAGCGCATCTGTCTCATGCCTGTGGACGTGCAGAATACGTTTTGTATTCCCGACTTCGAGCTATTTGTCGGCGGCCGCGGCGGCAACGGCGCTGTTGACGACAACCAGCGGCTGTGCGAATTCATCTACCGGAATCTCGGCGCGATCAGCGAGATTTGTCCGACGATGGACACGCACCAGGCGATTCAAATTTTTCACAGTGTTTTTCTGGTGGACAAGAAAGGCAATCACCCGCCGCCGTTTACACTCATTTCCGCGGATGACATCAAGAGCAAGCGCTGGCGGTTCAACTCCGAAATTTCCGCAGGTTTGGACGTCGATAAAAAGTACGGACAGAATCTACTCGAGCACTACGTCTCTCAACTTGGCGCCGGCGACAAGTACGACTTGACTATCTGGCCCTACCACGCCATGCTGGGTGGCATTGGTCATGCCCTTGTTTCGGCTGTGGAGGAAGCGATCTTTTTTCACAGCGTCGTGCGCTGCGCTCAGCCGGACTTTCAGTTAAAAGGCAACAATCCGCTAACTGAAAACTACTCCGTGTTAAGCCCCGAGGTGCTCGACGACCAACTCGGAGACGCCATTGCGCACCGCAACACGTCTTTTGTTCAGAAGTTGCTGCAGTCCGATGCGGTAATCATCGCCGGTCAGGCAAAGAGCCATTGCGTCGCCTGGACCGTAGATGATTTGCTGAAATCCATCCGCATGTCAGATATTGGGCTGGCCCGGAAAGTCTATCTTCTGGAAGATTGCATGTCATCGGTTGTCATTCCGGATGTCATCGATTATACCGAGCAAGCGGATGCGGCGTTTGTGAGATTCGCTGAGGCTGGCATGAATATTGTCAAATCGACGACACCGATTTCTGAATGGCCTGGAATGTGAGAGCTGAGAGCTTCTGGCCAATTTATTTCTTCACCTGCCGGCGGAGAGCAGGAAAATTATTATTTCTGACGGACGATAGATGAATTCATTAGACAAGCATTTCGACGTATTCAAACAACAAACCATTGGCAACGCTTTTGAACATGACTTCGAGACCGGCAGACGCCAGATCGTCTACGCCGACTGGGCGGCTAGCGGCCGGCTTTACAGACCCATCGAAGAGTACATCACCAACCGGCTGGGCCCTTTTTGTGCCAACACCCACACCGAGACAAACCTGACCGGCACCGTAATGACCGACGCCTACCACCAGGCGCATCGTATCATCAAAGAGCATGTCAACGCCGGCCCGGATGACGCCCTTCTGTTTGCTGGCTTTGGTATGACGGCGGTGGTGAACAAGTTCCAACGCATCCTGGGCTTGTCCGTGCCTGAGCGCTACAAGTCCCGGGTTGCCCCAACTGGCGACGACCGTCCTCTTGTAATCCTGACTCACATGGAGCACCATTCGAACCAGACTACCTGGGTAGAGTGCCTGTGCGATGTCGTCATCGTGCGCCCCGACGCGCAGGGTTTGCCTGACCTCAACCATTTGCGTGAGATTTTGCAAGAAAACCGCAACCGCAGAATGGTAATGGGCGCGTTCACGTCTTGTTCCAACGTCACCGGGATTTTCACCCCCTATCACGAAATGGCAGAGATCGTGCACGAGTTTGGCGGGTATTGTTTTGTGGATTTCGCCGCCTCAGCTCCGTACGTCGAAATAGACATGCATCCTGCGAAGCAGGCTCAGCGGCTCGATGCGGTTTTCTTTTCACCCCACAAGTTTTTGGGTGGCCCGGGCGCTTCGGGCGTAGTTGTCTTTAACAGCGAGCTTTATCAAAACACGGTCCCGGACCATCCCGGTGGCGGCACAGTGCTTTGGACCAACCCTTGGGGTGGGCACCGCTATTTTGAAGATATTGAAGCACGTGAAGATGGCGGTACTCCAGGCTCTCTGCAGGCTATCAAAGCCTCGTTGGCGGTATTGTTGAAGGAGCAGATGGGCGTTTCAAAAATGCTGGAGCGGGAACATGAGCTCAAGGAGCGACTCATGAATGGATTGCAGCGGCTTTCGACCGTAACGATGCTGGAGCCGGCACAGAGACACCGTCTCGGCTTTGTTTCGTTCTACTCTCTTGGCATCCATTATAATCTCATCGTTCGGCTTCTGAATGACAGGTTTGGCATTCAAACGCGCGGCGGCTGCTCATGCGCAGGCACCTATGGTCACATGTTGCTGAACATACCGGAAGATGAATCGAAGCGAATCACCGACAGGATTGACACGGGAGATTTGACTGAAAAGCCTGGCTGGGTCCGGATTTCTATCCACCCAACGATGACCGCGTCGGAAATCGATCACATCGTTGATTCAGTGGGACAGGTTATCGAGCATGCCGCCGAGTGGCAGTCGAATTACCGGTTTGATGCGCAAACTGCTGAGTTTGAACCAGTCTCGCAGTCAGGTTTTCATGTGGATTTGCGTAGAGTCTTTGAAGAATGAACCATTTACGGTCACTGTGTGTCCAATCTGGATTCACGATAGGAGAACCTTGCGAAGAGTTTGCACCCTTCGCAAGACTGACCATTGCTCACACGCGGTAGTTATCCGCTTTCCACTCTTCGATTTCTTTCTTGATGTCATTCTCCGACAGTTTTTGTTCGATGGCCTTCTTGGCGAGTTCGTCATACTCCCCGTCTGATGCAAACCGTAGTCCGATGATTTGACGAACTTCGAGCTTGTCGCTCAAGACTTTGCCGGTGCGGATGTAGTGGCGCAAGTTTTCTTCGGCTATGATCGCGCGGTCCTGTGCTTTCAGGGGAAAGGTTCTGACAAAGACGAAGAAAATGGTCAGGTTGACAGCAATCAAGGCGATCAGTGACGCGCTATACAGGCCTTCGCCACTGCCCATGGCTTTGTAAAGATTCATAAACGCGCCAATCAGCAATGCCAGCGTCGATACGGCCAGCACAAGGTGATAGATGGTGACGAATCTCCGGTGGTTCTGAAAGTTTTGAGCCATTTTCCCTCCTTTGGGGATGATTGAAAGAATTGTATTTTACACCGCGGAACGCGGAGGGCACAGAGTTTTGGCTCTGCGATCTCCGCTCACCTTTGGTCTTGACCAATGAATGTGTGTAAGCGATCAGCGCTATGTCTGTCCGGACATGCATTGCGCAAATCGACTGAACATCTATTCTGTTTCGTAGTCCGGATAGCTGCCCGGCAGCAGCAAATGCAGCGGCGAGCCTCTGTGTTCACTCACAAGCTTCAGGAATTCCATTGCCGGGTCAGATGCTGCCTCAACGCCAAACGGCGCAACATATTGCCGTAGGTTGAACAGGCCTTTGGTGCTGGGAACTTCAATGATCTTGATATCATCTTGTGGCGTGAGCCCTGCTTTTGACTTCGCAATCGCAATCGCGCTGAACATGCCGCCGATGCGATCGACCAACCCCACATCTTTGCCGGCTTGACCGGAGTAGATTCTGCCTTCCGCTATTTCGCGCACCCGGGACTCCTGCAGACCGCGCCCGGCGGCGACCTTTTTGACGAACTCGTCATAGTACGAGCGGATGATGCGTTCCGCTGTTCGCCGTTCTTCTTCAGTCAGGTTGCGTGCCGGGATCTGAAACGGCGTGAACGGCAAACTTACCCCACGCCCGAGATCCGCGTGCTTGCCGCGTTTGACCACATCGGAGGTCATGCCTAATTTGGCAGCCAGGCCCTTGTCGAAAATCCATCCCCAGATCACGCCAATGGAACCGGTGACCGTGTTCGGTCCAGCAAGAATTTCGTCGCCGTACATAGAGAGCCAGTAACCGCCAGAGGCTGCCACCTGTCCCTGAGAAATGATTACAGGCTTGCTTTCGGCACACTTCTTGAGCGCCTCGGCAACGACATCGCTGGCCATGCCATCTCCACCAGGAGAGTCGACCCGAAGCACGATGGCTTTTATCGAACTACTCTTGGCCAGCGCCAGCAGCACCTGTTCCAGCCACCGTGCACGAATTCCGCTGTCCATCGCGCACACACCAAGGGCGTACACTACCGCGATTTTGGGCTGAGTACCCCAACTCTGTGGCGTCAGCGCGTTGGACAACAATTGATGCGGTGCGATGGCGCGTTTCGGGGCGCCAGCCAGGGCCTGAATGATCTGTTCGCGCGCGGACCAGCGTGCCAGCGTGTCTACCAGGCCGGCTTTCACCGCATCGTCAGCAAGGAAGTAAGTCTGTTCATCTACCAGCGAGTCGAAATGTGTTGGCGA
The DNA here is from genome assembly GCA_029261995.1 of Candidatus Zhuqueibacterota bacterium. Taxonomy (GTDB): domain Bacteria; phylum Zhuqueibacterota; class Zhuqueibacteria; order Oceanimicrobiales; family Oceanimicrobiaceae; genus JAJDAF01. The sequence continues at coordinate 256,976 of JAJDAF010000064.1, forward strand.
AAAATCGCGCGCCTGGCTGACCTCGGCCCGTGTGAGATCATACCAGTCGTCAACAAATTCCTGGTTCTGCTCCCTGTCCGCGACTGACATGCTGTCCTGAACAAACGACTCGTTGAGAGATTTGTATTTATAAAAGCGCCAGTCATCAAAACCGACACCAAGTTTCTCGAGTGTGCCCCGGAAGTAGGTCCGCCCGAGCGCGTAGCCCGGAATCTGGATGGAGCCTTGCGGATCCAGTACAATGTGGTCAGCGACACTGGCGAGATGGTAGCCGGTCATGCCAGCGGTTTCGAGAAAAATGATGACCTTCTTGCCGGCGGCCCTGGTGTTCTTGAGTTGTTCGCGGATCTCCCAGGCATGTTCAGGCCGGACGCTCATGCCGGAGAGATTCAGGGCGACGACGCTTACCCGTACATCTTTGGTGGCCGCCTCGAGGTTCTTCAACACGTCGATAAAACGGCTTGCGCCGGCGTCGAGATATCTGTATTTCAAATAGTCAATTCTTCCGCGCAACACGAGCGGAAGGTAGCGTTGTTGCCTGCCGAAACGTGCGTTGACGAAGCTCGGTTTCTCTCCGCCCAGGCGGGCGTGGAAATTCGTGCGGGAGTAGTCGCCGTCCTTGTCGATTTGGGCAAATCCACCGGCTCCGTTCTTGCCGAGATTCAATCGCAGGCCGAGCGTGGCTTCTCCCGACTCAAAATAGCGCCCGACGACATTGAGTCCCGGCATCAGTCGAGCCGACACTCCGACGCTCCACGGCGCGTCTTTCAGCGTCTGTCCGTTTTGTAGAGCCGCATCAGCGAACGCCGTGAACGCCTCGGTGCCAAAGGGGCGGAAACCGAGTTCGGCGACGCCTTCCCGGGATGGAGTTTCCAGAGCGAAGTTGCCAATCAGACCGAGCGAGAAAAATCGTGAAGGCCTGGAGATTGCGCCCACGGAGATGAGTTTTTTCCGGCCCAGGGCATCTTGCGCGCCGGCGGACCAGCCGTAGCCGAGGCCGAAAGCCAGGGCAGGCGTACCCTGGCCGATTGACAGTCTGAAATCGGTGACGCCAACCCCGTTTGGCCTCTGTCGTTGAACTGCCAGGCCGAAATGCCGGACGCCTGCAAAGACTCCCCATTCGTCGAGAGAGAATGCCTCGCGGCCATCGGTGGCCCAATGCAAGTTCAGTTCCGGTTTTGCCAGCAAACCAAGCATCGCCGCATTGCTGAATCCGATGAGCCCATCGCCAAAGGCGGCGCCAGGCGCGATCAAAAATGCGGACCTCTTGAAGTGGGAGGGCAAGGGCTGGCTGTGAAGTTGAACAGACGCCAGCAGGGCAATCAAAATAGTGCAGACCGGTCGCGGCAATAAGCCTCCGTCATCTGGATTAGGAGTTGATTCTGAGTTGTTCAGAATATATATTTTTCAAAATGTTATGCAAGGAATGAAAGAGCAAAATCCGATCTTGTTGTTTGATGGCGTGTGCGTGCTTTGCAACCGCACTGTCCGTTTTCTGATGCGAAGGAATCGCGGCCGGGTGTTTCGCTTTGCTGCGCTGGATGGCGAGACTGCTCTCGCGGTGTTTGTCCGTCACCCTGAGCTGGCAAGAGACGACCAAAGCGTGGTGCTGGTCGAAGATTTCGGCCAGCCTGGCGAACGGGTTTTGCAACGCTCAGATGCCGCGTTGCAAGCACTGCGGCTCATGGGTGGCGGTTGGCGTGTTGCCGGACTACTGAAGGTTTGTCCCAGGCGGCTGCGCGATGGTGTCTATCGCTTTGTAGCCCGGCGCCGCTACCGGTGGTTTGGTAAGTTGTCGCACTGTCCGGTGCCGCGTAGCGATGAGAAAACGAGATTCTTGCCTTAGCGTGTCGCAGCGCTGTATTCTTTCGCGCGCGATATTGCCCCAATCAATCCCAATTCTACGGGTAAGTAGAAAACCGGTGCCGGCGTGACACCGGTTTCTCCTGTCATCTGCTCTATTCAAGAAACCATCTGAACTCAGGAATTCGCTGGCGCGCTCAGCTCCGGATGTGCAACATCTTCAGCATGAACGCATAGTCGAAGGCAATCTCTTTCAGATAGTCATAGCGTCCTGATGAGCCACGGTGCCCGGCTCCCATGTTGGTTTTCAGGATAAGCGTGTTCTGTCCCGTCCGGGTTGCCCGCAGTTTTGCAGTCCATTTTGCGGGTTCCCAATACTGCACGCGTGGGTCATTGAGCCCGGCCGTGATCAGCATATTGGGGTAGGCCTTCGCTTCGACATTGTCGTAGGGAGAGTAGGATTTCATGTATTCGTAGTAATCTTTCTCATTCGGATTGCCCCACTCCTCGTATTCGATTACCGTGAGCGGAATGGAGGCGTCCAGCATCGTATTGAGGACATCAACGAAAGGGACTTTCGCCACGGCTGCGGCGAACAGGTCTGGCCGCATATTCAGCACCGCGCCCATCAACAATCCGCCGGCGCTGCCGCCGCTGGTTACAAGTTTCTGGCTGTTGGTCCATTTTTCGGAGATGATGTACTCCGCGCATGCGATGAAGTCTGTGAAAGTGTTCCGTTTGTTGAAAAGTTTTCCATCTTCGTACCACGGCCTGCCAAGCGAGCCACCGCCGCGGATATGTGCAATGGCAAACACAAATCCGCGGTTCAGCATGCTCAGCCGGGTCGATGAGAATCCGGGTTCAATGGTGGCGCCGTACGAGCCATAGCCGTAGAGCCAAAACGGGTTGTTGCCATTCTTTTTCAGGCCTTTTTTGTACACCAGCGAGATGGGAATCTCCGTTCCATCAGTGGATGTTGCGAAGAGCCTCTCGATTTGGTAGGCTTCCAGGTCGTAGCCGCCCAGAACTTCTTTGCGCTTCTTTAGTTCTTTGTTGCGGCTGACCATGTTGTAGTCGTAAACGGTCTCGGGCGTAACCAGTGACGAGTATTTGAACCGCACGAGTTCAGAATCGAATTCCGGGTTTGAGGTCGATTTGATGGCGTATGCGGCTTCGTCAAAATCAACCAGATGCTCTTCGCCACTCTGGATGTCAATGATGTTGATGCGCTCGAGCCCCTTTTCCCGCTCATAAACCACCAAATGATTCTTGAACGGATCGATGCCGTCGAGTTTGACGGACTGACGGTGAGGGATACGTTCCTGCCAGTTCTTCTTCGTCGGATGCTCGACACTCACCTGCATCAACTTAAAGTTGATGGCATCGTCGTTGGTCATAATTAGGAATTTGGCGTCGTGGTGTTCAACCGCGTATTCCATTTTATGTTGCCGTGGATGGATTACCTTGAACTTTGCGTCAGGGGTGTCGGCGTTGAGATACCAGACTTCACTTGTGGTGTTGCTGCCCAGCTCCAGCAGCAGATACCTGCGGTCTTTGGTTTTGGAAACCGAAAGGAAGTAGGCATCATCCTCCTCAAAATGGACCAACTCATCGTCGCTGGCCCTGGCCCCCAGTTTGTGTTTGAACAGCTTGAAGGGTCGCCTGGCCTCATCAAGCGTGTTGTAAAACAGGGTGGCATTGTCGTTTGCCCACTCGACCGCGTAGTAGGTGTTGGGAATCTCATCAGACAGCCACTCGCCCGTTTCCAGATTCTTGACATGAATCGTGTAGGTTTCCGAGCCTGTGGTGTCGGCTGAGTAGGCGAGCAGCTTGTGATTCGGACTGGTTTTCAGAACGCCGAGCTGGAAGAATTTCTTGCCTGCCGCCAACTGGTTTTGGTCCAGGATGATTTCCTCGTCCGCTTCCAGGCTTCCGTGCTTGCGGCAGTAAATCGAATACTGTTTGCCCTCTTCGGTTCGGCTGTAGTAAAAATATTCGCCGCGGCGGACAGGAACATCCAAATCCGTTTCCTTGATTCTGCTGACCATCTCGTCGTATAGTTTGGTCTGCAGGGATTTGGTGTCTTGCATCACCGCCTCGGTGTAGGTGTTCTCGGCATTCAGGTAGTCGATGACTTTCGGATTGTCACGCTCGCGCAGCCAATAATAGTTATCGATTCGTTGGTCCGCATGCACGCTGACATCTTTGGGTATGATCTCGGCTTTTGGCGGTGGTGGTAGTTCTTTTTTGGTGCACGCCGCAAGAACCATGAACAAAGCGCCTGCCAGCATCAGCTCAAGACCTGGAGGGCCGAACACTGTTTTCATTGTCGTCATTTGGATGTGTCTCCCATTTCGAGGGTTTGGTTTTTGTCGTTGATGCTGACAGTCCCGGCTTGCTGCTTTTTAAAACCGGGTGATGTACGGAATTTGTCAAGCTTAGTCAATCCTAATGTTCTCCCGGTGTTTTGACCTCCGCCATGCCATTCACAGTTGAAACAATTGCTTCAGCGAATCGCGACGGCGCTTTCGGGTGCTTGTCCAGATAAAGTGCTGGCTCGATCAATTCCAGCTCCATGAGCAGCAACTGGTTCTCGACTTCGATGCCATCTACTCGCGCATAAACGCATTTTTCGTCCATCGATTCGATGACTTTTTGCGCCTGCGCCAGTAGATTATTGGGCGGACGTTTGCTGTTGCAGCCGCCCCCCAGATGTTCCTGAATCCGGAAATCGCCTTCCTTTGGATGTTTGATCACGGCGTGGCTGAACTCGCATTCGAAGAAAATGAACGACCACTCGCCCCGTGTCGTGATCTGTTCGATATACTTTTGAACCATGATCTCCGGGTGCTTGTCAAGCATGCTTTCGAGCTGTTGCTGGTCGCCTGCTGGATCGTTTGTGGAGGTCAGCCAAGTCGATTCCGCATTCGCTGAGATAGTCGGTTTGACTACTGCTCTCTGCCAGTCTTGCTCCTGGAGAATCGTTTGGAGATTTGTTGGGCTTTCTTTGTTGAGCCAGACTGTTGGTGCGACCGCGATGCCCTCTGCCACCAGCTCTTTCAGATAGCCTTTGTGGTAGTTCTTGCGCAAAATCTCCGGCGAGTTGAAGACCGCGACGCCTTCGCCGACAATGGTGTCAATCCAGCGGAAGAATTCATCGTGGCGCACGTGGTAGTCCCAACAGGAGCGGATGAAGACCGCATCGAATTGCTTCCAGGTGACATCTTTTGCGTCCCAGACAATGGGCTCGACATCGACTCCAAAGTAGAGCAGTTTGTCCAGGACAAGGCGTTCATCGGTGGTAAGCTCTGAGTAGGCATTGGATGTCGCCAGCGCTAGTTTTCTCATATTTTATCGCTTCTCCTTTTGTCGAGAAAGTGGTCTATAAGACGCCTCGCGATGCTCATTTTGCCCGGGATGACCGGCAGTGTGTCCGGGCTGTACCATCCGGCATCTTCGAGTTCGTCGTAGTCGATATCCAGTTTTCCGCTCGCATATTCTGCCGTAAAACCGATCATCAATGAATTCGGGAAAGGCCACGGCTGGCTGCCAAAGTATCGAACGTTCTTCAGCGAGATTCCGGCCTCTTCCGCCACCTCACGGTGCACGGCCTCTTCCAGCGTCTCCCCAGGCTCAACAAAGCCGGCGAGTACGCTATACATGCCCTCAGGAAGCCGGTTCGACCGGGCAAGAAGAAGTTCGTCACCGCGTTCGATAAGCACGATGACGGCCGGCGAAAGCCGTGGATAACAGGTGAGGCCGCAGCCCGGACAGCGTTTCGCCCGTTCACCAACCACTGTCTCGGTTGCCTCACCGCACCGGCCGCAGAATTGGTGTGTCCGTTCCCAGCTAACGATTTGCAGGGCCCTGCCAGCTAGGCCGAAATGTGCTTCGCTGAGCTTGCCGAAGAGCTTGCGCAGGCCATGGAAGGCCATGCCGTTCGGCGTCTCACAATCGTTCGCCAGGTCGCAGGAGAAACATGGTTGGCCATCCAGGAAACCGAGAAATTGCTGCCTGACGACCGGCAGACCGAGTTCCGCGATGTCTTCGCTGATGGGAGGCTGCCAACGGGCTTCGTTTGGTTGCACCAACATTTCGTTGCCACGGAATGCAAACCACAGGTTTGGCCCCGGCAGATCTCCTGGCGGCTCTATTGCCATTTCAAATTGGCCCTGTGGTAACGCCTGCGCCTGTGTAGAGTTCAAATTTTGCCCTTTGGGTTGAGATGTTGCGCCAGCTTCGAATCCGGCTCATGTTCGAGCTTCAGTAGCTCTGAGTATGGGTCTCCGCGAAGGCCCAACTGCTGTGCGAACGCCGCCTCCATTTTCGCGCCGGCCAGTCTCTGCTGCTTGATCTCCGCCCTGAGCCTTGGTCCGCACAATTGCAGCAGGCGGTGGCAAATCATCAAATGACGGAAAGCGTTTTGTTGCTCGACGGGCAAATCGTCGCCATAAATTTCGATGGCAAAATCCCTGAAGCGGAATGTCGCCGTACTCGCTGGCCTGGGTAGGGCCGAACGCGTAGCCTTGAAGCCCGGCAGTCCGCCAAACGCTTCTCGTACCGTGGCGTCAAAGCTTTCGAGACAGGGTGCTTCGCAGATAATGTCGATGTCGCTTTCCGCCGTGTCCAAACCGATTGCGTGAGTGCTTGCCAGCACGGGATCGTAGCCGCCAAGCCTTGAAAACACGTTCAGGCTTTGCAGGGCCGAAAACGCCTGCCGCTGACTGTTTGAGCCATGCCGCCAGGTTGAAAGATCACGCAGATTTAGCATTTTTTTGTGGACTTCGAGCTTTGGCTATATGAAAAATTCCAGCCGGAACCTACTACCGGGAATCACAGGTTGGGCGAAGTCTTGAATCACTTCACAAATAAAAGAAAATTGGGAAATTTATCAAGAGAAAGTTGATGCTTTACGGTGTTGGCGCCGTCTCCAACAAAGCCATGAACCCGTCGAGATCGCGGTAATCGGGAATCGTGACCTTTGCCCCGGCCTCGGACAAGCTTTTGTGATGGCCTTCGTGCTGCATGCCAATGAAGCCGAACCCCAACTCGCGGGACGAAATCAAATCCCAAATGCCATCGCCGATGTAGACGATTCTCTCAAACCGGCTGACCTGGTAGCGGGACAGCGCCATGCTCTGGGCCTGTTCCATGATTTTTACTCTGACGTATTCATCGTCACTGGTTGCAATGGGGATGTCGCGCCAATTGATGTTGGCCATGCTCAACTTAAACTCAGCCGAAGCGCGCCAGCAGCCGGTGGCCATCGCAATCGCCCAGCCGTTCGCTTTCCTCAGATGGTCGAGCATCTTGGACGCGCCGGCCACCGCTGCAAACAGCGTGGGGTTCCGGTCAAATGCATCCCGAAGTAGCCGCTCGAAGGCTGCAATGGTCAATTGGTGCTCTTGCGCTGTTGGCTCACGGCCATATTCCTCGTCGAAGATTTCGGCCATAATCCCTGAGTCCGTGTAGTGCTTGAACCGGTCCCAGTCTCCGTTGGCGATTTCGAGGTTGAATTGGTCTTTGAACACCTGCACGTAACAATCGGCGTCGGCTTTGCTGGTCGCGGTGAGTGTTCCGTCGATATCGAAGATGGCGAGTTTCATCTAGTCTCTCTATTCAGTTGGCAGAAATCAGGAGCCAGTTTGCAGTTGAACGGGTGGGTCGGGAAGAGCCCCGGATTGACGTCTACAAACAGATGATACCTACTGCCTGGTGACACGGTGTCGGTCCACCCAGTAAGCCCAGAGAACCAGCAGCCACTGTGCCTGTCCCACCCAGGCGATAGCGTCCACGTTTGGCGGCGGCTCACCGGCAAGGTTGCCGAGCCAGATCAGCATGAGAAAGGCAATTAGACCCCAGAGCGCAAAAGTACCGGTGCGGTCTGCTGCTTCGGTCGCCTTCAGATACCAGAAGGTCCCGATCGCAAAGGTGCCCACCTCGAGGGCGATCGTACCGGGCGCCGAATTCCAAACTCCCAGGCCAAAGAGAGGCCCACCCGGCCAGATGGGCAAGTCGGGCCGGTGGACGAGCAGGTCAAGCAGCCAATGGCTGACCACGCCCAGTCCGAGAACCAGCGCCTCGCGTTTGCCACGGCGAGTGGCAAAGTAACCTAACCCAAACAGTGCGCCCCAAGCCAGCATGGCGACCAGGCTATGTGTCAGAGGATAATCGTAGAAATCCAGTGGCGTCATCCGGGTGCTTACCGGGTCGATCCGGACATGTTCAAGCCCGAGCAGAAGAAAAGTCGGCCAGAGCAGATCAACGAGTTGAACAGACAAGAACAGGGTTCCGAGCGAGACTCTCGGGACGAGTTTTTTGCCGGCAAGCCCCACTGCGAAGTGGCCTAGAAACATGCCTTCTCTCTATTTCTGTTGAGGCTCATTTAATCACGGTTTCGTAGGGTTCCTGAAGAAATGCATCCGACATGGTTTTCAGGGCGGAGTGACAAATCGTGGCCTCCGGTTTGCGCTTGCAGGCGGTCCTGGCGATTGGTTGAGGCAATAATGCCAGACAGGCGCCGATGATTGTGTTGCGTTTGGGTTGCTTGGCGCAAGCGCAAAATTGATCCATTCTCTGGGTCTTGCCTACCATTTCGAGATTCTTGGTTCTGAGCCAAAGCCCGAATATAATCGCTTCATGTTCAAACGTCAAATTAAATCTGGGATGGATTCCGGTACCGGATTGACCTAACTTCAAAGCCTTTACTCAAACTGGTAGATAAGGAATGTCTCGGTCGGCTCTGAACAAAACTCCCAGGGCAATCGCCGAATCGAGGAAGCATAGTAGCCAGCGGGGTGGCCGACTCTAAAAAATGTCGAAGGCGTTGATGGGGCCTCGACTTGGTCAACCAGCCGCAATCGAAGCTTGTGAGACTCCGTGAGAGGTTGCTTATCGATATTTTCCGGCGCAACGAGTATATCGCCCGCCCGGGGTTTTGAGTAAACCAGGTCGTATTGCCGCAAACCGGCTTGTTGCGCATACCACATCCAGCCCCAGTGTCCCGTGAACCAGGTTACGCCTTCGGTTCCGAACTCTGCAATGAGCTTCGCTGCGCTCCTGCGGTAGGTCTCAGCATAGACATAGTCTGAGGCACCTGCTGCGCCCGCCAGAATGAAATGCATGCCGACAAGCAGGTGTAGAAGCGTTTTGTTCAGGACCTCCAACGCTGGCGCCACAAGGAGAAGCACCGCCGGTGTCACAAGAAGGATGTGCCTGACTGCAACTGCCGGCGAAAACAGGACGATGAAAACTGATGTGGCTGCAATCCAGGAGAAGAGCAGGATGGAGTGTCGGTTCACGGGCGACGGCGATGCGCGTAGCATGCCAAATGCCCGGGTCGCCAGATGTGTCAGAAAACTGAGACCCGCGGTCGCGAAAATCGCTCTCAGAATGCTTCGGTTCAGTGGCTCATCAAAAAGGAAGCTACCGGCAAGCGTAGCGAGGCCGGCACCCAATCCAAGACCAATAGCTGCGAACCGTCGTCGGCGCCTGCTCAGAGGTTGAAGAGAAGTTACGAACAGCCATGGGAGCATGCTCCCCAGGCAGATCACCCATGCTGCCGTCCTGATGAGCATCCTGCCCACCGAGTAGCCTGATGCATGGCGTTCAACTAAGTGGATGCCGCCATAGCTCCAGTAGTTGAAGGCTGACCAGGCTGCCAGCGCCAGAATTGGCAGCAGCACAACCCACATCTCTCGCCAGCGTCGCTTCATCGCAATATCCAGAATAAGGATGGGGAGCAGGACCAGGCTTGTATATTTCATCAGGAGCGCGCCAGCCAAGGCCAGTGCAGCAAACACATGACTGCGCGGAGATGTCTCAGGGTCAGAAAGCAGTTGGTTGAAGAAGATCAGCCAGATGCTGAGTAGGGGCACATCTACCATGATGTTTTGCGATGGGATGAAAGCCGGACTGATGCAGAACAGGGCGGTCAATAGAAACGGGCGAGAGGTGATTTTGCTCGCTATTTGCCAGAAAACAACAATGGCAAGGGCACTAAACAAGGCGAGTAATGAGTGCAGAATAACCTCTGACTCACCAAACCAACTCATGAAGCCTGCCAGAAGATAGAAAAAAAGATGAGGCTGGTTCATTGTGTGGATCGGCGTGGCGGTCTCCAGCCAGTTAAACTCCGCGTCCATCGCGTGCAGGGGGGATGCTTTGATGGCTTCGGCTATACTCAGGTGTGCCGTGTCATCAATGTGAAAGGCTTTGGTCAAATTGCAGGCGGTAACTATAGACCATAGCAGCACGAGTACCAGGATCTCCCGGGAGCGTGACATTGCAGAACAACCTGCCTAAATCCGCGTGGCGCCGCCGGCATCGGTCATGCGCATGACTCCGGCGTGCAGGACAAACATCGCTACTATCTGAACGGTATGGTAAATGTCGTTGTGGTTGAAATTTGAATGAAGGTCGAAGCCGCTCATCTGAATGCCGGCAGCTATGAAGGATATGAGAATGCCGGAAATCAGCCACTTGCTGCTCGGCGTCTGTCGTGAGATCGCTGTGTAGATTTGCAGGCCGACCACCACCAGCATCGATGGCAGATAGTCGATGACCACGTAGATGAAATCGTCGTGGAAGCTCATCCAGACAGCGTAGATGATGAATTTTCCAAACGCAAATGCCATGAACCAGTTGAGCGCGGGCCTTCGGAACGCGGAAATGAGTGCGCCACACAGAAGGAAAAGGCTGGTCAAGCCAATCGAGAAAACGGTTGCCTTCCAAAAAAACGCTTGGGAAAACTCGCTCAAATGGAGCGCAAAACCGTGGGATGTTCCACCCAGAACCGCTCCGGCGGCCAACATAAAAAAAGCCAGGCTCCAAACCTGGACGGATTTGTGGTCGGCCTCGCGCCCGAATTTCCACTGTTTTACTGCGAGGTATCCCGCTACCGCCGCGAGGGCGTAGTCGGTCAGCATTGTGGTTGGTTCAGTGATTTGCATGGGATTCATTCCAACCGGAAGTTAGGTTATTCTCCGAACAAGTTCTCTACTTCGTTCTCGAATGCGGTTAGAAGCCGGCTGCCTGCTTTGTCGCCGTCCATTGCGACTCTCAGTCCCGCCAGCATTTTCTGAAAATACCACTTTTGCTTGTCCTTGGGCCGGCTGAAACGGGACCAGACCTGCTGTTCGCCATGCTGTTGAATGTCCTTGCGAATTGAGCGAATATTGTGAAGCTTATCGGCGCAGATCAGTTGCAGCACTTCATGGCTAGCTTCTGCTAGTGAATCGAGGGTGTGCTGTTTGCGCACTTCCCACCTGTGCACTTTTTCCGGCTCCGTGGCTCCCGCCACCAGCCCGGCCACGTTGTCTCCGAAAACACTACGAATGTCTTCCAGGGTTACTGGCGAATCCTCCACCGTATCGTGCAGCAGCCCGGCTACAGCGACTTCGTCTGAGCATTCTGCCTCAATCAGGAGTTGAGCCACTGCCAGCGGATGTACGATGTACGGAATTTTCGTCTGTTTGCGGTACTGTCCGGTGTGAGCACGAGCGGCGAATTCAATGGCTGCAAATAGCATAGCATAATCTATTGAATAGTGTTCAGAATTGCAAGCCCGGTGATTTTGGTCGTCCCCAAAATCGTTGTTGCGTTCAATGCAAATTGGCTCATGGTGGCAGAATTTGTAGGTGAGAAGTTTCGTTTTGGAATAAATTGTTGTGACAATCATATTGAATAATCACCAGCATCATTCAATCTCTCTTCCCCTCGAATCAAGTGCAACATACAAAGCCATAGAGGCGTTCTGTGAAAAGACTACTGTTTCCGCTTGTCGTTATTCTGGTGCTTGGCGCCGGATGCGCGCATCATCATCCCGTCCCGACCTACTACAAATTGCCCGAGCAGGAGATGAAGCGCGGCAAGAAATTGTCTGCGACTGTCCGGGTTGATTCGCTGGATCTCGAGTTGCTTGAATGGGCCGTATTCTCTGAAACCAACCAGCAGCGGCAAAGGTTGGGGTTGGCGCCTACCAGATATGATTATCGGTTGCAGGCCGCGGCCCGGCAGCACTCGACAGAAATGGTCGAAATGAAGTATTTCGACCACAATTCACCGGTAAACAAAAATGAGACAGTGAAGCGCAGGTTGAAGAATGCTGGCATTCGGTACGGCGCCGGAGGTGAGAACATTGCCATCCACCCAGTGCGCAAAAGACAGGAGATCGTGTTTCGTCTGACTGGCTCAGACGCGCCAAAGCGCTACAGTTGGCGGAACACTGGCAAGCAATATACTTATGGGCAGTTTGCGGAGGATCTTGTGCTGCGGTGGCTTAATAGCGCTCCTCACCGCAACAATATTCTGAACAGGGGCTATCGGTTCCTGGGTGTCGGTGCGATGCCATCTCGTGTCGAGGGGAGTGAGGTCTTCTACGTTACGCAGAATTTTTCGTCCACCAATTTCTAACAGAAAGTTCGGCCTGCCCTAATGCCTTGGTGTGCGTCCGAAGCGACGATGACGTTGTCGTCGCCTCGCCTAAACTCAGGTCTCGAGTCGTTTCTTCATCTTCGCATAGCAGAATGTTTCGTTCCCGCCGCTGACGCTGTGTTGGTGTCTTTTTGATCTTGTTTGACTGCTGAGAAGGCATATACGCCCGGAAAGAGCTTCTACGGAGTTCCATGGTCTCGACCGAAGAAGCGGCCATGGCGATGGAAAGGTCAGGCTTTATCTGCGAGCATCAATGCAAAAAGAACGGGAAGGTAGATAATCGATGCGAAAAGCAACTGCCTCGCGTACTGGTTGGTTTTCCCGACCGCTACTCGAATGCCAGATATCAGAAACAATGATCCCAGAACCAAGGCACCCGTGAAATAGACTGCTCCTGTCAGGCCGATTATGGTTGGAAGTAAGCTAACGGTCAACAGTGCCAGAGTATTTGCAATAATATTGAGTCCGGTGTGCAGTCCATCCGGGTCAATGACTGGAAGAACGGGGAAACCACCTCTCGCATAGTCCTCACGGTAAAGCCAGGCTATGGCCATGAAGTGAGGAAGCTGCCAAAAGAACAAGATAGCAAAGAGCACCCAGGCTTCAACTGTCACGGCGCCTTTCACGGCGGTCCAGCCACCCATTGCAGGAAGGGCGCCGGGCACCGCTCCAATGACCGTGGAAAGCGATGTCTTGCGCTTCGATGGTGTATAAACGAAGACGTACGCGAGCAGAGTCATCAGAGCCAGCATTGCAGTCAGAGTATTGACGAGCATTGCCAGGTAAGATATGCCCAGCACTGATATTGAGATCGAAAAGATTTTAACGGCGTTTGGGGATAATCTTCCGTCTGGCAACGGTCGTTTTTGCGTCCGCTTCATCTTTGCATCGATGTCGCGCTCGACCAACTGGTTCAGGGCGTTGGTGCCTCCGGCTACTAGCCAGCTTCCAAACAGAGCATGGAACAGGAGAACAAAATCGAACTCACCGTCAAACCCCAGGTAGAAGCCTCCAACGGTGCTGATGATGACCATAAAAGTCACACCAGGCTTGGTGAGTTGCCAGTAGTCTGAAGCCTGTTGGCGCAGCGATGGTTTTTCAAGAGTCTTTTTCATTAGGCGGAGATAGGGTCGGTTTGTAGTCTTGTGTATCCACTCGACTCCGCGCGTTCAAGTCGCCACGATAGCAGCGCCAGATACAGGCTGATGCCAAGCAGGAATGCACCGGTGGCAACATGAGCCGTTGTGGGGATAACGGCCTTCTTCGTCCAGATCGTGAAGGCGGCCAGAGTGATTTGTACGACAAGTCCCGTTGCCAAAACTAGCGCGGGTTTCATGACCTGTGTCTGGTGCCTGTAATATCGGACTGCTCTGACAACCACTACAATAACCGCCGCTGAGACCATGACCGCGCCAATGCGGTGAAGAAAGTGGATAGCCACCGCCTTGGATAGAATAGGCGGGATCAGTTTCCCGAATGCCAGAGGAAAATCCGGAATTGCCAAGCCCGCACCGGAGTGACGCATGAGAGCGCCCAGAACAAGCTGAAGATAGATGACTAGTGTTGTGGCAATTGTCACTCTTGCAAGGGACGGACCAAACCGCGCGGCCTCATTGAGATTGTGGGAGAGCCACTGTTTTGACGTGAAAGTCATCATGGCTACCGTCATCATAAAAAAGGCTTGCGCGAGGCAGCCGTGCAGTACCGAAATCAGTGTTGGCAGTCGATAAAGAACGGTAATACCTCCCAATATTCCTTGTAGCACGACTGAACTCAAGGCAAGTACCGCCAACCACTTGACCCATTTTCTAGTTTCGACTCGCCACACCCAAATAGCCAGGACTACAGTAAGCATACCAACGATAGATGCTATCATTCTGTGACCATGTTCGTACAGTATCCCGCCGACCATTTGGGCAAGAGGAAAGGAAAACATGAAATAGCCGTATGTACTAGGCCAGTCGGGTACGGCAAGACCTGACCCCGTACTTGTAACTAGGCCTCCAATGAATATGAGGATCAAAGTAGTAATTACAACAACAACCGACAGTCCATGCAACCATGGGTTGAAGGGTTCAGGCGCAGTCATGCAATGACGGTTCCTTTTTAAAACTGTGCAGTTTGACTTGCTGACTCACCGCAGCGATGATTTTTGGGGCCAACGATGATCGACACGGTCAGGGGCAGAAATATAAATATAGTGACAATGCACTCCCATATGCAAGGAGAATATCTTATGCCTGGGCAAAATAGTCCGCGATCCGTGGCTTCAGTGTAAACAGAACTCCTGGAAAGGGTCGTGCAAAGGCATTCATTATTATATGGCGCCGCTACGAAACTATGTTTCAGAATGCTGTGCATTTTAGCAAAAAGGTCTTGACATTTAGATTGAAAAATGTATATTGTCACTGCTCAAATCAACGAGCGAGTTCTTTGAGTCTTTGTCCTTGTATCTTGACGCATCATTGGATGCGGGCAGACGATATAAACGCCGTCTAGCCGTGACTCCATGATGCAGCTGACCAGGACGAAGATATGAAGTAAAAAAGTTCTTGACATTTAAGCCGGAAAGATTATATTAATGTGGCTCGGATGTATCGAGAGCGGTTTTACGAGTTCTTTGGAAAATAAGAGTGTGCATGACTCTGACGTCTTTTTTTGAGCAGTTTCAATATTTGCAATTCAAGAATTACAACGAAGAGTTTGATCCTGGCTCAGGACGAACGCTGGCGGCGTGCTTAACACATGCAAGTCAGGGAGAAATTTCGAGCTTGCTCGAGAGAGTAAACCGGCGGACGGGTGAGTAACACGTAGGCAACCTACCCTTGGGATGGGGATAACCTCGCTAACGCGGGGCTAATACCGAATAATGCAGCGGATTCACATGAATATGTTGTTAAAGCGGGCTTCGGCTCGCACCTAAGGATGGGCCTGCGTCCTATTAGTTTGTTGGTGGGGTAACGGCCTACCAAGA
>JAJDAF010000065.1 GCA_029261995.1 Candidatus Zhuqueibacterota bacterium
TGAAAAGTTAATCCTGATAAAATTAATGTATAAGGTTGGAGCCTTTTTTGCAAGCAATTTACACGAATTCTGTAATACGTAACTCCTAAATTATTAATTGATTATATTGTGGTGTCCAAGCAAATTTTGGGGGACATCCTGCTTTTTCAGTCATTTGTAAGAGATATTCAAGATTGAAGGAAACCGGATGGCGGCCAGGCAGCCATCCGGTTGCTTGCCGTCTTTACTGTTTGCTGCTCACCGCTTCATCCTGGTCAAAGAAAACAATATCCGTGCGCCGATTAAATGCCCGCCCTTCATCGGTTTCGTTGTCATACTTTTCGCTGATGCCATGGCCTTCCGCAATGATTCGGTCTGCCGAGATATCTTGCTTGACCAGAGCTGCCTTGACATATTCTGCCCGGCGCAGGGCAAGCTGCTGATTGTAGTCTGCATCGCCAACATTGTCTGTCCAGCCAACCAGGCGCACCATGCGCGTCTGACTTTTGAGCAGTTCGCGGATGATGAAATCCGTGCAGCCCTTGAGCTGGGTTTCCGTGGAAAGATCGGCCATGTCAAGCCGGTCTGAATTGAACTCGAAAAGAAACCGGAATTCCGAAACAAATCCCTCTGAAGTCAGCCCCAGGACGATGTCTCCGAGCTGTGAGGCGTCGTTGACATCGGACAGCTCGATGGTGCCAAAGGTGTAGCCTGATTTTGTGGCCGTGACCAACAGCGGTTTGCCTACCGGGCTTTTGATGCGGTAGGCGCCAAGCGAATCAGTGACGCCGTCAAACAGTACTTCTCCGGATTCCAGTTCGGTGACGATGACACGCGCATCAGCCAGTGGCGCCGTGCCGGAATCCATGAGCCGACCGACCAGTTCGATGTAGGCGGGAGACAACGCGAAATCGGCAAAATAAAGATCCCGGTCGGGCACTTCAACCTCGAGGCTGTCAGAAATGTAGCCCGGCGCGCTGGCTACCAGCCGCCACCTGTGCGGGAAAGCGACCCGAGTGTGGAACAAGCCGTCATCGCGGACCGTTGCTGCATCGCGTTTTGTCTCAAATTGCAGTGGCAGGTATTCAATTCTGGAATTTGCCGGCGCCTGGCAATTCTGCTTGCTGACGACTCTGCCGGCCAGGTAGGCCATGGGCACGGTGTAGTTCACGAGATAGCCGGACAGCTTGACAATATCTTTTGAGATGTCTTCGAAAATCGAACTCAACTCTTCTGACTTGCGCGCCCGGAAGTGGCGGCCGCCCGAGGTGCTGGAAAGTTCAACCAGAAACGGATTCGCTTTGGTCAGGTAGTCGATGGTGAAGAAAACCAGATTAGGATTTTGGCTTGCCCGTCGCCGAACATCCTCTTTCTTGAATGTGCTGGAATTGTCAAGGCCATCCGACAGGACAATCACGTATCGTTGTTCTTCGGGGTCCGCTACCTGCTCTGACAACGCGATGCTGGCGTAGACTTCGTCGTAGAGGTAGGTCCTGCTCGATAGCCTGGAGCGTTCCAGGTGCATTTCGCTACGCCGTCGTACTTCGTCTTTGTCACGGGTCAGCCCATAAATTCGGATGTTTTCGACCGGCAGGACACCGGCGGTGTTGTTGCCGCGAAAGCCTTCCTGAAAGAACACCGGGCCCACTTTTACCGAGGGGGCGAGACTGCCAAGCAGCTCATCCAGAGTTCGCTTCAAGATGCCAACGTGCTTTTTCATGGAGTTGCTGTTGTCGATGCAAAGCACGAGTGATGCTTTGGCATTTTCAGTCTGCAGCATCTGTTGCACATCCTGTAACTCGAAATCACTGAGCGCCGAGCGCACCTGGAGATCATTCACGGTTAAGCCACCGACCGGACCTGCGGAGTCGATAACAATAACCTTTAGCTGGCCTGGCCCGAGGTGCTCGGATGAGATTCTTGGTTTGCGTGTCTTCTCGGGGTTGACCGTGATTTGAAGCGATTCCTGCGCACAAAGCGTGAGTGGTAGTGAAAGGGCGGTCAGAAGAAGAATTCTTCGCATGAAGACCTCCATAGGTTGGTTGCGTGATCTAACCCGCATTCGGAGGTGCAGTGCTGAGATGTTTGCGGTGGACGGCTTTTGGGAGACGCCGTTTCTATCTCGACTATTACTCGACTATTAAAAGTACCTTGTGATGGCCGCAAAAGAAATTTGCGAAAGACTTCTCAATAAACTATATTTCAATCTCGAAATCAAGTAATCTCTGCATTTTTTCAAAATAAGGAATAAATATGTCAATCAGATATGTCGTGTTGGGCGCAGGCATGCAAGGCCTGGCCGCGGCCTATGATTTTGGCCGTTTTGGAGACGCAGAGTCCATTATTTTGGCTGATGCCGACGGGGAGTCGGCACAGGTGGCAGCCGCGCGACTGAACAAGTTACTGGCTTGCGACCTGGCCAGCCATGCGCATCTTGACGTGCGCGACGAGACTGCTGTGGCCGGACTGCTGAACAAAGCGGATGTCTGCCTGAGTGCTGTCCCGTATTTCTTTAATGTCGAACTCACGCGAATCGCGGTTGCCTGTGGCTGTCACTTCTGCGATCTCGGCGGCAACACGGATGTGGTTTTTAGGCAACACGAATTTGATGAGTCAGCAAAGAAGTCAGGCGTCAGCATCGCACCGGATTGTGGTCTGGCGCCGGGCATGGCAAACATCATGGCGGCTCATGGCATCCGGCAGATTGAAAATCCGAAGGGCGCTTACATTCGGGTCGGTGGGCTGCCACAAAAACCTCTTCCGCCACTTGGATACGGTTTGTTTTTTAGTATGGAGGGTTTGACAAACGAGTACTTCGGCAAAGCGCAGGTGCTGCGCAACGGCAAACGTATAGAAGTAGACACCTTCACGGAATTGGAGACACTGGAGTTTCCGGAGCCGTATGGCCGCTGCGAGGCCTTCATGACCGCGGGTGGCACATCAACCTGTCCCTGGACATTTGAGGGCGTCGTCGAAGAGTTTGATGAAAAGACGATCCGCTTTCCCGGCCACTACGACAAGATGAAGGCTATCCATGAGTTGGGGCTGCTCGACCTTGAGCCGGTGCAGGTTGACGGCCAGCAAGTGGTGCCGCGCCATCTGTTTCACGCCGTGGCAGAGCCTGTGTTGAAAACCGGGGATCCGAACGATGTCGTCTTGCTGCGGGTGACGGTCACAGGCGAAAAGCAGGACATTATCATGGACATGATCGATACCTACGATGCCGCAACCGGATTTACTGCCATGCAGCGCACCACCGGGTTCGGAGCCGCAATGGTCGGCATCATGCTTGGCAAAGGGCAACTACCGACCGGAAGTGTCCGAATTGAAGAGGCTGTAGATGGCGCCGGCTACATGGCTGAGATGGAGAAGCGCGGATTTGATGTGAGAATCAGCACGTCTTAGCGCGGCGAAGCCCCGCAAAACGCGGGATCAAGAACCGCAATGAAAAACACAGGATATGGAGAATTGCGGAAATCGGGCAATAATCAAAATGTAGAGCGTGAAGAGTAGAGCGCTGTTCAGTTCGGTCATATTCTGCCGATCAAAGACAAAAGAAGCATCGTAGAGAATATTCCACAAGAGCCATGCTCCAAAAACGCAACCACAAACGAATTCAGTTGCGCTGCACGCTCGAAGTTGTAGATGCCAGTACGGGCACGCCGCTTGGGCAGGTGATTGACATTCACATCGGTGGCCTTCGGCTCACGAGTATCAAGCCGATTGCCGGCCACGCCCACCATCTGAAACTCCTCCTGCCGGAAGTGGTCCTGGAGAAGAAGAGTATCTCATTCGCCGCACAGGCCGCGTGGACCCGCAAGGAAGATGGTGTTGGAAGCTACACCACAGGTTTTTCAGTGCATGAGATGTCGTCTGTGAACCAGGATGTTATTTCCGCACTCATCGACAAGTACGGAGTCAACAAGTAGTGTAACGCCCAGCCGGTTGTGGAAAATGCAACCGGACCTGGCATTGCAACCCACCAACGCGCCGACATTCATACGCTCGACTGCGAGTTGCGGAGCCACAATTGGATCCCAGTGACTTGCAGGCCCAACTTCTGAAGACGTGGGCTTTTCCTTGACAGCTCTCTTTGTTTTGCCTACCTTCTTTGTCTCAAAGTAGAATACCCAATAGCCACAGTGGAAGCTTGGGAAAGAAAGTAGGGAACCACCATGGAAAATCTCGACGATGTTTATATGAAGGACAAACTCGTTGCCGCTCTGAAACAGGTCAATCGGACGGTCTTTGACAAATTTCGAGACCTCTCGATCGACGAGTTTTTTGACCGCCCGCCCGGTGGTTGGTCGCCGTGGGATACGCTGCGCCATCTGGTCAAATCCGTGAATGCGGTGTCAGGTGGCGCCCTTATGCCTCGCTTTGCTCTTGGTATCGCGTTTGGTAAGAATAGCAATGAACGCTCACGCCGATTTGCTGAAGTGCGTGATGACTACCTTCGTCACCTCAATCGCGGAGCCAACGCTGGCCGTTATTCGCCATCTCTGAAGCCCGTGCCGGCCACCCAGAAGGAAGCCGAAACCGAGCGCCACCACGCCATGCGGCAATGGAAGAAGGCCGCCAAACGGCTTGCCAGGATTTTGAACCGATGGACAAACTCCGAACTGGACCGCTATCTCATGCCTCACCCCATTCTTGGCAAGATCAGCACCAGAGAGATGCTGTTTTTTACACTATATCACAACCTGCATCACGCGACCGCGGTGGAACTTCAGGTTCAGGAGCGGCGTGCCGGCGAGGCTTCCTGACATGAAGCATAAACGCTTTTTGACCACCTCCGGACTGGAAGTGCTGGTTGGGCAGGATGACCTCAGCAACGACGAATTGACGTTTCGCGTTGGCCGTGCCAACGACATTTGGCTACACGTGAGCGGCGTTCCTGGCAGCCATGTTTTACTGCGTTGTGGTGACGCCAAAACCTCACCTGACAAAAATAGCCTCAAGGAGGCAGCAGGCCTGGCGGCATGGTTTTCGAAGATGCGCGAAGGCGGCAAAGTAGCCGTTCACTATTGCCCGGTACAACAGGTCAGTAAACCTCGCAAAGCAAAGCCAGGTAGCGTCACCATCAAGCAGGCCCGGAAGTTGATCGTCAGGCCAGCGCTGCTTGAAGAATCCTAGTGCGGCAAAGCCCCGCAAAAAACGCGGGATTCAAGAACCGCAATGAAAAACACAAAATGGGAAATGACAAAAAGCGATAAAAATCAAAAAGTAGAGAGTGAAGCGTAGAGCGTATGAGTTGAACAGGTGAACGTAAATCAGTCAAACGGTCAGGAGACTATCTACGCTTTGCGCTCCAAGCTATACAGCCATCATACCCTTAGGAAAGTTTGCATGTTTATGCAAGACTTTGATTGTACTATAAAATCTGTATCCGCCGCAGACGCCAGCACGTGAAAAGCAGGACCCTCCATAAGCATATTCAACTCAGCTCATCCTTCTCTGGAATGTTGTGTTGCTGCTTCCTCGCGCTGGGTGGTCTCGTTTCCTGTCAAGAAGACGCGGTCGGGCCCGAGCCGGAACCCAGCGGGGCATACCAGGTGGTGTATACTGCAATCGGTTTGAGTTCAGATGAAGACATTTTTGTGGTGGACGAAAACAGTTCCGGCCAGCAGCAGGTGACAAATGGCGCCGGCGCACGGTTTCCGGCCTGGTCTCCGGATGGTAACTCCATCTGCTACACCATGCGGGACAACCTTTATATTTCCAATATCAATGATAGCTCCGGGCATGTTTTGACCAGCAACGCCGGCGTTAACTGGCGGCCGCATTGGTCGTCCGCCAACGAGATCGCGTTTGAATCAAACCGGGATGGCAACTGGGAGATTTATGTCGTGCAGCCTGACGGCGGTGGCTTGAGCAATCTGACGCAGGATGTTCATGCAGACTTCGATGCCCGATGGACGCCCGACGGCGGCCGACTCGCTTTCATCCGCATCATCAACGACGTGCGCGCACTTTACACAATGAATTCAGATGGCTCTTTGCTGACGCGTCTGTCTCCCGATTCTTTGGAAGTTGAGAGATATGCCTGGTCGCCGGACGGCGGGCGCATCGCGCTTGCGGCCGGCCAAATCTACACCGTCGCTGCAACCGGCGCCGGTCTCAGGCAGCTTACGCACGATGCAAGTGAAAAGCATGGCGTGGTTTGGGCCGTGGCCGAAGATCGCCTGGCCTTCACAAGTGGAGTGGATGGCGTTCAGGCCGTCTATTCATTGCGGACCGGGGGCACGGATTTGCTGCGTCTTACCGGTAACGATGGGGATGCGTCCGCGCCGAGTTGGTCGCCGGACGGCAGGATGATTCTCTACCAACACGCCAGCGGCATCCAGCCGCCGAATCTCTACCTGATGCAGGCGGACGGCTCAAATCCCCACAAATTGACCCCGAACGCGGTGAGCGTGCATGAGCGCCACCACTCCTGGTCGCCGGTCAGAATTAATTAGGAAATAACGATGGTAGGGTGTTGCCCGCGCGAGCTTCTCAGGAGAGCGAATACTGGCCTGAAAAGCCCGCGATGGAGGACTTCCTTTAGATGAGACCCTGGTGCGGCTGCACGAACGCCACAATCGTAGTTACGATGACCGCGACCCATATCGCGACATAGAGCGGCACGAATTTCTTGCGCCTGGTCAGCCATTCTTCAAACTGAATCTCTTTGCCCGCAAACTTACCGCGCGGTTTGCTCGGAAAGAAGAAGGTTTTGTAGGTTTCGATGGTACCGATGGTCAAGCCGAGCGCTCCGAACACGATGAACAGATAGCTTTCCGTGAAATTGGCCAGCAGAAGCGCATAGCCCAAAGCCATGAGCGGACTGCGAAAGAATTTCAGGGTTTCGAAACCCTCCTTGGGCGCGTCCTTCCATGCGCCGCCGAACGCAGAGATCCAGCCGCCGATGCTGCCGAGAATCAGCACGACCATCAAGCCGCCGCCGGGGCTGAAGTTCATCTTTTGCAGAGTGTGCACGCCGTACACCACCAGAACCACTCCCGCAAGATAGGCCGCGCCGGCCGCAATTCTCACTGCGTTATTCGCGACCACGTTTCCCCGGAAGCTGAACTGCATCGGGATGAAGTATTTCGACTGGTCCTGGACCCGCAGAAATGTCTTCCAGTATTCGATTGCGGCGCGTTCGATTACATAGGTGTAGGCGTACAAGACCAGCAGGCCGCCGGCGTTGCTGACATCGAGGTCGGTAAACATGACCACGCCGATTGCGGCGAGCGCCCCGATGACCGTGCTGCGAAAATATTTTGGCCAGGTAAATCCCTCGTAAGGAGCATCTTTGTACATGCCCCAGGTGGACGTGTGCAGCCCGGCACAGAGACCGACGATAAGTGCGATGATGAGTTCCATAGGTGGTGCAACCCTCCTGATTAGTTTCGTTACTGTGACTGAATAGGCGAGAGCGTGCGACTTAAATAGCCGCTCTTGCGTCTATTCCGGTTTCTTGCCTGACAAACGTACTTAGCCTGCGAGCGCTTCCTCGATCGTCAGCAAATCCTGCTTCGCCATCTCGAAAGTAAACCGCGGTTCAGCGTCTTGCTGGATCGCCCGGACATAGTCCGCGAACATGCCCTTGTAGCCTGCGATATCTTTCAACCCCGGGAAAATGAGTCGATTGCGGCGGCCGCGAACAATGATGAAAAGACCGTTCGATTCGAAAGTGATGCTGCCCTCCCGGCCGTATATTTTTGAGATGCGCAGCCCTTTGAACAGGGAAGGCGTCTCCCAGGAATAGTAGAACGAGCCGACCGCGCCTTCTTTGTAGCGCAGCCCAAGCAGAATGCTCTTGTCCACTTCTCCGGCGCTGCTGCCGGGCCGGAAGCCGGTGACCGACTGCAATTCCAGTCCAAGGTTTGAGATGAAGTTGACCCAGTGAATGCCGCCTTCAAACAGCGCCCCGCCGCCGGCCAGATCGGGTTGGCCTCTCCAGTCGGTAATTTTTTGTTGTTTGAGGGCGTTAACGTGGACAAACAGGACTTCGCCTACGACTTGCTCCGCGATGAGTTTCTGCAGCTCGGCCAGCAGCGGTTTGTAGAAATAATTCTCCGCCACAAACACGCGTTTGCCGGCGCCGTCCGCGGCTGCTTGCACGTCCTTGAAATCTTTCGAGCCCGGGAACGGCGGCTTTTCCACGATGACATGTTTGCCGGCAGCCAGCGCAGCGAGCGTCAACTCTTTGTGCTGTACCGGCGGCGTCGCGACCAGCACGGCATCGATTTCAGGGGACTGGATCGCGGCCTGGTATCCTTCGAAAGCGCCGTGGCCCTGATATTTCTTGTTGTAGGCGTCGGCGTTTGCTTTGCTGCGGCTGGCATAGAAGCACTGAACTTTGTCACGCATGGAACTCAGCGTCTTGCTGTGCAGTCGGGTTGCAAAACCGCAGCCCAGCAGGGCGAGGTTCACCGGCTTGGGGGTATTTTCTGACATTTCAACTCTTCAGTTTTTGATCGGTTAGAATGTGCCCGGCAACGCGCAGAGCGTTGGCGGAAATCGTCAGGCTTGGGTTCAGACCTCCTGAAGTCGGCATGAAACTGCCGTCCACCACGTAGAGATTGTCGATGCCGCGAAATTTGCAGGATTCGTCGAGCGCCGATGAAGCCGGGGCTTCGCCCAGACGTACGGTGCCGACGGCGTGCGAAAAGGTTTTTATTTTGTGCATGTAACAGAATTTCGCGCCCGCCTGTTTCAGAATTTCACCGGCCTTCTTCAACAGCGCGTCGCGTGCGGCGTAGTCTCTTTTTGTGTAGTGGTGCGTGACCAGGAGTTGCGGCAGGCCGAACTTGTCAATCTTGTTGTTGTCTATCTCGACCCTGTTTTGAAACCGCGGTTGATCTTCCGCCATGACCAGCAGGCCAGTCAGGTGCGGCACGCCCAGGCCGAGAATCTTGCCAAATGGCTTTGGCACCATGTTGTGCACCAGAGCAATGGGCGGCGTTTGCAACTGCTGCATGCTCCCCAGTTTGCCGGCCGGTTTCTTTACGCTTGGGTGTCCGGAATAGAAATCATGGATGCCAAGTTGCTTGTGAAATTCGTTTTTGGGATTGGGTTTCCTGGGAAAGAAGCCAAACGCAATCGCGTTGCAGTGGCGTGTCAAGTAGCGCCCGATTGTCTTGCCGCCGGGATTGTGTTTGTCAAGGCCAGAGGCCAGCAGCAGGTGCGGTGATGCCAGTGTCCCTGCCGACAGCACGACAATTTTGCCCTGGTAAGAAGTCCGTTCGCCAGTCACGCGGTTGTGAGTTTGAACTTCCCTGATGCCGTTGTTCGCAACCGCCAGCCGCACGGCAATGGTGTTTGCTTTGATCTCCAGGCCCTTTTGCTGCAAACCTGGCAGCACGCGCGTTGCGAGATCATTCTTGGCCTGGATGGCGCAGGCGAAGGTGTCGCACGTAGGGCAGGCCTCGCACGGCGTGCGACCATCATCGTTCTGATAGTTGATGGCCAAGGGCAGCCGGAAAGGTTTGTGGCCGAGGGCTTCCGCGGCCCGCTTGACCATCCGTGAGGTGTCCGACAAGGAATCCGGCGACTGCGGATAAGGCTTGTCGCGCGGCGGTTCTGTTGGGTCAGCGCCGGCATCGCCGGCGACATTCAGGATGTGTTCGGCTTGTTGGTAGGACGATGCCAGTTCCTGGTATCCGAACGGCCAGCATGCGCCGGAGTCGCCGACAATATCCGGGCCGGGCTCAAAATCAGCCTCTCGAAATCGCATGGAAACCGCGCCGTAGAACACGGATGGTCCACCGACGCAGGAGTATGCCCCCATGACATCGCTGTTGCCACCAGCAAGAATCCGGTACGGGATCTCTTCTGAATAGTGCGGCGTGAGATCGACAGAGCCCTGCGGCAGCCAGTTCTGCGGGCCGCGTTTCACCCAGTCACCACGTTCCAGCAGGAGGACGCGCAAGCCGGCGTTAACCAAAGCATGTGCCGTCATGGAGCCGCCGAAACCGCTTCCGATGATGATGGCGTCGTATTCAGATGATTTATCGATTTTGGATGACAAAATTGGCCTTAACGCATCAAACGCCTTCGACCGTTCGTCCAGTGAAGGCGTTGCCTGAGTTTCTCTTCTGTTCAGATGTTACAACTACGTAGCAAACATACGGTATTGGGGCAAAAAAAGCAACCGATTTCCGAGCAACGCAGTGGCCGGTGGGGCTTCAATCGAGGAAGGCGAGAATAGCTGCTGCCGCGTGTTCGGCGCCATCAAGGTCGATGTCCGGCCACGGTTCTGTCGAGTTAACCAGCCGGTCGAGCGCGGTGTGCCACGCTCCGGCGCCAAAGGAACTGCGTGGCAGAAATTCAGAAACGGCCCACGCGTTGAGTCCCACGACCAGAACCTCATATTCAACGAAGTCGTCTCTCGAGGTGTAGAGCAAGGGCCGGCGGTTGGCGATGATTTCCGAGACCAGCCCGTAGCCGGGCTTCGAAACAACGACGTCACAGGCCTTGACAAGCTCAGGGAAGTAGATGAAATTGGCAGGCAGGTTCAACGTGTTTTCGAAAGATTCAGGCAGGCCGAGTGTCACGAAGCGGAAATCGTTCTGCCTACCGAGCCTGCCAAAGTCCATGCTGCTGACGTCGGCGGCGCGCAAAGCCACCAGCGCGAGCGGTCGAGTGTCCAGCTCGTCGATGCCCATCTTTGCGCGGGTGTCTTCCCGTGGCAACCTGGCTTTTCTGGCGATTAGCGGCAGGTCCCGAATCTTGGGGAAACACGACAGGTCGCCGTGCATGGGCAGGCGCAGAAGCAAGTCGGCACTGGCGTAGGATTGCTGAATTTTCGGGATGAGTTCGCCGAATTCTGGTTTTCGCTCCAGCCAGCCGGAGTAGATCCAGTCCCAGGAAAAATTAGCCAGCCCGATGCCTGGCAAACCCACCCTTGCAGCCACATCGAACGCCAGCGGCGGAACATCCGCGATGATAATTGCGGCGCCAACCTGCCTGGCAAACGCGGCCTCGTCATCGACAAGCTGGCTTCGGTTCGCGTACAGGCCGGCCACTTCATTGTAAGTCTGGGCAATGTCGAGTTCAAAGCTCGTTTTTTGCACCGCCCCGACGTCCAGACGGCGCGGATACAGGTTATAACGCTGGTCGAGGTTCAGGCGAAACATCCACTCAGGTGCATCTGAACGAATATGGAAGAACAGGTCGTCGCGCTCTCTGCTTAAGCGTTTGATGACTTCCAGGGAACGTGTCGCATGCCCGTAACCATGTCCGCTTATGTAGTAGATAATGTTCTGCATTTCCATGAGATACGCTGTACCTTGAGTATAATCTGACTGTTATGCGGCTACACAGGCGATGTTATTCATTATCCAGGGAAAAGTCAAACCGATTCATGGATAGAGTCAAAAATGAGATCAAGAGCATGGTTCTCAGGCGACAGTATGGGACGCTGCACCTGGAACTCCTGGTATTTGCACCAAATGACAAAGCCAAAATGCTTTGAGTACGATAACCTTCTAAGCCCCGATCGGAATGAACCCCCAATATGAGATCTGTTTGGGAAGAGCTGATTTCTAAGCTCACCGCGGCGTACAAGAAGGGGGACATAAAAACCGCACTGCAACTAGGCAAAAAGGCGCTTCAGATAGCCAGGGAGAGCTATGGCGCCGACCACCTGAACGTTGCAACTTCTCTGAATCACCTGGCAGGAGTGTTTAAGGCCCAAGGCGATTTTAATGAAGCGGAACGCAATTATGAGCAAGCTTGGGCGATCCGCAAACGCGCCCTCGGAGCCGAGCATCCCGACGTCGCTACTACGCTCAACAACCTTGCGGTGCTTTACAAGGCCCAGGGCGATTTCTTTGAATCTGAGTCCATGCACAAGCAGGCGCTGACCATTCGTGAGAAGGCTCTGGGCGCCTACCACCTCGACGTAGCCGTGTCGCTCAACAATCTCGCCGTTCTGTATGATTCCTGGCGCAAATTCCCCGAGGCAGAGCCGATGTACAAACGCGCCATAGAGATTATTGAGCGCCATTTCGGCATGGACCACCCGAATGTTGCGACGCTTCTCAATAACCTGGCCGGCATTTACAAGACGCAGGGACTCTACAACCAGGCTGAGCCTCTTTATCAACGGGCACTCTCGATTCGTCAGACTCGCTACGGCGCGGAACACTATCTGGTAGGGGACGTGTTGCGCAACCTTGGCACGCTCTACAAACGCGCCGGTCAAGATGAACGCTCCGAGAAATACAAGAAACGCGCCCGTGATATTCGTGCCAGACACAAAAAACGCTAGCCGACAACAGGGCCCCTGACTTGTCGCGCCTGATCCGCAGCCAAATATCCCGACCCGCCTCCTGAGATCACCTTCGCATACTTCGTCGTGATTTGCCGAATGACATTTCGGATAGGGAAGCGATTTTCTAAAACATGGCAAGAACGTGCATCCTTTCGCAAGGAAGGGAATCAAATGTGCATGCTGCCTGTTTGCCAGCAAGGGAAAAAACGTCACACTATGGAGAAAGAGAATGAGTTACCATTTTTCGAAAAAACTTGATATGCCTTTCGATGCGGCCGTTGAGCATGCGACCGAAGCGCTGCAAAAGGAAGGCTTCGGCGTTCTCACGGAAATCAATGTTCAGGCCACTTTGAAAACAAAACTGGATGTCGATTTCCGGCCCTACATGATTCTCGGAGCCTGCAATCCGTCGTTGGCCCACCAGGCGCTGCAGTCGGAAGACAAAATCGGCCTGATGCTGCCCTGCAACGTCATCGTGCAACAACAGGACAAAGGTGTTGAGGTATCGGCAATCGATCCGATTGCATCGATGACCGCGATCAACAATCCGGGGCTCGGCGAAGTTGCCGTCCAAGTGCAATCGAAGCTGAAGAAAGCCATCGAATCTCTCTAATTGGTTTCTGTTGCAAGATGTCATTCCCGAGTGTTTTTATCGGGAGTCCATTGCTGTAGCGCAGGAGATTCCCGCTTGAAGCATGCGGAATGACATTGAGAATCAGCAGCCCTTCGGATTTGCAACAGAAACTAAGTCGCCATTGCCGGTCTCCTGATTTTTTCGTAGATTGGCGCCTTGACGAGCAGGTGTCCGTGTTGACCTACTTCACCGGAAAAATAATCATTGCGTAAACTGGTCATTCAGGACCTGGGCTATCTCAGCCTCGGCCCCATCGATCTTGCTGTCGATAGCGGAGAATGCGTCTGTCTTTCGGGTCCTTCAGGTTCAGGCAAGACGCTGATGTTGCGCGCATTGGCGGACCTCGACCCCCACTACGGCCGGGTTTTCCTCGACGGCCAGGAGCGCTGCACTATGAGCGCGCCGGACTGGCGGCGCAAAGTCATGTTGCTGCCGGCGGAAAGCCAGTGGTGGGCGGAAACCGTGGCTGAGCATTTCGATAGCCGGGACGCCAAAGACTTTGCGACCCTGGGTTTCGAGCCGGATGTGCTTTCCTGGCAAATCAGCCGGCTTTCAACCGGCGAACGCCAGCGTCTGGCTTTGTTGCGCATGCTGAGCCTGTCGCCGGCAGCCCTGCTCTTGGACGAACCAACGGCAAATCTCGACAGCGAAAACACAAAGCGGGCGGAGAAGCTCATTGCCGGGTATACGAAGCGGACCCAGGCGGCAGTGCTGTGGGTGAGCCATAGTCGCGAGCAGATCAGCCGTGTCGCAGACCGCTGGCTGCATTTTGAACCGGCCGGTTTGCAGGAGGCGCCTCTGCCGTGAACGTGATCTCCCTGTCAAATTCAGATCTGGCGCTGGCTGCACTGTTGGTGGTGGCTTTGGGACTCTTGAGCATGCGGATGCGGCTTGGGCTTTTCAAGCAGATTGCTATCGCCGCGCTGCGAACGGTGGTTCAGCTTTCGCTTATCGGTCTCGTCCTGAAGGTGCTCTTCACTCACGTGGATCTGGTCTGGGTTGTCCTGATCGCGGTGGTGATGCTGGCGGCGGCAAGCCGGGAAGTGGTGGCAAGACAGCAGCGACGGTTCACCGGTTTGGCTGGATTTGGCGTCGGCGCAAGCTCGATGTTCCTTTCTTCTTTTGCGGTCACCGTGCTCACTTTGACGACGCTGATCGCGGCCGACCCCTGGTATGAGCCGCAGTATGCCATTCCCCTGCTCGGCATGCTGCTCGGAAACACCATGAACGGCATTTCTCTGGCGATGAACCATCTGACCCAGTCCGCGTGGCAGCAGCGTGCGGTCATCGAGCAGCGCTTGATGCTGGGACAGACGCGTGAGCAGGCCATCTCAGACATTCGGCGCGAGAGCGTGCGGACCGGCATGATCCCGATTCTCAATGCCATGGCCGCGGCCGGTATCGTCAGCCTGCCGGGCATGATGACCGGACAAATTCTTGCAGGCAGCCCGCCCGCCGAGGCTGTCAAATATCAGATTCTGATCATGTTCCTGATTACGGCCGGCACCGGCTTCGGTACTGTCTCGGCTATCTGGTTGAGCGCCAGGTTGCTATTCGATCAGCGCCACAGGTTACGATTGGATAGGTTGAAGAAGGCTGCTTGATGGATTTGGATTGGATTACTGGCGATTAACGAGATTGTGGCTAGCCCTGCTGTGCGGGGAACGGTCCGCGGCTCAGGTTCCGAACCGCCGCACAATTGAGTTGTAAAGGTAGCCAATGGCCCCGCCCGCCAGAGCGCCGCACACCGCACCGTAGAGAAGGCCAGCGAGACTGCCAACCCAGCTCACGGAATAGCCTGGAAAGAACTGTCCCAGCAATTGCAGGTGTGTTCCTACTGAGTCCCCGCCTTTGAGCAGCAGAAAGATGGTCATCAGGAAGAGCCCCGCGCCGCAGAGTATGGCGAACACAAATCCCAGGGCAAAGGTGTTGATGCGCGCTGCCGCCGCGATGAGCCGGTCATCGTCAGTTCTGGTTTTCATTCATTTCCCTTTTTGAATCATGCCTGACCAGTTAGTATCGAACCGGAAAGTCTCTAATCTGTCATTCCCGCACGCTTTTAGCGGGAATCCACGACTTTGCTTTGAGCCTGGATGCCCGCTAAGAGCACGCGGGCATGACAAAAGCCAACCATTTCCGGATGAACACTGGTTTAGCTAGTCTTCCTGGTACTTTGCCAGAGCCAGATAGGCTGTGACACCCCAGTTTCGCAGCGTTGCAAAAATTCCGCCCAGGCAGAATCCCAGAGCACCGGTTTGAAAAAATACCAAGATGGCGCCGCGAACACTGACCTCATAACCCCAAAAATATTCGCCGAGCAGGGCAAGGTGGGGGCCAACGGATTCGCCACCCTTTGCCAGCAAAATCAGGGTTGCCAGCATCAGCGCGATGCCTGCGACCAGACCCACGGCCAGACCGAGGGCTGGGGCGTGCAATGGGGCAAGGGCGTTTTCGACCAAAGCCTCGATATCGTTGCCGGAAGTGGCCTCGCGAGTAGGCAGCCGGGCCGGGTGCAGCCGGTCCGCCACCACCGGACGACCGTTGTCTCCAGCTTCGTGGTAGTCTTTTTCCGTGTTGACCGACCAGACATCTTTTGTCTCACCCATGAGGTTGCGTGCCGCATAGACGCCGGTGAGCATGGAATGGTCCTGGTTGTTGTAGCGGTGCAAGCCGTTTCTGCCGATGGTCTGCAGGTTGGAATACGTGCTCAGGTATGCCTGCAGCGTCCGCAGGCTTTCCTGGTAGTTTTGGTCGTAAACCGGATAGGCCTTTTTCATGCGCACCACCGTGCCTTCCCGCACTTCTTCCGGCCTGACAAGCCCGATGCGGGCGGCTTCTGAAATGCCTCGGGCGATGAGCCGGTCGTCCGACCATTGCCACTCCTCATCGTTTTCCCAAAGAAAATACTCCAGCCCCAGAGAGGTCGTACCGGCGTCCGGCACCATATCCGGGCTCCAGTTTTTGTAATTCTGGATACGTCCGAGTTTGACTTCCGGTGAGTGAATGTAAATCCAGTTGTCCGGGAAGGTGTGTTCACGTTCGACAATCAGAACGACTGTCAGGTAGTCGCGATAGCGCAGTTGCCGGGCGGCATGCAGAATGTCGTCCGGCGGCGCGGGTTCGAGCGCCAGGATAAGCTCGCGCAGCGCCATGGTTGAAATCGCTTGACCGACCGGAATTTCCTGCTTCTCCCCCCTGCGAGTCATTGTGACAACACTGTTGACGCGACCGTTTTTATGACGCAGGCTGTCAACCCGGTGTCCGAGCAGCGTTCTGCTGCCACCCGCGTCCAGTTTTGCCGCACAAGCTTCCCACATCATGCCCGGGCCGAGACGTGGATAGTGGAACTGCTCGATGAGTGATGTGATGATTTCTCCGTTGCGGCTGCGGCCATTGGAAGACAAAGCGTTGCGCAGTGCCTCGGTCAGGGAGAGATCCTTTATCCTTTGCGCCGCCCAATCCGCGGAAATTTCGCTGCAGGGGATACCCCACACCTTTTCCGTGTAGGTCTTGAAGAAGATGTGGTAGAGCCTGTGCCCGAATCGGTTCGAGACCCATTCTTCCAGATTGTTCTCGTCGGGATATGGCCGCAACCGGGTCTGAAGATAGCTGAGTCCGACCCGTATCGATTCAACAGCGCCCAGATTCGCGAGCGTATTCCCCATTTTCAGAGGGTAGTCGAAGAAGTTGGATTCGTAGAAGATACGGGAAAGCCGCGGCCGCTGCAGAAATTCATCACCGAGAATCTCCTGCCATAGCTGTTGGATGTAATCGACTTTCGTGAAGAACCGGTGGCCACCGATGTCGAAGCGGTAGCCACGATAGTTGACTGTCCGGGAAATGCCTCCGACCAGGTCGTCGGCCTCCAGAATGGTGGCGCCCTGGCCGGCCTTGGCAAGTTCGTAGCCGGCGGTCAGGCCGGCGGGCCCGGCGCCGATGATTATATTTTCGGACATACTGTTTGTTCTTCCGTTTGCTGACGAGCGACGATGTTTCGCGATTCAGCCGTGTCCGTTGATTGCTCCTTGAGCAGCCTGTTTTTGCCGAACGAGAGCACTCCCAAGCCAAAGCTCACACCACAGCAAAGGAAGTAGGTGAAATGGAGCGGCAGCACTCGGACCGCGAAACCAGGCCCGCGTTTGTTCAAAAAGAATCGGTAGAATCTGTGGTTGGCTGAAATCAATATCGCCAAAGCCAGTGCCGCCGAAACAGCGAGGACGCCAAAGTGTGCCGGAGCAAAAGGCAGCGCCAGTAAGAGAAGTAACACCACCGCCGACAGCAATACGAACAGACGCTGGGAGCGCGAGACATTCAGGTTGTCAGGCAGCGAGCCCTTGGCCAGCAGCAGTTCGGTCCAGGGCACGCCCCGGTCAAAAATGTCGGTCTTCAGCAGATTCCAAAAAGTCCAGCGTTTGAGATGTTTGACCTGAACGTGCTTTGCCAGGACAATCCGGCCGCCCTGTTCCGATAACCGCATCCCAAACTCGATATCTTCAATGGCAGGCCGGCGGTAGGCAGCGTCGAAGCCGTTGAGGTTTTCAAAGACTTTCTTGCGAACGGCGCCGCATCCGCACCAGAATGTGCAGGTGTTTGCCCCGAGATTCTGGTGGACGTAGTGGTGAAACAGGTTCTTGTATTGCGAAAGAAACGAGGCGTCACCCGGTGCGTCATCATACGAGCCAATCAACGCATCCAGGGCGTCGTTTTTGAATTCATGAACTACGTTGCCGATGGTTGCAGGCGGGATGAGCACATCGGCGTCAATGAAGAACAAGATGGCGCCGCTGGCCAATTCTGCCCCACGATTGCGACTGAATGCCGGCCCGCGACAGTGACTGTTCTTTCTCGTCTGCACGGGATATTTCGCGATGATGCCATCGGTCAAACCATCGTCGGAGCCGTCGTTGATGACAATGCATTCGAATGCGTCGTAGGATGACTGCATCACCGCCCGCAGGCATTTGTCCAGGTTTTTCGGGTCATTTCGGACAGCGATGATGACTGAGATGTCGATGCCACGATTGTCTCTTATGTCAGAGTTCACGTCATGACCACCGGATTTCTGGGATGATATCTCTTGACAATCATGTAACCGGCTGCCGCCAGAATCGCCAGCGCCGCGGGTATCATGAATATGACAAATCTCGGTTGGTCGAACAGATGTGGCAACGGAAAATTCCGGGTTGAGGTGGCGTACCAAACATAGAACATGAAAGCCGAATAGGTCGCGGCAATTGTGACCACCGAGATTCGCCAATCCTTGCTCAAGGCGACCACGGCGATGGGGGTCATCAGATACCAGGCGTGACTGATTCTTGACAAGAACAAGGCGAAAAACAGCATGACCACAGCCCAACGTCTGAGCAGGGCCAAGTCGCTTTTGTCTTTGGTGAACCCAACCGAAAGCAGAAGGCCGGCGACAATCGGCAGGAGTAGAAATCTTTTGAGCATTCCAGATTTTGCGGTGCTGGCGCCCGCCTCACCAAGGCCAACCCACAAATGGTTTAGAATCAACTCCGGCCCCTGCCAAAGCGGCAGATTGGTGATCACCACGACAGTCGAAAAAGAAAGAATAGAGGCCGCCACCAGCTTCCAGTGTCGCTGCCAGAGTTCGCGAGTCCAGTAAATCGCGACCAGCGGCAGTGTAATAAGTTTGATCAGCACTGAGGCGGCTAGTGCCGCCGATGCCAGTCGCGCTCGCCCGCTCACGAGCAGGAGAACCCCCACCAGCAGGAAGAAAACCATGACGGTATCCGTCTTGCTTTGACCGAGAACAAGGACAATGGGATTCCAGGCATACAAGATGAGCCCGGCCAAAACGTGTCGTGGGGCTATTCGGTTGAGAATGCGATAAATGAGATAAATGTTCGCCAGATTGAAGAGCAAAAATGCCGCGCGAAACATGAGCAGATTGGCTGTCGGACTGTCGCCGGCGAGTCTGGCCAGGGGCATGCTGATCCAGGTCCACAGCGCCAGTTTGTCTCCCACAATGTGCGCAATTCTTTCGCTGGCGTAAGGGGCAATCGGATCTTGCGGGAAGTCGCTTGCTGGAACATAGTGGGGGTTTGAATCATAGACAGTGGAGACCCTGGCCCGCGTGATGTAGTTGAAAATATCTGTGTTGAGATTCGGCAATGCAAACGTGGAGATGACGAACATCGCTCCGGCCACGCCTGCCACCCATCCGAGAGTGCGAACGGAAGCCCGGCGATTCCAGCTCCAATACACCGCCAGAGCGTAAGCGATGAACATCGCCGTGCCTGTTGCGAGCAGGCCGGCGGCAACCCAAACAGCATCGGTCGCAAGTGGCGGCGAGAATGATGCAAACCATTGCCACAAGGCCAAATCTGGAAACAAGGCGGTGCTCGCCCTCTCCAGTCGCCCCGGTGTCAAAGGGATGTAGAAGCAGAAATACAAAACGCCAACCATCAAGATGCCACCTAGGCCGGCAAATCCTGCCATCTGTCTCCTGTTCCGGTCAAACCTCTTCCCCCTTTCTGCCTCGCCAAAAAGGCCCAATATCACCTCATGAGTTCTGAGTCTAGAAATAGATTCGGCAGGATCTCAAATAAATGAAAACACAGCAATTATCAAATGCCATGTTTTACCCGCATCGCACTCGAAATGCGGACGTCGCAAGCTGCCTTTGAGAGCCTTGTCCGGGCCGTTTTTGTTCCGCACAAGCCGTTGTGTGCTTATACTCTAAAGTTCGTGGTTTGAGGTAGGGGACCCGCCCGGAGTTCACTTTACAGCCGCGCGATGGTCATCTTGTTTTCTGTTGCAGTTGTAGGGCGGGCACCTCTATATTGGAAATCAAAAGCAGTTGGGCTAGCACCAGATCATCATGGAAATTCCGACAGAAATCGTCTCTCAATATATGCAATATCCAGAATTGACCAAAGACAATGTTCTGTTGTTCCTGGTTAGAATTGAAAACATATCTCAAAGCGATAAGGATACCTATCTGAACATCCTGAATTGCAAAGAAACGGCAGAGATGGCCCGTTTTCGCTTTCAGAAGGATCAGGACATCTTCCTAATCAGTCGTGCCCTGGTGCGAGCCATTCTTGCATACTACAGCGGTGTTGATGTGCAAACGATCAAATTCGCGTATAATGAATTTGACAAGCCAAGCTTGGTCGGCAATCCATCTCTACATTTTA
Source organism: Candidatus Zhuqueibacterota bacterium (assembly GCA_029261995.1). Lineage (GTDB taxonomy): Bacteria > Zhuqueibacterota > Zhuqueibacteria > Oceanimicrobiales > Oceanimicrobiaceae > JAJDAF01. The sequence continues at coordinate 20,045 of JAJDAF010000065.1, forward strand.
ATCTGTCCCATACCGAAGGCTGTATTGCTCTAGTCTTATGTCGCTCCCGATCCGTCGGAGTAGATGTAGAGTGTTTGAGCAATAAGACCCGAGCAGTCCTGGATATAACAGAAGACTGTTTTTCGGCCTCTGAGCAAGCGCAATTGGCAGAATTGAGTGACGCAGAAAAGTTGCCGCGCTTTACCCGGTTGTGGACTTTGAAGGAATCTTATATTAAGGCGTTGGGAGTGGGGTTGTCAAAAAACCTTGGAGAATTCAGTTTCACATTTGATGACACTGGACAGATTCGTTTCAAAGACGATAAACCGTATGAAGACGTATGCAGCGCTTTTTCTTTCTATAGCTTTACTCTGGATGATCATCTTGTTTCAATGGCGATACAGGACGAATTGAGAAAGTGGTCAGTTTATGAAGTCAGGCCGATGTATTGCTGCGAGAAACTAGATCTGGATTGCACGGTTGTCGACTGAAACTTGCGGTAACATGATTGTTCTGCATCAACTGAAAGTTGGTGGCTTTAGCCTCGCTCAAAATCCAGCCGATGACAGGATGTCTCTATGAATGAACATCACGGTCTTGCTGCGGAAGAGACGATGATTTTACGCCAATACCTTTTCAACGACATGTTAAAAAGGCAACCCTGTCAAAGTCACGGAGAGAATCAACTGAAATGAAAAAAGCACTAATCACTGGCATTACGGGACAGGACGGCTCCTATCTGACTGAACTCCTTCTGGGCAAGGGCTATGAAGTGCATGGTGTCATTCGGCGAAGCAGTTCATTCAACACGGGGCGGATTGACCATTTGTTCAACAATCCCGATATTCACGATGTGAGACTGTTCCTTCATTATGGCGACTTGACCGACTCCAGCAACTTGAACCGTTTGCTGGAAAAAATACAGCCCGATGAGATTTACAACCTTGCGGCCCAAAGCCACGTCGCGGTTTCATTTGATGTGCCCGAATACACGGCCGAGGTGGACGCGATGGGAACTTTGAGATTGCTTGATGCCATCAAAGAGACGGGCATTCAATCTCGTTTTTATCAGGCATCCACCAGTGAGTTATTTGGCAAGACAGATCAGGCTCCTCAAGACGAAGCGACTCCTTTCTATCCCAGATCTCCATACGCAGTGGCCAAACTTTACTCCTACTGGAGCGTCGTAAACTACCGAGAAGCGTACAATCTATTTGCATGCAATGGCATTCTTTTCAACCACGAGTCGCCCAGGCGGGGGGGCACCTTTGTTTCGAGAAAGATCACGCAAGCCGTGGCGCGAATCAAAGCCGGTGCGCAGGATAGAGTCCTCCTGGGAAACCTCAATGCACGGCGAGACTGGGGTTATGCTCCTGAGTATGTCGAGGGCATGTGGCGGATGCTGCAACAAGCTGAGCCAGACGACTATGTTATCGCGACAGGAGAATCTCACTCGGTGCGAGATTTTGCGGAATTAGCATTCAGCGAGCTTGACATGAAGCTAGAGTGGGAGGGTCAAGCTCATGACGAGAAGGGTATCGATACGGAGTCCGGCAAGACGGTCGTTGAAATCGATCCCCGGTATTTCAGACCGACCGAAGTGGACATGTTGGTCGGCGACGGTTCAAAGGCCAGGCAAAAGCTAGGCTGGGAACCCAAGGTGACATTCAAGGAACTCGTTCGGATAATGGTGCGCGCCGATTGGGAAACCGTCAAAGATGCGAGGTGAGTGATTGCAAACGTCAGACAAAATATATGTTGCAGGCCATGCCGGCATGGTCGGCTCGGCGCTCGTGCGCAAACTCCAATCTGAAGGTTATGATAATCTGGTTTTGAGAACGAGGGCGGAGCTTGATTTGCTGCGGCAATCGGAGGTGCAACGATTCTTCGACCAGGAGAAGCCGGATTCCGTGTTTCTGGCCGCCGCACGGGTTGGTGGCATCCTGGCGAATAGCGCTTCTCCGGCACAGTTCATTTATGAAAACCTGCAAATTCAAACCAATGTCATTCACGGCGCTTTTCGCGCCGGCATGAACAGACTGCTCTTCCTCGGAAGCTCGTGCATATATCCGAAATTCGCTTCGCAACCTATAACGGAAGACAGCCTTCTCTCCGGCAAGCTGGAACCAACGAATGAATCGTACGCCGTTGCCAAAATCGCAGGTGTTGCGATGTGCGAGGCGTACAACCAGCAGTATGGAACGCGTTTCATTACGGCCATGCCCTGTAACCTCTATGGTCCAAACGATAATTTTGATTTGAACACGGCACATGTCCTTCCGGCTTTGATGCGAAAGCTCCACGCCGCGAAAGTTCAGCAGTTGGCGTCCGTGGAAATCTGGGGAACCGGCAGGCCGATGAGGGAATTCCTCCACGTTGATGACCTGGCTGATGCGTGCCTGTTCCTGGTGAGGAATTACAGTGAAAGCAAGCTCATCAATGTCGGTTTCGGCGAGGATATTGCAATTGCCGAATTGGCTGGGTTGATTTCGGAAGTAGTAGGGTTTGAGGGTGAGCTTGTTTTCAATTCCGATATGCCGGATGGCACTCCCCGCAAGCTATTGGATGTTTCCAAATTAAATGCGCTGGGATGGAAGCCTCGCCATGCGCTCAGGGACGGAATCGAGGAGACATACGCCTGGTACCTTAGCCACCATCAGGCATAAATCGAATTCGCATTGTCGTCGGAACACTGCAAGAGTTTCTTCGGGAGTGCTGCACGCCTAGGCTCATTTCTTCTGGCAACAGATGCCCACTGCTATTCAGCACAACCCAATGGTTCATCGAAATGGAATCCCCGCGATTTGCGCGACGTGCCCGCATCTTCGCGCGTAAAAAGAAAAATAACTATCCGGCGGATAGCAGATGAGAACATCAGCATGGGAGAGCAGGAGCATCTCCACAACCGCGTCCCGTCCCAACTCAAAGGGTTCTGATTCGTATTTGGTTTCGGGCGAGTGGAGCTCGCCCTTTCCGGTTTGCCGGAAATACTTTTCATACGCGATAACCCCCGAGACTCGGGAGTCTATCTGCTCGAGGGTCTTTGCACTATCGGTACACACAAGGGTCACGGAATCACCGCCGAGAAGCTGCTGCGCCTGGTTGATGCGGCGACAGATACGGGAAACCGCCTCTTCTGGGTCAGTCCAGAACTTTGCATGAGCCATAATATTCCCGCCATTGCCGTGCCGAACATGCAGCGCAATAATCTTTTTATCGACGAGATGCATCTGAGTGAACTTGTCTATGATTCGTTGAATGGCAGGCTGTGGTCGAATGTAGGACAAGAACAAGGGGATGAGATCGGCGCTTGCCGGTTCAACCGGCAGGCAGCCGTCCATGACAATGATTTGTTCCGCGACATCGCGCCCTGACTTGATCAACTTAACCTGCTGCAGGCGCACACGCTCGTCTCTATAACGACCGAGGGTTCTAAAACCAGGCACTTGAGCCCAAGATTGTCTATCCAGGATACCTTGCCTCGAAGCGAGAGAATTCACCGAACTATCGCAAATGACCGGGACTCCGTCTATTTCTGAAGTTGCTTCAAAGAAATCTGTAAAGACATTCCTTTCCGGATCATGGCTGTAACGCGAATTGCGCCAGTCAACGATAAGCGTGCGGCCTGTTACTTTCGCATAGTACCAGGCGCTGGCTAATGACACCAGACAGTCGCCCAAGCCGGACGTTCTTCTGGATACGACGCTGCGCTGTGCACTCAGGTCTTTGGTTGCGACTTCTAGCTGTCCTTCAATCATCACGATGTTTGATTTCCAGATTTGGCATGCCCCAGCACTCATAGCCCATGTCGTGCGCCATCATGCCGAGGCCTTCGGTTTCCATTTCACCGGAGTATTTCCCGCGGTACAAATTAAACATAAAATGCAGGTAGTTCAGTCCTCTTGGAAAGAACTCGTTGGTCTTTCTGATGAGTGGATTCTTCCTGCCGTAGGGGAAGGCCGGGAACACCAGGCCTTCCCGGTGCACATCAGCTTTGACCAGGAGCATGGCGCCGCCGACCGCATGCAATTTCACCAGGCTGCCCTCAGTGCGCAAGTCGTGCATGTGTAGCTTGCCTTTCTCGCGCCAGGCATTCAGATCGAAGCTCGTGCCGCCATAGTCCCTAACACAGTTGGGATGGACGATCTCCTTTCCGGTATCCAACAACTGTTGAATTATATCGGCGGGATATTCTATGACATCGACATCGAGCCACAGCACCCAGTCCTCGTCGGTGAGCGCCCGGAACAAGAGATGATTCCGGCTTTTGGCCAGAATGGACCGGCGTTGCATCTGAATGTGACCGGCCCAGCGTGGAACTCCTTTGGGAATCTCAAATCCGAAATCCTGCTTGGCCAGGGTAACGTTGCGAAAGCGGCTCTGTAACTCGGGCATTCGTTTCTGCAGCTTTGAGTAAGTATTATCCTTACTGTCGCCTTCCAGAAAACCGAGGGACAGCAAATTGGGCGGATAGGTGAGTTTCTTGAGCGCGGCAAAATAGGTGTCAAGGCATGCGACGGCGTCCTTAACGGGTGTCAGGATTAGAATTTTTGCTGTATCAGACATACATTAAACTCCTCTGCGAACTTGGACATTTCGTGAATAGTCATTTCAGGCAGAAACTGCTATGACCGCGTCTTTGAAGTTATGTGCGGCAGACATCCCCCTGATTTGTTCGCTGGACGCTTCACAAATCAAGGGGGATTGGGGTGTTCTCCCTTTGAAGGGAGACAGGTTTTCGCTCGTTCAGAGCGAAAAGCAGAGGGATGTTAGCCCCGAAATGACAAATTGAATGCGACTTCCAGATTTCATGAATTATCCAGGCCAAAAAACTTGAATCGCGAAAAGTCAAAAAGCTTCTGCTTGCTGCCGGCCCTGCGCTCGAATGTTTCTACCTCGGTCAGGATATCAAGCAGGCGCTCCGTTGCTTTTGTCCAGGTGAATTCTTGTTGCACACGCGCGCATAACGCAGAATTGTAGTCGCTGGGGGGATTCTCAATGGCCTGACGAATATATTCGGCAGCAACGGTCTCATCCGGCGTCCACCACTTTGCGCCTTTGAACAAGGTGTGGGTGTCATCGCTCCATTTGAATTTCGCCGGCACTGTTTTAACCGGAATCAGGCGCGCGACCGATTCATCCAAATAGGTAGTGTAAGCCGTGTGGTTTGGGGCAATTACATGCAAACCGGTAGCTGCGGCTTCCATCATGGGCAGGTCCCAGCCTTCGCCGTGAGACATGCTCCAATAGTGTGTTGCCGCTCGGAACAGGCCGGGCATGTCTTCATCCGAAAAGAATTGATTGAGCAGAAAAATCACAGGAGCTGACTCCTTCCTGCTTTTACCCAGTTTGGCTTCCAGTTGGGCAATACTTTGCATAAACTTATTGAGCCAAAGCTCCGACCCGCAGTTGATTTTCAGAATGAGGACGGCGTCGTCAGAACGGTTTGTCGCCTGCAGCCAGACGCGCAACAGACCGAGCAGGTTCTTGCGCGGCATGACATCGGAGATGTTGAGAAAACGTACGGCGAACTCATCGATGCTTTTGCCGCGGTCATCCGTGTGCGCCATCGGCTTGGCGTCCGGGCTGAAACGTTCAGAGTTTACCGCCAGAGGGCATAGCCTGATGCGTTCTGCCGGAAAGCCGCTATCTATCCAGGTCTGCTTGCAGGCAGCCGTCGGCAAGATAACCAGGTCATGCCGGAGATTGCATTTGACCCAATGTCGAAGAACACGGGTTGCCTCAAACATAGTGAAATTCACATTGAATTTGTTTTCGTCAGCCTCTACCTGATGCGGCATGCAAAAGTGCAGCATGACCCGTGAATCAACGGGCTGGCTCAAGGTTTCGTACCAGTCATTGCTCTTGTCTTCGGGTAGTTTGGAGGGCGCCCACCAGCCAAAATCGTGCAGGTGAATTTTAATGCCGCGTGCGTTGAGTTTGCGTACAAATTCCCGCACATGCCGGTCGTGGCCGCTGATACCTTTAAAGGATCCTTTTACTGTTAAGGCCTGCAACATTTCGTTGGCTATCCTTTGGTTTGTTTGGTTATCGTTTCCGTTAGTTTCCATGTTGTATGATTCAATGCTTGGCAAACCCGGCTATACATGCTCACTCCGGCTGTTTGTCTTCTCACTTGCCGCATGCTTTTGCTCCCAGTATTTGGCAAATATCACGATTTCATACCAGGCGGAAAAACCGCACAGCAGAAAACCAGCCATACCGTCTTTCCAGCCGCGCCCTCTGACATACATATTGTAGAATCTCCGCCCTGCCATTGAAAACATGCGGCGAACCAATTGCGCTGTTGTAAGCTCGCTTTCGTCCAGCAGCAATTGTTGCGCGTCCTGCGAGGTGTATCGGTTCATCTTTTCGAGATAGGCGTACAAGCTCTGGTGCGCATAGTGGTGCAGGATGCCCTGCAGCCGGATACTCGTGCCACTACAAGCCACGCTCTCATGCACCAATCTCTTGGTCAAAAAAGCATTATTCGTTTTCATTAATCTGGTTTTGTAATCGGGGAACCACCAGTCGCAATGTTCAATCCAGCGATTCAAAAAGAAATGCTGCATCGGGATTTCGCAACCATCGACACTCCCGGGGTTTTCCAGGAAGCGGCAAATTTCATCCCGCAGGTAGTCGCCGACTTCCTCATCGGCATCGATTGTCAAGAACCAGGGGGTTCGGACATTCTCCAGCCCCACCTGACGTTGCTCGGACCGCCCGCCCTCCACATTTTCAATGACGCGTGCGCCGAGTTCCCTGGCAATCTCGACCGTGCGGTCGGTGCTGCCGCCGTCCACAACCAGGGTTTCCTGGCAAAAGCCGACACTGTGCAGGCATCTGGCAATGTTGTCCTCTTCGTTCAAAGTGATAATAACAGCGGTAAGCCCATTCATCAAAGCTATTCCTTGATAGGTGAAAGCACGGTGTATAGTGTGCATGTAAAGCTAGTGATTTCTAGCTTCCTCATTTTGCTTTAGAAACTGGCCCACAACCTCGCGCACGCGTGACATGAAAATTTCGGTTGAAAACAATTCAGCTCGCTTTGCCAGGTAACTTCGAAGCTGCTGTTGAGCATCGCAGTCATTTGTGACAGCAATAATTTTGTTTATGGCGTCTTCCGATGAATGATAGAGCAGTCTCTTTTCGGCGCCTACTATCTCCGCTGGTCCTGCGCTGCCGGGCGTGAATACAACGCAACCGGCTTTTATCATTTCAGCCACTGCAATGCCGAAATGTTCATCGACCATGCCGTGAATTCCGTAGCGATGGCCGGCTACAATTTGCACCAGTTCAGCCCGCGAGATATCCAGATGGAGAAAAATCCAGCTAGTGTTGCCTGCCATCTTGCGACGGACGCGGCCAAGGTAGTCAACCTCACCCTGCATTGAGCCGATGATATGCAGATGTGCATCGGGCACACTCTCCCTGAGGGCGGCCACGATATCGATGATCTCTTCCAGTTTTTTCTCTCTGGCGATGCGACCGATGCACACGAAACCGTTTTCCCGCTGGCCCCATGGGATGTTCGGAAAATCACCCGGCACGGGCGGGTGCAAAGTCGCAGCAGGGGCGTCATAAAATTCGCTGAATCTTTTGCCGGTCCAGTCAGAATTTACCAACGTAAGATTATTCCGAATTCGCTCAAATGACAACCCATAAATCAGCGGCCAGGGCGCCCTGCCTCTAAGCACATCCGGCAAGAGGTGCCACCAGCCGGCTCGACTTGGAAGAGTCTCTTGATAGAAAGTTCCCCACCACGGGTAGTGAATATACTGAATGCCGCGACAGCCAAAGTCTGCCTCATTGTATGCGGTGACCAAAATATCATAATGGCGCCGGATCAACTTACATAGACGAAACATGATACTTAGCTTGGGAAGATCAGGCGGATCCTTGCTGACCAACTTTGAACGAACGATTGCTCGGACAACCCAGTGTGCCCGGCTGACTCTGAATTCTGATTCCTGCAAAGTGGTGCCATAGAATTCGTTTATGGGTTCTAAATCTATTGGCTCCCAAGTAAGAAGTGTCAGATCAAAGTCCTGTTTGAGCGCCTCAACCATCCAAACCGCCACGGTGTTGCCACCTCCGGGTGGTTGCATGCTGGGTTGGACTAGTAGAATTTTTTTCTTCACAAACAAGTCTGAATTGCTCAAAAGAGGGTATATTAGCTTTGCATTTGTGAGCGAGGCATCAGCAGAACGTCGGCAATTGATTCCTCCCGCTCTAGCTGCTCAGCCAATTCCGGGAGCTGCGCAATCGGATAGCTCCCGGCAGCGCTCTGCCGTTGCCTTAACTCATCGTCCTGAATGAAACGGTCAAAATAACGGCTCAAAAGTCTGAAAAAATCGGAAAGCTCGATTTTGCGCTCGAGCATCTCGGGGTTGAGTTCAAGATACAACGGCACGCCGGCTGACCAAAGAGGTTGGCCGGTTTCGACAACCTCGGCTTCGCACCCTTCGGCATCACACCAAACAACAGCGATCTGCTCAGGCTTGAAATAGCAGGACTCAAGAATATTCATGAGCCGGTCGGCCTGCACCTTGACAACCTTCCTTGTATCGATGTCTGGTGGGCCTTCCAAATCGCGAGGCGTGCCATTCACGAAGGCGCTGCCGCTGTTGAATTCAGGCTGCACCATTTCTACCTCGCCCGGCTGTGCCAATACCGCTTTTTGCACACAAACGACCCGGTCCTGTAACCCGTTCTGTGTAACATTTTCAACGAGTAGATCGAAGTTGTCCGGCATGGGCTCGATAGCGAGAACCTGACAATGGGTTTCCTGCACGAAAGGAATGGTCGAAGTGCCGATGTTGGCGCCCACGTCGATGATAACGTTCTTGCGGTCCTCGAGACGGCCATGTTTCTCCAGCCACTGCAGCAAGGCCTGAATATTGTCGCCCTGGTGATGGCCAGATTTGAAAAGCGACCAATTGATTGCGATGTCCCACGTGAACGAGGTCCAAAGTGTCTGATCTCGGCGAAATGTGATCTTGTCGATTCCCTTTTCTCTCAGCAAATGCAGCATGATACTGATATAGCTGCCGTGGTGGTCCGGATGATGGTCTATCAGGCGATGGGCCAGCGGCAGGCGGCTCGATGCCGGCAAATAACCGCAAATCCGCCGCAGCAGGCCAACGAGAATCTTGCTCTTGGCGGTTGAAAAGAACCGCACGGTTTCTTTCATACACTATTTCCTATTTGACTTCTCGCGCAACGGTGTTTATGCCCCCTGAACCGCTCGCTTTGGTATGAGCAAAACATCCGTTCCCGCATCCTTCGCGGCAAGTGATTCGACCAGAGCGCCAAACTCGGAGATAGGCCGAGGTTTGGTTTTGATCGTATCTTTGACCAGTTCCACCCGGTCGATAAAGGAATCAAAGCACGCTTCCATGGTGCTGATAAAAGTGCCAAGCTCCGTTTGCCGTTCCAGCATGCCAGGGAATACCTCGATGAACAGCGGTATCCCGGCCGACCACAGGGGTTTGCCGGTGGCGGTTACGCTGGTTTCACACCCTTCAACATCGCACCAGACAAAGGCGATTTGCGCCGGTTCGACCTTGTTCGATTGCAGAATGTTCATTAGTGTATCCGTTTCAACCGACATCACGTTCCTGCGTTCGATGCCTTGCAGGAATTTGGCCTCCCGCAAGGCGTCTTTCATGAATGCGCCGCCGCAGTTTAGATCCGGCAGGACCATGTCGGCAACACCAGGCTCATTTGAGATCGCTTTTCGCACGCAAATGATCTCTCCTTGCAAGCCGTTTTGACGAACATTTTCCTGCAGCAAATTGTAGTTTTCCGGTACCGGTTCAACTGCTATGATTTTACACCCCGTTTGCTGTGCAAGCGGAATGCAGGTTGTGCCGATGTTGGCCCCGAGATCAACGATGGTGTTTTTTCCGGCAAAGTATCCGTGTTGCTGCAACCACGCTATCACCATTTTCATCTCCGGCTGTTGATAGCCGCCATCCGTAAGCAGGTGCAGGGTGATATTGATATCCCAGGCAGGGGCGTTCCAAACGGTGCCATTGCGGTGAAAGGTTATCTTTTCAACCTCTCGACGCTGTAACAAATCCAGAAGGATGCTGAATGTCGGGCCGTCCTGTTTCTCTTCGCTTGCCAAAATACCGTAGCCAAGCTTGAGGCCATCGCTGGCTGGAAGAAAACGACAGACACGCCACAGCAGATCCAGGTTCAGGTGGTAGGCTATCTTGTTGAGCAGGTTGAAAATGCGGGTTAGCATTGAGCGTCCAGGATTTTGGATGATGTTTTCACGTGCTGGTTCAGATGCCTTTGAGCTTCGTTTTCAAATTAAGATAATGTCTCGACTCACGAAATGCTATGTGTAGAATCAGACCGAGGATCTGCCGAAGCGTAGTGACTCGTTCCTTTGAAGTCTGAAGTGCTCGAAAAAACGAAACCAGCGCCTTGCGGAAGCTTCTCACACCCAACCAACAACTCCCGCTCCAAAGATGCAAATTGCAGTAGGCAACGGATTTTATGGCGACGACTTCAGCAGCCAGATTCCGCCGGCTGAATACCTTATCCAGGACTCTCTTGCGGCCGGCCAGATGCTGGAAATAGTGCCGTGAGTTGTATCCGGTGGCATTCGAATCGTGGCGGCGATACCTGGCGAGCACCAAATCTGAAAAGGCAAACTGACAATGCTCTGCAACGCGCAGCCACATATCCCAATCTTCGTTCACGGCCATGGATTCATCATAAGGCCCGGCCTTGTCCAGATACTGTCGGCGAACCACGATCGTGATGTTGCAGGTAAAATCGCCGGTCAGCATGCTGCGGAAGCTATCATCGGCATACCTCGGCGAGAACGCCCTGGTCTCTTCAAGAGGCGTACCGGAGGCATTCATCGCCTGCGCTTTGCTGTAAACCAGGCCAATTCGTGGGCGAGTGTCAAGAACCTTTATTTGTGTAGCAAGCATCTCCGGCAGCCAGACATCATCCGAATCAAGGCGCGCGATGTAATGGCCTCGGGCCAGCCGAATACCATGGTTCATGGCAGCACTGATGCCTCGATGTTGCTGGTGCGCGTAGCGGATGCGCGGATCCCCAATTCCCTGAATCAGGGATTCTGTGTCATCCGTCGAGCCATCGTCAATGATGATAAGCTCGAAATCGACAAAGGTTTGGTCCAGCACACTCTGAATCGCTTCGCTCAAATAGCGCACGCGATTGTAGGTGGGCATGATGACGGATACTTTCGGTTTGCTCACTTCAACTCTTCAGATTGTTCTAATAACCGACTCACAGGATTCGAACGATAAAGACTAAGACCGCTCGCCATCGAATTCGTAGCCGAAAACTGCTATGTCTTCGCGGTAGACTTTTGCCACCACTTCTCTTGCTGCTTCGGAATAATACTCTCTGTAGTCCTTCCTCAGGCCTGGCCCGCGATTGAAATGGCCAAGGCTTGTTGAGATTCCTATCCTCTTTTTTACATAAGCGAAATCTTCCTCGAGGTTTTCAAAACGGCCAATAAAATCAACCTCCGGCTTGGCGCCGTTTGTACTTATGAAATCGATTTGGGGCTGAAAGTGCAACTTGCTCCAGACATTCTCCCGATTGAGCCAATCCATTACAAAGGCACTGAAGTCCGGGAACGCGCTCAAGTTCTCCAGAGCCCATCGCCTGTCCGTTTCATTGAAACCGCCCGCTTTCAAAAACAGATAGGCCGAAAGAAGCCGGTCCCAGGGGTTGCGAACAAATGTAAATTTGAAGTAGGCCCGAAACTCTCGCGGTCTAAAAACGGCTTTGTAGTGCTTGACGTTTAGATGACCTCCCGCGAGATTGCCAAACAAACTCTGACTTACAGACACACCGCCGGTTTTGGGAATATGAAAGAAGATGCATTCAAAATCATCGAACGGTTTCAGCGAATACCCACTTTGAGTATCCACTGTTCGTTGAAGTCTCAAGTCGTGAAATGTCTTCGGTTCCTGGAACCTCAGGCGGAGACGGGTCAATTCGAATTGCAGCTCTTGAGCTATTCCTGATGTTCTATTCTTGTTCAAAGGCGGTTACCTTGTCGTTTGTATTAAGCTCCGCTCCTGCAAACCTGCGACTTGCATGAGCTTTTCAGAGAATTCAGGATAATGGGGAAATTTCTCGTTAACTAACTTCTCAAAGAATTCTTTCAGACTTTGCGGATGCAGATAGGAACTCCGAACTTCAAAAGCTGTGAAGCATTGTTCGATCCAGGAATCGAGGGCATCGAGTTTTAAGAAGGCTGCCAAATCCGCGAAAGTTTCATTGGTCACTGCATGTGCAAAAAAATGAAAAAACCTGTCTGGATATTGTTGTTGAAGCCTGATGAACCAGGCGAATTCATCCAAAACTGCCTCAAGAACTTGCTCCACTGTTGATGCCGGGTTCAGGCCACTGAAGCGGGTCAGATACCTTTTCTGGAGATTGGAAACGGCACAGTCGAGGGGACTTCGGACAGGCAACAGAAATCTCAGACTGTTGTTTTGCGACAGGAGCTTGCCCAGATCGATCCCGTTGTTCTTGATGTGATTTGATGTTCTTAAAGACTCTTTCCAGAATAGACATTGGATTGAATTCTTAACCAGTCTTCCTCCATGATATTTGTTGTAAATCTCCGCCATCTTGTACAGGTCGTCGAAGGCGTGCGAAGCGGTAATAGAGCCACCAACATCTCCTCGGATTTTGCGCGCAGAGATGAAAATCGCATAGCGCATAAATGCCTGCAATTTTTCCTGAGTGTAGTCGAGTAGAAAATCCAAGCGCTTGTCATCAAAAATCCGTTCGCCGCCATGATTCAGCACCTGGCAGTGTGGATGCAGGGCAAGAGTGGCGGCGGTCAGCGTGGAGAGGTTTCTGTAGGGACCCAGAGCAAGGCAAACCGTTCTGACATCCTCGACATTGATTCGGTTCGAACGAATCAAGTCTGCTCTTTTTGCCTGGCGTTTTCTGAAGTTATCTAACAACGGAAAAATTCTCTTCCGAATGGTTGATGTCAGTTTGAACTGTGTTTGCGCACCATCTTCACTTCCTGCCTCATCGCACTCTTTGTGGCAAATGATTTCCCAAAATTGCGGGCAGCAAGAGCTTCTGCTCTTTGTCGTGCTGGTATTTTTGACAAAGCCTGCAAGCGTCTTTCGTTCTTTTGGCTCAGTGGCCCTCCCAAGTCCGGCTGCATTTCGTGGTGAAGATGAACAAATGGCAGATAGGCGTAGCGATACAAATTGAGCGTCTTGCAGCGTTGGAAAAATTCATTGTCCTCATAACCCCAGCCGATGAAACCCTCGTCGTGTCCGCCAATTCCAAAATATGTCTCGCGGTCGATAGCCATCGTTCCGCCGACGTTGTTTTGGACAATCTCATTGGGACAAAGACTGCTCCGGATACGACCTTTATTTCGTACAGAATCAGAAGCGTGTCCCCCCAAATGAAAACCAAACCGCATCAGGAATATCGCTTGGAAGCCTTGCGAGCTCAGCGTGATGACTTCTCTCGCGTAGTCGGCCGGCACACAAAAGTCGCTATCGATAAAGATCAGCAGGTTACTGCGCGCAGCCCTGGCGCCCTCATTGTTGGCCCAGGAGCGCGAGTAGGGCATGTCGGGAATTGCCGGCGGAGTGTGAATATGCCTCACCCAGTCCGGCAAGAATTCTTTGATTTCCGGGGCCATAGCTTGCTCGACCAGAACGCATTCCGCTCTCACTTCACGCTGTGCTGCAATGGTCTTCAATGTGGTCATGAGGTTGGGTTTTCGCTCAAGCCCGCGGAAGCCAATGATAAACGAGACCTCAGGTTCATCGCTGCAATCCCGGGGACAATCGCCGAACAGGATTGGCCATTGGCACAAGGCTCGCCGCATTATCCATTTGCCGACTCGAGGCAGCACCTGTGGTCCGGTGAGTACCGTTGAACCCTGCCACTCGCACGAAACGCCCTTTCTATCTTTTCGCCGTCCTAGTCGCTCATCGCGATTGTGAAGATGTATCCATGAGGAATTGCACCTGCCGATCCCTTTGGTGCGGCCTGCCCAAAAATACCAGAAGAGTTCTTTCAGCATAGCGGCGGCTTTGCTGATCAGGGGGAATTGCTTACTCATCACCTGGATTCATCCTTTTGTATTTTCATTTGAGATGAAGGTGGTCGTTGCTCCAGGAGCGAGGAATCCGGCTGAACAGAACTGCCGAAATTGCGCGCGCAAAGTTCAGCCACACGCTGCGCAACCGGGATGCTGGAACGAGCGGCAAACAATTCAACATTGTCGTGTTCACAAAAATCTTTCATGCCCGACTGCTTCGCATGGTAAAGATGCACAAAGGGCAAGTACATATTTGCAAAGAGCTTTGTAGACTGGCAGCGCTCAAAAAATTCAGTGTCCTCGCCGCCCCAGCCATAGAAAGACTCATCATGGCCACCAATTTTGAAATACGTCTGCCGGTCGATGGCGATGCTGCCGCCATGACAATTGCTCAAGACCATTTCCAGTCCGGGTTTGCACGGCAAATTGGCCAAATCGAATACGGCTTTTGAAGTCTCGACATTGAGGTAAAAAACGAATCGCTGCAACCGCATGGCCTTGAAGCCACGTTTTTGTAAATCGAGCATTTCACCGGCATACCTGGCCGGAACACAAATGTCATTGTCGTGAAACACCAGAAGGTCTGACTTTGCCGCTCGTGCCCCGACATTGAACGCCCAGGATTTGCACCAGGGCATCTCCGGCTGCAGTGGCGGTGTATGAATGTAAGTCACCCAATCAGGCAATGCGGCTCCTGCCTCGGGAGCAACGCTCTGCTCGACCACAATGCATTCGATGGCAGCATCTTGTTGCGCCGCCAGATTTTTCAGCGTTGCGAGCAGGTTGGCTAGCCGTTCCTGGCCTTTGTGCGCGATGATAAAAGAGATGTCAGGCGAACGGCGGATTGCCACTGGCTGATCGCGGAATTCAATCGACCATTGTGTGAGCGCCTGTTGCAGTAACCGTGCGACGAGCCTGTTGTTCGATTGCAGACTCGGCATTTCATCCGCCGAGATCCGGTTGCAGACAATGCCGCACCGCTCTTCCGCGTGCGCCAGTTGTTCATCTCTACGACGATAGGAAAGCCATGAGCCGCAACCATTCTTATTGGTTGCAAAGGGTCTGATCGCCCAAAGCAATTTGGGGAGATAGTAGGCCGTTCGCAGTAGGTGGAGTAACCGACTCATCATCTGGCTCTTCGCATTTTCGTCAGAAGGGGCTCTAGTTTCGCCGTTCTGGCAATGCCGGCCATTTTATGTCGCGCCTGGGCGTATGGTTGACGCCAGGTGGTTGCCACCGGGCAAATGTTTGCGTCGTGGAAAATGGCATCAAACTTGTCGATGACACGATTTTCATCAAGGAATTCGGGCTGACGGTCGTCCGCAAAACAGGGCTGATTCAAGCACTGAAAGTAGAGATCATCATTGTTGTCAAGTTCAATGACGCGGGCAACGACTTCCTCAAAAGTGCGATAATCGTGACAATTGATGAAAGCCTCCGAGTTGAATTCTCTGGTGACCATCGGATTACCCCAATAAATCGGAACGGTGTTGGAAAGAAATGCGTTGAGAATTTTTTCAGTCGTATATCCCGGATAAGATGAATTCTCAAACGCAATCGTGAACTTGTACTCGCTCATGAATTCATGCAGTTTTTCACGCTCGCCGGTCGATGTCAGCCCTTTCGGTATGGTATAACCTACATTGTTCAAGGCCCGACCCGCGGAGTCGATCCTCTTATACTTTGAAAGTTGCTCAAAAAACGTTACGCGTTCCGGCGCATTGGCATTGGAGTAAACGAAATTGCAGAACTTGCTCTTTTCGTCTGTCTCGCGCGGCTCAAGCAAATGCGCAAATTCCTGGAACACCCAGAAGTAGATAGGCAGGCGACAGTTTCTATCCGTTTTGAGATAGTCGAAGCTAAAGGCATAATCGCACTCACCAAAATTCGGCCTGACATTTTCACCCGTGTAGAAAATGCGCGGGCAGGTGTACTTGAGAAATTGTGCGCCAAAGCATGAGTAAATGAGAAAATCCGGTTCTTCCGAAATCTCGATTTCATATCGTTTTGAAAGCAGTTTATAAAAGGGATTATCCTGTAAGTCATCACCTTGAGCCCCGTGCCAGAAGTCCGCAAAGTTGAGTTTGATTTTTTTCATGACAGGCCGTCCGCTGCCGGAGGCGCGACTTCGGGCTGCGGCGTTGCAGCCGGTTTCAGCGTATCATACATCGCCAGGAGCTTGCGACCGATGATATTCCAATCATAACGCTCCTCAACGCACTGCCGCGCCTGCCGCCGAATTTTTTCTGCCAGCCGGTTGTCCTGCAACAGGCGAAGGACGGAATCCGCAAATTTCACAGAGGCATCTTCAACGAGCAGATGCTGTCGGTTAGCAAGTTCCAGTCCTTCACAGCCGAAGGAAGTCGATACCACCGGGACACCCAAAGCCATGGCCTCGAGGATTTTCAGCCGGGTGCCGCCACCCGACCGCAATGGCACCACAACCACGCCAGCCTGTCGGTAGAATGGAACCACATCCTGCACCCATCCAGTCACTTCGACATTTGGGAAGTCCCGCAGTTTCTGCAACACATCATAGGGACCTTGCCCGACGACGACAAATTTTGCATCCGGCCTTCGGTTCAGGATTTTTGGAAAAATCTCCGTGCAGAAATAGAGCGCTGCGTCGAAATTCGGAGGATATCCCATGGTGCCGACGAACAAGATGGTATCGCTTGGTTGCGACTGACCGGAAAATTCATAGCGCGCCGCATCCACGCCATTCTCGATGACGGACACCTGTAACGCGGGGTTGGAGTCGAGCAACCTCTTTGCTTCGAGATGTGAAACCGTTATGCTGCAATCGAATCGCTCTGCATATTTTGCTTCCCAGCCCGCGATCGACAGCCATTTGACAAAGTTAACCAGTCTCTCTTTCAAAGGACTTTTCAGACTGAGCATGCTTTTGTACTGGTCCGCAACATGGTTATGAAAGGAGAGAACCTTGACGCACTCACTGCCGGCTGGAACAGCATCTACATACGGCGCAAGAACGGAGTGCTCGATCTGAATGATATCGACATTGTGGTCAGTGATAAGCTGCCTGATCTTACCAAATAGTTCGTCGTACATAAACGCCGCCGTGGCCGGAGAGCGACGAAGCGGCAGTCCTTTTAGCGCGCGCGTGAGATGTTCTTTCCATGGCAGGATGCGGGGTTCCACGAAGTCGCAGATATCACAATACGCCTTGAGTTCGGCAACGTACTCTTTTTGCGCCGAGCCAAGAAGAATGCTGAGCAGCAGGACTCGGTGCCGCTTCGAGACTTGCCGAATCAAAGCCAAATAGCGCTGGTTGACGCCGGTATCCGGCGGGTAGGGCAGACCGTATGTTACAAACAGAATGGTCATCCGAGGCTCTCTGTGCTTGCGCTGCTCACATCGTGGTTTGCATGCGCCATGCTTGAATTGTCCGGGCAATCCTCCATGAAGTGCGATAACCAATCCTGGAGAAGGTGAAACAATTGCTCCTGACTCCAGCGCATGATGAAGGTGTGATTGGCTCCCTTCATCACTTCAAACCTCAGATTTTCGATTTCATTCAGACGACGCACGTCATTGCCCAGGGCGGCATGCAGGTAGTCGAGACCTTCATCAGCTTCAGAATGAAGTAGAAACAGGCGTGTACCGCGTCGGGTCAATCGCTGTAACTCTGCCAGTCCGTGCATTCTGGCGGAGCCTTTTCCTTTTCGTTTCAGCAGGTGGCCGGGCCGGATGTTTGCGAGCGCAGAGAGAATACGGCGGTAGTCGCCCTGGCCCTTTAGAATCTTTGAGATATTCTTAAGCCGAAAGCTGCTAAATACCACCATTCTCAAATAGTGTCGAATGAGCACGCGTCGGTAGAGTTTCTCGGCGAGCGCTTCATCATTACCGTGCAGGTGGCCGCCGGCGTTAAGCAGGGCGGTGCCGACGACACGCTGGTCCAGCAATGCAGTCTGGAAAGACACAATTGCTCCGGAACACAGCCCCATGAGCACGAACCTGTCGAGCCCCATTTCGCGATGCATGGCATCCATCGCTTCCCTGGTTTCCAACACCGCACTTTTTTCAAAGGGCAGATGGTCCCGGCGAACGCTGCTATCACCCAGGCCGGAAAGGTCGAAGCGCAAAACAGGAAATCCCAATCGGGCCAGTTTACGCGCTACTCTCACATGCAGACGATTGACCCCGACGCGGTGCACCAGGCCGGAGTTTAAGAGGATGATGCCCGGCAGGCTCTGGGCCACCATGTCCTCGTCCGGTGTGGTGACGATGCCCACCAACGCGGCCTTGCTGCCAAATTGTAGAACTTCCTCCCTCATGCGTACACCTCGGAAATCCACGAGACTATCGATTGCAGCATTTGATACGGCACCTGGATTTTCCCGAACGCCTCCTCCCAGACCCAAAGCTGAGGATTGGGCTGATGCAAGTGTTTTACCGTGGCGCCTAATCGTATCAGGTGAGTGTTTAGAGCAGCCTGTTTGGCCTTGTCATTGCTTTCAAGCAAAAGCAGGTGGTCTACCGGTTTGCGTTTCATGTCGAGTAGATCAATCTTTTCGATGCCGGCCTGCAACTGTTCCGTCATAGGGAATCCCAAAATCTCACTACCATTTTCTTTTTCCCAATCAGCGTCCGTCAACACATGCGCGTATTGCAGCATCTGTTTGTGCAACTCTGCCAGTTCCTTCAGGTAGCTTTCTCCGCTCGTGACCGGATCCCAGAGTACCAGGCTGTCGATATCGCCGCGCGAGATGGCGGTCATGGTGGAGAGCGTGGCGCCCAGGCGCAAGCCCACCAAACAGATCTTGCTGATGCGGCTCCGGCCACGAATTTCGCTAATCGCCAAAGCGATATCGCTGAGCCATCGGTCGATGTCGCCGCTATCACAATCTCCACCTGAGTCTCCACAGCCACGATAATCAAATCGAAGAACGGGAAAGCCGGCAGTGGCGAGACGTCCGGCCAATTGCCGTATGGCCCGGTGAAAGCGGATGTATTCGTCGCCGACAGGGTTGCAAAGAACGACGGCGCAGTTTCGGCTCGCCGGTGCTTTGGGTGAATGATAGTAGCCGAAAAGTGCATTGTCTGGCTGACCAAAGTAGAACGGCTCCGTGGCTGGCGGAGAATGTGCAGATTGGCGCATATGGATCTCTACGTTTCAGATGGTGTTCGGGATATCTTGTTCCGGATAGATTGTCTCAGGCGCTTAGCAAAGGGCTCCGACTTAGAAGGCGAATTCTTGTCGCTTTTATATTCGCAAAGCAAAGCGATCTGTCCCAGAGTTTGGTTCATGAACTCGCCCGGATTCAATTTCAATCCGGTTCTTTCTTCCAGCTTGGCAATGACCCGCATGGATAGAAGCGAATGCCCTCCCAGGTCGAAAAAATTGTCGTACACGCTCACTTGTTCAATGCAGAGCAGCTCTTGCCAGATTTCTGCCAGCAACGATTCCATTGCAGTCGCAGGAGCGGCATCATCTTCAATTTCTATTTTTCGAGTGTCTGGAGCCGGCAGCGCCTGGCGGTCGATCTTGCCATTTGGTGTCATGGGCAACGCGTCAAGGCAAACGAATTCGTTGGGCACCATGTAGCCGGGTAGACAGTCCTTTAAGAAGGTGTGCAACTCACTTCTCTCAGCCATCTGGGCTTGCTGCGGAACAATGTAGGCGACCAGGCGTGTGTCGCCGTTGTTTGTCGTGGCGATGACGACATTGTCTCGCACCGATGGGTGTTCTCTAAGCGCGGCCTCGATCTCTCCCGGTTCGATACGATAGCCGCGCAATTTGACCTGGTGGTCCGTTCTATCAAGAAACTCGATGTTGCCATCGGCGCGGTAACGGGCTAGATCTCCAGTCTTATAAATGCGCGCTCCGGGTTTGTCGCTAAACGGATCTGCGATGAACTTCTCCGCCGTCAGTTCCTGGCGGTTCAGGTAGCCGCGCGCCACGCCAACTCCGCCAAGGTGCAGCTCTCCGGGCACACCGACCGGAACGGGTCGCATTTCTCTATCTAAGATATAGACCTGAACGTTGGCAATTGGCCGGCCAATCGGAATCTCCGCCAAGCCGTCCATTCTCTGGTCAGGAGGTTCATAGAATATTGCCGCCACCGTCGGGCCGTAACCATTGAGCCACCGGCAACGCTTGCCGACCATCTGTGACCAGGTTGAATAGACCGATGGCGAGACTTTTTCTCCGCCAATAGTAACCAGACGAACCTGCTCCGGCATGGGGAGTGTGGCGACAGCCATGCCGTTCACCATCTCATGCCAGAAGGCGGTAGGCACGGTGAGCACGGTTACGCGCTGCCGTTCGACAAACCGTAGAAAATCCGTCGTCGATGACAGCACTTCCTCTGAACGGAGAACTACAGCTGCGCCGCTGAGCCAGGTGGGGAAGATATCTAGGACTGCCATATCGAAGTTGATGGAAGCAAACTGCAACACCCGGTCGTCGCTTCGAAGTTCAAATTTTCTGGCCATGGCGCAATTGTGGTTGACCATGCCCTGATGCGTGATCATGACCCCTTTGGGCTTGCCGGTCGGACCCGAAGTATAGATGACGTAGGCTAGATTCTGCGCCGTTGTTTGGTTGGCCGGATTGGATTGACTCTGCCGGGCGAGGGAGGGAAGATCATTGTCGAGACAAATTGCTTTGGCTTGATTGACGGGTAGAGATTCCAGCAGCCGCTCCTGGGTTAGCAGGACCGGAGTCTGGGAATCTTGCAACATGAAGGCCAGCCGCTCCTTCGGGTAGTCAGGGTCGAGCGGCAGATAGGCGCCGCCGGCTTTGAGGATGGCCAGCAGTCCGACTGTCATTTCTATGGACCGCTCGACACAAATTCCGACAATGACATCGGGTCCCGCGCCGACAGCCTGCAGGGCGTGCGCCAGTTGATTGGCGCGTCTGTTGAGTTCGGCGTAGGTTAAGCAGTCGCTCCCGAATTCAACTGCTATGGCCTCGGGCGTGCGTTCGACTTGCGCCTCAAAAAGCGCCTGAATGCAGGTGGAGCCGGGATATTCTTCATCAGTCGCATTCCATTCAAAAAGCAGTTGCCGGCGTTCGTTCTCTCTTAACAACGGCGCTGCCAGGATCTGCTGCGAGGGGTTCCTTACGACACTTGATAGCAGCGTTTCAAAATGGCTTGCCATCCGCTCAATTGTCGAGGCCTCAAACAGGTCTGTGTTGTAGGTCAAACCGCATTCCAGGTGACCGTCGTCTATGCTGAAATCAATTTCGAGATCGAAACGAACATGGCTGCCCTCGAGGGACAAGGGTTCCAGTTCCAGGCCGTGCAGAGATAGCGGCTCTGACGAAACGTTATGCAGCGCAAACAGCACCTGGAAAAGCGGGTTGCGACTCAGGTCCCTTTCCAAATCGAGCTTATCGATCAGCTTTTCAACCGGAAAATCCTGGTTCGCATAGGCGTCAATTGTGTCCTCACGAACTCTCCGGAGCAGTTCCCTAAATGTTGGATTGCCGTCCAGCCTGGTTCGCAATACAATAATATTTGTGAAGAAGCCAATCAGATGCTCAATCTCAGCGCGGTTGCGGTTGGCTATCGGCGAACCGACAATGATATCGCTTTGTCCGCTGTACCGCTGCAGCAACACGTTGAATGCAGCAAGCAGGGTCATGAAGGGCGTGGCATTCTCCTGCCGGCTCAGGCTGTTGATGTCGCTCAGCAGATTTTCCGGGAGCGCGAAACCGTGAGTGCGGCCACGATAGCTTTGTTCTTGAGGCCGTGGTCTGTCAGTAGGCAACTCCAGCAGCGGTGCCTCCCGGAGTTGTTTGAGCCAGTAGTCTAGTTGGGTCTGGCAGGTTTCGGTGTGCAGCCACTCGCGTTGCCAGATGGCAAAATCGGCGTACTGAATGGGCAGCTCCGGCAAGGCAGCCTTTTCCCCTTGCACAGATGCTGAATACAACTTCTCCAGTTCGCTATAGAACACACCGGTGGACCAGGCATCTGTCACAATGTGGTGCATGCCAATCAGAAGCATGTGGGCCGCTGAGTCCAGACAAATGAGAGTCACTCGCAGAAGCGGACCTAATGTGAGATCGAACGGCTGTTGTGCTGCGTCAGTGGCCAGGCGCTTCGCTTCAGTTTCGCGTTCGCTCTCCGTCAGCCCCTGCAGGTCGAGAATCGTTAACTCGCAAACCGGCTCCGGGGTAATGACCTGCAGCGGAACGCCGCCTTGCATGACAAACGCAGTGCGCAGGACCTCGTGACGGCGAATGATCTCGTCGAGGCTTTTTTCAAGCGCAGGCACATCCACATGACCAAGAAGTCGATAGGCCAAGAAGATATTGTAATACGGCGTGTCCGGCTCAAGCTGGGCAAGAAACCATAATCGCTGTTGTGCAAATGACAATGGGATGTCGCCCCGATGCACTGATTTCGATATTGGCCCGGCAGATCCATTTTGTCCATTTTGGGGCTCTGTGTCGATAAGTTTGGCCAGTTCGGCGATGGTTGGTGATTCAAATAGCCGCCGTACCGGGAGGTCAATTTGAAGAACTTTCCGAAGCTGGGAGACCACCTGCGTCGCCTTTAGCGAATGACCGCCCAACTCAAAAAAGTTGTCATGAACACTAACCCGCTCAAGGCCCAGGACATCTGTCCAGATTCCCGCAATAGCCTTTTCAACAGGATTGCGTGCGGCAACAAACTCGGGCATATCATCAGGCCTGACTCGTTCTGGTTCCGGCAAGGCCCGGCGATCTATCTTGCCGTTCGAAGTCAGCGGCAATGCCTCCAACATGACGATAGCGGCAGGCACCATGTAGTCCGGCAACCTCTCCTTCAGAAATTGTCGCAGCTCCCGTTCTGAAGGTGCTGATTGCTGGACAGGAACGATGTATGCCACAAGACGAGCATCACCGGAGGTATCCTCACGAATCAGTACGACGGTTTCGCTGACACCGACATGCTCGTTCAGATTGGCTTCAATCTCGCCTGGTTCGACACGAAAACCACGCACCTTGACTTGATTATCCATGCGGCCAATGAATTCGATGTTGCCATCCGGAAGGTAACGGGCTAAATCGCCCGTCTTGTACAGGCGCGTTGGTGTTTTTTGGCTGAAAGAAATCGTTACAAACTTCTCGGCAGTGAGCTCTGGGCGATTGAGATACTCGCGCGCCAGGCAAACGCCGCCAATATACAGCTCGCCCGGCACACCAACCGGCACCGGTTGACGCTCCGCATCGAGAAGATATATTTGGGTGTTGGCAATTGGCCGGCCGATGGGTGGCAGCGCTGGCCAACCGTCAGGGTCACCTTCCAGAGTATAGGCGGTGGCCACGTGGGTTTCCGAGGGCCCATAGTGATTGTGAAAGAAACAGTCCCCTAACTTGCGAAAGAACTCGACGATTGCTGGCGTTATTCGTAATTGCTCGCCGGTGGTGATAATCTCTCGCATGCAAGCCAAAGAACCGTCGTCCGGGTCTACTTGCTCGGCTAATTGTTGTAAGATTACGACCGGCAGAATGGCTCTTTCAATGCAATTCTCTTGCAGGCATCGAGCCAACAAATGAACATCCTGTCGTGTTTCTTCAGTCGCTAAAACCAGCGTGCCTCCCGAATTCAAGGTCGTGAAGATTTCCGTGAAACTGGCATCGAAACTCAGGGAGGCAATTTGCAGCGTGCGCGCGTTGCCTGACACTCGGGAGTGCTGAACCAGCCAGTTGATCCAATTGGCAAGCGTCCGGTGTGGCAGAGCAACGCCCTTGGGTTTTCCCGTGGAGCCAGATGTATAGATGACATACACCAAATCTTCAACTGTTGCACTCTTAGCCGGATTGCGCTCACTCTCGCGAGACAGGGTCAAATCGTGACTGTCCAAACACAGGACTTTCGCCTGTTGCACCGGGATTTCCCCATGAAGTCGGTCGCAGGTCAGAATGACGGGGGCCTTCGCATCTGCCAGCATATAGGCCAGGCGCTCCCGCGGGTAGGATGAGTCCAGCGGCAGACATGTACCGCCGGCTTTCAAGACGGCCAGCACCGCGACAATCATTTCCTGAGAACGGGGCAAGTAGATTCCCACCGGCACATCCGGGCCTACGCCGAGCGTCTTCAGGTAATGCGCTATCTGGTTAGCACGCCGGTTCAGATCTTTGTAAGTTTGATCGGTTTGCTCAGAGCTCCGACCGTCGCTGTCAAGGCCTGTCGGCGAAATGAGTGCGATGGCATCTGGCGTGCGCTCAGCCTGCTGTTCAAAAAGCTCATGGATACACTGACTGCGGGGATATTCATCTTCTGTGTCATTCCACTCATGGACAAGCTGTCGCCGTTCGCCCGGTCTTAGCAACGGTAAGGTCGAAACACGCTGCTGCGGGTCGGTCGCAATCGCAGACAACAGCGACTCGAAATGACCTGCCATTCGTTTGATCGTGGAGGCGTCATACAAGTCGGTGTTGTAGGTCAAGGAACCGTGAAGTCCGTCTGTGTCTTCTTCAAAATGCACCTCGAGATCAAAACGAACCGTTTCGATGTCAAAGGTGAGCAGCTCGAGTTCCAGCCCGCGCAAGGATAGCGCGGAATGCGGAGCATTTTGCAGCGTAAACAATACCTGGAATAGTGGATTGCGACTCAGGTCTCGTTCCAAATCCAATTCATGAACCAGCTTCTCGAACGGCAAATCCTGGTGGGCAAAAGCCTCCAGTGTGTGCTCGCGTACCTGTTTGAGCAGCTCGGCAAATGTTGGATTTTCATCAAGCCTGGTTCGTAGCGCTAATGTATTGGTGAAGAAGCCAATCAACGGCTCAATTTCCGCATGATTGCGATTCGCGATCGGTGAGCCAACCAGAATATCGCTCTGCCCGCTATAGCGGTGCAGCAATATCTTGAATGCCGCAAGCAGTACCATGAAAAGCGTGGCATTCTCCTGTTGGCCCAGATTATTGAGCGTTTGAAGCAAATTTTTCGAAAGCACGAAGCTCTGTCGGGCGCCATGGTAAGTTTGCTCCCGCGGCCGTGGTCTATCAGTGGGAAGGGCCAATACCGGCGCATCGTGCAGTTGCTGCTTCCAGTAGTCTAGTTGAGTTTGTAGAATCTCGCCCTGCAGCCATTCTCGTTGCCAGAGAGCGAAATCCGCATATTGAATTCGCAAATCGGGCAAGGGAGATGGTTGCCGCTGGTCAAAGGCAGCATAGAGCGCACCCAACTCGCGATACAAGATGCCGGTGGACCAGGCATCGGTCACGATGTGGTGCATGGTCAGCACAAGCACATGCTTCTCAGAATTCAGACGAAACAGCGTAGCACGGAGTAAAGGGCCGGTAGCCAGGTCAAAAGGGCGCTTGATTTCTTCCTGCACCAGACGAGCCACCTCCGCCTCACGCTCGGCGTCAGCGAGCCCGCTTAGATCTATGAGTGGTAATTCAAGACTGAGACCTGGTGCGATGCGCTGGACCGCGTGACCATTGTCCGAGGTAAATGTCGTACGCAGAATCTCATGATGCCTAACAATTTCGTTAAGGCTCTGCTGCAGTACCGTCGGTTTGAGCAGACCGGAAAGTAAATAGGTGGCCGGCACATTGTAGAATGGGCTACCGGGATCAAATTGGTCAAGAAACCAGAGTCGCTGTTGTGCAAACGACAATGGGATGTCGCTCCGATACACGGCTTTCGATATTGGCCCGGCAGGTCTTTCTTGGCCATCTTTCAACCCCGTGTCGATATTCCTGGCTAGTTCGGCAATAGTCGGTGACTCAAATAGCCGCCGTACTGGCAGGTCCGTTTGGAGAACTTTCCGAAGCTGGGAGATCACCTGAGTCGCCTTTAGCGAATGACCACCCAATTCAAAAAAGTTATCATGAACACTGACCCGATCAAGGTCCAGGATCTCTGCCCAAATTCTTACAAGTGCCTCTTCAACAGGATTGCGTGCGGCAACAAACTCGGGCATGTCATCGGGCCTGATTCGCTCTGGTTCCGGCAGAGCCTTGCGGTCGATCTTGCCATTGGGTGTTATAGGAAACGCGTCTAAGCAAACGAACTCTCCGGGCACCATGTAGCTGGGTAGGCGGTGTCTTAAGAAGGTGCGCAACTCACTTCTCTCAGCCACCTGGTCCGGCTGTGGAACAATGTAGACAACCAGACGTGTGTCGCCGTCTTTTGTCATGGCGATGACGACATTGTCTCGCACCGATGGGTGTTCTCTGAGCGCAGCCTCGATCTCTCCCGGTTCGATGCGATAGCCGCGTAATTTGACCTGGTGGTCCGCTCGACCAAGAAACTCGATGTTGCCATCGGCCCGGTAACGGGCTAGATCTCCAGTCTTATAAATACGAGTTCCGGGTTTGTCGCTAAACGGATCTGTGATGAATTTCTCTTCCGTCAGTTCCTTGCGGTTGAGGTAACCTCGCGCCAGGCCAACCCCGCCAATGTGCAGTTCTCCAGGCACGCCAACCGGAACAGGTCGCAATTCATTATCTAAAATATAGGTCCTAACGTTGGCAATTGGGCGGCCAATGGGAATCTCCGCCAAGTCGTTAATTTCCCGGCCAAGGGGTTCATAGAATATGGCCGCCACCGTCGTCTCCGTCGGGCCGTAACCGTTGAGCCAACGGCAACGCTTGCCGACCAGGTGTGACCAGGTTGCATAGACAGATGGCGAGACCTTTTCTCCGCCAATAATAACCAGACGAACCTGCTCTGGCAGCGGGAGTTTGGCGAAAGCCATGCCGTTCACCATCTCATGCCAGAAGGCGGTAGGCAGATCAAGAACGGTTATGTGCTGCTGTTCGACAAACCGCAGAAAATCCGTTATCGATGACAGCACTTCCTCTGAACGGAGAACTAGTGCCGCGCCGCTGAGCCAGGTGGGGAAGATTTCTTCGACTGCGAAGTCGAAGTTGATGGAAGCAAACTGCAACACCCGGTCGTCGTTTCGGAGCTTGAATTCTCTGACCATCGCGCAATTGTGGTTGACCATGGCCTGATGCGTGACCATGACCCCTTTGGGGGCGCCGGTCGAACCCGAGGTATAGATGACGTAGGCGAGATTCTGCGCCGTCATTTGGCTGATGGGGTCGGATTGATTCTGTCGGGCGAAGGACTGTGAGTCGCTGTCGAGACAAATAATCTTGGCTTGATTGAGTGGTAGAGATTCCAGCAGCCGCTGTTGGGTCAAGACGATGGGGGCCTGGGAATCCTGCAACATGAAAGCCAGGCGCTCTTTCGGATAATCCGGGTCGAGTGGCAGATAGGCGCCACCTGCTTTGAGGATGGCCAGCAGTCCGACTGCCATTTCCATGGAGCGCTCGACACAAATCCCGACAATGACATCGGGTCCCGCGCCGGCAGCCTGCAGGGCGTGCGCCAGTTGATTGGCGCGTCTGTTGAGTTCGGCGTATGTCAACTGTTCGCCTCGGAATTCAACCGCAACGGCCTTTGGTGTGCGTTCTGCCTGTACTTTGAAAAGCTCATGAAAACAGAGGTCGTTCTGCTCTGCTGTCGCCGTATCATTCCAATCGACCAACAGTCGTTTGCGCTCTGCCTCGCTTAACATCTCGAGGTCACGGATGGCTGAATCCGGATTAGCAACGATATCGCCCAACAAGGTGAGATAGTGTTCGACCATGCCTGTCACCATGGCCTCGTCGAACAGATCTTTGTTGAAGTTGCACTCGCCGGAAATCTGCTCCCCCTCATCGACGAAGGACATTGTGAGTTCATAACTTGCGATATCGCTCTCAATGTTTACAGGCTCGGTCTCCAGGTCGGGAAGAGCCAGCCTGTGCCAGGTCGGCGTGTTCTGTAAAATGAACATGACCTGAAACAGAGGATGTTGTGCCGCGTCCCGTTTCGGGAGAATTCTATCGACCAGTTTTTCGAACGGTAGGTCTTGATTGGCATAAGCCTGAACACACAGATCGCGGACGCTTGTCAGCAGTTCCCTGACGCTCATATTGTTGTCAAGCTGCGTTCTCAGCACCAACGGGTTGACGAACAGTCCGGCGAGTCCCTCCAATTCCACCCGGCTACGGTCCACATTTGCGGACCCAACTACAATGTCAGTCTGCCCGGAATACCTGGATAAAACCACATTGAAGGCAGCCAGCAAGGTCATGAACAATGTCAGGCCTTGTTGTTGTGAAAAATCGCGAAGGCTCTGTGCCAACGGTTGTGGAATATGAAAAAACCGGCTCGCACCTTCGTAAGTTGGAACAGAGCCCCTGGGCCGCGTGGTTGGCAAATTCAGGGTCGATAGATTTGCGAGCTGTTTCTCCCAGTAGGCAAGCTGTTTTTCAATGACTTCAGATTTTAACCAATCGCGTTGCCACACGGCAAAGTCCGCGTATTGGATGGCAAGCGCAGGCAGTTCAGATAGACTGTTTTTTGCAAACGAGTGATAAAGCTGTCCCAGTTCATTGAACAGAATGCCCAAAGCCCAGCCGTCAACGATGATATGGTGAAACGTGAGTGCCAGAAAATGTTCTTCGCTCGATATGCGTATCAGGACCGCCCGAAAAAGCGGCGCTGTGGTCAAATCAAATGGCGTACGCAGCTCTTCTTTCATGAGACGCATGCCTTCGGTTTCGAGCTGGTCGGTCGGTAGGTTGCAGATGTCCAGGTTGCGAAGCGTTGTTGAACAATCTTCGGAGATGACTTGCCGCAGGTCGCCATCGATGAAGCGAAATGCGGTTCGGAGGACTTCGTGACGCTGCTGCAGGGCATTCAACGCTTGTTGCAATGCGTGCCGTTGCAGATGTCCGCGCAGGCGAACAGCGCTGTTGATATTGTAGGCGTAACTCAGCGGGTCGAGCTGATGCACAAACCAAAGCCGCTCCTGAGCAAACGACGGCGGAAAGTCGTTGCTGCCAGCGTTGCGCGTCAGCGCAGGAATGGTTGAGCTTGCGGAATTGTCGCTCAGCAATTGCTCAAGAAGCTTCCTTTTCTCCGGGGACAAATCTGCAATCCGGCTTGCAACCTCTTGTGGCTTAGACTGTTTGTGCAAGAAAGGTCTCCTCTTCTCTTAGCTCTCGTGCAGTCTGCAAAAGTGCCGGCCACCAAATTAGAAGCTGACCGAAATTGCACACCAGCTTTTGAGTTAACTGTCGTGCCTGTTCGGGGTCATGGCCATAGAGCAGCTCCAAAGGCGTCGTACATTCGTCTTGCGTCACCCATTCTTTTTTGATCGCGATGTATTTTTTCACATCCTTTGCCCAGTATTCAGGAGCGTCGCCGCGCTTCTGCAGTCTGCGCTCCAGCCGTTGGTTTCCGGCCTCTGCCCATTCTCTGAGGCGAGCGCGCAAAAACTTATCAAAGCTTGGCCAGGGCTGCAGGCCAAGGTCGGTCAGGAAATGGCCCAGGCCTGCCAGTCTTTCCCGAGGGTCGGCGGTCTGGGGATCCGCGTGGGCATCAAACAAGACTGAAAACAAGGTGTGCAGGTCAAGACCCGAGGCGCGGCGGGAAATCTCCCCGGGCCAGGTTTGGCGCGATTCCATCGGCGTGTGGTGCAGAAGCTGCGGCAGACACGCAAAGTGCCCGGCATCGAAACACTTTGAAACGAGCAAGCCGAAGAGATGGTCTTCACCGCGTCCGATGGGCAAAAACGGTGGCGTCAACTGACGGTTGTCGATTCCGACACAGCCGGCCATCATGGTTTCCGCTCTGCCGGTAATCGTAACTTGTTTGACGAACTGAACCGTTTGGCGACTCGAGCAGGCAGCGCGATAGTCTGCTTCCGAACGCGTCAGATGAGCAAACGAATCTCCTAAAAACTCCAAATACACGGATGGCGAGCCAAAGCCATTGTCGCCAACATAGCCATTCGTCGTGATCATCACGCTTGCGGCGGGGTCATGCAAATGCACAGAAGAGGTCCGATGGTCATCGTTGTTCTCCGGTTTACCATTTCCGTTCAGACAGGCGGTGATATGCCGGCCAAGATAGCGTTCCTGGGTCGCCAGAATATCCGCTTCGACAACTGTTACGGTGTGAAGGGCCGATTCGCGATCGGGGTAGATCCGAAATTCTTCCGATGGCGGGCTGTCGCGGACGGGGGCAATTTCATCGCTCATGCCGGCAGCGACAGCCAGCGGACCATGAACATCGTCATCAGAACTCAGGATGAGATTGCCGGCGGTGTGTAGCAGAATCGCATTGCGATTTGCGCCTAAGGTCGCCAGTCCGGAGCCGTCGGAGTCGAACAAAGCAAACTTGATTACTTCCGGCGGTACACGATCACAGCCGATCAGTTTCTTCGCAAAAAGAAGCTTTTGTTCGAGGCCACAATGTGAAATTTGAACATCATATCGGCAGACCAGCTCGCGCAACATCTCCCGGCATAGCTTTCTGGCATTTGCGCCGCGGGCATCGTCCATCACCACAAAGTCAATGCTGCGTTCATGCTTGAGGCTGTTTTCAACGTACCAGGATAAACTTCTTTCGAGGCTTGCAATCCGGTCGCAGGTGGGTATGGTCAGAGCGGAAATCATCTTTGGTATATCAGGGCGCATTCTGTTCAAGCTTTGCTTTTACTTCTTCTTCGGTCATTTGCTCAATCTTCGCCAGCAAGTCCTGCAAATTCGCCGTGCCTTTGTCTTCGGTCTGCAACTGCGTGATGACAGAAGCCATGCCTGCGATAGTTGGAGCTTCAAAAAAACTGCGTATGGGCAACTGCACGCCAAAATCTCTGCGGATGCGAGACGCCACCTGGACCATCAACAACGAATGGCCTCCAAGCTCAAAAAAGTTAGCGTCCACACCGATTGCCTTCATAGCCAGAACCGAAGCCCAGATTTGGCTCAGCTTGTCTTCGGTCGGGTTGCCCGGCTGTGTATTGTCGCTCTTGGTTTTTTTCGCGTGTTCCGGATCCGGAAGGCTGCTGATATCAATCTTACCATTGGCCGTGAGAGGGAGACGGTCCAGAGCAATGAAGACGGACGGTATCATGTACGCAGGCAGCTTGCCGGTTAGAAAGCTGCGCAATTCTCGGAGGTTGACCTTCGAATCTGGCTTCGGTACATAGTACGCGAGGAGGGAATGTTCATGAGAGTTCTGGATAGATTCCATCTGCCCGCCAGATACAACGATGGTCTCGCCAACTCCCGCATGGGCTCTCAGCGCACTTTCGACTTCGCCAGGCTCGATCCGGTAGCCACGTACTTTGACTTGGAAATCGCTTCTTCCGAGATAGACGAGATTGCCGTCAGGGCGACGGTAGGCCAAATCGCCAGTCTTATACAACCGGGTGGCAGAAGTGTCGAGCGGATTTGAAATGAACATTGCGTCGGTAAGTTCAGGACGGCCAAGGTAACCGCGAGCCAGACCGTCGCCACCTATATATATTTCGCCCACCACGCCGCTTGCAACCGGTTGCAGAGAAGCATCGAGCAAAAAGAGCTGCACATTGCTGATTGGGCGGCCGATCGGCACTCGTTGCCGGCCTTCATTTGCCTGCCGGGTTTCGTAAACACAGCATCCAACCGAGGCTTCGGTTGGGCCGTATTCATTGATGAACACTGCATTGGGGGCGAACACTTTCCAGGCCGCAAGCACACCAGACCAGAGCGCATCTCCGCCTATGATGATGCGGTGCAGGTTTAGGAGAGGCTTGCCGGCGGCCAACATCTGACTCAAAACTTCCAGATGGGCAGGAGTCAGTTTTATGAAACTGAATTCGAGATCCTCGCGCAGTTTTTGCGCCAGGGCATCAATCCCGCCGGACTCAGGAATGAGCATGACTGTTCCGCCCGAGATCAATGGCAGAAATAAGCTCGTGATGGTGAAATCAAAGGAGAGCGAAGAATATAGCGGCGCACCGCAGCCCTGCTCTACTTTGTAACAAGCCGTCGCCCAGGTAAGGTAATTTGTCAGACCTCGATGCGGAACCATGACTCCCTTGGGGGTCCCGGTTGAACCGGAGGTATAAATGACATAGGCGAGATTATCCTGAGTGACGGTTGTAGTGGGATTCTGAGTAGATTCATGCGCGATGTCACTGGCGGCCGAGTCCAGGGAAATAACCGTCGCCGTTTTCGATGGCAGCGCCTCGTCTTCGTGCAGTTTGTTCGAAAGCGAGCTAGTGGAGAGTATCAGCTTAACGCCCGAGTCCTTCACAATGAAGGCGAGTCGTTCCACTGGATAGGCCGGGTCTAGCGGCACGTAGGCGGCGCCGGCCTTCAACACGGCAAGGATGGCTACCAGCATCTCCGGCGAATGTTCAAAGCAGACTCCTACGGGCTCCTCCGGCCTCAGGCCAAGTTTGAGCAGCCGATGCGCGACTTGATTGGCGCGAGAGTTAAGCTCGCGATAACTCATTTGAGAATCTTCCAGACTTGCCGCAATGCCGTCAGGAGTGCGGGCGACTTGTGCTGCAAACAGCTCGTGGACCGGCAGTCCGGAGTTCACAACTGCCCAATCGACATATTCTGACACACGCTCGCTATCCGTCAACATCGAGAGCTCTTTGACCTGTTGC
The DNA here is from genome assembly GCA_029261995.1 of Candidatus Zhuqueibacterota bacterium. GTDB lineage: Bacteria > Zhuqueibacterota > Zhuqueibacteria > Oceanimicrobiales > Oceanimicrobiaceae > JAJDAF01. The sequence continues at coordinate 52,521 of JAJDAF010000065.1, forward strand.
CGGGGATTATCAGCGATTCGTGTCAGGATGGTTTGGTATTGCCGCAGAATCTGTTCGACGTAATCTTCTGAAACCCTGTTGGCATCATATTCAGTTTTCAAGTACAAGGCATCGGTTTCGTAGACGTCCACGGAAAGCAGGTATTCCGCTTGATTGCGTACAGATAACTTTCTGTTTTGCCATCTCCCGCCGAGTTTTTCCAGGTTGAAATTCCACGGCTGTTTGAGATAGTTCAAGGTCGTCTGGAAAAGGGGTTGACCACCGGGCACGTCACAGCAGGGTTGAATCAGATCGAGTGGCGTGAGCCGGTGTGGACGTACTGAGATCTGTTGCTGACGAATCCTCTTCAACCAATCAATCACGGATTTGTCCTTGGCAATCGTGACACGCATTGGCTGGGTATTGATGCAAAGTCCGGCGATGGAATCGGCGTCTTTGATGGTGAACTTGCGCCCCTCTCGAACAGTGCCGAAAACGGCTTCATCTCCGCCGCTGTATTGCGCCAGCAAGAAAGCCCAGGCGCCTTGCGCAATCGTGCTTATGGTAATTTTGTGCTCGGCGGCCAGGGCCGCGAGCTTGTGCCCGGTTTTGCTGCTGAGACGAGCCTCTGTAGCTGCATAAACTGGCCCAGCGGAATTCGCGGCCGGCAACTCTTCATGAGAGGTTAATTCCGTGGGACGGCTGAAACCTCCAAGCACGTCCCGCCAGTATGGTTCATCAGCATCGGTGTTTTGCTCTGCAAGCCATTCGACATAGTCCCGGTAAGGAGGCGTAACCGGTAGCTGCGGCGTTTCGCCTGCGCAAAGTGAATCATAAGCTTCAAGAGCCTGTTTCAACAAGAGAAAGGTCGCGTGGCCGTCAAGCAAGATGTGATGGTTAGTCAAAACCATCCGGAAGTTGCCGGCAGCGATTCTGAAAAGAGAAATTCTCAGAAGCGGAGGTTGCTCCGCATCAAAACCTTCGCGGCGATCGGACCGCAAGAACAAGCTTAGTTGCTCGTCTTGCTGTGAAGAAGAGTTTGGCGACCAGTCTTCAAACCGGAAAGAAACGGGAACATTGGCGTAGACATGTTGCAGCGGCTCGCCGGACGGCGTCATCTCAAAGCCTGTTCTCAGTATGGCATTGTGGTCCGTGGTCAACTGCCACGCTCGCTGGAACTCCTCGACCGCGATCTCCTCGTTCAACTGAGCGATGATCTGGTTGATGTACATGCCGGAATCTCTTGAATAAAGAGAATGCATCAACATGCCCATCTGCATTGGAGTCAGGGGATACGATTCTTCCAGGTGTTGCGTCATTTGGTTTCAAGTCTCCCCTTGCCTGTGAAAGTCGATTGCATGCTCATGGCGCCTCTTGCTGTCTCTAAATTAATGGTCTGTTCGGCCGGGATACCGTCCTAAAAACCCGCGTCGCCAAATGCCTAACCGCTCGCAACGGGCGTCGCGCTGTCAAGTAGGTTTCAAAAAAAGGAGACAGGAAGAGATTTGCCCCCCGGTTCCCTGAGAAATAGTACATTTCGAGTCTTGGAATTAAGAAGGGGTCGAGACTGTGCGTGGCAAAGGCAAGTGCGCCGTTGCACGCACCAGCGAAGTACTTCCGGGTGAGATCAACAACCTGCGGCGACGGCTTCCCAAATGGGTATGCAAAATATTCCGCGGCCATGCCCAGGCGGCCTTCGATCTCCCGCCGGGAGTCAAGCAGTTCGGCCTCAACCTGCTTTGGCGTCAACCTATTTAAATCTGGATGAGTCCGGGTATGCGCCTGGAAGCTGAATGCAGATTTCGACATTTCGCTGATTTGCTGCCAGGTCAACATCTTCAACCGCCCAATACTGGCATGCTGTGCCGGCCACTGGTTTCCGCCGCCGCAATAGCCGGTTGTAAGAAAAACCGTTGCGGTGAACCCCAAATCATCCAGTAGCGCAAAGGCATGTTTGTACAGATTCTCGTAGCCATCATCAAAGGTAATCACAACCGATGGGCGCGTTAGCGTGACTTCACCGCGTGCCCAGGCAGTCAGTTCGTTGAGCGTGAGGGTCTGGTAGCCTTCTTGTTTCAAACGGAGGAGAAGTTGCTTGAGCCTGCCTGGCGTCATCGAAATGACCGATCCGCTCTCATCAATAGAGTGGAAGACGAGAACTGGAACTTTGCTGATTTTCATGAGCCCGCCAGCGCCTCTCTGGGTGTTTCGGCCTCGGAGTTCAAGCTCCTGTCTTCACCGGCGACCTGCCCGATCAACTCAAGGTAGCGCCGAATGTGAGGCTCCTCCGACCAATTTTCTTGATATGCAGCATAGCCTCTTGCACCCAATTCATTGCGCAGTTTCGGGTCACTGTGCAGTTTCTTCATCCCCGCCAACAACTCTCGTGAATTCTCAAACAGGAAGCCGGCGGCGCTTCTCTCAATAAGTTCGGGCAAAGCACCAACCTTGTTGGCCAGCACGGGCGTTCCTTGCGCAAAAGCTTCAATTACGACCATCGCAAAAATTTCGTAGCACACAGAAGGGACAATTACAGCGCACGCCTGGCGATAATGGGTTTCCAGTTCGTCAGCCGTCAGCCTTCCCAGGAATTTGATATTCCTGGCATTTGCCGCCATTCGCCGCAGCTCTGGTTCAAAGTCGCCATCTCCGGCGACCAGCAGATCGTATTCCGGATTGTCCAAAAAGATGGGGAGCACGTCCTGCAAGCCCTTGATTTTTTCCAGGCGTCCTACAAAAAGAAAGCTCCCAAGAACGCCACGAGAATTTGATTCGGGTGAGGAGATCTTGTCAGCAGTGCGCGTCAGGAAATTAGGCAAATGCTCAATGCGGAAATCGAATCCCAGCTCATAATGTTTGTCCCTGGCAAAGAGGCTGGGAGCAAGAAAACAATCAACATGGGATAAGTACTTTTTCATAAGGTTGGTGTAGCGCCACCATTGTACGGGGCGGCCAGCCTGCAACTGGCAACGAAAACAGCTTTGCTCCAGACATAGTTCCTTGCTAAACTTCCACAACACATGGGTTGGGCATACGAGCCAATACTCATGCATTGTGTACAGCTTTACAGCACTGCCAAAGGCGAGCACATCCAAGCCGATCAAGGAGATATTATGATAGTGGATAACATCGTATTCATTTCGCTCAACAAGGCTCTTAAGGTGATTGCTTTTTAGAAGACTTTTACCGGTCTGCTGCGTCAGGACCGGCGAGAGTGGCCCCGCCAGGCTCTTCAGTGCGAACACTCTGACATTTTCATGGTTCTCATAGTGCGTGTCGATCGGAGTACCTGAAAGGGTTTGGTGGGCATCCACGCAATGAACTACATCAACGCGATGACCACGGCTTGCGAGTTCATTGCTGAGCCGGTGAACAAAGATGCCGTCGCCGCCAAAATTGTAGGGTGGGTAGAAGGTCGTGACCATCAAGAAGTGCAAGGCATTTTCCTGCGTGTAGTTACTCGCCTTGCTCATTTTGCTGCTGCAAGCCGGACATATTCTCCTTCGGTTCCGGACAGGTACTGCTCGCTGCCCACCTGTTCGACAGAGCCATTTTTCAACACAACAATCTGGTCAGCGTTGCGGACTGTTGATAGACGGTGAGCAATTATTATCACTGTTCGATCACGGCTCAACTCGAGGATGGCATCATGAATCTGTTTTTCAGTGATGTTGTCGAGAGCGCTGGTCGCTTCGTCGAGAATCAAGATTTCCGGGTCCCGCAGAATGGCCCGGGCGATAGAGATTCTCTGTTTTTGTCCTCCGGATAATCTCACTCCCCGGTCACCAAGAATTGTGTCATAGCCATCAGGCAGGGCTTCTATAAATTGGTGCGCGCCAGCCTTTCTTGCCGCGGCCACTACGATGTTATCGAGAGGCATCTCATCAAGACCAAAAGCGATGTTGGCCTTGACGGAGTCATGAAATATGAACGTGTCTTGACTGACAATCCCGATTTTCTTTCGGTACTCTGCTATTCTATGGCCCTGTAATGGTGTGCCATCGACCAGGATTTCGCCAACTTGAGGATCATAGAATCTCATCAGCAAGTTGACAACGGTTGTTTTGCCTGCGCCGGAGCGGCCAACGATAGCGGTGGTTCTGCCTTTCGGAATAGAGAAGCTCGCATGTTTTAAGGCAATATCATTGTCATCGTGATAGGAGAAGCAGACATCGCTAAACCGAATCTCTTCGTTAAGTTCCGTGAATGGATTATGACCGTCTACAGGAAAAGGCTTGTCATCGGTGCGCAGGAGGGCATTGGCGTGTCGTAGCGCCGGCCATTCAGAAATAACGGCTGCTTGTGCGGCATTCAAGAAACGCGCAAGTGGCACGAGCCTGGTAATAACATAGAGAAACGGCAGCAGGTGTGCGATCATCTGTTTGCCATCTGCGCCATAGAGCTTCAGCGCTGCCATGAATAGAATTGCAATAGCCAGCGCGCCCAGTATGTCGGTCGTCCAGCCCATAATCGCGCCTCGAAAGCGAATTCTTGATTTGAGCTGTCTGGCTTCGTCAATAAGATGGCGAAGCTGTTTGCCAACTCGCTCTTCTCTTCCATAAGCCTTTATAAGTTCGATGCCGGCCAGCGACTCCTGGCTTTTACCGTTGATGGCCAGGCCGACCTGAGTGTTGCGTTCACTTGGCCCCGAGAGTCTCTTCAAATAGGCTGAACTTAGGAGGGCGTGGACCAGGCCCAGGCCGGCGGTGAGAAGTGCGAGCTGCCAGGAAAGAACATACAAAAGGACGCTCAGAGCCATCAGAGTCAGCAGGTTGGTCAGGCCGCCCGTTACTTCCAGCATGATGCCGGCGACGCGGGATGGAAGGCCATTTGCTTGTTCCAAAAGCCGTCCCTGTTTCTGACGATGATGAAAACCCAGATCAACGGAAAACAAAACTTCCCAGGCGCGGTTCCTAAGATCTGCTTCAACCTTAGTGGATAGCCAGATGCTCAATTTCGTCGCAGCGGCAAGCATGGCATTCTTTAACAACATGGCCAGAACCACAAAAGAGACAGCAATTAGAACCTGGCTTTCAAAGGAATGGCCCTCGCTGATTCCGTACAACCACTGCGTGAATTTATGTGAACCCTCGCCTGCGGTCACCCCCTGCAGTCGACCAAGCAGCGGAACAAGCATGCCGATGGAAATACCGTCAAATGCAGAACCTATTACTGAAAGCACGACAACTGCCAGAACGACAGCCCGGTGTGAGTTCGCAAGCTTTAGGAAGAAAATCGTCTCATCTGAAAACGGGCTACGCATACATTTTCCTGGTCAAGTTTTGGTTGCGAGCTGGCGCCGAGCTACGGCATAGTATCTTCAATTACTACAAGCGATTGGGTCACATTGCGTATTGCGGGGCCCCCCTGATTCCGTTCCTATGACGTTGTTGGATTCTGCAACAAGCGCGGCGCTCCGGGAGCATCAAAACCGAAGCCGGCTCAGTTTGGGTTTTATGGTTCCCAATATGTGACGATGAAGGAGAGGGAGTTCTTATCTTCCCGGCATTCGAATTGTGGAGGTCGCAACCAGGCCTACGAAAGCGTCTATTTGATCGTTTTCGTTCCGCATAGATCCTTGTGTGCTTATACTTTTATGGTCATGGAGAAGTGGGGCTCAAACGGGTTCCACTTGCGGACTGTGCTATGCAGCGATTAAGAACACGCCTGACCGGACGAAATAGATGAGATAGGCTAACCGGCCAATCGCGTCGCTTCGGTGGAATGCTTTAGGAAACGCTCTGTGTTACCCATTTTTTCAATCATTGTCCCAAGTTATAATCGTCCAAATCAGCTACTGGTTTGCCTCGAGGCGTTGGCACGGTTGAGTTACCCGAAGGACCGCTTCGAAGTGATAGTGGTGGATGACGGCAGTGAACCGTCTCTGGAAAGAGTTGTGTCCGGATTTGACGAATCTCTAGATGCCCGCTGCCTGCGCCAGAGGAATTCAGGTCCGGCCGCGGCACGAAATCTGGGCGCACGTCATGCAAAAGGAGATATCCTGGCATTCACGGACGACGATTGTGCTCCGGAGCCCGGATGGCTCAACGCGATCGCCAAAAGGGTTTCGAACGGCAGCGAATGCCTGGTCGGCGGCAAGACCGTAAACCGGCTGATGGACAATCCGTTTTCCGCGACCAGTCAGCTTATTCTGGACGTCGTCTACCAGCACTACAACGCCGATCCTGAGCGTGCGCGTTTTTTTGCCTCTAACAATCTGGCAATGCCAACCAGCCTGTTTCAGGAGAGCGGCGGATTCGATGTCGCATTTCGAACCTCCGAAGACCGCGAGTTCTGCGACCGCTTCCTTTTTCGTGGGCTGCAGTTGGTTTACGAGCCCGACGCCGTGATTTCCCATGCCCACGATCTGACATTCCGGCAGTTTGTGGCGCAACATTTTAATTATGGTAGGGGGGCACACCGATATCACGCCCTGCGCGCCTTGCGAGGTTCGGGCCAGTTTCGGACCGAACTCAAGTTCCATCTCAATCTGCGTAATTGGCTTTTGCTGCCATTTGTCAGGCCTGGTCGCCACACTGCAGGGCTCATGGCTGGGCTGATTTTGACTTGGCAGGCTGTCAATGCCGCCGGGTTTGCCTGGCAAGCACTTGTCTCCACTTTCACGAAGGTCAATAGAGAACTACCATGCCAAAGTCTGACAAGATAACCGCTGAGACTCCGGAACTGTCGGTCGTGCTGGCCAGTCTGGATGGTTTCAAGAGCATTCGCAAGACCATCAAGGCACTGACAAATCAGACGCTGCGTGACGAGCTCGAGGTGGTCATTGTCGCAGCCAGGGACAGCGACCTGCGGGAAGACCAGCCTGAATGGCGGCCATTTCGAGCAGTTCGCCTGGTTGCAGTTGACCGGATTGAATCCGTGGCAAAGGCGAACGCCGCCGGTGTTCGGGCCGCGAACGCGCCACTCGTGGCCTTAGCTGAGGACCATGCTTTCCCGGCTGTTGATTGGGCCGACGCCCTGATTCAGGCACACAAAAAAGACTGGGCCGCGGTTGGCCCGGTGGTCCGCAACGCCAATCCGGGAACGGCCGTCAGTTGGGCTGATTTTCTTATCGGCTATGGCCCCTGGCTTGACCCCACGCCCGCTGGCCCGGTTGAATTTCTGCCGGGACACAACAGTTGCTACAAACGCGCTGTTCTCATGCAGCATGACAAAGAGCTGGAAGAGATGCTGGAAGCAGAGACCGTTTTGCATTGGCGCTTGCGCTCACTTGGCCACCAACTCTATCTCGAGCCGAAGGCTAAGCTCGCCCACACCAATTTTTCGCTGTTTTCGTCCTGGACACGCGCGCAGTACTACTGTGGCCGGGTGTTCGCCGGCACCCGCATTGTAAACATGTCGCGCCTGCAACGCCTGATCTATTTCGGCGGCTCCCCCCTGATTCCGTTCGTCCGGCTGTTCCGGATTCTGCAACAGGCGCAGCGCTCGACGAGCCGTGAACTCAGAATGTCTCGGGTCGTGCCAGTCCTGCTACTCGGCTTGGTTCTTGATGGTATCGGACAAATGCTTGGCTATGCCATGGGGGCGGGGGCTTCAAAACAGAAGCTGGGTCACTATGAATTTCATCGTTTCAAACATGTGACGAAGAAAGACAGGAAGGCGTTGCTCTCCTGAAACTTGGGATGCAAGACGGCGCCCGGTATCCAACCTACATGGAAGTTTGCTAAGAAATGTGGAAACGTGCGCAATAAAATCTGCCTTGCGAGGCTCTTAATGAATGGAGAGTAGAAAGGTTATCATGAAAATAGGAATCATCGGATGTGGCCGGGCCACCGAAACGCTACACCTTCCGGCTTTGAGCAGAATTGAGCAGGTGGAAGTCGTGGCGCTGGCCGACCCGGCGCATGATCGCCTGCAAAGTGTTGCGGACCGATTTAATGTCGCCGGCCGCTATAGCAGTCACGACGAACTGTTGCAGAAAGCAGATGTTGACGTCGTTGCAGTGTGCGTCCCGGTTCAGTTTCACGTGGCGGTTGCCCTGGATGCGCTGGACGCCGGCAAGCACGTTTTCATCGAAAAACCTCTGGCTTTGACCCTGGAAGACGCGGACCGACTCATCGAAAGAGCCAGTGGCAGCGACCGGAAAATCATGGTCGGTTTCAATCTGAGGCAGCACCGGTTAATTCAGCAGGCCCGGAACCTGATTCAGGAGGGCTCGCTTGGCGCGTTGGAGGGGATAAGAAGCATCTGGACAAGCGCCATTCGCTATCGTCAGGAACTGCCTGCCTGGCGCAACAGCCGCGAACTGGGTGGCGGCGCTTTGTTTGAGATCAGCGTCCACCATTTCGACCTCTGGCGCTTTCTTCTGGACAGCGAGATTGTTGACGTGTACGCCAGCAGCACACCCTCCAAGGGGCCGGAAGAGACGGTCACCGTGGCTGCGAAAATGAGCAACGGCACCGTGGCATCCGCTCTGTTCTCCGAGCACACCAGCGACAATAACGCGTTAGAAATATTTGGCCGGGGCGGGCGTCTGGCCATCTCTCTCTACCGCTTCGATGGTCTGGAACAGTTCCCGATGCTGAGTACACCCGGTGGGCTTGGAGCACGCATCGGGGAGCTGATGAATCTGGCAAAGACCCTGCCGCAGGGCATAGCCATCGCAAGGCAAGGAGGCGATTTCAAGATGTCCTACCATTCCGAGTGGCTGCACTTTGTCGATGCGATATCAAACGACTCGCCCGTCGTATGTTCACTCGAAGATGGCAAACGTGCGTTGGAAGCTGTGTTGGCGGCCGGCCTCTCAATCGAATGTGGTGTCCCCATAAAACTGGCTTCGTTGCGTTCCACCGAGGCACTGGAGACTTCGGTTGATGTCTAGCCACCTCAAAGATTTTGAGATGGTGGTGTGTTGCCGCCGGGTGCCCGCACGGCGCGACGAGCCGCATTTGGTGACACAGCATTTGCTGCACTCGGGCTACAAAGTCCACCAGGTTAATGACATTGGCGATGGCCTTAAGCGCAAGAGCGTGTTGTGGCTGCTCGGTAACGGCAACTGGTATCCTGGCGCACGAGCGCGGCTTCTGAGTCGCTCCGGAAACAGTCGGCCGTTTACCGTTTTGTGGCAGTACGAGCCATTGCCGCCAGCCAAAACCGCCAATCTGCCGTGGCCTGGACTGCACTGGCGGGAGCTGGCCCGGATCGTCCGCCGCGACCCTGGCGCGACGGATGTTTACACCAATTTTCTGCGATTGAGGCAATTGGCTCGTGCGGGAATTCCGGACTTACTGGTGGTTTCGACTGAAGGTCGCCGTGAGTTTTTGGCCGAGCAGGGCATCTCCGCAGAGCGCGTGCCGCTCGGATACGCTGCGCAGGAACACGGCCAGGACCTGTGCCTGACCAGAGATATTCATGTGCTGTTCTTGGGCGACCTGGGTGTGCCGCGCCGCACAAGGCTGCTGCGCCGACTGCGCCGATCTGGTATTCAACCCATGGTGATGGGCAATTGGTCCGATCCTTCATGTTTCGGTGACAATCGCACCCGGATTCTGAGTCGCACCAGGCTGCAGTTGAATATTCAGCGCTATCCGGGAGAGTTGTCCGGATATCGCTTGATTCTGGGGGCCATGCACGGGGTTTTGATGGTATCCGAGCCGATGCACCAACCTATGCCCTTTGTGCCGGGTGTCCACTATGTCGAATCGACAATCGAGGAGATGCCTGAGTTGATTCAGTATTATCTGGACAACGAAGATGAGCGCGCCCGGCTCGTCGCCCAGGCCCAGGATTTGATTACCCGCGATGTAACCATGCGCCAGTCAGTTGCCCGGATCCTGGATCTCATTGACGTCCGGTTGGGTCTGAGACGAAATTCAAAGAGCAGGAGATTTGCAGATGTACAAGGATGAGAAGCCTCTGTTGATTTTGGGCACGGGCATCTTTGCCCAGGAAGTCGCCGATCTTGCGGAGGAAACACCTGGACTCAAGGTTGCCGGTTTCGTTGAGAACATGAACTCAGAGCGGTGCAACGAAACTTTGAGTGGATTTCGGATCTACTGGATAGATGAAATTGCCGACCTGACAGTCAGCCATAAGGCCATTTGCTCACTGGCAACGACGCATCGCAATCGATTCGTCGAGCAGGTGGCGGCGAAGGGGATGGCCTTTGCCACCTTGGTCCATCCGCGCGCCTGGTTATCAGCGACCAGCTCTCTCGGAGAAGGCAGCATGTTGAGCGTGGGCGCCATCGTGGCTGCGCACACCAGAATTGCAGCACACGTACGTCTCAACCGCGGCGTCCTGGTCGGCCACCACACGGAAATCGCGGATTACGTCACCGTGCAGCCAGGAGCCAATATCGCCGGCCTGTGCAATATCGGCGAGGGGGCCTACATCGGCATGGGCGCTATTATTCAGGATCGAATCAAGATCGGCGCGCACTCGGTAGTGGGCAGCGGTGCCGTGGTGACGAAGGATGTGCCGGATAACGTGCAGGTGGTGGGCGTGCCTGCAAGAATTGTGAAAGAAAACATTGAAGGGCTGTGAGAGAAGCAGCCGTCGAAGACCATGCCGGATTTTGACTCCTGTCATGGCGCAAATGAACTACAGGTTCAGGTTCCAGAACACCCTTAACTTTGCGATACTATCATGAAAAAACTTATCATCAACGGGGCGCTTACGGGGATGGTGCCCACCAAGAAAGAGACTCCCCACATCCCAATTTCTCCGGATGAGATCGCTGAAGATGCATATCTCTGCTGCCGTGCAGGCGTCTCGATCCTGCATCTGCATGCACGCGAAACAGACGGTGCACCTTCGTACCGGGCGGAAATCTACCGCGAGATTATTCTCAAGGTGCGGGAAAGGTGCCCGGGCGCCATCGTTTGTGCATCCACCAGCGGCCGGACCTTCGGAGCTTTCGAACAACGCTCGCAGGTGCTCGATCTCGAGGGCCAGGCCAGGCCGGACATGGCCTCGCTGACGCTCGGTTCGCTCAATTTTCCGCAACAGGCTTCGGTCAACGAGCCGGCCATGATCCGCCGATTGGCAGACAAAATGCGTGAGCGTGGCATCGTTCCTGAGTTAGAAGTGTTTGACTTCGGCATGGTTGACTACGCAAAGTATCTGATCGAACGAAAAGTCCTGCAGGAACCCTTTTATTTCAACGTTCTACTCGGTTCGCTGGGCACTCTCAGCGCAACGCCGTTCCATCTGGCGACGCTGACCCAGGCGTTTCCAGACTCCGCCACCTGGGCCGCAGCCGGAATCGGCCGTTTTCAATTCCATGTCAACGCGATGGCGATTGCAATGGGCGGTCATGTACGCGTCGGCCTCGAGGATAATCTTTACATGGATACACACAAGGAAACGCCGGCCACGAACTTGAGTCTGGTGGAGCGCCTGGTGCGGCTGGCGCGCGCCACGGAGCGCCAAATCAGCACCCCTGAAGAAACCAGAAAGCAAATTGGACTTCCGCTTGGGTGTTGATCCGAGCAGGCGCAATCACGCAGGCAATCCGGCCAGACACACCGCCCTCGGTACGCTGCAAGACCTGCTCGCCTCCGGTTTAACTCTGCCGTTGGCCCTGGTGACCGCTGGTTTTCTCACCAGGAAGCTCGGCCCGGAGGCTTTCGGCGTCCTGAGCGTGGCCGTCAGCATTGTGGTTTTGGTGGAAGTCTCAATCACGGTTGGCTTTAGCCGGACGGCTGTCAAATTTGTGGCCGAGAGTGACGACTGGAAGTCCAAAGCCACTGGCTTGCTGCACGCACAGCTTTTCGTCAGCCTGGTTGGCGCCGCTCTTCTGGCTCTGTTGGCCCCCCAACTGTCCGCGCTCCTGAGTTCACCGGAGCTGGCGCCGCACCTCCGTTTGTTGGCCTTGGATATTCCCGTTTTCGCCTTGGGCAATGTCCACCGTTCCATTCTCATTGGCCGCGGCCATTTCGACAAACGCGCGCTGCTCACCGGAGCGCATTCGTTCAGCCGCTTTGGCCTGATCTTTCTGTTCGTCGGTCTTGGGCTCTCAATCACGGGCGCGATTCTGGCTCATATTGGCGCCTCCATCGTTCTCTTCGCTATTGCGCGGTCCGCGATTCACCCGCCACTCTTAAAGCGTTCGCCGTTGATGGTGGTCAAGTTATGGAACTACGCGCTGCCCATTTTTCTGTTTGCGGTCGGTATGCAACTCTTCCAAAGAGTGGATCTGTGGCTGGTGAAAGCGCTGTCGCCAGACCCGCAGACCGCCGGACACTATGGCGCCGCGCAGAATCTCACCGTTGTCATCGGTATGTTTTCGGCTTCGTTCCTGCCCTTGCTGCTGGCAACTCTGACTCGAATGCTCAGGACCGCACAGTTGCAGAAGGCCAGAAGAATGAGCGGACAAATCCTGCGCCTGATGCTTTGTCTGCTGCCACTGGCCGGAATCGTCGCCGGCTCGGCCGGTGAAATTGTGAAGTTTGTTTTTGGCGCGGATTTCCTGCCGGCTGCACCGGTTCTGGCGCTGCTGTTTTTTGCGGCGTTTGGCCGATTGCTCCTGGGCTTGGTTGCAACCATCCTGACGGCGGCGGGACGGCCGGGTTTGCTGGCGGGTCTGGTCGCGCCATTCGTGCTGCTGGCGCTGCTGAGTCATTTGTATTTCATCCCGCGATTCGGGCCGGGTGCGGCTGCAATGGGCACAACCATTCTGTCGTGGGCGGCCGCCGGCGTTTCCATGGCAGTCGTGGCTCGGGTTTGGCAGGTCAGAATACCTGTGGGAACTCTGGCACGGTGCGTTCTGGTTACCGGTCTCGTGTTTTGGCTATCGGTAAACTGGCCGGCTCCGGGATGGCTGCTGCTCGCAAAGCTCGCAGCGATTTCAGCCTGCAGCCTGGTGACACTCCGGCTGCTCGGAGAATTCAGCAACGCAGAGTTGACACAGTTTCTCTCCTTGTTTCGGAGTCAGCCGGAAGCTGAGAAGCCAAGAGCAATCAATCATGACGCCAGCTAACGGACCAAGTCACGCCAAATGTGGGTTCCGTGATCTTCATCACTTCACCATGTCGAATTGAAACGTCGAGATGAGCTGGTTTGAGCGCAACATTCCTGCATCCGTGAAACAATTCGCCTTCAGCATCCATCCATTGCTGTCAAGGCACTTGCGCACGATCATGGCGGTTGAAGGCTATCTCGCTCGTGACGAGGCGAAGCTCTTGTTTGAACTTGCGTCAAGGGTGACGGACAGGTGCATCCTGGAGGTAGGCAGCTATCGCGGAAAATCAACAGTTGCGCTCGCCTTGGGCTCCCAAGCCGGCAGCAACGTGCCTGTTTACGCGATCGAACCGCACGAGAATCATGTCGGGATTTCTGGAAAACGATTTGGATCGGCAGATCGAATTGCTTTTTTTAAGAATCTTCTTAGAGCCAACTGCGCTGAGGTTGTGCGGCTTCTTAACGTCAGCTCTGAGATGGTCTCCGGGACTTGGGTCGAGCCGATAGGTTTGCTCTGGATAGATGGTGACCACAGGTACGCCGCAGTGAAACGGGATTTTGAATGCTGGGAGCCATTCGTTGCCAAAGGTGGGCTTATTTTGTTCCACGACTCAATCGATAAAACCGGGGGGCCGGCGCTGGTCATTCAGGAGGCATTATCCTCAGGATGTTACCGGGAAGTCGATCGTGTTTGTCTCACTACCGTGCTGCAAAAAAACGGACGGTGATACTGTGCCCAGTCAGCGAGCCGACCAAGAAAACAGACGCAGAAAAGGAGCGCGAAACAATACCCTGCTGGTGTGCATTTCGCTCTCTCTTTCACTCATACTTGCAGAGCTTCTTTTGAGGTTGACCGGACACCCGCCGTTTGAGGTCAAAACCCTGAATGTTTCGGTGGCGCCGGAAGGCATATTCTATGAAGTTGACCGTATCTTGGGCTACCGCCATGTGCCGGGGCAATTCAGAATTACCCATCCAACCGAGTACACCTGGACCACAACACACGGCCCGGACGGGCTTCGAATCACCGAACCGTGGCGGCCTGACAGTCTGGGTGATTCACGGCCCGAAATTTGGATTTTTGGCTGCTCCTACACACACGGCTGGTCGTTGGATGACGCACAGACCTACCCGTGGTTGCTGCAACAGCTGCACCCGCAACTGAAAATCGTGAATTTCGGGGTCGGAGGTTACGGCACGGTGAATTCGCTGCTGCAATTCAAGCAAGCCCTGCGGAGCAGAAAGCGGAAGCCGGTCGTTGTCATTGTTGCGTATGCTGAATTTCACGATCAGAGAAACACCAGTCTGAGAAAGCGATACAAAGGAGTTGTGCCCTGGTCGCGGAGACTCGGAGCACGATGGCGTCCGCACGCCTGGCTGGATGGAGACGGCAAATTGCGGCTCGACATCTCTGAAGTGGAATACCGGGAATTCCCGTTCATGAGGTACTCGGCTCTGGTTCACACGGCTGAGAAGGCCTACAACCGGATGGAGGTTTTCTTCTCCAATCACCGGGAAGTATCGCAGGTGCTGCTTGAGAATTTTTCGGCCCTGGCCACGGACAACGATATTGAGTCCGTGGTTGCCGGAATCGAGCAAAAAGCTTCCGGCATGCTGCAATATCTCGCCGGCCATGGGATTCAGACGGTTGACATTTCCGTCGATCTGAAAAACAGCGCCAACCGTAATGTGCCGCACGATAACCACCCGAGTTCGACCGCGAATCAAGCCTACGCGACCAAATTATCGAGGCTGCTGGTGGCAATGAATCTGGCGGCGAAGGCAAAATAGGATCGTGAACAAGATGGACAGCCGGCGAACCAGGCGGATAATCAACCGGGCAACGACGCTGCTCGTCAGTCTGGTGGTTTCATTGGCAGTTTGTGAGATGGTGCTGCAGGCGATCTCTTCCGACAAGTATTACGTTTGGCGCCCGGGTTTGAAAAAAGAATTTAAGCCCCGGCCAGGCGTCTTGCCGGGTATTAGCGGCACAAAGCAATTCCGAATCAATTCATTCGGACTGCGGGGCGAGCCATTTTCTGAAGATCAGCAGTACCGAATCCTGGCCGTCGGCGGCAGCACCACGGAAGGTCTATATTTGGATGAGTCGGAGACCTGGCCGCATCTGCTACAGGCGGAGCTGACCGCAAGTCTGGGCCGCAAAATTTGGGTTGGCAATATCGGAAGAAGCGGTCATAACACCAGGCTTCACATGCTACAGGTGGAGAAGTTACTGCAACAGTATCCGAAGATCGATGCCATCGTCCTGCTTGCCGGTATCAATGATTTTTTGCAGCGCCTTTACAATGACGAGGACTATCGTCCACTGCCACCATTCGGGTCCTTGGACGCGCATAGCTACCAGGCCCTTGTGCGGACGGCCTTTTGGGTTTACCCGTCCCATTCTCACTCGGCGTTGCCCCTGTACAAGCGAACGGAGTTGGAACAGAGACTGCGCCAGGCCGGTTTCATGATGGTGCAGCTTGTTCATAAACAAGAGCTGGACGGAAGCAACTTTGAAAGATGGCGGCAGTATCGGCTAAATGCCACGGCCGTAAGAACCCAATTGCCGGACTTGTCTTCAGCGCTGGCGGAATACTCACGGAATTTGACCACCATCATAAATCTTGCCAGGAATAGCGGTGTACGCCCGATCCTGGCCACCCAACCGACGATGTGGCAGCCTGAAATGGGGGAAGAGTCTCGTAATTCTTTGTGGATGGGCGGCGTTGGCCGGTTCATGCGTTCAGAGGGACACGAGTACTATTCCATACCAGCGCTCGCCGATGGCATGCGAATGTACAATGCCGCCTTGATGAAGGTATGCAGAGAGAACGAGGTTGAATGCATCGACCTGGCATCTGCGCTACCAAAGGATACCACCGTGTTTTATGATGATTGCCATTTCAACGAGAGTGGTTCTCGCAAAGTGGCGGAAATCATTGCAACACACTTCAGCGGCCCCGAATTCTAGCCATCAGAGAAACTCTCTTACGGCGTCAATGATGCCTTCCTGTTCATCATCCGTCAACGCGTAAAACAACGGCAATCGCAACAAACAAGCGGCAAATCTCTCGCAATTGAGAAGGTGGCGTCCGTCGTGCATCGGCTTGTAGTAGGGTGACGTATGCAGCGGCAGGTAGTGGAATGTAGCGTGAATACCTTTCTCCATGAGATGGGACAGCAGTCGATCTCTCAGGTCGGGTGAGGCGCAAACCAGGTAGAAAATGTGGCCGTTGTGTCCGGCATGGTCTGCGATGTGCGGCAGCTCGATGCCGTGGCCGTGCCGATCCTGCAGCCCTTCAAAGTATCGCCGCCAGAGTTTGCGGCGTCTTGTCTGGATGTCATCCAGTTGCTGCAGTTGCGCGTAGAGAAAGGCGGCGACCATGTCCGGCGGTGAGTAGGATGAGCCGATGTCATTCCATTCGTATTTGGCCACATCGCCACGCAGAAAGGCGAGCCGGTTGGTGCCTTTTTCCCAGACAATCTCCGCGCGTTTTTCCAGACGCTGGTCGTTGACGACCAGCATGCCACCTTCGCCGCTGATAATATTCTTGGTGTCGTGAAACGAAAAGGCCGCAAGATGGCCGATGGCGCCAAGCGGCTTGCCTTTGTAGGTGGCATCGATTGCCTGCGCCGCGTCTTCAATCACATACAAACCGTGTTTCTCGGCCAGGGCCATGATGACATCCATATCACACGCGATGCCGGCGTAGTGTATCGGCACAATCGCCCTGGTGCGCGGGGTGATGAGCGATTCGAGTTGCGCCACATCCAGGTTCGGCATGTCCGGGCTGCTATCGACGAAGACAACTTTGGCCCCGCGCAGAACAAACGCGTTCGCCGTCGAGACAAAAGCGTAGGAGGGCACAATGACCTCATCGCCCGGCTGGATGTCAACCAGAATTGCGGCCATTTCAAGCGCGTCGGTGCAGGATGTGGTCAGCAGCGTTTTTCTGAAGCCGTACTTGTGGGTGAAAAACTCGTGGCACTTGCGTGTGAAGTCGCCGTGGCCGGATAGCTGTCCGGCTGTGATGGCCTGACTGATATACTTGATTTCGTCACCGGTCAGATAGGGCTTGTTAAATGGAATGTTCATGTTGATTGTTCTTGATGCGATTGCGTTAGCATTGTCAAGGGTTATAGTAGAGTCATCGGCCGGTTTTTGAAGAAGCGATGGCCAATCACTCGGCCAGTCAAAGCGGGGCATGGGAAATCCGCCCACACCTGCTATCGCAGGTCTGTGCCTCCTTGCACTAGGCGAAAACTCCCCGCTCACTTGGGGTGTCTATGCCGACGCTCTCCTGTCGGTCCAGAGTCAGGAAAAGGCTTCTGAAATGGCCGGCGTTCTTGCTGGTGTCGAACCGCGCCTCAATCTTCTGCCTGCCGTTCTCACCGAATTGAACTCTTAGAAAAGGGTCGGAGGCCAGGGTCTGAATGGCCCTGGCTAGCGCTAACTCGTCCCCCGGCGTTACAAGCAGCCCATTCTGCTCGTGATCGACCAGTTCAGGAACGCCGGTCACTGTTGTTGAGACCACAGGCAACTTCATGGCCATCGCCTCCAGCACCGAGTTCGGAATAATATCGCGGCTGCCATCCCTGCCCAGCACGCAGGGCAGGACAAAAATGTCGGCGGACCGGTAATAATCGAGTACTTCCGAAAACGGTTTCGAGCCGGTGAAGTGCACAAATGGCTCCAGTTGCAGCTGACGGTGCAGGCGTTTGAGCTCGATGTAATAGTTCATGAATAGATCTTCAGTACCGCCAACAATGGTGCACTGAATGCGCAGTCCGGAATCGAGCAGACCTCTGCACGCGCTTAGGAGATGGGTCAGCCCCTTCTGTTCAATCAGTCTGGCCACGCACAGCAGATTGACCACGGCCCTATTGTTGGCAGCCTTCGCCACCGGCTCGAACTGCTCGAGATTTAGCCCGTTGTAGATCAGCTTCACCCTGGAGCTGTCCTTTTCGCTGAGAAGCCGCCGAATCTGCTTCACATTATATTCGGTATTCGTGATGACGAACTCGGCGTTCTGAGATTTCTCGAATAGACCAAACTTGTAGTCGTGGCGGTGGATGTCGTGCGCCCTGGCCTGAATGCTAAACGGAATGCCCAGCAGCCTTGCCGCAATCAAGGCAACGAAGGCGCAGTTGTCTGCCCACGGCGAATGCAAGTGTTTGATGGCGTGCTCTTCGGCCAGAGCGGCAAGGGCGATAGCTTGTGAAAAGACACTGCGATCGAAGCGGAGGTGTTTGATGGCGTGGTAGCGCTGGCCAACGACATAAGCGAAGAGGCCCAGATAGCGGACAGGGTCTCTGCGAAAGAAGCGCCTTCGGTGGTCCCGAATCTGTTCATCGTCAAGTGTGGAAAGGCAACGCGCAATCCTGCTCAACGCCGGCTCGAGTTTGGCGATGTAGCCATCGTCCGCCTCGATCTGGGAAATTACCAGAACATCCGTGGCTGCTCTCAGGAGGCCGGCTACTTCGCGCTGCACAAAGGTCTGACTCGCTACCGGGAACTGCCAGATGTAGTACGCGATTCGTTTTGGCCGTCCGTTGTCGCCCGTTGCGCGCGCGGAACCAGGCAGAGGCCAGCCGGCAAGCAGCCGGACCACACTTTTGTAGCAGAGCGCGGTGAGTCCCGAGGCCAGAGACCAGCGGCGGAACTTTTCCCATTTTTTTCTACCGGCTCTGCGCAGACGACTGCGTCGCCACAGATATTTAAGGGCCTTTGTAGCGATTTCGCCGCTCCCGAATTGCAGGTCTTGCCTTCCGGCATCTATGATCTTCCTCAGCTTGAACAACGCAGCCACGCGGTGCAGATAGTCCCGCAAGTCAATTCGACGGAGGTCGTTGATGGGCAAAGACCCCTTGCTGAGGCAGAGCGGTTCAGGGACCAGCTCGAACTCCAGCTTCGTCATCAAGGTCCAGAGCATGCAGTAATCGGAAGCAAACCGCGATTGCGCGGCAAGCAGGTCTGGAGCTTCCAGCAACGCTCTCCGGTAAACCCTGATGCCATCTAGCAGGAAATCCCAGCTCAGGTAGTCCCTCAGCGTCGCGGTTCTAAAGCCGCTGAGTTTGTGCGCGCGTTGCCACACATCGTGGTAGGCATGCCGGGAAGTGTGACCATCATCGTCGGTTGCGAAATGCAGGCAATGGACCATGCCAAGTTCCGGCGACTGTTTGAGCTTGCCTACCAACTTGGCAAGCGCGCCGGGCAAGAGTTGCTTGTGTGATTTTAAACTCAGAATGAAAGGGGCGTTGCTTTCCCGGGCGAGCAAGCGCAGCATCTCCACACGCGTCGGCGGACGACGGCGGTGAATGTGCCTGACATTGGGACTCTCTGAACCCATCCCGGTCAATTGCGTGGCATCACCGACGACGATCACTTCGGCTTCCACGCCACATTGCTGCAGCACGCTTTGCACGGTTGAAAGACCCAACGCCGTATCAGATGCGACGGCGATCCCGACAGCCACGTCGTACACTGGCTGCGCTATCTCTTGCACAAATCCGTGACTAGAAAATCGCGAGCAGTTCTTTGAAGTCATGGTAGGATTTCTTTTCGTTGAAGCAGTGCATGTTGTCTTCGAACTTGCGGGTTGTGGCTCTGCGAATGCAGTCTACAAAACCGGCAACAGTTGTCGGGTCCACCAGCAGTCGCGAGTTGCAGAGTTGCCAATTGCCGCAGTTTTTTGATGTGACGACATTGCAGCCCATCGCGGAACCTTCAAACAGAATACCGGGGGCGGCGTCAAAAGACGAAGCGCTTGCAAGGACCTTGGTGTCAGCGATAAGCGTAAACAGTGCATCGCGGTTGCCGACAAAGTTGTGGTAGGTCACGCCAGGCAGTTTCTCCCGGGCTTCCCCAACGATGTGTACGTTCAGCCCCTTCAGCCTGGCAGCAATTTTCTTGACGAGCCAGTAGTTCTTTTCCGGGCGGCCCCAGTCATTGGCGATAAACAGAACATCCTTTTGTCTCTCTTCAAAATCTTTGCGGCGTGTTCGATAGTTCAGCGCATCTTCATAAATCCAGTCGCTGAACCAGACCACTTTAGAGTATATTTTCCCCGCCGAACTGGCATAGAGTGTCTGGTGCAATTGCAGGTTGATGTCCGAATGTGTGACCACCAAATCGGACATTTGCACGGCTTTGCGCTCCATTGCGTTGCTTCCGGTAATTCTTTCCGGATGGTTCAGGAGTCTCCGAGCAAACGCGATAAAGTCATTGCTGTGTTGCTGCGCCGTGTACATCTTCATCCAGCCACAGCCGGTGGTCAGGTAGATTTGCCGGCTCCCCGGCGCTGTCATTTTCAGAATGGACGCCGCAATCCAGCCTACACCGACTATCACGTCCGGCTGCAGTTCATCAATCAACGTGCGCAGGTTGGGATGATGACGGTAATTGTGGCCCTTCAGGCAGCAGTTGAAGACGCCCTCCAGCATACGCGGATTACCGACATCCTCTCCAAAGACGTGTCGAAAATAGGCGTGGTCGTGTTCACTGATGATGTTGACCAGAGCAACATGCACACCGTCTGACTGCAACATCTCAAAGAGCTTGTAGGTGGCGGTGCTGGCGCCTCCCCAGCCAGGGACCTCATGACAGCCGATCAAGATTCTCTTGTTGTTCAAGATGGCTGCTCCGCGACTGCAGCCGGTGCGTCTTGCTTTGCGCCGTCTTCTCCGTTGCCGGGCGGCCCTGCGTATTGGCGAACGATCTCTTCAGTTGGACCGAAGGCAGCCAGCTTGCCGTGGTCGAGCCAGATGGTTTTGTTGCAGAACCGCAGCAAGAAGTCCATTGTGTGGCTTGCCACCACCAGCGTGCGCGAGCTGTCTTTATAATCCTCAAAGACCTTCTCGCACTTTTGTTTGAAGCTTTGATCGCCGGCTGACATGGCTTCATCGAGAAGGTAGATGTCGGCGTCGAAGTAGCGAGTTGTTGAAAACGCCAGACGTGTCTTCATGCCGGATGAGAGATGTTTGAATTTGGTGTCGACAAATTCCGACAGGCCGGCCCACGCAACAATTTCGTCCAGGTTGCTCGCCGTCGTCGTTCTGCTTATTCCATAGATTGCGCCGTACAGAAAGATATTCTCCGCCACACTCAGCTCGTCCAGCATGCCTATCCCAAACCCTGCAAGAAAGCTGATCCGACCGTTGATATGAATTTCGCCGCTCGTTGGCTTATATAATCCGGCTATGAGTTTCAGCATGGTTGTTTTGCCGGCGCCATTGTGGCCGATGAGCCCTATTTTTTCACCTTTTCGAATGGTCAAATTGATGTCGCGAAGAGAGTAGCGAAGATTGTTGGACACCTTTTTCTTGAAAGCACCTTTCAGCATGCCGATAAGCGGCGTGCGTTTGACATCCATTCTGAACGCTTTGCTGACATTCGCGATTTTGATGGCATCAGACATTCAAACACGCTCCGCCAGTGCCGGCTCAAATCTCTTAAACAGGGCGAACGAAACGCCGAGGAGCGCCAATGTCGTGACAACAAACGCCAAGAATTGTGGCAGCAGAGCGTCGCCTCCCATAATTGCGGCCCTGGCAAACATGGTGAGATGAGTCAAGGGATTCATCAGTACAATCGTCCGCACGATGCCGTCGCCGAGGAACTCCATGTCATAGAAAATCGGCGTGAGGAAAAAGAGCATCTTCAGTAGAACCTGGTAGAGGTGCTCGATGTCCTTCAGGTAGAGATAGACAAAAGACAGGACCAGAGAAATGGCCAGGACAAATGCCGTTTGAACAAGAATCACGGCCGCGATAAGCAGCACCGACCAGGTAAGATCAATCCCCGCCAGAAAGGCAATGACAATGCAGATCGCAGACGAGATGGCAAACTCGACCGATCTTGATAGTACCGTAGCCAAAACCAGAATTTCCTTGGGGAAAATCGCGTCGGCGGTCAACGAACGCATGTGTTGAAACACCTGCATGGCGGCTGCGGTGCTGTTGGCAAAATGCGTGTAAATGACGATGCCAATCAGCAGGTAGATGGCATAGTTTTCGATCCCTTCGCTAACTCTTGTTCGAAAAACCACGAACAGGATACCTAACATGGCCAGTGGATTCAGGAAGCTCCAGACCAGGCCCAACAGGGAGTTCTGATCTCTGAGCTTGAACTGCGACGAGACCAGTTCGCGCAGCAGGTTTAGATATGTTTGACTATGGTGGGACATCATCGGTAGACCGGCCTTTCGAACGCCGGTTTTCGCCGTAAGCTAAGCCGGTTGAGCCAGCGATGTAGTCGCGTTCGGTAGATGCACTGTTTCAGATAACTTGCTTCGCCTTCGGCTACTCGTCGAATGATTTCCTCTTCCTGCAAACCATGTTTTCTTAAGATGCGCGCGATTTCCTTTTTGTGTACGCTCAACGGCAGACCCGTTGTCAGCCGAAAGCACTCGTCGTGCTCGCGGTAGTAGTACAGGCACTCTGGTACAGCGCGGAACCGGGCGCCTTTCTCAGCCATGGTCCAGGGAAAATCGAAGTCATCCGGTCCGACTGAATCCAGCGTTTCATCCAGGCCGCCGAAGGAGAGTGCAAGGCTCCTGCGCCAGCAAAGCAAGTGCTTTACCGGGGCGCAGTGTCTGAAGTCCGCTAACACCACCTGCTTGCGGCATTCGTAAACCGAGCTGATGAACTCGCTCCTTTCATCGATGTACCTGCGCGATGAATGAAAGAAGTCTGCCTCCGGGTGCGAAACAATGGCTTGCGTCAGGACTTCGATGGCATTCTGTGCCCACATGTCATCCGCGAGCAAAATCGCGACGAACTCGGTGTCCGCCTGGTGCATGCCGGCGTTGATGGCGCCCGCCAGCTTTCGTCCGGTGTTGGCAATCATGCGAACCCGTTCATCCAACAGTGCCGCCGACAGGATTCCCTGAAATTTTCTCAGGTCATTTCGCTCAACAATGATGTTCAGCTTCCACCGGCCCGATGTCTGCTGCAAAACCGAGTCTACTGATTCTCTAAGAAACTGAGGCTGATACCCTCTTAGGGGCATCAGCGCCGTTACTTTGGCAGTATTCGTGGTCAAACCAACTTCCTCATCGGTTTCGGTTCTTCAACTGTCCCGCTAATTCTCTCGAACAGCCGGATGTAGTGCTCCGTATTTCTTCTGATATCGAATCTCTCCTGCACTTTGCGTCTTGCATTTTGGCCGAGAAACCTCGTTCTGGCTGTGTCAGCCAGAACCGGATTGAATGCATGCCATACAAAAATACATTTATCCAGGACCCTTGTTGTTGCGATTCGGAAATCAAAACTGTCGAGAACTTCTGAATCGCCATCGACCACGAAGAAGCTCTCTGTATTTGCCTGGTCCGCACAAGCCTTGTGCGCCTTCCAAATGCCTTTGATGCCGTGTATGTGACGGGCCCTAGGAAAACGGGCCTTTAGTTTTCGCCAATTCGGCTCGCGATTGGGTTCATCGTAGGACAGAAAGAAGATGTCAAACATGTCGGATTGGTTGTCAAGTTGCAATGTCAGATATCCTTCAGGAACTCGCCACACCGCCGGCAAGGTCACGTTCGATGATTTTCTGGTATACAAGGGCTCGTTGCTCCCAGGTGTGGTGCGCCAGGATTTGTTTCACCGCTTGGCTGCTATTCCAGCTCTGGGCTACCGTGCTTGCGATTTTTTCAGCCATGAGAGGCATATCTTCGCTGGCGGTGACATAGCCGAGATTGGTTTCGGTAACCAGAAAGTCATTGGGAAAACCGCTCTCGGTGACCACCGGCAGGCCCGCACGCAGGTAGTGGTAGATCTTGCTGCTTTCGTTGTTGTGCATGAACTTGCCCGCCGAAACCACGATGCCGACATCAGCATGATGGAGATAGTCCCATGTCTCGGTGTAGGGCACGACGCCCAGGTATTGGACATATCTTTGGGCAAGCGCGGAGACATCGCCGGATCCAATCATAAACAGGCGCACGCCTTGCCCATCAAGCAACTCACCCAGTTTGTTAAGCTTGGCACAGATGGCTCGATTGGCTTCAGGCTGGGAGTGCTTCGTATAAATGTGGCCGGCAAAGATGCACCTGGCCGCACCCCTGGCGGGATAAGGATCGCTGCCTGGAGCAGGAATCTGAGCATCCACACCGCCCGGAACCAGCAGCAGGTTGCCGCGCCCGCCGTGACATTCTATCAACAGCAACTTGGCCGACGGGCTGAGCACAGTGACGTACTTGCTCGTCGCATAAATCTTTTCTTGCAGCTTGTAAAGGTTTGCCCGCACGTCGCCATAGAAATGAATACCGGCCATATCCGTGGGACCGACGACCGACCCCAGCTTGGAGATGATGAAGGGGTGGTCGTCACCGCCACGGCGGGCCAAAGTCTCCATGCCTTTGTGGAATAGCGTCTTCACGACGTCATACGCTCGCCAATCCACGGCAGAAAGCTCTTTTAAGCCAACGCGAACATCCTGCAAGAGCCCCGAATCCACTGGCCAATCCAAAGTGCCATCCGGCAAAGCGATGTCGACCTCGTGCCCGAGTCGGGCAAGCGCTTCGGAGATCTTGAACCAGCGGATGTAGGACATATCTGATGGGACCCAAGCTGCGGCTTGCCGATCGATCGATCGTGCTTCGTTTATGTAGACTGTAATGATTCTTGCCACGATCGTCTCAAGCACAAGTTAGTTAGAAACTGTTTTTGAAGATGACATCGCAGGCTACTTGATTCATGGTTCTAAGTACACCAAACTCACTTATTTTGCGCAAGAAGGCGTGATAGTGCGGCAACCAGAACTCCCCATAACAATCATGCAATCCCAGTGCGACAAATTGCTGCGCCTTGAGTTTCTGCAGGACTTGTTGCTCCCATTCAGAGAAACTCACAGACTCGGAGTACATTGAGAAGTCGTCAATGTGAATCGGAATCTTCACAATTCCGTTTTCCAGGGTCGGTGTTGTGAAACCCAGTGAGCGGGCGGAACTTGCAAGCCACTCGAAGTTGTGGTAGACAAGCGCCGCATCGGTCAACTCTTCAACGATGCGCGACTGCGGCGGGCGGTAGCCTTTTATGCGGTAGTCCAGCGATCGGCACGGTCCGAGCTGCTCGTCAGCGATCACATGATTATAAGAGTGAAACGCCACCTCATGACCGTACTGCTCAACCAGCGGCCGGACGTCATTTAGGATGCTGCCGACCACGTTATAGGTGGCTCGAACGCCCAGGCTGTTTTCGATTTCCGCCATCTCTTGGAGATGCGCCGCTGAACTCTTGTCGGCGGCTTCGGCAAAACCAGGGTCACAGTCGACATGTCCCAGCCCGCGCTCGATGTCGTGAAAGATGCAGATGACTTTGTGAGGGTTGGCCAATGGCTCGCCGCAAATTCGCGGCATGACTGCACGCCGTTTGTTCTGCTCGACATCCAGCACCCACCAGCCGTCCGCACGAGAAGCTTCGAGCAACGCCAGCGGAAGATCATATATCCGCTCGAAGAGGTCGGCCCCTACGCTGCGTTTTGGGTCGGTGTTTGTCATGGCCAAAGCCGACGTTGGGACAAGGACACGCTTGCAATTGCGCTCAACGGCCAATGCCAGGATAGCGTTCATAAGCAGGCGCGGCCACCCTTTAAAGCGATTCTCGATGCGTGACCTGCAGTCAGGTCGGCGCGCGATACGTTGTACGAGGTCGGAAAGGTGCACCATGGAGTAGAGGTCGTCGCCGTTCACACGCAGATTGGCGGTTGCCACCTGACCGGGTCGCCCAAACTGTTGCTGGTGCCAGTTCAGCTCGTCATCGAAAAACACATCCATCGGGAACTCGCGCACAATGTCAGCCGCCGCGTAAAGCACCAGCTCGGAAAGTTGATTCGGATCCTGTTCACCACACATCCGCTGCGCAAGCTTAAAGCCATCGGGGCCGCACTTCGGTAGGTGGTAGAAGCGATGCGGGAAGAAATACCGGCCTTTGTAACCCAGCTGCACGAACTCTGATTTCCTGCCGCTATCGATCTCACGAAAGCGCGCCTCGTGGTTCCGGCTCATAAGTCAATGTATCCAAATCTTGCTGAACCCGCGACTTTGCCACACTTCTTGCCAACATCGAATGTCGCCTGGCAGAGCGCCTGCACGCGCCGCTCGCTCTTAACGGCGGCGGCGAGATTTGTGGCGATTCCTTTGTAGCTCTGTAAATTGAGCCGGCGATGCCCGTTGCCGTGCGTCAGATCCCGGCTGTCCTTCAAGCATTTTACCGCCCAGACGCCGTGCTGGTAGCCCTCGCGGAAGAGGCCGCCAAGCGTGTTTTCATTTTCATGATAGACAACCGCCTCGGACTGATAAACCAGTTTGTAGCCGAGTAGAAAAATTCTCTGAGACAAATCGACGTCTTCACAGCGCAGATACGTCTCATCGAACAGCCCCGCTTGCAGTAACACCGCTCTCGGCGAAGCCCAGTTCATGGTGATAACATAGGGCGGCTTGTAGAGATTGATCGCTTTTTCATGGTCGTGGATTTGCTCGCCAAAGGCCTCAATTCGATTGTGAGGGCGCCTCGACAAGATTCTGCCCCCCGCGATCCCAACTTCCGATGTCGTGATGGCAGCTACCAGATGGCGCAGCCATGACTTCTCGACCGTGCAATCGGAGTCCGTGAAGGCGATGACTTCTCCACTTGCATGCCGAACTCCCTGGTTGCGTGCCGCCGCCGGACCCCGTTTTTTTTCATGCAGCAACTTGACCTGTTCCGCAAAACTCGAGAGAATTCTGGCGGTGCCGTCAGTTGAGGCGTTGTCCACCACGACAATCTCGAATAGCCCGGCGGGGTACTCCATCGCCAAAAGAGAGCGCACGCAGGCGGCGATGCTGGCCTCGCCGTTGAACGCCGGAACGACTACCGAAACTGTGGGCAGGGAGTTCATTCGGTCGACTCGCTTTGCGGTATCATTGCAAGGTGAGACGATTGCACAAACGCTTCGATTTCCTCAGCGTTGGTGATGAAATCGGCGAGACTGTCGGAGGTTGTTCGCGCCAGCCTGGTTTGGACCTCGGCCGGTTCCAGGCCGAGGTAGGCGAAGACTCGGTTTGCCGTCTCCTGGTGCTGGCCGCCATCCAGCAAATCCTGTTCGTAAACGAGGCGCAGGTGGTCGACTTCAGACATGAGCGCCTCGTCACGAAGCATCTCGTGGCGCAGGTTTTCCATTTGTCGCTTCAATTCTTTAATTTCGACGTGGCAAGTGGCCTGACTGAAAGAGGTGTCTGTGACTTCCCGATGCCGCTTGGGTCGCTGGCGCATTGCCATGAAAGACAGGGCGTGTCGAACCGTATTGTCGCGCACAAGATAAATGATTTGCCATCCTTCGGCGCAGACATCTTGAAGGAAGCTATGCATCCTTGCCTGCCCCACCTGACGCATCAATTGGTGGCTCAAAATCTTGCATCCGTAAGCGAGGTCGGAATAGATGGCCTGCTTCGCGTTAAGAAACTTCTCAGTGAACAGCGATGGCACAGCCAACACCTCGCGATCACAACGTACGCATGGGTGTGCATTCAATAGGTCAACCAACAGCGTGCTGCCAGTGCGGCCCTGGCAGTAGATGATGAATTTCGCATTCGATCTCGCCGGTCCGCGCCGAAGCTCGCTCAAAAACCGGAAAAAGTAGACGCCAAACTCTCTCGCCAGCGCGTAGGGTCGAAGCAACCATGACTTTTCGGAAGTCACGACCGCGTCGTTCACGGCCAGAGCAAAGCGGTTGAATCGGTCCAGCATGCTCAAGAGCCCCCGACGCTCAAAAGCGGGCGCAGAAACGTTGCTAGTTCCCGGGCCACGAAGGCGTGCCCATACTCGTTAAGATGGTATTCCGATGAGATGAAAACCGAAGTCGGATTTTCCTCCTGCCGCAGTAGAGGAGCATGCAAATCCAGAAACGGGATACCATTTTGCTCGGCAATGCGCTTTTCCAGATCCGAGATCCTTCCCACCTCGTGAAGTGTAGAATCCAGCGAGGCGTTGTACTCCATTTTCGTCGGGATAGCTGACATGGCGAAGCCAATATCATTTGCGCGACACAGGTTGCTCATTTCGAGCAGGACTCTTGTGAACAGGTTCTCGGCCTGCTGCAATTCATCAGGGTTGTTCTTGAGAAACAGAAGCTTGTCGTCGCAAAAGCGATCGCCAACTGGAAATGTCACCGGAATGTGCTCGAAGATGTTCTCAAAGGCTCCATAGGATGTGTTAGCCTTGCGCTGAGCAAGCTGAAAGAGATTTGATGAATTCGAGAATCGCCATAGAATCTGGACAGGGGCGGAGACCGACGGTCCGTGACTTACGAGCTGCTGACCATCAAGCCGAAGAAGCTGCTTCGCGTATGTTTCTCTGACATCATTCGGCGCAATCATCACGACGATATAGTCAGGCTGGAACGCTAGCCCCTCCTGCAAAAGATAAATGTACTGTTGGTCTGTGGACCAGGCCGAGACGGCGTTGTTCATGACTTCATATTCGATGCCCGGTGCGTCGCCATTTAGCAGGTGGGAGAGTACGGTGGTAAATATGCTGTCGTCTCCGATCTTGACGCCTGCGGTGAAGGAGTCTCCGAGAACCATGATCCGCGTCACGCCAACCTGCTTGTCGAGGTCGTAGTCGGGGTACCTGAATCCCATCGAGTTGAATCGTACCGGTGTTTTCTCATCCGAATTTGCCTTTCGTGCCCGCCACTCCATGTTCGGCTTGAACCGCCAGCCGAGTCGTTGGTCATAAACGATGCCGGATATTTTCTGTGGCGCAATCTGGCGTACGAGCAGCTCTGCCGCAAGCGCGAGGGTCGAGCCCCAAAACACCAGGCAGGCAAAATAGAACACGAATCGCCCAACCGTGAAATGAGAGGACAAACGCTTTTCAAGCTGCCGTTTCAAGAGATTGTTCTCATAAATTCAGCCAAAACCTTCGCATTTCGCCTGACATCGCCGCCGAGGGTCATGCTGTAGGTCTGAGACTGTCGCGTCAGTTTCACGGCGAGTCGAAAGCGGCGCACGATGATGAGTAATTTGGCAAAAATTTCCCACGGCGTACTCTTGAAGATGAATTCCAACCCCTGATAGAGTCCGACGCCCACCACCGCATCGCGGACCAGAACCCTGAGTGCCGATAGTTTTGGTGCGCGCGTGATCTCCGGCTCACCGTTTAAGACACGCTGCGAAACAAACAGGATAGTTCGTTTCACCGGCGACATTTGTAACTTGTCTTCCCAGAAAGCGCAATCGATGAAGAATTTCCTCCCGAACTCCATACGGTCGATTTCATAGTAGAACTCTTGTGGGATGGTGGTGATGATACTTTTGTCCAGTGTCCCGATTCGGGTGTGGAAGGGATGGATGGCTCCGGTTTTGTCGAAGATGGGTTCATCGTCAGAAATCAGCTTGATGCCTTCCTCCTGCAAGAGCGAGATAGCCATAGTTGACTTGCCGCCGCCAGGCGGGATGGGCAATAGAAAAGCGATATCCTTGTAGCACAATGCCAGCGCATGAATCCGCAGCAGGCCAGAGCGGTCGACGTGCTGCCCCAGCAGCGAAATCACAATTAGATAGAACGCTTCCTGCAGGAAGTTGCGGTCCGGGCTATAGATGGTAAAGCAGTGGTCACTGGGCCTCTCCACAACCACGCCGGCGCCGAAGTAGTCGATGATCTTGATGTCCCTGCTGGAGTAGACGATATTCCGCGGAGTTGAAAACCTGGCTGCCATCGTGGGGAAGGTTTCGTAGGGTGGGCCTTCTTCCTTAATCATAATTCTGGTTGCAGCGCGGGCATTCAATTTTCCATTCAGGAGAAAGTAATGGAATGGCCGCAAGAGCTGCGTCATCAGCTCAGGGCAACTTCCCTCGCAGGTAATCGCCAGTCCATGAATGTTCAGCGTCTGAAGGTTCATTAGCGTGCGAACCCGGTTTCTGTCAAAGCCGCAACTTTCGGCTGAGGACCTGGCGCTTCTTCGTCTGCCCAGGACTCCAGCTTCGCGTTGACCTCAACAGCTATTCTTCTAAGAATGGAATGAGCCAACTTTCCCTGGGCTTCCCTGGCGTCTTTTTCGTCTGCGGCTGACTGTGCCGCTAAAAGATCAATTTCAGCGCACAGGTCGGGATAGTGCCTTTGGCACATCTGCATGCAGACCTCATATGAATCAACAATGCCGAAATCCAGAAAGAGCTTGAGCAACAATGAATTACGCGCTTCTCTCGCAAATTGAGTTCGCGGAGTCCTGCCGTCGACCACCGCCAGGCTCCACGGCCGCAACATGACGTTAACTGCCTGGGCGAGCAATGATGTACCGACCATGAGAGAAGATGGCGGCGCCAACATGTGAGCGTAGTCTTTGCCGAACAGGATGTGCCGATGCTCCCGCAGCTCAAGATATCCTTGGGGCAGATAGCGAGTCACGTAGTACTCAAACAGCCGCCTCGTGAGAATCAGGGGGCAATGGGCAGCATCGGAAAACGCATCGTGTAGTGCTGCCAAGCAGTTGAGTGCGGACGTGCGAGTGAGGCCGCTTCGGAGGATGATGAAAGGCCGGCCATAGGAAAGCACCACACTGTCGATTTCATTCCGATGGCGCTGCAGGTGACTGAAGGTAGAGATTCGATATTCTATCTCGAGCGTCTCATCATCAAGGTTCTCGCATTGCGCGACATCGTCCGATGCTTTGCCCTGCGTTGGCGCCAGCTCATCGGCTCGTCTATCCAGGTGCAGCAGCAGCGCCCAGAGCACCTCTTCGGGTCGCATGCTTGCGTCGAGGTGAGTAGACAGCCTACCGGACTCCATACCAGGGCCCTGCCCATATTTGAGAACTTTGCGGGCTATCCGCACAAGACTCCTCCTGTCGACCCAGGAAAACGACCGGCCAGCGTGATAACGCTGCAAAAAAAAATGTTCGAAAACGGTCAGGGCCAGAGCAAACGCGTCAGAGGCCAGGGTCTCCTGGCCACCCGGGTGCAGGGAATTGACTGTGTGAGCGCCGTGTAGCAGGCGCCAGTTTCGAACCTCGTAACCACGCATCGAAAACCTGGTCCAGGCGGTGCAGCAGCGCTCATTGAGAATGTCGATTTCGCCCAGCATGGGAAACCATGCTTTCAGCTTGAGGTAGGCGGCCGCAAACGAAGTGAGGAACGCATACTCTTTGTCGGGACCGAGATTGCCGTCAATGACCACCGTGAGATCGATGTCACTCAGACCCGGCTGCCAGTTCGCCTCGGTAAGTCCGTGGCGCAGATAGATGCTTCGAATTTCAGAGAACTTCGTGCTCCGGCGTACGATGCACCACAAGGCCAGCCGGTAAGGAAGCCTGTTTAATAAGGTAAATGGCCAGATTGCGTTACTTCTGACAACCGCACTTCTGACCAGGGAGGTCATATTCTGCAATTCGCACCCACATTTTACACTGGACATCAAAGCGGAGGACCGTTGCTTCAGGAACCTGCGACTACCGGGCAGAGCTGACCCCTGCAGGGTTGCTGCAGACGACCGTTAGCAAACGCCTCCCTCATTTTGATGAGCGCCTCCGAATTCCATATCTCCCGCGGGGAAGACTCATGAATGTTGCCAATCACAGCCTGAGCGTAACACGGGCAGCATCTGACTGTGCCGTCAGCCTGGACGCTGAAGATGCCGACCCACGGCTCCTCACAAAAATAGGTTCGATCTTGCTTCTCTTTGGTCATCGGTGCTCAACGATTATTTCATAATCATGACTTCGTGGGAAATGCCGGCGCTTCCGCACTTTCGAGCGGCCTGGCGTATGGCTGCGTTGTAGTCGTCCTTGAAGGATTCACAGGACTGCTCACTGCCGTTGAAAGTCCAACCGGTGCCGTTTTCCACGCTCCAGCCAGTAACGTGCCGGACGGGATGAAATTGGATTTGGTGAGGTGAGAATTCTTTTGCGAGTTCGACGAACGCCAGGACTTCGTGCAGGTTCGCTTTCATGACAACATAGACCATGATCTGGCGGATCGCCGGATAGTCACTCGCCATCTCGGAGAACAGTCGAAAATTCCTGGTGACCCGCTCAAACCAATCCGTCCCGCGAATCTTGTGGTAGGTTTCAGCGGTCGCGGCATCGATTGAACAGCGCAGGTTCAGCTCGCGCAGGGTCAGTAGCTTGCCTATGAGCTTCTCTGTCAGCATGGTGCCATTGGTGCTGATGGTCACGGCAAGCTTGTGTTCCGCAAGCAGGTCTATGACCTCCTCCATCCACGGATACATCAAGGTCTCGCCACCGATCAGGGTAATGTGTTCCGCGTGCGACTTTATCTGGTCAAAAAATGCCTCAAATTGGGGAAATGGGATCAAATCTTTGGGATGCCGGCCATTAGGCACGCACATGATGCACTTTTGGTTGCAAGGCATGTACAGGTGAATATGGTAATAGAAGGGCGCGTGCACGCCGGTTGCCTTCCTGGCGACAAGGTCTCGATTAACGGCGTGTTTGTTAGCCCTGACAGATTGCATTTGATGCTGCAGTTTTCTGCCAGTCATCGCGGCAGCCAGCGTCACTTTTGTGCTGTTCGTCATGGCGGACAGTCTGGCTCCTCCAGTTTGATGAGAATACTTCCAAGGCAAACTCGGCTCGACCTACGAAGGCATCGCCCAGGCTCGCGGTGGGTTGGTCCGCGACTTGATAAATCAATATGTCAATTGTTACATCCAGCAGCCACAAATGCGTAACAGCTCCCTAGTCGACAAACCTATTTTGAGGTGAGATCTAGTTAACAAATCATGAATCACAACACTAGACGGGAGAGCAGAAGCATGAGGAGAGATGACGGACCTGCAGCGGTAGCTTACGGCGACCGCTGCAGGTAGCATGCGGTCTGGGCAGTCGCAGCTTGTTCCGCGTCCGGTTCCGGCGCGGATGCGGTCGGCCATTTGCTTTCGAATAGCGCCAAGTGGACCGGGTTTTTGCGGACCACGCGCCGCCCGGCTTTATTGGTGTTTTCGAAGCTTGCCCCAAACTCATGTTTGGGGACAAAGCGTCCGGCGAAACTCCGTTTCGTGCCTGGCCGTGGATAGCTCCGGCAGGTTGATTCGAAACGGAGTTTCCTCGGTCAGTGCCTTCCCAAACCTGGGAATTTGGGAACGAGCAAAGCTACGGCACGGTGGCAGACAGCGGCGTCGACACGATACTCCCAATCTATCATTCCTCGCCCCGGCGCCGTTTGCCGGGACGAGGAATCTCTGCGAGCACTGAGCTTTGCGGTCTGGCAGCTCGGGTGCGGCGCACCATGACCGTATTGCACGGCACACAGCAACCCATTTTCCGCACCTTCCCGCATCAAGGGCGCCATCTTCCTGTTGTCTGAAGCCATTGCACCTTACGATAACGCCATATATCCGGTCCATGACGGTGCCTTAGCCCTAAATGACGCTGTCTTCCTGGAAATTAAGCCACCCTCCTCTGCATTGACGGAACCCTCATCTCAAATGAAGCCACCCTCCTCTGCAATGGCGCCACCTTTGGGGATAATGACGCCATCGCACCTATCTCTGACGCACCCTTCCTCGCTCTGAAGCCATCAACCCGAGCAATGGAGACAGGCTATGGGACAATGACGCTGTCTTCCTTGGAAAGATCGCCATCTTCCTGACCAGGATCGTTGTCTTCTCAAACAAGATTGCCATCTTCCGAAATGATAGTGCCGGTCCCCAAAAAACGGGGCCCTTCTACTGCAGGACACCGTCAGTTATTTCAGCAGGACAGAGTTGCTGGTTGCGACGGTCTCCGTCAGAATGCGTCCCATCCGTAAGACTGGACGCAGAGCGTCCGACACCACACTCCCACGGAGACCGTGGGAGCGAGATTATTTCCCTTCAACACGGAGAGCGGAAGTTCGCGGAGTCTCACGGCGCGGCCAAAGCCGCAACCAAAACTTTTTGAGACTCGCCACGGATGCACACGGATTTTCACTGATGTCTGAGGGTTTGCTGCGAAAACAATTCGAACGCGCGTTCTAATCAAAAAAAACTGCAATAAGGGCCTCACCGAACAAATCCGTGTTTCATCCGTGCAAATCCGTGGCTCCAAAACTTTGCTAAAAGAACACAGTTTTGCAGGTTTGTAGTACGGAGAAAGCTCTTGTGTCCGCAGAACAGTTGAAGACTCCGTGTTTCTCTGTCAGCTCCACACTCCGTGTTCAAACCAGACCTGCTGGAGAATATCTTGCCAAGAAATGGCAGAATTTGATTCTCAGATACTAAATGATAGAGCCGGCCTAGAAAAAAACGGCGCCCTTCTACTGCAGGACGCCGTCAGTTATTTCGGCTGGACAGAGTTGGCAAACCTGTCCGGGTTTTGGATTTGGTTCCGGGACGTGTGCCTATTCTTCGCCAACCATGGTTTCGTTTTCCAGCTCCGCTTCTTCGGCGGCGCTGCCGCGGGCGATGAACTGTTTGTACTCCGGCGAAGTGCGCCCGAAGATGGCGCGGATGACTTCGGTACCGCGAATGAGTACGGGATTGGCCGCTTCACAGGCATCGGTGTAAGCCTGTCGGGCAATCGCTTCCGCGGGCAGGGCGGCGCTTGCTTCCACCGTTTCTTTGCGCGCGCTCGCGATCTTGTCGCCCAGGCCATCCGTGGCGCCGGTGCGAATGCTTTCGGCGCCGGCGTTGCTGTTGATGAAGGTCGCCATGTCTTCCGCGACCCGGATGATATCATCCGGCGTTGCGCCGGATGACGGCAGCTTTCGCAGGTTGGTGTTGGCGCCCGGCACGACCATCAGCAACACAGGCCGCCAGCGCTGCATCCAGCCAAGCAACGTGGTTACGGCGTTGTCGCGTTCCTGGCGCTCCTTGTCGCCTGCTACGGCGGCATCCTGGTACTGTTGCCACGCGCTGTTGATCGCGTTGGCGGCGTCCGTGACCAGGGTTTGAATCGCTGTCAACACCGGGTGCTCCGCCTGCCGGCGCTCAACCGTATCTTTGAGACGATTGATGTCACGCCGGATCATGGATTGGTTTCTCGATGGCATGGTCTGTATCCTTTCAATTGGGGTTAATAGAAAATGGTTTGAATGGGAAACCGTTTGATTGATTTGTGGAATAATGGGAGCTGAATTCATCACCGCCGCTTGCCCGTCACTCAAATATTGCCTGGCTTTTGTGGGAGGCGTTTGCCTGTTTATTATATAGATGATGAGATAGTCAGATTTCTTTCAGACTATTTGGGATGTGACAGATTTTTAATCTGGTATTGCTATGGCATAAGCATTGTTGCCGGACATGGGATACAGTATTGATTCTTTTGGTCAATCGAGATCGATATCTGCCATACGCCAGCCGGACCCCACCCCGCCCTTTCAGAGTTACAGAGTCCAGAGGGTTCAGAGTTCAGAGATAAATGGGGACAGAACGACACGAAACCCGATGAAGTCGTACCCGTAGTCAGGATTGAGCCTGAAGCGGCAAGAGCAGCGCATGTCGTTAGCATAACCGCCGAACGAGCCGCCACGAAGAACACGCCTGATATCTTTCTTTGCGCTCAAGTCCTCACGGCCGTCACCTGGTTCATAGGGGTACGGGAAGTCAGCTTCAGATACATCTTTTCCCCAAAGAGTGCGTGTCCACTCCCAGACGTTGCCGCTCATCTCCTGGCAACCGTACGGTGAGCGACCCTCGGCAAAGCAGCCAACGGAGCTGGTTGAATGGACACCGGATTTGTCAAAATTCGCCAGGTTACCATCTGCCTCGCCATCCCAGGGATAGTCACGCTCCGGACTCGAGTTCGTGTGTATTGCAGAAGCGGGTGGCCCTGCGATTTGCTTGAGACCGGCGAAAATAGCTTTCTTTGGAATTTCGATACCGCCCCTTGCAGCTTTTTCCCATTCTGCTTCGGAGGGAAGCCTTATTTCGGAGGTCGCATGAAGCCAGCCTTCCGCACGAGAGATGTCAGTCAGCCAGCGGGCAAAAGCGAGGGCTTCGTACCAGGTTATGCCGACCACGGGATGGCCCGCAAGACCATAGTGCGTACCGAATTTTGCGGGCTTATCACGAAACTCATCATCCCAAAGGCCTTTGACTTTGCCCTTGCGCCAGACTTTTTGAGCGCGAGCTTCCGGCCAATAATCCGGGTTCTTGTAGCCACCGGCATCTATGAACTGATTGAATTGCGCATTGGTGACCGGGTATTTTGACATCCAGTAGTCGTAAGTCAGGGTGTCATTGATTTTGAAAGGTTTTTCTTCTTCGTTTCTTTCACTCCCCAACCAGAAGGAACCGGCTGGGATGAAGCAGAAAAGCATGTGCTCGATGCCGGTCACTTGTTTGCGCGGGTCGCCCAACTGCGACAGCCAGATGCCGGCCTGCGCTCTTGCTTCCGGATTTAAAGACCGGTGGGCGCTGACACATGCCAGCAGCCAGTTCTGAATGCGCTGATAGGTGAGCCGAAAGCGGCCGGGCTCATCCGGGTTGTCACTATCTGCTGCATTGCTGAATTCCGTTTCGACCAGAGCCTGCGCTGCAACCTGTGCCTGTGCGAATTTATCCGGTTTAGGTTTCGTGTTTTTGGCAGGAGCTGCCGGCAACAAAGAGTCGACAATGTCGGAGATATTGCGCGGCGTCTTTTTTTGCGTGCCGCACGCGAGCAGGAAGACCTCGCGCCACCAGATCATGTCTCTGCGCACGCGGTCGCGCAGCATCGCATCAAAATCACTTTGTCTCAGAATGTAAGTCGCTGTAAGATATTCCTGAAAGGTCCGGTGCGGGAACGTGTATATTTGAGTGACCTGCTGCTGTATGATGCCGGCCCTGTTCTCAATATAGTCGACTACGAGTTCCGCCTTATCCCAGCTGCCAAGACTCTTATGCAGTTCTTCCCGTAGTTCCTGTTTGCCAATGTCGGCAGCCCGGTCATCACGAGTTTTCTCTTTTTCCTGACGTTCATGGGCCGCAAAAGCAACCTGCTCAAGGGCATTTCTCAAGACCTCGGTGCGGACGCCGAGTTGCATGATCAGAGCCGGTTCCACCTCACGACTGCCGTCAAGTTCGATAGTGATACGGTTTTCCCACCGCTCCAGCAGAAGGTTGACCGCTTTTTCATACAAATCAGCCCGGTCTCTCGGCAAGTAGCCGTCTTTGCCGTGCACCTGGGCCATGAGCGTGAGCAACAAGGGGTATTGCGCCAACTCCTGCAGGTGGGACAGGCTGTTGACCGCGTCATTTAACTTGCGGGCCTCGGCAATGCACTTGTCAGAGTCCCACGCTTTCTTGGGTCCGACCACGCGATACCAGTTGTTAATGAAATACTCAATTTGTTCGCCCTTGAACAAGTCAAGCTCGACCACAGGAAAGGTGTGCTCGGGGAGGCGCCAGTTGTCATCGCGTTTGTAGGCGTATTCCCGGCAGGTGACAACGACCTTGCACTTATCGAGCGGGCCGGCAAACGCCGTGATAGCCTGAGTGATGACAGTGCGCTTTCTGGCTTCATCGGTCTCACTGACTTCATCCAGGCCATCCAAAAAGATGACGCCGCCCTTTTCCGTCAGGTGATGTTTAAGCTGTTCAAAGGCCTCTTCACAGCCGATCTTTTTTAGTTTAACCTTCAAATAGTCCCAGACCAGATGCGCCTCGCCCTGTTTGGTCCCTTCGGGGATTTCGGCCGCAAAGCGCCGCAGAACGATACTGACCGGTATGAGAGCGGTGGTATCTTGCCAACCGGTCAGGCCATCCTTCTCCAGTTTCTGGCCCAACTGTTTCCGGGCCAGGGTACAGGCGAGATGATTTACCAGTGTACTCTTGCCGCCACCCGGCTGCCCAAGGATGACCAAACGCGGCACGACGGCAATGGCTTCCATTGCGGAGACCGGTTTTGCCTCATCTTCTCTATCCGGGGCCATGCTATCCTTTTCAAGGTCGCGTTTCTCAATGAGGTCTCTGAGCTTGACCTTGCCGCTTTGGCGCAGATTCTTCAAGTAGAGAGAGGTGAAAACTTCGGTTATTCGTAGGGGCTCCTGCAGGTCGGGATGAGATGGTTCGCGATCGTCAATTTGTGTCAGGTCCACGGAATCAAGGCGATTGATGAGCGTTTTCAGGTAATGCCTCTCCCAGTCCCGCAAGGTCACAACAGTCATTTCCGGAAATCGAAATTCAAGAGGTTTGTTCTGTTGCCTTGCGAGTGCAGAAAGGCAGCCGTTGAGCACTAGGAGTGTGTCCGTATTGGCCTGCTTCAGGACAAGCAGCATTTCGTTAAGGGCGTCCCTGATCTCTTTCTGCGTGCCGAGCTGCTGCAAAGCTACGCCAGTCCGCAACTCGCCGCGGAGTTCTGTTTCCTGTGACGCTTGCGTAAGGAATGCGTATTCAAACGCCGACAGCGCTTTGTCAAAATCCAGTGTCGGCAGCTTCTCTTCATCGTAGCCGGCATGTTTGAAAACATAGCGCATTTCCTCGTGACTCACAGTCGCGCCTTTGAGAAGCGGTAGAATCTCGGCACCGGCATCAGGATCGTCGAAGAAGTCCCGGAAAATAGTGGAGAGCAGGTCAACCTCATCTTTAATATCGGTGGTGGCCGAGGCAACAAACGCCACCACTCCAACCTCAAAACATTTTTTCAAAGCTCGCTCTCTCGGCGTTGCAACAATAGAGTCTCGCAGTCTTCTACCCATGACAGCGATAACCTGGCTTGCCAAAGATGCCGCGAGGCCAGACAGAAAACTGGCTGTAAATCCATCCATTTTGTTCATCTCCTTTTGCGCATGTTTGCTAGTTCCAGTCTTTCGCAGATCGAACGCGGCAACCAGAAGCGGGCTGGTGAGTGGGCACTTCGGACGCGGGTCTGGTCATTCTGTCAGCGGTGATTCATTCCGCAGGGCAAGGAATATGTCTCTGGCAAAAAAGTCCGTTTGCCCCAAAAGCCCCAACGGGGCACGATGTAATAGCCCAGGGCAGCGCCCTGGGTGGCGCGATGGCAGCAGGATACAGCCCCACCGGGGCGAAATAAGAGGGTCAACCGAATTTCTGATAGCATGGTCATCGTGCAATATTTCGCCCCGTTGGGGCTTGGGTTTCCTGGGGCTCTGGTTACCCAGGGCGTTGCCCTGGGCTATTGCCTGCCGCCCCATTGGGGCTTTTTCACGCCGTAGCATCCGGGATGTGGCCTTGCAACTGATTACCCGAGACTGTCAATTAAAACCAAGTCCACAGATCACGAGGTGAGAAACTCGTAGTTGATTTACTGGCGCTTACGTCAGATTGTAGACTTCTTAACAGGACACCTGTGGTCGCCGGCAAAAGCCAGCTCAGGAGGTCAAACGTTCGAGTGAATATAGGCATTTCTTTGTATGACATTTTCTTCTCCAAAAAAAATTAGAGGTTCAGAGTAACAGAGTCCAGAGGGTTCAGAGTTCAGAGTAAAATGGGGACAGAACGACACGAAACCCGAGGTTGAGGCCCCCGCGGCCTGGAGGGTACCCGTAGCGGTAAGAGCAGCGCATGCTGCCAGCAAAATCGTCGAACGAGCCGCCACGAAGAACACGCCTGATATCTTTCGTTGCATTCAAGTCCTCACGGCCATCACCCGGTTTGTAGGCATATTTGAAATCGGGCTTCCAAAGATCTTTGCCCCAAAGGCTGCGCATCCATTCCCAGACGTTGCCGCTCATTTCTTCACATCCGTATGGGCTGGAGCCGGCAGGGAAGGCGCCAACGGCATTGGTGGCGCCCACGCCCGTTTCCGAATAATTGGCACGATTTGAATCCGGTTCATTGCCCCAGGGATATATTCGTTTTTCATTTTTGTGCTTCGTTGTTTTGACATCCTGGCCGGCCGGCAATCCAGTGCCGGCGCCAACAAGCTGCGTGCGCGGCACATGCACACCGCCCCTTGCGGCCTTCTCCCATTCCGCCTCGGACGGCAGTTGCATGCGATGGTCCTGTGGCAGCACCGCCATGCTCTTGTATTGTGCGTCAAGCCAAAAAGTGAAAGCAAGGGCCTCGTACCAGCTAACGCCGCCGACCGGATGGTTGGGCAGGTCAAAGGGCCGTCCATAGTCATCCGGGCCCGTCCTTTTGTTGCTTTGCCGCCAGCTCCAACCCGCTTTCGTCCAAAAACTTTCCTCATCATTACCGCCGGCCGCAATGAAACAATTGAACTGTGCGTTGGTGACCGGGTAGCGGGAGAGCCAGTAGTCGTAGTCAAGAGCCTGATTCAAGTGCTGCAGTTCATCGCCGCTTTCATCACTACCCATCCAAAAGGGTCCTTCCGGAACCAGACAGAATTGCATGTCCTGGATGGTGAGAACTTCCTTCCGCGGCTCGCCCAATCTACCCAGATTTGCGCCGGCGCTGACACGCTCGATAGCGGGAAACTCCTGCATCCGGATGATCTCTGTAAGCCTGTCTTTGACTGTATCTACCTTGATTTGATCGCGTTGGCTGATTTTCGACATGCCGATGACTTCTACCAAAGCCTGCCCGGCCAGATGCGCGGACCACGCGTCAGGCACATCCAATTCATCCGCTGTACTCGTGCTCAGGCATAATTCTTCTATCAAAGTCCAAATAGTCGAAACACTGCCCCGTGCCGCCTTAGCGCCTGCCAAAAGGGCCACCTCGCGCCAACGTTCCGGTTCATCGCGAAAAAGCTCAACCAGTTTTTCCGGGTAGTTGTAGTCGGTTAGAAAGCAGGCTGCCAAATATTCCTGAAAGGTACGGTGCGGAAAGGTGTAGACCTCAACACCGCGGGGTAACAAGAGTCCGGCTCGGTCGCTCAAATATTCAACCAGTCGTTTAGGTTTGACTTCGGGGTTTTCGGTCAAAGCCAGCAAGCCACTCGTGAGTTCTTTTTCAGGAATATCTGCGGTGCCCACGAGTTCAGGCTGTGCCTGATGTGCGTTAAAAGCAAGCTGTTGTAAAAGCGCTCTAACTCTGTCCCGGTCCACTTTGAGCCACTCGGTAAGGCTAGCTTGCTGTATTTCGCGCGTGCCATCCGCCCGGTGCACGGCCTTCGGACTTTCCCACCAGTAAAGCAGTAAATCAACAGAGTCAGCATACAGTTCCTCGCGCTTTTCCGGCAAAGTGCCACCCCGCCAAGCATGCAGGCTGGCCATCAAAGTAAGTAATAACGGTCGTTCCGCCAGTCCAAACAAACGCGGATTGTTAAGAATAGCCTGTTTGAGGAGTTCAGCCCGGCCTTTTGCATCATCCTGACTCGAACCCGCCGCGCCTTTGGCATACCAATGCTCTACAAAACTGAGAATCTGTCCCTTGCTGAAAGGCGCCAGTATCGCCTCGACGAAGCCGGTGAGTTTCCAATCCTGCTTTTGATAGGCATAGGTTCGGCTGGTCACCACAATTCGGCATTTCGGGAATGATGCAGCGAAACTTTCAACCGCCTCTTTAATCTGGCCGCGGCGTTGATCGGCTTCCGGTACCTCGTCAAGGCCATCAATTAGAAGCAGGCCGCCTTTTTCACGCAGTTCTTGCTGTAGGTACGGTGCAAAATCTACTAGCTTGTCAGCCTTCAATTCCGCTTGCAGAAAATTCCAAAGGTGCTTCGCCTTCGTCTTCTGACCTTTGGCGGGCAGCCCCCTGGCGGCAAAATCCCGCAGAATGACCCGCACCGGCAAGAGCGGGCCATGCCGCCATGGCTGAGATTTGGGCTGTTCATCGCTTTTTTCTTCCGGCAAGGGTTTGGTGAGCAAGGTTATGTTTGCTTCCTGACTCGCAAGGTCCTCACCCGCTAAGCATAAAGCGACAAAATTGACGAACGTACTTTTGCCGCTACCGGGGTCGCCCATTAGGACCAGTTTCCTATGGCTATTCAATTGCGCCAGAGCAGATTGGTGTCCGGTTTTTCGCTCGGAGATTTCTGCCCTGAGCATTTTGTCGTGTTCTTCAGGGGTGAGCGTTCCCAGTGCAGTATAAACGGCATCGAGGTTCAATTGCGACTCCTGTCGGTTGCTGACAACTTTGGGATCGACCCCGGCCAGGTTCAGTTTGCGGCTGGCGCCGAAGACCCGGTTCAGATAAGCTTCTCTCGATGGCGTGGTCCGAAAAGCAGCGCTGGACAATTGCTTCTGTTGTTGAATTTCGCTTACCTCCCCGCCACGTATTTCGACGCTCGCTTCTTTCATTCCCTGCATCAACTCAACCAATTTCCTGACATCATCACGGATGTCCTGCTGTATCTTTGTTTGCTTTAAAAGCTGGCTTGTTTGAATAACGCCCTGCAGCGTTTCCTCATTTGCCGCGGCGATAATGAAGGCATATTCAAAAACAGAGAGGGCGGCATCAAAATCAACACCCGGCAGCGTTTTGGCTTCGAATTCTGCTTTTCCAAAGAGAAAATGCATTTCTTCTCTGACGAGGTTTCGACCGTTAAGCAACTGCACCACCTCACGACCGACCTCCGCATCGGAAAAATAGCTTTTGAAGATATCTCTGAGCAGGTTGATTTCGGTCGTGACCTCCGTGCTGGCGGTTTTCACCAACGCAACCAGAGCAGCGTTCAAGCACCTTTTCACGGCCTGCTCTTTTTCCGTGCCATAGATTGAAGTTTTGAGCCGGCTTCCCAATGCATTGAGAACCTGCGTCGTCAATGCTGCGGTCAGACCAGATAAATAACTCGCAGAAAAGGTATCCATGCCCTGAGCTCCCTGGCTTGTGTCGATGAGATCAAAGTATGAGGGGAAAGACAACAAAACGTAGACAGCTCAAATGTTAAATTCAAGCAAAAAGAATGAATTCAAAGGAAGGGAGCGGGAATGAAAATTGTCACATGGGTACAAAAAAGGCTCTCGAAGCGAGAGCCTTTTTTTCTGGTGCGTCGTCAGGGAATCGAACCCCGAACCTTGGGCTTAAGAGGCCCCTGCTCTGCCAATTGAGCTAACGACGCAGGTGTTATGAATCGTGAGGGTAGAAGGATTCGAACCTTCGGCCAACGGCTTAAAAGGCCGCTGCTCTACCGGCTGAGCTATACCCTCAGGCCGAGGCCAAAACAGTGACGAATATAAGAAACCGATGACTTTTTGTCAATAGAAAATCCGGGTCAGTCCAAATAAATGATTTCCGGTGTAAATTGACCCTTTTCCTGGACATGGATCATGCCGATGGCCGGGCGCAGGGAAAACCGTTTTCTGCCAGCCGCGCCGGGATTAAGAACAAAGATGCCGTTGATTTTCTCCAGTTTTGCCTGGTGGCTGTGACCGCAAATGACGAGGTCCGCGTTCTGGCCGGGCAGCGTTTTGCAGGCCGCCAGCAGCTTCGCGTCAGCCAGCCCGCGAAACTCGTGCAGCATGCAGATT
Organism: Candidatus Zhuqueibacterota bacterium; assembly: GCA_029261995.1. GTDB lineage: Bacteria > Zhuqueibacterota > Zhuqueibacteria > Oceanimicrobiales > Oceanimicrobiaceae > JAJDAF01. The sequence goes on from JAJDAF010000065.1 coordinate 95,654, forward strand.
CGCACACCGCCCAACTCGACCGCCAGCACCTCCGGATAGCGTGTGTGCCGGGCATGGCCCATAGCTAGCAGGGTGTGAGTCCCTGCGCCAGGTTTTCGCGGAGCCGAAGGCTAGGAGAAGGGCAAGGGCGTCGTCGCGAGACGGGGTCTGAAGGAAGCCCAATCCAAAGATGCGGGGC
>JAJDAF010000066.1 GCA_029261995.1 Candidatus Zhuqueibacterota bacterium
AATTTGTATTGAAACAATCATGAGTTCCGCATTTTTTCGCCCTCACCCTTCCAGTTTTGAGTGAGAAGGGATTCGGGCGAAAAAATGCCACTAAAAATTAAGAAATTTGAGTAGAATCAAAACTTTTTATCATAGGAGAAAGACAATGAAAACAATAACCTGGATTCTCTCGTCGTTCGTGGTCGTGTTTGCCCTGGTTGCGGTCAATAATGTAATTGCGGCAGACGCGCAAGACACGCCTAACTGGCAGGCGTTCAGCCAGAATCTGCAGAAGGCATTGAGCAGTGGCAACGCCGGATTGCAGCAATCCGCCATGCGGCAGGTCATCAAATATGGTGACAATCTGAATGTGGGCGATGGCGCGCTTGAGATTCTGAGGGTCTACCGCAGCAAGAGCAACTTGGGGACACGCCGTTTGGCGTTGCGTGCCTTGCCACAGACCCACAGCAAACTGATCGACGGTTTCTTGCGTCGGGCGGTGGAATTTGAAAAGTCACCGGTGCTGAAGCGCCAATTGCAGTTCGTCGTTGCAGAACAAGATGCCAAGTAGACGCTGACGTACGTGATTCAACACCAACAATGACGGGGCTGTTTCAAGAAGAGTAGCCCGTTGTTTTAGGGCCTCATCTTTTGTGTTGGGCAATCGGTGGCTTGCGCAAACACCAATTCTGTCTTGCGACTCTCACGAGAAAACCATTCATCACGATGCTCCGCTCTGTAACAGGTAAAATCGGCGCTCTCCGTGACGCTGGAAGCCCACAATTTCGTAGCCAATAAAGAAATAGTGCTCGAATACCCGACGGGTGTTCTGTCGCCATGCGGTGGCGCGACTGGCATCTTTCGCCAGGATGTTTTCTATATCACATGGAATCTCTACACGAACTTGAGGCGTTGTGGGTAAATCGGCATCGATAGGGCTGGCCTCTCCGGATTGCCACTCAGAATTAACCACGAGCGCGGCACTCGTCTCTTCCGCCGGCAGGGTTTCGTCCCGAGCCTTGCGAACCTTTTCCGAATTGAGCGGCCACTCCACAATGAATCGATCCAGACTCATGCCCTGATGCAAAATACTGCCGTTGTCGGAGGGATACATCTCGCGCACATAGCTGTGGATGCGTGCGCCAAGCCGGCTAAGATTAATGTACGCGTTGCGCGCAACCAACGGATCGTAGGTCCAGTAGACGTGCTCGATACCGCGCGCCAGGGCCCAATCCCGCTGAAACCATTTGAGTTGCATGCCCAGGCTGCGGCCGCGGTGGTCGTGACGCACGGCCAGCATCTGCGACCAATTGCACGGCTGGCCTGCAAATGCGCCGGTCTGGCCAAAGACAAAGCCTAGCATTTCGCCGCTTTCGTTGAAGGCGCCGGCAGCGAGTCCACCAATTTCCTGGGCAACCAACAGGACTGTCGGTGGCACGATTTCAGTGAAATCGTGGCCCCAGGTTTCATGCTGCAAACGCACGCAAGCAGCATGGTCGGCGTGGCCTTTCATTTCACGAATTGCAATCTTCATATTCGCCTTCCTGATTAACTCGGCCTTTGAGATTTAACCGTTTTGTCTTCGAGCAGCCGGTTCGGCACAGTGAAACACAGCGATGATAATAGGAATTTGTCGGTTCATTGTCAATAATCATGACAACGAATTGCACAGTGGGATTTGAAATCCCGAAATAAAATCGTATCTTAGCTGTACCTGTTAAAGCTACAAGGAGCACTCCCTGCCCGGTATCTCCGGAACGGAAGTTGGGAGTCAGCGATAGCGCTGACCTGGTCCCATCCTGTTGGACTCGAACTCATCACAAGCCCACCGCAGCAGGCAACTTAACTAGGAGGTTGTTGACATGATTTGTACCCAAAAGAGGTGCACGGGATTTCTGTTGTTTGTCGCCATGACCCTGACTGCAGTGCCTGTGTTGCTGGCTCAGCAGTTCTCGTTCCGTGCGGACCAGACCGCCGGCGCCGGAGACGCCATTGTGGAAATCGAAGTTGTGAACCCCGCGGAAACCACCGGTGACGCCTACCGGGTTTCTTTTGCGCTTGTCGGCCAGGCGCTGGTTTTCTCCGTGGAAAACACGACCACGCAAACCGTCGTTGCTGCAGACGTTCCGGTAAATACGACGAGTTCTGAATTTGAGGGTATCGTGGTCACGGTTTTGCCACCTGAACCTGCAATCACATCAGTCACTGAAGTGCAGTTTGGCGAGACGGTCGTGACACCGCCAGTGCATGTCTTTCGGCCTGGAGATCGCCAGGGCCGGGGCGGGACGAATTCAACAGGCGAGTACACCTTTGTCGCTGGAAATGGTGGTGGGTTCGCGAGCATCGCAAGACGGGACGTAGATGCGGCGCCCTTCGACTACGAGCTGCGTTTCGACGGCAATCCCGACGGACGCAACAAACTCATCTATGCGTTCACCGGTGAGGGCACCATCGATGTGCCGTTCTCAGTCTGGAACATTGGTATTGGAACGCCGGGCGACACCTCTGACGACGAACAGATTATGGCCGTCGGTTTTGATGACAGCGGCAATCCCGGTGCTTACGATGGCGGCATCGACGCCAGCGACGGTGGCGTCGGCAGAATGTTTGACCGAATCTACTTTCGAAAACTCTTCACCGGCGACCCCAACGGCGACGTCAATGGTGATGGTAGCGTCAATTACGACGACATGCTGCAAGACCTGGAGGATGCCGGTGGGGACCTGAGCCAGTCATTGTTCACCCGGCCCTATGTCGGTCCTGAAGTCATATCGCGACTCAGCATGGTCAGTATCGCTGGCGACGACAGCTACACGCCGCCGGTAGGGACGACCATTCGAATAACCACCACCAAACCGGCGACCGCTGAAGATGTGTTTACCTTTACTTCACCGGAGTTTGGCCTTTATACCCGGCCGCTGGCATGGGATTTCGGTGAAATTGCACTTGCTACGAACACCCTCACGCCGATTACGCTCGGCAATCGCTCAAGCAGCGCAATCATGGTTAGCGCTATCAGCTTTGACGCTGCACAATTCAGCGCCGACCCGATTTCTTTGTCGATCCCGGCCAATGACAGCGCGGTCGTCACAATCGGCTTTGAAACCCAAACGCTGCAGCGCATCGACGCCACCATGACGATCGCCAGCGATGACGGATTCTTCCCGGAGTATCGGATCGCGGTGGGCGGCAAGGGTTCCAATCAGTCGATTTCGCAAGTGGGCCATCTCAATAGTTTTGGCGGCGGCGTCACGGATGTTTGGGGTTACGTGGATGGCACGGGCGCCGAATATGCCCTGGTAGGTTCAAATGCCGGCTTGAATGTGGTCGGGCTTGCAGACCCGGCTAACCCGGAGTTGCTGGCGCAGGTTACGAATGTCCCGGGGTTTGATGTCAAAGCGTGGCGCAATTATGCGTACACGGTCAATGGTGGAGGTGGTGGGCTCGGCGGTATCGTCGATCTCACTGATCCAAGGAATCCTCAGACCGTGAGCACATTTCCATCTTCGCATAACATTACGATTGCTGACAACGGCTTCATGTACAGCGAATGCCCGGGTCTGCGCATTTTCGACCTCAATCCTGATCCGCTTAATCCGGTGCAGGTTTTCAATGATGGCAGTGCCGAGTGTCACGATGCCACGGTCGTCGGCGATGTTTTATACGATTTTCATGGCAGGACGGGTCTAACGAATATTTACAACGTCAGCGACCCCACCGCGCCGCAATTTCTAGGAGCAGCCGGCGGTCCGGAGATCGCGTACAATCACAGTGGCTGGCCATCCAAGAATGGCGACTACCTCTTCATTTGTGATGAGCTGGCTGATTTCAATGGCAAGCCGTTTGACCTGACTGTTTGGGACATCCGGGATCTCGACAATCCCGTACAGGTCGCCGAGTTTGCGGATAACAACGCTACGATTCACAATCTCTTCGTGGTTGGCGATTTTGCTTTGGTCTCCTACTACACGGCCGGCTTTCGCATTTTCGATGTCACCGATCCTGAGAACCCGGTGCTGTTCGATGAGTTTGACACCTCACCTGCGCAGGGCAGCGGCTTTGGCGGCGCATTCGGCGTCTACCCGTTTCTGCCATCCGGCAACATTCTGGTGAGTGACGGCGAAACCGGGCTGCATGTTTTTCAGTTCGCCAACCCGGCAACCAGCGTGGCCGATGGCCGTGGCTCAACACTAAATTCGTTTGCGCTCGGCAACAATTATCCGAATCCCTTCAACCCCATGACGATTATCACTTATGAATTGCCGAGACAGGCCGACACTCGCCTGGAGATTTTCAATTCACTGGGGCAGAAAATCAGGACGCTGGTGGATGCGGTCAAGCTGGCGGGCTCTCACAACGTGGTTTGGGATGGAAACGATGACGCGGGATTGCGGGTGGCTTCGGGCGCGTACTTCTATCGCATCAAGACAGCGGATTTTGCGCAGACGCGACGCATGCTGCTGTTGAAGTAGTGCAGACGGTGGCAGTCCGGCGAAGTGGCGAGGGCTAGAACGTCAATTGTTAATTTTACGCTTGCCAAGCATGCTCCTGCCTGCGAAGCAAAACCCGCAGGCAAGGCCAATCTTCATTTCCGGCTAGCTGCAACAGATCGCCACCATGGTCAGGTCATCATGCTGCCTGGCGCCATCCGAAAATGCCGACAACGCTTGCAGCACGTAGTCTCGCATGGCCCTCGGTTCGCGGCAGCCGTTTTGCGCAATGGTCGCAAGCAGGCGCGCCTCGCCGAACTCCTCGCGGGCACCGTTCATTGACTCCGTGATGCCATCTGTGTACAGCAGCAGGGCTTCACCTTTCTTGATTCTGACCTGATGCTCCTGCAGTGAACCGCGGAACAGCTTCCCAGATTCCAAACCCACGCCTATTCCGGAGGGCGTAATTGCCAGACATTTCCCACCTTCCCGGATATGAAGCAGAGGATCATGGCCGGCGCGCACAAAGGTGAACGTGCGCTTTTTGCTGTCCAGCACCCCATAAAGAATTGTGGCGAACACCGTGCGGTCAGCGTTTGAATGCAACTGCCGGTTGACCTCGCACAGCACTTTTTTCGGCGACTCGTGCAGAAACGCCAGGGAAGACATCATGCCTTTCAGTTCAGCCATATAGAAGGCGGCCGAGGTGCCTTTGCCGCTGACATCCGCGACCACCACGCCGAGCTTGTGGGTGTCGATTGCGAAGAAATCGAAATAATCGCCGCCAATATCGTGGGCCGGCAGGCAAATGGCGTCAAACTGGAAGCCGTCAAGCCGGGGCATGGTTTCGGGCAAGAGCTTCTGCTGCACTTCGTGAGCGATGTCCAGTTCGCGTTGCAGCTTTTCCTTCTTGCGCACTTCATTTGACAGCAGGGCATTTTCTAGAGCAATCGCGGCCTGGCCGGCGAGCGTAGCGGCAAAAACGGACTTGCGCTCGTCAACGTCTCCCGGGTTGCCTTCACGGCCGAAAACCACAAAGCCAAACAGCCGTTTCTTGACCAACATGGGCAGGACAATATCGCTTGCCGAAGCCTCGACGCCGACGAGGGCATCCTGGATCGACCCGGGCGCTTTTTCAATGCTGAAACCATTCACATCTTTGCGCACAAAGTCTATGGACCCTTTGTCCAGCGCAACACGGCTTGGTTGCGTGCTATCCGTGATCTCGTAAAAGGTCCCGGTTTCTCGGTTGCTTCTAACATAAAGCTGAACGTGAGGCGCACGAATTGCCTTGGCCAGACTGCTGCGGACGATCTCCGCTACTTGCCCAAGCTCGAACGCCGCGCTCATCTCCCGGCCCATTTGCTCAATGAGCTTACGCTCCCGCAAGCCCTCGACCATCTGGTTGAAATTCCGCGCAAGCTGAGCAATTTCATCCTTGCCTTCAACTGCCACCTTGCGCTCCGGGTCGCCTTTGGCGATCGCGTTCATCGCTCCGCTCAGTCGCTCCAGAGGTCGGCTGAGCCTTCGGCTGAGTGCGACCGCAATGACATTAAAAAAACACATCAAAACCAGGGCCATGCCGAGGTTGCGCCATAGGCGCGCGCTCTGTTCATCATTGATTTCCACGAGCGAGAAGCCAACATGCACGCTTCCGAGCACCCGGTCCCCAGATTGAATGTTGACGCGCAAGGTTTTCAGGTCATCGCGGCTTTCAGCAGCCACAAGCCCTTTGTCGAGGCGCTGAACGATTTTGGCGCGCGTGCGCTCCGGCAGGTCGTTGCTGGGAAGTTCCACCAGGGCAGGGTTCAGCGTGTGTGCCCGTAGCCAGTTGCGCTCATCGTAGATTGCGATATAGACAATGTCTTCGTTGATAGGCATGAGCTGGGTGATGTAGTTTTGGTAGGTTTTCCAACTCTGATTTTCCACCAGTTGCATGGAGGCAATGTTGCGGGCAATCCGGCCCATCTGCGACTCGACGGCATCTCCGCGTTCGTGCAGTTCGCGGATGGTAGAAACATACATGACGTAGGCCATCGTCGCGGTGACGATAAATGTCGTCAGTAAGATGAGTTTTGTTCTGAGGGAAAAGTTCAATGCGTGCCTGAGTTTTTTAAATAAACTCCGATTGAAATGCAGATGTTCCTTCCGGAGATTAAAGGTTACATGACGGACTTTGGAGGTCCTGAGTTTCTCATCCCGCAGGTTAAAAGCGCTGGGCATTGCCGCCAGATGGTTTAGAGAAGTCGGAATCCGCGGAACCTGAGCCTGTTTCCGACTTGACTTTGCACGCTGCAATGCGTAGACTATCTTGCTATTAGAGTCAAGCCTAATTCCTGAAAAGCTGAAATTGTAGCCGTCGAAGATGGAGACGAGCATCATGTTCCCAAATTGGACGTTTAGCCACTACCCGGCAAGCAGCACACTCTGGTCGGAAGTGATTAGAATTTTGCCATCCGTACTTTGGTTTCTTCTGGTGACCTTTGTGGTTGCGCGGTTCTACCGCCAAATCAAAGAGCAAGTGCTGCCGCGATTGAGCGGGATTGAATTCGGCGGCGTGAAACTGTCTCTGGTTGAAGCCTCCATCGATGCGGCAATTGAGCTTGGCACGAGCACGCATTCCTGGAAAGTGGATGTCACGGACACCCAGAAAAAACGCGCCATGGACCGGGTCAAAGTTCACTGGCGGGTCTTCCAGAAGGCGACTTTTCTTTGGCTTGACGACCATCCCGAAAACAATATCAACGAACGCAAGCTGTTTCGCAAACTGGGCGTCACCATCGACATCGCAACCACAAACCAAGAGGCGCTCGAGTTGGCTGTCAGAGGTGACCATGATTTGATCATTTCCGACATTGGCCGCGACCAACAAGATGAGACCGGACTGGATTTCCTCGAACAACTTCAGAAGAAAGGCGTGCCAACGCCGCTCATTTTCTATGTCGGTACAGCTAAGCCCGGCGTGCCGCCTGGCGCCTTTGGTTTAACGGCCTTGCCGACCGAACTGCTCGAATTGACAATGGACGTTTTGCGAGATCCGAGTTGATTGCCGCCTTGAAATGCCACGGGTTTCTAGACCGAGTTCAACAGAGAATGTTCAGGTTTCTGCGCGGAAGCAAATCAGCCCGAGATTTTCGTCTTTCCGACCTGCAGATTCCCACCTTTGCTAATACATAACAATATTGCTCAAAAAGCTGTTGCAGGCGTTTCATAAATCGCTTGCGTCATAACTTCTGCATCGATATATTTTCACACGCTTGTAAGACGCTAACCTACCTGCCGGAGACTCCACGGTGCAACAGATTAATTGGGGCATGATTGGCTGTGGCGATGTAACTGAAGTCAAGAGCGGTCCCGCTTTCAACAAGGCAAACCTTCGCGATACTCCGGGCTCTTTGCATCTCTGCGTTAAGAAACGATGTGCTGTTGCCACATCAATTTTACACAGCCCCTAAGCGCTCGATAGGATGAACATGAAACGGACTTTGAATCTTCTCCTCACCACGATGCTGCTGAATTTGGCCGCAGCGCCCCTGGTTGCGCAATCCGACGTTTATAATTCAGGTGGGCCCTTGATGGCCGAGCAGGCAGCGTATGATGTGGGATTTTACGCTCTCACGCTGTCAGTGAATCCGGGTGACAGCACCATCGACGGCACGTTGCGTGTTGATGCACGTGTCGTGGCGCCAGTGACCTGGCTGGTTCTCGACCTCGATCCCGTGCTTGCAGTAAGATCCGTCAAACCCGTTACGTTGACCGACGGAGCCGCAGGCCTGAGCTTCGAACGCCGAGGCGGCAAACTTTGGATACAATTGCCTCATGCCGCACAACCTGGCGACAAGTTATCCGTCACCATAGAGTACGGCGGCCGTCCAATGGCCGCGCCGGTAAGAAAGGGCAGTTGGTCAGATGGTTTTTTGTGGACGCGCTCGAAGACCGGGGAGCCCTGGCTTGGCGTTGTGTCGGTGCTGAACGGCGCGGATATCTGGTGGCCGTGCAAGGACCACCCATCTGATGAGCCCGATTCGATGGCCATCAATATCACGGTGCCGGAGCCACTGACCGTCGCGTCCAACGGCCGACTTCGTGACTATCGTCGCTTCCGAATCGATGGCAAACGGATGCACAGTTTCCACTGGTTTGTCTCGACCCCTATCAATAACTATGGCGTCACGCTCAACATTGCTCAATACAGCAAGCTCGAGGACAGCTACCGCAGCATCAATGGCGAAACGTTTCCAATCACATTTTGGGTCATGCCGGATGATTATTTCAAGGCCATGACTCTTTTCCCCCAAATCTCCGAACACATGAATTTTCTGGAGCGCACGTTAGGGCCATATCCGTTTCGCGCCGACAAATATGCCGTGGCGCAGACACCCTATAGCGGTATGGAGCACCAAACCATCATTTCGTATGGCGGCGATTTCAAAGACAACGAATATGGTTTCGATACGCTGCATTTTCATGAACTCAGCCACGAATGGTTTGCTAACCTGGTGACGGCGCCGGATTGGCGCGATTGGTGGTTGCATGAGGGCGTCGCATCCTACCTCGAAGCAATCTACGCAGAGTCGCTGCACGATACCCCTGCTTACCACCGCTACATGGCCGGCTTTCGCTCCCGTATCCAGAATGTGAAACCGCTTGCACCGCGTGAAACCCAGCGCACGCGTGACATCTATGGTGGTGACCTTTACTCAAAAGGAGCCTGGGTTCTGCACTCACTGCGGTATCTGATCGGCAAAAAAGAGCTGTTGCGGGCGTTGCGGCAACTTGCCTATCCGGAGCCTGCGCTGGAGTATGTTACGGATGGTCGTCAGTGTCATTTCGTGACCACCGATGAATTTCAAAGAGTCGTGGAGAGCGTCTCGGGCAGGCGGCTAGGTTGGTTTTTTGACGTCTATCTCAGGCAGCCCAGGCTGCCTCAACTCGGCACTTCTATCGCGGGAAACACCCTGACCCTGCGCTGGTCCGTGCCAGATGACCTACCTTTCCCGATGCCGGTGGCGGTTCGTCTGGGTCCGGAAGTGCGACAGATTTCGATGGCTGAGGCGGAAGAGACCGTGGAAGTGCCAGATGGCTTTGTCCCGCACGTTGACCCGGACAATTGGATTCTTAAAGCAGATTTGAATTAGGCCATTCGCCCGGCACACCATTCGTCGACAAGGCGTTGCAAAGTTTTCTCTTTTATTCTTCGTCAGTATGGACTATATTGCCGCTTTTGAGAAAAGCAGTCCGTATGGTTGCCGAGAGCAAAGACAAAACCAAGCCCGACAAAATTCCTACCGTCCGGGAAGAAATCGCCAATAGCGTCACGCATGGCATTGGCGCGGCATTAAGTATCGCCGGCCTGACTTTACTCGTGGTGCTCGCTACGATACATGGAGATGTCTGGCGGGTGGTGAGTTTCAGTGTTTATGGCGGGACCCTCGTCATTCTCTACCTGGCATCGACGTTGTATCACAGCGTGCCCAATCCCCGCATCAAGCATATCTTTCGCATCATCGACCATTCGGCGATTTACCTGCTGATTGCCGGGACCTACACACCATTTCTGCTGGTGAGCATGCGCGGCCCCTGGGGCTGGTCGCTCCTGGCCGTGGTCTGGACTCTGGCGATTTCGGGCATTGTCTTCAAGACCTTCCTGATTCACCGCTTTAGCAAATTATCCACCATCGTCTACCTTCTGATGGGTTGGCTCTGCGTGGTCGCCATCAAGGAAATGCTGGCAACCATTCCCCCGTATGGTATGGTGTGGCTCAGCGCCGGTGGCCTTTGCTACACAGTCGGCGTGATTTTCTACGTCTGGCATCGCCTGCCTTACAACCACGCGATCTGGCACATGTTCGTGCTTGGAGGTAGCGCCTGCCACTTTTTCGCGATTCTTTTTTATGTCTGATCTGCAAGGAAGGGAGTAGACCACGGAAGTGGAATGTCCCACCAACTGCCGCGGATTGGTGCAAACATCCGCCGTCCCACATTTATTTTAAAAGGAGCAATCCCAAATGGCAAACCCCAGAGTATTTTTTGAAATCAAAATCGGCGAGGATAAAGCTGGTCGACTCGAAATCGAGCTGTTTGCGGACAGCGTACCCAAAACCGCGGAGAATTTCCGGGCGCTGTGCACTGGTGAGAAAGGCTTCGGCTATGAAGGCAGCATGTTCCACCGCATCATTCCGGATTTCATGTGCCAGGGTGGCGACTTCACCAGCGGCGATGGCCGTGGCGGAAAGTCTATCTATGGCCGTACGTTTCCCGACGAGAATTTTGAATTGAAGCATACGGGTGCGGGCACCCTGTCCATGGCCAATGCCGGACCAGATACAAATGGTTCGCAGTTCTTCCTCTGTACCACCGAAACGCCCTGGCTGGACGGCAAGCATGTCGTGTTCGGCAAGGTGGTGGAGGGCATGGATGTTCTGAAGAAGATTGAAGATTGCGGAACCCCAGGCGGTATGCCTACTGTCAATGTAGCTGTGGATGCCTGCGGAGAAGTTTAGGCGGGAGAGTTGTCTACCGTATTTGTCGGGGCGCTGGCGGCACGTTAGTCGCTGGTCTCCGGCAAATGGCTAGCCGTCAAAGTTAAGCTGCCGCAGGTGATTCGTTTTGGGGAATGCAATTCCCGGTTTATTGTGTCGTAGATGATTCCCTGGCGGGTCGTGATATTGCCCCGAAAAAATGGACACAAAGTTACGCGCATTTTTTATGTTCGAGTTCTTCATATTGAGCCGGGGCATTGGCCAGCCAGGCGTACGGCACACCCACCAGCAGAAAGTGCTTGCCACGCTCCGTGAAGAAAAACCGGCGCACCGACTGCTCTGTCGCCCGCCGCATAGGCAAAATCCAGCGGAAACAAAAAGTGCACGGCCGAGTGCTCGTCTTCGAAGTCGATGCGGCCGCTGCCGTCGAAATCGAATTTGTCGTTGCGTTTGATGTCAGAGCGCCCGCCGCCGGGGTTGCGGCCAAACACCTTGATGTTGTTGAAAAAGGGTTGAGTTTCAACTCATTGGTTGTGGCACCCTGAGAACTTCAGATTTGTGGTAGAAAATGACCTTTTTCTGTTAGCGCTTTGATAGCTGAATCCAAATCATCATGGTGCTTCGGAGAAAAACGGTGATAATTTAGCCGAAGATAGTCCAACACCTGTAAGTTGCCAAGCTTTCCTAAGGTCTTGAGAGTCTTGTTCACCACAAGATGACTCGTATCAGACGTTGCTACATTAAGCAACGCAGGTAGAGACTCAAGATTGCCAATATTTGCCAGTGCGCTAGCCGCACTGGCCCGGACTGACATTTGCTCATCTGAAAGAAGGGTACCCACGTTGGCACTAAACCTTGTCAGTCCAAGCTGACCAGCTTCGCGCGCCGCGGTTGAACGTAAAAACGATGACTCGGACAGGAAGGCGCTGGTTATGACAGGGAAAATACTGCTGTCAATCTTTGCCACTTCATACTGCGTTATCTTTGGAATGGTTTTTACAGCTCTCATTGCACCGATCTTGAGTGCCGCATCAAAGGCTTCAACCTTGATATCAAGGTCACTTGTTGAAGAATAAATATCAATAATGTTCTTCAGGTAGTCGCGGTCCATAGACTCTCGAAAGTGACTGATTGCATCAAGCACATCTTGCTTACTATCGCTCCTGAGTTCAAACTGATAAAACACGTGCTCGAAGGGTTGGCAAGAGGTCAGCGCAGCAACGGCATATATGCAAAAAACCAGACGATTGGTGAATCGAATACCATTAGTCATGTTTCCCTCTCCTATGGAGATTGTTTGTAGTTTGCAATGCACCTATCCCTTCACAGCGGTGCTTTGCGGATCGTCTACCACTTCCTTTCGCTTCATAATCTTGTTGAAGATCGATTTAAACACACCCTTGACCTTTTCGAACGTACTTTGCTTCTTTTCGCCGAGAGTTAAGGTTGGACCTGTTCCCTTAATCTTCAGGAGCTGTTTGTCGTCTTCAAAGAGGACGTTGGTTCGATCATTTGGGTCGTCAGTCTTGAATAACTGATCACCTTCACCTGCTGTTCCTAATTCTACACCACCCAAGACTGCATCCTGAGTTACTGTCTCTCCGGTTATGTTGTCTTTAAACGTTACTGCTGTGCTATGGTTAGTCGTAGTCTCTCCATTCGGGAGGTCTACGGTCATTCTTGTTGTTCTTCGTGATATGATGGTAATGTCCTTTGTTACCCGCTCACCACCCCTTGTGTTCTCTCGGACTTGGCCGCTTCCACTGACCAAAATAACTCTCGCTAGATTCTTGTTCTTAGTACGGATGTTATTCTTGATAAGATCACGTTCGCCATCTGGGTCAATTCTCACAACGGGATTGTTATGGGTATATTGATAGGGAGTAACGTCGGGCGCCAACTGTGCTTTGGGATCAACACTCATCCACCGCCCAATCTCCGCATTGTAATACCTCGCCCCAAAATAATCCCAATCCAACCCAAAATCCGTATCCCGCTCTTTGCCGGTGAACTTGTTGGGCAAGTCAGATTGCGCAATGTTCATACTCCGGTCAGCAAGCGTCAGACCCCAGGGGTCGTAGTCATCATACGAAACAACTTCGCCCACTTCATTGACCGTGGCGCGCACTGAGCCGAGATGGTCTTTCAAATAGTAAACCGTGCTGGTGTTGTCAACCCATTCAATGGTAATCTGTGCTTGCTGGGCCGCAGAAGCAGCCGCGGGTTTGTCCTTTGCCGAAACCATCAACCCGAGATTGCTTCCCGGGTCGGCGAGCCAGCGCTCAACGTGGTCCTTGAGGTTCCATTTCTGCACCACGGCCCCAGTTTGCTTTGCCTGTGAACCTGTTTCAGAATTCACGACCGGACTCATTTCAAACTGGCGGTCAAGTTTGCCCAGGTTGCCGGGGGAAAGCCGCGCACTGAGTATCTTCGAACGTGATGGAACACCTGAGGCCTGCATGTCAAACCGTACCTGGTTTTTGGCGAGCATGCGTTCATGCATGGATATGGAAGATTCAAGAGTTACGTCCCCGGCAGCCACCTGCCCAAGCTCCGAATATGAGCCGCCGGCCAACCAATGGTCTTGCTCATCTTCGTTGAAAACCACCCGTTCGAGCACTGCGTCAGCTACATCATTCCCAAAGTACACACGCTCACTTTGAAATGGCAACACGGCGCTTTCTCCGTCGCCACCCTGGTACTGGACTTCAACCATCAAATAGGCATCCGCTACAGAGATGCCAAAGTCCGTTGGAGACGGCAGCTTTTGAAGAACGGCTTGAGAAAGAACGATTTCTTCCTTGACAACTGAGTTCAAATGAACAACCCGGTAGTCGATTCCTGTGAAAATCTCTGGATAAACCGCTGTGTTCGCCGCATGGCTCATCTCCACCGAACGCGCCTGCTCGATGGTGGCATAGTGACCGGTGACGCCGTCATAGTAGCCGAGACTCAAGATGCGCCATTGCAAACTGCCACTCGGCATCTCGACGCTCACATCGTATTCACCCTCTCCGCTTCGGGCCACGAGCGCGGTACGATAAGGCGCTCTGTCCACTCCAAACCGGCCATCCGGGTAGCGGCGAACGGTGGTTTGAATCGGCTCGTATTTACGGCCATCAGCCAGATAGTGGATGTCCTGCGCGTACACCTAGGTCAGGAAGCGGTTGTAGGTCTTGTTGTAGTAAGTCCTACTGTTGCTTGTGCGCCGCTCCTGCAGCTCAGGGTGTTGCTGCGTCAATGCCGGAATTACGATAGCTATTGTGAGTATGATTGTCAATATATTCTTCATGGTTCCCTCCGGTTTGAGAATAGATGAGACCGTAAGTTCCTCGTCTTGTCAATCTCTGTGCCAGACTCTCGGAACAACGGAATACAGAACCATAAACCATTGTTTTTCTAAGTCGAAGCGGTCACGCCAATCAGTTTATGCCTCCTGAAACCACTCACCGAATCTCGTATTTCATTTCGACCGTGGGGCATTTCAGACCCTCAAAATCACCGCTTTCAACCTAAGTCATTGAAAAATATGAAAACCGACTATGGGGCATTCCAGACCCCCAAAAATGCCGTTTTCAACCTAAGTCATTGGAAAATATGAAAAGTGATCGTGGGGCATTTCGGTTCTTTTTGCGGGCACTTGCGCTTTTAAGAAGGAAACCGCAGATGTTAAACATCCGCAACTTCCGTGGGCAATCGGCGCGGCCAGATGTAGAATCAAGACAATACGGTATCTTTCACAACCAACAAGGAGACCAGAAATGGCAACAGAAAACACCGTGTCCATCGAGTTCACGCCCGAGGACCAAACCACGATTAAGGATGCGCTCACCACCCTGAGCGACACCCTGAAATCCTATCTGGTGGCGCTGCAACCGGATGAACGTATGGAGCTGCCGAAAATGAGCGACGGCAGCGCGCCTTTCGTCAACAAGGCTCTCAACTATGCCGAGAGCAACAGCGAGCTGGCGCCGGCCTATCTCGACATTCCGGAGCTGAAAAAGGATGTTCAGGCGGTCGAAATGCTGACGCAGTTTCATCGCACAATATCCCAGCTCAACGAGAACATGAGCGACACCATCATGCTGGCCGGCAGCGAAGCTTACACAGCAGCGCTGACCTTTTACAACAGCGTGAAACAGGCCTCGAAGATGAATGTGCCCGGCGCCAAAACCATCTACGACGACCTGAAACAGCGCTTCAACAAATAGTCTTCCTCTCCTCGACTCCCATGTCCATTGAATCCGAACCTGACCTTGTACGGCAGCGAGTGCGTGTGATGAAGAAGGGTTGAGGACCGCGGGGACCGGTTAGCCTGTCCCCCGCGTTTGATCTATGCCGTTGGCAATCAGCACCTCAAAAACACCGTCCAGTTCTCGCGGTTGCCAGCTACACCAGTCTATGGGTGCCCAGCTAAGTACGATGCGAATTAAAATTGATTCTGTTACGCAGCAGTCCCCTCCTTTCGCAAAGGAGGGACAGGGAGGATTTCGGGTCACGCAAATTGCCATTACAGACGAATTCTGCCTGTCCTCCCTTTGGCGAGACTGTCGAAAAAGTCAAGCCCGGATTCTCTTGAAAATGGCGAACTCCATATTTGACTTGTAAGCGACGATCGCGACTTGGTTCACCATTTTTGTATGCTGTTTTTAGTGCCTTTTTCGAAGCATTTCGAAATCTGGA
>JAJDAF010000067.1 GCA_029261995.1 Candidatus Zhuqueibacterota bacterium
AATTTGTATTGAAACAATCATGAGTTCCGCATTTTTTCGCCCTCACCCTTCCAGTTTTGAGTGAGAAGGGATTCGGGCGAAAAAATGCCACTAAAAATTAAGAAATTTGAGTAGAATCAAAACTTTTTATCATAGGAGAAACTCATGAAGAGATTTTTCTATCCGACCGTTTGTGTGCTGACGGCGTTGACCTTCGCAAATACGGCGCGCGCTCAAAAGCCGGAGTCCGTGACCGGCATGCCCATGCGCTCCACGCGTGCTTCGGTAAGTCAGGATATGACCAACCGCACTCTGATAAACGTGGGGCAGGTAGCCATGTGGATTCACTCCGATGGTCTTTCCGCAAGAACGCCGTCGGGCAACAGTGGCATGTTTTTTCCTCGCGGCAACAGTCCTGCAACTGCCGTTATGTTTCAAGACCAGTTGGTCTGGGGAGGGCAGGTCATGGACGGTACCGAGCCTCTGATTCGTGTCGGCGGCGGACAGTATGCCGTCGGCCACGTGCCTGGCAGAATTCTCTCACCGGGTGTGGCCGAAGATCGAACCGATCCAAATGTTAACCGCGTTTGGCGCATCCGTCGGAACTTCCACAATGCACAGCTCACTTTGGATGCGGCGGAATTCAACGACATTCTGCCTAACCAGGTAACCCAGGCTCAAATCGATCAAGTGCGCGACATTTATCGGCAGGATTGGCTTGACTGGCCGGCCGACAAAGGCGCCCCATTTTACGACGCGGACGGCGATGGCAGCTACAATCCCGTCCTGAACTCGGATGGCTCGCCCAGACTGGCGCCACGGGGCGATGAATCCTTCGACCCGACGCGACACGCGGATGAGCCAGGCCTCGCTGACGCCGACCAAGTAGTCTGGCTGGTCACAAATGATCTTGAGCCCGGCACGCTGGCCAACTTTTCAGGCTCTCCGTCAATTGGCTTGGAGCAACAGATTACGCTGTGGGCCTTCGCACGCGCCGACGAGATTGGGCAGGTCATCTTCAAACGCTACCGACTCATCTATAAAGGAGACGTTAACACGCCTCCCACCGCTACCGTCGATAGCATGCATTTTGCGCAGTGGTCGGACCCGGATGTCGGAGCATCTGGTGATGACCTGGCGGGCTGTGACGTTGGCCTTGATCTCGGGTTTGCTTACAATTCAAGTTCTTCGGACCCAGTTTACTCTGCTGTAGGCTTGCCGCCACCGGCCGTAGGCTTCGATTTTCTCGCCGGCCCAGCCGTGCCAGACGCGGGTGGGCGAGGCGTGTTTGACCTAAAAGAAAGACAGGGAATTCGCAACCTGCCAATGACGAGTTTTGCCGTCTTTCGTCCTGGAGATTCGACCTCCGATCCGGGTCTGGGCACCTACGAGACCACCCGCCAATGGTGGAACCTTTTGCACGGATATCTTCCGCGCCCCACGGCTCCGCGTAGACCGTTTATCGATCCCGCGACCGGGATCCCGACAAAATTTATGCTGAGCGGCGACCCGATTCTCAATACCGGATGGGTTGACATGGGTACCGGGGACCGAAGAATGGTGCTGTCAACCGGCCCGGCGACCCTGGCGTTTGGTGACACTCAGGATGTGGTGGTTGCTTCGATCGCCGCCATCGGCACAGACCGGCTTTCCAGCGTGTCGCTGCTCAAATTTGTAGACCGTCTTGCACAGGAAGAATTCGACAATCTCACTCAAGGCCAGCGGCAGCCGCCAGAGCTTTCCTTGCGGGCAACCGGCCTTGACGGCAAAGTGGTGCTCGAATGGACGGACATCCGGACAACCGTTGACAACAGTCGCGGCGAGGCGTTCGAAGGCTACAACATCTACCAGGGCGAATCGCCAAACGGTCCCTGGCAAAGAGTGATTACCTTTGATGAAGTCAACAATGTCGAAGTCATTTTCGACGAGGTATTCGATCCTGTGACCGGCACGGTCATCAATATGCCGGTGCAGTTTGGCAGAGATTCCGGAATTCAGCACTTTGTCGAGATCGCCGAGGATGTGCTCGAAAGTGCTGGACTCGTCAACGGCAGAGAGTACTACTTCGGCGTATCTGCCTACGTTTACCGGGCCGACGCCGAACCCAACGCGCTTGAGAGCGCGATCAGCGCTGTGGCCGTAACGCCAGCGGGGCCAGTCATCGGGACGGACTATTCCGATGTTGCCGCTGACACCCTGGCAGAACATGTCTCCGGCGACAGCGACGGTACGGTCCGTGTGACTGTGATCGACCCATCACAGGTGACGGGGCATGACTACCAGATATCTTTTTCCAAAGATGACAACACCGACGAGATTCTCTGGTCATTGGTTGACCTGGACCTCGGACACATCCTACTTGAGGATCAGTCTCAGATTGAGGATTCTCTGGACATTTCCGGCAGCGTTGCAGACGGGATGCTGGTGCAGGTCCTTGGCCCGCCGCCTGGTTTCAAGAGTTTCGCGGCTGTTGCCAATGCGGCCGGCCTGCTCGACCCACCGGAAGGCGGTGCGGCTGATTTCCAGGGGTTCCCATCGTCGAGACCGACTGAGCGCCAGCAGGTGGGCTCTGGAATTTGGTTCTTCAATGTTGGTGGCGGCGCTAACGATGGTTCCTTTGCCACCTTCCTGAGCCGGTCACTGCGTAACGATAACTTCAGTCGCGCCATTCCATTTGACTGGGAAATGCGCTTTACTTCCCGCGGTAGCTGGGCACTGCGCTGGTTCAATGATAGTTATCTGGTCAAGGTGCCTTTCGAGCTGTGGAACGTTGGTTCCAACACTCTGGACGACCCGAGTGATGATTATCGATGCATTCCATATTTTCTCGGTAGTGCTGGTCTCGGCTATGCCGGAACAGATCCTCTGGGCCTGACCTATCAATTGGATCCAGTCGACCATGGTACATCTGGTGGGACCAACGATCCTTTTACGCCATGGATTTACTGGATTATTCCGAATGAGAACCTGGAGGGCGCGCCTGGTGAGGGTGGCTACAACACCTACATCAGCCAAATTGACACTACAATTGTAGGCGCCGATGCCAATATCGGTTTCAACGGCGGTCACGAAGCCTTTGCCAGGACGGTCCTTGTTTCCTGGAATGGAGACGATGTCAGTGATGGCGAAGTCGCAGCCGGAACGCAGATGTTCCCCGAGGAAGGTACGATCTTCCGGGTCATCACGACCAAGCCAAATCGCGAAGATGACATCTTCCGCTTCAGCACCGAAGCCTTCATGATGTTCAACATCACCAAAGGCGACATCAACGACGATGGTTCTGTGGACGTTGCGGATGTCGTGTTGTTGATTGATTTCATTCTGCAAACGGTGGCGCCAACGGGCGAGCAGCAATATGCCGCTGATTTCAACGATGACCTCGGTGTGAACGTCGCCGACGTGGTGGCCATTGTAAATCACATTCTGGGAATTTCGAGCGATGCGTCTGAGCCGCTGACAACCGCCGAAGTCGGCGTGAACTTGAGTGAACAGGCATTGGTCGAGAATGGCATTGTTTCAGTTCCGCTGCTGCTTGCAAGTCAGGCGCCGGTGCACGGGCTGCAAGTTGAGCTTGAGTACGACAGCAGCCGACTGAAACCCGTAGAAGCCTCGGCCGAGGTCGGTGTGTACCAACACGCTCACGATGGCAAGGTGACCTACGTTTTCAACAGCTTCGACAATATACCGCTTGCGTTGTCCACGGCTCCGGTTTTCCGCTTCGAGTTGATTGATGCGGGAGAGAAATCTGACGAAATGAAGATTTCTCTTGCTGAGGTGGTCAGTGCCGACGAAAGAGGTGATTTGCAGAAAACCGCCATCGGAAATTCAGTTTCTTCGACCCGGTTCGTGCCGAAACAATTTGCGCTTCACCAGAATTTCCCGAATCCATTCAATCCCGAAACCACTTTGCGGTTTGATTTGCCAAATGGCGGCAAAGTCGATATTGAGATCTACAATGTGCTGGGACAACGGGTTCGCCGTTTGCTGTCGGCGCAGGATTTTGAGGCAGGGCAGCACAGCCTCAAATGGCATGGTCGTGACGACAGTGGTCACCAACTCGCTTCGGGTGTTTACGTGGTGCGACTGAGGTCTGCCGGTTTTGTGAAGAGCAGGAAACTCATGCTCCTGAAATAACTCAATGCCAGAATTCACACTGAAACAAGGAGCAGACAATCGTGAAACGTCACATATTTCTGTTCGGCTTGCTGACCACTTTGCTCGCCGGCACCACCGTTGCACAGGTTGATTTTTTGATGGTCCGGGATGGCTTTGGCAATCCCGGCGAGGCCATCACCACACCCATAGAGATTGTGCTTGCGAACAGCAACGATTTGCGCGGGATACAATTCGAACTGGAATATGATCCGGCGCTTCTTACCGTCAACTCAATTTCCGGGGTTAACCGTCTGTCGGCAATGGAGGTGCGCTCCAATGAGGCTGCGCCCGGCCGCCTGGCAGTCTTGGTTGCTGATCTGGGTGGTGCTGAGATTGTCTCGGGTTCAGAACCCGTGCTGGTGGTGAATGGTTCGATTGCATCTGGAGTTGAGGCGCAGGCGGTGGCAATCGGGGTGCGCAATATTGCGGTTTCCAATACAGATGGTCAGGCTTTGGTCACTGCCGGCGGGGACGGCTTTGCCTTTGTTTCCGGCGCCAACTTTCTGCGTGTGAACAACGGTCACCAGAAGTCGGCTGGAGATACGGTTTCTGTTGACTTGTACAATCCCGTCGAACTCGGTGGGCTGCAAATGACACTGCGCTATCCCGCCGACTTGTTGCTGCTTCACTCCGTGGAGAAAACTACCCGCAGCGCAGACTTCGATCTCAATGCAAATCTGTTCACCGCTGGAGAGTTGGTTGTGACCCTCACCAGCACTCAAGCTGACTCGATTAAGCCCGGAGCCGGGCCGCTTCTGCGCTTTGTGGTCGATACACTTGAGACCAGCGGCATGGTTGCCTCGGGCACGCACGCCATTTCTGTGGACCATGTCGTGCTTTCAGGTACAAACGGCGAGGCGACTGGGCACACGGCCTTTGGCGGTGCGTTCTTTCTGAATCGACCAATGCTGCCGGTCTCTGTTGCTGATGCCACGATCCCTGAACGGTTCGTGCTGAGTCAGAATTATCCGAACCCATTCAACCCGGAAACTCAGATTGATTTTGACATGCCAAGCGCGGCGCCGGTTACGATTTCCATCTATAATCTGCTTGGCCGCAAGGTCCGCACCCTTCTGGATGAATTTCGAGATATTGGCCAATACTCTGTTTCATGGGATGGCAGGTCGGGTGCAGGCGAGCAAGTGGGGAGTGGCGTTTATCTGATTGAAATGCGGGCTGGTGAGTTTGTGTCGGTACGTAGGGCGTCGCTGGTGAGGTAGAAGAGTATTTTCCGGATTAGCTTTCCACTTGAAATTCAAAAGCCAAAATCCGTGTAATCTGTGGTTCACCTTTCTGGTACAGGTTCTTAATCCCGAGGTCTTTCGGGGCTTCTCCGGGTCAGGTGGTAACCTTTGACCGCCAGTTGAACCCGATGACTCCTACAACCGCCGCGGCAGACGCAATTTGTCCGGCGAGAAAACTATCGAAAGTGGTCAGCAACAGGAGCAGAGCGGCGACAAGCAGGAGCGCTCGCTGCCACATGCGCAGCGTATGAAACATGTGGCCGATGACACTTCCGGCCAGGGCCACAATTGCGAGGAGGGTCGTGGTGATACTTGCGGTGACGAGCCACATGTTTAGCGTGCCTTGGCTGCTTAGCAACAGCAGTTCCGGTTTCAGAACAAAAGCAAACGGCAGGGTGAAGCCCACCAGGGCAAAACGGAAGGCTGCAAAGCCGGACTGCATAATGCCAGATCCGGCGATGGCCGCGGCCGTGTAGGCCGCCAGCGCCACCGGTGGTGTCACCATCGACATCATTCCGAAGTAGAAAATAAACAGATGCGCGGCGAGCGGCACAATACCGAGGTCTCCCAGCACCGGCCCGATTAGCGTTGCCATCAAAAGATAGCAGACCGCGGACGGCAATCCCATTCCCAGAATGATGGTTGAAATCATGATCAGAATCAGCGCCAAAATCATGTTGTTTTGCGCCAACGGCAGAATAGCGCCCGGCAACTTGGCGCCGATGCCGGTCAGAGTCACCACCCCGATAATCAGGCCGACACATGAGGCTGCCGCGATTAAAGAGACGCCTCCCCTGGCGGCATTGGCCATGGCTGCGACCACGCCCCTGGCGTTAACACGCGTGCGTTCACTGAACGCGCTGACCGCCAGAATCAAAACCAGACTGACGCTCACCGCGCGGAAGGGCGTGTAGCCAGCCACCAGTAGAATGATCAAAGCCGCAAATGCGCTCAGAAAGACCAAGCCCTGAACCGCCGGCGGCTGTTCCACTTTGTCCTCCGCGACCGGCGCGCCACCGGCACTAAGACGACTGGCCTGGAAATGCACAATCAGAAGCAGCGACGTGTAGTAAAGCAAGGCCGGAATCAGGGCGGACTTGATGATCTGCACGTAGGTGACCGCCGGCTCGATAAGCTCGAGCATCATGTAGGCACCCGCCCCCATGATCGGCGGTACCAGGGCGCCGCCAGAACTGGCCGCCGCCTCTACACCAGCGGCAACCTCAGATCGGAAGCCCGAGCTTTTCATCATTGGGATCGTGAAAGTGCCCGTGGTTGCGGTGTTGGCAACCGCACTTCCCGACAATGAGCCCATTAGTCCACTGCTGACCACCGCCACCTTGGCCGGACCGCCGGGGCTTTTCCTAAACAAATTGCGCGCGAAGTCGATCACGAAACCCGTGGCGCCCGTCTTCTCCAGCAGCGTGCCGAACAGCACAAATAGAAACACATAAGTGAACATCACTTTCAGGGCGATGCCGAACACGCCCTGACTGTGCAGAAAAGTCTGGCTGACGATGCGTTGCCACGGGTAGCCACGGTGTGGAAAAAGCCAATCGGGCATGGCCTGGCCGTAAGCCGCATAGAGCAGAAAGACGCCAGCCAGCAGCGGCAGCGTCCAGCCGATTATTCTGCGCGTGGCTTCCAGGACGAGCAGGACTCCGGCGAGACCCACCCAGTGGTCCAGAGCGGTTTCCAGACCGGCGCGGCTACCGAGCGCTTGCCCACCGGGCCAGAAGGCGGAGAACATGGGCTCCGTCTGCACAATCACGTAGCCGAAGCAGCCGATGGCGGCCATGATGAAAACAGCGTCGCCGCTGCGCGCCAGCGCGTGACCCCGAAGTTTGGGGTGCACCGGTGTGCTCAGGAAAACCAGGACTAAGCCGACCAGCGCAAAAAAAGCGAGCTGCGATTGCGGCGTAAGATTCGGGTAGTTGACTTCAGCCAGAATAAAAAGACTCAAGACGACCGCGAGGATCGTGTAAACCGCATTGCCAGCGCGCTCGAATGACGTCATTCGGTGGGCGCCGGACTGTCCGCTTTTGGCCAGATGCCGATCTCCCGAAAATAGCGAATTGCTCCAGGGTGAAACGGCGTGCCGGTGTCCTTGGTGACGTTTTTCGGGTTGATGGCGCGTCCGGCAGGGTGGACCTTCACGACTTCGTCCCGGTGTTCGTAGAGCAGTTTGGTGAACTGATAAACGGTCTCATCATCCTGGCTGGCGGAGGTGATGAAGTGCATGGCGCCGACATTCATGCCAGCGAAAGACTCGCTTTGTCCGCGGTAGGTCTCGGCTTTGATGGTTGCCGCATTGAAAAACGGGTATTCAGCAAATAGAGCTGTTTTTGCCGATTCATCAAATGGAACGAAGCGGATATCCTGCGAAGCGCAGGCCTGGGTGATTGATGCAGTCGGAACACCGCCGCCAAGAAAAGCCGCCGCCGCGGAGCCATCCGCGAGCATATCGACAGCGCCTGCCTGCGTGTTGTTCAACGGGGTGAAGTCATCGTAGCTGACGCCATGGGCCTTGAGAATGGGCTCGATGAAGAATTTGAATCCCGCGCCAGCCGGGCCAACCACAACGCGTTTGCCTTTAAGGTCTGCTATGGATTTGACGCCGGAAGATTTTGGCGTGATAAACATTGCGACATTCGGAGCCATGGTCATGACGGTTCTGATGTTGTACTCTTTCTCCCAGGCGCCTTCGCCTCGAACCGCAAAATAGGAGATCGCAGCGTTCGCCATTGCAAACTCAAGCTCGCTTTGCTGCAGCCTGCGGATGTTCTCCTGCGTGCCTTTGGTAGCTTCCGATGAAACTTGCCACGACAATTCACCGACGTTGTTGCTCACGGCCTGCGCGATAGCGCCGCCAATCACGAAGAAAGTGCCTCCGGGCGGCGCCGTGCCGACGCTCAGGAATTTGCGGTCAGACGAGGTTTGGTTCGACCCGCAAGCCGCGAAAAGACCGAGAGCCAGGACGGCCAACAAAGGCCTGCGGATATGCTTGAAAAAGATTTCCATCTAAGACTTTCCTCCCTATGATTGTACTGTTACAAATGTAATAGTGCTTTGACACAAATAAGTGGGGTTACGTCTCTGTTAGAGAAAGGTTCAGACTTTGTTGGCCATGTGCGGTCTTGGTGGCTTCAAATATTCCAACGCATCTGGCTCAGCTACGCATCAGGGTGCCAACCCGGGCCAAATCTAAACATGCCGCTGATGAATGTCAAGCCTGACTTCTCGCGTTCACTTTCCTGAAGTAGCCAGGGCCCGCGGGATAGCCAGTGCTCGAGCTTCCCGCGTTCACCGTGATTGAGCAAAAAGATGCTTGTCTCGTTCATGCAATTTGCTATCTTTGTACTCTTTTTTGCTGACGTCTAAGAAAGGTTGCGCGCTATGAAACCCGAAGCAGTACTGGAGAAATATTTCGGCTACTCCAATTTCAGAGGGCAGCAGGACAAGGTCATCGAGCATGTGCTGCAAGGCCATCATGCCCTGGTGATCATGCCTACCGGCATGGGCAAATCCCTGTGCTACCAAGTTCCGGCGCTGCTGCAGGACGGCTTGACCGTGGTGATCTCGCCACTCATCGCGTTGATGAAGGACCAGGTCGATGGCCTGGTGAAGCGCGGGGTTGATGCTGCTTCCATCAACTCTTCTCTAGGGCGGCGCGAGCGGGAGAAGCGCTACGCGGCAGTCCGCGATGGCAAATATCGTTTGTTGTATGTCACGCCCGAGCGTTTCCGCAAACCGGAGTTTGTAGACATCATCGCCAGCCGGCGAATTGATCTGCTGGCTGTGGATGAAGCACATTGCATCAGCGAATGGGGGCATGATTTCAGGCCGGACTACACACGCCTGGGCGAATTCCGCAAGCTGCTCGCCAGTCCACCAACCGTTGCCCTTACTGCTACGGCGACCCCGGAGGTTCAGCAAGACATCGTGCGTCAGCTTGGACTGCAGGCCGGTGAGATGCGGCTGTTTCATGAAGGCATCAATCGCCCGAACCTTCATCTGGAGGTTGCGGATGTCTGGGGAGAAGATGAGAAACTCGAGCACATTGTGCGCATCTGCAAACAGCACAACAGAAATGGCATCGTCTACTTCAGCCTAATCAAAACCCTGAATGGCTTCAGCGAGCTTTTGCGCAAAGCAAAAATTCCCCATTTGCGCTACCACGGCGACCTGGAGCGCGATCAGCGCAAATCGGTCCAGACCCGCTTCATGCAGGAAAACGATACGCTGGTGCTGGCCACAAATGCTTTCGGGATGGGTATCGACAAGGAAAACATTCGTTTCGTTGTGCACGCCGAAACGCCGGGCTCCATGGAGTCCTACTACCAGGAGATCGGTCGAGCCGGCCGGGATGGCCGGGATTCAACCTGCGCCCTGCTTTACGATGAGCAGGATTTGCTGATTCAAATGGAGTTCATCAAATGGAGCAATCCCGACGCCGAGTTTTACGAGCGCGTTTATCAAATTCTGAGCAACGCCGGCGACACCATCAACTCTCATGACATGGAGTGGCTGAAGGAGCAGTTGCACTACAAGAACCGCCGCGACTACCGCACGGAAACGGTCTTATCGATGCTGGACCGCTACGGCGTCACAGAAGGCGAGCTAGAAAAGAAAAACCTGCGCTTGCTCACCGACCTGCCTGCGCAACTGCAGGATCAGGATTTTCTCGACGCAAAGCTCGAGCGGCAACAGAAGAAGCTCTACTCACTGGTGCAATACACAAAATGTGATGGCGACCGCAAGGCGTTTATTCATCAGTATTTTGGTTTGCCGTATCCCGGGTAGCGCGTCGCATTGGCACGGGGGAACTCCTGCGTGCCGGAAACCGGATGGCCATGGATTTTCACAGATTGTTGGTTAGTCCTGAACCGGGTCTCTGTGGAATCGGTTGTTTGCCATTTGGGGCGACCATCTGCGTTACTCTTTCTGCGCGTGCCGCGACTCCTTCTTGAAATTTACTAAAAATCATTGAAATTGTCTGAGATTCTTTCTTATATTCGAAGTTCTGTTTTAGGTATCATGCAGATCATCAATCAGGAATAAATAGACACAATTAAGGAAAAAGGAACCATGGCTGGCAAGACGGAAGCTAAACCCAAACCCAAGTCCCAGAGCAAACCCAAGGCGAAGCCGAGGGCGAAAGCGAAACCCAAAGTGAAGCAGTTCGAGTATAAGGCGGAAATGAAGCAATTGCTGCACCTGATCGTGCATTCGCTTTACACCCACCCGGAAGTATTTCTGCGCGAGCTGATCTCGAATTCATCTGATGCCCTCAACAAGATTCGGTTTCGCATGTTGACCGACACCGAGGTGGTGGACCCGGACGCTGATCTGAAAGTCAAGATTGAACTCGACTCCAAAGAGCAGACTTTTTCCATCGAAGACAGTGGCATTGGCATGAGCCACGATGACCTGATCAACAAGATCGGAACCGTGGCCAGCTCCGGCACCCTGGATTTTCTGAAGCAGGTGCAGGAGCACGGCGGCGCCGTAGACGGCAATCTCATCGGGCAGTTTGGGGTTGGTTTCTATTCGGTATTCATGGTCACCGACCAGGTGACGGTAGAAACCAGACACGCGGACAAAGATTCCAAAGGCTATCGCTGGAGTTCAGATGGGCAAGGCAAGTTCACCATCGAGGAGATTGAGCGTGAAGCCCGAGGCACCAAAATCACCTTCAAGCTGAAAGACGACCACAAAGATTTCAGCGAGGATTATCGGGTCAAGAGCGTGATTCAGAAGTACTCCAACTTCGTCGATTTCCCAATTTTTGTCGACAAGGAAGAAGTCAACCGGGTCAGCGCGCTGTGGCACCGCAACAAAGATGATGTCAAAGAAGAAGAGTTGACGGAATTCTACAAATTCGTTTCCAATGATTTCAGCGGGCCGCAAGGTCATCTGCATCTTTCGATTGAGGGCGCCGTCAACTTCAAAGCCCTGGCTTTCATCCCTGAAACTGCGCCGCCGATGATGTTCAAGGACCAGCTCGAAAAATCGCTGCAACTCTACTCCAACAAAGTCTTCATTCAGGATGATTGCATCGAGCTGCTGCCTGAGTACCTGCGGTTTGTGCGTGGTGTCGTCGATACCGAAGACCTGCCTTTGAATGTCTCGCGCGAGGTGACCCAGACCAGCCCGGCCATGGCCAAGATAAAAAGCATTCTGACCAAACGGCTGCTAAGCTTTCTGGAAGAATGGGCCAAGAACGAGCCGGAGAAATATCGGAAGTTCTATCAGAATTTCGGCCCGGTTTTCAAGACTGGCGTCAACTCGGATTTCGGCAACAAAGACCGGCTAGTGGAGCTGCTGCGCTTTGAAACCACTAAGTCGGAAAAAGACGAGTTACGTTCTTTGCAGGATTATGTCGCCGGGATGCAGGATGGCCAGGATGATATCTACTATCTCTCCGGCGAGCACCGCGATGCCCTGGAACGCAACCCGAATCTGGAATACTTCAAGAAGAACGAAATTGAGGTTTTGCTGCTTACCGAGCCCGTAGATGTGTTTGTCGTGCCCGGTCTTGGCCAGTATCAGGAGAAGTCGCTGAAGTCCATCGACAAGGCCGACCTCGACCTGAAAGATGAAAAGGACGGCGACGAGGATGCCATGGGCAAGGATTTGTCAGACTCTCTCATCAAGGTCTTCAAGGAGACCCTCGGTGACAAAGTCGAGGATGTCATCGAGTCCAAGCGGCTGGTCGATTCTGCCGCGACCCTCGTGGTTGGCAAAGACGGGATGGACAAGCAGATGGAAAAGATGATGAAGGCGATGAACAAGGATTACGCCGGCTCGAAAAAAATACTCGAAATCAACATGTCGCACCCGCTGGTGAAGAACCTTGGCAAACGCCTGATTGCGGACGCCAGCGACCCGCTGCTACGCAACAGTGTTTTACAAATGTACGAGGGCGCCCTGCTAATCGAGGGCGATCTGACCACACAGACGGAGTTCATTCAGCGCATGACTGAGTTGATGGTTGAAGCCACCAAATAGCAGTCTTCGGTGAATTTCGAACTGGAAGCGCGAGGAACCCTGGAGCGGATACCTCTGACACGCCCGGAAAAACTATGTCTCCGGGCGTGTCAGGAGCAGGAGCTGGAAAATAACTCTGTCGTTTACCAGCCACGGTGAAGTCGCTCAGCGGTCATGCCAGCTTCAGCACAACAAAGTTCACGAACTCACTATTTCTCGTTCAAGGCCGCCAGACCTGAGGCGGAACTAATCTGAATTCGTGGACCGCTTCCCTTTTGGGTGGTTTTGGTCACGTATTCATCGCGACCCCTGTAGTAGGTCTCCTCACTGTCAAACTTAAATGGAGCTTGGATTCTGCCGCGATCCGTTGTAGCGGTCATCTCGATTCTGCCCTGGATAGCATTGCCGCCGTAATTGAGTACGGCATCGCCAGAGGCCGCTCTGACCTGGAGATCATACCTTGCTGTTTCGGCGAGACGGAGTTCAACATCTCCGGAAGCTGCACTAAACTCGCTGGCCGCAGTCAGGATTACTTCGCGAGCAGTTACGTCACCGCTGGCGGCGCCCACCTCGAATTTGCCTTTCCCACTGCGAATGTCAACGTCCCCTGACGCTGCGCCAATCTCAAACTCGCCATCAATGGCCGACGCACGAATGTCCCCACTTGCGGTGCCCACTTCGCCGTCGCCTTTTAGACCATCGATGGTCACGTTGCCGGATGCCGTGCCGATTTCGATCTCGCCACTGAGGTTCTGTGCGTCCACCTCGCCGCTCGCGGTACCAGCGTCGATGTCACCGGCGATGTTGTCGAGCCGCAGGTCGCCGGAGGCGGTTTTGGCCTCAAATGTGCCGTGCAGCCCGGCGAATTCTCCGTTTCCGGACGCGGTCGAAAATTCGATGTCTGTTTCCCTGGGCACGGTTACCGTCCACCTGGACTCACCACGTCCAGGGCGGTTGATGAAGTCTTCCCGCAAGCTCAATCTGCTGCCGCTCTGCTCGATTTCGAAGTCGATGTCGTCATCGTCGTAGGTGTAGTTGACGACGACTTTTACTTCGCTACCAGTGCCTGCTTTGACGGTGCAGTCGCCGCTGATTGTGCGGATTCTGACTTGCTTGACTCCTTTGAAGGACTTATTGATTTCTCCTGCCTGCGCACACAAAGCCAGGGTCAGTACGATGCACCAAGCCGCAAATCGTTTCATGAGTTAACTCCTGTTGGGATATCTAGAATTTGGGTTATCTATGCTGGTGAGACAGGTGGAGTTGCAGATTGGTTTGCATGGAGGAAGAAGAAAACTGCAAACCCGGACCGGTGCCTAATCGAGCGGCTCACGGCCCAGGTTTGCTTTGAACTACATTACCTCGGTTTTCAGAAGTTTTGCTATCAGAGCGTCCAGTTGCTCGATTTTGCCAGGTCCGGCGCCTTTGATAGCTTTCACGATGGCGCCATTTTGGTCGAGGACGAAGGTCGTCGGCATGACTGCGATGTTGCCGAATGCCGCGGCCGCATCCTGCGAACCGACATACACGGGATACTCCATGTTATGCTTTTGCGCGAAAGGCTTGAGCGTCGCTGCATCTCCCGAAGACAACGCTATGCCGAGCAGATGAAAGTTCTGGTCGGCGTACTTTTTGTTCAGGGCATTGTAGGCCGGAATCTCGGTGAGACATGGCCCGCACCAGGTCGCCCAGAAGTCAATGATCAGCACTTTTCCCTGGAATTGAGCAGAATTGATGTTGGCGCCCTCCAGGTCCTGGACCACAAACTGGGGCAAGGCGGTTTCTGTTTGCGTGGTTTTGTCGCGGGCGGCGTTGTCGATATCGTCTCCGCTGCGGTCACAAGCTGCGATGGACAGTGCTAGAATAAGCGCAAGTAAGGTCAGAATTGAGTTCAAGATAAGCCTCCCTGTCGGATTTGAATTGGATGCTAACAACTTTTTCGCAAAAAATTGCTTATTTTCGAGAAAATTACGAAATTGTGCAAGTATTTGCTTGCGTTTGCCAGTGAAAGTTCTACCTTCTACCCAAGGTTAAGGACTACTTCCGCCGTTCCGCGGTGGAAGAATAAGACGGGTAGACGTCTTATTAATGAAGCACGAGGCTGTCCATGGAAGTGGGCAGTCTCGTTTTTGTTTAAGTAGTTCATTGAAGATAGCGGTCTTCGAGCACAAGCGCAACCACAGACGCGAATAGTGCAGCACTGAGCTATCCTAATCGGGGCTCATTGTAGCACAACTCGGTCCGCTGAACCATACGTGAGTGAGCGGCACATGCAAGGCTTTGGCGATTGGGCTGCCCAGGTATAGTCGAGGGTGATGATGACTTGGTCTTTGAAGATTGTGGGGAGGTTGTAGGCGGAGGCGAATGTACTGGCCTCTAAATACAAAAAGGCTGCCCATTTTGGGGACAGCCTTTTGTAGAGATATACCTGAACAAATTATATCTTTGTGACGTTGTTGGCTTGCAAACCTTTGGGGCCCTCAGCAACCTCAAACTGAACTTGGTCGCCCTCGTCGAGACTCTTGTAGCCGTCGCCTTCAATCGCGTTGTAATGGACAAAGACGTCTTCGCCTTCTTCTCTTGTGATAAAGCCGTAGCCCTTGGTGCCGTTAAACCACTTTACTGTTCCAGTTTCCATTGAAATGAATCCTTACTTAAATAAACATCAGCGCGTACATCCTGTCATCAGCCTGTTTCGGGCAAAAAAAAATCGTTTCGAACAGTTGCTAAACTATTCTCCACGAGTCTAATGTCTTGCTTGGTGTCGTCTTTGAAAGCGTGTACCAAATTGAAAGGCGGAAAAACAGCGTACAGATTAATTGACGCTTATAATAAGGCATCTTTTAGTAAAAAGCAACACTTTTTTTGAAGGTCGTCAACTTTGGCGTGTTTTCCCGACGTAGGAATTGTGTGAAAAACCCGGGGAGGAAAGACTGACGGCAGTTAGCTTGCATCACAGAGGGCGATGACCGGCAAAGGAAATGTCAAGCATCTGTGGGGGAGCCTGCCGATTTTCAAGGTTAGGCTGCGGGGCATGCGACAGATGCAAAAACGGCCACCCAAGTGAGTGGCCGTTTGGCAGTACCAATTCTCTAAACAGAATTACTTGGCTACAGCGGCCTCCTGCTTTGTCGCCAGGCCGTTGGCTCCATTGAGGACATCTCCGACTGTCAACTCTCCATTGTCAACCTGCGCCAGAAGTTGCTTTTGTTCCAGGTAGTCCTTGTTGATGATTCCAGCCCGGCTCTGCAGAATCCGCCATGCTTTGCGGCGCTCTACGCAGAAAAGCACCATTTGACGAGAGAGCACATGGTAGACCTCACTGCCATCATCCTCGTAGTCAATTGTATAAACTCCACGCTTAGGAACGTAAGAGCGGTGACTCTTGTCCAGAAATCTGCGGTGCATGACATCATCCTGGGTGATGAGTTTGAGCTTTTCTTCAAGGCGAACCATGCCTTTTACTGCGTCAGGTTTGACGCTTTTGTGGTGCAGCCGGAATCGTGCTTCGCTGAACGCCCAGTGTGCGACAGTATACAGGTAGGGCGTCTTGCTGACTGGAGCTTTCTTCGTGTACCAGTCTCGATCTTTCGCCGGGTTGCCCTTGATGGAAAGTATCTCAGGGTAGGTTTCACCCAGCCGGGGGTCACAAATAAATTCCGGCATGCCACGACTGTCCCGAATACGCTGGGCCTGCAGTTGTGCCGCGAAGTCCGGCACACCATGCTCCGGCTGGCAGGTTGTGAAGACCTGAAAGAATGCCGTTCCGCGGTAGCCCAGGCCGTCAAGCAACGATTTGTAGAGGGTGCCTGAGTTAGACATTGAGACTTGCGCGACGTAGGCAGAGCCATGGCCACTGACGAAAGATTCAGCCACCGCTTTCTTTTCGGTTAGTTTGCCTTCAGAGGCTGCGCCTGCCTGATTCATGTCAAAGCCACCGGTCATCGGAGAAGAGTCTGAGTTCTGGCCGCCCGTGTTCGAGTAAACTTGTGTGTCCAGCAAGAGGATGCGCAGGTTGGGTCGATTTTGCAGCACGGCCTTGGAGACGTTCTGATAGCCGATATCGCCCATGCCTCCGTCTCCGCCGATCGCCCAGACCTTGGGCAACTCCATGATTTCGTCATCTGTCATGTAGGTGTCGGTGAAGTGGGTGTAGCTGAAATAGACGTCCTCTGTAACCTCTTCCTTCAGCCCCGAGAGAACAGCGTCGGCCAGGCGTTCCGGAATCACGGACTGCCGGCCGTGGTCTTTGATGAAGCTCTCTCCGATCAGCCAGCCGATTGTGGCGCCGTCCTGGAACAGGGAGTTCATCCAGGGGTAAGGGTGCGGATTGTTTGGCGGCGTCGAGCCGTAGACTGTGTTGCAGCCAGTGTTTGCGGTCATCGCCATGGCTGACATGCCGTTGGGGGCAACGCCTTCGATTGTCTGCAAGCTTCTGTGGTTGATGGCCGCCTGCCGCAGCACTGCAATAATCGCAGCGATAATATCCTGATCGTCGCCTTTGAAGCCTTCGGCAATCAGGCTGTCAGTGTCAGCGCCGTTTTTGCCGCCAAACCCCATGAGCAGATGCAGCACGGTTTTTCTGAAGATGATGTAGGATTGCTCATCTCTCTTGTGCAGGTCCTGCAAAGCCTTCAGTCCTGCTTTTTCAAGCTCGTCGGCTTTCTGCAGCAGCCGGTCAGCCTTGGCATGGAAAATAGGACGCATGTATGTTTCGCTCAGGGTGGCGACAGCGCGCAGAACCGATTTTTCACCGCAGCCTGCGCAAGCACCGTCTCCTGAGACGAACGCTTCGTACTTCGACTGCAGCATGAGGTGAAATCTGAGAGCAGCAGCCTTCGAGTCTTGCGGCGATGCTGCATCGAAGATGCCAAGATACTTGCTCGGCGTTTCCGGCAGCGTTTTCAGAAAGGTCTCCGCCGATTCAAGGCGCGCGTGCAGATCTTCTGACTCGTCCACCATTTTCAGCGCCATGTGGTCGCCACACGCATCGACACAAGCGGCGCAGCCTTTACACATGTCGTTGACGAAGATGGAAAACAACCCGCCGTTGCCCGGGTCTTTCTTCTCTTTGTTTAGGAAGATTTGTTTGGTTTTCTTGTAGGAAATCGGCAGAATATCCAGGATTGCTTCGAGTTCGCCGATTGACTTGGGCGTGATTGAGTCGTCTTCGAGTGTGCGCAGATGGCTAACGACGACTTCCTTGAAGCGGGTGGTGTTTTCTTTTTCAGCGGCAAACTCTAACATGGTGGCGCGACATGCGCTTTCAATCTCTGCTACTTTGGTCATCAGGGCGGTGCGTGCCCCGGCATCCGAGACATAGTTGCTGATGGCCGAGGTCAGTACCGTCGAGATATCCTGCGCCGTATTTGGCAGCGCCGTATCGGGGCAGACGATGATGCATTCCATGCACTGCGTGCAGTTTTCTTCGATGAAAAGCGGTACTTCTCTACGTGCCACGTACTTGCCGGAGTCCATGCCGGTGGCTGCCGCCATGATTCCGACCGAAGCCAGAGGGCTTGCCGGTTGATTGTAGCCCAACCCTGCACGGAATTCCTTGTTGAAGGTCGAGAGCTTGAACACCGAGTGGTCGGCCTGTGTGTCCAGGCGGGCGCCGTTCTTGCCATTTCCGTTTGCCTGAACCTGCAGCAGTTTGGAGTCCGGAATTGTGGCGGCGGTGATGTTGCACGGCGAAATGAGGTCGCCGACAAACATTGAGGTGTCCGGCGCATCGAGTTCGCCATGCTCGACTTTTCTGACATTGCCGAATCCCGCCTGCATGACGGTCATATTGGATTCGACGACGGCTTCACCGAACCGGCCGAATTTCTTTTCATATTGCTTCTTGACGGTCGCCAGGAAATCGGCATCTTTTATCTTGTAATCCTGCAGCAGCGGTGACACTTTGAAGAAGGCGCCAAGGAAAGAGTTGCCCTGCATCCTGGTCTGCAAGTCCTGCCGGTCCGTCGCTTGCTTGGCAATGTCAAAACCGTTGAGGATGTAGACCTGAATGTCCTTCTCGATGATCTCCTTGCGATGATGTTTGGGAATTCTCTGCCAGGCCGCCTCGGGTGTGGTTTCGCTCGATTCCCAGACAAAAGCGCCACCTTGTTCAAGGCCGACCAGCGGATTGGTGTGCAGAAAAATTTTTGGGTCGCAGCAAAGGACAACATTGACGTGCTGCAGATCACAGTTGACGCGCACCCTCTCCGGCGCGGCCACCAGGAAGTAGTTTGTTGGCGCCCCTTTCTTTTCTGAACCGTACTTCGGGTTGGCGCTGATGTTGATGACCTCTTTCAAATCACCGTGTTCATCGACGATGCTGTCGCGTTTGGCAACGTAATTGGAGAACTCGCCGAGAATTTCACCCAGATTCTTGCCCGTGGTGATCATGCCCCAACCGCCTATCGAATGAAGGCGAACGGCAATGGCGCCTTCAGGAAGGCAAGACGGCGTTTCATCTGAAATGACTGCATACGGGTGGTCAATGCCAAGGTAGCAGAAATTGACTCCCTCGCCGCACTTCTGACCATCCTGGCGGACGATTCTGCGTTCTGCAAAATCGTAGGCGCCGATAATCCCCTCTGGTCGGAAATCGCGAGAACCCAGACCGTAAACACCTGAGATGATTTCGGGCATTTCGGTAGCGGGATTGAGCTTCTCGAGGTCATGGTAGTGGTTGGCTTGGGCGTTGCTGGCGGCTTTGCTGAGCGCGATTTTGATGTCACGCGTCAGCGGATTGTCACCCGAAAGTGGTTCGTCGGTGCGTTCGAGCACGATGACTCGTTTCTTACCCCTGAGGGCTTTGATGATCGCATTCTCTGGGAAGGGACGAATGACATTGACATGAATCACGCCGACTTCCACGTTGCGGGTTTCTTTCAGATAGTCGATGGCTGCCGCGATGTTTTCGGCGGCGCTGCCGAGCGCGACAAAGACGGTTTCCGCATTGTCGCAGTTGTATTCTGAAATCAAGCCATAGTGGCGGCCCGTCATTTCGCCGAACTCCTGATAGGCCTGCTCAAAGAATGGCAACATGCCCTCAGAGAAGTTGTTGCGCCTGGCCGCGATGCCATTCATGTAGTGTTCCTGGTTCTGGACCGGGCCGAGCAGCGCCGGGTTTTTCAGGTCGATCATCGCCGGTACGCGGCGACGGGTCGGGCCAAACAGGATGCGCTGCGCCTCGGTGGGGCATTCAATAATATCGTCCTTTGCGCCCAGGAATTCGCGAATCAGGCCTGGTTCCGGCTTCAGAAAGGTGCGCTCAAGGTGGGTGGTGAGAAAGCCGTCCTGGGCGTTGATGCCGGGGTTCAGGGTCAATTCGCAGACTTTGCGCAGAATGATCGCTTGGTCGGCTGCCTGCTGGGCGTCTTTGGCAAAACAGATGGCCCAGCCCGTATCAAGAACCGCGCCGACATCGTCGTGGCCACAATGGACGTTCAGCGCATGTTTGGTGAGCGCCCGCGCTCCGACTTCCAGCACCATGGTGCTGAGCTTGCCAGGAGCGTGGTAGTACTGCTCCACGCCATAAACCAGACCCTGCCCTGAAGTGAAATTGACGGTCCGTTTTCCAGTGACCGACATGGCTATAGCGCCCCCCTGAGCTGCGTGCTCGCCTTCCGTTTCAACTGCGGTTAGCGCCTCGCCGAAGGCTGTCAACTGGCCTTTGGCATACAGAAGCTGGTAGTTCTCACCCATTTCGGTGGATGGTGTGATAGGGTAGAAAACCCCGGCCTCGGCAATGAGGGCTTCCGTGCCAGAAACCAGTTGATTGCCGTTGGTAGTGGCGCGTATTCCAGGATAACGTGGCGTTGCGGTGGATTTGCCGCTAGATTCTGCCATATTCTTCTCTCCTTCAGAAGCAGTGAGTATGTGGTTCAGATTGAATCTAATCTGAAATATTTCGTATTTCCAGTGCCCGGCCGTGGACATGCAAAAATAACTAAGCTGTAATTTATGCAAAAAATGCGCTTGTTCAAAGAGAAAAAATCCAAACTAACCCAGTATTGTTACAATAATTCATGCTTGACCGAAGATGGTCTTGGCTCTTGTTTCGTCATTGCGTTGAGCCCAAATCTTCTGGACAAAATCATTTGATCTCGGTTTAAAGGGTCGCGCGGATGACGAAACCGAGAGCTTTCGGTCAAACACCAATTACCCGGTTTATCGGCAGGGTGAATTGAGGAGGAGATGCGTGAATATGCAGAAACGCTTTTAGACCTTGAACAGAATATCCATGTACTTCTTGAGTAGCTCACTTACCACGCCGCGCAACGGGATGGTTGCGGCCATACCGTAGACCGGCGCCATACCGCCGCTCTCAGCAGGCTTGGCCCTGACGTAGGCAACGGCTTCGCGCAGGTCACCCACAAATTTTTGTGCGATCCCGGGCTGCGTGTGCCGCAAAGTCACGCACAAATGAACGCACGCTGGTTTGTGCAGACCATTCAGGCTCCAGCTGCGTTTGGTCATGAAATCCATGATTCTGTAGATGTCAAGCCCTTCCGAAGCGAACGCGATGACCCACAGGGGTTTTCCGAGAATTCTTAACCCGGCGATACCGGCAACTTCTTGTTTGATGAAGTCCGCGGTTTCCAGGATTTTGCGGGTGGCCTGCAGGTAGCCTTGTTCGCCCGTGGCCACCATCGCCGCCCAGCAGGTCGCGCTTAGAGCGCCAGGTCGGCTGCCGGCAAAGGTTGGAGAGAAATAGAGCCCGCCCGGCCATTCGGTAGCCGTGTAGTATTGATAGTGACGCAACTCCTGGCCGCGGTAGAGAACCACGGAAGAGCCCTTCGCGGCGTAGCCATATTTGTGTGTATCCGCAGACATGCTGGTCACGCCACGCAGGCTGAAGTCGAAAGGCGGCACGTCATAGCCCAGTTTTCTGGCCCACGGCAGAACGAACCCTCCCAGGCAAGCATCGGTGTGAAAGCCTATGCCACGCTCAAGGGCCAGCTCAGACAATACCTCGATGGGGTCGATGGCGCCGTGCGGAAATGACGGGGTTGACCCAACGATGACAATCGTGTTGCGGGTGATGGCTTTGCGCGCGGCAGAGATATCTGCTTTGAAATCGCTGTCCACTGGAATGCGCTTCAACCTGATGTTGAAATATTGCGCGGCCTTGTCAAAGGCTGCGTGGGCCGTCAGCGGCACGACCATCTCTGGCCTGCGAATGCCAAGCTTGTCGCGTGCCCAGTCGCGGTAGGTTTTCATTGCGAGAAGAATGCTTTCAGTGCCGCCGGAAGAGACCGTGCCGCAGATTTCTCCACCGGAACGTAGTTTTGCCCGCCGCCTGTTGCGCCATCCGCCGCCAGTCTTCCCGGGGTCGCTTTCGCCGCCGGCGGGATGCGATTTCCCGCCCAGCATGCCGGCGGTCATGGCCACGACTTCGGCTTCGTATTTGCTGGCGCTTGGCCACAAATCAGAGTGCAGGGGGTTACTCTGCGAATTCAGAGCATAAACCCGGTTGAGAAATTCGATGTGCTCCGCGTCGCCATGATAGACTGCCCCGGAAACAAAACCGTTCCGCCAGCGCTCTTGTTCTTTGGCGTGCATGGCCTCCATGTCTTGCAGAATTTCGTTGTGGCCGCGGCCTTGCTCCGGAATGTCCGCGAAGGTTGGGAAATCCGTGCGGTAGGGTTTCAACTCATGTTCCATTTCCTGGAGAATGGCGTCATACTCTGAATCCATCTTGCGCCGCACCGCGGGTATGGATTTGAGCAACCGTTCGATTCCCCGCAGCAAGCCGGGGGGCAGTCGCTCAAGCTTGTTTATGAGAGAAGTGGTTGGCATGGTCTTCCACCATCTCAAACCAACTCGAGATTGAGCCGGCGGTAGATGCCTTTATTCTGCTTGTAGATGTTGAGAAATTCTCCGAACAGCAGGTCGTAGATCTCCCTGTTCGCGGAGTTTGGTTCGAAAACGCGTTCAATTTGAGTGCGCTCTGCGATGTCGTCAAATGTCATGTGGCCCAGGACAATCGATGCGAGAAAGGCTGCGCCACGCAGGTTCGCCTGCATCGGCTGATTGACTTTGCGTATCGGCCGGTCGAGGACGTCGGCGTGGATCTGGCACCAGATATCCGACTTGGCGCCGCCACCGATGACATTCAGCGCGTCAAACCGGCGGTTGATGAATTTCTCAACATATTGCAGCAGCCAGCGTGAGTTGTATGCCACGCCCTCGAAGACCGCACGAATAAGGTGGTCACGCGTGGTCTGCAAAGACTGATTGTAAAATCCGGCGCGGACCGAGTGGTCTTCCACTGGAGTGCGTTCACCGTAGAGCCAGGGCGTGAAAATGACGCGGCCGCTGCCTGCTTCCACCCGTTCCGCGATGCGATCAAAGAGCTTGTACGGCTGCCCGATGTTTCCGGCCCCGCCTACGTCGTCTTCCTGCCGCAAGATGTTGTTCTTGAGATAGTTCAGGCAGGCTCCGGCGCTTTCCTGCTCATTCGCGACAAAATACTTGCCCGGAATTGCCGATGGCAACGAGGCCATGTTGTGAAACAGATCGGTCTTCTTGAATGGTACGTGGCAGGTCAACCAGGATGAAGTGCCGAGGTAGAGATGACCCTGAAAGTCCCGAACCGCTCCGGACCCGAGCGCGGCAGACTGTACGTCCGGCGTGCCCATCACAACCGGGACGCCGGACTCGACCCCCAACTCGAGTGCGACCTCCGGAAGCACCGGTCCCAAAATGTCCAGAGACGGTTTTAGGTCCGGCAGTTTGGAACGTGAGATGCCGCTGAGTTGGAGGAGGGCATCGCTGTAGCGAATGTTGCTGACATCGCGGTTGTCCGTCAGCCAATGCAGAGTGATTGAATCGAAAGAGGCGGCGTACTTGCCGGTCAGCCGCAGGTTGAGGTAGTCTTTTGGTTCGAGAAACTTGCAGGTCGATTCGTAGATGTCGGGATGGGCGTGTTTCAGATAGAGAATATGCGAGATGGGGTCCTTGCCGGATTGCCCGGGCATACCCCCGGTCAGTCGGACCCAACGTAGCAGATTGGCCACGCCGTAGCCCGCAATTTGCGGTTGTCCGCCCGTAATTTTGCGAATGTGGGGGGCGCCTCGGGAATCCATCCAGATAATGGCGTTTGTCAGAGGCTGCCCGTCGTGGCCAACCGCCACTGTGCCAGACCACTGACTGGTGCAGGAAATTGCCACAAGCGGGCCGCGGGTGAAAAATCCGCGCTCTTTGAGCCTGCTGCAGGCCCGAATGATCGCCTGCCACCAGTGACCGGGTTCTTGCTCGGCGCCGCCGTTCGCAACCAGATGGATGGGGACTTCCTCAAATTCTGAGCCGAGAATCGTTCCATCTGTGGTCACAACCGCAACCTTGGGACCGGAGGTGCCCAAATCAATGGCCAGAATACATTTCTCGTTCGGAGTTGTCAACTTCGCCTCCGCGATTTTCTGTCCCTGAAAACTGCTTGAAAGTAGGCTTATTTCCGAGGAAGATCAAGCTGCAGGTTGTGAAATGATTGTCAAATCGGTGGGCGAAATCCCGGACTGAGAAAGAGCCGACCGCCGGCGTTTGTCCAAGGGAGTGGGATTCCGATTCTAAGCTGATTCAGTGAGCCCGGCGAGCCATTGTTCCGCCGTTCGGGTGATTTCTGCCGACTCCGCCCTCACTTTCCTGACGAATTCATTTTTTTCGTAGGCGCCTCTGACCGCCAAAAAATCAGCCGCGCGGACGGTTTCGTCTCCGTCAATGCCAAAGCCGATCTGGCTCTTTTCGGCAAATTCTTTTTCAGCATCTTTCAGGACCATGTTGTTGAGTTTGATGTAGCTGTTCTGCCAGGTTGAAATGATCTGACTCAGTTGTCTGGCAGAGATTTCCGCCATATCGATACCGAGTTGCTGCAGCAAGAGCCCGGTGGTCCATTGCCAGGCTTTTTCGTCGTAGGAGTCATGGACAAGTTTCAAGGCTGCCTGCAGACTTTCGATGCTGTCGGTCTCACCGTCGCCCAGCGCTCGCACGATGTTCTCGATGTCAGATTGGGGAGCCAGGAGACCGGCAAGGTCAATCCATTTTTCGCCAGCGGTTCCGGGCTTGGCCATCAACTTGTTCCGGAGCTTTGACAGAGATGCGTCAGGCGTCAGCCCATCCATCCGCCGCAGCACCTGGTTTCCGATGAAAATGTCAATTGCAAGCTGGTAGTACTTGCGACAAGTCCGAAGCAAGGGTCGCCGAATCTTTATGCCTTTGTATGCGACGTGGATTTGCTCCTTGTCGGCGGATTCGTGTAAATCTTGCAAAACCCTCATGCCATTCACAACTTTTTGGATTGTGTAGGGGCTGAACAGGTCGAAGGTGATGAAATCGAGTCTGTGCGGGTCTTTTCTGCGGTCTCGTTTCGGCCATTTTTCGCTGTCGCGTTTGGTGCCAACGGTGAATAGGTTTATTGCGGGGCTTAGCACGCTCGTGCCATCTCTTTCCGTGATGTAGGAGAAGGGAAAGTCGCTGGTGTCGAAATTTGCGTTGTGCTTGCCAACCACGGCCGTGAAGGCTCCAACGCGACTCGGCCACAAGAGGTAGCTGAATGAGCCCGTCTTGGCGCCGCGTTCCAAAAGCCCCTGGTGCAGCGGACCCAGTTTGTACATGTGGTTGCTCTGGTTCGTGCCACTGCCGGCGTTGTAGAAGGAAAACATGCCTGCTATCAGCAGCGTCAATTTGTGGTGGGTGACCGTGTACGGCCCGGCAAACAAGCCGGCGGCTTCGCCATGGAATCCCTCGCAGTTGGCAAAGAATGCGCTATGCTCTGCCGAGAATTGTTTGCCGATCTGCACCGCCTGCCCGACAAACGTGTCAGAGAGCATTGCGGCGCCATCTACCCGGGAGCCGGACAGGACCATAAAGCGTTTGGCGACCACGTCTTCCCCAATGAAAACCGGCGCCTCCGCGCAGCTCGCAAGCGTGCCTTCTTCAAGCAGAGATGCGCCCTCGACCACTGCATGTGAGCCGACCGCCACGTTGCGTATTTTCGTGCAGTTCACGATTCTCGCATGGTCACCGATTCGGCCGCGCGTGGATGTCTTGCCCCTGGCGTATTCTGCAATGAGCCGGGCGAGCTTTTCTACCATGACTGAGTCGTGGCGGTAGGCGACCAGCAGGTAGGCGATGGATGCAGACAGTTTTTCGAAGATGGGCAATTCCCGACCGCCACCTTCGTTCCAGACTTTGATTTCCCTGCCGTTGCCGAAGGACGTCTCTCCCGTGACGATAAGCTCGGGGACATTCTCGATAACAACGTGGTCACCAACGTTGTAGTTTGCGAGGTGGGTGACATTCGATATGTAGCCGCAGTCTCCGATTTCGGCGTTCACCAACGAGCTGTTGTAGAGCCCGCAGGCTTTCGCAACACCCGGCAATACTTCGATGGCGCCAGCGAACACGCCCAGCTTGATCTGGCCCGCAAACTGCACGTTGCGCACATGGTCTGGCCGGAAGCCGTTCTTGACGTTCAGGTCACTCCAGTTGCCGGCGCTGCAACCTTGTGACTGCAGGGTCTCGACTTCTTCAGCGGTCAGCTTTCTGAATGACATTGCAGGCGTCCTTTCTCGTCTGTCCTAGTGTCACGATTTCTAATTTTCCGAACAAAACTCTGACAGGGTTTCGACCCTTTTTTATGCCTGAAACGGTTAACATCAAACCCTGTCAGAGTTCGCTTATTTGGAAATCATCACACTAGGTCTGGAAGTGTGTTACCGGCGATGGGCTCAATATCCGTAGAATATTTGACGGTTTCAACCTGCAACTCCTTAGTTCCTGACAAGTCAAATTCTGTCACTTTTTGGCAAAATATTTTTTGGACAGGATTTACAAAATCAACAGGATGTTGTGAATGGTCGGCTTAAAAACTAATCCTGAAAATCCTGTTAATCAGCACTAAACATTTCTGGTTCCGGCTTCGCCGGGTTGTGTTGATGGACGACCCTGTCCTGATCTGGGCGCCTCAGTCAGTTCACGAATTTTCGAAGTTCAAGCAGCAGGGGGTCCTTCATATCCTTGCTGACATGCAGCATGAAGGGTTCATAGGGCAGGTGATAATCCTTGGTGGAGAGTTTCCAGTAGAGAATTCCTTGCAACAATCGGCGTTCGTAGGATTTGTGTGCCTCAAACAATGCCCTGACTGCGAGCGCCCGCTCCTGATAGTCGATGGGTTGCTCGTCCCAGACAATCAATCGTCTCAGGGAATCTTCAGCCACAATTGAGAAACCGGCCGCGCTCCATGGCTCGAGCGTTGCGTATTTACGGTAGGTGTACCCCAGTTCCGTGAAGATGACCTTCTGGTCGGGGATGTTCTGTCGGATTCTGAACGAGTCGATCTCAGCAAAGATGCGCAGCCAACTCTTGGTCAGGGAGTCGGACAAGGCTGGGCCGCGCAGAGAAAGCTGGTCGCGCAGTTTGAAGTAGGCGTTGATCCCGATGTAGTCCAGGCTACTCCAGAATCCGACTTCATGGTAGTTGTCAAAATTGGCGGCGTAGCCGAGCTTGCCGCTGAACTGAGTCCGTACTCGTGCAATCAGCTTCCGCCAGTGGCGGTCCATCTCACTTCGCCGTTGATTGGTTCTTTCCAGAGCATTTGGCTGATCGGTGTAAGCGACTTGGGCAGCCCAGGAACTGTTGGCCCGCTGACGCGCCGAGAGGTAGTCCTCGAGTGTCGGATAGTTGCCTCCACCTCGCACCCACAGATGTTTGGTTTCCAGCGAATCCTCAAATGACAGCAACTCATTGCGGGCAGCGAGTTGTTTTTCTTCGTCCAAATAGTAGTTGACCAGAGTCGGCAGGGTGTCGATTGGTGTCGTTGCTGAAAGCGCGTTCATCTCGCTGCCAATAAACAGAAGATCGACATCTTCTCGCTGCGAAATTCTGGCCCAGCGCTCCACGTAATCGGCGTACGTGTCAAACCAGGTTGCCAGTTGGCTTTCGGTTTTTGGCATGATCATGCCGTGCCAGAGAAATTCATTCTTCGGGTACTTCGTGTCGAGCAGGATTCGAAGAATCAGCGTCACTCGCAAGCCTTCTGCTTTTGCAAGACGGATTTCATTCACTGCGACCGTGTCTTGCGCGTCGAACAGAAGTTCTTCTGAGTC
This sequence comes from Candidatus Zhuqueibacterota bacterium, assembly GCA_029261995.1. Taxonomy (GTDB): domain Bacteria; phylum Zhuqueibacterota; class Zhuqueibacteria; order Oceanimicrobiales; family Oceanimicrobiaceae; genus JAJDAF01. Next base: position 27,470 of record JAJDAF010000067.1, read on the forward strand.
CCACTCGGACTGGCGCGCATAGACAGTCACGGACACAGTGTTCATACCCACGGCATCCAATGTCTGAATCCATTCCCGATCGTCCGGTTCGTTTATCTGAATCCCGCCCAAGTAGAAGTCGGGCTGCCAGTCTGCATAAAGCTTGTAGCAGACCAGGGCAAGCGCCACCAGGCAACCCGTGACGATGATTTTGTTTTTCAGCAGTTTCATTCCTATTCTATTCCAATTCGGCATCACTGTCGCAGCCCAACGCTCTTACCAATGCCTCGAACACAAAGAATGTTCCCGGAGAGTTTTTTTTCATGGAAGGACACTCAACGTTGGTGAATTTGCTAACGACCATTGACTTAAATGCTACTGATTTCTATGTTCCGTAAAGCAGCGTGTGTGCATAACCAGCAAGCCGATCTGTCTATGTTTCTCGAATCTGTTCTTGGTTTTTATCATGGGTTCTATCTTGCCGAGCCGGTCGGCAACAATGCTTTTTCCTTTGAGAAGAGAAAGAACAAACGGCTGTACGTCCCGCCTGTCGTCGAGGGCAGTTCTTCGGATTTGAGGCTGGGGAGCCGTGTTGTCTTCAGCGAAATTGACGATGGCGAGGAAAAAAACTACTGTGGCCTCGAGCAGTTCGTCTATGTGAGCCATCGAGGTAAAGACCTTTTCATTTTCGACAACCACAACCATGCGTTCTTTTTCTGGGTGGCAGCTTGCAAGAGTCGGCGTTTTGCTCCCGGCGGCACGCTATTGCATATCGACCAGCATTCGGATATGCGGGAGCCTGACCATTATCTGTCCGCAGCCGCCTTGGCGGAGGACGACCTGACCTCGGTTTTCGACTACACCATTTCATGCCTGAACGTGGGCAACTTCATCAAGCCTGCGCTGGCGCTTGGACTGTTCAGCAAGGTTGAATTTGTGGGCAGCAGCAGCGCCTTCGAAAAGGAGTTCAGGCCACCATTTGTCCTGGATATTGACATCGATGTCTTTGCACCGGAGATGGCCTACATCGACCACGCCAGGAAGCTGGCCAGAATTCGGGAGGCCATCCGCATGGCCGACTTCATCACCATCGCGACCAGTCCGTTTTTTATCGACCAGAATGATGCCATTCGAGTCGTTCATGAATTGCTTGCTGCGGATTCTTAATTCTCACTCAATCGAGTGTAAGGATTGTTGAATTACCACGACACGCTCCAGAGAAATAACGTGTTAGATGCTGCGTTGGTCGTGGCATCGTGTCATCGTCGGCGCCATGGCCCGTCGCGCAAATGCAAAATGCGGATAGAAAAGTCGATTTTGTAAAGTTTTGACTTGTTTTTCTTGGCTGAAAGGGTTTTATTGGGTGATTTTTATTCGTGGCCAAATAATTTTTTCACATTAAGGATAGCTGAATGTTCAAGATAAAGAAAGGATTAGACCTTCCTATCGCTGGTGAGCCGAAGCAGGCAGTCGAAGAAGGCAATCCGCCCAGTCAGGTGGCGCTTCTGGGTGAAGACTACGTCGGTATGAAACCAACCATGGCTGTGAAGGTTGGCGACAAGGTCAAGCTTGGTCAACTTCTGTTCACGGACAAGAAGACTCCATCCGTGCGCTACACCGCACCCGGCGCCGGGAAAGTCATGGCGATCAATCGGGGTGAAAAGCGAGTGTTTCTGTCCCTGGTGGTCCAGCTTTCCGGCAGCGCCGAGACAACCTTTGCCTCCCATTCAGAAAGTCAGCTTTACGGTCTCAAGCGTGAGAAGATCCGCGAGCAATTGCTGGAATCGGGCTTGTGGACTGCCTTGCGCGCCCGGCCTTTCAGTACGGTTGCGGACCCGGATGCGGTTCCGCATTCCATTTTTGTGACTGCTGTGGATAGCAATCCGCTGGCGCCCTCCGCCGAGAAGATTCTGGAAGGGAAAGAGGGACATTTCAAGAATGGTCTGCACGCAATTGCGAAACTGACTGATGGCAAAATTTATGTCTGCAAAGCGCCGGGCACGGATATTCCCGTTCCCGATATCGACAATCTTACAATAGAAGAATTCTCCGGACCGCATCCATCGGGACTGGCAGGCACGCACATCCATTTCCTTGATCCCGTCCACCGGGGCAAGACCGTCTGGCACATCGGGGCGCAGGATGTGGCCGCCATTGGCGAACTGTTCACGTCTGGCAAACTCAACATGTCGCGCGTTGTTTCTCTGGCCGGACCGTCGGTGACAAATCCGCGTCTGGTCAAGACACGAATCGGAGCCAATCTCGACGACCTGGCTTCCGGGGAATCGACAGCCGGCGATCAGAGAATCGTCTCCGGTTCCGTGCTTTCCGGCCGCACGGCTGCGGACGTTCGGGGTTTCCTGGGCCGCTACCATCAACAGGTCACGCTTTTGCCGGAGGGTAATCAGAAACATTTCCTGGGCTGGATGAGTCCGGGATTGAATCTCTTCTCGCTCAAGAATATTGTCATCTCCAGGCTCGTGCCCGGCAAAAAGTTTAATTTTTCGACTTCCACCAACGGCGGCAAGCGCGCCATCATACCGAGTGGCAGCCTTGAGCAGGTCATGCCGCTCGACATCATGCCGTTGTTTCTGGTCCGCGCCCTGGCCGTGGATGACGTCGAAGACGCTGAAAAACTGGGCGCCCTCGAGCTTGATGAAGAGGATTTGGCACTCTGCACGTTTGCTTGCCCATCAAAGCTGGACTACGGTCCCATGCTCAGAAGAAACCTGACAATTATAGAGAAGGAAGGTTGATAATTGTCTAAACCTACTCTGAAGCATGACCTGCCCGATTTACAGGCAGGCTCGCAACAACCTACCTTGTTCACTGAACGAAGGATTTCCTAGAAGAAGGATAACGATGAGGAGCTTAAGAAAATTTTTAGACAACCAGGAGAAACATTTCGCCAAAGGTGGTAAACTCGAACGGCTTTTCCCGCTGTTCGAGATGACGGATACGTTTCTCTACACACCTGGAACGGTCACCAGGACCGCTTCGCATGTCCGGGACGCCCTGGACTTGAAACGGATGATGATGGTCGTTGTAGTGGCGCTGATCCCGGCCATTTTCATGGCGCTTTACAATACCGGACTACAGGCAAATCTGGCAATCCAGAACCTTGGTCTGGCTGCCGTGGAAGGTTGGCGGGGCTTTGTTTTGTCGTCGTTGGGTATTGGCGTGGATCCACAAAGCATGGTTGATAACCTTGCCCACGGCGCACTTTACTTCCTGCCGGTTTACATCGTGACTCTGGTGGCCGGCGGGTTTTGGGAAGTGATTTTTGCTACGGTGCGGCGCCACGAAATCAACGAAGGCTTTTTGGTTACCAGCATGCTGTTTCCGCTGATTGTGCCGCCGAACTTGCCCTTGTGGCAGGTGGCGCTGGGCGTCTCCTTCGGCGTTGTGCTGGGAAAAGAGATTTTCGGTGGCGTTGGCATGAACATCCTCAATCCGGCCTTGACCGGCCGTGCGTTTCTTTATTTTGCCTACCCGGCCGAGATTTCCGGAGACGCTGTCTGGGTCGCCGTAGATGGCTTCAGCCGGGCGACTCCGCTAGCCGAAATGGCCGACTCGACGGTGCAATTGACCAGCTCGATGGCTGACGCTTTTTGGGGATGCATTCCCGGCTCGATGGGCGAGACCTCGGCATTTGCCTGCCTGATCGGCGCCTTTGTTCTAATTGTGAGCCGGGTTGGCTCGTGGCGGATCATGTTGAGCGTTGTGCTCGGAATGGTGGGTTTGGCCTCGCTTCTGAATCTGATTGGCAGCGCCACAAACCCGATGTTTCAGGTGACTCCGCTGCAGCACTTTGTCATCGGCGGCTTTGCCTTTGGAACAGTGTTCATGGCCACCGACCCGGTGAGCGCGGCGATGACCAGCCAGGGCAAGTGGTTGTACGGTATTCTCATCGGAGCCCTGACGGTGATGATTCGGGTACTTAATCCGGCTTATCCGGAGGGCATAATGCTGGCCATCTTGTTTGGAAATGTCTTTTCGCCCATCATCGATAAGATATTTGTCAACCGCAACATCAAGAGGAGACAGGCGAGATATGCAGGATGAAACTATTGGTAAGATCCTAACCGTAACGCTGGCGGTTTGCGTGGTCTGCGCTGTCCTGGTCTCAGCCGCGGCCGTATCATTGAATGGAATCCAGCAGAAGAACAAAGAGCTGGACAAGATAAAAAATATCCTGATCGCCGGCGATCTTTATGAGAAAGGACAGGATATCGAAGCCTCATATCGGAACAACGTGACCCCGGTGATGATCGAGCTGGCGAGCGGCAACGAGTTGACCGAAGGCGACTTCAAAGATGATTTGAACGTCGAAAGCTTCGACATCAAGGAGATGTCAAAACATCCGGAATACGGCAAGGTGCTCACGACGGAACAGGACGCGATTGCCGTTAAACAGGCGCCAAAGTACATGGTGGTTTACGAACTCAAGAGCGGCGACAAGCTTGAGAAAATCGTGCTGCCCATTTTTGGCAAAGGGCTCTGGTCTACACTTTACGGCTTCATGGCGCTTGGCTCGGATCTCAAAACCATCCGGGGCCTAACATTCTATGAGCACGGTGAGACACCCGGTCTCGGTGGTGAAGTGGACAACCCGAGATGGAAAGAACAGTGGAAGGGCAAGTTAGCGTTTGACGACGAATGGAACGTGCGGATTTCCGTGATCAAGGGCAAAGTCATTCCGGGCCGGCCTGAGGCCATCCACCAGGTAGATGGCCTTTCCGGCTCCACGCTCACAACCCGGGGGCTCGACACTCTCGTCAACTACTGGCTGGGCGACAATGGCTACGGCCCTTATTTGAGCAAACTTCGCGCAGGAGGGCAGCATGGCCAAGGTTAAAGATGTCTTATTTGACCCTATTTTCAACAACAACCCGATAGCGCTCCAGATTCTGGGCATCTGCTCCGCATTGGCGGTGACGACCAAACTCGAAACCGTGGTCGTGATGGCGCTGGCCGTGACGTTCGTGAATGCCTTTTCCAACTTGTCCGTTAGCTTGATTCGGACTCACATTCCGAGCAGCGTACGCATCGTGGTTGAAATGACCATCATCGCCTCGCTGGTGATCATCGCCGACCAGTTTATCAAAGCTTATGCTTATGACATCAGCAAACAGCTCTCGATCTTTGTCGGGCTTATTATTACCAACTGCATTATCATGGGGCGCGCCGAAGCGTTTGCCCTCAAGAATCCGCCAGCCATCAGTTTCATTGACGGCATCGGCAACGGCATCGGCTACAGCCTTGTCTTGCTGGTCGTTGGATTCTTTCGCGAGCTTTTCGGTTCCGGCAAGCTGTTCGGCCAAACCATCATGGTCGTCAATACCGATGGCGGCTGGTATGTACCCAACGGCCTGTTCCTGCTTTCACCGAGTGCGTTCATTATCATCGGGTTTGTAATCTGGGGCCTGCGTACCTGGAAACCCGAACAAGTTGAAGAGGACTGAACATGCTTGAACATTATTTAAGTCTCTTTCTGAAATCGGTTTTCATTGAGAATCTCGCGTTGTCCTTTTTTCTGGGGATGTGCACCTATCTCGCGGTCTCGAAGAAAGTCGAAACCGCGGTGGGCCTTGGAATTGCGGTGGTCGTGGTGCAAGCCATCACCATTCCGGTTAATAATCTTCTCTACACACATGTGTTGAAAGATGGCGCCCTCGCCTGGGCCGGCTTGCCGGATGTCGATTTGACATTTCTCGGACTGGTTGTCTACATTGGTGTCATCGCCGCCATGGTGCAAATCCTGGAAATGACGCTGGACAAATTCGTGCCGGCGCTTTACAACGCGCTGGGCATTTTCCTGCCTCTGATTACGGTCAACTGCGCCATCCTCGGCGGTTCTTTGCTCATGGTTGAGAGAAACTACAATTTTGCCGAGAGTGTTGTCTACGGTGTCGGCTCAGGCGCGGGTTGGGCGCTTGCCATCATCGGCCTGGCCGGTATCCGCGAGAAGATGAAATACAGCAATGTTCCGGCCGGCTTGCGCGGTCTTGGCATCACCTTTATTACCGTTGGCTTGATGGCGATGGCCTTCATGTTGTTTTCCGGAATTCAGCTCTAGAGAGGAAGATCTATGACGGGCTTTGGTTTAGCTGCGCTGGGTGTGATGATGTTCACGCTCATCGTTCTGGCGCTGGTTGCGCTAATCGTGTTTGCAAAGTCGAAACTGGTTGCGACCGGCAGTATCAACATCACAATTAACGATGACCCCAAGCATGTATTAAAGGTCTCGGTTGGCGGCAAGTTGCTCAACACCCTCGCCGACCACAAACTCTTTATCCCTTCCGCGTGCGGCGGCGGTGGTACCTGCGGTGAGTGCAAGCTGGTCGTAGCTGAGGGCGGCGGTGATGTGCTCCCGACTGAAACTTCGCAGCTTAACCGCCGGCAAATTCGCGACAGGTACAGGCTCTCATGCCAGGTGCCGGTCAAAGGCGACATGAAGCTTGAGATTCCACCTGAAGTCTTTGAGATCAAGAAGTGGCAGTGCACGGTCCGTTCCAATAAGAACGTGGCGACCTTTATCAAAGAACTCGTTCTCGAGCTGCCGGAAGGTGAGAATGTTGACTTCCGCGCTGGCGGCTACATTCAAATCGAAGCGCCACAGCACACGGTCAAATATTCTGATTTTTTGGTTGAAGACGAATACCGGGAGGACTGGGACAAGTTCGATCTCTGGCGCTATGTTTCCAAAGTCGATGGTGACATCGTGCGCGCCTATTCGATGGCAAGCTATCCGGAAGAGAAGGGCATTATCATGCTCAACGTCCGTATTGCCTCGCCTCCGCCGCGCATGCCGGATGTGCCCCCGGGGCAAATGTCATCATATATTTTCGATCTCAAACCCGGCGACAAAGTCACGATTTCCGGGCCTTACGGAGAGTTCTTTGCACGTGACACGGATGCGGAAATGGTGTTTATCGGCGGCGGCGCCGGCATGGCCCCGATGCGCTCACATATCTTCGACCAGTTGAAGCGGCTTGGCTCTAACCGCAAGATGACCTTTTGGTACGGCGCACGCAGCCTGCGAGAGATGTTTTATGTTGAGGACTTCGACATGCTGCAACGCGAAAACGAAAATTTCACCTGGCATGTCGCGCTTTCCGAACCTATGCCAGAGGATAATTGGGACGGGCTGACCGGCTTCATTCATCAGGTTCTGCATGACAGCTATCTTAAGGACCATGACGCGCCGGAAGATTGCGAATATTACATCTGTGGTCCGCCCATGATGAACAGCGCGGTCGTTCAAATGCTCGACAGCCTCGGCGTTGAGCCGGAAAACATTATGTTTGACGATTTTGGCGGCTAGCAAGGCTCAAGACCCGACTGCAGATGTCAACCAATGGAACCGCCGAGTATGCGAGGTGCAGCTTAGCGCTGCTTCTCGACATGCTTGGCGGTTTTCGTTTCACGGCTTCTGAGTGTCAATCAAAGTTTTTTGATTTGCCTGTTTGCTGAGATTTCGGTATTTTTAGTGTCTTAGGATTACCACCAACATTAGGAGATATAAGGATGAAAACCGCTGAAGACATCCTGAAGGAAAAAGACGGAGACATGATTTGCGTTCCTCCTGACACGACCATTCACGATGTTCTACAATCCATGTTGGAGCACAAGATCGGCGCGATGTTGGTCAAGGACGACGACAAGTTGGTCGGCATCTGGACCGAACGTGATCTAATGAAGAATGTCAGTGTCAAAGGCTTCGATGTCTGCACGGCCAGAATTGGCGACTATATGACAAAAGAGCTTCGCTCCGCGCCGCACACCGCTACTATTTTCAACCTCAAGGATCAGTTCCTGGGCCGCCGGCTGCGACATTTGCTCATCGAAAAGGGCGGCGAATTTATTGGCATGGTGTCTGCCGGTGACGTTATGAAGGCGACGCTGGATGAGAAAAGCCAGGAGTTGGAAAACCTGGATGCCATTGTGAAATGGGATTACTACGAAGACTGGAAATGGAAAAAATCCAAAGGCTAAAGCTCCGCGCCATCCGGCTTGGCCTGGGCCTGGCGGTCTGTCAGGCACTCTGGTTCGCGTGCGGGGTTGAGCAGCAGCCTGCCAGTGACTTTGTCATCAGCGGGCGCACCATGGGGACGAGTTTCACCGTCAAGGTAGCTGACAAGGCTCTGCCGCCGGCATCCGGTCGCCTGAAGCTCGAAGCCGACATCGACAAGCTTCTGAAGGAAGTAAATCGCCAGATGTCTACCTATTTGGCGGACTCTGAAATCTCGAAATTCAACCATTCGCGGGATATCGGCTGGCAGCCGGTCTCACCAGATTTTGCCGCCGTCACCAAACGTGCGCTGGCTCTGGCGGTCCAAACCGACGGCGCCCTCGACGTTACCGTGGGGCCGCTCGTAAATCTTTGGGGCTTTGGGCCGGAGCGGACTCGCGACACATTGCCCGATGAAAAAACCATTCAGGCCATGAAGGCACTCGCCGGCTACCGGAATCTTGAAGCAAAACTCGAGCATGCCGCGTTGAGAAAGAAGATTCCTGAACTCTACTGCGACCTTTCTTCGATTGCAAAGGGCTTTGGCGTCGATAAAGTTGCTCAGTTTCTCGAGCATCAGGGCATTCAAAATTACATGGTCGAGATTGGCGGTGAGGTTCGGACCCGGGGACACAATCCGCAGGGTGGCCTCTGGCGCATTGGGGTGGAAACGCCGGATGCTCCGACCGGAATCAAGAAAGTAATCACCATTAGCAACCGGGCGATGGCCACTTCGGGGGACTATTTCAACTATTTTGAAGTCGCCGGCGTGCGCTATTCTCACACCATCGACCCGCGCACGGGCTGGCCCGTTAAACACGACCTTGCCTCCGTCACGGTCATTCATGACTCCTGTATGGTAGCGGATGGCCTGGCGACCGCCATCAATGTCATGGGTCCGGAAACCGGCTTTGAGTTTGCCGTCGAGCAGGGCCTGGCAGTCTACTTTCTGGTCAGGCAGGACGATGGTTTCCTGGAGAAAATGACGCCTGCATTCGAAAGTTACCTGGCCTCGAAAAACTAACATTGGATGTATCATGACTCAATTTGTTGTCGCCTTTCTATTTTTTGTTGTCGGATTTGGATTTATGGCGTTCATGTTGCAGTTGGCTCGATACAAGAAACGTAAGTCTTCCTGCTGCGGCGACGTTCTTGAGGATTTCGAGAAGAGTGACGACTGTGACACCTGCCCCAATCGCGACAACGATGAATGCGCCGTGAAAGAGGTTCTGGCGGCCTGACCGCCTGAATTCGCTACATTCCATTTACCCCTCGCAGCATCGGGGCACGCAATCTGTCAATCACCGTGCCTGTGTTTCACATCCGCCGACAATTTTGATTCAACACCTTTGTGCTCAATTCCTCCTAAAAACTCGCCTCGAACTTGTGAATGCCAACATGTGTTCGGATTTCTTCATCATGTTTTAATGATTTCATTTTCTGTTGCAGACGCCCCCGACGGGTAAAGGCAAGTCCGGCCCGGGTCGATAACTTCATGAGTGTTTGTACACGTAAGATCTCCGAGCAGTAGGCGGACACTTGGTGTAGCATAATTTATGGAAAATCAATCGTCGTTGGACCTGAAAAAATGCTTTGAGAGCTTCAACGCCTCGCTCTCTGAAGTTGAGAAGGCATATGGCCGGATCATCCGTCAGATTGACGCCTACTGCCGGCAAGACACAATGCCGGTGGAATACCTGAAGGAGTTGGCTGGGAATCTGGCCCACGAGATTCGAAATCCTCTGGCCGGTATCGCCGTGCTCACTGAACTGCTGGCGCAACAGGGGGAGGATGACCAAGCTAGAAGCATTCAGGGCATTTTGCACGGTGTGCAGCGCATCGACACGATCGTAGAGAGCCTGATCGCATTTAGCCAGCCTCTGGTCTTTCACACCACCCAATGCAATGTGGGAGACCTTTTGCAACGGGCGGTGGAAGCGGCCCGAATGCAGCTTCAGGGCGCATGTGAAGATTACCGCTTTGAACTGGATTTGCCTCAGGAAACCATCCACCGCGAGATCGATCCGGCGCTGATGTTACAGGCCGTTCAGAATGTTTTAAAAAACTCAATCGAAGTAATGCCAGATGGCGGCGACATCCGGTTAAGCTTGTCGCACGATGAACCGAAACATATTCTTGTGGTAGAAATCGAGGATGAAGGCCCCGGCTTGACGAGTGCCGACGTTGACAAACCCTTCTATCCGTTTTTTACCACGAAAACTTACGGAATGGGCCTCGGCCTGCCCGCCTCCCGGCTGATTGTCGAGAAACACGGCGGCGGGATTTTGATTCAGAACAGGCCTGAGCCTGAAACCGGCGTGCGGGTCATACTGACGCTGCCTATGGATTAAGGTGACTAGAACATAATCCCGGGCCGCAGAGAAATACAGATGGAAAATATTGTCGAAGAACTCATTGAAGTTATTGCCCGTGAGGTCGATGCGTTTAACGGGCTTCTGCAAACGCTACACGATAGACAGCGTGCCATCGTCGAAGGGCAGTTCGACCGGGTGGACCTTACCGTTGCAGATGAAAACAGGATTGCCGGCGAGACCAGGACTCTCCAAGCTGAAAGAGTTGAGCGCTCGCACAAGGTTGCCGAATATCTTGAGATGGAGAATCTCAACCCAAAGTTTGGTGAGCTTATCGACAAGGTCGAAAAACGGTATGCGGAGCGTTTGAGAGCACAGCGAGATCTGCTATGCAACCTGTTTGAGCGCATTCAGAACATGAACGAGAATAATCAGTTCTTGCTCAATCACTCGCTGAATGTTCTCGAAGAAAACATGGAGTTGCTGTTCGCAAGTAACGCGTCGCTGAAAAAAGACGACAAGGTCAAGAAAGGACCAGACACAAGCAAGGTCCCGGACCACATCGTTCGGATTGCAGGCGACGGCTGATATGGTATAAACAACTTTGGACAATTTTGTCAGTTAAAGGGAGTTAACACGACATGACAAATTCCTGTGGAGAAGTCACACTGCTTGAAGGCAGTGTCCTGCTACAACAGGGCGAGCTGGACGCCGCCCACGAAAGCTACACCAGAGAGTTACAGAACGATCCCGAAAATCTCGAGGCCATCTACGGCATGGGCATCATTGCGCAATATCGCGATGATTTCGAAACCGCCAAGGTCCTCTTCAAGAAAGCTCTTGCCGTTGAAGATGTCAGCTCTCAGATTCTGAACAGCTTTGGCATCGTTTCAGCCTATCTTGGAGACGTCGAATCAGCAGTTGGCGCCTTTGAAAGAGCTGTGACCATTGACCCCGAGTTTGTTGACGCACACAAGAATCTCGCCGACATCTATATCGAAAATGGCGATTTCGACAAGGGTATTCAAACCTGTCAAACCATCTTGAACGACCACCCGGATGATGTTGAAACATTGTTAAGTGTTGCCGGCTTGTACAGCGAGACCGGTGATTTGGAATCTTCAAAGTCAATTTTCGAGAAAGTCATCAGAATCGAGCCGGATAATGAGCCGGCTCAGGCTGGACTGGCGATCATTACCGGATCGCAAGGGAGCCAAAGCTAAAGCGGCTCGAACTGCCATGAGTCCGCAACGGAGGAGTTCTATCACGAGCAGAAAAACCGGGTCATGGAACTCTTCGACACGGGTCATCCCCAGGTGGCGCCCAATCGCCGGCGGATGCTGCAAGGCAATCGCTGGGCAGGGGTGCAATCAGCAGCGTCGATACGGCGCTGCGCCTGGTTGACGGTCCAACCTCAAGGACTTCGAAATGGCGGTTGAACGGCAAGCCTGAAACACCAAGTTTAGAAAGTGGATTAAGTCTTCCTTCCGTCTGCCCTCTCTTTCATTGACTCCCGCAATATCTTTTTTTATATTCTCCCGCGGCGTGAAGTTGATTGCCGCCTTGCCCCAGTTTGGGCACTTCTCCTGTTCGTCCTTCTCAGTCCATTGCGGGGAGATCTCATTTTGCCAGAAGCAGATTCGGTCAAATTCATCACAGCCATGACCTTCGCGGTGTCGGCCGTTCTCCTGGTGGTCATTTCTTACGCGGTTCATGTCGTAATCTCAAACAAACACCTGAGGTTGGCTCGCAACAAGTTGAAAGCATTGACGGTCAGGTTGTCTTCAGCCGAGGAGCAGGAGCGCAGGCGCATCGCCGAAGATCTGCATGACCGCATCGGTGAAACTCTGGTGGTTTCCAGCCGCTCCATTGAGGAACTCAAACACAAACTGGCTTCGGATGAAGCAAATCGACACCTGGACGAACTGAGTCAGGCGATTCAGAAGTTCATGAAGGGGACGCGCTCGCTGATTTTTGATTTGATTCCGCCGGCGCTTTACGATTTCGGTCTTGACGTGGCGGTTGAGTCGTTCGCGGCCAATTGCCGGGACCAGTATCCCATCACCATCCAGGTTGAAACTGATGGTCAGGGCTCAGGGCTTGCGCCCAATGTCGCTGCCTTTCTGTACAAGGCGGTCCGTGAACTCGTCATAAACGCCGCAAAGCACTCTCATGGAGATGCGGCCACAATTCGGTTGAACGGCGCGAATCAGAGCTACACGGTTGTGGTTGTGGATAACGGCGTTGGTTTTGATTCAGCGCAGGATGAAGCGGGAAAGACTGATCTCGGCGGCTTCGGCTTGTTCAATATCCAGGTTCAGGCCGAATACTATGGCGGCTATCTGGAGGTCGATAGTTCGCGGCAGTCCGGCGGACGCGTTACTATCTGTGTGCCAAAGAATGGCGGAGCGGCCGCGGGAGAAACGGAAGCAGGATAGACGGAGAATTGGCGAAACGGTCACCCTTTATCCACATCAGCTTCTTTCTTCGAGCTGTCTCCGTTTCTCTTACCTGGTTTTTCTATCGTCTTCCTTAAGGAGAGATACCCATGGCGATCAAAGTACTGCTTGTTGACGACCACGATTTAGTTCGGGCCAGTTTTTGCGCTCTTCTTGAGCGGCAGCGGGATATCCGGATCGTCGGGCAAACCGGGGATGGCCAGGACGCAGTCGAGCAGGCTGCGCAATTGTGCCCTGATGTCGTGCTGATGGATGTCACGCTGCGGGGCTCGGCCATCAATGGTATTCAAGCAACACAACGCATCACGGCCGCATGCGCCGAGGCGAAAGTGATTGCTCTGTCGGTGAACGAAGAACTGGTTTATGTCAAGGGCATGTTGGCCGCCGGCGCCAGGGGCTATCTGTTCAAAGGCTGCAGCGAAGCCGAGTTGGTCGATGCGATTCACTCAGTTGTGGAAGGAAAGACCCCTTTCAGCGAAGGCGCTCGCTTGGCCGTGCAGGAAGATTACCTTAACATCATCCAATCTCCGGACCAAAGCCCGAAGGCGAGACTGACGGCCCGCGAGTTGCAGGTGCTTGAAATGGTGGTTGCCGGTTACCCTTCCAAGGGCATCGCCATAGACTTGAACATTTCCCGCAAGACAGTAGATGCGCACCGGCACAAGATTATGGAGAAGTTGGATATTTGGAGTGTGGCGGAGTTGACCCGGTATGCGTTGCGGGAGGGGGTTGTTGTGGATGAAGACTAGCATTGCGCCATCGGGGTGGATTCAGACTATTCATCCCGTTTTACCAGCATTTCAGTTGGCCGCGATTCGAACGCAAGATAGATCCCTATTGTGAAAAGGAGATTGTGGAGAATGTTTAGGCCTGCTCTCGTATAAACCAACTGAGTGAGAATCTCGATGCTCTTCGTGTAAAGAAAGGGGTCGAGTACAAGTGATGCACTATAATAGGATGATATTCCCACCAGGATCCAAAACTGAGGGCTAACAAACTGGGACTTCGCAGCATTTATCCGCATTTTGTGCAAGGTGGTCAAGCTGAATCCAGCGATCAGGAAGAGCGCCACCGGCCTCGACAGGTAGTTTATGGTTTCCATCTCGGTACTCTCAGTGCCGAAAAGCTTTAATATGGCATAAGTACACAGGTACACCGGGATGCTCACCTTGATTGCTTTGCTAGTTGTCGGATCTGGGTGCAGGATCGAGAGCAAATATGCCAGTAGGCCGTATTCTATCGGCGTATAGATGTGGGCCAACCATGCATTGGCCATCCCGAGCAGGCTGTGGACATAAACAACCATTTCGGTCAATCCTGCTACCACAAGGAAAGTCAAGAACACGCCGAACCAAGTCTCACGCGGGATTCGCCGCCACCAGACAGCACAAATGATAACAGGAACTAGAGTGGAGATGACCGACGCCAAAATTAGCGGAGGCGTTCGTGAGAAGACTGAAAACATGGTTGACCGCCGTATCTTTTCTGGAAATTGCTGGCAATAACTGCCGGATGGTAGAGTGAATATCGTGATTGTGTGCACAAAGTTCCAACAAAAAACTCTATAATGGATATTCCGTTTTAATGCTCAGCGGCTTCCTCGCCGAGTCTGTATAATCACAGCCAGATAAAAGCACATAGGCACCACAGACCGGTGCTCTGAAGATAGTCTGCCCGCCTCCACAGAAGTGTCCTTCACTTTGAAGTGAGTCAATGGCTCAGTCATGTAAGGCAAAGCCTTATCCGAATATGCCAGGATGCCAATAGGTTTTGACTCACAAGTAACCTATCATTAACAGCCGGTAATGTAAATGTCCTGTTCGTTGCATTTCCTGCTCGTTTTTCTTAAGGAATCGATTTGTCACCCACATGCAGGCTTGGTTTGACGGCTCTGTAGCTGTCACTACACCAGTTGGCTGAGATCGTATTTGGGGTCAGTTTTGACGTGGGCCTACGGACATAAGCTGTTTTGATGGCGTCCTTCCTTTAAGTAGCACCGTCGTAGCTGGCAGTTTTATGGGAACCGATGTTGTGTTTGCGGCAAATGTCATTGAACTAGCTGAAACAACAAGCATAGACATTCTCCGCAAGATTGGGTAAGGCGGCGTCGACGGGGGCTGTGTGGTCGCGTACGTGAAATATTGTCTCTCGGCCGTCGACGCCTTCCGGTATTCCAAAGCAACCCTCACTTGCAAGCGTGGTCGTGATAGTGCGGGCGGGGCGAGTACTCTCCGAACTACTTCCAGTTTTGTGGTTACCTTCTCCATTGGTCCGGCAGCAATTGCAATTACCCAAGCGCGAGCAAGTACTAGCCGATTTACATAAACCCCAAGTTTGATCTGACATCGAAGGCTCTGCCAAATGACTTTCGTGAGGCAGAAGAAGCAATTGCCTTGCGTCTTTCCAGCCAATCTGATTGCGAGGCTTGACACATGGATACATTTGTGCCACTTCTGTCTCTATTCTGCTCAACCATCATTGCTGTGATACTCGTTGCTCTATGTTACCATGGAAAAGCGAAAATTCGCTGTCTATGTATTGCTCGTTGTCGTGTTCCTGGCGCTGTTTAATCTGGGGGTGGTTCTTTTCTATAGGGATGGTGCAGTTTTGGGACTGGCCTTGCTCGCTGCGGCAGGATGTTCGTTGATTATGGCATACAGATCGGGGTAATCGCTCTCACACACTATCTCTTTGTGCGAGGACAATCGAAATCAAAATACAAGGCCCGGATCCTGATGGATCCGGGCCTCTGGCTCAATTAGTAGGTGGGATAAGAGAGGAAGCTTGTCCAATTCTCAAAACGAGAATTGTGGAGGATTTCAATTCAGTCTACTTCATCAGCACCAATTTTTTGACCTGCGTGAAGCTGCCGGCGGTAATCTGGTAGAGATAGACGCCGCTGGCGATCGGCCGATTGGCGGTGTCGCGTCCGTTCCAGACAACTGAGTGGCGTCCCGGCCGAAGCTGTTCATTTATCAGCACTTTTACCGTTTGTCCCAGAGCATTGAAGATTTTCATTTTCACATTTTTCGTGTCTCCTGCCGGGACGCCAAATTCGATTGTGGTCGTAGGGTTGAATGGGTTCGGATAGTTCTGAGACAGCGAGAACTGCTCCGGAATCTGTTCGCTGACTTCGTGTTGCACCGGTGGATTCTCAGGATCGTAGCCCGCCTCGCGCAGCCACATCTGTGACACCATCGCATCGGTGTTACCCGCAACCTTCTGAAACTTGACGAAAATCTCACCGTCGGATGACGCTTCCCTCGGAAGCGGCTGCCACTCCTCAACTTGTAGTCCGGACGCAATGTCGATGTCGCCCGTAAGTTGTGCCTCATCCACCACAATACGTTGCTTCAGATAGTCGCCTGCCCTATTATAGAACTCGGCTTTCATCTCGTATTGCACTGCTGGATTCAGCTGTGTGAAGCGGTAGACCACATCCGAAGGATGACTTGCGATGCTCTCGTGTGGTTCGGCGCCCCATTCCTGGTGGCGCACGCCCTGCGAAAGATGCGCATCGTCATGCGCGTCACTGCCGCTGTCCTCGTGATAGTAAAGCGGCAGGTAGAAAGGTGGGGTCTCTTTTGACACCGTGGTCGTTTTGTAGGTCGATTGCGCCAATAATTGCAGGCGATAGAATCCAGGTTCTACCTGCCAGCCGATGTCGTCCCTGCGGTTCCATGAGAACGATTTCCCCCCTGATACCAGCCAGCCCAGGGGTATTTGTCGCACCGTTTGTTCGGTCTCGTCATCGACAAGAGCGACGGTGAGTCTGGCATGGTCGGTCATTCTTGCGCTGACCCACAATTGGTCCAGTTCGCGACTCAGGCTGACCTGGAATTCATCGAGATCGAGACCAAGCTGGTAGCGCCCGGCGCCCGAGTTGTCAGTCCATTTTTCCAGCAGAAAGGCCTGGTCATAACCTGCCCAAACTTGCCGGTCTTCCGACTCGATACTGATCTGGCCAAAGATGTTGTGAAAATTGGCTGGAGAGTTGAGCGATTGCTTGCCGCCGGTCGTGCTGGCCAGCGGTTCAAACTCGGCGGTTAACTTCTGGAGCGTTCCATAGCTCTGGTCTGCCAGGTAGAGATTGCCCCAGTGGTCGGCGTCGATTGAGGTGAACTGACTTTCCGCTTCACCCGCAAACTCACTGTGCCATTGCAGGCCCTGGTCTGACCTCGCGAGCCGCACGAGCCGTCGGTTGCCTGTGTCGGCCACATACAGATTGCCATTGCAAACGCCGTTGAAACGACCCGGAGTGAGACTTCCCGGGCCAAAGAATTCGTCGGTCTCTCTGCCCGCCCGGCCAAATGAAAACCTCAGGACGCTTTCCTCGCTGCGCACGGCGTAACCCAGCACCCGATTGTTGCCAGTATCGGCGACCCAAATAATATCATCCAGCGGTTCGAACGGTGTTCCCGAGTCATCCCATGCGACGTCATATGGCAGGTTCAGGTCTCCGGCGCCAAACTCGAATTGGTGAAGCAGCTTGGTCTCGTGGCCGATGCCGGCGAGTTGCAGAACGACGATTCGATTGTTGCCTGTGTCGGCCACGTAAACGTTGCCGTTGGCGTCGCGGTCAATGCCGTGTGGGCGATTGAGAACTTCAGGGTCAGCGTCGCCATGGTAGGCTTTTATCCATCCATCGTAGTCACCGTAGACAATGCGGTTCCAAGCCGGATCCGTCACTAACTGAACGTAGCGCGAGATGAAGAAGGGCGCCTCATTCAATTGTTTTACTGATGACACCAGAACTCCCGCGAAGGGTTTGCCAAATAGCCTGCGGTCGAGTTTGTCGTTGGTGACACTCGCCGTCAGCCTGTCAAGGTCGAGTTCCGAGCTTAGCGGCGTGCGCGCGAGAGTCTTTGTTTCGGATTGGCTTTCTTCTCTGTAGAGTTCAATCATGTCCGGTTGCCGCTCGCTTGATGTTTCGATGCGAGATAGAGTCAGGCCGTCCGCGTCCATCAATTGCCAATGGTTTTTGGTTTTTCTGAACGTCATCCGCGTCGTGGTTTCCTCTCCATTGCCTGCCGAGATCAGTCGTGCTGAAACTGTGGCAAGCTCGCCTTGCTGTGCAATTTGCGTGGCTCTTAGTTGGATCTTCGGCAGGATGGCCGCATTTGCTGACCTTGCTGGGGCATTTTTTTTAACGAAATGTAATTTTTCCCCATTTGTTGCAGCAACGACGTATTTTCCCGCCCGAATGTGCTCCCGGACCTGGTCCACTGCTAATTCTATCAATTCGCCGTCGTTGAGTTGGGCTCGGAAGAATCCAAGGTCTTCGGGCGCGGATTTCCTTGACGAGTAGAAGCCAAGCGCCATCATGGACACGCCCCAGGCGATGAGAAAGGTCAAAGATGTTTTGCGATTCATGATGCTGTTCCCCTCAATTAATAATTCAGAATCAGGCCAAACTGGAAGATGTTGGCGTTGAAGTCATTCGAGCTGAAATAGCGCTCGTATTTGGCTTCAAACGTCGAGTTGGCCATGAAAGATAGCATGCCATCTTTCAGTAAATCCCGCATCTTGTACTCAATTTTGAAACCAAATTGATGTGCGGTGAATGGTTGCAGTTTGTAGTCCGAGGTCATGAATGATTGCACTGCGCCATAGCGTGGCCGGTAAAAACTGGCCGCGGTTTGGTCGTAATAGCGATACCGGTACCTGAACAGAACTTTTTCGCTGAAATACTGGTAGTAGCTCGCACCCAGAGTGTGAGATCTGATGCCCCAGTCATCCTGATAGTAGCGGTATTCCATGTTGAGCGAGGTTCGCGTTTTGAAATAACGGTTGAGTTTGAAGAACACGGCGGCGCGGCTACGCTGCAATGGGTGATTCTCCAGAAGAATTTGTCCCGCGGCATGCACGGTGCGGTAGGGATTGCTTTGAAAGCCATCGATGTACGTCAGGTTACCGCCCATCCGGGCGATGAGCGTTGGGCTCAGTACCTGAGTCAAAGTCACGTTTGCCGTATGCGCGATTTTCGTGAGCAAGGTATCCGTGCCGAGTGGCTTGATGTCATCCCAGCCATAGCTGTAGCTGGCTGCCACGTTGGTGTTCTTCTGGTTGAGATCGAAATTCGTCGAGACAGTGGCCATGCGAGCGAGGTAGTCGCTTTCGTTGCTGTAGTAGTAGCTCGCGCCCAGGTTTGGCAGAGAAAGCCCGGCGACGATTTCGTTGCGGTCTTTGGTAAAGGATTTGTTAGCAGGATCGTCTCCACTGACCGGTCGAGATGCTCCGGTTATGGCATCCGTGTCTGTCGGGGAAGGCGAAGCCGAAATGCCACGAACCGGCGGGATGATCACCTGGTTGAGGCTGTACTCGAGCACCAGTTTCACGTTGGTGAGCAGAGCCCTGTTGAACTCGATCGACGGAATGTGAATGGTGGTGCCCTGGTTGTCGCTAAACAGGTTGGTACGCATGCTGACCTTGCCGTCGGAGTAGAGCAGACTGACAAATGACAGCAGCAGCGTACTGGCGATAATCTTGATAGTGATCTTTCTCTTCATGTCGATCGTTGGTTTCGATTTCCGTAGTTTTGTCATACCCTGACGATTCAGTTGCACGCGCAACCGCCGCCGGCTCCGCCCTGACCGCCACTGCTGCCTTCCCGCGTTTCGAGAAAATGCCGGTCCATGGCCACTTCAGCCGCAACCGCTTCGAAATCCATAATGCGGTCGGCCAGGTGTTCGCGTTCATAGGATTTGACTGCTACGCAGCCTGAAGTCGAACCGACGAGGCCAATGGCAAACAGGAGAAGAGATAGATATTTCATGGTCGCCTTCCTTTGTCCCGGGTTTGTGACTTGCGTGCGCTTGCAGCGCGCCTCGGTTTTTCCTTCAGCAGGCTTTCGATCTCTTTTTTGTAGGTCGCGAAATCTTCAGTGCGAAAGCCGGAGTGCAGAAATCGAATCCAGCCTTCCTGGTCAATGATGAGCGAGGTCGGCATGGTCGTGACATCGTATGCGGTTACAACTTTCTTGTCTTTGTCCCACAACGGCATCAGTTTCACCTGATTTTGCTCCAGAAATCGAATCGCATTCTTGGCCTTTTCGTCGATGTTAACGGCGACAACCGTGAGCCCGGATTTGCCGTATGTCTTTTGTAGAATATCGAGAAACGGCATCTCTTCTTTGCACGGGCCGCACCAACTGGCCCAGAAATCGAGCAGCACGACCTTGCCTCGATATTGGCTCAGGGTCACACGTTCGCCGCGCAAATTCATCAGCTCGAAGTCAATCGCCTTCTGACCAACAACCGGGCCTTTGCTTGCCGGAGCGGCGGTGAGTAGAGCCAGCGCCATTGCAATTGTCTGTATGAACATATTCGGAGTCTCCTTTCTCTGTTATCTGTACTGCCCGCCAAGGTCGATCCAGTTGATGAACTTGCGCAGTTCATCGTCGGTCAGCGCCTGATCTCCCTGCGGATGACGACCCGCGCCGGCGAATCCGTCTCCAATTCCCATCAGCTTGTCGATGAGCCGGCTTCGGCGTGAAAAGGGCTCGCGCACCAGGTCACTGCCATTCATCAAATTCATGTAGGCATTCGAAAACAAGGGCTCCTCAAGCGACTTGCTGAGCGTAAGCTCCAGGTTGCCGCCCGGCGTCGCACCGCTGTGACAACTCTGGCATTTTGCCTGAACAATCGACTCGAGGGCCACGCCGAAGCTGACATCTTCCCGCTGGCTTGCCGGGATATTCAGGTCGGACGGTGGCAGAGTTGCCGCGATGGGATTGGCCACCTGTGATTGGCTGCCACGCGGCCCATGGCAACCCGGGCAGCGCTGCACTTCTTCTCCCGGGCGCACCGTGACCCAGTTGCGCTTGACTACCAGGGCTCTGCCCAAAGAGTCCAGGGTGTTGAACGAAAGAGGTATGTTTTTCGGCACACGAATGGAAAATGAACCATCAGCCTGAACCGGAGCGACCCCGATGATACGTTTTTGCTCGAAATTGGTCTCGCCAATGTCGCCGCGGTCTTTTCTCTGGCGCGGCATTCCCTCGATAACCATGACCTGCTTGATTTCCTGAATCGACTTGTCTGGCACGGTTTGACCATCCCGAGTCTGCCGGAGATAGGCATCGACCACGGTGAGTACGCCGGTATCCTGAGTTTTGTCAAGTTTGGAAGTGATGGCCGGCGGTTCAGGCCGGGAAGCGATGACCACGGCATCGTATTCCTGATAATCCGGGTCGTTGTAAAGCAGGCGTAGATCGCTGCCGTTCGAGTTCAGCGTGTAAAGGCCGTAGTCTGCTTCGATAGACTCGATGACATTGTCGTTTGCATCGTGGAATTCTCCATATCGTGGAGAGAACGATGCCAGAATCCGACCGTCCGGCAAGGGATGCGGGTACTTGAATGCGCCCTTGTCGTAAGGCGGGCCGCTGGTTTCAACCTCCGGGGTCAGATTCACAACCGCACCGTCACTGAGCGGCTCGCCGGCGGTGGAGTGGTCACGAATCAGCACCAATGGCCCGCGATCACCGTTGACCATGCCTGAATGCACCGCGATGATTGAGCCGTCCGGCATTTCCCGAGGGTGAAAGAACGTGCGCATGTTGTGCGGGCTGAAGAATGTGAACGATCCGTGCCCGTCCGGGTGGGTGAAGAACAGCGGAAACCGGTTGATTGGCCCGTGGTGTTCCCAGCGCGTGTAGACAATGCGGCCATCTTTGATGACGATGGGGTCAAAATCATCGCTGGCGTTGAAGGAGATGCATTCAATGTTGCTGCCATCTGCATTCATGACGTGCATCACCTCGGCATCGCGCTTGTTGTATTCGTCCACAAATCCGGGCCGGTTGGAGGTAAACAAGATCTGCCCGTTCGGCAGATAGACCGGATCGTGGTCGTCGCGGTCCGCGTGGCTGGTGACCTGCCGCAAGTTTGAACCGTTGATGTTCATTTCATAAATATGAAACGGTTCGTTGCGACTGCGGCGCATGGAGAACAGCACTCGTAAACCGTCAAACGATATCTCGGGATCCGCGACATCTCCATCTGTGAGGTTGGTTAGATTGGTGAGTTTGCCATCTGGGGATGCCGGGATCAGGGAGAAAAGATTCCCGCCCGCGGAGAAGCTATTTAGCGTCCCCCCTCGTGTGGCCTTAACAAATATGATTCCTGACTGCGCTGCATCCTGAATGAGATCATCCGGAATGCCGCCACTGCAGCCGGCGCCGAGCAGGGCCGCCAGGCCGAGCCGAAGCCATGTCCTCGTGAGTTTTCTTCCTCGCTCGTTGTTTCCTTGCAGCAGTCCCATGCTGTTTCCTCCTTGTTGTTTGAACTCCGTAATTCTTCAGCTTGTGGTAAGCGGTGCTACTGGTGATGTGTTTGTTGAAACAACGAGTTTTCCTTCCTTCGTGTTTGAAACGGCAGGCCATGTCCCCCGTGTGGTTTCTGGCCCAGGACCGTTATTGCAGAAAAAATGAGATGCCGACCGCAAATTCGATGTTATTGTTCAGCCAGGATGTGTTGCCCTGCCCGCTGGAAAAGATGTGGTCGTTAATTTCGTAGCGCAGGTAGGTGCTCTTGCCAATCGGGAACTTGGTGCCGATGCCCACGCTGAAAGTCAGGTTCGATTCCGAGTGCTGCCGCGTGACGCCCAAACCGACCGTGCCGTAGGGAATAACGCGGCCAATCGGCCGAGTGTGAGTGACCCGGCCACTATAATAGATCACGGTAGAACTTCCTTGCTCTGGCGCTGCCAGCCCCACTTTTTGGAAGTAATCTTGTCCGGCATGCGCAAAGCCTACCGTCGCACCCAGGGAAAGGCGTGCGTCGAAGTGATGCTCGTATCGGATTCCGAAATTCAGAGAGTTCTGAAACCGGTCTGGAGCGTAGAATCCGGTAAAGGGGTAGAGCTCATGCACGCTTCCGCCATGCTGGGCGAACGCCGTGCCCACCAGACTGAAACTGACGAGTAGACAGAAAATGACCTTCCTGGTTTTCACAAATTAACTCCCGTTTAATCCCAGAATTTTCCCACCATTAAGCCGAGGGTGAGTTCTTTGAAGTTACGCACGCCCTTTCCTACGAAGACCGTGTACATCGAGCCGCCAAGCAAGAAAGTGATGTTGTTTCTGAAAAACTTGCGCACGCCAGCGCCGTAGTTCACGGCCATGTGCGAGACGCCTCCGGTGTCAATACTGCGCTCAGGCACGGTATTGATGACACCCATGCCAGCGGTTAAATAGGGTAGAAACCGCCCTTTGGCCTGCAGCAGGTAGGTCCAATTAGCCATGAGCAGATAGGAATTGGCGGCCTGGCCGAGCGCATGTTTGAATGAACCCTCAAGCGCCAGGCGTGGCGTCTGGTGAAAGACGAACTTCCAGTTGTAGGCAAAGTCGGTTTCGAGCATTCCCATGCCGAACGCGTAGCCGAATTTCCCGGTCGTTTTTTCACCGATTTGCCTTGCGGGTTGCCTGACAATCTCATCCGCGGGACCGGCATGAGGCTCCTGGCCGGTGTTTCCGAGACTGGCAGATGCACCGTCTGTGCCGCGTTTTGCGAATGCTGCCGCCGAACCCATGTGCCCTGAACTACGTTGGCCACGGGCTCTGGGCGAACGCCTCCCTGCGTTCTTTGGCTGTCCTTTGCTGACTTGAACTTGCATCCACCCCTTCTTTCCGGGAGCAAATTCAACTTTTACCCAGGGACCTCTTTGACCGATGACTCGAACCGTATCACCCTGCATGAGCTGCGCTATCGGCGCCTGGTCGTCGAGTGGTAAGGAAAAAATCTCGACGCCATCAAAAGCAATCAATGCTGTTTTCTGAGCCTGAGCGTTGCCGCAGAAAACGAAAATGAGCAGACCGAACGCCAGCGCAAACTTTCCCGGGGCAATTTCGCGTTGCCTGAAAGTTCCGTTTGAGACCGGGTTCTTTGTGTTAATTTTTGATATATCGCTCATTTTTGCTTTTTGGCTGTCATGGAGGTCCGCTGCCACTAATCCGTTAGTGGCAGCGGATTTGTCATTAGAACGCAATCAGGAGTCCGAGATTCAATTGATGGTTTTTGGCCGACGTTTTGTCGCCGGTATCTTGTTCTACGGAGTAAAGAAATTTGCCCATCTCGAGTTTCAAATGATATCTTTCAAAAACCGGCACTTCGATGCCGGCGACAAAATTTATCGTAAAAAGGTAGTCTGCCGGCGGTTCAAGGCGAATGTTTCGGTCGCCCAGCGTCAATTCCACGGAGTGCGGGTTGATCGCGAGAAGCCCGAAGCCTGCTCCAGCATAGGGCCGGAAACGCCAAAACATCGGGCGTTTTGAAATCAAGAGGTTCAAACCTGCCTGGTAGAGGTCGTGGCGGGCCGCCGTGGTAGATGTTGCCTGGGTAATTTTTTGATGTGCCGGCGCGTAGGCAAAAGAAGTATTGAGCAGGAGAAGACCCGAGAGCCGGTAACCTGCGCCGAGGCTGAACGACGGGCTTGCGTCAAATCCGAGGCGCTTGTCGTAGAGGAAAACGCCGGCTGCGCTTTCGATATGGAATTTTGACTTCAGGCTCTGGCATTGACCATCCGTTGGCAGCATGGCCACTAGGAGAATGCCTGTGAGAAGACTAAAGCCGCATGTGCTTTTTGTCACGAATCAAAGATGCTTGTCCAAAGTTGCGAGTCATGTTGTGCGTCAAAGTTGCGCCGCCATCAAGCAATTGCTATGCCATATGTCGAAGTGGTGTCACGGCGTCTCGCCTCGGCAGGGGAGCCGTCCCTTGGCAATCTTTCATTTTGTCCAGGTCTCATAAGTTGTTTTTAGATAGCATTTTAGCAAATTGATTCTCCCATGGCGGTTCAGGAATATTGAATGGTAAAAGTCGATGGCTGGCACTGGTAGATGTCTGGTCTTCAGCCGGGATTTGGGCTTGTGTCGAAATGGTAAATAACTGCGCATGCGAGTTGAAACCGAACAATATTACACCATTCCGACGGCATTTAGCACATCGCGGTAATTCGATAACATAATTCCAAGGTTTGAAATACTCGAAACCCGCAAGTTCACTCGACAACCGGCAAAAATGACCATAAATTATTAAAGTTTATAAATATAGTAGAAATGGCTTGACAAATTTTTGCGAGCAACCTATATTTGTTGCCATTACTTCTCATTTAGAAAGGGGAGGGGAGTCCTGCCTGATTCCTCACCAAGGGCTTCGAGGAAGCGCCACTTCGGCTCAATGTCTACAAATTCGTGCCTGTTTCTGTCCTGTCATGAAAATGACCTGAATTAGGTCCAGGTTCATAACGGAATTAAGAAAAGTTTGACCCATGAAAATTCAATCAAGTGCTTGTACGCTCATTTTCTTGCTACTCAGCTATGGTTCCACACTTCACGCGCAATGGTCGGACAACGCCACTGAGAATGACACAATTGTTGTCGGTCTAGGCAATCAGACGGCCCCGGTAATCATTTCCGATGGCAGCGGCGGAATCATCGTGGCCTGGAGAGATACTCGGTTTAACGGTTCTGATATTTTCGCCGGCCGTCTCGACAAGTCGGGGAACCTCCCCTGGCAGGACAGCGGCGTGCCGGTTGCCACAGCAAGAGAGGACCAGGAAGCGCCAGATATGGTCAGCAACGGCCATGGTGGCGCCTACATTACCTGGCAGGACAGCAGGGCCCAGGGTTTCGGCGACATCTATGCTCAGGAAATTGAACACCTCGATGGTCTGGCGCGCTGGCAGGAGAACGGCAGGATCGTTCAGGAATCCAGTATCCGTCCTAGCATCATCCAGGACAGCATCTTTGGGACCATTATCGCCTCCTACGCAACGGTTGTTGCCCGCGCTCTGATTACAGTCAATCGACTGGGTACGAACGGGGATCCTGACCTGGCCCTAACGAATAAGCTGCCGAGCGAGGATGCAAGCGTGGCCAGCACCTCATCGCGGCAGGAGTTGATTTCCGACAGCAACGGTGGCGCTATTTTGGCCTGGGCCGACGTTCGAAGTGGCGCCGGCACAGAGCTTTATGCAGCAAGGCTGGATCAGAACGGCGAGACTCCCTGGCCTGGCGGCGAGGTGAAATTGGCTGCCACTATCACCTCGGACACTCGCCCCGCAATTGTTGCTGACGATGAGGGTGGCGTGATCATCGTGTGGATTAGCCCGGAGCAGCCTGGTTCGACCAACGACCTCGTGCGTGCGCAGAGATTGAATGCGCAGGGTCAGGCCCAGTGGCTCGCCGCAGGGGTCGTAGTGTCAAGTGTGGCCGCCAGCAAGCGCAATGTCAGAATTGCGCGCACGGACGAAGGAGTTTTTGTGGTCGTCTGGGAAGATTTGAGCACAGGCCCGGACCGTGACATCGCGGCACAGCGAATCACAAGCTTGGGGAATGTGCAGGGTCCCCTGATCGATGTGGTCAGTGAAACTGGCGCGCAGAGCAACCCGGTGGTTCTCGCAAACAACCGCGGCGGTTTGTTGGTCGCTTGGGAGGACAATCGTCTGAGCACCGAATCCGACATCTACGGCCAGTTGATCGACGCCAGTGGCGGACTCACCTGGGGTGAGGGCGGCATGGCAGTATCGACAGCGGCCAACATCCAAACCAAACCCGTTCTCACGCATGACGGTCTCGGCGGCGCGGTCATCGCCTGGCAGGATTTTCGAAGCGGGGTCGATTTTGATATCTATTCGCAGCGCGTCAGCCAGTCGGGAGCCCTGGGGGAATTCCGCACCATCACCACCACTTCACCGAGCGCAACTACGAGCTGGGAAGTTGGCGGGACGCAATTGATTACCTGGAGTTTTCGCGGCGAGATTGACAGCGTCTCGATTGAGCTTTCTCGCAACGGTGGCGCCAGTTATTTCCCGGCGGATATCGTTACTGAGGGTGCAGCCAACACCGGCTCATTTTCCTTTGTCGTGAGTGGCGACCCATCTAACAATTGCCGGCTGCGTATTCGGGCAGTCAACAATGAGCATATCCAGAATCTGAGTCCGATTTTTGTCATTGCACCGGCGGCAAGCCCCAGTTTGCAGACCAATGGTGTCGAGCAAGCAGTACTGGATAGCGCACTGCAAGTCACAGCCGTAAGCACTGACTTCAGCGGTATTGAAGAGGTTACGCTTCTCTATCAAGAGGGCGGCGTGCAGACTTTTGTGTCAACCACTATGTCACGTTTTGGCCAGGATGAATTTGCTGCGACAATCCCGGCGGCTAGCGTCAGCGTGCGAGGTTTGCGCTACTACATCAGCAGCATGGACAGCATCGGGCTTGAGACCAGCAGCGATACATTCAACGTGGCGGTTGCATTTGAGAGCGGCACGCAGATTCGTCTCATCGCCTCGGGTAGCGAATTGACGGACTACCGCATGATCTCCGCACCCAACTTGCTGACTCAAACTGTACTCGACTCGATTTTTGCGACCTCCGGTTTTGGCGCGTATGACACCACCAGTTGGCGCGTTTTTCAGTACCGCGACACTTCCTATGTCGAGCGCGACTCACTCAATGCATTGAGTTTCAGGTTTGAGCCCGGGGAAGCGTTTTGGCTGATTTCCGAAAGCAGCCACACGATTGACTTTGGCGCCGGCGTCTCACAGACCGCGAACGCAAATCACGGCATCACGCTGCATTCCGGCTGGAACCAGATCGCGAATCCGTTTGCCTTTCCCATCGCCTGGGAGGACATTCTTGTGGCAAGCGGTGACCCGAACCTGAGCCTGCCGTCAACCTGGCGGGATTCCTACGTCAGTCCGCAGCAACTGGATCCGTTTGAAGGCTATTTTGTCCACTTTTTCGGCGATGGCGATATGACTCTGGTGTTTCCGCCCATCGCTTTTGGTGAGTCGGGTAGCCTGGCGAAAGGCTCTGTTGGTCCGGACTGGCAAATTCAGATTTCAGCGCAGTGCGGCACAGCGCGTGACAATGAGAATTACGCCGGCGTCGATGCACGCGCATCCGTTGAATGGGACCGCCTCGATCAGCCTGAACCGCCACCGTTTGGCGACTTTGTTTCCGTTAATTTTCCTCACAAGGGTTGGTCCCGCTTCGGAATGGACTATTCATCCGATTACCGCCCGGTGCTCGAAGATGGCCAGGTTTGGGAATTCCAGGTCCGGACGAATCAAAAGAACACTCAAGCCGTCTTGAGCTTCTCTGGTCTTGCGGATGTTCCGCCGAACATCAACGTGCTTCTGCTGGATGAGAGGCTTCACGTGCGGCAGGACCTGCGGGAAAATCCGTACTATCGTTTCCCGACCGGAAGCCACGGAACCGCCAAGGCGCTCAAATTGCTGGTGGGTGACAGCGAGTTTCTCGCAGCGGCGACCGGCAACCTCGATCTGATTCCTGAGATTTTTGAACTGGCGCAAAATTTCCCAAATCCCTTCAACCCGACAACTTCTATACGATTCGGCCTGCCCTCGGAAAGCCAGACCACAATTCAGGTCTACGATCTATTGGGTCGTCGGGTCAGAACTCTCCTGGCAAATGAGTTGCTTCAGGCTGGTTTCCATCTGGCGTTCTGGGATGGCCGGGACGACAATTCTCAGCCGGTTGCCAGTGGCGTCTACGTCTACCGCATCGTCGCCGGCACTTTCTCACAAGCTCGAAAAATGGTTTTGGTCAAGTAGTAACCGGAGTTCCAAATGCTTACAACACGATTGCTGACATCCCTTTTCTGCCTGCTGGCCGGGTTCTCATTTTTGCAGGCACAGGAGGATACCAAATCTTCCATGGACGAACATGTCCTGACGCAGGAAGGTTATGATATGACTGCCCCCGCCATCGTAAAAATCGTTTCTGATGCGGGCAGCAAGATCGGCACGGGCGCACTGGTTGGCGTCACCATCGATCCTAAAAATGAGACAAAGATCGGTTTCATTCTGACTTCCTACAGTATGGTAGCCGGGCGCGACAAGGTCGCCGTGATTTTGAAGAATCATTCGGACGCATTGCTTGGCCATGTCGTTGAGAAATGGATTGACTTCGATTTGGACATCGCGATTGTTGCTGTGCGCGGGTTCCCGGATGGTCAGCCTACCGTGACTTTCGGCTCAACTAAGAAGAAAGATGATGGCGATGTCCTGACCACGCTCATGCACACCGACGCCAGTGACTGGATTCCGGTACCGGTTGAATTGAAGAGTGCGGATGCGACTCATCTGACTTTTTCCGTCATCGACCGCATGGGCCTGGAAGGAACGCCCGTTGTCAGGGACGACGGCGCCATGGCCGCGCTCTTTGTCAGCGACCAAACACTGGGCGCTGGCGATATCCCGCTGGCCTCGGCCGTCAAGACAGGTGTTGTGAAGCCGCTGCTTAAAGAGTGGTTTAAGCCAATCAAGCTCGAACAAAAATGGCAGGACAAACGTGGTGGCGGAATTGCCACCTGGATGTGGGCCGTTGGTGGCGGTGTGCTCGGTGGCTCGGTCGCGACTGTTCTCGCTCTCTCCGGTGGAGACGATCCTGGTACCTCCCGTGGTTTGCCGGGTCCTCCCGCGCCGCCGCCTGGTGGCAGCCAGTAAGCTGATGAGAGCGCATCCAAACGTGATTTGCTGGCATTATTAGGGCATTGCATAGAATTCTCTCCTGAGACGGCGGACTGTTTGGAGGCGCTCGCAGTCCTGCCGCTGCCCCGTCTTGACCTTTGTCGCGTCTTTTTGTAGATTCCACCATTCTCAATCTTCAAATCACAGGCAAGATGAAGTTCCCCTTACCTCATTGGTGGAGTTGTTTGCGCGTTGACACAGGGAGTCTGAACCGGACCCTACTCCTGGGGCTGCTCGCGTTTTCTTCCGGTTGCTCCAGCGATACCCCGCATCGAATCTCACCCGCAGCCCAACCCTCGCTCCGCATTCTGACCATCAATGTCTGGTCTGGCCTTGATTATGAAGGCACGCTGTGGATGGGAGAATATGAAAGCACAACTGTGCGGCGCCGACGCTACCATGCGCTGATTGAACAGATCAATCATCTGCAGCCGGATATAATCGGCGTGCAAGAAGCCAACAAGCTACCGGATTATGCCGACAGGCTTGCGCAGGACCTCGGTTTTGAGGTCAACTACCATGTTGGCGTCGGTGGCGTGCGACTCGGCAAAGTCGGCCTGCCGTGGAATTTACGTGAGGGCGATGCCATTCTTACCCGGCCCTCGCTGCAGGCGGAGTTTGCTGGCCGTCAGCGACTCTCCGGCGGCCACGTCGGCAGTTTCTTCACCTTTCATTTCTCGGATGCAACACAAATCCTGGCCGTAAAAGTCGTCAATCGCGGCAAGCCCATTTTTGTCTTTGCGACCCATTGGCACGCCTCCGTTTTAGAAACTGACCAGGTGCTGAACCGTTTGCAGCAGGCGCTTTCCTCCGGAGAAATTGTCCAGCCAGAACACGATGAGATCGTTTCCAGGCTTGCGGCGGGCCAGGCGTGGCGCAGGTCGGAATCTGAGCAAACCCTTGAGTTTATTAAAGAGATTGCCGGGCAGCAACCCTACATTTTGCTCGGAGATTTCAATGCGACTGAGGATTCAGAAGAGGTCGCTTTGCTGCGCCGTGCGGGTGCGGTCGATGCTTTTCGGCTCTGCAATCCGGATTCGGCCGGCTACACCTGGGCCGCCAGCTCAAACTTGAACATTCGCCAGCACTACCTGAAACAGCCCGAAGAAAACCAACCGCCAGATTTTTTCACTGCACTAAAGCGCCTGCACGAAGCGACTCCGAAGCGCATCGATTACATCTTCGCGGGCCCCTGCGACCTTCTGCAAGAATTCGGAATTTCGATTGTGAGCAGCAAAGTGGTGATGAATCAGGTCGTCGAAGGCGTGCACGCCAGCGACCACTTTGGTGTTTTTGCGGAATTGCGGTTTGAGTAGTTGTGCGCGGTTTCTCCCTTTGAAGGGAGACAAATTTTCGCTTGTCAGAGCGAAATCAGAGGGATGTTAATCCCCTGCGGCCAGAGCACCTACGAATTTCGGATCAAAGTCTCTCCAGGCTAGTGTCACGATTTCTAATTTTCCGAACAAAACTCTGACAGGGTTTCGCCCCTTTTTTATGCCTGAAACGGTTAACATCAAACCCTGTCAGAGTTCGCTTATTTGGAAATCATCACACTAGGCCTGCGAGTCTCCGAAATCCTCCAACTCCCCCGGCGTCTTAATTAGTCGTTCCTTTAGCAATACGCCCAGGCTGGCTCCCCACTTGATGATCAGCAAAAGCACGCCCGGAAAGATGAACACGGCGGCGAGAAACCACACCGAATTGACATAGTCGCGACCGTAGTAAGCCAGCAGGTAGTAGCGCGGAATGCGTCCGAGAAAGCCGGAGAACATGAAGAGCGGCTTCGAGTATTTCCGGGTGATGGCGTAGATTCTGAGCGCCTCCGCCGGGATGGGCAGGAAGGAAGTCACGGCCAGGATGAGAAATTTGTGTTTTTCGAAAAGCGGTGCTGCCTTCTCATAGACCCAGCTGTTTTTGAAATTGGCTATCTTGTTGAACTTAAAAAGAGTGGTGAAAACCATGTATTCCGCAAAATAGGCCACCAGAGTAGCCGCGCCACCCACGAATGCGACCAACATGGGGTCTGAGCTTTTTGCTGCTCCGAGTACGATGATATTGGCCGGCAGCGGGAAAAATGCCGTGGCCGCGCATATTAGCAGAAAAAAGCCAGTCAGGCTAAACGCCTCGTTGCTATCGGAAATGATTTTCTGATTAATCCAATACCAGTAAAGAGCGACGATGATGAGCGCGGGCAGGCTTTTGAGGAGTGCTCGGAAGTTGATTTTGATTTTCTTCACCAAGGAACTTAGTGAAATGGTTGCCAATCCGCAAGGGTTTTGCCCTGCGGCCCGCGTGGAAACCGTACCATCCCATCTTTTTTTCTGAGATCAGAGAGAATGCACAGGTCGGGTCACTCTTCATACGTTGAGGAGATAATCAGATGAAAACCACAATCTGCGCTTTTGTGCTGGCAGCGTCGAGCGCGCTTTTAGGCCAGACCACCTACTATGTTTCCAACGCTGGAAACGATGCCAATGCCGGCACATCACCAGGCTCCGCCTGGAAGACCCTGGCAAAAGTCGAGACCATGGCATTTGCGCCTGGCGATGAAGTCCTTCTACGGCGCGGCGATGTCTGGCATGAGAGCCTGACCGTGCCGCGCAGTCAGATTGTGATCGGTGCTTTTGGTTCGGGCAATCGCCCAAAGATCTCGGGGGCCGATGTGCTGACCGGTTGGACTCTCGTCACCTCGAACGTCTTTTCCGTAGGGCTGACCGCCAAAGCTGAAGCCGTCTATTTCGACGGTAAGCTGCTGCGTCCGGACGATGGCGCCAGCTCCAACGTCGAGGTTGGTGAGTGGGACTGGCGCAACAAGATGCTCTACCTGAATGTGGGTGGCGATCCCGCAGGCGGGACGGTGGAGGCCTCGGTTCGGCTGTTCGGCGTCAGTCTTGGCTACGAAGAGGGCCGGAGCAGCGCGGTTAAGGATTCGGTGACGCTACAGGATCTGCACATCGAAAAATCCTATCTTTGGGGCATTGACGCAGTCGATAGTAAGCATTCCGTGTTGCAGCGGCTCGAGGTTGCACACATCTCGCCCGGACGCATTGCCGGCGGCAACAGTCCGGTGGGCATCGGGTTGAACCATGGCTCGCAAAACAACCTTGTGCTCGATTGCGAGATTCACGACATCAAGAAAAACTCACGGATGCAGGAGGGCAGCGCCATCTACGTTGGCACCACGGCCTCCCGCGGGACTCATCTGAGTGAGAACAACCGCATCCGGAACAACCACATTTACAATTGCGCAGTCGGCACAAATTTGAAATACTCCGCCGGCAGCGGCCACATCATGGAAGGCAACGACTACCATGATTTTGGCAATCGCGCCATCGAGGCGGTGCGCAACAACACCATCCGCTACAACAGATTCCACGACATCAACAACCCGGATGAAAACAAAACAGCCAGCGGAATAGAGTGTTTCTCCGGCAACCGAATCCACCATAATTTGTTCCACAACGTCGAATACAGCATCGTGGTCATCGGCCCGACCACCGGCATGGAAGCCAGGATGGACGGCGGCGATGACAATCAGATTTTGAACAACACGGTTGCCGGCGGCACCGTTTTCCTGCAGTTGCTCAACATGCGCGGCGCCAGCACAAAGGGAAATCGTATCCAGAATAATCTGGTGGCCGGCACATTCGCGATGGTGGAGTTTGCCCGCAGCACCTACACCGACCTGTGCACTTTTGACCACAACTGCTACTACAATCCAACCAAAGTGCGATTTCTCACGGGTTCGGATTTTCGAACCTTTGACGAGTGGAAGGACCGAATCGGCGGCGGTAGTCAGGAAGCGAACAGCATTTTGCTCGACCCGGCCTTTGTCAATCGTGAATCTGGCGATTTTGGTCTCAGGGAGAATTCGCCCTGCCTCGACGCCGGCATGCAGGTCAATCTGGAGCGTGACATTCAGGGGCGCGCGTTGCGTGGGATGCCGGATATCGGTGCTTTCGAACTGTCGTCTGTTCTTGCAACAGGGTCAGAGGAAGACGATGCAGACAGTGATTCATCGCAGGCGCAGGTGGTGCGCGGCGCGGATGGTTTAACCTATTCGCAGCGAAGGCAAGCCTGGCGGCGGCAATCTCTTGAGATGCCAAATGATTCGATGCAGGTTGAAGAACGGCTGGAGAATCTCTTCCTCTATCTGGAAAACGGCATCTACAATTCCGCTGTTGAGACCACCCTGAATCACATGCTGCAGCAGTGGGCGGCCGCCGCCCGTGAGCCGCAGTTGTATGGCATTGTCATCGTTCTGAAATACGGCAGCCGCGGCAAGCGCCTGATTTCCGATGAAGTCGAGCGCAAGATTCTGGACCGCTACGAAAGGATGATCGGCGACGGCAATGGCTTCGGCGGGCTCAACCCGAACAAGAATCTGCTATCCATGGCCGGCATGTATCTTTACTGTCTGCATTTCAATCGGAACATCCAATTTCCGGTCTATGGCATGCCTTCTCAGCCAGCCGTCAGCCGCAACCACTACATCGGCGCCTGGGATTCCTTTAGGAGCCGCAATGGCCAGCGCAGCTACAATTTTGACAGCGGGCCCTACAATGCGCTCAATTTGAGCCGCGACTACCTGCAGTATCGATTTGACGACTGGTATTTGAAGGGCAACTGGGAGTTTGACAGCCAGACCTACCATCTTCATTTTACCAATGTCGCTGTCGCGCTTGCCGAGATGTCAACTGAACCGGCCATGCGCAACCAGGGCAACATGCTGGCCCAGCTCATGATTCTCGATTTCGCCATGGACCAGGGACTCTCCAATCTAAGCGGAACCCTTGGCCGCACGGATTACCGCAAGATTACACGAGAAGCGATTTCCACCACCTGTAATTATTTGGGATTAGGAGAAACTTCGTCGCGCTGGGCACACAATCAAGTGCCGTTCATCTACGATTGGCAGCCGCTGCCCGTGGTCATCGATGCCGCCACAATTCACGATGAAGCCGATGACTACTTTCATTTTCACATGGAAAACCATGCCCTCGGCGGCGATGATTCCGGGCGCAAAAATAAGCAGGGAAAGGGCAAATGGAATTTCGTGACGCCGTTTTACGGACTGGGTTCAAATGTCGGCGCCAAGCGCAGCGGCTGGCTGCTGACGGTCAACTCATCAAGGAAAGAGGGCTCGTTTCTACGCTTGTGGAGTAACGAGCGTGCTGAGGCGGCGCGTCCAAAGTCGGAAGGCTATTATCTCGGCCGAACGGGACGGCAGTACCGCCGCTGGCTATTTGACAGCTTCGCCTCTGAGGGCGGCGCCGCAAGCCCCAGAATCCTGGAGAAATCCAATGACCCCTCATCCTGGGATGCGAAGGATGAGAAGCAGGGCGTGCTGTTCCGGCGGGAAGGCAGAGTATTTGTCGCCGTGCTCAGGTCGCAAAAGGGGGTCGGTCTGGAAGTTGCGGTGAAGGGCATCGACTATCCCGATTACGGCGCCTTCAGGAGGCATGTCTTGGCCAATGCTTCTGTCACGGACAATTCTTATACGACCGGGACCAACGGTGTCGTGCTGGGCCGGGAAGATTGGTGCGGCCTCGATTCAAGGCGCGATTGCAACTTCCCGTTTAAACGGATGGAAACCATCGACAATATCGGCGACCACATTATCGCCTGGAATAACGATGTCATGACCGTGCAGCGCCACGGCCGCCGAGCGGATTTCGATTTCCGGCGGTGGACCCTTACCACAACCGACACGATTCCTTCGCCAGATCTGCCTGAAAATGCGCCGCCGCGAATCCAGCCAGTCGCATCGCAGACGGTCGCACCCGGCGAGTTGTTGGAGTTGGTCATTGTGGCAACTGATGACCATTCGACTCCGAGCCTGGCTGCCGACAATCTCGCGTCTGACATGAGTTTTCGCGATAGGGGCGATGGTACGGGCCAGCTCACCTGGCGGCCATCAGCCGAAGCTAGTCACGAGATCACGTTTTTGGCCACTGATTCCGATGGCCTGACAGACCGCGCGATAGTCACGATTGCAGCAAGAGCCGCGGGGCTATCGCCTCCACAAATTGCGCCCGTTCCGGATCAGACCGTCACTGTGGGCGATTCTTTGACCTTCGAGGTGGTTGCCACAGATGACAAATCTATCCAGAGTCTTGCCGTCAGCAATCTCGCCGCAGGCATGGTTTTCATAGTCAGAAGCAGCGGCGTTGGCAGTTTCGGCTGGCGCCCGGACACCATGGGCGATTACCCGTTAAGGTTTACCGCGATTGATACGGACCTGCTAACCGACGAAATCGACGTGACCATCACCGTGCAAGACACGACCTCGCCAGGAGTGACTCGCCCGCCGGGCCAGGTCGCGCACAAATACCCCCGGATTGGCGTTTACCGCTTTGGTGAGCCGCCGCCGCCGGAATTCCTTGCCCGCTACGACCTGGTGAACATCAGCAACATCGATGATCCGGAAAGCATCAATCCCGAGCTGGTGCGTCGCATCAAGGCTATCGATGCGACCACGCTGGTCTTCTCCGGCATTGACTGGAATTCGGGCCGCGGCCTCGATGGCCAGAGTCTGGTCGATCCGAAATTCCGGACTCTGAATTCTTCCGGTGGTGAAATCGTGCAGTACCGCAGGTTCAGGATGGCAAATTTTTCGCGCTTTTCCGGCAAAAGGAATGGCAAGCCGTTTAGCAAATATCTGCCGGCGTGGTTGATGCGGACTTACGACCAGAACGCCTTTGACGGCCATACCACAAATGGCAGCTATGTGCGTG
This sequence comes from Candidatus Zhuqueibacterota bacterium, assembly GCA_029261995.1. GTDB lineage: Bacteria > Zhuqueibacterota > Zhuqueibacteria > Oceanimicrobiales > Oceanimicrobiaceae > JAJDAF01. Next base: position 63,465 of record JAJDAF010000067.1, read on the forward strand.
CGCGAGCGGCCGAGAAAAACCTGGATATCGATTTGGACGGCGACGGCGTCAACGATTTCGACCAGCACGGCCGCGACTGGGTGACTGAGCAGTGGCGCAACGGTCTGATTGCCATTGTCGATGAAATCAACCGTTTGAATAATAATCGCCCGGTCATTCTAAATTCCGGGCGCTTCCACCATGAGAACGAAAATCCGCCCTTTGTGCCCTTCCGAAAATATAACGGCGTGATCAAGGAGAACAGCTATCTGGTGAAGAGCCCGAAAGTTTTCATTCATGCTTACGAGCAATTCATGCAGAAGGCGCGTGAACCGCATTTGCTGCTCGTTGATGCGCGCTGCGAGTCGCTGAACGATTTTCGGCACATGCGTTTTGTGCTCGGCATGACCCTTTATGGCGACGGTTACATGAGTCTGCAGGAAAATGGCGAGCACCACTATCATGGCTGGTATGATGAGTACGATACGGATCTCGGAGATCCGCTCGGACCTATGATAAAGATTCGGGCGACGGGGTTGAATGAACGCGGTGTTTATTTTCGGCCGTTTTCAAAGGGCTGCGTCATTCTTAATCTCGGCGATACGCCTCAGGTGGTTCGGGATGCCGACATCGATCAGCTTGCGGGCTACAGTGGACCTTATTTTCGGCTTCGCGGCGGCCAGCAACCTCGGTGGAACGACGGCCGTGAGTTCAACTCAATTACCCTTGAGGGCGAAAAAGTCGGCAACAAGATCCTGGGTGATGCTATTTTGCTCTTCACTTCGCCCTCCACGGTGGTGTCAGATATCGTTTTGGACAGCGACAAGCCGGGCGTCCATCCAGGTTCGGAACGGCCGCTGTTTTCGGGGACCTGGGAAAAGTCGATCAACCACCGCGACGCCTGGTTTGCCAGCAACAAGAAGCACAAGGGCTATTTCGCGCTGCGATTTGCGGAACCGAACAGCGGCGCCACCGCAAAGTTCGTCCCGACCATTGGCGTTGCTGGACAGTATCGCGTCTACGAGTGGCACGGCGCCGAGCTGTCCGTCACTAATCCGGCCAGCCACGTTCCGGTGGTTATCTCCGACCGTAACGGTAGCCATCCCGCGGACTACAACGCCGCACAAAACCAGGGCCAGTGGAATTTTCTCGGGACATTCGACTTCGCCAAAGGCAAGTCGGGTCATCTCAAAGTGCTCACCAACGGCGCTGATGGCCAGGTTGTGGTTGACGCTTTTAAGTTTGAGTTTGTGGGGAATACAACAAGCGCGGTTTCCTCAAACAGTTCCGGGTCTTGATGGACGGCTTTGGACAGGACGGTTGCGTTTTCGGCGCAAATCGTTAGTCCTTGATGCTGGGAAGGCTTGATGTGCGGTTGACGCCACTTCAGGCTCAAAATCTCACTGTTACCTTGCCCAGCGACTTGGTTTGAGAATGGCAAGGCGTTCGCCTCGAACTTAACGGCAGTGAAAGCGGTTGGCCATTTTGTATTTACAATTGTCTACTTACTCTTGGATGGTTTAGCCTGGATTTTTTTAATACGCTTCTGGGCGGCTGCAAAACTCTCGGCTTCTAATATGTTCCTCTTTAATACTTCGTTTCTCAGAAGAACTTCTATCTCTGACAGCTCGACGCGAATACCCGGTGTCAAGCGACGCAATTCTCTTCTAATCAAGTTCAGCCCAGGGTCGCTCAGCATGATTGCACTTAAGACACTCCGATTCAAAGACTACATCCGGTCATGATATTCAGCGATGACATCCTTGCGTAAACCCTCCTTGGCCAACAGGAACATCAACCCCTGGTCGTGAGACTTACGGGGATTGATCTCCATAAAATCCAGTTCAAAGACTTTTTCGTATTCAACTGCTTTCTTAAGAACGATGCTGTAAACCTTCCACATCAAGCCATTGGTCAAAACAACCCACTGGATGCCTTCATGCGCACCGTAGTCTACCGCCTGACGCAAGTGGCTCTCCTTCAGGTCGAGACTGATAGACTTAACTTCGATCAAGTATTTGACATCATCGTCCACTCTTACTGCAAGATCACAGTACGTATTTCGGATCTCATACTCACTCGTTAATTCAGCGAACTTGTCAAACCCAAAAACATCCGATAGCATATCTCTGACAATTGTTACAGTGTCCGCTTCGTTGACATCATTGTCACTTGCCCTTCTGAGAATTCGCTGAAACTTGCCGGTCTGTTTTATAAACCTTTCGCTTACTTTCTTAGGAATATTTGCCATTACTCCATCTCCTTTGAATTATAAGGCATGCTGATTGTTTAGTATCGCTTTGGGTCATCCTGATTCTTCAAGTTCTCGGGCCTTAGAGAGGGCAGATGCTACAAGCCCTGCGGGAACGGAAACTACGCCTAATCCAATGACTAAGATGAAAAACGTGAATATTTTTCCACCTGCGGTTATTGGATATATGTCACCGTAACCTACCGTTGTTAATGTCGCGACAGCCCACCAGAGGCTATGAAATACCGAAGAAAAGGTCTGGGGTTGCGCTTGGTTTTCGAAATAATAAATGCCAACTGCAGCCAAGTACAAAAGTATTGCCGCAATGCATAAAAAAAGAACGATCTCCTCTTTGGCAATCACAAGCGCACGATGGAACCGTTGTACAGCTTTACTGTAGCGAACGAGTTTGAAAGCCCGAAACAATCGCAGCAGTCGAAATGCCCGGACGCCCCTGAGATCTATCCCTGATGCAACGTAAAAAGGTAAGATCGCAAGTAGGTCAACTAAGCCGAAGAAACTGAAAACAAATGAAAGCTTGCGGTCAGCAACAATGACCCTCAAGAGATATTCGATGGTAAAAAGAGAAACCGTGCCGATTTCGATGTAGCGAAGGAGACGTCTGGTTTCGTCGTTCAGATCGGGGAGTGTCTCGATGGAGAAGGTCACGAGCGACAGAACGATCAGAAATTGAATGATAGAATCAAATACTCTGCCGGAAACCGTGTGGTTATTCTCGACAATTTGTTTGATGGTCCTCACTTTCTTACTTCTCTGCGGTTGAGTTGGGGGCGTTCCCACGGTGTTTCTTGTCCAAAAGCAAAATCAGGTTTCGTGCTATCTTCCCCTTCAGGGATTCTGCATAAAAGGAGAGATCGCTTGGTTTTTCGAGGTATTTGTCACTATTTTCCGCATCTCTCAGGATGACTTGCCTGGTAAAGAATTCCCAAATCAGGTGTTTTTCTCCCGTCCCTTCAGATTTAAGGCGGTCATGCCAATACGCGACAACTTGCCGGTCGAACTGTAATTGCGGGTTGGTTTTCCATTTTGTAAATAGCTCGAAGTGTCGGGCCAATTGCTCAACTTCTTCGATTGTCAAATGTTGCGGGTCTTTGATTTGGGGATAGCTTGCCGCTGCAATGTTAGCTCGTACCAGGAATTTCTTCAGTGATTCATCACGCTGATTTGCCAGTTCGTCGTAAGATTGCAGGAAGTTATTTCGCTCGATCTGCCGGTCCCGCAATTGTTTATTGAGGGAGGCCAGCCGTCCTTGTTTTGCGTCAATTCTTGATGAAAGCTCCCGCTCTCTGCCAGCCAGCTCCGCGGTAACTCCATTTAAGGAATCATTTGCGGTCCGTATTTTGCGTTCCACAATTTCAAAGCTGTCCAGCAAAGTATTAACTTCTTGTCTAAGGCTATCCAGACCCTCCTGCGTTTCAGCGTACTCGCTAGTCAATTTTGTGTTTTTTACAGCCAATTCCATATTCTCTCGGTCTGAATAGGGAATATAGATTTCTTTGTAGAAGAACCATCCGGTCGGCAGGGCTATTATGACAGTGACAACTGCCTGAAGAACAATTCGAAGAATCTGCTTGGGCGTGAACGTTCGACGAAGGTCAGTTTCCAGTTTTTCTGTTTCTTTTTCAATCCGCCGCAGCAGTGCTTGCTTGAGCTGGTCATCAAGAGCTTCGTTTTCGTTTAGCTCGTGCTCTGGCTCTCGCCCGGCCTGTTTGCGTACTTCTTGGGACATCGCTCTTTCCCATTAAATAGCAACATCTATTGTTTTGACAGAATTGGATTTTCAAACCATGCCAAATTTGCATCACCAGCCGCCGGTCTGGCGCCAGTTCGGCGTAAACCGCCGTGTCATATCATTTCTCGTAGAATACGTCATACATGGATGTGTATTCTTCCTTTTCCAACAGGAAGTTATCGTCTTCCGGATAGTACTTCGCAAGGTCAGGTTCAGCGCCTGCAAACTTCTTAATGGACTCTAGCGAATCCCAAATGGTCACAAGCAGGAAATGTGCTATTGATTTTTCGTTTCTGCGCTGGAAATAGAGTTTCAATAAGCCATCAACAGAACCATAATCTGGTGCTGCTTTGTCGATCATGAATTTCTCATATTCGTCAGCCTTTTCAATGGCAACTTTGCCGTGCCACAATCTCATGATTGCCAAAATGGAACCTCCCATATTTCAGACATGACGTTTGAGTTTCGCGGGCTTCGTTCGTGGTCCGCAGGAATAACCGCAATTCTTCTGTTATTAGTGGATATAACGCACACCCATTGTAATGTCAAGAGGAATCAGCATCTGACCTGCGAGAGGACTCGGGCCTTGCCGGTGGTCTCAAGTGCAAGCGTTTTGTTTTTGCGTGGTCACCGCGGGTCAAATTCCCCTGTCCGCCTTTTCTAAACTGGTCGTGTTCCACTCCGGCGGGCCGAATCTGTCAGCGCGGCCTGGCAGCGTTTCCAGGTCAACGCCTTCAATTGCTGGGTCGCTGCCTTCAAAACTCAGGTCGATGGCGTCAAGTATTGGGGCGCCACCGTCAAAATCGATGCTGGTGGCTCCAAAATCGATGCCGGTGGCTTCAAAACCGAGGCCGGTGGCTTCAAATCGAGGTCGGCGCCATCGTTTTAAAGTATGGTCCCGCCAAAATCGAGAAAGGTGTCATCATTTGAAAGTATGGTCCCGTCAAAACTTGGGGCGATGCCTTCCTTTCTTGGGATGGAGGCGTCATGGCCGGGAAGTCGGCGTCCTGGCTCAGGAAGCCGTTGCCCAGGCTTCGGTCGGTACCGGTCGATGGCGATCTTTTCTCGGAAGCCGGTGATCTTTCCTCGGAAGATAGCGTTCTGTCTCTCATAGCAGTTCGTTTGGGAAGGGAAGGATGTTCGCGAAAAAATGAAAGGCAGCCCGAAGTGACCTCACTTCGGGCTGCCTTCTTAGACGATCCACTGACTTCTTTGGTCGGAGACCGGGACATCGGCAATCCCGGGTTTGTCAAGTCGACCTTATTTCACCAGCGTCATAGCCCGGACCGAGTTCAAACCGCCGGCGTCCAGGCGAAAGAAGTAGTTCCCGGACGCTACTCGCGCGCCGCTGTCATCCCGGCCGTTCCAGGATATCTGGTAGGCGCCCTGGTCGCGATGGTCATCAACCAGCGTCCTGATTCTCTGGCCGACGGAGTTGTAGATGGTCAGTTTTACTCTGCCGGCATTCTTGATTGTGTAGCTGATGGTGGTACTGGGGTTAAATGGATTCGGATAGTTCTGAGCCAAGTCAAATGATTTCGGTGCACTGCCACCCGCCTGACCAACACTCGTGGGCGGTGGATTGATGCTCACCCGAATCACATCGATGATTTGGGGATAAGCAAGGCCATCGTTGACCAGCCGCACCGCTGGATTTGAGTCCGCCGCTCCCGTGTTGGCGGCCGCCTGGCGCTGCGGCTGATTGGGGCCGACGCCTGGCTCTTCATTGACTTCAGTGCCTCCATCCCAAAGCATGATCTGGTCTGTGACATCGCCTGAGATGGGCATGCCGTCGCCGTCAAACAAATCGATGCCATCGCCATCCGGTGCATAGAACAAATCGTTCGACGGCACAAACATGGTGGCGAGGGAGAGCCTTGCGCCGGCAAAGGTTTCGAAAGTGAATTCGTAACTGTCGCCCGGCAAGAGCGGTCCAGGCCCAGCTTGTCCGACAGGTGTGTTGAAAACACCACCGGCCATGATCGCGGGATTTCCGGACAGTGATGCGCCCAACCCTGCAGGATTACCGTCTTCCGCTAGAGCCTCCAGGCCTTCACCGCGGTCTGCTTCTCCATCTGTAAATAGCGGATCAGATGCAAGGTGCAGGGCCCAAACACCGGGAGCCAGGGGAACAGGTTGCATGCTACCGTCAGAAGGCTTGAGCGTGGTGGCGGTCGAGACGTTTTGTACGACCACCGTGAAACTGTGTGTCGGCAGAGGTGAAATGGTAAGGTTTATCACCTGCGTCACGTCAGGGTAGGTGTGGCCATCGTTGACCAGTCTCACCAGCGAATCAGAGTCGCCGGGTCCGACGTTTGGTCCACTCTGGCGCTGGGGCTGATTCGGGCCGACTCCCGGTTCTTCGTTTGCCTCCGTACCGGCGTCCCAAAGCATCAGCTCGGTAGAGACATCGCCGGCAAACGGAATATCGTTTGATTCAAACAGGGCGATGCCGTCTTCTGACGCAGCATAGAATGCGTCGTTGGATGGCACGAACATGGTGGCCAGCGAGAGGTACTGTCCTGGTGTTGCGTGCACGATAAACTCGTAAGCATGGCCAGGCAAGAGCGGTCCGGGTCCGGCTTCCCCGGCAGGTGTGTTGAAGACGCCGCCTGCCAGCACGGCCCGGTTGGTGGAAAGAGATGCTCCCAGGCTAGCCGGGTTGCCATCTTCAGCCAGTGCTTCGAGCCCGTCGCCGCGGTCTGCCTCGCCGACAGAAAATAGCGGCGCCGAGTCGGTGTGCACGGCCCAGACGCCGGGCGCCAGGGGAACCGGTTGTTTCGATCCATCCGATGGCCTCAGAGTGGAGTCCGTAGAAACATTCCGCAGCCGAACCAGGAAGGGTGTCGCCTGGACTGAGCTGATGGAGACTTGAATGACATCGGCAATCTCCGGATAGGTAAAACCGTCATCGACCGCCCGGACCAGATTGCTGGGATCGACATTGCCGGTGTTTGCCGCGGCTTGCCGCTGCGGTTGGTTGGGTCCAACGCCGGGCTCCTCATTTTCTTCAGTTGCAGCATCCCAGAGCTGGATTTGGTCCGTGAGGTCACCGGAAATTGGCGTCCCGCCGGTATCGAACAGGGTAATCCCAGTTTCGCCAGGCCCGTAAAACAGGTCATTGGAGGGCACAAACATGGTCGCAAAAGACAGACTTGCTCCCTGTCGGGCCATGAATGTGAACTCGTAAGCGTCGCCGGGTCCCAGGGCGCCGGGCCCGGTTGCACCAAGCGGGGTGTTGAACACACTGCCGGCCACGACGCCTGCGGCATCCAGTAAATTGTCGCCCAGCATGGCAGGATTGCCATCTTCGGCCAACGCCTCGAGTCCGGCCCCGCGATCGGGAGTGCCGTCAGCAAAGAGCGGCGCCGGCATCGTATGGACTGCCCAGACACCGGGCGCCAGCGGTACCGCCTGCATGCTGCCATCAGACGGCCGCAGTGTGGTCGGCGTGGAAGTGTTTTCCACACGAACGGTGAAAGTCGCGTAGGTCTGGGCAAACGCCGCCAGCGATGTCAGGTTGATGAAATAGAGCACAAGTAACAGTTTTCTGAACATGTCTTGTCCCTCCTGCAGGGGTTGAGTGAGTGTGATAACGGACTTGCTCTGAAATGAACACAAATGCTATCACGGAAGTATCACGCGGAGTTCAAGAAAGAGTCAATCCGGAGTTATCCAGGTGGCTTTGGAAGGGTGGACGACTCGTTTGTAAAAAGAGATCGACCGGGCATCTGGGAGTCTGGACGTTCTAGCCCCAAGGGGGCGCTATGTATCAGCCCCAGGCAACGCCCGGGGTTGGATTTCCAGTTGGAGTCGTCAAGCCCCGTCGGGGCGAAATTATGCGATCTCGGGCTCAGATATAATAACTTGTCGTCTTATTTCGCCCTTTCAGGGCTCGAAGACCTCTCGCTCATTTTTCCCCGGGCGTTGCCCGGGGCTATTCCATTTTGCCCCCTTGGGGCGATTCAGGCGTTTCGCGACCAACAGGCGCATGATAGCTAAGCATTCTTGATTCCCGGAATGTTCGAAAGACCAAAACACCTTCAAAGACCGGGTTGGAAATGATTGTGGTAAATGCGCTTAGTGCCGCAACGAAGCGCTAGTTCAAGGCGGAGAGATTGAAGGAGAAAGACGTGCCTTTGTTGCGCTGGCTTGTAACCTGGATGGTCTCTTCATGTAGCTCAATGATTTTCGAAGCAATTGCAAGCCCGAGGCCTGTGCCCTTTGATGCACTGCCGCGACTTTTGTCCACCCGGTAGAAACGATCAAAAACTTGCGCCAGCTCATTTTTAGGGATGCCACAGCCGGTATCCCGAACCATGACGGCAATCTTATTTTCACTGCGGGCCAGTTCCACTTTTACTGAGCCTTGTTCCGGAGTGTAGCGCAGGGCATTGTCGATCAAATTGGAAAGGGTGCGCTCAATCATGGCGATGTCCGCCACCACCATGGGTAGGTCTTTCGGAAAACTCGCCAGCAGTTTCACCTGGCGCTGCTCGGCTTCAGGTCTGAATTTCATGACGACGTCCTGGGTCAGTTCGGCGATGGAAAAATGTTCCAACTTTGGTTGCACCTGTTTCGCGTCATATTTGGAAAGTTCGAACAACTCAGACACCAACGTGCTGAGCAGGACTGTATTGTCGAGGATTGTCTTTAGATATTTTTCCCGTTGCTGCTCGGTCAGGGATGTGTTTTTCATCAGGACCGTTTCGATATAGCCTTGAATGGATGCCAGCGGACTGCGCAGATCGTGTGAGACATTCGCAATCAACTCCCGGCGCAATTGGTCGGTTTGCCTGAGCTCTTCCATGTTTGCCTGAATGGTGTCGGCCATAGAATTGAACGCCCCGGCCAACTGACCAACTTCATCATTAGAGGTAGCGACAAGGCGCCGCGAGAAATCGCCGGCCTCGAAGTCTTCAACCACACGCGTCATGCCGCGAAACCTCTTGGTGAGAAAGCGAAATGCAAATAAGCCAACGACGCCTGTGAGCATCAAGGTCACAGCCAGGTTCACCAGTGTCGTGCGCTGAATGTAACTCTCTTTGATCATCGCCGCTGCACTGTCAAATTTTTCCCCGCCCAGAATGACGTAGAGGTAGCCTTCGATGTCCTTGCCGATATCGATTCGCGTTGCTGAGAATGGCTTTTTGCCTCCCGGGTTTCTCGGATCATTGCCGAGGATCGGCATAGTCTGTTCGTCTTCAAGAAAGCGGTGTACCGGGTCCAAGTCTACATAGGCAAGCTTAATTTTCTTATGATCTGCAAAATAAGCCAGGATTTTCCCGTCCGGATCGAGTACATAATATTCGACCCTCGGGTTCATAACCATGAGATTGTGGATGAGATGTTCGATGCTGGGAAAATCGAGGCTGTCAGTTAGAAAAGGCCGAAACTTGTTCGCCAGATTCTTGGCAAGATCGCGGTTTAATGCCTGGTCAGATTCTCGCACGAAGTTCATGGATGAATCGATGGAAAACCAGATTTGCACCAAGCCCGAGGCCAAGAGTAATGCCAGGAAGACGGCGGAGATTTTGCCGTACAATGTCTGCAGAAATCGTCTCATGATTCAAAATCCTCCCGCTCGGCAAAGCTGTATCCCACACCCCAGACAGTTTTGATGTAGCGGCAATGCGACGGGTCGGGCTCGATTTTGCTCCGCAGCCGGTTGATGTGTGAATTCACAGTGTGCTCGTAGCCGTCGAAGTTATAGCCCCAGACCAGATCCAGCAACTCTTTTCTGCTGTAGGCGCGACCCGGACGTGAGGCAAACTGCACAAGCAAGTCAAACTCGCGTGCCGTCAGGTCGATGTTTTTGCCGGCAAGGGTGACTTTCCTTTTCTCTCGGACGATGATGAGGTCGCCAAGCTGGAGTTCGTGATCTTCCTCATCCGACTGTTTCGCGGCTTGCTTGTCCGCCTCCATTCGCCTGAAAATGACCTTGATCCGCGTCATCAACTCGCGGATGCTAAACGGCTTGGTGATGTAATCATCAGCGCCCAACTCGAGTCCCAGAATTTTGTCGACTTCCTCCGACTTCGAGGTCAGCATCAAAATCGGGGTGTACTTGTTGTGCTCACGCACACGTTTGCAGACCTCAAGGCCGTCCAGGCCCGGCAACATGACATCCAGAACAACAAGCGCATACTCGTCTTCCAGAAATTTCTCCAGACCCAGTTTGCCGTCAGCGGCCCACGACATTTCATAGCCGGCGTCGGTGAAGTGGATTTCGAGAAGCTCGGCAATGTTCGGGTCATCTTCCACAACTAGGATTTTGGCGGTGGTAGACATGTGTAGCTCACCTGCTTGGCAAAGGGATTCGTAATGCATTTGCACCATTTATTTTATCAATCTGCAGGGTCATAATAAACGAAACCGGTATCACAAAAGTATCACGGTGGCTGTTTTTTGTCAAAGGAATTCGTTTGTCTGGCCGGCATGGCTTTGGAAGGGGTGGTCAGCAATCTACTACCCGCAACGAAAGGAAACTCAATGATGACTCGCGAATCAAACCGGACTTGGACAGGAGGCTAACTTCTGCTTCCTGGAACGATGGAAATCCTGATGGGCCGAGATTTCACAAACCTTGCGAAGACGGCCAGCCTTCGCAAGGTTCCATGAAGTCGTGAATCTACTTAATCCCGACGGCTTTTTCCAGCATTTCGGTGGTGAGTGATTTCGGCCGTTCCAGCGCCTGCCCCACCGCACGGTCCCAAATGAGATTGCTCAACACGCCAATCGCCCGCCCGACGCCAAACATGACCGTGTAGAAATCATACTCCTTGACGCCGTAGTGCCATTGCAGCACGCCGGAGTGGGCATCGACGTTTGGCCAGGGATTCTTCGCCTTGCCCTGCTCGACCAGAATGGGCGGTACGACCTCATAAAGCATGCTGACCAGTTTGAACATCTCGTCATCCGGCATGTGCTTCAGTGCGAAGTCGCGCTGAGCCGCATAGCGCGGGTCTGTTTTGCGCAGGACGGCATGGCCATAGCCGGGAATGACTTGTCCTGAGTTCAAAGTCTCCCACACGAACTCAGTCAGGCTTTCTTTGCTGGGCACCTTGTTGTCCATTTTCTCCATCACACGCTGAATCCAGCGCAGGACCTCCTGGTTGGCCAGCCCGTGCAACGGTCCCGCGAGACCGTTCATGCCCGCGGAAAATGCATAATAAGCATCCGACAGCGCTGAGCCGACCAGGTGGGTGATGTGTGCGCTGACATTGCCGCTTTCGTGGTCGCTGTGCAACATAAAGTAGAGGCGCGACAACTCATCGTAGGGATGGTCAACCCCCATCATGTGCGCGAAGTTGGCTCCGAAATCGAGTTCTGGTTTGGGTGGGATGATGACGTTGTTTCTGTACTTCATCCGATAGATCTGGGCAGCAATTTCCGGCAGTTTTGCCATGAGATTCATGGCGTCCTCGTACATCGGCTGCCAGTACTCCATCTTGCTCATGCCCTGTTCGTATTGCTTGACAAACAAAGATTCTCGCTGCATGGATACAATCGCCGCCGAAAACATACTCATCGGGTGGGTATCTTTCGGCATGTCCGCCAGAACTTTGTAGATGTAGTCCGGCACTTTGCTCCTTTCGCTAAAGTCCTGGGCAACATCTTTTACGTCTTCTTCAGTTGGCATGTCGCCTGTCAACAGCAGATAAACATGGCCTTCAACGTAAGGCATTTCCGCGCCGGCAGGTTTGGGCAATTTCTGCAGACATTCCGGGATGGTGTAACCGCGAAACCGAATGCCTTCATCCGGATCCAGGTAGGAGATGTCGGTTGATAAGCACTTCAGGCCTCGCATGCCGCCATAGAGCTGGAAGACCTTAACCTGGTCGATGACTTCCTGTCCATGTTCCTTAACCAGAGTTGATATGCGGTCCCGGTAGGCGGGAATTTTCTCCTGCAGCTTCATCTTCATTCTTGACATATCAGGTTCCTTATAGGTTCGTTTGATTATTTAAGGTAGGTAAAACTCACTTCGTCCCAAGAGTTAGATGCTCGAAGGCCGCAAAAGTTGCACCTTTCTTGCTTTCTGTGTAATTGGGGCTGCGATAGGCTGAAAGCATGGCTGCGATGATGGTCGGTTCGCCAGGATTTTCGAGCAAAAGGTCGCGAAGAATAACCAGCGCTTCGCCTGGCCGGTTGAGGGCGTTCAACGTACGTGCCTTGAACAGATATGAGTAAAAATAACTTTCGTCGATGGCGATGGCGCGGTCGCAATGCTGCAAAGCCTGTTGAGGCGCGCCTGTTTCCAGGTAGCAGCGGCCGAGGTACGCGAAGGCACTGGCTTTTTCCAGGCGCTTGGGATTCAGGTCGAGTCTGGTTTGCCAGACCTCGTTTGACTTCTTGAACCAGGGGATGGCCTGTGCAAAGCGCTCTTGATTGACCAGGGCCAGGCCGACGTCAAAGTAAGCCTGATACATGCCCGGGTCGCTCTCTGTCGCTTTGGCGAAGTAGATTTTCTTTTTCTTCCAGTCCGAGGTGTGCCGGGCAATCTCGAAGCTGTGATTGGTCCGCATGTCGCCAGGGCCGACTCCGCCGATGACTTCGCCTTTGTCACTGTAAATGGTGTTGCCATCGTCGTTGTAGTGCCCCTCGGTCAAGTCCAGTTCCGCGAGCTGATTGGTGATTCTCGCAATCCATTTCTCTCGCGTTTCGCGGCGTAGAGCCGCTTCGTAGGCCGACCGTGACTCAGGCAACCGGTCGTGGCGCGTGTACAAATTCCCGAGCTTCTCGAGCGCAAACAGTGAGAATTCGATTTTGCCCTGCGGATCGAGGCGGACGACTTCTTCATAAATTGCCATTGCCTGGTCGTGCCGGTCCCGTTTTTCGTAGGCCTGCGCCAGGTGAAACAGGACGGAGAGTGAGTCTGGAGTGAGCAAGCAGGCCTGCTCCAAAAAGGGGATGGCCTCGGCAACATAGTCATGCTGCGCGAGCCAATTTCCAATGTCGTGAAACGGATTGTCGCTCGTCCGGCCAGGAAGACCCCGGAAGCTTGCTTTGGAGCCAGTGTCGGCCATCTCCTGACCTGGCAGGCCGGCAATCCTGTACCAGAGCAAGTAGACAAACGCGACTGCCAGGATGAGCCGCAGAATCTGCGTCGGCTTTCGATGCCAGATTGACTTTTCCATTTCGGAATGCTCTCTTACGACGATGTTGATTGGGCGCAAAGAACGCCGGCTCCCAAACTGGATGCGGCGGAGTTACGACCGATTCAAGATTCTTGCCATGCGAGAACTGCCGACTTCATACTCCCATGCTCGGTGATGTCGTCTCACCTCGTTCCGATGTTTGGAAGTATTTTTTCTGAAGCCAGAGTGAGACATTCACCAGGCTGATCAGCACCGGAACTTCCACCAGCGGGCCGATGACCGCCGCAAAGGCCTCGCCGGAATTGATGCCAAAAACCGCCACGGTCACCGCAATTGCTAGCTCGAAATTATTGCTGGCCGCGGTAAAGGACAGGGTTGCTGTCTTTGAATAGTCGGCCCCGACTTTTCGGCCCATGTAAAACGAAACGAAAAACATAATCACAAAGTAGATGACCAGCGGGATGGCAATTCTCACCACGTCAAGTGGAATCTTGACGATGAACTCGCCCTTGAGCGAGAACATCACGACAATGGTGAACAAGAGCGCGATCAGCGTCATGGGGCTGATTTTCGGAATGAAGACGTTCTCATACCAGGCCTTGCCTTTCAGCTTCAGCATCGAGAAGCGCGTGATGATTCCCGCCAGGAACGGAATGCCGAGATAGATAAACACACTTTCGGCAATTTGTGCGATGGTGATGTCCACCGCAAACGACTGCAGCCCAAGCCAGGACGGCAACACGGTCAGAAAAACATACGCGTAAACGGAAAAAAACAGCACTTGAAAGATGGAGTTGAATGCCACCAGGCCGGCGGCGTATTCGGTGTCGCCCTTTGCCAGCTCGTTCCAAACGATGACCATGGCGATGCAGCGCGCCAGCCCAATCATGATGACGCCGGCCATGTAATGAGGCATGTCACTCAGAAACAGAACCGCGAGAAAAAACATCAGCAGCGGGCCGATGATCCAATTTTGCACCAAGGACAGGCCGAGCACTCTGATATTTCTGAAGACATCGCCAAGCTCCTCGTACTTCACTTTTGCCAGCGGCGGATACATCATCAAGATCAAACCGATGGCGATTGGAATATTTGTCGTCCCCGACTGGAACAGATTCCAGAAGTCTACAACGCCGGGAAACAGGTAGCCTGAAAACACACCGACAAACATTGCCGCAAAAATCCAAAGGGTCAAATATCGGTCAAGGCAAGACAGCTTTTTTGTTATACCACTCATTTTTTCACCCGAGATGCTCTAAAACAAAGTCGTTGCATTTCTATTGTCAATGCGCGAATTACACTGTTGCATCAAAAAAATCATGTGCCGCAAAGGATGTTTCGGTCCACGGTTTGTACTCGTTTTGCGTCACTCTGAACGGTCTCATCCTGCGGCAGCCATTTGGAAATGAGCGGTGCAATGTCACTGACATACATTTCCGAGGCCGACGGGTTCAATTCATAATTGACCCACTTGCCATCCTTGTTATCAAGAATCAACTCAGCCTCCCGCAAGATTGACAGGTGTTTCGACACCGTCGAGTTGGCGAGCTTCAGGATATCTCGAATTTCGCAGACGCACAGACTTCGAATCTCCAGCATCTTGAGAATCCTGATGCGATTCGTGTCTGAGAGGGCCTTAAAGACTTTGACGAGTTTTCTCATGGCTGCTGATTTCGTTATTTAGCGAAATATAGTCCCTGCCATATTAAAAGTCAACTTTTTTGGTTCCAAGTTATCGAGAAAACCCTAAGTGTTAAATAATAGAGAGTTACGTTGTGACCCCGAGAGCTTTTTAGAAGGCAAATCGGCTTGGCTGCGTTCTCGGCGACCTCTGCGTTGAAAACTATTGCGATTTACTGGATTAAGAACAGAGCAGGCCATGTTATCCTGTCAGTCGCGTGACCTTTGTCAAATATCACGCATCCTCTTTGCAGCACAGGGCCGCGCTTACAGTTTTTGCACCACTTGTACAATCTTCAGTTGATATTGTGGCGAGCGGACTGATATATTGCAGATAAGGAAAGTGCACAACGTGAAGGCAGCATGCGAGTTGGAATAGATGCGACAAGTTTACCGGTCAGGATTGCCGGTGCAGGGCGGTACATCTGTGGCCTGCTTTCCGGCCTGTCGGAAGTGGACCGGGTGAATGATTATTTTGTTTTTGTCAAGCAACAACACGTCGGACGGTTCCGGGGTCTGGCCAGGAATTTCCATTTGGTCGTTGTTCCGGACCTGTCGCGGCCCTCACGAGTTTTGTGGCAGAAATACCGTCCCCGTCATCTGGTCAAGGAATTCAAGCTGCAGGTCTGGCACTCTCCACATTATGTTCTCCCTGCAGGCCTTGAAAGCACTCACTCGGTGGTCACGCTTCACGATATGACCTTTTTTCTGTTTCCGCGGCTCTATTCGCCGGTTAAGCGCTATTACTTCCAGCGCGAAATCAGGAATGCCATTCAGGGCGCCAGTACCCTGGTTGCCGTTTCGGAGGCGACCGGTCGTGACGCCAGGGCTCTTTTCCCACAGATATCTGACAGGTTGCATCAAATTTACTCCGGATTGGACACCCGCTTTTGCATCCGGCCGTCAGTCAGCAACGTCACTGAGTTTCGCCGGCAGTTTGGTGAGCGCTTCATCTTATTTGTCGGCACGCTGGAAAAGCGCAAGAATTTGAGCGTTCTGCTGCAGGCGTTTCATGACCTGGCCATGCCGCAAATCTATCTGGTGCTTGCGGGTCAGCCGGAAAGTGACATTGCGAGAGTCCGGAGGCAGGTCGGTTCTCTGGGCATTTCCGAGCGCGTGTTCTTGCCGGGCTATCTGCCGGACGATACTCTCCCCGCACTATATTCCGCAGCCTCGGCTTTCGTCTTCCCGTCGCAGTATGAAGGATTCGGATTTCCAGTTTTGGAGGCCATGGCAAGCGGGACACCGGTGCTGACTTCCTGCAATTCGGCTATGCGCGAATTGTCAGGCCTGGCCGAAATGCAAATCGACCCAAGCGATGTTTCCGCCTGGACCGCCAAAATGCGTCTGGTTCTGGAAAACGGCCAGTTTCGCGCCAGATTGGTGGAGCACGGGCTTGCTCGCGCCAGGCAATTTTCCTGGCGAGATACCGCGGAGCAGATGGTGAAGGTTTACGAGCGCAGACACACCCGCGGGCCCACGCCGGCTAACTCCAATGGCGCGGCCCGGGTCACGCCCTTGCCCGTGAGGCCGGAGTTCCCGCAATTGCCGGAAATCCAGGAGGCGATACTACGCACGCTGGCGTTTTCTGATTTGTTCGGCTACCCACTGACACGCTCCGAAATTCACGTCGGTCTCGTAGGGAAAACCGCCTCACTTACAGAAGTTATCTGTGCTCTCGACCATCCTGGCCTGCGTGGCTTGCTCGCTCAGCAGGACGGCTATTTCTTCTTGAAGGGCGGAGAAAGCTCAGTCCGGCGGCGGCGTTTTAGGGAAAACGTCAGCACGCGCCTGCTGCAGCGCCATCGGTGGCTACTCAGGATAGTCTGCAATTTTCCTTTTGCTGAAGCGGTCATGCTCTCGGGTGCCGTGGCTTTCAAGAACAGCGGCCCGGAAGACGATATCGACCTGTTTATTATCGCCAACCCGCGTCGGATTTGGAGTCTCTACTTCTCCCTGGCCCTGCTGCTAAAAATGGTTGGCAAAAGAAAGCTGATCTGCTTAAATTACATTTTTGCGAAATCCGGTTCGATTGTCGATGACAAGGATTTTTTTGTGGCCCATCAGATTGCGAATTTGCGCCTGCTGTCTGGAACTGGCGTCTATGACGCGTTCCGTCAGCAAAATGGCTGGATAAAGCAATTCTTGCCGCAGGCCTGTCTGAAACACAATCCGGATGCTGTCAATCGATTCGGTGGGCTCGTCAAGTTTGTCATGAGCAAGCCGGGCTCCAGGCTGAAGCGCATGGCGGAACGAGTTTTTGAGAGTAAATTATTTGACGTAGTAGAGACGTTGATTTTTAGGTGGTATGGCGGTCACTTGCGCGGTCTGACCGCTCACCTCAACGGCTCCGTGAGAGTAGAACGGGACCAAATCAAGCTTTTCACAAATGACCATCGCGCCAGAACTCTGGAGCGTTTCTCAGAACGTCTTACGCAAGTAAAGGAGGAATCAAGGTGACTTTTCAGAAGCTTTTCATGCCTGCGTGTGCCGCGGCCGCAATCTTACTTGGCTCGTGCACCGGCGCGGACAATCCATTCGAGCCAAATCAGAATGTGGTTGAGGTTGCCATCACAAACAGTCGTTTCTCGCCTTCGGACGTGACCGTCAGTCCGGGCACGACGGTTCGGTGGCGGAACAATGATGCATTGACCGGCAACGATTTTCACACCGTCGACCACGGAACGTCGACGAACCCAGGCATACTTTTTAACTTTACCTTTACAGACCAGGGGGACACAGGTGAGCATACCTTCAACAGCGCCGGTACTTTTCCTTACCGCTGCCGGCATGGCGAGACGGGCCGAATTGTTGTACAGTAGGGTTGATTCCGGCGACTTGAGATGAGCAAAACTCTCATCGGGCAATCCTACTACTTGCACTTTGACCCTAAACTATGGCAGGCGAGGCAGCCCTACCCGCCGTTGGGCTCACTCTACGCAGCCAGCTTTTTGCGCGAGCAGGGACACGATGTTGCTTTTTTCGACAGCATGCTGGCCGATTCAGAGACTCAGTGGGCGGATGCCCTTGACCGGTATCAGCCGAAATACGCCATCATCTTCGAGGACAATTTTAACTATTTGAGCAAGATGTGCCTGCTGCGCATGCGGCAAGCGGCGTTCACCATGTGCGACATGGCGAAGCAACGCCAGTGCACAGTGATTGTTTGTGGCGCCGATGCGACCGACCACGCGCAGAAGTACCTGGAACATGGCGCTGACTTTGTTATCCTGGGTGAGGGCGAGATCACCCTCGGCGAGCTTGTGGCACATCTCAAAAACGCCACACCTGAACATCTTGATGAGATTCTCGGCCTGGCCTGGAAGGCCGAAGATTCTTCCTTACGTCGGACGGCTCCCCGGTCCGTCATCACGGATCTGGATGCACTGCCGTTTCCAGCTTGGGATCTGATTGATGTCGAGCCCTACCGCCGCATTTGGCAAGAACGGCACGGTCACTTCTCCATCAATATGGTGACGACACGGGGCTGCCCCTACCATTGCAACTGGTGCGCCAAGCCGATCTGGGGACAGCGCTACAACGTGCGCGGCCCGGAAAATGTGGTGGATGAGATGGTTTGGCTCAAAGAGAATTTTCAGCCAGACCATCTTTGGTTTGCGGATGATATCCTGGGCTTGCAGCCGGGGTGGGTCCAGGAGTTTACTTCGGTCGTGGAAGAACGCGGCGCCAGGATTCCTTTCAAGAGCTTGAATCGTCCGGATTTACTTCTGGTCGGGGACACGGTTGACGCCTTGCGCCGGGCGGGCTGCAAAACCGTGTGGATGGGAGCAGAGTCCGGGTCGCAAACGATTCTGGACGCCATGGACAAGGGCACCACCGTCGAGCAAATACACGAAGCCGCACATCGACTGAAAGCTGCCGGAATCGAGGTCGCGTTTTTTTTGCAGTTTGGCTATCCGGGCGAGACGCGCCAGGACATCAAAAAGACCCTCAAGATGGTACTGGATTGTGACCCCGACGACATCGGCATTTCGGTCTCCTACCCTCTGCCAGGCACGAAATTCTACGAACGGGTCAAGCGTCAATTGAGCGAGAAACAGAACTGGCAGGACAGCGAAGATCTGGCCATGCTTCACAAGGGGCCGTTCACGACCGCTTTTTATCGCAAGTTGCACACGGTGGTTCACAAAGAGTTTCGAAAGCATAAGTTTTGGAAAGAGATTGCGCGCACCGCAACGCAGCCCGGACGGTTGCGCACCGGGCATTTACGAAAACTGGCCGCGGCGCTCTATTATACCGTGACGTTACCGTTGGATCGCCGGCAACTGGATCGGCTGCAGGCACAGTCATAATTCTCGCATCTTCGATATGGATATTCTCC
This sequence comes from Candidatus Zhuqueibacterota bacterium, assembly GCA_029261995.1. Taxonomy (GTDB): domain Bacteria; phylum Zhuqueibacterota; class Zhuqueibacteria; order Oceanimicrobiales; family Oceanimicrobiaceae; genus JAJDAF01. The sequence goes on from JAJDAF010000067.1 coordinate 82,571, forward strand.
TGACCCACGGCTACTTTCTGCCCGACGATCCCCCCGAAAAGCAGGTGATGAAACCCTACCCGCCGTTGGGTTTGCTCTATATCTCCGCCTATCTGAAATCCAAAGGCTTCGGCGTGGAGGTGTTGGACACAACCTTCCAGACGCGCCAGATTGTGTTTGAGCAACTTGACCGGCAGCGGCCGTCCGTGGTCGGCATCTACTGCAATCTGATGACGAAACCGAACGTGCTCGCCATGATTGCGCACTGCAAAGGCTTGGGCGCAACCGTGGTCCTCGGTGGCCCGGAGCCGCCATTCTACGCAGATGAATATCTGAAATTCGGGGCTGACATCATTGTCGTAGGCGAAGGCGAGCAGACGTTGACTGAACTTCTGCCGCTGCTGGCCAAAAAAGATATCGCGGCGTTGGCGACGGTTGAGGGAATTGTGTACCGGAAAGGTGACGGCGCCATTTGTCGGACTTCGGCGCGTACCATGATCGCGAATCTCGATGAACTGCCTTTCCCGGATCGTGCTGCCATCGATTTGCAGAGTTACCTGAAGGTCTGGCAGAAACATCATCACCAGCGGCCGGTTTCTCTCATTACGGCCCGAGGCTGCCCCTACACCTGCAGTTGGTGCAGCCACTCCGTTTACGGCATCAGTCACCGCCGGCGTTCCCCATCCAATGTGGCTGATGAGATGGAACAGTTGGTTGCGGACTACGATCCGGACTCTGTTTGGTACGCCGACGACGTTTTCACCATTAACCAGCGCTGGTTCTTTGACTATGCCCGCGAGCTGAAGAAAAGGGACCTGCTCTTGCCTTTTGAGTGCATCTCACGCGAAGACCGGCTGAACGAAGAAGTGGTGAAGACACTTGCGGAAATGGGCTGTTCCCGTCTCTGGATTGGCGCCGAAAGCGGCTCGCAACGCATCCTCGATGCCATGCAGCGACGCACGAATGCCGCCCGGGTGCGCGAAATGACAACGCTCTTGCAGAAGCATGGCATCGAAGCAGGGATGTTCATCATGCTCGGCTACCATGGCGAAACCGAGGACGACCTGCTGGCAACAGCCGAACACCTGAAGCTAGCCAACCCGGATATCTTCCTGACGACAGTTTCTTATCCCATCAAGGGGACCGCCTACTACTCGGAAGTGGAGTCCTCCATCGTTTCTGAGAAGGCCTGGGCTGACCGGACCGACCGCGATTTCGTGGTGACAAATCGCCCTTCCAGAAGCTACTACCGGCACGCGAACCGCTGGCTGGTGAACGAGGTTGCTCTGTACAAGCTGATTCAGGGCGGGACCGCAACCCTCAGGCAGAAGGCGTGGGCCTTTGTCAACTCCAGACTTGGACGGCTGGGGATGGCTATCTCAAAACGCCGGCGACCCTGAAAACGGAGCGGGCTAGGGGAAGTGCAGTCAGGATGAAGATGGGGGCGTGCGTTTTGTTTGCCATTGGATTGAGTAAAAGGATCGCCCCGCAGCCGGCTGGTCCGGGTTTTGAACCTAACACACCAGTCTCCGGGGTGCGTTGCCGACTGCCAGGACGAATTCGGATATTGCAGATTGTCTTAGGTCGTCATTCTGTTCCGCCCACCACACGAGGCGGTTCGTTGTGATCGATCGTTTCAATCAAATGTTGCTGGCTCTTGAAATCCCTTTCGGTTTGTCCGAAGCTAAGATAATCGGGGAGCGAGCGGTGCTTGAACGATTCATCCAACTCACCGGCTCTGCTCAGAAACCCCTCCGCGATTGGCCGTTCGGCAAGCAAAGCATGGTCATCCGGGTCAACTGAAATCGCCGCGCGCAGGGCCATCCCGGTCCAGTACAACGCCGGGGCTTCTTGAATCGTGACTCGCGCCAGTGCTTGCCGCAAGTCCCTCTCAACTGCCTCTTGAAATCCCTGCTGACTTTCTGCAAGTGCCCGCATGCCATAGGCCCGGGCCCGCAAGAAGACCGATTTCGCCATGTGAAGACGTTTTCTCCTCGCCTGCTCGTCTGTGAAGGACCTGTGTTCTGTTGACCGCAGGATTTTTGTGTGGCCGTGAAGTACAAATTGGGCGGCCGTGGCAACCAGCAATCCCTGGTGGTCGGGAACGGCCTCAAGTACCGATTCCATGGAATTCAGAGCAAACGGCAGACTCTCGTCCAAATATTCAGAGACGCTATTTGTCGTTAGGACGCTGCCTTTGGAACTCGCTTCTTCTTGAGAATTGACTCTCGCGTTGCGAACCGAGCAACTGATAAACAGGATACTCATCGGTAATCCGAAGGCCAGGAGAGTCTTGAGTCGATTGAGGCGCGACATCTGAGAATATTGCGTTAGTTGGTGGTGGTTGGATAACAAGTGCGAGAAGCCAGTCCAGATTCCTCTTCGAGAATATGTTATGAATTTACAGACGGGGTAGGTGGAGTGCAGAAATTTTGTTGCGTTGTGTCGTATGTTTTTGCGGATTAATGATTCGGATGTGGTTAGCAAGGTTCAGTTATGGTCAGGCTGGTACTCCCAAACAAAGAAAATCAATTATTGACTTGCATCTGCAAGACAGGTTTCTATATTTAACCACATGGTTAAGTATCCGTCAAAACTCAGCCGCACCTTCCTTGCCCTCGCGGACCCCACCCGGCGCGCAATCATCTTGCGGCTGACGCAAGGGGAGTGCACCGTTTCGCAATTGGCGGAGCCGTTCGAAATATCTCTGCCGGCTGTTTCCAAGCATCTGAAAATCCTCGAAAACGCGGGATTGCTATCACGTCGCAAAGAGGGCCGGACTCTGCACTGCCGGTTGGAGGCTGCTCCCATGAAAGAGGCCGCGGACTGGCTCAGCCACTATCGCGCATTCTGGGAAGAAAGATTTGACTCATTGGAGAACTTTTTGAATGAATCAGAACAAAAGGAGGAATCTTGAATGGATGCAGCAACATTCACCGAAGCATTGGTCGTCAAGCGCACTTTTCCCACTTCCTGTGATCGTGTTTTTCGTGCGTGGACCAACCCGAAGTTCCTGACTCAGTGGTTCCATGCGTCACAAGACTGGACCACGCCCATTTGCGAGCTGGACCTGCGCGTTGGTGGCCGCTACCGCATCGGCATGAGGAATCCCAACGCTGACGCACCCTACGTGGCAACGGGTCTGTATCGCGAAATTGTCGAGAACGAAAAGCTGGTTTTCACCTGGGAGTGGGAAGGCAGGGAATCCAACGAGATGCTGGTAACGGTGCTTTTCCACGACAGAGGCCACAGCACCGAGGTGGAGCTGATTCACGAACGCTTCCTGGACAGCGAGCAGCGTGACAAGCACCGAGAAGGCTGGGAAGAGTTGTTTGTGCAACTCAGCAAAGTTGAGCTATAACCGGCTGTCCATGCCGGTTGTCGAAAAAGTAGAGGACTGTCCCAAAAGTCACCGAAGTCGTCATTTCGACCAACGGGAGAATCTTATCAACGCAGATTGGGGCCACCGCTGACATTGTTAGCTGTATTATGGGTAAGCCAACAAGATATTATGTAAATAAAGGAGACCAAATGATTGCTGATAGCTATACTCGGGAGATAATTGTTTCAAATACATCAAGCGTTGCATATCGAGCATTGACCTCTGGGTTTAGCAAGTGGTGGACTGCTAGTAGTGGTCCGTTGACTACCATAGGTGATACGGTTACATTCAGATTCGATCCAACATACTGGACTATGCAAGCCACAAAGTTAGTGCCCAATCAAAGTGTTGAATTAGAGTGCATTGAAGCGCATCATGTCCACGAAGGGTTGCCTGATTCGATACGCAAAGAGTGGGAAGGAACAAAACTTAAATGGAATATTCAACAACAGGGAGATAACACAAAGATATCGTTCGTTCATGAAGGCCTCGTTCCCTCATTGGCTTGTTATGAAATTTGTGAAATGGGCTGGGATCATTTTTTAGGAAGTCTAAAAGACTTCTTAAATGCTGGAAAAGGAAGTCCTCATAAAGAAGTTGTTTCAGAATAATTGTGTAAATTCACCGTCTTCCCTCAAGAATACTTTCTGTCCCTTAGAATAACTAATCTAATAATTAAGGAGGTCTTAAAATGAAAAGAATCACACTCACTTTGGCAACCTGCCTAGCTTTGTACGCATCGCAATTGCTCGCGGGCGGTCCTGCAGAGAAATTTGAGAAGCTGAAAACCCTGGCGGGTAGTTGGCAGGGCACCAACTATCAGGGCAAGCCGGTCACGGCAATTTATGAGGTTGTCTCGAATGGCTCGGCGGTCATGGAGCGCCTGCAAAACGAAGGTGAGCTGGACATGGTGACCATGTACCACCTGGATGGCGAAAATCTCATGATGACGCACTACTGCTCAGCGATGAACCAACCCCGCATGCGGGCCGAGCTTTCAGACGATGCCAACGTCGTGAAATTCGCCATGTTTGACATCACGAATCTGGCGAGCAAAGATGCTGGGCACATGGAAGGTATGGTCTTGAACTACAAAGATGACGACCACATTGTGCACGAATGGACTTTCGTCGATAAAGGCAAGCCCATGACGGCGCCCATTACACTCGAACGCCAGAAGATGAGCACAAAATAGTGCCAGAAGACCGTTGAGAGTACAGCGGCCGGCACTGGATTTTGCAGCCGGTCGCTTATTTTTTCGTCAGACGGCACAGTCCTTCCCAATTCAGTTATCCGGTAGATAGACCCTCGGCAATCTCCCTCGCCAGCCAGCCAGCACATCGTAAGACACGGTGCCTTTTAGTTTTGCGAGTTCGTGAACATCGATTTCCGCATCTCCTTGCCGGCCCAACAGGACAGCCTCATCCCAAAGTTGTGCCTGCGGAATTTCGGTGATGTCGACCATCATGGCGTCCATGGCGTTGCCGCCGACGACAGGAGCGCGTTGGCCGTGGATCAGGACCGTGCCCTGGTTGCGGACGCGTGGGTAGCCGTCCCCATAGCCGATTTGCAGCACCGCGATTCGCCGCGGTTCAGTTGCCTGGTAGCGCATGCCGTAGCCCACAAGGTCTCCGGGCTGCAACTCCCGAATAACCGCAAGCCGGGCCTTCACGCTCATGATTGGCTTGAGCCCGGGAATGCGACGACACACCTGGGAAGGATAAACGCCAAGCGGCAGAATCCCTGTGCGAACAAGATCGAAATGGGCCTGCGGCAGGTCCAGGAAGCCACCGGTGTTGCACATGTGGCGGTACTTCACCCGCAGTTTGTTTTCCTGCATGGCCGCGAGTACTTGCTCAAAACGCTGGTGTTGCTGCAGGGCAAAAGTCTTGTCCAATTCGTCCGACATGGCGAAATGACTCATGACGCCTTCGAGCTTCAGGCCTTCTGTTTGTGCGACAGCTTTGAGCACGGGAAGAGCGTGGTTCCAGCGCACACCGTGACGACTTAGGCCGGTATCTACTTCCACGTGCACGGCAGCGGATTTGCCGAGGTGGTGTGCGACTTTAGCTAGCCGTCGTGCGTTTTCAACGTCGTTAACGAAGCAGGTCAGGTCGTGCCGGACACAGATTTCCAATTCTGCAGGCGTACGCTCACCGAAGACCAGAACCGGACCGGTGATGCGGTTTTGTCGCAGAGTCAGAGCCTCATCGACGGTGACGACCGCAATGTAGGTTGCCCCGAATTCGATGGCCGTTTGCGCGACCTTGACCATGCCATGCCCGTAAGCCTCATCCTTAACGACGCCGATGAAGCCGAGCGGATCCGGTTTATCCCGAACAAAAATTTCGAAGTTTTTGCGCATTTGAGCCAGATCGATTTCGACCCAGGCTGGACGCGACGGCGCTGTTTTGCTCATATTTTCTCGCAGTGGTCCGCATTGCCGGTCAATTGAGTTGAGTAACAAAGTAGATAAAAGCGTGCTCAGATGCACGCCATTTCTGCAGATTTGGTTGTGGAGGTGCGAACACGCGCAGGTTGCACATCGCGCTGCGCGGCACAATTCAGAATTGCGTCTCCGGATATATTTTGTATATTGAGGACCTTTCGGGTGAACGATCGACCGGTTGTTTTGCAGCGATGCGGCCCACAAGTCTTTTGATTTTCCCGGAAGAATTGCCTTGACGCAGTTGTTTTGCCACGCGCATAGCACAGATTGGGTTCAAAAGGCGGTCCGGAAATTCAACAGTAGTTTTGGTTGGTTTGTAGACAGAGATGAGGAAGACCTTGAGCAGTTTTTGGCGGAAGAAAATCGTTCAGCCTCTACTGGAGTTGCTAAAGACGGGACTTACCCCGGAGAAAATGTCTCTGAGCATCGCTTGTGGGGTTGTCTTTGGAATTTTCCCGGCACTCGGCACGACAACGGTTCTGTGCGCCGTCGCAGCTTTCGTTCTGAGGCTGAACCTGCCGGCGATTCAAATCGTGAATTATGTGGTTTATCCGTTACAGATTTTCCTGCTCCTGCCATTCTACCGGGCAGGCGAGCTTCTGTTCGACGCCAGTCAGTTGCCGCTTTCGTTCACCAAGATAAATGCCATGATGCAGGCCGATTTCTGGACGAGCATCAAACTACTCTGGAGCACGACCTGGCACGCGATTGTCGTGTGGGCCGTCGTTGCTCCAGTCATCGTTTTCCTGGTCTATTGGATTTTGCTGCCTGCCCTACGCCGGATGCCGTTATCAGTGCCAGCCAGAGACAAATAGGCTCTTCTTCCGGAGTTTGAGCCTTTGACGTCGAACTGTTGTGTTTCGAGCTTTGCTGACCGGCGGGCCGTCCGGCTGTTGCGCGGCGTGGCGCCAAAGCAACGGAAGGGAAATCGACTTCGTGGAGATTCTGAGCGCGGCGCCCCTGTGCTTTGGATGGAATAGAAGTCTGCTGTCGCCTAGCCTTCGTTGGCAAGCTCGTTTAGCGCTTCGCCGGCCAGCCGGTGCACGGCCCATTCGTCCATGGCGGTGGCGCCGAGGGACTTATAAAACCGGATCGCTGCCTTGTTCCAGTTGAGAACCCACCACTCGAGCCTGCCGCAGTTGCGCGCCACGGTCAACTTCGCCAGGTAGGCCAGCATCTTCTTGCCGATGCCCTGGCCTCGGGCTTCCGGAATCACAAACAGGTCTTCGAGGTAGATGCCGGGCTTGCCCAGAAAAGTCGAGTAGTTGTGAAAAAACAGGGCAAAAGCCACTGGTTTGCCTGCCAGAAGACCCAGGGCAACTTCCGCGCTTTTCTTCTTGCCAAACAGGGTGTCTTTCAGGGTCTGCTCGGTTGCGACAACTTCGTGGACCAGGTTTTCATATTCCGCCAACGCGCGGATAAAGGCTAGAATTGTGGGCGTGTCTTGGATTGTAGCTTCACGGATTCTGAACTCAGTTGCCGGCATGTCTAACCCCCGTAGAAAACTTTTTCGCCCAGATCCCGCAGCGTCAGGGTCATGGCATCGGGTCTGCCTGCGGGCACTTGTGCAATGCCTGCATCGACTACTTCGCCGACAAATATGGAGTGGTCGCCGATATCAACCGTTTCGACCCGTTTGCACTCCACGTACGCCGGCACATTTGTGAGGATGGGTGCCCCCGTGCTGCCCTTGTAAAACGCCTCCCCGTTCAGGCTCTGGCCTTCCCGTTTTGTTGGCTTAAAAAAAGCATAAGCAACTCCCTGTTGGCCTTTGCCGAGAATATTCAGCGCGAATGCTTCCGATTTGCTCATGACCGCGTGTGTCCCGGAACCGACTTTTACGCCAACAACCACCAGCGGTGGCGTGAACGAGGTCTGAGTCACCCAATCCACGGTCGCTGCCGCGATTTCTCCGTCACTGGATTCCGCGGTCAGCACATACAATCCATACGGGATCATGCGAAGCGCTGTTTTTCTGGCGTGTTCATCCATCTTGCGGTTCCTTCAGTTGCTCGATTTGATTCATTATTCAGGATTTGTCTTTGAATTCCACGGCTGGCGGAGTCCAGGTTTCCGGATCGTCATCAATACCATGTTTCATACTCAGGACCTCAAGCCGGGTTGGGGTTACCTCAATAAGCAAATAGCTTTGGTCGCGGTCAGGGTAGAATGCCTGCCAGTCTTCCTTCCAGCGCGCGGCTTTTTCTGCCGGGTCATCAACCAGTTTTGCCATGCCGTGCAGGCTGACATAGCTGGCGCCGGCCGCATCGAAATAGTAGAGAGTCACGCGCGGATTTTGCTTGATCTGCTCAACCTTGCGTGATTTTGGGTTGGTGGCAAACCAAACCGTCATGTCAGATTCCGGCGCAAATGCATCCATCGCGCGGACTCTGGGCTGTCCGTCCGCGTCTACCGTGATGAGGGCGCAGAAGCGAGTGGTCATCATGATTTCACGGGCGATGGCCGTCAGGCTATCAGGTGGCAGCGCACTGGACTGCTTTTCCTGGCCAAGGGCATCGACCGACAGACCGCAGGCAAGCAGAAGAAGAAAAATCAGCGTCATCCATCTGACGAAACTAGTTCTGCCTAGGTACATGGCTGCCTCCCGAGTTGTATTGATTGAAAGTCTATTGTCATAATAGTGGGTCTGCCTGTGAGAATCAACAACTAATTCAGCAGTGGGACGTTATTGCGGCGATCGGGAACAAGTTTTCGTTTGACTGTTTTCGCGGCATTCTGTATCATCCATTCATCCTGCCTTGACCAACACCCGGAAAGGAAAATGACCATGCCGGAACCCGTC
>JAJDAF010000068.1 GCA_029261995.1 Candidatus Zhuqueibacterota bacterium
CGGTTTATCTTCTATAAGTTGGCCTTTGCTGTCAAAAAATTGCTTGCTCTTTCAAAAGTCTATGACAGCAACACGTTCTCTTCTTTAATGAAAAAACAATTGTGTTTGGCTCTTGTGTGAAAAATGGGGGACATCCAGTACTTTGGAATCGTATGGATGTGTATCGCAGCGGCTGCGCTCATCTGGAGAAGCATTAGGCAAGGCCCCCGACCCTGAACACAATCCATCTTCGCCCTTCTAGTGTCAAGATTTCTAATTTCCGAACAAAACTCTGACAGGGTTTCGACTCTCTGGTTATGCCTGAAACGGTCAACATCAAACCCTGTCAGAGTTTGCCTATTTGAAAATCATCACCCTAGTAACTTTCGAACGCCCAAATCCCCATTTTTGGGTATATCGATGACTCACCGGTTTTCCTATCTTCCACTCACTTGACTTCTCAAGAACTCATCAAAAAACCGGAGGGATATTATGGCCAAGAAGATATTGGGTATCGCTGGCGCCATTGCCTGCTGCGCCATCACACTTTCGCTGTTTCATCAAGAGAATAGTCCTGAACAGCAGGTGCTGCCTGGCGTGTTCAACGCGGCCGAACTGGAAGCCGGCCTCCTGAAGCAACTGCAAGCCTTTGAATCCGGCTCACCGGAGTACAGCAGGCTCTCCCGGCAGTTGAAGAAAGTGCGTGTCAAGGCTGATCAAAGCTACAAGAAAAATGAGAACCCGGGCGCCTTTCTCGAAGCCCTGTCCGTTCTCAAGACCACGAAGGATGGCGGGACTTACGCAATGAACTATAAAGTCGCGGCGCTGCAGAAAGCGCAGCGTGCTTCCTCTGACCGCTTCAAAGCAGGCGCCAACAGGGCTGCCTCTGCCGCTCTTTTGCCGTGGAAGGAACGTGGCCCCGGCAATGTCAGCGGGCGGGCTCAATCGGTTGTGGTGGACAAATCAGATGCCAGCGGTAACACCTGGTTCGTCGCGACCATCGGCGGCGGTGTCTGGAAGACCATCGACGCTGGTGCAACCTGGTCGCACAAGACTCCTGAACTCACGGTCTACTCGACCGGCGCCATCGCACAATCTGAATCCAACCCCGATGTGTTTTATCTGGGCACGGGCATGGGGTATGGCCGCGTAGTTGACCTGGAAGGCAACGGCGTCTGGAAGTCGATTGACCATGGCGAGACCTGGACCCAGTTGGCCAGCACCGCCAATGGCGAGCTGCTCGAAGCGATCAATCGCATCGTCATCGACCCCAGTGATGAAAACACGGTCGTGCTGTGTAGCAACGATAGCTTCGCGCATTTGTACGCCAAACATGGCGTCCGCAAGTCTGGAATTTTCCGCACGACCGACGGTGGCGCCACCTGGTCTCAAACTTATGATCCTGATTTGGCGCTTGGAACGGCCACGGACAACCGGGTGCAGCAGATTATTGCCAACCCGCAAAATTTCAACACGCTCTACGCCAGTGTCAACGAGGTGGGTGTCATAAAGTCGAACGACGGCGGTTCGACCTGGAGTGTATCGGCGAACAATTTCGCCCTGGCGTCTGACATTGGCAACCCAACCAGCAATGGCTTCGGCCTGGCGGGCACTTCGGTTCGTACGGAACTCGCCATGGCGCCGACCGACACCGCCAGGATTTATGCGGCTGTGGAACGTCCCCGCGGCATTGCAGACCTCTACATGACCAAGGATGCCGGCGCGACCTGGGTTCTGGTGAATGACACCGGCAATGATCCGAACTGGTTCAACTCCTTCGGCGCTTCCGGAGCCACGGGCGCGTACACCGCAGGGTGGTTTGATAACACGATTGCCGTGCATCCGTTCGATAAGAACACCGTGTTCGTCGGCGGTGTTAACATTTTTCGCTTGTCGATTGATGATGTAAATGACCTGCGTTCGTCACAGTTGAGCGCCTTTTGGCTGGCTGGCTTCGGTGTTTCTTCTGTTCACGCCGACCATCACGACCTGGAGATGATCACCGATGCGAGCAACGGAACCTTCCGGATCCTGAATACAAATGACGGCGGGCTTGCCATTTCTAACGACGCCGGCGCCAGTTGGACAAGAATCACCGGACAGGTTTCCACGCAGTTCTATGCCGCGGACAAAAAGCCCGGCGAGGATGTCTACATCGGCGGCACTCAGGATAATAACACCTGGCACTCTGGCCCGAATCCCGGCCCTGGCTCACCGTGGACTTTTGACTTTGGTGGCGACGGCTTTGAAGTCGCCTGGAAAGCTGACGATCCCAATTTTGTGCTTGGCTCGTCTCAGAATGGCGGCTACAATCGTTCTACGGATGCAGGAGCGACCTGGACAGCCATTCCGGCGGCCAGGGCTGGCTTTGCACCCTTCATCAGCAAGATTGGATACAGCCACGCTGACCCCGACCAGGTGTTTACGGTCGGGTTTAATGGAGTTGCTCGTTCTGACGATTTTGGGGCATCGTGGGAAATAAATCCCGTGGCGGGCAACTGGCTTGGTTACCGGCCATTCGACAATGTCGAAGTCTCCAACGCCGACCCACGCGTAGTTTGGATTTCGTCGAGGTTAGATATCGACCCTCCGTCCGGCACTCCGGGGGGCATCCACGTGTCTCGTGACGGCGGCTTGACGTTCACCGAAATCTCAGCCAACTTTCCGGCCAATGTCAGCGAATCCTCCGGAATTGGGACAGACCCATTCGATGCAGGCACCGCTTACTTTCTTTTCTCTGCTCCTGGCCGCTCCAAGATTCTTCAAACCACGGATTTCGGGCAGACTTTCGCAGACATTTCCGGTTTTTCGGGCTCCGGGCAAAGTTCGCGGGGATTCCCGGATGTCGCCGTGCTCAGCCTGGTTGTAATGCCGCACGATACCAATATCTTATGGGCTGGCACCGAGATTGGCTTGTTTGTTTCCGAAGACGGCGGCGCCTCCTGGAGCCTGAGCGACAATGGTTTTCCGACGGTATCCATTTTTGAGATGAAGATTCGTGAGAGCCAGGTGGTCGTGGCGACCTATGGCCGCGGCGTCTGGTCCGTTGACCTGCCGGAGCTTGCCAACTACGCGCCGCCGGTGGTAACCCTGGCCCCACGTCTGCGCCCCCTGCAGCAGGACTTCAGCCTCGACGGTATTATTTTTGTCAATTTGGATCTGCGCAGCGTTTACGATTCGACCAAGGTTTTTCTCGACGGCGCGCTCTTTGCTGAGTTCGGCAGCAATGCTAGTGAGCTAGACACGGCACTTACATTCATCCCGACAACCAGCGCAGCCATCGTCATGTCCGCGGTCTCTTTCAAAGACGGCGACATGTTCAAGTCATCGACACGGACCTTTCAGGCTGTTGCGCTTTCGGAGCCCGTGCCATCGCTGACTGTGGATTTCAACTCCGGGCAGTTCACGGATTTTCTGTCAAACGGCTTCGCGATCACCACGCCCGCCGGCTTCTCGGATCCCGCGCTGCATTCGCCGCATCCTTATCCAAACGGCTCCGAACAGATTTTCACCATCACCGCTCCGGTTGTCCTGTCATCCGGCAAAATCTCTTATGATGAAGTGGTCATTGTCGAGCCTGGAATTATCGGCGTAACCAACCACACCAATCCCAACTTCTTCGACTTCTGTGTCGTTGAAGGCAGCACGGACGGCATCAACTGGGTGGCGCTCGCGCCCGGCTATGATTCGCGCGATGATGCCAACTGGCTCTCGACTTTTGCCGCTGGCGGCGCCGGCAGCCCATCTCTGTTCAAGAAGCGCGAAATAACGATTCCACAGGGGATGTTTGCCCCGGGCACGTCAGTGTTCATCCGCTTTCGCCTTTTTGCCGATGCCGGGCTGGCTGGCTGGGGTTGGGCCGTTGACAATCTCGCTATCCAGCAGGAAGCAACATCAGTGGGTTCGGACGATCTGACGCCGCGCACCTTCGGCCTGGCGCAGAATTATCCCAATCCCTTCAACCCAACTACCTCGATTCGATACTCCCTGGCTGAGGCTTCCGAAGTCAAGCTCACGATTTTTAATGTCGTTGGACAGAAAGTACGGACGCTGTTGAACAACAAACGCCAGGCAGCCAGCGACTTCACGGTGCAATGGAATGGCCGGGACGATGCCGGCCAGCCGGTTGCCAGCGGCATGTACGTCTACCGTCTTGAGGCAAGCGGTGCCAGCCAGAAGTTTGTACAAAATCGCAAGATGATGTTGTTGAAGTAGATTAGAGTCTTCCACTTCTAGCCCAAAAGGGCGCAATCCCGCCGTGCAGCCTGACCTCCCGCAAGCTTCTGCTTACGGGAGGAACGGCGCCGGCGATTCTTTTTGATTTGGAGGTGACCATCCTGTAGGTTCTTGCTTCAAGCCAATCTCATTGGCGCTTTTCAAGAAAGGTGCGGAACCTCAACTATTCTTTGTACACGGCGATTGAGATTGCCGCGTTGAGGTGCGAAATGAGCTTGGCCACCAACCGTGCTTTCGCGGATTTCCCTTTCTGATGCAGATGGTGGGCTACGCCTGCCCCGTCGTTTCCAGCCGCACCGCAAATGTACCAAGTCTCAAAATACCCAATTCTGGGGATGGTGACTCTCCAACAAAATCGCGATTCTGTATCACCTAATTGTCTTTGCTATTTTGGCCAACATGTGTCAGCTTGCCGGGAAATCCAGCGTCAACTTGGTTACGGTTCGGGAGATGTGGCAGCCTGAGTTGGATGTTGCGACAGCTTGGGATGCCGACCAAAATACGGAGGTGACTATGAAGAAGACTTACACTCCACTTTTCCTGTTTGCGTTCACCCTGCTTGCCACGCCTGCAGCCGGTCAGGAAGTGAAGACCCTGACCTCATCATTTCAAGCCAGCGGCGGCGTGTCGGTTGATGTCCGTGGCGATATCTACGTAGCAGATTTCGGCATTCTGCTTAACAATGCCAACGGCACCCAGGTTCACAAGGTACTGAGAGATGGCTCAGTGAGTGTTTTTGCCAATGGTCTGCGTGGAGCATCCGGCAATGATTTCGATTCACAGGGCAACCTGTTTCAATCGAACATCGCGGGCGGATTCGTCAGCAAGATCACGCCAGCCGGTCTGGTCAGCACTTTTGCGTCCAGCAACATCAACGGGCCAGTTGGCTGTGTTGTGGATGCACAGGACAATGTCTATGTCACCAATTGCGCTCAGGGTGGAGGAATCACCAAAATAACCCCAAGTGGCCAGACATCCATTTTCTCGCAAAGCTCCTTGTTCAACTGTCCGAACGGACTGACAATCGACGACAGTGGCACGCTCTATACCTGCAATTTCGGCAATGGTGATGTCATCAAGATCACGCCAGGCGGTGTCGCAAGTCGGCTGGCGACCATTCCGGGCAACAATAACGGTCATCTGACATTTGCCAACGGCATGCTTTATGTTGTTGCCCGCTGCGCCAATCAGATCTACAAGGTCAGCCTTGAGGGAGCCGTGCAACTCCTGGCAGGCAGCGGCGGGCGCGGCAATCTGAACGGACCCGCGTTGCAGGCTACTTTTTCGATTCCAAACGGCATCGCGGCCAGCCCGGACGGAGATACCCTGTATGTCAACGACGCCGTGCCAACCACAGGCGGTTGCAATGGCGGAGCTTTGAATCCGGTGGTGGTGCGCATGATTGTTGGCGTCAAGGGAGAGCCGACCGCAGTTGGAGATGCGAGATGGTGTAATCCCGAGAGTTTCGTGTTGCACCAGAATTATCCTAACCCATTTAATCCAGCCACTTCGGTTCGCTATGAGTTACCTGCTGAGGTCGATGTCCGACTCGCGGTTTTCAATCAGTTGGGACAGCATGTGAGGACCTTGGTTGATGCGCGTCAAAATGCCGGCATGCACGCGGCGGTGTGGGATGGACGCGACTCGCAGGGCAACATGATGAGTTCAGGAACCTACATCTACAGGATCAATGCCGGCGAAACAGTTGTCAGCCGAAAGATGACGTTTGTCAAATAACGCATGTACACCGCACCGGTGTCGGGTCCGCCTCTCAATGTGTCGGTCCCACCCTAACTCCTTTTAGCCTGGGAGCATATAGCAGTTAGCAACCGGCATCGGCGCCGCCACCGGTGCTGTGCGCATGCGATCTTCATCTTCGGACTCCCCCTTGCCCCGCGAGGACTAGAGCACGCAGCCTCTGACATTTGCAGCCCGGGCGGCGCCCGGCATCGCCACATTCCTCACCGTGGTCCCTGTTGAAATACTACCGCGGAATAGGAGTTACGGTCTCGGTGTATCTTGACCGCATTCAGATTAGCCAGTCCATCGTTTTGCAAGGAGAAAATGAGGAGGCCAGCATCGCGAGAAGAACATTTCAGAAAAGTCTGGGGACAGTATTTATTGCTATGATTCTGCTGTCCATCCCGGTTAGGACGGGGCACCCCCGGCTAGAGTCCATCCTAAAAGTTTCGCGCCAGAGCGAGCGCACTCCAGGCCAGTTTGCAGCCTGGGTTGAATTCTCGGACAAAGGTTTTGACGATGACAGTTCGACCCGATTGGCGATCGCCAGGGCGACGGAACAGATGTCCGCACGGTCCCGCAAACGCCGTTTGCGAGTGAGCGAGCCGGATATCGCCGACCTGAACGATGTGCCGGTCGCGACACGATACGCAGCGGCAGTTGAGCGTCTGGTCACCACTGTCAGGACGCGCTCGAAGTGGTTGAATGCGGTTAGCGTGCAAGCTACGCCGTCAGAGCTTGAGCGCGTCTCCAACCTGCCCTTCGTGAAACGGGTTAGGCCGGTAGAATTTTTTCGTAAGGCGCTGCAGCCCAAAGTTACAAAAGTCAGTTCGGCCGTCCTGAATCCATCCAAGGAATCACACCAGTTGGATTATGGTCCTTCCGGCCCGCAACTCGGAAGGTGCAACGTTCCTGCCGCTCACGACCTCGGTTTGAATGGCGCGGGCATACTCATCTGCGCGCTGGATGTCGGCTTTAGCCACGACCAGCATGAGGCTCTAGCGCCCGTCAATGTGGTTCACGAGTGGGATTTCCTTGAGAACGACAATGACACCGACGGCCCGCAAGGCAGCCATGGTATGCAAGTTCTAGCCATGTCTGCTGCCTTCAAACCAGGGCAATTGATCGGCTCCGCCTACGGCGCTGACTACATGGTGGCGCGCACCGAAGACGCTGCCATCGAGTTTTTGGGAGAGGAAGATCTCTGGGTGACTGCGCTGGAATGGGCTGATTCGCTCGGCGCTGACATCGTCACCAGCTCACTGATCAATGCGGGACTCCACGATTTCTCGGAGCTGGACGGTAGGCGCTCTTTGGCCTCCCGTGCTGCCAGCCAGGCTGCTGCGCGAGGCATCTTGGTGTGTAACGGCGTCGGAAACAGCGGCCCGTTGCCCCGGACGCTCTTGTCCCCAGCGGACGCGGACAGCATGCTGAGCGTCGGCTCTGTTGATGCTACCGGTAGCCTGTCGGTTTTTAGCTCGCGCGGGCCCACGGCCGATGGCCGGATAAAGCCTGAAATTCTTGCCGTGGGCCAGGCCGTGGTCACGGTTGAATTCGGAACAGTATCCGGCTACTCCATCGTCAATGGCACTTCTTTCTCGACGCCGCTTGCTGCGGGCGTTGCAGCTCTCGTCATGCAGAATCACCCGCAGTGGGGCCCCATGCAAGTGCGCGAGGCTTTGATGATGACCGCGAACCTCGCCTTTGAGCCGGACAACGACTGGGGCTGGGGCCTTATCGACGCCGTTCAGGCGTCCTTCTACAAATCCATCGGCGGGGCGGTTACTGATTCAGCTACCGGCGCCACTTTGAAAGGGGTGAACATCGAATTCTCGGGCCCTCTGTCGGGCAAGCTGCAGACCCGGGATAACGGCCGCTTTCTCATGGAGGATCTCGAGCCGGGGGAGTATGTGCTGACAGCTTCCGGGCCAGGCTACAAGCCGATGGTCCAGACAGTTCAGGTTCCGGACTGGGTCGCGGATGCCGATTTTGCGCTGGTCCTGGATCCCGCGGCAGAACAGCATTTCCAAGAACCACCGGAAATATTGCGTTTGAGCCAGAACTACCCGAACCCCTTCAATCCCCAGACCACGATTCCATTCTTCATGTCGGCGCCGGCCACCGTTGTTGTTGAAGTATTCGACATTCGCGGCCGCAAGGTTCGGGAACTCGAAAATCGTCTCCTGCCAGCGGGGTTCCATTCAGTGACCTGGGATGCAACCGACGCAGCCGCCAACCAGGCGGCATCAGGCGTCTACTTCTACCAGGTCCGCTCAAAGACATTCGCGCAAACCGGCAAAATGATTCTTGCTCGGTGAGTCTGTTGGGCTAGGCCGCTCTAGCCACGGCGCTTGAGGCTTCCCAACCAAGAATGGCCTTTTTGCGCGCTGTGCCGCCGGCATAACCGCCGAACTCTCCCAGTTTGCGAATCACCCGGTGGCACGGGATCAGGAAAGGCACCGGGTTGCTGCCAATCGCGTTCGCGACTGCCCGAACGGCCCTAGGCTTGCCGATTTCGTGGGCGATATCGTGGTAAGAAACCACTTCCGCGTACGGAATCCTTAGCAACGCCTCCCAGACTTTAACTTGAAAATTTGTGCCTTTCAGGTAAACGTGGAATGGCACACTCTGTTGGCGTTTGGCCGGGTCGAAGATTTCCTGGATCAGGCTGCCGGTTTTCGCGGCATTCTCCTTGAATTCGGCGTTGCGCCATTTGGCCTGGATAGCCTCAAGCTGCTCCGAGCGGTTTATATTGCGCTCAAAGTCCAGACCACAAATGCCGCGCCCGGTGACCGAAAGCAGGCACTCGCCAAAAGGGGTAGGGTGAAAGCCATATTCAATGACCAGGTTGTCACCCTGCATTTTGTATTGGCCAGGCGTGACCGCTTCACACTGCACGAACAAATCATGCAGTCTGCCCGGGCTCGAAAGTCCGGTTTCAAACGTTACATCCAGCAATGAATGCGATGTTCGCAGAAGCTCTTTGGCGTGTTCCTTGGTGATGAATTGCAGAAACCGTTTGGGGCTGAGTCCCACCCATCGGCTGAACAGCCGTTGGAAATGATACTCGCTAAGATGCGCGGCCCTGGCCACCTCGCGCAGCTCGGGCTGCTGCGCCACATGTTGCTCCAGGTATTGAATGGCTTGCTCAACCCGGTGGTAGTCGAGCGAGTGTTGTGAGAAATATTCAGACATGGTTACCTCCGCTTGTTCGTTGCCAACATAACGAAGTCTGGCGAAAGCATCCACCCGAATCTTGCTTTGATCTCAGGGCTGTGTTCTTGTCGCTCAGGAGTTGGTCGAGTCTTGCGATATACAAGACATTTCGGTCGAATGCGGGAGCGCCGGTACCGTCATGCTTAAACCAGCCGTTAAAGATGGCGTGGTCAGTTGAGTCTAAGTGCTTCCGCTTCGGACTCGAATTGAAGAACTGTATCGGGCAGTGTTGCGGGAAGGCGCATATTGCTCAAATTTTGGCTGTTTGCACCAAGTACAGTGCATTGAAGATGAGCTTGAATGTGCCATACGTCTGACCGCGATGCTGTGGCCGGAAAGCATAGAGAATCGCCTGGCCTTTGCCAACCGGAATCTCGGCCAGCCCGACTTTTTCGTGCAGTCGGTCTTCTCCAACAGCCCAGCCGCTCTCAAGCAGATTGCGACTGCCGAAATATCCCGTCTCCCGGATTTCACGATCATACATTTGAAGTTGTAAGGCGATTGCCCTATTCTTGTAGATTGAAACGTGCGACGGCAGCCCGAGGGTCAGCGGCGACCTCGAGTCCAGTTTCATTTCAAACAGACTGCCTGGCGCAAAATACTGTGTGCGCTTCGTTGATTTAAGGGCATTGGAGGCCGGCAGATGCAATTCTTCGATGGCAAAGTTGCAGGCATCCCCGAAAAACAATATAGTGCCACCATCGTGCAAAAACTGTGCGATGCGCTCGACACCGACCTTGCCGATTCCGCCAACAAATTCTTTCCGGACTTTTGGAACACCCAATTTCGGCTCGCTGTTCTTTTCGGATTTGCCGTTGACCAGCCAACTCGTATTCTGGCTCCCCAATATCAGAATGTCGAAGTTGTTCTTGAGCTTGGTGCGGGACTTGAAGTCCTCATTATTGAGTACCGAGTATTCATAGCCAAAGTCATCGAACACGAGCCGGAGCCAACCTTCGTCGTAAGCGTATGGAATCCACGGTTGGTAGATCGCAACCCGTGCGCTCGCTACCTTTTTGATGTCTTCGGCCGCGGGCCTGGTAGTCGCCCCAAGCGGGACCTCGAAGTTGCGGGCGGCACTCTGAATAACTTTTGTTTTGTCGGTCGATAGCGGCAGCAGGAATGTGCCGCGCGGCAAGTCCGCATCGTGTGCTGAGACCTGAAAAACATCGATGTCGGTCTGGAGCAGTTGGTTGACGAATTTGAAGCTGTGACTGTATCTGCGCTCGACAGCAATCCACCCGGAATCGGGCGCGGTTTCGATTGGGTTGAGCGTGGGGTCCGTCACCAGGATCATCTCGACATCGAACGGTTTTTCGATAGCCGCAACCTCCACTCCAAATTGCAGCGGCAATGTCCAGGCGGTGACGTCATAGGGTTGCCGTGGCGGTCCGCCAGGATACTCTCGCAGATTAGGGTACTCTTGCACCTCCATCAAATCTTTGATGTAGGCGCGCGACGGCTGTGCCAGAGGAACAACAAAAGCGCCTGCCGTGAATCTTCCCTGTCCTGTTTCGAAGTCCGTTTCGGCTTGGTAGACATCGATGTTGGCGAACCTTAGCCGCCGCAACACCTCCACTGCGTTATTGGGGTCCCACTGGGCAACGGGTACCACATACGCGAACGGCGAACCGGCTTCACCTTCAGCAATTGCGCGCTTATTGAGTTTGAAGAAGTTGCGCTTGTATTTGTTCTTGTAGGTTGCCGCCAGGTCGAGCATTGAGTAGGTCGCGGCCTTTTCCAGCTCGATGATGTCACGCAGTCGCCACCAGCCACCCGGCCAGGGGTCGAGGAAGTTTGTCTGCTGGCGATACTGCGGCAGGTCCTGCCCCATGCCGCGCAGACTTGTCTTCGGAAAGAATATCGGAGTTGCAATGCGAGCGCTGGCCGCCTCGGTCAGGATGCCAATGCGGTTGTGCCAGAGCGGGGTTTTCGACATCGTGCCTTCAAAAAAGGCATTGAAAATTGTGCCGGTGACCACGCCTGTGAAACCCTGGTCATGCAAATCTGAAACAACGTGCTTGCCGAGCGTGTTCACGTTTGCCAGCAACGACGGCGCCACGTTGGGATTGACAGGGTCGGCGTAAGGTGGCAGAAAAAAGCGGGCGCCGCGCGAGCCCATCTGATGCTGGTCCATGACGATCTCCGGATACCAGTCGTGGTAGAGCACCTTGGCTACCAGTTGGCTTTCAACCAGGTTGAAAAAGAACCAATCGCGGTTGTTGTCGTGGTCGGCGTAGTAATGGTATTTCATCGGCATGCGGCTGCCTTCGAACTCCGTACCGACATCCTTGCGGTACCATTTTGTGACCATGTCCTGACCATCCGGATTGAGGGACGGCACAAGCAAAACGATAATATTTTCGCGTATCTTCTTGACCGCCGCGCTCTCTGATGTCGCCAGCTCAAATGCCAGTTCCACCGATTCCTGGCTTGCCGCGATTTCCGTGGAGTGAATATTCAGCGTGATGAGAAAGACCAGTTTGCCTTCCTGTACCAGCGCCTCTGCGATGCTGTCCTTGAGGTTGAATGGCCGGGCAAGCTGCTGCTGAATATCGCGATACTTACCCAGATTCTGAATGGTCTCGCCCGAGCTGATGATCGCCATCAACATGGGGCGGTCCAGGGTTGTGCGGCCCAGTTCTTCTAACTGAACCCTAGGCGAGTTCTCCGCAAGTGCGTTGAAGTAGGTGGCAATCTGCGCCCAATCTATGAGCTTGCGGTCTGTGCCCATCTTGAAGCCAAATACCGATTCCGGTGACTGGATTCTTGTCTGAGACACGGCTTGCACAGCAAACAGCAGCAACGCCAACATGGTCAGGAGAGCGTTTCGTCTCATAGATTCCTCTGTATTGAGATAGTGTTTTGTGTGAGCTTAACGTGGATTCTTCTGGTAGCGACAACGGTGAAGGTAACGCATTTGGCCAGAAATTGCAAGGGAATTCAGCTTGCCGACAAGCAAGGCGCAGGCTCGCTTTCGAGAACCAACTTCTGACCTTTTCCTCAGGTTACCAATCAGGATGGTTCGAGTATTTCTCGCAACTTTGCGTGGCCGCTTTTACTCACTGGCAGGGTAACGCCGCTTTTCAATACGGCCCGGTAGGAGTCTTTGCCGGCCTGCTCAAGCTGTTTGATGAAACCAATACGCACGATGTGGGATCTGTGAATGCGGACGAATTCGCTGCCGTCGAGATGGGATTCAAAATACTTCATGGTCTTCGATTTCAGGTGGTCGCCGTCCTTGGAATGCACGAGTACATAGTCGTCCTGGGCTTCAAGCCAGAGCAGCCGGTCGATGGCTATCAGGTGGATTTTGTGACCGGTCTTGACCACAATTCTCTGCAGCGGCTCTTTGGATTGTTCACGTTGTTGCACCAGCCCGGCTACGACATCCCGGTGCTTGGACTGGTCCTGCATGAACAATTTGGCCCGCGCAATGGCCTCAGCGAAGCGCTCGCGGGAGTAGGGTTTGAGCAGGTAGTCCGCGGCGCTCACTTCAAAAGCCTTGAGCGCAAACTCATCGTAAGCTGTGCTGAAAATGATGACCGGCGGGTCGTCCAGCAATTCCAGCAATTCAAACCCAGTGAGCTTGGGCATCTGAATATCGAGGAAGAGCAGGTCGGGCTGCATTTCCGCCAGCTTCTTCAGGCCCTCAAAGCCGTTGGCGCATTCGGCAGCAACCGCGATGTCGTCATAATCGCCGAGGTAGTGCCGAATGACATCCCTCGCCGGCGCTTCATCATCGATAATGAGCGCGGTGATTTTTTTCACCCTAATTCTCCTCGATTGGTATGAACAGATTGACTCGAAACAGATTTGCCTCTTTGTCGATGTCCAGCAGATTGACATGGTTGTAGAGCATCTCAAGCCGCTCGCGCACATTGCGCAGGCCGATGCCTTCGCCCTTAAACGACACCGCCTCCGGGTCGAAAGTGTTCTCCACGGTTGCCTTGAGATAGTTGCCGTTTTGCTCACAGGAGAATCTGATCTCCACTTTTTCGAGACTCTCGTAAACGCCGTGCTTGATAGCATTTTCGATAATGGGTTGCAGGATCATGCTGGGAACATGCATGTCGAGACAAGATTCGGATACGCGCTCGTCATACTCCAGCCGGTCGCCGAAGCGTACTTTTTCGATGTCGAGATAGAGTTTGAGAGAGTCGATCTCCTCACGCAGGGTGCTGGTTTGCTTCTCGTTGTGAGAGAGTGTGTAGCGCAGATAATCTCCGAGCTTGATGGTCATTTCGCCGGCTTTGTCCGGGCAGGTCATGGTCAGGGCGTTGATGGAATTCAGACTGTTGAAGATGAAATGCGGGTTGATTTGAAATTTGAGCGACCTCAGCTGGGCCTCTTTGACCATGGTTTCGAGCTTTGCTTCGCGCTTCAGTTGCGCTCGATAGTTTTCAGAGAAAATGTAGACATAATAAAACGCGATGACCAGGAAGTAGAACAGAATGCCAACCACGCCGCGCCAAATCAAGGAGGCCTCGACAAAGGCAACGTAGGTGGCCGGGGCTTCGAAGAGGTTGGTCAACAACAGATAAACTGCTCCGAGCCACAAAGCAGTGGTGAATACGGACGCGAAAATGTGATTCTCGGCCACCTTCCAGAAAGCGAGTTTGTCGAGAGTAATGTATTTGCTGGCGTACCAAAACGTCAGGGCGAGCAACGCGTAGGTCGCATTGGAAAGCACACCGTCGAGCGCCGCCAGGCTCCAGGGCAGCCCCTGATTCTTCGCCAGCACGACGATGTGAACCGTGGCTATCAAACTCCAGATTGCGGCGTAAGCGGAAAGGCGGCCACGTTTCTCCAACAGAGGATGGTCCATAGCGGCGATGCCCTACCTGTTGCCACTTGTCTTGATTTCTAGCCCGCCGAACAGGACGATGCCCTTGACGATGAGTCGCTTTCCGTCCGGGATGTCGGTGGCTTGCGTGTGGTGGCGCTTGTCCTCAAAGCCGCCAAAAATCGGAACCGCGTTGACCACAACCACCCATTCCGGTGGCACGTAAAGCTCCGTTCCCCCGAACAACGTCAGGATGTCGAGCGCGACATCGCCTTCAGCGAGAGACGCTCTGCCGAAATCAATCTCATTTGAACCGAAGACGGTCGTAATGCTACCGCCTTCGAAGTGTTGCGCGCTCACGGTTCTTTCGTTGCCGCTGAATACGGCTACAGCGTTCAGCCAACTCTCGGAGATAGATTCGGCTGGTCGCCGTTTGTGTTTGGTTAGCATGGCAATGCCGACCGCAATCAACATCAGAGGCCAAAAGCTCCAAATCAGATGCCAGCGCAAGATGTGCAATTCGGCCAGGAGAAGCGCCGCCCCAATGGCGATGAAAATCCAGCCCCCAGCCCGGTCTCCAGAATGGCTACTCCTGATCTTGCTCAAGCCGATCAAAATGAATATCGCCGGCCAAAATCGCCAGATGTTGCCAATGTCAACAATACCGAGGTTGTCAAGCAGCAATCCTAGTCCCAGCGTGATGAGAACGATTGCGAACCATGGCGGGTGCTGGCTGTCGTATTTTGTGCAACAGTTTTTGTCGTTTTCCATGTTGTCTCCTTTGACAAACCTTAGGACAGAAAGAATGCCAGAAATCGGTGCAATTCATCCAGCACAACTTGTATCAGAGAGCTGACTGTAAAGTGGGCCAGCAGGTCGTGGTCCGCAGCCGCAATGAGTATGCTTGCGACAATAACCGCACCCGCAACAATGAAGTCTCTGTTTCTGGATAGAGCTGACGCCGTCATGTTTTTTCTTCTCACTTGGTTTGCCACTATTTCTTGAATAACTGAATGCAATCTACGTCGGGGTTTCAAGAAATGGTAACGGAATTCGGTAAAGGGAAGAAAGGCGTCGGTGAACGTCGCAATATAACTTGCGGGTCCAAACAAAGTCAAGGGGAATCATGGTGGAGCCAGAATAGCTTGGATGCAGTGAGTTGAATCCATGAAAAAGGCTACATCGGAATTGAGGTGCTGAGGCCAGCCTTGTACCGAATCGAAAGATGTTGCGGTGTTGGGGGAGTAAAAGCGGTGGATTTTGAAATGAAGCACGCAGACCTGTCAGCAAATTGCTGGCAGGTCTGCGTGCCGGCAGTCTGTCTAGTTGGTGCCCAGTTCTTTGAAGCCTTCGAGATGAAGCCCGATTTCAACTTCGTTACCCACCACAACACCGCCGCTGTCCAGCTTTTTGTTCCAGGTGACGCCATAATCCTGGCGGTTGATGGTCAGAGTGGCTTCCGCCCCAAATCGCTTTGTGCCCATGAACTCCGCAAAGCCGTTGAACTTGAATGGGAAGGTAACCTCTTTGGTCACGGCCTTGATCGTCAGGTTGCCGGTGATGGCATAGCCGTCGTCGGTCTTGGCGATCTTGGTGCTCTTGAAAGTGATGTCAGGGTTCTTCTCAGCATCAAAAAAGTCCGGACTCTTCAAATGTCCGTCTCTCTTGGCGTCGCCGGTGTTGATGCTGGCTACCTTGATGGTGACATCCACGGACGATTTGGTGAGGTCACTTTCGTCAAGGTTGACTTTGGCGCTGATATCGTCAAACTTCCCGGTGGTTTTGCTGATCACCAGATGCGAGACGGTAAAGCCTGCCGATGAATGTGCCGCGTCAAATTTGTACTCGTCACCTGCAAAAGCAAAACTGGTAAACAGCGCGAGCACCAGCAGAGTAAGAGCGAATTTCTTGAAAACCATTATAACCTCCTAAGGTTTGTTCTAAATAACTCGAGTGCTTCTTGGGTCCTCGAAAATTCAAATCCACACAACACCGGCCAAAATAAGATTATTCCAGGAAAGATCAAACTTCTTTGGAGATGAAGATGTTTTCCATTAAGATTATGTCTCTATACTATTTTCTATTAATGATTTAGGCCATGCTGCTCTTTTGTCTTAGGAATTTTTGAGAAGCTCTTGACTTTTGGCGAGATTTGTTTTATACTGTTCGCCCGTCAGAGCGATGCCATGAGCCATTTGTGGTCCGGGTTGGAGGGGCACACGCATCGCCATGGCAGTCTCGGCCGCAAAACAGTTCCAGTGTTGCTGCCGTGCTAGGAACTGCTGCCGACTCACTGTAACCGAAAATATGTGGGAGTCATACCAATGCCATCCAGCAAGTTAGACGATATTGATCTCAGGATTCTGGAAGTCCTGCAGCACAGTGGCAGGACAAAACGAAATCAAATTGCCGAGGAAGTAAAGCTCTCCATTCCATCCGTGAGCGAGCGCCTGCGCAAGTTGGAAGAATCCGGGATCATTCGTGGCTACACCGCGCTTGTCGAACCCAAAAGAGTCGGCCTCAATATCAACGCTTTCATCTTTTTGACGGTGGAGTCTTCAAAGTACTATCAAAGCATTATTGAACAGGCGCAGGCGGCTGAGGAAGTCTTGGAATGTCACGCCATCACTGGTGATGGTTCGCATGTTCTGAAAATACAAACGGAAACAACCGAGACGCTCGAGAAACTTCTTGGCAGGATTCAAGCTTGGCCGGGGGTAACCAACACCCATACCGATATCGTGCTTTCCAGCCCCAAGAACACCACGGAAGTGCCAGTGACCCAGTGTCGCAAACCACGGCCGTAGGTCTACTTCAGCAATAGCATTCTTTTTTGAGATAGCCCGCCACCAGCAGATTCGAGCTTGTAGACGTAGACGCCGGAACTGACCTGAGCGCCTTTTAGGTCCCGGCCGTCCCAGACGAACAGATGCCTTCCCGCGTTCAGGCTGCCGCGATGCAGCGTGTTTACCTGCTGTCCAAGCACATTGTAAATGGTCAGCGACACGTCCATTCTGCCCGGCAGGACTACCGGGATAGTGGTGGTCGGGTTGAAGGGGTTAGGGTAGTTTTCTTCCAATAGAAAGTCGGAAGGCACGATTTGCTTCAATTCTGATGCCGCGGCCTGTGGCGTGCCGATCAGCAGACGGAATTCGTGGGAGTTCCGTCCCACCTGGATTCCTGAGCTACCGTATTTTCGCAAGTCTGACGCCCGGCCACTGGTCAGGTCCACCAGAAGAACATCGAACTCTTGGGGAATATCGTGAGTCCCTGTCAGCAGGAGCCTGGCGTTGCTGTCGGTACCAGCGCCAGCATGGAAATCCCACGATTCCAGGCTTGGAAAGGGAGGTCGGAAGTCGGAAGCAAAGTTGTCGAACTCGACATCCCATTCCGGGCGGTGAAACACAAGGATGTCTGTGTCGTCAATGGCGCGCGGCTTGAAATGGTCCCGGCGGTCTAGCGCTGCACTGGCATCTGTCGCTACTCCGAGCCCAAGCGCGTCGGTGCTCTTGTCTGAACTCAGCACCAAGGTGGCGTGCCACAACACCGCTTTGTCGCCTGACTCGGTTTGTGTCGGTGGCAGCGTCAGCCCGAACGGAATCCTGAGTTCCGCCAGGTTCTCCCGATTAAACAGATAATACCCGGCATTCGGGGCAAACACCGCGGTTTGGTGGAAGTTACCGTCGTAAGCCCAGATGGGCTCCGCAATGCCGTTCAAGGCCTGGACCGACGCCCAGTTAATGTTTGTTGCGAATGGATTCGTGATCAAATTGAATCCGGGATGGAGATGGACGGCGACCTCATTTGCTTGACTCAAGGGAGCCGATGGCGCGTCCACATTGATATGCCAGGGTCCGTTGTGAATGACCCAAAAAGCCCGGCCGGGCGTCATACGGAAATTTTCAGAGCCATCGAAGGCAACGAAATAGTTTCGGGATTTGCCGTTGTCCCAATACACCTGCCAGGTATCGTTCTGTTCTCCCGCAAACAACTGGCTAATCAGTCGATTGTCCGCACCTGGCATGCCGAACAGACGGTATTCTTCGGCGGAGAAGCTTTCCGCGCCGGAACGTCTTGGGTAGGAAACAGCCGTTCTGATTTTGACGACCGTGGGATAGGTGCTGACTTCGACCAGGAATTTTGTTGAATCCGAACCACCACGGCCGTCTGAGGCTCGGGTCGCAATCGCAGCCTGACCTTCCGCGATTGGCACCACGGTCAGGACGGAGTCTCTGATTGTCGTCACCGCAATCTGGCCCTGACTGCTGGTTGCTGTGAAAGTGAGCAAATCTCCATCCGGATCCGAGAAGGTCCGAAGCAGGTCGAATCTCAGGTTCGGTCCACCCACAAAGATTGTCGTGTCCGGGATGCCAGCGACCACGGCCGGCGCCTGGTTGGCGCCCTGCACGGTCACGCCGAAGACATGATTCACCTCCGGGCTGTTCATGTCCGTTGCCGTCAGGTGAATCGTGACACTGCCTTCTGAAACCGGCGAAACTGAAAGAAGCGGTCCCGCCAAACTTGCGACAGCCACTGCGTCATTCGAACTGCTTGCTGTGAAAAAGATGTTGTCCTGTTCGGGGTCCAGAAAAACCTCGCGCAAGTCATTGTTGAAATCATCTCCATTCAGGTCGAGCGTGACCGGTGAAATCGGATTCTGCACCACGGGCGGGCGATTTGACGCCACCAGGACATCAAACGTCGCCGAGACTTCCGGATTGAGGTTGTCTTTCGCCGAAACCGTCACGCTGGCTTGCCCGACAGAGCGGGCGTCGAAGGACAACTGCGTCCCGGCCAGGTTTACGCTTAGCACGGTCTCATTCGAACTGCGGGCGGCGAACGAAAGCTGGTCCGCTTCCGGGTCTCGGAATACGGTGGCCAGGTTGAGAATCACACCGGCTGCACCCAGCGAGAGCGTTGTGTCTCGGGGCTGTGAAGCGATTTCCGGGGGCCGGTTGGTGTTGACCACCACAGCCTGGAACTGGGTTGTAACTTCAGGATTCTCGCCATCGCTAGCGCGAATTGTGATTTCGGCCTCACCCACCGCTGCAGCAGTGAGGCGAATCAAATTGTCGCTCAACCCGGCCGACACAATCCCGGCGTCGGAACTGCTCGCTGTGAATGTTAGATTGTCTCCGTCCGGGTCGGCAAAATACTGTGTCAAATCGGCTTCAACCTCTGGTCCGTCCAGGCTGAGAGTCGTGTCTGGAATGGTTTTCGTGATCTCGGGTGGCCGGTTGGCGTTTGTCACCGTGACCTCGAATGAGTCGAACGCCTGCAACGCCTGCGGGTCGAAAGCCGTGACCGTGATAATCGTGCTACCTGTCGCCCGAGGACTGAGATTGAGCGAACTGCCGTTCAGAGAAGCTGCTACCACCGATTCATCAGCATTGTCAACGCGAAAGAAAAGACGGTCGGAGTCGGGATCGGAGAAATGCTGCAACAGATCCTCTTGCAGCGTCGAGCCCTGGAGCAGGAGGGTGGTATCCGGGAGAGGTCTGACCAGCCTTGGCGCCCGATTTTCCTGAGTGACGGTCACACTGAATTCCTGGGAAACTGGTGGGTGCAATCCGTCGGACGCTTGCACGGTGATCCGGGAATTGCCTACTGCGGAGGGCGTCAGTCTTAGTGCGGGGCCGATGAGTTGCACAATCACGGCATCGCCGTTGGAATTGCTGGCGTTGAAGGTCAAGTTGTCGCCGTCCGGATCCGCGAACGCCTGCAGCAGGTCTATCTCGAAAGCTTCGCCGGGCAACGACAGGACGGTGTCGGGAATGGTGATTGCGACAACTGGCGGGGAGTTTTGACGCACGACCGTAACCTCAAACCGTAGTCTCACCTCCGGGTTTTGTCCATCGCTTGCGTCTATGGTCATTCTCGACTTGCCAGGGGAGTTCGGCGTAATCGTCAGCTGGTCGCCACGCAGGCTGCTGCTCGCCACGCCTGGCCTTTGACTGGTTACGCTGAATTCCAGCGTGTCTCCGTCAGGGTCGCGGAAGACGCTGTTCAGGTCAAAATTAAGGACGTCCTGGTCGAGAACAAGGGTCGTGTCGGGAATTGGCGATGTGACTGTCGGTGGCTGGTTGGACGTTTCTGTGGTCAGGATGACGTTGTCGAGCAAGATTTCCGTCGATTCGTTTTCCGAGGTTTTCTGATTGTTGAATCCACCGAGAACCAAAGCATGTTGACCTTGCGACAGCGGACCGAGGTCCAAAACAGCAGATTGCCAGCCCGTGGTTTGGACTTCTACAATCGTGCTGTCCCCGAAGATTCTGGCGATATATTCGTTGCCGCCCTGGCCGTGCAGAAGCGCATCCAGAGAGACGAGCACCTCGCTGTATTCGTCATTCTCGTACTTCGGCTCCAGGTTCATCTTGTAGGAGAATGACAACGTCACATTTGCGCTTTGCGGCACGGTGAAGTCGAGCCGCCACCCGCCGGAGATTCCGGAAATGGTTTGGCCGTCAATCCCGCCCAAAGCAATAAGCAATCCACCGCCATCGAGGCCACGGTTGCTGGTCCAGACGCCTCCGGAGTAGTTCGGCTGATTCGTACCCCGAAAAAGGTCCGACTCAAAACTGAAGCCTTGACTGCCTTGCTCGAAATCAGCTGCAATCAAAACTGCGGAGGCCTGCGCCGCGCGATTCTGACTATCAGCTTGCGCGCTGACCGTCGAAACAGAGATGAGCAATGCCAGACAGGCCGTGGCGAAGATTTGGAATCCGTGCGGTCTGGCCGTCTGGGGCTGTTGGCGAACGTGCGTGTTTATCTTCATGGTGAAACTCACTGACCTCCCGGCCTGCCTGGTGGTTCTGGAAATCCGCCGTCGTCTGCCCCGCTTCCTGTTAGAATCAGAACCGCTGTGGTTCCAGCAAGAACGCCGGCTCCAATCGCAACCAGCTTCCAGCGACTCTTTCTGCGTGAGGTTGTTCTCGGCTCCACGGCGAGTTGCCGGCGTACTTGTCGGAGAATTTCTTCGCCCTCCGGGTTTGGTTCAACCGGAATGAGTTCAAAATCGGGATCCAGCAGCAGCAAAGGCTGCAGCGTGTTTCGAAAACTGTCGTAGTCTTTGAGTTCGAGATAGGCAAGAGCGAGCAATTCATAAGCTTGCTTTTTGTCTTCGGGTGAGAGTTTGCCGTGTTTGAGACAGGCATTCGCGTGCGCCACAACAGTCTCGAATCGGAACGCAAGCAACTCGTAGCGAATTTCCGACACACTTAACTTGCAGTCGTCTCCAGCCCTTAGCGTTACAGGCATCAGAATATGGATGGTACAGAATAGGAAGACTACAGCAAAACACCTGATAGACAGCATGACCTGCGATTCCGGCTTGTGACCCATTCAAAGCAACGCCTCAAAGATCCGGTCACGCCAAAGGACAGTGAAGCGTTTTCCCTGCGCTGGAGTCGATCAAGGTTGGAGGTGGATGGCAAAGACCATCCGGGACAACGAAGTTCAGTCTTCGGCATAACTGGACTTAAAACATCTTAATATACCTGCGCCGCGGCAGGACTGGTGAAAATAAAATCGCCCATGATGCTGGTCTGAAGCTAAGATACATCTGCTTCTTCGAAGACGTTGTAAGAATTTTGGAATTGAATCGAGGTTGACAATGGTTGGCGGGAGACAAGTGCAATAATTTGCAGCGCAGGCCGGGTGTGGCCTGCGCCTGCAAATCGTTCTACTTTTGCTTGTCGGCGTAGTCGGTCGCGGCCTGCCAGACGCGCAGAACATTCTGCCCGAGGACTTTCTTGATGTCCTGCTCAGAGTAGCCGCGCTGCAACATGTGGTAGACGATGTTGGGATAGTCCGCCACCGATTTCAGCCCGGTCGGCAGCGAGTCGCCGACGCCGTCGAAATCGGAGCCGAGACCGACATGGTCGATCCCTGCGACTCTCACGACATGGTCGATGTGGTCAACCACGGTTTCGACTGTGGCGTAGGGATAAGGATGCTTGCTCTTGTAGGCATCCATCTCAGCCTCAACCCTGGGGTCGTGGCGGTTTTCTATCTTGTTGCTGGCCATGAATTCCCGCAGGTGCGTCCACTTCTTGATGCCAGATTCATTTGCTTTCTGCAGCAAAAAGTCCGAGCCAAAATTGATCTGGATGACACCGCCGTTCTGCGCCAATGCTTTCAGCATGTTGTCATCCACATTGCGCTCCCACCCAGGTGTGAATTTACGAGCGCCGGAGTGTGAGCAAATCACCGGCACTTTCGATTTGCGGCACACTTGATAGAAGGTCGAGTCAGAAACGTGTGAGATATCGACCATAATCCCCAGTCGGTTCATCTCAGACACAACTTTCCAGCCAAACGGGCTCAGGCCATTCCACGTCTGATTCTCTGTGTCGTAGGACGAATCGCAGATCAGGTTTCGCTTGCCGTGCGTCAAGGTCACGTAACGGATACCCTTGTTGAAAAAGTACTCGACGTTGCTGAGGTCATCTTCCATTGCGGATCCGTTTTCCATGCCGTAGGGCAGAGAAATTCGGCCTTTCTCGAAATTGGCTAGCACTTCCGCCGGTGTGTCGGCTGTGGCGAATCTATCAGGATTTGCGGCAATAATGCTGTCCATCATTGCGATTAGTTCTTCTGCCTTGGCTTTCGATGCACCGGGCGTCTGCTGCAGCTCAGCCGGAATGTAAATGCTCATGAACGGGGCATCGAGACCGCCGGCTTTGGCGCGTGGGAAGTCGAACTCACCCTCCGGCGCGGATCGCGACACATCCTCCATCTTTCCGAGTAAGCGGTAGGGCACATCGACGTGACCGTCGAGGATGATGTTCGACTCGGCCAGCTCGCGCGCATGCTTGTAGATGTCGCTGTCGTAGCCGGCAGGAACGCTGGCGCCACCACTTTTGAGTTCATTACAGGCGGTCAGGGCGACCGTCAGCAGCAGAATAGCCACGATGAAACGCATTTTAACTCTCCTCCGTTTGGTGATGTGACACTGAAATCAGGTCCGCTAGAGTGCTTCGAGCAGCAGGCCATCCTGCGCAAGGCGGTGGTCGAGATTACCCACTTGCCAGCCGGTTAAGTAGAGCAATCGCACAATGCGCTGCATCTTGGTGAAGTCGATTTTATCGACCGTATCCGTGGGCTGGTGGTAGTCCTCGTGCGTGCCGGAAAAATAGAAAATTATCGGAATGCCGTGTTTCGCATAGTTGTAATGGTCGCTGCGATAGTAGAAGCGATTCGGGTCATCCAAATCGTTGTAACCGTAGTCGAGATCGAGCCCAACCGACTGATTCGCGGTTTCGTTGATAGTGTGCAACTCCCTGGAAAGGAAGTTCGAGCCGATGATGTAGACTGCGTTTGGGTCGTTACGTCCAATCATATCAACATTCAGTTGCGCCACGGTATTTCCGAGAGGCACGAGAGGATGATTGGTATAGAATTTTGAACCCAGTAACCCTTTTTCCTCGCCGGCGTGAGAAACGAAAATCATGCTTCGGCGTGGTCGTTTGCCGTTGCCGGCAAATGCGCGCGCTACCTCCAACATGCCGACCGTGCCACTGCCATCGTCGTCTGCTCCGTTGAATATGTCGCCATTTCCATTCATACCGACATGGTCATAGTGAGCGCCAAACGCCACAACCTGCTGCTTGAGGTCCGGGTCTGAGCCTTCAAGATAAGCAACCACGTTTTGGGCTCGTTTTGTTACGCTGGCAACCGAAACTGTCATCTGTGCTTTTTGTTGAGAGATATCGACCTGCAAACCTTGAGCATTATGCTCCAGAGATTTAAGCAGTGTTGTCGTGTTCCAGCCACTGCCTTGCAGTAGGGCATCGCCAACGCGGGCCGTGACCACAAACTGCGGCAGAGATGGCCCCGCCTCGGCCAGCCGCTGCCTGGGCCGTTTTAGTCGGTTCCGAAGCCGGTCCATTGTGGACTCATTCATCGTCGCTGAGACGTGAATGATGGCGGATGCGCCAGCTTCTTTTGCCCAGGTTGCTTTTGAGCGGCGCAGGGCCCGGAGTTTCCTGGCAAGCGCGCGCGGAGAACTGTCTTTTGCAGCCTCAGGAGAACCGTCGATGACCACCAGAGCCTTGCCATTGGCATCGATGCCTTTGAAGTCGTCGTGCATGCCATCCTTGGAGCGAAAACCATAACCGGCAAAAAGTAGAGGAAACGTCTGGTCGAATGACTTACTGTGCGTGGAATTGACCAGGAAGTCCTGGAGAAGGCGGAAATCCTGACCCTGCTTTGCATCGACCACCTCAAACGTAGCGCCTTGCAGAACGCTCTCAACAACATCGAAATATTGCAGCATGGACACCTGTCCTGGTGGCGGCGTTAGTCCGGCAAGCCGATATTGGCTTTCCAGGAAGAGCGCAGCGATGTCGAGCCCGCGGTCACCGGTGTTCCTGCCCTCAAGTTCGTCAGCAGCGATGAACTTGAGCAAGGCTTCCAGGTGAGTAGCGTCGATGGTATCATAACCCTGCTGTGCGTCTTCCGCGACGGATGAGCCCGCGCCGGTTCTCAGGGTCACCAGGATGATGAGCGGTAACAGCATGGCAAGGTTACGCAGGCGCTGGAAGACTGGGTTTCGACCGATCACGATAGATGGCTGTTGCATGTCTGCTTTCCAGGTTGTGGACAGAAAATTGAATTGT
This sequence comes from Candidatus Zhuqueibacterota bacterium, assembly GCA_029261995.1. Lineage (GTDB taxonomy): Bacteria > Zhuqueibacterota > Zhuqueibacteria > Oceanimicrobiales > Oceanimicrobiaceae > JAJDAF01. The sequence goes on from JAJDAF010000068.1 coordinate 24,577, forward strand.
GAGTGGCGGCGTGTGCCGCCGGAATGGTTGGTGACGGTTGACGCCTCAAAGTCTACAATATAGTATTTCCGTGGACTCTCGCAACCTATGTCTCACGACCCGTCAGATTTCGAGCGCGAAAGCGATGTTCATCGTGACGAACACTCCGCTGATCTTGTTTGGTACGCCTTCGTAAGGTTCTTTCGCCCAGAAGCTGATAAAGTCGTCAGGAAAAACGTCTGTACCGGTGAGAACTTTGTCTGGCGACTCGTCGCGCAGGCGGTCTGATGTGTCGGTCGCAAACACGGGGTATAGCACTTTCAGGGTGAGGAAGATGCGTCTGCGTTTGAAGCCGGCGAGCACGCCGATGTGGCCCGACAACGAGGCGTCGGCTTCGTATGTGCCATTGAGGCGCTTTGTTGCTTCCGCACCTTGGGCCCCGGCATACTCCGCCTTTAGCTCCACGTGGCGCTTGAACGCAAACGTTGTCACGCCGCCAAAGAACCAGCGCCGCCAACCCCGGCTCAGTTCGATTTCGGAGTAGAGATTGCGCACATCCATCTGCAGAACGCGGTTTTCATTGTTGTTGAAGCGCGCGTTGGTGCGGCGAGTGGTGGCCTGCCATCCTACCAACAGCGCACGGCTGAAGCGGCCGTGATGTCGATAGCCGGCTTCGAAGCGCAAGCCTTCTCCACCATTGAGAGTTCCCATCAACTCTGAGAGGTTGTCAAAGTTGACCCGGTTGTAGGTGTCACGGAATGTTAGCAATTCATCGACATCAAAGAAGGCTGCGCTGAATCCGACGCCAAATGTGAGATAGTTTTGTGCCTGAAGATTGAGTGTCGAGAGACAAAGAATGAAGAAGATCGCTGCCGCTTTCATGAGATCCTCCAACGAAGGTTAAGGACTCGCACGACTGTGGAAACTGGTTCGTTGCTTGAAGGTAACAAACCAGGGGCGTGAATACAATCAGTTTCTTGCGTTGTTGTGCGCAGGCCTCATGTCTGTTGAATGCCAAACGGTGACTGAGGTGCTACGAACAGGTTGTGTGGATGGTTGATTTGGGATGATTCCAACTTGCGAAGCCACATGACTTGGCAAGCTGGGGAAGCAAATCAGGCGTGCAGGCGGTAGAATTGAAAGAAAATGTTCGGTTCTGAGGTCTCAGCTTTGCGTCCAATGATTGGAGCTGGTTTCATAAGTGTTTGATTGCGTTACGTGGTTGTGGGATGTCCGAGTCAGACGGCAGCCACTTCATGAGTCACCCGGCGTCGCCAAGCGCCAGGATTCTGCTTGAATTGGCGTTTGAACGCTCGGCTGAAGGCGGCCTCCGAGGTGTAGCCGACCTGCTCCGCGATATCTATCAGCGGCAACTGTCGCTCTCGCAACAGGTCTCTTGCTTTCTGCATGCGCCAGTTGGTCAGATAGTTCATCGGCGTCATCCCAACCAAGAGCTTGAATCTGGCGGCAAACGAAGAGCGCGACATGCCAATGGTTCGGGCGATGCCTTCGAGCGTCCAGCCGTTCTGAGGTTGTGAGTGAATCAAAGCCAGCGCCGCATTGATTTGTCCGTCGCTGAGCGCAGCAAAGAAACCGTGTGCAACCTTTTCCCTCAGCATATGGGCGCGCAGAATCTGAATAAAAAGCACCTCGGCCAGGCGTCTGCTCACGATGTCGGAGCCAGGCGAATCGGAACCCGCCTCCTGGATAATCACATTGGTCGCGGCTTCCAGCCAACTCAGGTGCCGCCGTTCCGTGCCCGGGATGTGGATGAATCGCGGCAGCGCCGTCATGAACGGATGCGCGAGATTCTTCTGAAATTCGAAATGTCCGCAGACAAGGGTTGTGCTAACCACGCCATTCTGAAACAGCGGCGTTTGGTTGTGGAAGGCTTCGACCACCTGCTTGCCGGGAGTACGTTTATTTCTCGAGTCATCCGCCAGCCAGTGGGAGTCTCCCAGTGGAAACATCACAATATCGCCGGCGGACAGGGATAGCGGAGCCGCAAAGTTGTCAGCCTGCAGCCAGCATTGGCCGCTGACCACAAGGTGGAATTGCGCAAAGGGGCCGGCATCGACATTCATGCCCCACGGTGAAGAGAAATCAGATCGGAAGTAGACGTTGCTCTTGAATTGGACCAACTGCAAAATATCACTGAGTGCATCCATAATCCATCTGCCGACTTTAAGTTGTACGATTTGTTAATTTATTTGGACTGAAGAGCATTGTTAGTACAAAGCAAGATACTTATTTTTGTCAGTGAAAGTCAAACCCAAATTCTCGGTGTATCAAACAGGAGGTTTTTACATGTTCAAATCAGCATTGGCGGTTTTTTTATTTTGTCTGCTGTTTTCGGTGAGTTCGCTATCTGCGCAGTCATCTAGCAGTAAGAAGTTTGTGACCAGCGACAATGTTGCGATCAATGGCTATGACGTTGTTGCTTATTTCAATCAACACGAAGCAACCAAAGGAAGTCCACGGTTCGAGGCTCGTTACAAGGGCACGAATTACCGGTTTGCTAGTGCTGAGAACAAGAAGCAGTTTCTGGCCAGCCCGGAGAAGTTCCTACCGCAGTACGGCGGATGGTGTGCCTTTGCCATGGGCATGAAAAATGCGCCGGTGCCGAGCAATCCCACGACCTTCAAACTTCATGACGGTAAGTTGTATCTGTTTTTCAATGACTTGTATGAAGGCAAGAAGTTCAACACAATCGTGCCCTGGAACGGCGACGAAAAGAATATCATGAAAAAGGCTGATGCCAACTGGGCAGCGATGCCTCGTTAGCCTGACAGTGAGAATTCGCATTCCTGAGGGGTGGCGGTGACCACCCCCTTGATTCTTCGCCCTCGCTCTTTATCTCCAGTTGTTCGTTTCCATTTCTACAATCTCAGTTCAGCCCAGTCAGCAGAACATGGCGATCAGTCGTCCGATGGAGATGGCGGCTTTCGGCTCTGTTTTTTTTTGCTCTGGCGCCGCTTCTCATCGACGCGTTGGCGCTTCGCAGCCCTGGAGGGTTTCGTGCGCAGCCGGGGTTTGGGTTTTTCTGCTGCTTGTTGAATCAGCGCTACCAGTCTGGCAATGGCATCGGAGCGATTGCGCTCTTGCGTACGAAAACGCCGCGCCAGCAGGATTAGAACACCATCCGCCGTCGCCCGCCTGCCTGCGAGCTTCAGAAGACGCGCGCGTACTTCGTCGGGCAAAGCCTCCGAGCTTGCTGCGTCAAAACGCAACTGCACTGCTGTCGCCACTTTGTTGACGTTCTGCCCGCCTGGGCCGGAGGAACGGACGAACTCGAACTCAAGCTCCCGCATCGGCAGTACGATTTCGTCAGTGACCCGGATTGTATTGGAAGTTTCCACCAGGAAAATTTAAAATAATACAGGTCTGTTGCAAGTTTTACTTGACAATATAAACTCAACCCTGTAGTTTCATTCGAAAACATTGCATTTCTGCAGCCCCCGATTGACATTCCGTCGTTTCCAGTTTCGGACTCCAGCTTCCCGGAGGGGCCTCGGGTGAGTGAAGTCGCACAGAATCATTTTTAACAGCACCATCTTATTTATCGAGGATCTGACATGAAGGTGAACAAGCACTTGCTTGACGATGTTGAGTTTGTCAAGTCGCCGAACACGGGCGGTGACTTAAAACCGGACTCGATTATTATTCACTACACGGCGGGCAGAGATGCCGAGTCATCAATTCGGACGCTGGTCAACCCGAAGGTGAAGGCCTCGGCTCATCTTGTGGTCGGGCGTGACAACTCCGTGACTCAGCTCGTGCCGTTCAATGTCGTAGCCTGGCACGCCGGTAAAAGCTCGTTGGGAGGGCGAACCGGCTTCAATCAATTCTCCATCGGCATCGAAATTGACAACGCCGGTGTGCTCACCCGGCAGGGTAACGTCTATTCATCCTGGTTCGGCCGCGCGTACCAGGAGAAGGATGTGCTTCGCGCTGTCCATCGCAATGAAACTGTGCGCAAATACTGGCACCGCTACACCGAGGAACAAATCACACTGGTGCAGGAAATCTGCGCAGCTCTGATCGAAGCATACGACATCGACGCCATTTGGGGACATGAGGAAATCTCTCCAGGCCGCAAGATCGATCCGGGCCCGGCGTTTCCGCTTGACAAGATGCGCCAGAGATTGTTGCTTGGCCACCGCGACGAGGACGATGCAGAGCCCATCGCATTCCCCGCTCCAGGCATCGTGACCGCCGGCAAGTTGAACATCCGCTCTGGCCCGACGGCGCAAGCCAGCAAAGTAGCGCAGCCGCTGCTGCAGGGCGCCAACGTCACCATCAAACAGCAGTCGAAGGACTGGTACCGGGTGCGGGCCGAGGTGGAAGGATGGGTTTCCGGCCATTACATTGAACTGAAAGACTAACCTGGAGGCAGCATGAAAAAGTTCATTCTGGCCTTTGCGGTGGTCGTCGTCATTGGCGCGCTGGTTTACCTTTCGCGCGCAGGCCTTATCCCCGGCTGGCAGACCCTCAGCATCGTGTTTGCCGCTGTGGCAGCGCCATTCAAGCTGCTCATGAGTTTGTTTGGGGATAAAGAAGCCGAGATTCGCGCCGCGCATGCAAAGCTGCGCGAGCAAGAAGGTGACTACCAGGCTAACCTCGATTCCAGAATTCAGAGCCGCCAACTGAGTGTGGACAAGCTGAATCAGGATATTCAGGCCATCGACGGCAGGATTGATGAATTGCGACAGCGCCGCGAAAATATCGACCAGCAGGTCGAGCAAATGGGACTGGAGGAATTGCAGAGCGAAGGCCGCCGGCTGTTCCGCTAACTTCGAGGATTCAGCCCAGATGCACTCGCGCCAGACAGACCAAGGAGGAATCGTGAACAAACCACTGCTTGCCTGCTTCATCCTGTTGTTATCCCTGCCGGCATTTGCACAGAACGACGCCGGTTTGAACCGTGAATTTCCGTTTTACCTTTTGCCGGGTGAGGGCTTGCGGGTACCGGCTCAGTTTGACACGTTGTGGATATTCAATCAGAAAACATACAAGAATGCCGTCACGAAAGCCTTGCAGCTCGAAGTGGCCGACAGCCTTGCAAAGCAACATGAGCTAAAAGCTGCCGCTCTCGAAGCGGTCGTCGTCGAGAAAGACACCATCATCGCGATGGCCCGGGAGGGCTACATTCATTACCGCGATCTCTGGGAAGAGACGGACCTCAAGCTCGAGGAGGCCGAAGTAAAGAATGCCAAGCGCTGGCAGGTGGTATTCTGGGGATTTGTCACCGGCGCAGTCACCACAGGATTGATGGTTGGCCTGTTGTAACGGCTGCCAGCAAAATAAGAACTTGAAATCATGAAATTGAATGTCGAGGGAGGCTACTAAATGACATTACCCACAGTTGTGCAGGAAGCTACCCAAGCCGCGGCGCAGACACCGACGCCTGCGGAAACAATGCCCATCGAGGGCTTCATCACCGGAGATGTTATTTTTATCATCGCCGGTGGGCTGGTGCTGGTTTGGCTGACGTTGCTCACTGTTTTTCTCTTTCACATGATTCGCAAGTACACGCTCGGCGATTGGGATGAGGACAACAGGAATCCTTATGAAGGCGAAACCATGAGCATGCCGCGTGGCGTCTTTCGAGGCATCCTCACCATTTCGCTGCTGGTCATCGTTCTCATTCTGGAAGTCGTAAGCCTGAAGACGCCATTCGTCGAGTTCAACGGCGAACTCATCTCTCTTGAGAACAAGCTCGAGCAGTTAATGGTTGCCTTTCAAATGATGCTGGCGTTCTATTTTGGCAGCAAGGTTTTGCACCACATCACCAGCGCCGACGCTAAAAAGACGAAACACTTGGTCGGTGCCGCGGCACAGCCAACCGTCAGCAACGCGCCAACAGGCGAATACGATGAATCTGGTACGGTCGGTTAAAGGCCTGTTTTCCAGGCTCAACTTCGAGCCGGAAGATTCATCGAAAATCACACTGTTTGCCAACAGGGCGGAGGCTATCGTCTTCTGGCTCTGCATCAGCGGCTTGGTGTTCCTCGGCATCATTGTTCTGTTTCGCTATCTTACGGCCAAAAACATCACCGGCGACCACAAGAGTTTGCAGGCTGTGCAGCAGGAGTTGCGAATGGAAGTTGATTCCCTGCGCTCGCAAAATCAAATGCTGGCGCAGCAGATGGAAGACATGCAAGTTCGTTTGCAGCGTGCGACGGCCCGGCACGACAGCATGATAATCCAATTGCAACGCCGGCCCGCTCCGTCAGCGGCCGTCGTCAGGCCCAACCAGGGAACTGTCGCACGCGACGGTCGCAGCACCATGCTAAAGAGCCTGTTTGGCATCGAAAGCAGGCCGGCGCGACAGACTGCCGTAAAATAGACCATTCTCACCGTTTAAACAGCCAGTCAACCCACTCATCCGTTTCAGGTTCACGGTCGCAAAAGTTTAGTTGCTTTTTGGGACGCAAAATCCTTAGTTTTACGTCTGTAAGACCTTGTGGTCAAGAACTACACAACTGAACGAAAGCGATATGATGCATCAGGTTCGCGGACAATTTCTCGGTTTGCTTTTTCTTTGCCTGCTGGTATGCCACACATCCGGTCCGGCGCAAACGCAAGCGCCGAGATTCGAGCATATCTCCGTCGATGACGGTCTTTCGCAGAGCACGGGTCAAGCGATTCTTCAAGATCGGCAGGGTTTTCTGTGGTTCGCCACACAGGACGGCTTGAACAAGTACGATGGCATCCAGTTCACCATTTTTCGCCATGACGCTGAAGACACCACCTCGATTGCTGGCAACGTCATCAATTCAATGTGCCTGGACAACAGTGGCGCGATGTGGCTCGCCTTCGAGGGCGGCAGCATCGACCGATTCGATCCCGGCCAGGGAAAAGCGAGACACTATTCCCGGCAAATGCGGCAGCAAGGTGAATGGTCTGACAAAATGGTCGGCATGGCTTATGCCGACTCAGCGGGCGGGCTTTGGCTGGGAACCTCCCAGGGTCTGGCGCACTATCTCAGAAGTACAGACACTTTCGAGTATTTTGAGCTTGATTCTCTTGCTTCAGAGGAAGATGTTGTCACAGCAATTGTGGCGGGCAAGGCTGAAACCCTCTGGCTCGGAACCTTAAAGGGCGGACTTTTCACCTTTGACCGGGCCGCCGCGGAATTTCAAGTTGTTCGCCGCCCTGAGCAGTTCTCTCACTCTCGCTCGGTGGGCGCTATCAGCCAGATCCGGCTGGACAGATTCGGAGATCTGTGGTTTGCCACCAGCCGTGCCGGCATCTGGCGGCTGAATCCAGACAAAGGTTCCTGGGTCACCTACGAAATGGCAGCCGCCCAGTCTGAAGGCGGCAGGCCGATTCCGGTGTCATGCCTGGTTGAGGATGCAAGCAGCGATTTTTGGGTTGGAACCGAAGGGTACGGACTCTTCCATCTTCGCCGTGACACAGGTGAGTTTTCTGCCTTTCGCTACGACCCCTATGAGCCATTCAGCCTGAATAACAACGTTATCAAGTCGCTTTTCCTGGACGCCGCTCGTACGTTGTGGGTGGGCACCTCTGGCGGCGGCATCAACAAATATGATCCCAAGAAGATCAAATTTCAGCACATCCGCCACACGCTGAAGAATCCGGATCTTTTGCGCGGCAATATGATATGGTCAATCTTTGAAGATTCAAAACGACGGCTCTGGCTGGGCACGCACACCGGCGGGTTGAATGTTCTCGACCAGCGTAGCGGCGACACCCGAGTGTTCGAATACAGTGAACAGACTGGAGGTGTGGGGCCAGGGACTGCATTTTCGGTCTGTGAAGACCTAGACGGTACGATCTGGGTGGGGACGAGAGGGGGTGGTCTCAGCCGTTTCAACGAGGGATCCGGGACTTTCAAACGCTATCTTGCGAACCGGCGAAATCCGGAAGGCTTGCTGGGGAGAACGGTGCGCGCCATGCACGTCGATTCAGAGGGCATCATCTGGATGGCTGTTCCCGGCGGTGGCCTGCACCGCTTTGAACCGCGCACGGAGCGCTTTACACACTACCTGCATAACGAAGATGACGGCGCCAGCATCGCGAGCAATTCTGCCATAACTCTGTTCGAGGACAGCCGCAATGACATCTGGGTTGGCACCTCCAATGCCGGCGTCTGCCGTTTCGACCGGGCCACGGGCTCATTTGAGCGTTTCCACTACCAGGATGACGCGCGCGGAAGTCTGAGTAATGATTTTGTCATGGCGATTGCCGAGGATACTTCCGGCGCCATTTGGGTCGGCACCTACAGCGGCATCAACCGCTTTGATTCGGACACCCGCACCTTCAGCCGCTACAATGTGAAAGACGGCTTGCCCAACGGCGTGGTCTACGGTGCGTTGGCCGACGACCGTGGCGGGATTTGGCTTTCCACCAACCGGGGCCTGTCGCGGCTGGATGTGGTACGGGGGACCTTCCGCAACTACCACTTGGACGACGGCCTGCAAAGTTACGAGTATAATTCCGGCGCCTTCTTCAAAAACAGAGACGGCCAGATGTTTTTCGGCGGGATCAATGGCGTGAACATGTTTCATCCCGACAGCATTCGCGACAACCCTTATGCACCACCTGTCGTGGTCAGCGGGGTCAAGAAGTTTGACCAGGACGTAGAACTGCCTGGCGTGCCGTTCGAACCGGTGCGCTTTTCCTACACCGACAATTTCGTGACTTTTGAATTTGCCGCTCTCGACTTCACCAACCCGGAACGCAATGAGTTCGCCTACAAATTAGATGGCTTGAACGAAGATTGGATCTATTGCGGCAATCAGCGCTACGCTACTTTCACAAATCTCGGCGCCGGACACTACGAGTTCCACGTTAAGGCGGCCAACAACGACGGCGTCTGGAACGAAACCGGAGCCAGTCTCCGAATTGTCGTGACACCGCCATTCTGGCAAAGCTGGTGGTTCCGCTTGCTTTCTGTTGTGGCAGGGCTGACGGCCACCTTTCTAACCGTTCGCCACCTGCAACGAAAACAGAAGCACAAAGCCGAACGTGAGCGGAGATTTTCGGAGCTTAAGCTCAAAGCACTGCGCGCGCAAATGAATCCGCATTTTGTTTTCAATACCTTGAATTCGATTCAGTATTTTATCTCGAGCAACGAGCGCAAGTCTGCGTTTGAGTATTTGTCAAAGTTCTCCAAACTCATGCGCTGCATTCTCGACAATTCCGAACGCGCGACCGTAACGGTGGCCGAGGAACTGGACGCGCTCCGACTTTATCTTGATCTCGAGCGTCTGCGCTTTGAAGGCAAGTTCGACTACCACCTGACCCTGGATCCTGCCATCGACCAGCACACCATCGAGATACCGACCTTGTTGATCCAGCCACTGGTGGAGAATGCCATCCTGCACGGCTTAAATTGTGAACGAACCGGGGGACTGCTGGACATCACGCTGAGCCTGGGCCAGGACGCGATTGTCTGCTCGATTGAAGACAACGGCATTGGAATCGAGAAATCGCTCGAGCAGAAGCCGCAACAAAACGGCCAGCACAAATCCGCCGGCCTCAAGGTGACGCAAGAGCGCCTGCAAACCCTGAACGCGCTGCGCCGGAACGGCAAGAGTATCGAGATTATTGACCTCGGACATGAGAACGGGCAATCACACGAATCACACGGCACACGTGTCAAAATCGTGATTCCGATCGAGAACAATTGATCTGGATTCTCCCTCTGAAGAGCCTGTCCTGAGCTTGCCAGGGGGAAGCGAGATGAGAGATTGATCGCAACTTTCCAGATTTCATGATGGTGCAAGTTGACCAAGGTGCGATATGCTGAAAGCAATCATAATCGATGATGAAGAAAAGGGCAGAAAGCTGCTGCGGAACTTGCTGGCTGACTACTGCGCCAATGTCGAAGTGGTCGAGATGGCCGACAGCGTTGCGGCCGGCGCGAAGGCGGTAAAGCAACACAACCCTGACTTGGTGTTCCTTGATATCGTCATGCCCAACGAAAACGGCTTTGACCTGTTCACGAAAATCCCCGACTTGACTTGCGAGGTCATCTTCACCACCGCGTATGACCAGTACGCCATTCGGGCCATTCGCGCTTGTGCTTTGGACTATCTGCTCAAGCCCATCGATGTCGATGATTTGAAGGCTGCCGTCGCGCGTGCGGAAGAGAAGAGTGCTCACGATTCCGCCGGCGGTCAGGATGAGCGATTCAGCGCGCTGATCGAGGCTACGCAGGCCGAGAATCAGAAGCCGCGAAAAATCGGGTTTCCAACCAGCAACGGCATCTGTTTTTTTGAGATCAATGATATTTTCGTATGCAAAGCCGAAGGCAACTACACGACCGTTTTCTTTGACGGCAAGGAAAAGCTGGAGCTGGTGTCCAAAACGCTGAAGGAATTTGAGGAACTGTTGTCAGATTACAATTTCATGCGAACCCACCGCTCTTTCTTGGTCAATTTGAATCATCTGAAAGAGTACCGGCGTTTCGGCCATGCCATGTCCACGGATGGCGAAGGCGGCTGCGTCGTGACTTCGAATCACATAAAAGTACCGGTGTCACGCGACAAACGCAAAGCGCTACTGGAGCGAATCTCTCAGCCGTTTTAAGTTTGGAAATCCCGTCAACCAATACTCATAGCAAAGCGACGCAAAACCCAAAAAGCCGCTACAGGGAGAAACTGCAGCGGCTTTTTGGTGAGCAAATCAATTCTGTTTACTTCTCAGACACTGGCTCCGCGGCCAGCTCGATCACGCCACAGGAAATCCGAGCGCCGGCAGCGCCCGTAGGCTGCGTTGTCAGATCGTCGGCGTTGGCGTGCAGAATAACACCTTTGCCAGCAATGGAACGCTCGCCCTCGAACCCGAGCATGGCATCGACGAATTCCTTCTCAGCCACACCATCCGCATTTGCAGTGATGTTGCCCAGATCGCCAACATGGCGCTGCTCGCCATCAGGACCCGCGTGCGGAACACTGTACGGGTTGAAGTGGCCGCCGGCGGATTTGCCGTCGCCGCTGCTGCAGTCGCCGAATTCATGAATGTGGAATCCGTGGTCGCCAGCGGGAACGCCTTCAAAGTGAGCTACGACCCGAACGCCTTCTTCCACTTTTGTGAAGGTCACGGTGCCGTGTGCGCTGTTGCCGTTCGTCGCGCCCATGTTGGCGATTGCGGTGTAGGCGGCGGCTTTCATCTCAGTGCCTTTTGCCGCCATCTCTTCGCCGCCGGTTTCGGTTTTCTCGCATCCGAGAACGCCCAGAGCCAGCGCCAGGGCACAAACCATGCATGCGTTTACAATTCTTGCAGTCATCATGTCTCCCACCTTTATGGTTATTGATAGTGTTTGATTTGAACGGGGTTGCTACTCGAAGAAGTTAGAAATGACAACGTAATATAGGAATCGCGCTGCGAATGTCAATAGAAATAGCCGTTGTTGTGTTGCCGATTTGAGCGCCATGATCTAAAGCCGTGTGACCGTGACTTGCCAGCACAAGTTGGTGGCCAAGCTGGCTGGCCTCCATTTCTCATTCATATGAACGACGAAATCCTTGCGAATGCCGGGCGATTTTCTATCATATAGTCGAGACTGGAATTTGAACCAACAGGGAGTTCGGCTCATGCAATATGGCACGGTAAAGATGTGGGACAGCGGCAAAGGCTTTGGCTTCATTGAATCCGACGAAGAGGACGAGTACTTTTTTCACGCCAGCGATTTGCACATCATGCTGCAAAAGAAAGGCGTGCGCGAAGGGCAACGTGTCGGCTTTGACGTCAAGCGCGAGATGAAAGGCGACAGGGCAGTGCGGGTCAAAGGAGTCTGACACAAGAGACGGGCTGAGGAGAGCGATGAGGTCGATACATCCTTTCAACACCGAGAAACCGAGATAGCGGAGTTTCCGGGGAAAGCGATTGGCAAGATAAGAACTCCGTGTTTCTGGGGCCAATCTGAGATGTGGTGCTCAGGATGACATCTGATTTAACTTTCCGGTCAAACACCAAACAAAAACGCCGGGAGCGTGGCTCACCCGGCGTTCGGTTTGTGGCGCGCTGCGTTGCGGCATTCCGTGACTTCTGAGAAGAAAAGCCCCAAAGGGGCGTCATACAATAGCCCAGGGCACCGCCCTGGGTAACGATAGCTCTCCAATAAAACAAAGCCCCAACGGGGCGAAATATAGCTGTATAACCGGCAAGGCTCAGATCTCCGCGGCATGATTTCGCCCCGTTGGGGCTTGTCTGCTCCATGGAATCATTCCCAGGGCGATGCCCTGGGCTGTTACATCGCCCCCGTTGGGGCTCCATCCATTTACCGCCATTGTCTTTTGCTCGTTGCCAAACACGAGTTTGGGAACAAGCCTCAAACAGAAAGCGCCGGGGAGCGTGGGCTCACCCGGCGTTCGGTTTGCAGAAGGTTCGTTATTACAACTACCGGCCTGGGGCTGTCATAAAAGGCCAGGAACCTGCACTGTCATGCCCGAATGTTTCTGTCGGGCATCCAGGAAAAACAGGGGCTTATGGATTCCCGCTTAAAACGTGCGGGAATGACAACGCGCCTTTCTTGACAGCCCGTCGTTTACGCCGGCACGCTTTCTTCTTCGACCACCACGGTTACGGCGGGACGGCTGCGGCGCCGGCCGCCGATGCGCAGGCCGAAATCGATGAGCTTGGGATCCTGTTTGCCGAGCGGCAGCACGGAAACCAGAAAACCATGGGTCTGTTGCTTTAAATCGCGGGCGGTATTGACCGTCGTGCAAATGGCGGCACGCAGCTCGGTTATGTCTGCTGTGAGCGCGACAATCGCGTTCAGGTGGCCCTGCAGGGTTGCGGTTGCGGCTTGTACTTCCTGCAGGGTGTCCGCCGGAAGCTGGTAGACTGCTTCGGTCTGGATTGCGGTCATGGCTTCGGCGTGTTGCAGCAAAGCCATCACACCGGTGCGCGATTTGGTTTTGATTTTGTCCACGCGGTAGAGGCCGAGGGCAAATTTGAGTTCACTGCCGGCCGAGCTGCTGGAGAGCGCGCCCTGCACCTTGGTCAGCACCAGGAGTCCCGTGGCTTTTGCCACCTGCGCCTGGCGCTTCTGCAGCACCTTTTCGTTGCTTTTGGTGTCAACCCCGAGCAACTGGTCGGCCAGGGACTGGCGTGTGGTGTCGATGCTGGTTTGCAGGTCCTCCCGCAAGGCCACCTCGCTTTTGGTGGCGCCATCCTTCAGCAGCGTCAACCTCGCCAGCCATTCCCCTGCCAATTTTCTGCTAAATGTCTTCATCATACCTGCCTTTTTAAGTGAATGATTGGGTTATCTGCAAACTCTAACTGTTGCCTTCGGCCGGTTGCACGACAAACTTGAGGGCTGGTACCCGGAAAACCGTAAAACTGCCCTGCCACAAGCCGGAAAAGCTATGAAATAAGTTGTTCGCGGGATGAGACAAGTCGTTCGCGCCATGAAATAAGTCGTTCGCGGCATGAATTAAGTCGTTCGCAGGATGAGACAAGTCGTTCGCGGCATGAGACAAGTCGTTTGCGGCATGAGATAAGTCGTTTGCGCTATGAGATAAGCCGTTCGTGGCATGAATTAAGTCGTTCCCGCGATGAGATACGTCGTTTGCAGGATGAGCTAAGTCGTTCGCGCTATGAGATAAGTCGTTTGCGGTATGAGATAAGTCGTTCGCGAGCCTGTAAATAATTTTGTGGGGCCTGTAAATCCGCAACCGATTGTTTGTTGTTGCCAATCCCCAAGACTGCAGGTCAAGGAGCTAGATATTTACACGATTCCCTTGTTCTTGTTCTGTTTTCATGTTTGGCGGAAAATGTTACTTACAGATTCACAATGACCACAACATTTGTGATGGTCAAGTGAGATTGAACTATGTGGACTCACGCATGTTTTTTGAGCTTTCGCAGCATGTTCTTCTTGATTTTGACAACTCGTCTTCTCACTTTTAATACGATACACACATTACTGAAATATTTCTATTTCACCGAAGTTCCACCTTTGCTTCTTTTGAAAGCAATCAGATTTGGCTTCAAATATTAGCCATTGGAGAGTTTGATGATTCCTGGATATACTATCACTGAGGAAATTTTCAGGGGCAGAAAAAGAATCGTCTATCGCGGAACAGGCGATGAAGACGATAAAGCTGTAATAATAAAAACTCTCAGCACCGAGTATCCGAGTGACTCTGATATCGCCAGTCTGAAGCGTGAATACCAAATAATCAAAGCCTTAAAACACGAAGGAATAGTAAAGGCTCTTTCCTTTGAGGCAGACAAAAATCGACCGGCACTTGTATTGGAGGATATTGGGGGAAAATCGCTGAAGACATTCATCGATGACGACAAAATTGATTTTCTCATATCCCTCGAAATCGCCGTCAAGTTGGCTCAAGCCGTAGCGACCTTGCATCAAAACCAGATTATTCATAAGGACATTAACCCCAAGAATATTGTTTTTAATTTGAAAACCAAACAGGTCAAACTGATTGACTTTAGTATCTCATCACGATTGCCAAAAGAGAATCAAAAGCTCAGCTCCCCGGTTTCTCTAGAAGGGACACTTGCCTATATGTCACCGGAGCAAACAGGTAGAATGAATCGCCCAATCGACTACCGTACGGACTTTTATTCGATGGGTGTCACCCTATACGAAATGCTAACAACTCAACTGCCTTTTCAAGTACAAGACCCAATGGAACTGGTGCACTGCCATATTGCAAAAGAGCCTCCTTCGCCTGATAGAGTGAAAAAACTAATCCCTAAAGCCGTGTCGAATATTGTAATGAAGATGCTTGCCAAGACGGCCGAGCAAAGATACCAGAGCGCCTTTGGTATCGAGGCAGATCTTCAAGTATGCTTGAAGCAATTGAAAGATTCCAGGAAGATAGATGATTTTACGCCGGGTGAGCGTGACATTAAAGACAGGTTTCAAATTCCACAAAAATTGTATGGTCGAGAGAAAGAAATTGCTTCGCTTCTGTCCGGCTTCGATCGTGTCAGCCTGGGCACCACAGAAATGCTTTTGGTCAGCGGGTATTCAGGTATTGGTAAGTCGGCCCTGGTTCACGAGATTCACAAGCCTATTGTACGGAAACACGGTTATTTTATCGTGGGTAAATTCGATCAACTCCAACGCACGGTGCCATACAGTGCAATTGTCGCAGCTTTCCGAGAACTGATGCGGCAACTTCTCACCGAAAGCGAAGAACAGCTTGAAGTTTGGAAGGAAAAACTGCTGTCGGTACTGGGCATAAATGGGCAGATAATTATCGACGTGATTCCTGAAGTTGAACTGCTGATAGGTTCACAGCTTGACGTCCCCGAACTCGAGACCAGGCAGGCTGAGAACCGCTTTAAACTTGTTTTTCGAAACTTCATTCATGTCTTTTGCCAGGAAAAACATCCGCTGGTTATCTTTTTAGATGACTTGCAATGGGTTGATTCTGCTTCTCTAAAGTTGATAGAATTGATGATGACAGACGAGGATACTCGCTTCCTTTACTTTTTGGGAGCTTATCGGGACAATGAAGTTACCCCCAACCATCAATTGATGATAACTCTGGGGTCGTTAAAAGGTGAGGGCACCACGATTAACGAAATCGCCTTAACTTGCTTGAGCCTAGAGCACATTGGACAGTTAATAGCTGAAACCTTTGATTGTGGCGGCAAAAGAGTGAGTAACTTGGCAGATTTGGTGCTCCAGAAGACTGATGGCAATCCTTTCTTTTTGCACCAATTTTTGAAGACCCTTTATCAGGAAAGTTTGATTTACTTCGATTCGAAAGTACCCGGTTGGCAATGGGAAACCGCCAAAATCGCGGAGCTCGACATCACCAAGAATGTTGTAGATTTGATGATTCGGAAGCTGAGTAAACTACCCGAATCAGTACAGAATGTTTTGCAGCTCGCGGCTTGCATCGGTAATGCGTTTGACTTGAATACCCTTTCGATTATTCATGAACACTCACCTCAGGGCACATGCGAAGCCCTTTGGCCAGCGATTCAGGATAGCCTTATCGTGCCCACTTCACAATTCGAAAATCAAGTCCCGAGCTTGGATAAGCAGCATGTGACCCAAAATCCAGAACAAGTGACTTTCAGTTTTCAGCACGACCGAGTTCAGGAAGCGGCTTATGCACTGATTGAGAAGTCCCAGAAAAAGACGGTACACTCCAAGATCGGTGGATTGTTATTGGAAAACCTTGGTGAAAAGGAACAGGAAGAACGCATTTTCGAACTTGTCGATCACCTAAACGTGGGACGAGAACTAACAGGAGTTGATAAAAAGAGAGTCGAATTGGGCCGGTTGAATCTGCAAGCAGGTATCAAGGCCATTGAAGCGACGGCATATGGCGCGGCGAGGGAATATCTGGCAGGAGGGGTAGATTGTTTGCCCGGTGATGATATCTGGCAAACTCACTATGCTTTGTCCTTCGACTTGCACAAACATCTAACTGAGACTGAATATCTGTTGGGCCGTTTTGAGAAATCCGAAAAAATCATTGAGGAGATTTTGCAGCATGCTAAGACTGCAATTGAAAAGGTCCAAGTTTACAACATCCTTGTGGTCCAACAGACTTTAAATGGCGAGTATATCAAAGCTATTGAAACAGGCAAACTGGCCCTGGCTCAATTAGATATCGATCTACCTACTGACAACCTCGAATCTGCTCTGGTTGACCTCCTCGCTGAAGCAAAGAGCGCTCTTGCCGATCGAAAAGTTGAATCATTGTTGGCAACGCAGGAAACAATCGTTCCGGAGATGAAGGTCGCTCTTAAACTACTCGCCAGCGTCACCGTACTTTGCTACATCGCTGATCCTGAGTTGTGCCGTGTGGTTACTCTGACAATGGTTAAGATTTCCCTAAAACATGGTCATACACCAGACTCTGTCTTTGGCTATGCTTTCTATGGCCTGGTGTTCAGTTCGGTCGTAAAAGACTATCAAGCAGCAAAAGAGTTCGGACATTTGGCCATCAAGCTGAGCGAACAGTTCAACAGCTCGGCGCAAAAATGTAAAGCTACACACGTCTTTGCGGCTTTTATCAATCATTGGTCACAACATCTTAATCTGATGTTGAGAATTAGTGATGACGGATTTCAGGCAGGCCTGGAATCGGGCGAGTTACAGTTTGCTGGATATCATCGTTACAACCGTGCCCTTTGTCTCTTTTACATGGGCAAAGAGCTGCCTGCACTCTTGCCGGAATTGAGGGGTCTCATTCGGTTTAGTCAAAAGACCCGCAATCAGCATGCGACTGACCCGATCACGGCGGTGCAACTGGTAGCGATAAACTTAACTGGGCAAACAAAGAATAGATTAACTTTCCAAAACGATAATCTTGATGAAAAGGGCTTTGAAAAGGATCTGGTAAAGCGCAAAGCAATCCCGGCGCTCACACACTACAATGTTGTGAAAGCCTTTGCGCTCTATCTTCACGGGGAGTTTCAAGATGCTCTTAAATGCATCCTGACTTCAAGGGATAAGCTTTCATTTGTTTCTGGTCACTTTTCAACTGCTGCGCATAATTTTTATCATTCATTAATACTGGCCGCCCGTTACGAGCAAGTCACCAAGAAGGCACAGGTGGAGTACTGGACACAACTGCAGGAAAATCAGGAACAGATGAAACTCTGGGCCGATGCCTGTCGGGAAAACTTCTCTCACAAATATCTGCTTGTCGCAGCTGAAATGGCTCGCATAAATGAAAAAACCTGGGAAGCTTCGGATTTGTATGACCAGGCCATTGAAGCAGCCGGAGAAAATCAATTCATTCATGAAGAGGCCTTGGCTAATGAGTTGGCAGCAAAATTCTATTTAAATAAATCCCGCGAGAAGTTGGGCAAGGTCTATTTAGTGGAGGCCCGCAATATGTATCGAAAATGGGGGGCGATGACAAAGGTTAGAGATTTAGAGGAAAGCTATCCAGAATACCTGGTCGAGACAGCTTTTGAAACGATGCCGACCATCGAAGCAACTATGACCCATGATTTATCTACCGGAACCGGAACAAAAACTCTCGACCTCAGGACGGTGATTAAAGCAGCACAAACCATTTCCGGTGAAATCGTTCTGAAGACACTGTTGGAGAAGTTGATTCATATCATTATTGAAAATGCAGGTGCCCAAAGGGGCTTTCTAATCTTGGAGAATGACAATAATCTATTCATCGAGGCCGCGGGTTCCGTTGAGAAAGAAGAATTAAATGCCCCGAGCTCCATTCCTTTGCAGATGAGTGGTGATTCTACTCAACTACCTCTCTCAATAATCAATTATGTCAAAAGAACGCGAGAAAATGTACTTATCCCTGATGCGGGTAAGGACAGCCAATTTGCTAACGATGATTACATTCAAAAAAGCAACCCTAAGTCGATTTTATGCATGCCCATACTGGATAAAGGCAATTCAATAGGCATTTTGTACCTTGAAAACAACCTTATTAGCAATGCGTTCAAACCCGAACGGCTGGAGGTGATGCAAATTCTCTCATCCCAATCTGCTATCTCGCTGCAAAATGCCAAACTTTATGAAGAGTTGAGGAAAGCACTGATCGAGGTGGAACAGCTAAAGGATCAACTGCAGGCTGAAAACGTTTACTTACAAGAAGAAATCAAACTCCATCACAATTTCGATGAAATCATCAGCACAAGTGAGTCCTTTAAGAATGTCTTGAAAAAAGTGGAGCAGGTCGCTGCTACAGATGCTACCGTAATGATACTTGGGGAAACCGGTACTGGCAAAGAGTTGATTGCTCGTGCCTTGCACACTATTAGTTCGCGCAAGGAGCGACCTTTAGTTAAGGTCAATTGCGCGGCTTTGCCAGCAACTCTCATTGAAAGTGAGCTCTTTGGCCATGAAAAGGGTGCCTTTACAGGCGCTTTATCCAGTAAGAAAGGTCGGTTCGAGCTGGCGGATCGCGGCACCATTTTCTTGGATGAGATCGGTGACTTACCCTTGGATCTACAATCCAAGCTTCTCCGAGTTCTGCAGGAAGGGGAGTTTGAAAAGGTCGGGGGTACGCAGGGCTATAAAGTGGATGTTCGGGTGATTGCTGCCACCAACCGCGATTTGGACAAAGCGGTAAATTCCGGTGAATTTCGAGAAGATCTTTTTTATCGACTCAATGTCTTTCCGATTAAGAGCCCTTCACTTCGGGAACGCAAGGAAGATATTCCTGTACTTGTGAACCACTTCATTAAGAAATATGGCGCTAAAATAGGGAAAAATATCGAGATCGTGCCAAAGAGCGTGATGGACACCCTACATGCTTACGACTGGCCGGGCAATGTGCGCGAGCTTGAGAACACAGTCGAGAGGGCGTTAATTATTAGTTCAGGGAAGGAGCTTGAATTGGGCGATTGGCTTCCAGCAATAAGAGATGGTAACGTTGTGAAATCCGGTGCCTCGCATCTCCCCACGTTGAAAGAAAGTGAAAGGGAGCACATTATTGCAGTTTTGGAGAAAACTAGTTGGCGAGTGCGCGGTGAAAAAGGCGCAGCCAAACTCTTAGACATCAATCCATCAACATTGGAGTCTAGAATGAGAAAATTGGAGATCAAGCGTAAGCAATAAAACCTGATATTTCGTGTATCCCCTGAAATATCACGCATTACGACTCCTTTCCATCAGGTCATAAGCTGTCTTTCAAAGTCATCCAAATTCAATTTTTTTAGCCACTTGAAGTAACCTTCAAGTGGCTTTTTTTGTTTTGGCACAGCTGTTGTTTAAGCACTAAGCGTCGACAGTGTTCAGATTTAACTGATCAGGTAATTAGTTGAAAATAGTAAATGAACTAAACAAACGGAGAATTAAAGATGAAGCTACTCAAACAATCCCTTGCCAAGACAAAACCTTTCATGTATGCATCCATTATCGCATTAGTGCCGTTCTTCGCTAGAAGTGGTTCGGCTCAAAGCGCTTCGGCAGAGCCAACTTTGTGGGGAATTTATGGCGCGCACAACCGGCATGACTGCCCGGTCAACAATCGCGAGACGGCTAAAGAAGTGATCGCACTCAGCCAGATGGACCTAAAGCC
Organism: Candidatus Zhuqueibacterota bacterium; assembly: GCA_029261995.1. Lineage (GTDB taxonomy): Bacteria > Zhuqueibacterota > Zhuqueibacteria > Oceanimicrobiales > Oceanimicrobiaceae > JAJDAF01. Next base: position 44,529 of record JAJDAF010000068.1, read on the forward strand.
CGTGATGGATAAGTATGGAGTCACTGCTGTTGTGGACCAATATCATTCCGGCCTCGAACACACTTTGCTCTGGGTTGTCGAAACGAAAGAACCTCATAAGTTGGAAGAGTTTACCATCGAGTTGGGTGTTGCCCGCTGGAACGATCTAAAATTCGTACCCGAACGCACGTTTGCGGATGTTATTGCGGACATTACTGCGTTGCATGGGTTAGAAGACTTCAAACCCATTATCGAATCGGCGCCACTTTCCGCCAAGAGTAGCTCCGCTGAAAGTGCCTCAATACAACCCACCTTGTGGGGAATCTACGGCGCGCATAACCGGCACGATTGCCCGGTCAACAATCGCGAGACGGCTAAAGAAGTCATCGCACTCAGCCAGATGGACCTAGAGCCCGTGATGGAAAAATATGATGTCACCGCTGTTGTGGACCAATATCATTCAGGCCTCGAGCATACTTTGCTCTGGGTTGTCCAGACCAAAGAGCCTCATAAACTGGAAGAGTTTACCATCGACCTCGGCGTTGCCCGCTGGAACGATCTAAAATTCGTACCCGAACGCACATTTGCAGATGTTATTACGGACGTGCGTGCGTTGCATGGGTTGGAAGACTGGACACCCGAAGCTGTTACTGAAAATAACCAGTAACTCATTTCAAAAAGGAATAACGAACAATGAAAACACTCAAACAATCTTTGGCAATCCTGTCAGCGGCCGCTATACTCATGAGCTTGACATCAACCGCTTTTGCTCAACTCCCTAATCCGGGCATGACCATCGATCCCGAGCGCACCGCTATCGTCATCACCGACCCACAAAACGATTTTTTAAGTCCTGATGGCGTCACCTGGGGCGTGGTTGGAAAAAGCGTCACGGAAAATAGAACCGTCGCCAATATCGAGGCTCTGTTGAAAGTAGCCAAAGAGAATAACCTACCTGTATTTATTTCGCCACACTACTACTATCCCACCGATAAGGACTGGAAATTTGAGGGCGCGCTGGAAGTGCTGATGCACAACATCGGTATGTTTGACCGCAAAGACCCGCTGAGCCTGGAAGGCTTTGAAGGCTCCGGTGCCGACTTTTTGGAGCTGTATAAGCCCTACATTCAGGATGGCAAGACCATTGTGGCAAACCCGCATAAAGTGTACGGACCGGAAAATAATGACCTCCTGTTGCAGCTTCGCAAGCGCGGAATCGACAACGTTATCCTGGCCGGCATGTCGGCGAACTTGTGCACAGAATCGCATTTGCGTGAACTGCTGGAACGAGGCTTTGAAGTTGCCGTTGTCAAAGACGCAACGGCTGCGGCCATCGTGCCTGATGGAGACGGTTATCAAGCGGCGTTGGTCAACTTTCGTTTTATCGCAAACGCTGTTTGGACCACGGAAGAAGCCGTACAGAAGATCGAACAAACTCTGGCGAGTAAATAATGAACGAAAACTTGGGGCTGTCCTTTTATATGCTAAGGACAGCCCAATGATTTCAGGAAGAGACAACTAATCGTCATAATAAAAGGAGAGTCATTATGAAGACAACAATTATTATTCTTTCGGATCCAGAATCAGGCTCTGAGGAATCCCTGGGACGCGCATTTAATGCCTTGGCCGCAGCTTATGATTTCAAGAGTGCCGGCGAGGAAGTATCGATTCTTTTCCAGGGCACCGGAACGAGGTGGCCAGAAGCACTGCAAAAGGAAGACCATCCCGCTCATGGATTATTTAAAGAAGTAGAAGATAAAATCCAGGGTGTGTCTGCTGCGTGCTCTGACGTATTCGGGGCTAACCCCTCAGGTTTCGATTTAATTAATGACAACAAGGTTCCGAATACCAGCGGACTTCCCAGTCTCAACAACCTTCAGAACCGGGGTTACAATATACTTGTTTTCTAAAAATGACAAAGCCGTCTGCTCACCGCAGGCGGCTTTAACGATTCACGGTTTTTAAGGAAAAAAGGTTATGGAAAATTCACAGGTAAGTTGGGACGACTGCTGTTGCAATGGACCTTACCATGAAGGAGAATGTGATGTTCAAAAAAGGGTTGGTGTAGAACAAATAGCCGAGCGTACCGGACGGGTCATAACCGATAGGATACCCAGTGGGGCCTTAAAATTTGTTGATAAACAGCCAATGGTTATCTTAAGCAGTCAGGATGATGAAAAAAGGATTTGGACCTCCATGCTTGCCGGTAAGCCCGGCTTTCTAACTGCGGTAGATGAACAGAATGTAAAGATTGATTTGCCCGCAATTGTTAGCAGCAAACTTGATCCATTTTTGGAGAATATCCGGGAGTGTCCAAAGGTAGGGATGCTTTTTATTGAGCTGGCTACCAGACGCAGGTTAAGGGTAAACGGCATCGTTTCTATCTCTGACGAAAATATTCATGTCTCGGTTGAACAAGCTTATCCCAATTGTCCGAAATACATTCAACGCCGGGAAATTGAAGTGGTTGGCACGAATGACAATTTATCTGATTCGAAGATCACCGGCACTTCCTTAGCCAACGATTTAAAATCATGGATCGAGAATTCTGATACATTCTTTGTCGGCAGTTCGGATGGCAAAGATAATCTGGATGCTTCCCACCGCGGTGGAAATCCCGGATTTGTAGAAATCTTAGACGACACGACTCTTAAAATACCTGATTATCCGGGAAACAGCATGTTCAATACCTTTGGAAATTTTGTATCGAATCCGAGAGCCGGCTTATTGTTTGTGGATTTTAAGGAAGGCAAGACTTTGCAACTTGCCGGTGAGGCAGACATTGTCTGGCATGAAGAAGATGCTGAAGAAAAAACCGGGGGCACGATGCGGTTCTGGACGTTTGTTGTTTCTAAGTGGGTACTGATTGATTCACTAAAAGGTATTGACTGG
>JAJDAF010000069.1 GCA_029261995.1 Candidatus Zhuqueibacterota bacterium
CGGTTTATCTTCTATAAGTTGGCCTTTGCTGTCAAAAAATTGCTTGCTCTTTCAAAAGTCTATGACAGCAACACGTTCTCTTCTTTAATGAAAAAACAATTGTGTTTGGCTCTTGTGTGAAAAATGGGGGACATCCAGTACAAATGACTGAAAAAGATCTTGACTTGCAATGAATCGTTGGATATATTATTGACCGAGTGGTCGGTCAATAAACAAAGGATGATATTTGTGAGTCCAAAAATCGTTGACAAAGCCGCGAAAAGAAATGATATTCTGCACGCTGCTCTGCGCGTCTTTGCCCGCAAAGGATTCAAGAATACCCGGGTCGTCGAGATCGCCGAGGAGGCTGGAATCGGCAAGGGCACGATCTACGAGTACTTTCGCCACAAAGACGAAATGCTGATTGCCGCATTCCAGGGCTACATTGAACACGGCGATGCCATCGCCGACAGCATCATGGAAAGTGATGCCCAGCCCATCGCTAAGCTGCGCGAAATCATCACAAAACTCGTCAGCCTCTACGGTCACGATGCAGAGTTGACCCGCGTCTTCTTTGATTTCTGGGTAGAAGGCATGCAGAATGGCGAGCGGACCGAAATCGACTTTGCACCAGTTTACGCCCAGTATCGCACCCTGTTCCAGCGGCTGCTCGACGAAGCGATCGCGGCGGGGCAAGTTCGCCACGACATCGGGGAGCACACGGCCTCGGTGTTCATTGCGGTTTTCGAGGGCATGTTTCTGCAGTGGCTGGTAGACCCCAAAATCTTCGTCCTGGAAGAAAGCGCTGGCGTCATTCTCGAAACGCTTCTGAACGGGATTCTAGTGAAAAGATGAAACGCCCAACGGACTCACCCAAGTCAGACAAGCGCCGCCAGATGACTGGCAATTGCACGACAAAATGGATTGCACGCATGAAGAAACTCAACGTAATTATTTTGATTGTAGTATTGGCGGGCCTGCACGGCAGCCCCGGACTCGCGAACGACAACGCCCGTGACATCATCCAAAAATCGGATGCGCTGATGCGCGGCACGACCATGTACGGCCAATACACCATGACGGTCAGCCGACCAGAGTGGCAACGCAGCATGGAATTCAAATTCTGGTCAGAGGGCACGGAAAAATCTTTCATTCTCATGCTCAAACCGGCTAAAAATAAAGGCGTCACCTTTCTCAAAATTGGGCGAGAGATGTGGAACTACATTCCGAAAATCAATCGTGAAGTCAAGGTGCCGCCTTCCATGATGCTGCAATCCTGGATGGGCTCGGACTTCACCAACGACGATTTGGTGAAGGAATCCAGCATTGTCACCGACTACACCCACGCCTTGCTGGGCCGCGAACAGGAGGCTGGTTTCGAGGCTTACAAAGTCGAGCTGCGTCCAAAACCGGAAGCGGCGGTCGTCTGGGATCGTGTGGTTGAATGGATTCGGGTCGGAGATTACCTGCCGCTGAGAGCACAGTATTTCAACGAGCGCGGCGAGCTTATCCGCACGTTGGTATTCTCCGAAATCAAAAAAATGGGAGGCCGCATCATTCCCGCCAAATTCGAGTTGATCGAGGAGAAGAAACCCGGCCGGAAGACTACCATGCTGCTCAAAGACGCAGTCTTCGACAGGCCGCTCAAGAAGACGACCTTCACCAAACAGAACTTGAGAAGGGCGAAATAACCATGAACAAATTTGTCCGTCTGGCATGGCGAAACATCTGGAGGAACAAACGCCGCAGCCTGATCACCATCGCCGCCATCTCGTTCGCCATAGTGATTATTGCGCTGACCCGCTCATTGCAGTATGGCACATACGATACCATGGAAGCCATGGCCGTAAACCTGTTCAACGGTGAGATTCAAGTGCATCGCACGGGTTTTCATCAGGAACGCACCCTGGCTTACCACTTCGAACAGGACGAACAGAACTGGCAGTCACTGCTGGATTCAAACCCACGGCTACAGGGCTACACCCGTCGCATCACCAGTTTTGGTTTGGTCAGTTCGGACTCAGCAAGCACCGGGGCGCTGATTCTCGGCATCGAACCCGACCAAGAACCAGCCATCACCCAGTTCACGGACTTGGTCTCGGACGGCAGCAAGTTGGCGGCCGGCGACGACCATCTGGTGGTTATCGGAGCGCTACTTGCAAAAAATCTGCAGGCCGGCATCGGCGACACTGTGGTGGTTCTGACCCAGGGCTACCAAAACCAGATGGGCGCAGACGCCTATGTTGTCAAAGGGCTCCTGCGGTCAGGGCAGGCCGAGCTGGACAGATCGATCATGCTCATGCCGCTCAGCAACGCCCAGGATCTGTTTTCTCTCTACGACGGCATTACGCAGGTCGTATTCAAGTCGGATAATTTCCGCGGAGCTTCACGATTGGCCAAGTCCATCTCAACCAGCTTAAATGGCAAACTGGAAGTCATGTCGTGGGAGCAGTTGATGCCTGAGCTGAAGCAGTTGATCCTGATGGACAACGTTTCCGGCGCCATCTATCTGGCGTTTATCATTGTTGTCGTGGGTATTGAGATTTTCAACGCCACCATGATGAGCGTGGTTGAGCGCACGCGCGAGTTCGGCATCATGCAGGCGATTGGTGTGAAACCGAAACAGGTCGGCGGGCTGATTCTGTTGGAGTCTGTCTCGAAAGTCGCTCTGTCGCTGGTGGTCGGATTGATTCTTTCCATAGTCGTGGTCTCAACCCTGAGTCACTACCAGATTCCGCTTCCCAAAGATATGGTAGAAGCCTACGCAGAATATGGTTTCGTTTTTGATGACCTGAAATTTTCTGCCAGCCCGCGCGTCTACCTCGAGCCACTTGTATCGATTGCGGTTGTCGCGCTTCTCGCTCTGATAATTCCAATTTACAAGACCTACCGGTTGTCGCCGGTGGAGGCATTCAGGAAGACATGATGCGGCATAGCAGCCAATTATGAATTACGAAACGTCATCGAGGCTTCAAAACCTAGATCTTGCCAAGAATGAATTGGCTTTGCAGGCACTACAAACGGAACCAGAGAAACTAAGATGAACATCATTCTCAAAATTGCCTGGCGCAATGTTTGGCGTAACCCGAGGCGCTCGCTGGTACTGATCTCTTCCATCGCCGTAGGGGTGTTTGGTTATATGGGCACCACGGCATTCAGCCGCGGCTTTCTGAATCAAATGGTGGATTCGACAATCGATTTGGGTGGCGGCCACATCACGATCTCAGCCCGGGGATTTCACGAAAATCCGAACATCAACCTGTTCATCGCTGAGCCACAACGGACCGAATCCGTGCTGCGGCAAACGCCAGGAATCAGAACTGCGCCGCTGGTCTCCCTGTCGGGAATGGTCAACAGCAGCGAAACCGCGGCCGGCGCGATCATCAACGGCATTGACCCCGAACACGAGCCAGGTATTACGGTGATCTCGCGTTCCATCGCGGAAGGCCGTTATCTTGGCGCCGCTCCTGCACGACCCGAAATCGTCGTTGGAGTAGAGCTTGCCAAGAAGCTCAACGTCACTCTCGGGGAAAAGATAGTGCTGATGATTTCTGATCTGGACAACAACATCAGCTCGGGCGCTTACCGTATTTGCGGGCTCTACCAGGTCAGCAGCAAGGAGTTCGAAAAAGTCAACGTCTACATCTCCATGCCAGAGGCACAGAAACTGGCGGGCTACGGTTCAGCCATCACGGCATGCAACATCAGGCTGGAAGACCCGGAAAAAGTTCTGGACATAGCGCATTCCTTCTCGACCGCTTTGGAGGGTGAGCCGCTGGAGGTACTGACCTGGCGTGACCGCAACAAGCTGCTGGAAATGGCCATCGCCACCTACGACTATTCCTTGCTTCTCACGCTGATCATTTTGTTTACCGCCATTGCCTTCAGTATCGCCAACGCGTTTCTGATGGTGATTTATGAGCGCATCCAGGAATTTGGCATCATGATGGCCAACGGCGTACTGCCCAGGAAAATCCGCGGCATGCTTTACACTGAGACATTTTTCATCACATTGCTGGGACTCGCCATGGGTTTTGTGGCCTCGTTCACCGTGTTCGGCTATTGGAGTGTTGCGGGCCTGGATCTCAGCAACTTTGCGAGTGGCCTGAGTACCTTTGGAGTTGGCACCACCATCTATCCTGCTTTCGTGACCTACGACATCGTACTCGCAATTGTGGTTATCAATATCATCGTGCTGGCTTCCGTGCTTTACCCGTCCATAAAAGCCAGCCGGTTTGAAGTCGTGGATGCCATCCGATTTGTCTAATCTTTGCGACACAAGGAGGCTGAAAAATGCACGGACATAAAGAGATTTCGAATCTACCACGCACCACCTTGACGGTGACGCACCTGCTCATCTTGTCGTTCTCCGGCTGGCTTCTTCTGGGTGGTGGTTTTGAATGGATTGGCCGAAGCCTCGGTCTTGAGTGGCGTGCCGGCAACGAGTCCAGACGACTCCTTCTGATGGTGTTCGGTGTGGTTCTCTGGCTGCGAATGGCGGCAACCGTGTTTGTGTTTCTCAAAAGAAAGTTTGACTGGAATGAGTGTGTTTCCGTTATCGCGGCGGTTGCAATCTACCAAATCGGTTTCGGCATGCTTGGCGCCTCGAGCCGTCCGGTGCTTTCAGGGCAAGATTACCTCGCAGGCGCCATGTTTCTCCTCGGCAGTTATCTAAACACGGGTTCTGAGCTGCAACGCAAGAAATTCAAAGATAACCCGAAGAACAAAGGCAAGCTTCATACGCAAGGCCTATTCCGCCTGGTGCGCCACCCCAACTACCTGGGAGATTCACTTTGGGTCAGCGGCTGGGCAATGATGACTCGCAACTGGTGGGCAGGGTTGATCGCGCTGGCCTGCATTTCCGGGTTTGTGCTTGGCTTCATTCCGCAACTCTCAGCCTACCTTGCGAGCCGATATGGCGAACAATACGAGGCCTGGACGAAGAAAACAAAAAAGCTGGTTCCTTACATTTACTAAACGTGAAGATACGCAAAGAGAACGAGACAAGACCATGAACACAGTAGAATTGAGCCGGGTCACAAAAATCTACCAGGACAAAAACAAGATACCGGTCAAAGCCGTCGATGGCGTTGATCTGGAAATCCAGGCCGGCGAATTCACCGCCATTGCAGGGCCGTCAGGCTCCGGCAAGACCACGCTGCTGAACATCATCGGTGGGCTAGACAAGCCAACTTCAGGCGGCGTACAGGTTGGCGGGCAGGATCTGACTGCGCTGAGCCGCGACAAGCTGGCGGAATTCCGCCTGAATACGCTGGGGTTCATTTTCCAGGCGTACAATCTTATTCCCGTCCTGACTGCCGAAGAGAACGCTGAATTCATGCTGCTACTGCAGGGTGTTTCCGCGCAAGAGCGGCACACGCGTGTCAAGCAGGAATTCGCCGAGCTTGGCATTGCCGCCGAGCTCATGCACCGCCGGCCAAACGAATTGAGTGGTGGTCAGCAGCAGAGAGTGGCGGTGGCGCGCGCCCTGGTCTCGCATCCGCAGCTGATTCTGGCCGACGAGCCCACGGCAAACCTCGATTCCAAAACCGGATCCGTCCTGCTGGACAAAATGAAAGAGATGAATGAGAAGAAAGGCGTCACCTTCATCTTCTCGACGCATGACCCGATGGTGATGCAGCGCGCGCGACGCCTGATTACGCTGAAAGATGGTAAGATTGTGGAGGATGTAAATCACAGATGAAACAGCAGTCCGGACACAGGATGTGCAGCGCCGGGACTAGGGGCCGGTGGATAAAGACTGCGCTCGGATTCGCACTACTGAGTCTCCTGACAACGGGAGGAATTGCGCAAGCCCAAAGCCTCGATCTGCAACTCTCCGGCTACGCCAAAAACCTCGGCATCCGCTCCACAACTTTTGTTTCAGATGAAGCTTATTTCTTCGATGTCAGCCGGTTGCGAGTCAAGGGACTGGTGGACGCTGGCAACTGGCTTCAGGCAGAGGTGTGGCTCGATAACGAGTTCTGGGCAGGCAATTTTCTCAAGACACTGGATTTTCAGATCGCTGAACAGGTAGAGCGGCCAACATTTGTGGATCTCGACTGGACCGTTGCCAGCACCCAGGACAGCCGGCTTCGACAGTCGATGTTTCGAGCGTTTGCAACTTTCTACCTTAACGAAACCGAAATCACGGCCGGACGCCAGCGCATCGCCTGGGGAACGGGATTCGCGTGGAACCCAACCGACTTGCTCAATCCCTTCAATCCGGCGGCCATCGAACTCGGAGAAAAGTCAGGTGTGGATGCCGTGCATGTCTCGCAGCCTCTGGGGTCACTCTCCAAAATCGAAGCAGCGTTCGCGCCCGGGCGAGGCGATCTGAAATCCAGCCTGGCATTGCGATTTGGCACCAATGTCGGAGAGTATGACCTCTCCATGATGGTCGGTGATTTTCAAAACAGCAAAGTTGTGGGCGGCGATTTTGCCGGTTACCTTGGCGATGCCGGCCTGCGCGGGGAATGGGCTTACACCTGGCCTGATGGCGCCGGCAGCTACCTGCGAGCCGTGCTCAATGCCGACTACAATCTCCCAGGCGACATCTACACATTCATTGAATTCTACTTCAATGGCCAGGGTACTTCTGACAAGAAAGAGTACCCGAACCGGCTGGCGGATCTGCTCAGCGGTCAGGTCTTCAACCTCGCCAGGCACTACTTGGCGGCATCAGCCAACAAGTCGCTGAGTCCTCTGCTGGTTGCTTCGGTCTACAGCCTGATCAACCTCGACGACGGCAGCAGCTTGATTGGCCCGACTCTCTCCTACTCCCTTCTCACCAACCTTGAAATAACCGCAAGCGCCTACCTGACCCGCGGAGCGCGCGACACGGAGTATGGCCTTCAAAACAGCATCTATTTTGCGTCCGCGCAGTTTTTTTTTTGACCTTGCATTTCCAAGCAAGAATTGATAAACTGTGGCGGACATTTCAACCGTGACCAACCGACGTAGGCCATGCCCAAATTTCCCAACTTCTCAGAACGTGTCAACCAAATCAGTGGCTCGGTGTTCGAGACCTACGCCAGCAAGATGGCTGCTCAGGGCGGAAATCTTGTGCGCCTGCATATCGGCGACACCTATCTGCCCGTAAGCTACGAGCTTCCCATTGACAAATCATTTCTGCGGAGTAACGCCGGATACAACCGCTACTGCAACACGTTTGGCATCGACGCCTTGCGTGATGTTTTGGTGGAAAAACTGCATGCAGACAACGAGTTTCTGGTTGAACGCAACAACACCCTGATCACCTGCGGCGCAACCAACGCGCTCAGCATAAGCATGATGGCGCTGGTCGATCCGGGTGATGAAGTCATGATTCTAACCCCGGCCTGGCCTTTTTTCTTCGGCATGGTGAAAGTCGCGGGCGGCACGACAACTGAAGTACCCTTCTACACCACGCTGTTCGACAACCCGGACTTCGACATTTGCGATTGCCTTGAGGAGCATGTCACGGACCAAACCGTGGCCATCTACCTCAACACGCCAAACAACCCGAGCGGCAAAGTCATGAATGAAAACCAACTCCTGCAGGTAGCCGAATTCGCGCAGGAGCATGACCTTTGGGTCATTTCAGACGAGGCCTACGATGGCCTGACGTTCGACGATTTGCCCCACATCTCAATTGCCACCCTGCCCGGCATGTTCGAAAGAACGCTCAGTATGTTTACCTTTTCGAAAAGCATGATGTTTGCGGGCATCCGGCTGGGCTACGCCGTCGGCACTGAGTCCGCCATCAAAGCGCTCAATAAGATGATGGTGCACCAGCTTTACAGCCCATCGACGATTGCGCAGCAAATGATGGTGGAGCCCGTAGCCAGCCGCGAGCAGTGGCTGCCGGCGGTGCGAAAACAATACCAGGGGCTGCGGGACATCTGTGTGGACAATCTGAAAATAGACTTTCCTCAACCCGAAGGCACTTATTTCATCTTCTTCAATGCCTATGACTACCTGCGCGGCCGCGACTACTGGCAATTGATCGACGCCTGCCTGGAGGCCGGCGTCTCCGTCGCACCCGGCGACAGCTTTGGCCAGGATTTTGGCGATTACATCCGGCTTTGCTTTACTGGCGAGTCTCCCGAACGCCTGCGCCTCGGGATCGAGCGCTTGAATCAGTTGTTGTAGCGTGAAGACCTATGAATCTTGAGAATTATCATAGCTGGCTATCGATGGCCCGAAAGTTCTCACGCACAGGAAGTGACGCGGAAGATCTTTTGCAGGACAGTCTCCTCGTCGCATTCCAGCAAGACAGACTTGACTTCACCACCGAACAGAACACGAAGTGGTTTACTGGCGTTTTGAAGAATCGTGCGGCAATGATGGCTCGCTCGGAATCGCGACGCAAGAATCGAGAGAACGTCTCGGCGCCAACAGTCAAGTCCTCTTCGCCTTCAGATCCGGAAGTAAATTCTCACGCTGGAGTAAATGCGCAACTCCTGACTGAGTTGTCCCCCGCTGCGCGCAAGGTAATGGCTCTTATTTTGTCTGGCCTCAACCGCAACGAGGTTTGCTCAGCGTTGAGTTTATCCTCTGCCGCCTTACGACAACGTCTCACTGCGATTCGAAAAGCTCTCAAAAAGATGCCCGAAGATCTCCAGCGCGAGGCACTGGCGCTAGCCTATCAACGCAGAACGGAACGTGCCGATGACCTTGCCTTTGGTCTAATCCGGCGAGCGCTGCATCGACTACTCAAACAAGAATCTGGAATCGGCACACACGACCCAGATGGACACCTCTTCATCATAAAATCCCGGTAATGCTCACATTTTGTTGTTCTGCGGCAACGTAGAATTGAAAGGCAAAATGTTTAGCATTATTAACAAAGAAAGGAAATAGCCATGGTATCAGCAGAAAGAATCTCAGCCATTGTTTACTATGTTAGAGATCTGCAGCGGACAATGACTTTTTATCAGGATGCACTGGGCCTGTCTATAAGCATGATTGAAGGCCACGATGGTAGTTTTGGTAATTCGATGGTTGGAGACCTGGACCTTGTTTTTATCCAGAGCGACGAGAAACCTGGCCGGAGTCCAATTGTCGTCTTTGGTTTGGATGCAGGCATTGATGATGTCGTCGAGGGCTTGACAAAGCAAGGCGTTGAAATTGTAACACCTGTCAGTGAAGCTCCCGATGGAGGATTAACAGCTGACTTTGGAGACCCGGATGGTCACATATTGAGCGTTCATCAACCTGCAGGCGCCCCTCGTCGTAAACCGTCTGCGGAGGTGAAATGATGAACCCGAAAAACGGAACCACTCAGAAGAACTGTTCCACTCGGTTGTTCAGCACGTTTCTGCTGCTTGCCGCCTTGCTTCTCTGGCAGGGTGCTTTTGCTCAAAGCCAGAACACCGCTCACACATTGAAACTAGATCAACCCGAAAACAGGCCAGCAGCAACCATCAACGATGTTGCCTGGATTGCAGGTCATTATCAGGGTGAGGCATTTGGTGGAATATGTGAAGAAGTGTGGATGCCTCCGTTCGGTGGGTCAATGATGGGCATGTTTAGAATGGTTCAAGGTGATACGATAGTCTTCTATGAGTTTTTTACTATCACTGAAGAATCGAACAGTCTGAATCTGAAATTGAAGCACTTTCACCCTGATCTGAAGGGGTGGGAAGAGAAAAATGAGTTTGTATCTTTCCCATTGGTTCGGCTGACCAAGGACACGGCATTTTTTGATGGATTGACGTTTCAGAAACTCGACCTGAATACGATTCAAGTATATCTGGCGCTCAGGCATAATGGTGAGATAAGTGAGACTGAATTCAAGTATCACCGCGTCAAGAGCAAGGGAGTTTCGGCGCAAGATTAGAAGCTGAAAGAACAGGGTGAATAAAACAGCGATGACCACAGCACACAAAGCACTCGAACGCCTGCGACAGGGCAACCAGCGCTTCGTATCCGGTGTTCGGAGCCGCGAGGCACTCACGAGTCAGACGCGCCGCAGCGAGGTGGCGACGGGCCAGGAACCCTTCGCCATCATCGTTGGGTGCTCCGACTCACGGGTGCCGCCGGAGATCGTTTTTGACCAGGGCCTTGGTGATCTGTTCATCATCCGCGTCGCGGGAAACGTCGTGACTCCACCTCAAATCGGCAGCGTTGAGTTTGCCGCCCAGCGGTTCGGCACGCGGCTGGTGGTGGTTTTAGGACACTCCCGCTGCGGGGCTGTCCTGGCCACCCTGGAAGAACTTCAGCAACCGACGGAGAGCCAATCGCCCAACCTGGATTCGATCGTTGAGTGCATTCGGCCATCCGTGGCGGCATTGCTGGCGACAGAACTCAAGCACGACCCGGATGCTTTGCTGCAGCAGGCCGTTCGGGCCAATATCCGCGCCTCCGTGAGCGCTCTGCGACTGCAATCGGAAATCCTGGAGCAACTGCTCCACAAAGATGGTCTCGTCGTCGCTGGCGCCGAGTATTCGCTGGAGACCGGACTCGTTGATTTCTTCGATGGTGTGCCGGAAAGCGGCTAACCGGCCGCTGTTCGGCAAGCTGTGAGCCTGCCCCTCTCTTCTCCCCCTGAACCATCAACGGCCGCAAGTCAAACAGCCAGCCGACTGTTTCCTAAACTAAACAACATTTTTTCATGCTAGCAGAGAGCTGAGCGCCTGAGTCCTCTCCTAATAGTGTAGCTGCTACACAATTCTGGAGGACCATCATGATTTGGGAAACTGAAACCATTCTCACCATCGCGACCATAATCTCTACGCTTGGTGGTGCGGCCCTTATCGTCATCAAGCTGTGGACCCGCATTCGTGAGTTTTGGCAAAAACACAAATCGGGTTTTTGGAAGTACGTGCTGGTCGGCGGCCTGGCCTATACCGCAGGCTGGCTGTCCTTCATTGTCGTCAGTCCAACCAAGGACTCGCTCCTGATGGCCATTCTGGTCGAGGCCACAGGTGGCGAGATTCGACCAGAGATGACAGAGATTGAGGCTGGCTTTGCCATCGATAGTCTGCTTGAAGACTACCAGGGGAAAGCCCGGGAACTCGACCGGCTCAGGCAAGATGCGCAATCCGGGCAGACTGGTGACCCGGACGCTCGTGCTGTTTTGGCAGCACAGATCGATCAACTCAACCAACAGCTTTCACTCTGGAAGAAAAAAGCGCGGCATTGTAAGTACACCGTCTATCTTGGAACCGCGCCCGAAAACCAATTTCTGGTGGATCGAATGAGCATCGAATTGGCGAAGAACGGCTTCCAGATTGGAGGCTTTGATCCCGAAGCCAGAACGGAAAATGAGATCTACTATTTTGAGGAATCTGACGAAGCCCGGCAAGTCGCGGCCGAAATAGAGGCCCTGATTCAGGCGCGGGACGATTTGGCTGTTCATTTTCCGAAACCCGCTGATTTCATTTCAGATGCATCGCGGCCGAACCGGGATATTGTCGTTTTCATCCGATCAAATCTTCACGCAGGGAGGATCGACCAATGATTAACAAGAAATGCAAACTGACTTTCTGCTGCACGACTGCACTCTTGCTTTGGCTGGCCGTTTCAGGCTGCCATCCGGTGCCCATTCAAATGTCGCGCATGCACCAGATTGACTTCTACAAGCAGACCTTTGATTTTTCCAAAGTTGACGCTCCCCGTCCGTTGCTGCAAAAACTGATCGGGGAGCGCAACTACAAGCTCATCAAACTGGCGAATATGCGGACCGGCGAGCTTAACAAATACCTCGAAAAAATCGAGGCGCACGGCGCCCTGAGCTTCTCCGTCTATCTCAAACCCGACAACAAGGACATCTTTTTTGTTGATGCGATTGGTAGATATGCTTTAATTTACAAGGAGACAGGGGACATCTTGCTGTCCGGCGACTTCGTGGTCAAGAATAATGAATTCTCGGTGCAACAGCTCGAAACCGGCAAACTTGACCTGCGCATTCAGCAGGCGTTGGTACGGCATTCACAGACGGACCAGCCGAAGTACTTTGAAACTGACCCGGCGGACTCAATTGTATTCGCCCTGCAAATGGAAACACTCTCGCAGAAAAAAGGCATCTATCGCATCAACTATGACGTGCCGCACGATGTCTCATTAAATGGCCAGCATATCGGCTATCTTGTTTACGACAGCCTGCCTGCTAACCGCTACAAGCTCATCGACCTGCGCGGCAGGGGATTTCTAAAAAAAGACTACGCTGAGTACTTTCAGGAGGCGTCCCCAAAATCCGGACCAGCAGTCACCGCAAATTAAGCACCGCGCTCGCCGCCAGCCTTGGGCTGGTGCTTTGGGCAGGTTCAGTCCCGATGGCCGCTGGCCAACACGCTGCAATCGAGGACATCGCGAACATCAAGTTTGAGTATTTCAACCGCGACTCTCTCTCTGGCACCGGCAGCCCGCTCATCGTTCTGGTCCCAGGTTTTACTCAGCACAACCGCACGCCGGAATTCACCGCGCTCAAGCACTTCTTTATGACCCGGGGATTCTCCTTCCTGATCATGAACCCGCCGCAGCACGGCGAAGACTATCACTACAAGAAGACATACAGTTGGGGAGAGAACGAGGTTGACGACCTCGCACTGCTTGCTGACAGCCTCGACCTCTGGCAAAAGCACAGCGAGATTCACCTGCTTGGATTCTCAATTGGCGCGAAAATAGTCCTGCGCTTTGCGGCGCGCGCTGGCGTCCAGGAGGCTATCGCATCGGTAGCGGCAGTGGCGCCGCCCTATCGTGTCGGCGAAATAAACATGCGTCCGGCCACCGACCACCGGGTTGTCAACGAGGCCTTGCGTTCTAAGTTTCGGGCCTTGCAGCGCTCCAGCTTCGGCCGCCTGCTCTACATGACGCTCATCGGCATGCCGAAATCCATGCTGCTCAATCGCGCCACGCCCGCGAGCGAGATCAGCCGGATTCAAGCCCCGACCCTGCTCCTGCACGCGGCCAACGACTGGCTGACAAAATCATTTCATTCCGCCAGACTGTTCAGCCGGGCCATGCCTGACCAGCGGGTGGCATTTGTCGCCCTGAACACGAAAACCCATGCCGAAGATATGTTGAGCCGGGCCGGAGCAGAGACAAAAACCGCATTTCTCGCGACCATCGACGCTTGGCTGAATTTTGTCGATGCCGGCAATCTGCCAGATGACAAGAAGGCTTTCAACAGAGATTTTCAGCGGGAAGTCGGGCAAAGCGACAAAATCCAGCAACAGTTGTTTCCGGCCACGGAAATCTCGGACATGAGTACGCCGACGCTCTACGATTTCGCCACCGGCGCCTGGCAGAGTGCCGCGGACTACAACCACTCAAAGATTACCATCACCTCCGCGCTTCAAGTTAACCGGGAGACACGCGCCAGCCATTTTTTTACGTTCGGTTCGACGAAAGTCGGCGGCACATTGCTGCAGCGAACCCGTCTCGGTCTCAGCTTCCAGCAGAATGGTCGCGGCGACCTGTCCAGAGAGCGCGGCCATCTCTCGCTGTTTTATCCATTCGGCTCGTTCATTTGGGTACGGCGCTTGACCTTCGAACAGGAATTCCGCAATTCCGCAAGCAGAGTCTTCTCCGCGGACCTCGCCTTCCTGATTCTGGATTTCCAACTCAGATATGGCCGCACCGTTCAAGACAACCGCAACGACATACAACTGGGTTTCAATTTTCCGCTTTACGCCAATGCTCGCGCCAGCCGTTTTTTCGGTTTCGGGTACACCCGTTTTCTCTCAGGAGCCGCCAACGCCCGCTTCAAGAGCACGGCGAAATTCTATCTCGCCCACGGGCCCAATCGCCCGTGGGCCGGGACACGGTGGCGGGCGATCTTGCAGTACGAGCAACGCGGCCTCAATTCCTTCGACACGCGACGAATCTGGAGTGTAGGGCTTTCCGTCAACGTCGATGAGGAATAGAAAAGTGGGCCCATATCTCTTGCTTTCGCCGCCGCATTATGATATCTTCCCGAGTGACAAGTTGAGCAACTCAAGGGTCTGGCGTAAGCGTAATTAAATCAATTGCGCTCTCGTTGCGTTGTGGCCCGCGCAACTTGGTTTTACACGGTTTGAATCGTGCGCTCCGAGGCCACATGCCGCTCCTTCTGTATCGGAAGGCCCCAACGGGGCGGCAGATAATAGCCCTGGGTAGACGAGTACCCCATGACCAAAGCCCCATGGGGGCGAAACAATGGCGTATGACGAACAATAGGATGGGCAAGTTCAATTTCGCCCCGTTGGGGCTGCTTCTTGGAGCACAATTCCCACCCGGGGCGATGCCCCGGGCTATTACATCGCGCCCCGTTGGGGCTTTGCACGGACTGCCAACATTTGGCTGCAATCTGTTTTTTTCATCAGCACATAAACAACCACTGACCGCATGACAGGTAGCTTCTGCCCAGGAACTAAACCGAACGCACATGATCTTCCCTGAACCCAACCGGAGCACACATGTTCAAAGCCGGCTTTTTCCAATTTCGTCCGCTGTTTGGCAAGGTGGCCCACAACCTTGAAAAGGTGATCTCGACGCTTCGATCTGCCGACGCGGATCTGATCGTCTTGCCCGAGCTGGCATTCACCGGCTACTATTTCAAAGACCGCGACGAAACATTCGCCCTTGCCGAGGATCCGCAGTCATCAACCACGGTTGCGGCGCTGGTTGCCCTCTGCAAAGAGAAGAATTTCTATCTCGTCACCGGCTTTGCTGAGAAGAAAGCCGACAAAGTCTTTAACAGCGCTCTGTTGCTCGGGCCGGAGGGGCTCATTCACACCTACCGCAAACTCCATCTCTTCAATCTCGAGAAGAACTTTTTTGACCCGGGCGACACGCCACTTGGCGTGCAAGAGGTTCGTGGCGTCAAGCTCGGAATGATGATTTGTTTCGACTGGATTTTTCCTGAGGTGACCCGCTCCCTAGCCGTGCAGGGCGCGCAGCTCATTTGCCATCCATCAAATCTGGTGCTGGACTACTGCCAGCAGACCATGCTGTCGCGCTGCCTGGAGAATGCGGTGTTCGCGATTACCTGCAACCGCTTCGGCGCGGACAAACGACCACACGGCGAGCTACGCTTCACCGGCAAAAGCCAGATTGTAGCTCCGAGAGGCAAACTGCTGCACCGGGCCCGTGCGCAGCAAGATGCCATGTTCGTGGCAGAAATTGACATCGAGCTGGCAAATGACAAGCAGATGACGCCATTGAATCACCAGTTTGACGACCGCCGGCCGGAATATTACGATGCGCTTTGCAGAGAATAGCCCTTCGGCAGGCTCCTTCGACAAGCTCAGGGGGATGTTTAGACTCATGTATTGGATAACCACGATGAATATCGACATGGGCTATCCCAAAAGCCTCGGCGGGCCTGTCATTGCGAGCGCTTTCTGCGAAGCAATCCCCTCGCAAACGCAAGGAGATTGCCACGCCGCGCTGGAAAACGCGCGACTCGCAATGACGGGCCAGTACTTTTGCTGACAGCCCCATCTTATGTTCACTAACTTAAGAACTACGACACCAGCCAATGAAACTCTTTCTCTTTCTCATCACAATCTTCCTGGGCGCACTTCTTCTGATCCGCCTGTTTGAAGAAAAACTGATCTTCTTCCCCTCGAAATATCCCGCGGGTCAGTGGCGCCCCGAACGGTTTGGTCTGCAGGTTGAGGATTGCACCTTCACAACCGCCGCCGGCGTGAAACTGCACGGCTGGTTTGTTGGCAATGACAGCGCCAAAGCCACCCTGCTCTGGTGCCACGGCAATGCCGGCAACATCACGGACCGGCTGGACAACCTGGCGCGGCTGGCAAAACTGCCGATAAACATCTTCCTGTTCGACTACCGCGGCTACGGCAAAAGCGAAGGCAGGCCCAACGAGGCCGGCGTCTACCTGGACGCGCAGGCTGCGTACGATTTCCTGGCCTCGCGGCCCGACGTGAACGCAGAACAAATCGTGATCTTTGGCCGGTCGCTGGGCGGAGCGGTTGCTGTTGATTTGGCAACCCGGCGCGCGCACGCCGGGCTGATTCTCGAATCCACCTTCGGTTCTGCGCGCGACATGGCCGGAAGGATGTTCCCCTTTCTGCCGGTACGGTGGGTCATGAAATCAGAATTCGACTCGATAAGCAGGATCAAAGACATTGCGACGCCAAAACTCTTCCTGCACGGCGACGCGGATGAAATCGTGCCATTCGAGTTGGGCCAACGGCTTTTTGAAGCAGCGCCCGAGCCTAAATCCTTCCATCGATTGCGGGGCGCCCATCACAATGACACCTATTTTGTGGATGCCGACTATTTCCATGTCCTGCGACGATTTGTTGAAACGCTGCCTTGAGCTTTTGCCGTGAATTCCCGGCCTGCGAACCCTACCTCCTTTCCCTTGACGCAACGCAACAGAAGATTGGCCCTGTGCGCGCCTTCCCTTGGCAAGAAGGTTTGACAGCCCTGGGACTCAAACCGGCCCTGACTGCTTCAAACATCTGGCACCCAAATTCAATTGCCCGGCGCTGAAGCTCGTGGCAATGTTCAAGGCTACAATTGCGACAATATGACGTCACTGCTCAACCACACTAATTGATGGAGAAAGTCGTGCGGCCGACCGGGTGAAAAGGGTCCGCGAAGCTTCAAACTCCGCCGGGAAGGAGTAAATGTCGGCCGGGGAGGGGTAAAAGCTCGTCGGGAAGGGTAAAAGTCTGCCGGGAAGAGGTAAAAGCTCGTCAGGAAGGGTCAAACTCCACCGGGAAGGGGTAAAAGTCCCGCAGGAAGGGTCAAAGACCCGCAGGAAGGGGTCAAAGTCCCGCAGGGAGGGTCAAAAGCCCGCAGGAAGGGGTCAAAGTACCCGCAGGGAGGGTCAAAAGCCCGCAGGAAGTGTCAGAAGTCCCGCAGGAAGGTCCAGCTTTTCTTCCGCCCAAACTCGCACCGTCCATCTTCTATCCTCAATCCACTATCCACTATCCTCGCAAGAAAATTCACCTTTGTCACAACTTCCCCTTGACAACACCCCCACCCATGGTTATCTTGACAAAAGCATCTCTAAATCTGTCTCCCATCAACCGGCTCCGGCATCTGTGATTCTGACCAGATGGGGATTTCGAATCTTGTGCCAAACCTGTGGGGTGGTGTTCTGATACACTTTCCAAACCAGCAATGCGAAAACCGAAGCCCGGGTCAGCCGTGCACTAGCGCATGCAGTTCGACCGACTTTCCTGACAAATACGGTCAGATGCGCCTGAATTCGCCATTTGATAGTCTGCCTGCCGAACTCGAGCAGCGCTTCGAATCGCTGGTAAACAAACGGTATCATGGCGATTTGCAGGCGGCGATCTTGTCCTTCATCAACCTGCATGAGTAGGCGAATGATGACAGAAGTTTCTAATAGTAGAAACAATGGGATTCGAGCTCTGATCACGATGTTTCTGATATTAGAAAGTTGTTTCTATTATTAGAAACTTGTTTCTGGATATAGAAACTTTTTTTGCGGCCAGTTGGCCGGATACTACTGTGTTATGCGTATAGAAAAAGTAAAGTACGTGAGCATTGCGAATTCTAAACGACAATGAAATGTATTCATAAGGAAGTCGGTTGTTTAAACCACTACGAGATCTTTCGAAAATACAGATGTGGAAACTGTAGTGGCGTTTTTATTTGTGAATGTGAGAGGGAATTAAGTTTGAAATTTTTGCCACATCAAATAAGATATGGTCGTGAATATGAGACGCAAAAGAGAGTGCTGGTCACGGGCTTTGCACCAAATATCTGTGCAGAATGTAAAGGGTTAGAGGAACAGGAACATCCCAAAGCAGCAATTGTGAAGCTGAAGGGGAAAATCGAGAGATTCTATTGGCGAGAAATAACGAAGACCTATTTCGCCCATGTTTTGAACTGGATTGCTGTTGAAAACATAGAAGTAAAAGACATCATCGAATTTACGCAAAGATATCCCGGAAAAGACAGGGAACTCAAAAAGGAAGCAAAAAGGTATTGGCAGGACTTTCATAAGAAGAATCCCAAATACAATTTGAAAGAACGTACAGAAGCAGAATTGCTGTCCTTCGTTGAAATACCAAAGCGAGAAATACAAGCAAAATATGAGCAGCTATCTAAAGGCGATCAACGAATTGGTCGCTGGATTGACACCGATGGAAATTCATGTTCTGGCGAAGAAATTGCCGCTAAATGGTATGAATCAAAAGGATATTCTGTCAAGTTCTGCGAAAGAAAGCTTATCTCGGCGTGGGTCGCAACATTTTTAGCTCCCATCATACAAGACCCTCAAGACCCACTTCTAAGACTCACAATGAGACAGTCTACAATACGTTGGGCATCAACCGAACGCAATACGCCCTTTGTGGAATTTTGGCTGCCTGAAGATTTTGCTTCGAAGAATTATTACAACCGTCGTCGCATAGAATTCGACGGGTGGTTTGAAAAGCTAGCAGAAAAAGTATCTCTCCTTGATGCTTTCGATTCTTTGACTAACGAAAGTCACTTGCTTCGAGATTATCTGTGGGCAAATGATGAAAGAACCGTAGAATTAGCGAGATTTGTTTTGCAGGTTGTTCCATCAAAAACAGTTCTTAACGCTTTGAGATGGGCAATTGAAGATTTTTGGAATCGACAGCCGGGTTGGCCAGATCTCTTTGCAACCAAAGACAGTGACTATTTGTTCGTTGAGGTCAAAACTCCGCATGATAAGTTGTCACAAAGTCAAATGAATTGGTTCCAGTGGGCGGTTCAGCAAAAGAACATTTCATGTGAAATTTGTAGAATCAGGAAACTTAAGAGCTGAGGTTGATGGGCCAAACTTGGATATAGGCGCATAACAGCCGCATTCACTCTGACTGCAGGGCTGTGTTTTTTTGAATTCTGGAAAGTAGGTTTTTGGCGCTTAATAACGTTCATTGCTCGTTCCTCTGCAACAGGTGGTGCGGGCGTTAGGCTTGAAATTAATTTATCATAATTCGAACTTATTAAGTTATTTCAAGAAGAGAATTCATGACATCTTCACCTATAAATTCCTTAGAAGCAATAGAAAAAAGGATGCGAGAGCTGGATGTACGTCAAACCCGATATCTGACCATGTCAATTCTTTCTGTATTTATTTCATTTCCATTGGCAATGTATTTTTCGTGTCAAGAAGACATTAATAATACTCCAAAACCATTAGTTTACTCTATTTCAGCATGGAGTGTATTTTTATTGTGCTCTGTCTTTCTTTTTGTCGATACCTGGGGCAAACGGTCACGTGTAAAAATGCAGCATGAACATGAGTTGGCACGACAGAGTCCAAATCCACCAATTCTATTTTTACGCTCATTTCAGAGGCCAGAATTGACCAGAGGTCCACTTTCCGTTAGTTCTAGTTCTTTGGATTTTGGACTCTCACACAGTAGTACAGCTACTTATGGAGGCGAAACTCTTGCCTATCATATTGGCGAAGCAGTATCCGAATTGGGACGACTAGTGGCGATTGGAAATCACACTGAGGCATTCTGGACACGAGCTGTAGATGATCCTATGTCAATTCCTGAGATAGGAAGTCAAGCATACTTAATAAGTAAAGAGGAAAACTGGTTAGAAGTCTTTCTCGAAGTAGTGCGTGCTAGCAAATTCATAATTGTTATTCCTGAAACTACAACAGGAATTGTCAGGGAGATGAAGATACTTAAAGACGCAGAATTTATAAAAAAAATCTTAATTTTGATGCCACCCACTCCCCAAGCACAAATGAACGAATCTTCCAATATGCGTGAAATCTACCCTTATTTCAGGAGCCGATGGAATGAAGTACGAAGTATTTTGGCTGGTAAGGGAATATATCTTCCTGTATACAACGGAACAGGTATGATTTATTTACCTAATCTAGACTTCTCAGTACGGATAAGCGAGCCATTAAGTAAGATCCCTTACAAAGAGGAGATGTTTCCTCAAGTATCAAATAGTGATATATTAATGGCGATTCAAACCACAATCTACAAAATGCTACAATCACTACCTACGGTTAAGGGTGTCCCTCTAAATGAACTAGTAAAACGTTTAGAGGGGGAGGAACTTGCACATTTATTACAAGGGAAGCCACGTCGATTATTTTTTGGTGGAAAAGATATCAAAATGAGTTAATATTTTGCTAACCCTAATATTTCGTTAGCGCCAGACTAAAGGAATTTGGGAATAAGGGAAGGAATTATTCGATGGTTCAATTAATCAGTAAAACAGGCGGTAACACCTTACGAAATATCCTGGTTTGGGTTACTTGGCTGTTAAGCGCGGCGTTAGTTGCCTTAGCTACCCTGTTTTGTGGATTATTTTGGTATAGTTTTCTCTTCAATTCGGGTCCCAGATCAGACGAGTTTGATCCCGACCTCATATACTATTTGAACCAGTAGTGTCCGGTTAAAAGTCGAATAAATTCAATTGGTTATGAATTAGGTTCTCGATGGGTTGGGGTTGGGCCTCCATAACTATTTGTAAAATAGGCGTTTTCTCGAAAACTGTAATGCTCAAGATTTGTAAAAAAGTGT
>JAJDAF010000070.1 GCA_029261995.1 Candidatus Zhuqueibacterota bacterium
GATCGAATAAACACCCGTCGGAACCGACAGGATAACAAACTTTCCGCTGACATCCGTTGCTGCACCCAGAGTCGTACCAACAAGAACAACGTTGGCGCCAGGCAAGGCATCACCGGTCTCGCGGTCAAGCACCTGACCGGAGATCTTTCCAGTCTGGCCGAACGCAAGAGATGAAAAAAGGAGCACGGCGACTAAGGTCACAAGTAGATTACGCATCTCTTCAAAACCTCGTTAGTAAATAGTTAACTTGCTCAATCATGACCAAAGTCAAGTAATAACCCGGCTGGCCCAAACCAACCAGGAGCGACTTTCCAATACTTTCAAAACAACAGGCACGGCGTCACCTCCTCAATGAACGAACGAGCGCTCACCTCCTTTCGCGGCAGTTGGACCATTCAAACTCTATTCAGTTAACCCACTGGTTTCTCGAGTAAAAGCTGAGAGTTCGGAAAATTTGGGTGCACGGCGAGTCTGCACGCTCCAAACAACATTCGAGCCTGCGAAAAACAAGTTGAAAATGGGAAGATTATATCTGCACGGCGGGAACCACATCCTGACTTCGATAGCAAATACAGTGTTAGGTGCGATATATTCCAGATGTGGCTATTTATTCTTCGGTAAATCGTCGCTGGAGTACGGGGATGCCACGGTCCAGAAGGCAGCCAGGCAGGATGCTCAAAATCCGGCCTGGAGTATCTGCCCTGCCCATCCAGCGGCAGCACACCCATAGCGTTTGTAGATGCAGATTGACGAGATGCAGGAATTTGGCCTTTCTACCAAGGCGTCTAGATCTGTACCTTGATGGAGTTCGATAAAAATGGTCTTCGGAAACCGGCATCAATCCCGAAAGCGCTCTCGGTCAAAACTATCGCGGTTTTTCCAAAACACCGCCAAAATGCCGTTTGCGGCTGAAACTCATGGCCTGTCTCCGTCAATAAAGCCGCCAAGACCTCCGAGTATTGACCCCTCACCGGTCCGGCGACCTCCGGCGCTTGGAGCGTGCGCGAGAATGCGATCAGCCATTCGCGAAAAAGGCAAACTCTGCAACCAAACCGTGCCGGTTCCACGTAGAGTCGCCAGGAACAACCCTTCTCCGCCAAAAAACATCGACTTGAGATTTCCGGCCCGCTGGATATCGTAGTCGATGCCAGTCGTGAACGCGGCCAGGCAGCCGGTATCGACCCGAATCAGCTCATTGTGCAGCTCCTTCTTAACCACGGTCCCGCCGATGTGCACGAATGCCATGCCATCGCCGCGCAGGCGCTGCAGAATAAATCCCTCGCCGCCAAAGAAGCCGGTACCCAGCCGCTTGTTAAAGGCGATGCCAAGGCTGGTGCCGTAGGCAGCACACAAGAAAGCATCCTTCTGGCAAAACAAGTCACCTTGAATGCCTGACATGTCGATGGGAATTATTTTCCCCGGATAGGGCGCCGCGAACGCTACCCGCTTTTTACCGCTTGCGCCGTTGGTAAAATGAGTCATGAAAATGGACTCACCCGTCAGAACCCGCTTGCCGACGTTCAGGAGTTTGCCCATCAGGCCGCTGCCAGCCTCTGAACCATCGCCCATTTTTGCTTCGAAATGGATGCCGTCATCCATGTAGTTCATGGCTCCGGCTTCAGCGATCACTGTTTCGCCGGGGTCCAGCTCCACCTCGACGATCTGCAGATCGTCGCCAATAATCTCAAAATCGACTGCGTGACTTTTCATGAATTTATCGTCCTTTCTTGTGAGACAAATTAACCCGGAACAGCCTGGCCTAATTGCCAAGATAGTAACTTCTCCCCAACTTGTCAAAAGGATAAATCAAGACCGAGCCGCGGGGATGGAAGTTAGGTAGACTGGTAAGTTTGCCAGGAATGAGCAGGCAGAGTCGCGGCAAAGGAACGGTAGGCTCGCAGTATACAGGCGATTTTGCGGGTGAGCCACCCTACTCCGGCAGCTGTCCCAATGACTGTCGGGCAACTTCAAGATTCGGGTCAATTGCGAGCGCCCGTCGAAACGTTTGCCGAGCTTCCGCCACCTGACCGGTCGCAGCCTGCAGACGTCCCATATTCACCAGCGCATTTGTTGATTTTGGCCTCACCATGACCTCTTTCTCGTAGGTTCTAATGGCGTCATCATACTTGCCCAGCAGAGCGTACGTGTTGCCAAGGTTCAAGTAGCCATTCGGGAAATCCGGATCCACCACCACAAGTTGCTCGAAATGGAATAAAGCCTGCTTCGGATCGTTCAGGGTCATGGCGTACAAGTTTCCAAGGGTGTAGTAGGTGTGCGGATTTTGCCGGTCGAGCAGCAGAGACTCTTCGAGCAGCGCGGCCGCTTCCTCAGGTTTTCCCGCGAGGATGAGCGTCTGACCAAGACCCTCTGCATACCGCGGTTCATCCGGCATCAGATTCGCGGCCTGCCGGTAGTTGTCCAAAGCTTGGTCGAGTGCTTTTTGCGCCTTGAACGCCTCGCCCAGTTTGAAGTAGGCCTCTGCCGAATTCGGATTTAACCCGAGGGAAGACTGCAGAGCCTGCGCCGCCCGCTCAGGCTGATGCATCGCAAGCAACACAGCGCCGCGGTTGAGTTCTCCGATAGCAGTCGCACCTTGATTTTCTCGGCCCAGGGTCAAATACTTGAGTGCGGAATCCAAATAGGCTGCACGATTGTCACTTTCATTGTAGTAGGTGAAATAGCCGATTCCCAGGCGGGTGTCCGCGCCATCATCGCCGGCATCGAGATACGGTACAAGCTTAGTAAGCGGCTTGGTGCTCGGGTCCTCCCGCTTGGAGGTCCAGTCCACTTCAATCATGTTGGCGTCAATTCGAATCCAGTGGTCGGTGGTGATGACACCGTGCAAGGTGTTGTCACTTTCTGTCTGGTTCATGTGGCACGGCACACAATTGTCGGACGCCGTGTGGGTAAAACGCGATCCTTCCGCGGACAGATTGTCGGGCGGGTGGCACTTCTGGCAGTTTGCGTTCTGATAGGCATTCCCGGAAGTTTCAGCCTTTCCGTGGGAGTCGTGACAAATAATGCAGTCGGTGGCGCCGTGACTTTCGGTGAAGCACCGGCTCTGCTCGAGCCTGAATGCGGTGTTGGCCACTTTGAAAGCTTCGATGTGAATTTCTTCAGTGAAGAACTCGGAATGATGCGAGGCCAACAACATCCCCGGACGAAAGTCGAACCAACCATTCTCGCCACGTAGCGCTCGCGACTGGCCTTGAAGATGGCACTGGCGACAAACATCCATTCGGCGCTGGGAAGACAGTTTTCCTGGATCCACGATCGTCCTTGACACGCCTGGCGGCCGCACAATCATCTCTCCGTGCTCTTCAGCAATATGCAGCTCGCCGGGTCCGTGGCAGCTTTCACAGTCAATCCCCATGGTGTAGGGCTCCACATATCGTTCCCTGGCGGTCGAAGACGGCTGCATGTGCCCGTTATGGCAAAAGAAGCAGCGTTCGCTGGCAAAGCGGTTGAAGCGGACATTGCCAAATTCCCGGTAGCCAGGGCTGAGGTCCCATTTGACCTCGTTCTCATACCAACTCAACGGCAGCTCGTAAAACATGCCGTTTTCCACGTAGAAGTAATTGCGCAAGTTGGCGCCAGAACCCATGATGTACTGTGCTTCCATTTCACGCTCGTGAATCACCTCGCCATCGGGTCCGAGTCGATATTCGCGCTGAAAGAAGCGGCTGCCTCTTTGTATCATTTCGTAGTAAAAATTGCCGACCGAATCAAACACCGTCATCTCCTGCGGCAGGATGCCGATGAGGTTCTCCGGCGACATCTTCATCATGGATTTGCCAGTCTGAGTCTCGGCGTAGGTTTGGTAGATCTGTGAGTGGCACTCTTTACAGGCGAGGGCGCCAACATACTTGACGCTGAGATCGGTATTCAGATAGGTCACTCCCAGATCAGTCACGTAGTCCGTAGCAACTACATCAGGCTCTCTGCTGCCACAAGCAACCGCCAGAACCACCAGGGCCAGCCATCGCCACATAGTTTTCCTGTTTGTCATCAGTCCTCGGGAATGTGTTGCCATGGTTCGCATCGCGCCAGCTCTCAAAATGACCGCCAGGTGTTCCTGCCGTTCAGGCTTTGCAGAAACGCCACCAAATCTCGTTTCTCCTGCACGGTCAGGTTCAACTTTCGGATTTCCCCGCTCTGGTATTCGTTGGCAATGCCGCCCCGGTCGTAGAAATCGACCACTTCGGGCAAGGTGGACAAACTGCCATCGTGCATGTAGGGCGCGGTGCGCGGGATGTCCCGCAAGGTCGGCACCTTAAAGGCGCCAAAATCAGCCTGACGGCCCGTGACTTTGAATCGGCCGGAGTCCGGATCTGCGGAATCCATACCCGCGCCGTTGTTCCGGAACGCCTCATTGGTCAGGTTGTGCCCGGAGTGGCAAGCCGTGCAATTCAGGCGGTTACTTTCAAAAAGCGCGAGCCCACGCTGGGCCGACTCTGAAAGCGCAGTTGCGTTCCCGCCCTTGAATTGGTCGTAGAGCGAATTGCCGGAGACCAGCGTCCGCTCGAAAGAGGCGATGGCCTTCGCCACGGTCGTAATCGTGATTTCTGCGTCAAAGGCTTTCCGAAAACTACGTTGGTAGTGCGGATCAGCGGCCACGGTCGCCACGACCTCTTCCAGCGTGTTGGCCATTTCGACGGTATTTTCCAACGGGCCGAGAACCTGTTCTTCCAGACTGCCTGCTCTGCCATCCCAGAACTGCGACCGGCCAAAAAGACGGTTGATCACAGTCGGTGAATTGCGCATACCTTCTCGCTGCTCAATGCCGATGGCCACGGACTGGCCGTCGGTAAATCCCAGAAACGGATTGTGACAGGTTACACAGGCAACCGTTCCGTCCGCGGAGAGCCGCTTGTCGAAAAAGAGCTGGCGCCCAAGCTCGACTTTCGCCGCAGTCAGAGGATTGTCAATGGGGATGTTCTGGGCGTTGGCATCAAGCCCTAGCGGTATCTCAAGTGGATAGGATTCGGCAACTGGCGCCGCAGACTTCTGACAGCTTTGCGCAGTCAGAGACAGGCAGAGCGCGAGGAAGTAACCAACAGCACGGAACCTGCCAACCATTACTCGCTGGTCCCAAACTCAAAATTCAGGGTTAGTTCCTGGTCAGCCCGAAGGGTCACTTCGGCCGTCTGCTCGCCGAGTGTTGGATGCCACGCCTTGACCTGATAATTGCCGGCGGGAATGCTGTCCATTTCAAAGCGGCCAACTGCATCAACCAGATCAAAGTAGGGATTCTCCGGCACGAAAATCCAGGCGTGCATGAAATTGTGGGCATCGCATTCCACTTTAATGGTGTTGCCGCGACGGGTGTTGATGGCCTTAATGAACTCCGTTCCACGCTCGGGCTGCCCTTTGTTGAACAAGGTTTTGCGGATCCGGCCAACGATCTCGTACATGTGGATATTGTGCATCATGGGGTCGCTGTTCAAGATGCGTAGCTTCTCGCCTTTGGGAATGGCAAGAAAATTTGGAGTGAAGTGACAGCTTTTTTGGTCGAGCAGATAGCCGTCGGGATTTATGTTCCAGGCTTTGCCATGGTCCATGCTGGCGATATAAACCGCAACGTTGCGCAAACCGCGCCGATCGCCCAGATCAACCCACTGAATCTGTCGATTGCCGGTGCCGCAGGTGTTATTGTCCTTGCTGATCAGAATGACTTTCGGCGCCGGGACAGCACCCTTGAAGGTCACGGAACCTTGTAGTCTGGCTCCGTGGTGAACCTGCTCCACCCGATACTTTCCCGGAGGCACAGCTCCCATAAAAGTTACTGCCATACACAAAAAAAACAGTACATTGGTGTTGCCTGACATGGACCTCTCCCTTTCGAGTATTGCGCAAAATTACGGCACCAAAGATACAAAAATGCAACAAGAAAGGCAAGCCTACCATGCCCGCGGACGGCCCAACGCGCCAAAAAAATCCCCTGCGACCACTGGCCGCAGGGGTAGACTCTGAAAAAGAAGTCAGGGCGAATGGCCTACTTCGCCGACATCATTTTGCCGCTCTTACGCGCAACGAAGGCCTGGTTCATGCTGTTGACGGCGTTGAAATGTGCGGCAGTGCTGTACAACTGCTTTGACGCAACGGCGCCGTCCCTGCCCTCACGCGCCATCGCAAGAAGATAGATGTTGTTCGGATTACGCTGGTTCGACTGCTCCAGCTCAGCAACTGCTGTGTCAAAGTCCTTCTCAGCCATAGCGATGAGGCCAAAAAGTTGGTGAGTTGCCCGAATCTGGAAGCGGTTGCCCAAGGCGTTGGCTTTATCACGGAAGACTGCGGCGTGTTGCCGTGCATCATCCAGTTTACCTTCCGCGACTGCCACCCGACCGACATTGAAATGGTTGAATTGCCGCGCCAGATCCTTCTGCTGGTCGCTCTGGTTCGACTCCAGAATGGTGTCGAGAGATGCCATGAACTTCGCTTGCGCTTCGGCCGTCTTGCTGAATTCCAGCAGCACGTTGGCCATGGTTCCCAGGTCAGCCGCCATGTTGGCCGCATCATCGATTCCGGAAGCGAGGTCGTACCTTTTCTGCAACTCGCCTAGTGCGGCTTCCAGTTTGCCCTCGTAGACATAAGAGATTGTCATCGCGGTCAGCGCGGCGCGGCGTTGTCCGTCGTTGGCGGCGTTTTCGTAGAGTTTCCGGGCCTGTTTGCGTGCTGCCTCGTGGTCACCTTTGAAATTGAAGTTGCTAGCGATGCCCAGATGTGAATTGAAAAACGCGGAATTTGCTTCGAGCGCCTTCTGGTACTGTACAATCGACTCGTCAAACCTACCCATTTTCATGAGCAACTCGGCGTAGGAGTCGTGCGGATTCGGGTCGCCGGGCAGGACTTCGATATACTTCTTGAAGACCGCCTCGGCTTTCTCGAAATCTCCGGTGAACCGGTAAGCATACCCCATCTGATTGTAAGGCTGAGAAAAGCTGGGGTCTATCTTGACCGCCTTTTCATACTGTGCGATGGCGGCATCATACTCCTGCTGTCCAAAGTAGAAGCCTCCCAGATTGTTTTGTGCGCGCTCGCTGTTCGGGTAGGCCGCCGCAAGTTCCGAGAACATCTTACGCTGCGTTTTTGAATCACCATTGACACCCGCGGCAAAAGCACCAATCAGGAGCTGTTCCCCTTTCGAAGCAGAAGGCACAAATTGTTGTGCCGCCTTCATTGCATCGAAAAACTCCTTGGCTGTGGGCGAGGTCAGAGCAAGGAAATAATGTGCCTGGGCGAACTCAGGATCCTCTGCAACAGCCTGCTGAAAAAAGGTCCGCGACTCCTGAGCGCGCAGGCGCTCCTGTAAATCCCGGCCCTGCAAAAAAAGATCGCGCGCCTTTTGTGATTTTGTGGTAATGGGTAGCTTGCCGGAATCGTCAGCCTTGGCGGCGCAGCCTGCCCAAAATGCGATAGCCGCAACGAATACGAGCAGCGTGGTCATTCTTCCTTTCATGGGTTCTCTCCCGTTTGTGATTGATTTGTTTTTGCTCTGAGTATTACTAACCAAAAAGGTGTCCGTTGTAAGCGCGGAAAGAGCGATACGGTGTTCTTTAGTATGCTGCGGGATTCGGCGATGTTTCAAGCTAGCGGATGACTGGTGGGTTTGGATGATTAGGTGGGGGGATTTGAAGGATAAACAACAAGACAATTCTGGTGTTCCGAATTGATTTGTTGTCGTTGGTAGAGTGGTATTTACCTTCGGTTTTTGTAAGTAACTCGCGTTCTGACCGTGCTACTACGAACGCAATGCGGTATTTAGTATACACGGATTCGACATTGTGCGTCCGTTCTAATAGTTGACAGGAGTTGCACTTTCAACTATTATGCCGCATTTCCATATATTGAAATGAGAAACACATAATATTATGTTTATATTATGTTAACGCTATAAGACCTTTGGAGTGAAGTCGCTAACGGTGCGGGAGAGAACCATGGTACAAATACCAAAGTCGTGGTAATTGCACCCAAATGCTAGTCGGCTTGAACCTTGAAAGAATGGGCGTCAATCTCGTACTTCTTCATCTTGGTATAAAAGTTCTTGATATCAATGCCGGCCAGGTTGGCTGCGTTGCTAATGTTGCCTTGAGTCACCATCAAACAGTCCTTAACGTACTCGCGCTCGAATCGCTCGACCACTCGCTGTTTGGAAACCTTGAACGCCGAAAACGATTGGCCAGCAGAACGGCCGTGCAACGGTTCCGTTACGCACAGCGGCAAATGGTCGGATCTTATCAGCGCGTCTTCGGTCAGAGCGACTCCCCTTTGGACGATATTTTCCAACTCACGCACATTGCCCGGGAAATCATGCGCCAGCAAGAGCGCGAGAGCATCGTCCGAAAAGCGTACATTCGCTTTGCCAAACTGCTTCGCATAGACTTCCACAAAATGTGCCACCAACAGTGAGATGTCGCTCCGGCGCTGAGCCAGCCGTGGCATTTCAATGTCGATCACATTGAGACGATAGAAAAGATCATCCCGAAAACGACCCTGTTTTACCAGCGCGCGTAGGTCCTTATTGGTGGCCGCGACCACGCGGACATCGCACGTGCGGTGCTGCGTGTTTCCCACCGGCGAATAATCTCCGGTCTGAAGCACGCGCAACAGTTTAACCTGCAGGCTGGGTGACATTTCACAGACTTCGTCGAGGAAGATGGTGCCCCCGTCCGCACGCTGTAGCCAGCCGGGGTTGTCCCGCACTGCCCCGGTGAATGCGCCGCGCACATGGCCGAACAGCTCCGTCTCAAGCAGATTCTCCGGCATGGCGCCGCAGTTGATGGGCACAAATGGCTTGCTACGGCGCCGGCTGTTGTCGTGCAGTGAGCGAGCGACAAGTTCCTTACCGGTGCCGCTCTCTCCTTGAATCAGCACTGTGGCGCTCGTATCCGCGACCTGCGAGACTATCTTCAAGATCGAAATGATGCTTTCATGGTGCCCGATGATGGCAGCGAAGTGATATTGTGTGCGCAGGTGAGTCTCACAAGGGGATATGCGGGCAGAACCATTGCCGCAGTCACCTGGGGCGTTTTCCAGGTTGGTATCCCAGATAACGCTGCTATCGGCGCTCAGAGTGCTGACGGAGAATCGTTTTCGGCTAACAGCCATTCGCCGGTCCTGTCGGTAAAGCAAGGCACAAAACTAAGGTCGGCGCCTTAGATGACGACTTGCATTCGCCGGTTAACTTGTCAGTTGTGAGGTTACTGTGATGTGCGACAAAAAGGAGAAACTCTAGAGTCCGGTGGCAGCGGCTGCAGCCCAATCATTCTGGGAGAGTTCGGAACTACTGCTGCGTGTCATACTCAACTCGTGGATACTACCACTACGAGACCTAAAACCCAACCTCGTACAAGCCCGCTAACTATCGCAAAACTGGAAAGTTTCGCAAAGCGATGCACTACATGAAGAGAGAAACGGATATCATAATCTCTCATGTCGCGGATGAGTTTTTTTCTATTTATCGAGAGAGTCCGGCCGGACAAAGACGGTGAGTTCAACAAAACCAGCCGGGCGAGGCTAGTTTCAAGACGACACAATCGGAATTCTCAACAAAACGGATTCAAACGGCGGGATGACACGGCGGTCTCCTCGCTTCAGCGGTCGCAGCACGCCTTTGGGATTTGATCACATTTTGGGGCATTCTCGACCAGTGCTGGGGTGGTATCACGACAACAATCGACGAATGACCACTGTAGTTGGTTCTATTGCAAATAGCGAAGCACAAACTTGTGCAAGACCTTGACCGTTCTGGTCCGCAGCGGTAGATTGAGTGGGTGCGTTTTGGTTGGAACCTGAATCGAGACGCTGCGTGCTGCCGCTATTTCACGCAGCCGGGCGGGCCCGAGTTCAAAGCGGGCCTGCTCGCTAAAATAGGCGCCAGTGCCGTCCTGCGCCTGGCTCCGGTCTTCCGCTCCGCTCCCTTCGCCAGGCAAGACAATTCGGTTACCGTCAGCAACCACGACCAGGGGCTTGCCGGGCTCAAGCCAAAGCCAGTCCCGGCCATTGTAGCGCACGACCAGGTAGAAATAGCGCTCGCCTGTTCGCCAGTCCAGGCGGAGTGCATTGAGAAACAGTTCGTATTGAAACTCTCCGGTCGCAGAGCGCTTTTCCACCACCAGATTACCCGTGGTGTAGGTGCGTTGGATGTCACCATACTCGTCGCTTTCAGTGACAACGTTGACGCGGCTTCCCAGAAAACAGCCGTGTAGAATTACGCAGGCCACGACCATTGGCAACAATAGGAACCTCACGAATGCGGGCGGGGGCGTCTGCAACTGATGTCGCCTCAAACCGTGTTGGCCGTTACCTTTCATCGCGCCGTGTTTCCAATCAGGCATTTTGATTCTCGATGAATAGACAGCAAACTTCGTTGACCTGTCATTGTAGACAAGCAGATCTACGATCTTGTTCCCAAAACGCGTTTCGAGATGTGCATGGTCACCAGAACATGCGGCACATCGACCACCTCGGCGATTTTTAAATCGCCTGCCAACGAGCAAAGTACGTAAGCGTCTTTCCGGTCAAGGTCGTGCTCGCTGACAAGATAATCGATCATGAAACTGGTGGCCTTTCGCGCGGCCTCGTCAATTGTGGCGCCGAACCCGGTAACGGCGTAATAATCATCGGTCTCGTACTGCGGCTCCTGAATCTTGCGGCTGCCTTTGATCACATCAACCTGATAGACGATGCGCATCGGAGCTTCAATTGCGGTGCCGCAGACCTCTCCCAGGCCCTGTGCGGCATGGGTGTCGCCGATAGAAAACAAGGCCCCTTTGACAAAGACCGGGAAATAGACCGTTGTGCCTGCGACAATGTTCGGGTCATCCATATTGCCGCCGTTGGCCCGCGGCGGGATTGTTGAGAGCATCTCATCCGTTGCCGGCGCAACGCCCATCACGCCGGCGAATGGCCGCAATGGGATGGTTATCCTGTCGTTGAACCTGGCTTCCTTCTTGTCTTTGTCAAACTCGAAAGTTTTTAGGTAGGGCTCGGTGAATTCGTCAGCGAGAAAGCCGAAGCCCGGGAAGATGCCGGCCCAACCCCAGTCGCCCACTTCGATTTCGTGCAATTTCACGGCAAGCACGTCACCTGGCTCAGCGCCTTCAACAAACACCGGACCGGTGAGTGGATGAATCGGGTCAAACTCAACGCCGGGCACATCCGCGGAGGTTGAACTGAAAGCCAACTGTCGATCACTCGCTTCTTCGGTCATCACCTCGACCACAGCTCCGGATGGCACGGTCGCTACGGGCGCTATCGAACTGCTCCATTTATTGTGAGTCTGATCTTGCGTCAACCGGACTTGAGCCTGAGGCACCAATGGTGCATCGCGTGTATCTGCGTCCCGGCACCCTGCGAGCCCAACGAAAATTGCCATCCCAAACAAAATGGAAGGTCTTCCGCGCTTGAACATGTTTTGCCTCCAGTAAGAGTTCGCAACTGAATAAGGTTTGACGAAAACAGTGAGACAGTCACCTCGAGCGCTTCTGAGCGAAACACTCTCACTTCGATACGGAGCAGATGGCTTGGCAGCCAAGGTCCCGTAATGACGGCTACGGCGATTGTCTGTCAATCACGCGCACAGCAACCGTGCTTGAGCCATCTCAAATGGTCAAGCGTTTCAGAGAGAGGTGGTGACCTGCGTCGGGATGGTGCACAACAGAAATCCATCGCCAAATACGGAGCCGACCAGCAGCCGGTCACGAAACACGGTCGCGACACTCGAGCCGGACAGGCGCTCGCCCGACTCAAGCAGGATTTCTCGGACATCGTAATTGCTGCCCTGCTGCGGCATAATCTTGAGAACCTGGCTCGGCGAAAGCTTTGCAGCATCCTTGGAATGGGCAACAAAAGTCAGCAACTTGGGATGGGCTCCCACCCATAGCGTGCCGGCGGAATCCACTTCAATGTTATCGACGCCAGTACCCAAATCGATGCGATGCAAGAAAGCCAGGTCACCCGTCTCCGGATGACGATCATAAACGTGCACCGCGCCATCCGTTGTGGCAGCGACGTAGATTCGGCTGCCGTCGGGACTTTGATTGATGCCGTTTGCGTAGCGCAAATTTCCCACCACCTGTTTGAAATCGGCGCCGTCGAAATAGACGACACTTGTCTTCGCGAGCCGGAGATATTCCTCGAGCATACGCCCCACTCCGGAACGGCTACCGTGGTCATTGGTGATGTAGAACTGGTTCAGGCCAACCGCGTGCACATCGTTCGGGCTGCGCATCAGACCATGTCGGATGGAGCGGTCGTGGTACAGATTGCCTTCAATGACATCGAACAGCTCGACCGCGTCTCCCTCCGTGCGGTGGTTCACGACAAAGAGTCGCATGCGACCGTCTTGCGCAACAAACAGGCTCAACCCGTGCGGGTGAAACTCAAACGAGACGTCGCTGGTCAGATTGCGCAGAACCGGCTTGTCGTCCATCAAATTGTAGCAGTAAATGGCGCCCTGTGCCGGCATGTCAGCAAGCGTGGCGCGGCGATCGTCACTGGAGATGAAAGCCATGCCCTGTGGCGAAACCGTGATGTCTTCCGCGCCGATTGCCCCGGCCACAACCTCGATCTGGCCGTCAAAATGTGGTGAGGTACTTTTGAATTCGCCGGCGTCCTGGTAAACATCGAAGATAAACCAGCCCACAGCAGCTAGGATTACCGCGCCGGCCGCAATTACCATTTTCATGACGTTTCCCTCCTCGAACAAAAGTGAGCTACTCGGCCGCGAGCACCGCAAGCTTCTGGTTGAGCAACGCGGCCAGAGAATCCGCTTCCACCTGGGCGAGCCCAAACATCACGGGAGTTGACCCTGATCGGATGCGTTCCATAATAAAAGGGGCGTGTGACAATTCTCCACCCAGGATAACGCCCACACGCCTGTTGAGATGCTCTGAAGTCAAACGCGTGAACTTCTCCGCGCCAAAATCTGATAATTCAGCCACGACGATGAAATCACCTTCGCGGAAACTCGGACGAACCACAGCCCGACTCACTTCGCGGAGATTTAGACGAACCGTGTCGTCAAAAGCGACTCGTTCGCCGGTCTGTGGCAGGCGTAGGGCGAAAGCCGAGGTGTCCGCTGTCATGATTTCAAGCCTGATTTGGAAGAAATCTTCCGGCGAACCGCCTTCGCCTTTAGCGGGTTTCTCACCGGAGCAGCCGAGCAGAACCAGTACGGAAAACACAGCCGTGCGCATCATATGAACCATCTTCTCAAAGTAGCAGGCATTACCCGGAGTGATAACCTGGCAACACAGACGGAAGCCTGAATCATTCCCGCATGCCCGGATTGGCCAATCAGACCAGCCGTTTTGTTTCTGCTGCGCGAGCACGTTAAGCCAGAACGCCGAACTTCAGGTGGTCAGAAATAACGTATGCTAAAACATCCGGATCATCTTTTTCAGGCGTTGACGATAGCTGAAATGCTCCACTTCAATGTCGTGTCTGCGCGAGTCCAGGTACTTAATGCGGCCATTTTTGAACGCAGAAGTGTCAGCCTTCAGACTTCGGAACCGGTCGGCCTGCTTCGGCTGCGTCTTTTGCGCCGCAACGAATTTTGCGATGAGCTGGGTCTGGTAATCCACCAAACCCCATTGCCCTGAGTCAGGCTGAATCAGCCCGGCAACGAACAAATTGTCGTACTCCGGATGGAAAATGTTCAGAAACAGATCCGGATGCCGCCCTTGCCAGTTCAGGAATTCGTTGTCGATGAACGGGAACGAAATCTTGAAACCGGTGGCGTAAACAATCACATCGATTTCTTCTGCGCTGCCATCCGCAAACAAAACCCGCTCGCCGCAAAGCTCTTTGATGTCCGGTCTGGCCTGGATATCGCCGTGGCCGAGGTAGTAGAACATCTGAGAATTCACGACCGGGTGACTCTCAAACAGCTTGTGGTCTGGCTTCGGCAGTCCGAATTCATCCGGACGCCCGTAGATGGATTTCAGAACAAAGCCATTGATCAGCCGTCGCAAACTGAGTGGCACGCGAAGCCTGAGGCTGACCTCGCCGATTTGATCCGCCGGCTTGCCAAACATATATTTCGGAATGTAGTGATAACCGCGGCGTAGACTGTGAAATGTGGCGGCAGCATTCTGCGCTGACTCGACGGCGATATCGCAGCCGGAATTGCCTCCGCCTACGACCAGAACACGTTTGTCACGCAGAATATCCGGGGTTTTGTAGGCCTTGGAGTGGATAGCTATGCCACTAAATTCGCCGGGAAAGTTGGGAAGAATTGGGGCCCACAAATGCCCGTTGGCGATGACAACGCCCGCGTATCGCCGCGTTTCTTTGCTCTTCAACTTGACCTGCCAGAGACCGCCGGCTGGCGTAAGGCTTTCCACTTCCTGATTGAACTGAATCAAGTCGAGCAGCCCAAACTCGCGTGCGTATGATTTGAAATAATCTAAGACCAGCACGTGGTTCGGATAGTCCGGGTAGCGCTCGGGCATCGGAAAGTCGGTGTACTCGGTCAGCGGCTTTGACGAAATCAGATGGGCTGACTTGTAAACGGCGCTGCAGGGGCTGCCATAATTCCAGAGACCGCCAACCTGCGACTCGCGCTCCAGCACATCGCAATCGATGCCGTTTTGCAAAAAATTCTTGGCCGCAACCAGCCCTGAGGATCCGGCGCCGATGATGCAGTACTTTTTTTCGCAAGCTGATGTCACGTTTATTCTCGGCAATCTAATGTAAAGAAAAGACCTGGATGTCCCCCATTTTTCACACAAGAGCCAAACACAATTGTTTTTTCATTAAAGAAGAGAACGTGTTGCTGTCATAGACTTTTGAAAGAGCAAGCAATTTTTTGACAGCAAAGGCCAACTTATAGAAGATAAACCGAA
>JAJDAF010000008.1 GCA_029261995.1 Candidatus Zhuqueibacterota bacterium
TATGGGCATGGCCGGCGATTTGGTTTCTTCTTCCGTTATGGCGTTGATAACGTCCTGCTTGGCGAGATAATCATCTTGATTTGACATGTGTACCTCCTACAATGTGTTGTGGACTTTGTTAGGAATCAGAAGATCCCGCCCCTACTGGGTGTTGGGTCTCCTGTATTCCCGAGTTGCTATAAACATGTCGGGGCTGTCCAAAAAGTACTGGACTGTCATTGCGAGTCCCGCGTTGTCCAGCGGGACGTGGCAATCTCCCTGCATGCTCGAGGAGATTGCTTCGCGAAAAACGCTCGCAATGACGGGGCCGCCCAGGGTGGCGATCTGCCGCGCTGATTCCATGAGTAATTTGCGATGTGAATGTGGTGTTTCACCAGTGACCCCTATCCGCCCGACCCATGCCTATCCTTATTCGATTGGATAGACGCCGCACTACCTGGGTGCTGGCACAACCGACGCGGATGATGATAAGTGAAAGACTAACGCATGCGCAAAACCGTTCGCGTGCGTGGAACACTGAGACTTAACTGGTGCAAGCAGCAATGCTGCCGGTTAGAACATAGCAAACATGTTCTTCATTGTCAATAGCGGATTGATTTGTCCGTGGAAGATTTTAGAGCGTAGAGCGTGGGGCGAACGCGATGAAATCTCAGGGCGGGTAATCTCCCATGTAGCATCGTGAATATGGAGCGACCTGAAGCGTTCAACCGGGAAGTCTCGGCATTCGTCGGAGGTCTTTCTTCTACTCCGTGAAATAATCTTTAACGCGGACAAGCCGAAAGCAAAGGGTTTCTGAGACTGGATAACAGGACTTTCAGAATCAGTTCTTGGGTACCAATGAATTCAGAGCATCTTGTCAATCCTGGAAATCCCTCTTAGAAGATCCTGCCATTGGCTTGGCAGGAATGCGGAAGTGGAGACCAGAGGATGCTTGACTTTCAGCGATATTTGGTCTACTTTGTTCCACTCAAACCCTGAGAAAGGCTTGACGATATGCGAGCGCAATCTCCAGACACCCATTCCGATGCAGAGCGTATGCTCATCACTATCGCGCGCCAGGCTACACCTGCTGAAAAATTCTCACAGGTCGAGATGCTCTCGCGCGTGACCACCCAATTGCCCCGCCGCCATTGCCAGAGCCAGAATACCCCGCTTACTCGAGTTGTCTTTTGTATACATACTCTTTTTCATCTGTTCCTTG
Organism: Candidatus Zhuqueibacterota bacterium; assembly: GCA_029261995.1. Classification (GTDB taxonomy): domain Bacteria; phylum Zhuqueibacterota; class Zhuqueibacteria; order Oceanimicrobiales; family Oceanimicrobiaceae; genus JAJDAF01. The sequence continues at coordinate 1,202 of JAJDAF010000008.1, forward strand.
CCTTATCCATGCGATAGACATAATACTGTCAGCAGGATTGATCTCGAATTTCAATCTACTGGTGAATTCATCCAAGATAAACGTACTGTCACCAATATGTATCAATTCTCTATCAGCCCCATAATATGGGCTCAGCAATAGTTTATTTTGACGATAGACCACTTCTTTTTTTTCTCCAAATAAGATACCTGAGTATTTGCCGGTAAGTGAGCTTATCAATCCTTTTGTAACTGGTTCTTCCACAGACCTGTCCAAAGGTACGTGCCATTCGTGAGCCTTAACAATACTCTTCCTAAATTGATCCAGTACGGGTAACCTATTCTTATTAGCACTATTCCCAAAGAAAGCAATACCATGTCCACCTTTCATTGTTGCGTAAATATGGCCACCGGTACCCGTGTTTGCGCCACCGTGTGAAAGCCACTCATAATTACCATAACCGTGCCGTCTTTCCCAACCCAGACTCCATCCGCCCATTACCTTAGATGTTACGATGCTCGTTACTCTTTTAGCTACACCGTGTGAAATCACTCTACTGTTAGAGTTCCTCAAGGCGTTTTGCATTTCAACTAAGAATATCGCCATATCTGTTGGGGTTGACCACAAGCCTGAAGGAGCAACTTGCGGGGTAATGGGGATCCCGTTGCGAATTATTTTCCCATTTTCATTGTGGGCTTTTGCAATATTAGTAAGGAAACCGCTTTCGTTTGGTTGTTTCATGGTAGTGTTTATTAAACCCAAAGGCAGGAATAAATATTCATGTGCTAAATCAGCCAAAGACCTGTCGAGATGGTCCTCAACCGCCATTTGTGCAATGACATATCCTCCTCCACTGTATTTCCAAGTAGTTCCGGGAACAGTCAAAAATTCTATTTCCTTGTCGTATCCGGGAATTTGTCCCTTCAGACTTTGAACTATCGTAGGAATGGTATCACCTTGGTAGAAATCTTCAAAACCACCTTGCGATGTACCTGCTGTGTGACTCAGTAAGTGTTCAAGTGTAAGATCAAGGTCTTTCAAATATTCGCTCTTAGGCAGTTTCCATCTTTTGAGATAATTCGAAACAGGAGCTTCTAAATCAATCAACCCATTCTCTTCTAAAATTGCGAACAAAGTTGCTGTTACCGGCTTTGCAATGGAGGCTGCGGAAAATGCTGTATTATGGTCAATCTTTTCACCTGATTCCACATCCTTTACTCCCCATGTTTCTGTCCAGGATATTTGATAGTTATCAATGACAGCTACACTTAGTCCTTTCAAACCATGTAACTTCATAGCATCTTCTACGGAATAATATGTCGAATCGTATTTGGCCAGAAAACCGACAGCTTTCTCCTTTTTGAATTGTATTCTATCTTTAGCGCCCATTTGCTGGCAGCCAACAACAAATGCTAAGGGGACAGTCAAACTTAAAATCAAATTCTTCATTGTTCCGATTCCTCTAATGATTATTACCAACGAGTGTCTGAAAACAACTGTCTATGAGCTTCTGGTTCTAATGAAACGGCAAGAACCCGTCACAGGCGACAGACTCTTGCCGTTAAACCAACTCGCGTTCGAGCAACGAAATGCACGCTGCCTATGCTCCGCCCTACTTCCCCTTGCGAATGAAAATCTCGCCATTGAAGGTCGAAAAGTAAAACTCAGGGCCACCGCCGTTGATTTTGCCGTACATGGCGCTCTCGACCGTCAGTCTGAATTTGCCGCCTTTGCCGCGGTTGTCTTCCTTCATGGTGCGGGCGCGCTCCTGCAATTCGATCTCAAAATCACTGTAGATTTCTCCCCGCTCACTCTTGAGTTTGAGGTCGGCTGCGACGCTCGCGGGCAGCGTCACATCGACATCACCGTTGAACGAGACGAACGACATCGGCTTGTCCGGCGTCACTTTGTTGAGCTTGACCGTGACATCGCCGTTGGTGGTGTTCGAAACCACGGCGCCTGAGACATTCAGGATTTTGATTTCGCCGTTGACGTTATGGGCTTCGACTTCACCCTGAATGTTTTCAATCAGGATGTCGCCTTCGTTGACGGTGCTGACTTCCAGCGAGGTGTTGCGAGGAACCTGAATGTGCAAATCGACAGCTCGCATGTGTGAGCTGGTGCCGATGGACATCTCGTTGTTTTCCTCGGTAACCGTAAGTCCCGTGGCTACCTGGGTCAGGCGAATCATGCCTTTTCCGCTGTCCCGGGACCCGGACAATCTCTTGGAACGGGTGGTTGCCTCGATGACGACTTCTTTCCCGGCATAACCTTTGACCGTAATCGAGCCATGCACCAGACCCGCTTCGACATGACCGGCCCGCTCAGGGTTGCTGAAGGGCACGGATACTTTGTCCGCCGACTGCGTCTGCGCCATCAGGCAGGCGGCCCCAAACAGCAGCAATATCGTTGATAATCTTATCTTAGTCATGATGTACCTCATTTCTGTTTGATGAAAATGTCGCCGTTAAAGCCGTCGAATTCAAATTCCGGACCGCCGGCGCCGACGCGTGCGCCAAAAGCCTTGTCGCTTTTGTAGACATACTTTCCACGCTTGCGTTCCTGATGCGCCGTGCGTGGCGGCAGGTAGGTGACATCGAAATCGGAAAAGACCTCTCCGTTGAAAGTTTTGATGCGCAAATCCGCTGAAAGTCCGGGTTGAAACAGCACCTCGACCTCGCCATTCAGTGACCCGAAATAGCAGTCCTGTCCGGGGTTCTCATCAAAAGACACATCGACGTCTCCGTTGAGGGCGTAGATGCGTCCTGAGCCCGCAAGATTGCGCGCCCGGATGCCGCCGTTGATATTGTCGAGCACGAAATCACCGTGCACATCAGCGACCGTGATTTCACCATCATTAACGGTCTTCAGGCTGAAACGCAGGCGCCGTGGCACTTTGACCTCAAAATCGTAGGTCACTTCATAGCCATAGTGCCGCCAACCGCGATGGTTGATGGATCCATCCTCACACCTGAACGGTGCATCAACAAAAAGTGTGACGCTGTTGCCGTCCTGAGTCATCTTGAGTGGCATTTTCTCTCGCGCTTCTGCAATTTTCTCTTTGTGTCTGGCGAAAATGGTGCGGTAAGCTGTCATTTCGATGGACTTGCCGGAGTGTGCCCTGATCTCGATGGAACCGCTGATGTTGTCAATGGTGAGTACGCCCGGCGCGTTCCCGGAGATCTGAAAGCTCTTTGTGACCGTCTCCTTGATTTCTGTTTGCACGGTAAAACCGTCCGTACCAAATGCAAACACCAAAGAGAATATGACAAAGGTTCTGGCTAGTGGTTTCATAATAGGTCCCTTGTTATGTTGAGACGTCGTGCGAATTCTTGTTTCTGCGTGAGTAACTCCGCACAGCACGAGCCACCACCATGCTGACTTCGTGTCAAGCCGGAAACGTTTATGAGTACTTTTGTCGGGGACCACTCCTCAGAAGCACGGAACCCCGATAGAAATACTCGGGGATGACAGTGGTCGGCCGACGTGCTACTCGAGTTGCTGAATCGCTTTGCCGGCATGCTGCCGAACCATCTGTTCCACGCTCTCCTGTCCCTGAATCGCTTTCAACAACTTGAGCGACCGCCGTTCTTCCTGTTGCACAAGCAGGTCGATAAGCGCAATTTGCAGAAGCGGCGAGCTTTGGCGCTCGAGCGATTCAAGCGCGCCGTGCCGGATCAACTCCTGGTCATAAAATGCAGACAGCGCATCGACCGCCGCCAGCCTAACGTTGAGATTCGGATCGTAATCCATGGTGTTCAACAGCGTGCGCAAGACCGACTCATCGGGCTGTTCAAGACGATTGCTGTAGCTGACCCCACGCAGCCGTTCACTGGGTGACTGGCTTTGCAGTAATGACGTCGCCACCAGGCGTCGCAGGTCGCTGACCTCTCCGCGCAAATCGCCAAGCTCACCGCCAGCACTGCTGTTGAAGCGGCTGCCGAGAAAAACTCCGCAGACCAGCAAACCAAGCGCAAGAGCCATCTGAAACACCGGTTGTCGCGGCCACCAGCGTTCGAGCCAGCGATTCGTAAGCTCGCCCAGTCCGACCCGCTGATGGGCATGTTGTTCGCCAGTTTTGTAAGCCTCAAGCATGGCGTGGAAGCGCGTTTGCACTGCCTCCCCGGGTTCAGCATCCGGCATGGAGAGCAACCTTTGCCAAACTTCCCTCAGGCTCTCGAATTCATCTTTGCAGCTTGAGACCGCCAAGCGATTTTCAAACTCGGCTTTCTGTTCTTCCGTCAAATTGTCCTTAAGATAGTCGGGTAACTGCTTGAGCAATTTGTCGCAGTCCTGCTTCATGCCCGCTCTCCTGATAGTTGATAAAATGCATCCCGCAGCCGCTTGGTTGCGCGGTGAACCCTTGCCTTTACCGTGCCTTCCAGACATCCCAGCATTTCCGCAATCTCCTTATACTTGATCTCGTGGAAGCGGCTGAGCAACAAGACCTCCCTATCATCTGCTCCCAACTTGTTTAAGGCGGCGTGCACAAGATCGAAGGTTTGGGATTTCTCGACTTCGTCGTCGGGGCTCAGATTTGTGCTCACCAACTCTTCTTCCTGGTCATCGCTGCTGGCGAGTCGGTTCTTGCGAAAGTGGTCAGCCCGGGCATTGCGTGCAATGCGAAACATCCACACAACAAATTCGCTGTCACCACGGTAAGTATGGCGGTACTTGAGAAGCCGCAGGAATACCTCCTGTAGAATATCCTCCGCGGCTTCGACGCTGCCCGTCAATCGCAGGAGGAAACTGTACAAGGCACGATGGTGGCGCTCAAAAAGCACCCCAAGCTTGTCCAGGTCCCCGTCTTTGACCTCGAACATCAGTTCTTTGTCAGTCAGTGCTCGACCTTCCAATCTGGGATCTCGTTGCGTTTATCTGTACACACTCAGGTTAAAAGAAAAGGTTACGGAAGTCAATAGAAAATCGGTGAGATAGGCAGGTAGGCTAGGAAAAAAACTCAGATGTGAGCAGTTTGCGCTGAGGCCGCCCGACTCGGACAGGCCACCTTGAACCGACAGCGACAGTGATGATTCTGGCTTCAGCACAATCTAACAAAAAAAAGACCCGTGTTTCGTAAAGAAACACGGGCCAGTCTCCCACATCTAAGGTAAGAAAAAGATGTGATATTGTAGGGGAGAGAAGTATAAAAAATCATCCCCAAAAAGTCAAGATTTTTTGTAAAACTGAACGTTTTTTAATATTTACAGGCATCGGTTTGTCTATGAATCCGCAGCCAATTCTTGCAAGATTCCGCTTGCAATAGTCCCAGCAATTCCTTTTCTTGAGCGTCGGCATTCGGCAGGCCAGCCAAGGCGTCTGGCCGATGCCAAACAGAACTTGCATCACCCGCCTTTTGGGGCTTGGCAATCACGGGGTTGGCGGGCCAACGCATTCCATGAACACCAGGAAACAAATCATGTCAACAGCCATGGATTCTCAGCCAGGTTTTCACGACCTGGGCCTCAGCCAGCCCGTGCTACGAGCACTCGACGACGTTGGCTACGAAACCCCGTCGCCGATTCAGGCGCAAATTATTCCACACGTGCTCGCCGGCACGGACGTTGTCGGCCAGGCGCAAACCGGCACGGGAAAGACGGCGGCATTCGCAATGCCACTGTTGTCAACACTCGACCTCAAACAACACCTGCCACAAGTACTGGTTCTCACACCTACGCGCGAACTTGCCATCCAGGTTGCTGAGGCATTTCAGCGCTATGCCGGTCGCTTGCGCGGCTTTCACGTCGTCCCGATCTACGGCGGGCAGGACTATGGCATCCAACTCCGCCAGCTTAGACGCGGCGTGCATGTGGTGGTCGGAACACCGGGACGCGTCATGGACCACATTCGCAGGGGAACGCTCGTCCTGAAAGGAATCACCAGCCTGGTTCTCGACGAGGGCGATGAGATGCTGCGCATGGGTTTCATCGACGACGTCGAATGGATTCTGGAACAGACACCCGCGGAGCGGCAGATTTCTCTCTTTTCAGCGACCATGCCGGATGCCATTCGGAAAATCGCGAAGAAATACCTGCGTAAGCCAGAACAGATAACCGTCAAGGTGCGCACCACCACGGCGGATACTATCAATCAGCGATTCTGGATGGTGAGCGGCCTTCACAAGCTCGACGCACTGACTCGAATTCTAGAGGCGGAGCCCTTCGACGCCATGTTGGTTTTTGTACGCACCAGAAATGCAACCGTTGAACTTTCTGAAAAACTGGAAGCGCGCGGTTATGCCTCGGCGCCGCACAATGGCGAGATCCCGCAGAAAAAGCGCGAACGTACGGTAGCTCTGCTGAAAGCGGGCAAAATTGACATCCTGGTCGCTACCGACGTTGCTGCTCGGGGATTAGACGTTGAGCGCATCAGCCACGTTATCAATTACGATATCCCTTACGACACCGAAGCCTACGTTCATCGCATCGGACGAACGGGCCGCGCCGGACGAAGCGGTGAGGCCATCCTGTTTGTGCAACCACGTGAACGACGCATGTTGCGTTCCATCGAACAAGCGACCAGACAACGAATCGAGATGATGAAATTGCCGTCTACCGAGGATATCAATGACCAGCGTGTGGCGCGGTTCAAACAACGCATTACGGACGTTCTCGCCGTGGAGGAACTAGGACCTTTCTACCAGATGGTGGAACAATATCGGCAGGAGCATAACATTCCCGCTCTGGAAATAGCAGCGGCGCTGGCAAAACTGGTTCAGGGCGGCGAACCGCTGCTACTGCCGCCGCGAGCCCGTCAGGCAAAACCACAGGTGTCCGAAAAACCAAAGCCCATAGCAAAACCAAGGCCAGCACCCAAGCAGGGCGTGCAGCAAAGCCCGGCCAAACACGCCCCCAAACCAGCACGGAGCAAAACCGATCCTGAAGTTGGAATGGAGCGGTTCCGCATCGAGGTTGGTAGAACTCACGGCGTGAAACCATCCAACATCGTAGGCGCGATAATAAATGAGGCTGGCCTCGACGGTGAGTACGTCGGCCACATAGAGATTCTTGAAGACCACAGCACAGTTGATTTGCCGGAGGGCATGCCACGCGAAATCTTCCGGGTGATGAAGAAGGTCTGGGTTTCGGGCCAGCAGATGCAAATCTCACGGCTCGGGCAGGGCCCCGAGAAAGGGGGCGACAAAAAGAAAAAGCAAAAGCACAAAGGTAAAGGCAGAAAGAAGATGTAGTCCGTCACCTATCCGTCAAGCGTTTGAAGGGTTTTCCTGCACTAACGTAGTCCTCCGCCCGCCGAGTTGCTCTGACTCTCAAATGTGCAGACTCCTTATCCGCCAGTGATGTTGGCCCAGATAGGTCTCGTGTTGGGCATGGCGACCGCCACCTGGACCAACATCATCCCCCGCATCGTTGCACTCAAAACATCGGATACTCCATATTGAACACGTTGACCATACCGTTAATGTGTTTGGTCTTGTCGATAAAATCCCCGTTTGTGCCCATCACCGCGGTGTGACAATTGCCGCAGCGAGTTATGTCCTCCGGATTGTGTCCGGCCGGCGGCAAACCGTGGCACGAACCACAGGAAGCATCCCCAGGTTGCGTCCAAGTGGGCGAATCATTGCCGCCGCGCATGGTTTCTTCGGAATAGACAAAAGCCCAGTTGGAACTCCCCTTCGGCAGGCTCCAGTTGCCGTGACAATATGAATCTCTGCAGGTGTTGGCGCTGCCATCCCATTCGGGCGAGGCGTCCTCCACCAGCGCCAGATCGCTGAACTGCAACTCGGCCGGCAAGTCCGAATCGGCATGACCCTGCGCGCTAAACGCACCTGGAATCACATGGCAGCTTTGGCAAGTGATGGCGGAGCTGAATGCCTCTCCAGTCAGGTGAGCCGTGTGCGCCCCGACGCCGCGAACAGTGGCGTCGCTGTTGCCGTCGATGTCTTCGGGCGGCGCGCCGGTTTGGTTGTCAACGCCGCCGTGGCAGACGATGCAGTCTTCCGGCGTGGCGGGATGGCAGGTCAAACACGATGTGTTCGTCAGCCCGCCGCTGTAATCATCACCGTGACACTGCTGGCAATAGGCCAGATTCCAGTCGTTGTTTCGGATAAACCGTCCATGAAAATCCGGCGAGCCTGCATTCACCCAGCCGTCCGGGTGTGACACGACATCAACGATGCCATCGATGTGGCGCGATTTGTCGATGATGTTGTTGTTTTCACCAACAACATCGACATGGCAGAGACGACACTGCGTGACAGCCTGGCCCTGCGGGTGGGGACCGCCCGGAGGCAGAACGTGACAGGTGCCACAGGCTGCCTGTGTGCCGTCAACCACGGTCCACAGCGGTGCGGTTGCTGCATTTCCTCCCTCAAAATTGCCATGACAATAGCTGCCAGAGCAAGCTTGGCCATCCCATTGCGGACTGGCGCCCTGCTCCAAAGCCAGGCCTGAAAACGCGATCTCCGCCGGCAAGTCTGAGTCCGTATGGCCAGCTACATCCAAGGAAACGGGTACGCTGTGGCAGCTTGCGCAGGCGATACCGTCACTGAATTCACTACCTGCGACATGCGAAGTGTGTGCTCCGACGCCCCGCACCGTGGACTCTCGGTTGCCATCGATGTCTGCAGGCGGCGAACCCGTCAGATTGTCAACTCCGCCATGACAAACGATGCAGCCCTCCGGCGTTGCGGGGTGGCAGGTGAGACAGGAGAGGTTGGCAATGCCGCCGCTGTAATCCTGGCCGTGGCAGTCGCGGCAACCGGACAAATCCCACTGGTCGCTCCTGACGAACAGGCCGTGAAAATCAGGCGACTCCGGACTCACCCAGCCTTCGGGATGCGCTTCAAAAGTCACGGCGCCGTTTACATGCAGTCGCTTGTTCGCGATGTTATTGTTTTCATCGACCACGGCGCCGTGGCACAGAATACATTGTTGCACGGCGTTGCCTTGCGGATGGCTTTCAGTCGGCGGCAAACCGTGACAACTGCCGCAGATCGACTGCGTGCCGTCAACTTGCGTCCAGATGGGCGTGTTTTCCTGGTTGCCGCCGTCAAACTGACCGTGACAATAGGTATTGGCGCAGGTCTCGCCGTCCCATTGCGGACTGGCGCCGTTCCTGATGGCCAAATCGGAGAATGAGATCTCGGCGGGTAATTCGGTGTCAGCGTGTCCGGAGGCGCTGAAGGATTGCGGCACGACATGGCAGCTCTCGCACATCACGCCAGCATTGAAAATACCCTCGCCAAGATGAGCTGAATGCGCACCAACGCCCTTGGCCGAAACATCTGTGTTGCCGGCCAGATCTTGCGGTGGCGCTCCGGTCAGATTATCGCCGCCACCATGGCAGACCGTGCAATCTTCCGGCGTTTCCGAGTGGCACAACAAGCAAGATTTCTCAGAAATGCCACCTTTGTAGTCGTCGCCATGACATTCCTGGCAGCTTTGCAGATCCCATGCCTTGTCTCGGATGGCACTGCCATGGAACTCAGTCGAATCTTCTTCCGTCCACCCTTCGGGGTGAACATCCAGGCCTGGAGATGGACTCACCGGCGCAGAATCCCGGAGTTCGCTGCAACGGTTGAATGCGATTCCGACTATCATGAGGAAAGAAACAATAGCGATATAGCTTTTCGTTTTCATAGTCGCTCTCATTTTGAAATCATGATTTCCTGGAAACCTCGGGCATCTGCAATCCGAAGATTCAGACATCCGGCGCTGCCAGCTTCCGCGATATCTGGCCTGCCAGGTACAAACTGGCCCCGGCCATCAGGCGCCACGAAAGAAAGGCTGGTCTCAGTGGCTCCTGGCGTAGACGACCTACCTTAGCTTCGCCACAACCGCGCACGATAACGCCGTCAGATTGACTGGTTTTAAACCGTAGTAGAGTATTCCTTCCTGAAGAACTTTTCCACCCCGTTCAGTTGAAGCATCGTTGGTAAGCACTACCAGTGGGATTTTGGGTCGGACCCTCCTTAGAATCTTCACCATATTGACGCCGCCCAGAATTGATATTTCCAGGTCATATATAACCAGCGCATAGTCTTCCTTCAGGAGCTGCAACAGAAGGTTGGCATCTTCCTGAACGATATGGACCAGAAACGCCTGGTCGGTGAGTAGTCTCTGCATTTTTCGGCGACAGCCATCATCCTTGCAGGCTATCAGAATTTTCTCACTCAATCCGGTTGGCTTTGAAGCTGTTCGGCGCACGGATATGGCGTCCGACATGTGTCATCATCCCCTTCCCGATTCAGTCCTCCCGGTCGCGGATTCGGTTGGCTGAATCGCATTACTGAGCGCGGTCACCGTGATGTTGAACGTTGTGTTCTGAATATGGCCGTCGTTGCCATCGACGGCATTAAACACAAAGCTGTCGCTGCTGCTGGCGCTGCCGTCGTGTTCGTAGGTCAGTTGATTGTTGTCTATCTCATCCCGTGTAAGGGTACCGTTGATGGCAAGAGGCGCGTTTCCCGGACAAATTTGAACGCGCCATGTTTGGCGTGTAAAACAGCAATGTTATCAAAATCTTCACCGCGGCTGTCGATGATTATCTCTCCACCACCGTGGCTGCAAGTCCGCCGATTACTCTGCGGTCATAGTCAGGCTGAGCCACTTCCGCAAACGATTATCGATCAAAGCCACCGCTGGAAGCGGCACTTTCCGGTTCGCTGACCGCGACAGCACCTGCAGCATGTTTGACCGTAATCCTGAACCGCTGGGTGCCAGTGACGGCTCCGGCTCCATCCCGAAGCACAAAGTCGAAGCTGTCATCAGTTGAATCACCGCCGCCGTTCTGGTAGGTGAGTTGGTCCTGGTCGATATGGCGTTGGGAAAAGGTAGCGTTTTCCGCAAGGGCAGTGGCGCCGTCTAGAAACAACTGGCCGTTCTCGGGCGCCCTGACAACGACAAATATGAGTTCATCGGTTGCATTGTCTTTGTCCGTTGCATGTAGATGTTTGGGCAGGATCGTGACCGTTCCGGCGCTGTCAACTTCAATGCCGTCGTTGACCGTAAGCTCGGGCGGGTCGTTGACAGGTGTGACAACAATAGAGAAAGTCCTGTTATCCAGGGCAGCACCGGCCCCATCGGAGCCATGGAAAACGAAACTGTCCGCCGTGGTCTCACCGCCGTCATGTTGGTAACCAAGGCGGTCGCCATCGACATCAGCCTGAGTAAATACATCTCCACCACTCAGTTCGGCATCGCCAAGCGCCAGGATTCCGTGGTCAGGCAAGGCCTCCAGAGTAAACACGATTTCATCAACAGAGTTATCGACATCCGTCACCAGCAGGGCTGTCCTGGCGACCACAGCCATGCCACCTTCATCAACAGTCAGTCCGGCGCTGATTGCCAGTATCGGTGCATCATTGACGGCCTGCACTGCAACTGCAGTGGTGCGAGTAGCAGTCTGTACGCCGCCGTAACCACTGTTGCCGAGGTCGCTGAGAATGAACGTAATATTGTCATCACCGGCGAAATCGGCCTGACCACGGTAGACAAGTCTGGAATCCAAAGCCTGGTTCAGCGCCGCAATCGAACCGCGGACCGCAATCTCGGAGCTACCTGAACCGCTGACAGTCACGCCAGATGCCGCAAGAGAAAGCACACCGCTTTCAGCACGCGCGATGAATTTCAGGTCTCGCCCGCCAGCATCGTTGTCTACCATAGAAATGGCGGGGATCACCAGCTCTGCGTCTTCAACCACCGTTTGTGCTGCGGGCGCCGACAAACTGGGAGGGTCGTTCATTGGGCGGATGGCAATCAGGGCGGAGTCACGCTGGGCTGGGCTCTCGCCATCGGTGAAATCGAAAACCACGCTATCCAGCTTAGTCTCGCTGCCGTCGTGCCTGTAGACAACCTGTTTCTTATCGATATTCTCTTGCGTAAATGTCGCGGACGAGTCGAGTGGCACAATGCCGTCAAGCAGAAGCGCGCCGTTCGCCGGCGCAGTCATCACGGTGAAAACCAATTGGCCCGTATCATGATCGACATCAGACGCCAGCAACTCTGCACTGGTGAGGAGCGCAGTGGTATCTTCATCCACGCTCAAGCCGGTGTTCACCGTCAGCAGAGGCGGGTCGTTCACCGGGCGCAACCGAAGTTTGACCGTCTTAGTATCCTTTTGGGCACCGCCGGCGCCGCTGTTGCCGTTGTCGCTCAAGGTGAGTGTCAGGTTGTCGGTGCGGTCAAAATCCGCGTCTGGTCGGTAGAGCAGTGTGCCATCCAAGGCGGAAGTGAGATCGTCCAGGCTACCCTTGATGACCAAATTGGCAGTACCGGAACCGCTGACGGCCGCCCCTGGCGAATTCGAGAGTGATAGTGTCCCGTTATCGACTCTGGCCTTCATCTCCATCCCTCCGGACCCAACATCGGCATCGCTAATCGTAATCGCAGGTATTGGAATCTCTCCATCCTCGATGCCGTTTTGCGGTCCCGGTACTGCCAATCGTGGCGCATCGTTGACCGGCGTCACAGAGATGGCTAGCGTGGTGCTGCCAATGGCGCCACCTGCGCCATCCGAAACTGAGAAGACAAGACTGTCCTCGGTAGTCTCGCTGCCATCGTGCCGGTAGCGCACACGGCCGTCACTGACAAGCGCTTGCGTGAAGTCATCTCCTGCGGCAATTGCGCGACCATTTACTTCGAGGTCGCCATTGCCGGGCGTCAACAGCACGCTGAAAACAAGTTCGTCGGCATCGTTATCCGGGTCAGCCACTCGCAGCGCCGTTTCCCTGATAAGTTGACTTTCGCCCTCGTCAACCGCGACACCGCGGTTGACTGAAAGCACGGGCGGATCATTTATGGGCTGGACTTCGATGGGCACGCGTCCCGTCGTTGCCTGCGGCCCACCTGCTCCTGAGCGTCCGAGGTCATTGACGGTAGCTGTCAGCGTATCGGCCCCATCAAAATTGAGGTCTGGCTGAAAGACGATACCGTCATTAAGCACTACATTCAGCGTAGCGATGGAGCCGCGCGCGGTAATCTGCCCGGCGCCATTGCCTTCCAAATCTACAGCGCCAACCGATCCAAGCGTTAGGGCGCCGTTGGTGGTGGCGAGCACAAGTTCAACCTCAGCATCGCGGGCATCGGCGTCGGAAACTGAAATTCCGGTGAGCAACAATTGGCGGTCTTCTTCCATCTCCTGTCGTTCAGGCAGGACAAGCGCCGGTGGGTCATTGAGCAACTCGATATTCATTGAGAAGGTCGTTTCGTCTATGCGGCCACCGTCGCCATCATCAACGCTGAAGCCAAACTGATCTGAGTTCGTTTCACCGCCGTCGTGTGCATAGCTCAACCGACTGGATTCGATGTCCTGCTGGGTGAAGCTGTCGCCCTCGCCCAGAGTTCGGCTATTGCGCGACAAATCGCCGTTCGTGGGAGGTTTGCGCACGACAAACAGCAGCTCATCGGCTCCGTTGTCGGCATCCCGCACTTCCAGATGCCCGGAGCGAATCAGGACGGTCTCGCCCTCGCTGAGTCCCAGGCCGGTATTCGTCGTGAGTTCTGGTGGGTCGTTTACGGCAGCAATCCGCAGAGCGACACGCGCGCTTCCAACCTCTGCACCTCCCTCGCCGCTGCTGCCCTGGTCATCCACCCGGATTGAGAGACGGTCGTCGCCGGCGAAATCAGGAACCGGGCGGTAAGTCAACGTGGCGTCAAGAGCTGAGTTCAAATCGTCGAGCGGCCCACGGACTGTCAGTTCGGGTGAACCGTCGCCGTCAATGGTCACACCGTCGGCCGGCGGCAGCAGCAGAACCCCGTGCTCGACGGTTGCCGTGAAAGCCAGTTCGTCCGTGCCGACATCATCATCCGCGATTTCAATTGTGGGAATGGCCAGGTCGCTGTCCTCGATGCCATCCAAATGACCCGGCGCCATCACAAGCGGCGGGTCATTCACGGGTCGAATCTCAATTCTAAAAGAAAGAGCATCGATTGCGCCACCCGCGCCGTCGCTGACGTTGAGCAACAGCCGGTCCTCCGTGGTTTCGCTGCCGTCGTGATGATAGCGGAGGTCTTCCGCATCGATGTCGGCCTGGGTAAAGGACTGGCCTTCCTCGAGAATCCGCCCATCCAGCTTAAGGGAACCGTTAGCCGGCAACTTGGTCAACGTGTAGCGAATCTCGTCCGGCGAATTATCGACATCCGTTACGGCGAGCCGGCTTCGAGTGATCTTTTTCTTGTCCCCTTCATCCAGAGAAATTCCTGCATTAACCTCGAGCACGAGTGGATCATTGACAGCCACGACATTCACAATGATTGTCCCGCGGCCGATTTTAGCCCCGCCTTGGCCCGAGTGACCCATGTCGTCCACGGTCACAACAATGTTATCCCGGCCGTCGAAATTGGGGTTCGGGCGATATTGCAACGAATCGAGAAGCAAAGCATTAATCGTCGGCAAAGGTCCGGCAACCACGAGTTCCGAAGTGCCGTTGCCGCGCAATGTCACTCCTTGCGAATTTGCCAGCGACAAAATTCCATCCGCGACTGAGGCAGTTAGCTGCACGACTTCTTCAGCGGCATCATCATCCGCAATATGGAGGCCTGCGACCGCAAGCATGGAATCTTCAACCACATCCTGCGCTGCCGGCACGGTCACCAACGGAGGATCGTTTATGGATAGTATGGTAAAGTAGAAAGCTCTCTCGTTTATCCTGCCGCCGTCGCCATCGTCTACTTTGAACACCAGGCTATCAAGAGTTGTCTCGCTGCCGTCGTGGCTGTACTGCAGCCGGTTGCGGTCGAGATCTTCCTGAGTGAACTTGTCGTTCTCCGACAATTGCGAGTCTCTGCGCAACAATCGACCATGCATCGGCGGCGCTACAACCCGGAAATCCAACTCATCGCTGTCGTTGTCCGCGTCGGTGACCTGCAAGACGGCAGTATCGACCACAGCGGTGGTGTTTTCATCCAACGTCATGCCAAGATTCTTTGCAAGCAGCGGCGCATCATTTACGGGCCGGATCCGTAAGCGATGGTCAGTCTTCTCGATCTGACCACCATCGCCGTCGCTAACAGAGAACTCGAACTCATCACGGTCGGCCTCGCTGCCGGAATGGACATATTTCAGGTCGTTGTCATCGAGATTCTCCTGAGAGAAGCTATCTCCTTCACCAAGCATACGCCCATCCAACTCCAAAACCCCCTCGCTGGCAGGCGATTCCAGCGTAAAGACGATGTCCTTTGCATCGCTTTCTGCGTCCGTCACTTGCAACCGACTGTCGCTGATGGTTTTGGTGTCGCCTTCATCCAGAGTCGTGCGGCTGTTCTTTGCAAGCACCGGTAAATCATTGACAGGATTGACCTTGACCTGGAACGTTTGGTCCTTGATCTCGCCGCCCGCGCCATCGTTCACGTCGAAGTCGAAGCGATCACGGGTGGTTTCGCTGCCGTCGTGCTGGTAGCGAATGCGGTCGTTGTCGAGGTCTGCCTGCGTGAAAGCGCCGCCCCGTGCAAGGTCGCCGCTTTGCTCATGGCTTAGCATTCCATGCGCCGGCGCCCTGGTGATGATAAACACCAACTCGTCCGGCGAATTATCAACATCCGTGACATGCAACCGGCTGTCGCTCAGGTCACGTGCTTTGCCTTCATCAAGCGTCAAGGTCTTGTTCCGCACAAGCGTCGGCAGATCGTTGAGGGGAGCGACAGTGATTGCCAGCTCGTTGCCCGCCACCCGGGCGCCGTCGCCATCGGCAACACCATACTTGAATGCGTCGGAGTTGGTCTCGCTGCCGTTGTGCTCGTAGCTCAACTTGCCGAGGTTGATGTCGTCCTGGCTGAACGCAGCTTCTGTGTCAAGAGCCCTCCCGTCAATCTTGAGCTTCCCGTTGGATGGAAACTCGGTGATGGTAAAAATGATTTCATTGGCATCGCTTTCCGCATCCGACACCCTTAAGTCGTTCGCTGAGATGAGTGTCTCTGCTCCCTCGTGAACGCTCAGCTCGCCACTCACCACCACCTCTGGAATATCATTGACGGGGATGATTGCCAGGGCAAAGGTCTGCTTCCGCAATCGTCCGCCATCGCCGTCGAAGACTTCGAATTCAAACTCGTCCGCAGTCGTCTCACCGCCGTCGTGGCGGTAGCTCACCGAGCCGGTGGCAATGTCGGCCTGAGTGAAATAATTATTCTTAGAGGTCAAAGGCCGACTCCGGCGCAGAACAGTTCCGTTCGCCGGAAGCTCTTTTAGCACAAAACGAATTTCGTCGGATGAGTTATCGATATCCTGGACCAGCAAGTGTTCAGCATCGATTGCAGCAAGGTTGCCCTCGTCGAGCTGCAAGGTTTCGTTCAGGACCAACTCCGGAGAATCATTCACGGGCTCAACGATAATTTCGAAAGTGGTGGCCGCTCGAGAACTCTGGCCATCACTGAACTCAAAATCAAAATCGTCGCCGGTTGTCTCGCCGCCGTCGTGCTCGTAGGTAACTCTTCCCTCGTTGACATCTACCTGTGTGAACGCGCGACCGACATCGAGAGTGCCCTGACCTTGCACACTCAGTTTGCCATTTGCCGGCACGGATACCAGCGTCAAAACCAAATCCTGCGCCGGGTTGTCCTCATCGAAAATCTCCAATTCATCGCGAGACAGAGTTGCAGCAGCAGCTTCATCAAGACTAAAGGCATTGTTTGTGCGAAGAACCGGAATGTCATTGACCGGCGTGACGACAATAGAGAATCTGGCGTTTTCGATCAAACCGCCATTGCTGTCGTCAGCATCAAAATCAAAATGGTCGCTTGTTGTTTCGCTGCCATCATGTTGATAGGAGAGCAGGCCGCGGTCGATATCAGCCTGGGTGAATCGCTCCTCCTTTGCAAGCGACGAGCCGCCAATCTCCAGCTCCCCGTGCTGCGGTGTCGCTTTAAGTGTGAAGATCACGTCAAAGGGAACGCTCTCCGCATCGCTGACGCGCAGCTCCTTTCTCGAAATCCTGTTGACCGACTGTTCGTCAAGCGTGAGGTCGTTATTCGCGATAATGACTGGCGGATAGTTGGTCTGGTTCTCGTGCGGTTTGTGACAAGCCTCGCAATTCGCGCCTTGCGGGTGATCATCACCGAGCTTACCATCCTTGTTCGCCAATGGCGTTCCGGTTGAATTCACTCCGCAATCACCGCCGCAGAAATGGCAGTCGAGACAAAGCCCGGAGAATCCAAGGTCCACCGGCGCTCCGGCGTCGCCTTCATCATGAACCTTGAAATCGATAAACTTCTTGACATCCGCCATTCCGCACGCCTGGCCGAGCACCGTATTTGGGTCATACCAACCATGGCATGCAAAGCAGCGGCTGGGATCATGGCTGCCGGCCGTGTTGGCATCAACATGACAGGCAAAGCAAAAAGCGAGGTCCAGGCTCGGGTTGGCAAGAACCGGCAGGTCTTGTCCGACGGCGTCGGTACACACATCATTCGGATCTTCGTTCAAATTGGCGAACAGGAATGGCTCGTTGCCCGTGCTGTGTGGGTTATGGCAATTCGAACAGCGGGTATTGCCGTGGTCGTAGTTGATATCAAGCATGAGGTCTCGAAACAAACTTTTGTCCGAATGGCACTTCAGGCAGAGCTGATCGCCCGTTTCCAGGGTCATGCCAGGGTTGCCGCTACCGTGGGGATTGTGACATCGGGTGCAGCGAAGGTGCTTGTGGTCAGATGTTTCATAATCGCCAATCGTGCGGTTGAAGGCGGTCAGATAGTAACCGGTCGCCGAGTTGGCCGTGGGGTGGCATTGGGAGCACAGCGTGTTGTCCTGGTCGTTCGCGAACTTGAGGATCGGTTTGATGTCGGCGCCATGGGTCCCGTGGCAGTTTCCGCATTCCAGGTTGGCGGGCGGGTTGGTATTCTCGCTGTAAAGCGGAATGGCGTTGCCCGACATGGGATCGGTGATCGGTCCCTGCGCCAGCAACAGACCAAAGGTGCTGGATTTGCCGTGTCCGCTGGAGGTGTAGAACTGGCTGACGTCGGGGACTGTATGGTTGTCCGAGAATGGCTTCAGCCCGCCGTGTGCGCTGGCGCCATTGTTGTCGTGGCAATTCAAACAAAACTGTGCTGGTGGGCCATCCTGAAAGCTGATGGCGCGGTAGGCCGCCCCACCATCGGGATCGTTTAAATCGACATAGCCGTCCATGTGGCTTGCCTGGTCGTGACAGACCTTGCAATCATCATCGATGATATTGGACTTCACATGGTGCGAACGTTGCTCGAATTCAGCAGCAATCGCACGGCGCCCACCCACAGGAATGCCATCACCGTCGTCCTGCACCTGATTGTGGCACTCAACACACGGCGGAGGCAGAAAACTCTTGCTATGCAGGTGGCACTGGGTGCAGGCGGCGCCGGCACTATGGGGTTGGCCTGTGCCGTCATTGCGATGGTAATTGGTGGTGGTGTGGCAGACCTCACAAACGCCATCAAACTGAGTATCCCCGTCGGCAAATGAATTCAGCCCACTCTCCGCAGTGAACACAACCGGCTTGGGTCCACTGTTGGGCGTCGCGATCTCACCCGTGACCAGCAGAATATTTGTCCGGTCGGGATCGTGGGGCTGATGGCACTTTCGGCAGCCCTGGCCCATGTGTTCGGTAAACACGTGGCAACTCTGACAAAGCCCATCGTCGTTTGCCAGGTTAAGCAGGTATCCGTCGCCGGCGCCTTCATTGGCACCGCCGGAATCTGTAAAATGCACGCCGTGGCAGGTCATGCACTCGACGCGGTCGGGATCTATCAGGCCGAGGTTCGGGCTAAGAGGTTGGCCAAAGAAGAGCGAATCAGCGCCGGGATATGGAATTCCAACCGGATGACTGCCAAGATTGTTGGGAGAATCCCGATAACTGCCGACATTGCGGACGGCGTGGCACTCCTTGCAGAGCGCATTCTGAAAATTCGAGGCACGGAGGAATGGCCCGAATTCCTGGCTATGTTGATTGTGACAGGTCGAACAAACGATCTCGCCATTGAAGAGACGTTTCGCCATCTCCTCCTGTTGTGGCGCCTGCGCTCCATGCGGCGGATTTTCGGCTGTGGCGTGCCAGGCATGCGAGGTACCCGATACACCGGGCACGGCACGGTCTGCATTGGTAAACGGTTTGGCCTGAGCAAATCCTGTCGGATTGTGGCAGCTCATGCACAGGTTGGCATTGCCTTCTACACTGGTTAGCTGGATGCCAGCGCTGTGGTGCAATGTGTGGCAGGACTGACAATCCATGCCATTGTCCCAATGCGGCGTGTCAATCCCCTGTTGGTCAAGGGTCAAGCTCGCAGCTTTGTTCTGCCCGAGACAGATGCTCGCGGTCAGACCGCACAACAGAAACGTGGTCCAAAAAATCTTTAGGTGAGATATCATCTTTGTCTGTGTTCGTGATATTCGAAGTCAGTCTTATCGTAACACGACCAGTTTGTTTGTTTGCACAAATTCTGGTGTTGACAAACGATAGAAGTAGACACCGCTGGGAACCAGCTGACCGTTCCTGTCCCGCCCATCCCAAGTGACTGTTTTGTAACCTGCCTGATGCGATGCATCAACCAATATCCGCATTTCCTGCCCCAGGATGTTCAATATCTTGAGTTCAGTTTGTGCCCCTGCCGGCAGGTGGTACCGGATGATGGTCTCAGCGTTGAACGGATTAGGGTAGTTCTGCTGCAGGGCAAACTGCTGTGGCGCCGCAGCGACCGTGAACAGGGCAGGGCCGAATGCCTCACTGCCGTCTTTGCTGCGGACTGTCAGGTCGCGAAGCCCAGGCTGGGCGCCAGCCGCTATCGAGACGGACGCTTCCAACTCGCTCGAACTACGGACATCGAGCGAAGTCACGGTCAGGCCACCGCCGCTGAAGGCAAGCTCGCAATCGCGGCTCAGATTGGCGCCAGATAGCGACAAACTTACTGTTTCTCCCTGCATCGCCGAATCCGGGAAGACCGAAGTAATGGCCGGTCTTGCAGAAGGCGCGACATAAGTCGAGATGTTGCTTCTCCGCGTAAACTGGCCACCAGCCGGGGCATTTCCGTCTGCCCGGGTCGAGACCGAGTAACTGCCGGCGCTCAGTGTGAAATGAAAATAGTCACCATAAACTCCGTCGTTCCGACCGCCGTCACCGTGGAAGCCGTCATCGTGGAGCTGCAGTTGATATGAGTTGGTTTGCCCAGCAAGGCGATGCCGGCCTGTCTGGTGACCACTGTTTTGCATTTCCAACGCAGCACTCAACCGTGGATCTGTAAAAGTATCAGCTGCGTTGCCATCATCACGTTCAGCGGGCACCCTGACTTCAGCTACCACGTCTGCAGCCAGAACGGGCAGGCCGCGCTCATCTAGTGAGGCCGTCAGCAGAACGGGCTCGCCTGCACCATACGCAGATGCGTCCACCCGAAAGTTGAACCAAAGACCAGAGGCGACTTGCGCAACAGCGGAGTACTTGACAACGCCGGCCGCTTTATCGCAGGTTATGATGAGGTCCCACTCGCCTGCCTCCGGATTTTCAACCGAGTAGAAAACGTAGGATTGGTGGTGGGCGTAGACAATCGATAAATCCGACGACGCAAGTTCAGGCGACACAGTCCGTCCATCAGGCCTTGCCAGAGAAAAGTCCAGGCTGCCTTTGTTTGAAGTGACCGAAAAAATCGCGAAAGAAGTGGAGGCATCGATGATTGCCCGGTGACGTTGAGTCGCGCCGTTGGCAATCACGTCCGTTGCCGCCGATGCTATCTGCAACCCGGTTAAGGTTCCGCGCAGGAGCATATACAGGTACTGCAACTCGTCGGCTGTCGGTGCGAAGTGGTAGGAGCCGTTCGTTTGTGAGGCAATATGGCTAAGAAGTGCGCCATCCGAATTGTAGCCAAGACCGACCGTGTGAATGGTGGTAGTGAGCGGCAGACCCGGTAAGATATCTGCGACAAAAGGAGCGACATTCTCCTTGCCATCGCTTAGCAGAAGCATGTTATGCAGGCAATCGACCCGGCCGTCGGACAGATCAAGCTGGGCCCGCTGCATGGCGCCACCAATGCTGGTTGCGCCATAGGCCGTAAGCGTGTCAACGACGCTTTGAGCGTATGAAACACCGTCTGTGGTGTCGACGATCCAAAACGGAATATCGGTTCTGATCTCATGATTGAAACTAACGACGCCCGCGCCGTCGCCAGGCTGCAAAAAGCCGAGGAAAGTTACCGCGGCATTGCGAGCATGCACGATCTTGTCTTCGTCGCCCATGCTAGCTGAACGGTCGAGCACCAGCATCACCGAGATATCGCCGCTATCGGCGTCGCACGCTTGCGAAATCGACTTCAGACCGTTTTCCTTTTGACTGATGCTTTCCAACTCTTCTCCAATAACGATTCTCAGTTGAAGTGCAAACAGCGCAACTGGCACAGCGCAAAGAGGCCATAAACTAAGATTGGTAAGACGTCGCTGTTTTCTACGCATTGGGTGTCCCCCGCTGGAGCTCACTTGAGCAGTATCATTTTCCGAGTGCTGCGCTTCGACCCGGATTGCAATTTACAGAAGTAAATGCCTGATGCGACTTCTCTCCTGGCTCGGTCGCGCCCATCCCAATACACGGCGCGGCCTTTTTTGATATAGACGCCAACCTCCAATTCTCCCAGCACAAATCGTCTCACCACCTGACCTCTGCCGTTATAAATGGAGATAACGACATCTCCCTGCTCTGTCAGCACAAACGGAATCCAGGTCCCCGGATTGAAGGGGTTTGGATAGTTGGGCATGAGCGCCGTCGTATTCGGCAGGGCGCCGCCTGCGAACACGACATCCTCCTCGAGCAGCGGAGTAAGGTCGAAGATCTCCAGCGTGCCAGTGTTCATCGAGGCGACCCATAAACGATTGGCGGCATCGATGGCCAGGTCCATCGGCGCTAGCAACTCACCGCGCGCCGCCTGCACCCGACCGATCTGTGTCACAAACTTGCCCTTGTCATCCAGTACCGTGATGAAGTTGT
This sequence comes from Candidatus Zhuqueibacterota bacterium, assembly GCA_029261995.1. GTDB lineage: Bacteria > Zhuqueibacterota > Zhuqueibacteria > Oceanimicrobiales > Oceanimicrobiaceae > JAJDAF01. Next base: position 23,067 of record JAJDAF010000008.1, read on the forward strand.
TATAGATATCCGCAACATAGATCCGGCCCAACTGATCGACAGTCACGCCCTGAATCCTGGCGAACTCGCCGGGCTGGAAGCCATACTCGCCAAAGCTGGCCAAAAGTTTTCCTTCTTTTGAGAATGCATGGACCATTTTGCTTGCATCCTGCAAAGGGGTGGAAGCACTCAGGCCTCCGTGCTCTGTCACGATGATCCGTTGGTTTTTGCTGTCAAAAGCAATACCAGTCGGAAAAATCAGCCGGTTGCCAACCAGTAGCCTGCTTGTGCCAGTGCGCGTGTCCACAACGAAAACGGAATGACGTCTGCTATCAACCACGTAAAGCTCGTGCCCTCCGTCCGTGGCAAAGCAGGTCGCGTTCTTCCAGCCGAGCGTATCGGGCGCAAAGCTGCGGCTCGCAACGCCATCTTGAGTGATCAACTGAATATCAGAAATCGTGCGAGAACTCAAATAGAAACCGTTCGAAGCATGCAAGGCAATAGCCATCGGTGGCGTCTCAGTCTTGAGCTGAGTGACCAATGCGCCGCTCGAATCAAAAACACAGACTTTGTTGCTGGTAGCGTCGGTCAGGTAGACAAATTCATCTTTGACTGCCATGCGAAAAGGACTGCGTACGCCTTCGCTGATGGACATCAGATGACGAATGTGAATATCGGTCGATTGCGAAAACAGGGGGAAAGCGTTCAGTGCAATGGCAAATGCCGTCATCACCAGGGCGCCATTCGCCTGGAGCACACGCATCTTGAGCGCTGAGGCTCCACAGCTACCTACTGAGTCGCACTCACGCCTGCGCCAACAGAGCCCCTGGAGCCGTGCTAGCAATTGCTTGTCATCTTTGGTCATGATTTGCCGGTGATTGTTCTGCGCCACGCCAAGCTAAGTATCAGTGCAATAGGGCAATTACCATTCCTAATCAGCAGGCAGCGGAGAATGGAAACGACGAAAACGGCCCGGCCTAGCTCAAGTTTCGTTTTATTAACAGTTTAAGCCAATGGCATATTGGGGCGGTAGGAAGATCGTCTATCGTGATGAAAACGCAGGGTGCGTCTCTTGACGCGCACACTGCGCGATTTCCCACACCAGCGCCCTGCAACAACTTGCGCAAAGCTGCCAAAGAGTGGCGCAACGCCGTAGATCAAGCGGTCAAATCAACCGCAAAATCGGCTCGGGAGGGCCAGACAGGGAGAATGGAATCGAGGCACGGCAATTGCTGTCAAATGACAGCACTGTCTTAAAAGAGTATCCACATTTCATGGTCATGGTTTTCAAGAAATTGCGGACCAGGATGGTGATGTACATCATCCTGGTGGTCAGTGGCGTAACGCTGGTGACATTTTATGTCGTCCACCGGATGCACCGGCGCACGATAGATGACCACTTAAGAGACGATGCCCGCGTCATAAGTGAAGTTGTTGAAAATACAATACTTTCTGTGATGTGCAGCGGGGAGCGGAGCATCCTGTCTTCGATGCTTCACGACCTGGCTAAGCTGCATCACGTGCAGTCCATTCAGATCATGGAGCATGACGGGCAACTCGTCTTCTCACCAGACCCGGCAGATTCAACAAGTCGGCAGGCCAGTGCAGCGCTCAAAACCTTCCTTCAATCATCTGCCCTGGTCAATAATTCTCAATTTTTGGAAGGAACCCATACGACATTTCGGAAATGGAGAAAACTGCCCAATGAACCGCCATGCCAGGAATGCCACGGTGCGGACCATCCGATTCGGGGCGTGCTGCAGGTTGCAACGACCGATGACACCTCACTTGGCTTTTGGCAACTCAACAATCTACAACATGTTATCCTGGCCCTGACTCTGATTCTGTTCCTTTCAGGTACGACGGTCGGACTCTTCGTTCACTCGATCGACCGACCGGTGCAAATCTTTCAGAATGCGCTACACCGGATTGAAGACGGTGATTTCAGCGTGCGAATCAAGAATGTCTGGCACACCGAGATGGGTCAGCTGGCGTTCGGCATCAACAGCATGGCAGAGAAGCTGGAACACGTCCGGGCGCAGCTCCTGGAACATCATAACAACGAACTGACACAAGCAGAGGCACTCGCCAAAATGGGAGAACTGGCGGCCTCCATGGCGCATGAGATTAAAAACCCGATTTCAGGAATCGTTTTCGCAGTCAACTCCATTCTGCGAGAGTCCAGTGACGGCAAGCGCGAGATTTTTAAGGAGATCGCCAAACAAGCCAATCGTGCTGAGCAAAATCTCGAGGCACTGCTGCAATTCGCCAAAACCAGCCGCCTGGAACCGATGCCAACTGATATCAACGCAGCTGTGGAAAGAATACTTCTGTTCGTGCGACAGCAAGCCGGAATGAACAAAATCGAAATCGAGAGGTTTCTGGATACGAAGCTCCCGACGGTCACTCTCGACCCAGCACAATTCGAGCAGGTATTACTAAACCTGATCATCAACGCGATACAGGCCATGCCGGGCGGTGGCAACCTCAAAGTTTGCACCGCATACATGGAAGCAGCACGGCGAGCGAGGGTAAGTGTGTGTGACACGGGCAAGGGTATCCCGGCAGATATTCAAGAAAGGATCTTCGAGCCATTCTACAGCACGAAAAGCAACGGAACGGGTTTGGGGCTGCTGCTATGCCGGGAAGTTATGACGCGGCACGACGGTCATCTCACCTTTCAGACCGTCGCCGGGCAGGGCACAACATTCAACATTGAACTACCTATCGAGAATTCTTTTGGGTCACCCACTAAGTCACGGGAGCAAGCATGAACGCCTATAAGCTACTTATCGTTGACGACGACAAGCTCGTTGCGTGGTCACTCTCCCGGGATCTCGAAGGCGATGATTGCAATGTCAAGGTTGCGCCGGACGGGGAAAGCGCCCTGACCATGTTTAAGGAGATGGAGCCGGATGTGGTGCTGCTAGACCTGAAACTTCCGGGGATTGACGGGCTGCAGGTACTCCGTTTAATTAGAAAAGTCTCAAAGGATCCTATCATTATTATGATGACCGCCTACGCCACAGTGCAAACTGCGGTGGAGGCGATTCAGCTCGGCGCAACCGACTTCATCAAGAAGCCCTTCTCTCACGACGAACTCATGATGATTCTCGAGAGGGCACTGCAACGTGAGGAGCTAACCAGGGAAATCGCATCTATGAGGAGCGAGCTTAAGCAAAAATATGGTATCAAGAAGATAGTCGGTGATTCTCCAGCCATGCAAAAAGTGTTCGAACTCATCAGGCGCATAGCAGCGAGCGACGCCACGACGGTTCTCATCTCTGGTGAAAGCGGCACGGGAAAAGACCTTGCAGCCAAAGCCATTCACTATGAAAGCAGACGATTCAAACATGCATTTATGGCGATGAACTGCGGCTCCTTGCCAGACACATTGCTCGAAAGCGAGCTTTTCGGTCACGAGAAAGGAGCTTTCACCGACGCCAAAGCACTAAAGAAAGGGCTATTTGAGCTTGCTGATAAGGGCACTGTCTTGTTGGACGAGATTGGTGACGCCTCGCCATCATTGCAGGTCAAGCTTCTGAGGTTTATCGAAGAAAAAACTTTCAAACGCATCGGCGGGTCGAAAGACATAGAAGTCGATGTCCGAATCATCGCAGCAACAAACCGATCTCTGAAGAAGATGATGAAGGCCGGCCATTTCCGCGAAGACCTGTATTATCGATTACAGGTCATCCCGGTGGAGCTGCCAACTTTGCGAGAGAGACGTGAAGATATCCCGCCACTCTGTCTGCATTTCATAGACCGTTTCAACAGAGAGTTTGGCAAGTGCGTGCGAGGCGTCTCCGAAGAAGCGATGAAAGTACTCGAACGCTATAGTTGGCCAGGCAACATCCGTGAACTCAAGAATGTGCTTGAGCGCGTGATGATTCTGGAGAGCGAACAGGAAATCCACCTGCACCACTTGCCGCTCGAGCTGAACCTCAGCCAGGAAGTCACCAGCGTGACACAGGACATTAGCCTACCTTCAGGTGGCGCCTCGCTCAGCGGCGTGGAAAAGGCGCTGCTTGAGCAGGCTCTGGAGCACACGGGCGGCAATCAGTCTCAAGCTGCACAATTGCTTAGAATCTCCCGACACGCTCTGCGCTACAAGATGAAAAAATACAATTTGATGGCTTAGCGCAACTTGCGCGATTTGATTCATAACTGCGCCATATAGCGCAGCTTGACAATTCTCCTCTCCCTGACGTTTCTTCCCAGGCTAACGACAGCCCTCACACTCCGCACCTATTCATTGTTGAAATCATTGAACTTACATTGCTTCGCTCGGCTGAAACCGGAGAATACCCCCAATGCCAATCTCACATCGATCTTTGGCACCATGGTTGCCATAAAGCGAATAATATTAACCCGTCATAAAGTCCTCATAGCTGAGTCGGTAAGTTAACAATGACCAATAAAAGAATCTTATTCAGCGCCACCTTACTCCTGATGGTTGCGTTGCTGAGCGCTTGTGCGGGGAGTCGGAGCGGCATTCAGGACACCGGTGACGAAGAGCTGGTTTGGCCTTTGCCACCGGAACCGCCAAAAATTCGCTTCGAAAAGAGCATCCACTCTGAATTGGATGTCGGCCGCAAACGCTCGCTCGCACAAAAGATCTACGAAGCCATCTTTGGGCGCGCCCCGGCCAAAGCACTCAAAAAGCCCATCATGGTGCATGCAGCACAGGATGGTCGAATCCTGGTAACGGATTCGGGATGGCGCAAGGTGCTTGCCTTCAACTTTGCTAACAAGACACTTGACGTTATCGGCAAGGGCGGTCGTGGCAGGCTGCGGAACCCCCTCGGTGTTACAACCGATGTCGATGGCCTTATTTACGTTACGGATGCGGGTGGCCAGCGCGTCATGGTTTATCGGCCTGACGGCAAATTTATCAGGGCCTTCGGCGGCAAGGATGTGTTCGTTCGCCCGTCCGGAATTGTCGTGAACTCTGATGAGAACAAAATCTACGTGGTCGATACCTGGGGGCATCAAATCAAAGTCTTTGACCGCCAGACCAACCGCTTTCTCTTCACGATAGGCAAACAGGGTGAAAAGCCGGAAGGTGAGCTACCGGAGGGAGTGCTGGACAAGTCGTGGAACCGTGGTGATGGTGAATGTGAGTTCCGATTTCCGACACAGGTGGCCCTCGGGCCGGACGGTCGCCTATATATTGTCGATACCCTCAATTTTCGAATTCAAATCATCTCGCCCGATGGCGAATTCATCAGCGCGTTCGGCGAGGTTGGCAACACACCTGGTAGCTTCTACCGCCCGAAAGGTGTTTCCCTTGACAGCGATGGCCATGTGTATGTTACGGATGCGGCCTTCAGCAATATCCAGATTTTCGAACAAACAGGTAAGCTACTACTCAACGTTGGCTCCTTTGGCTCCGGAAAGGCAGACATGCGACTTCCTGCCGGCCTTTTTATTAATTCATTAGATCAGATCTACGTTGTTGATCAATTCAACAACAGGATTCAGGTCTATCAGTACTTAGGCGACGAACCCTATACGTCAGAACCCCTAACCGACAAAGAAGGGAGGTGAAAAAATGAATAAGTGGCCATCTATCACCAGCACACTCGTGCTTATGCTTTGCATGGCAATGGCTACAACTGCTTCTGCGCAGTTTGGTAACAAGGTGTCCGATACACCTCACAACCTGCGGGAGGCCACAGTGAGCGGCATGACGCTTAGTGACTACGGGGAGATTTGTGTTTACTGTCACACCCCACACAATAATAACCTCGATATCGAAGCGCCACTGTGGAACCGTGATGAGCCAGTTGGACCGTACGATATGTACAACAGCCCAACATTGGACATGACGATTGCCAACAGTGCCGAAGGCGTGTCGCTCGCCTGCCTATCGTGCCATGACAACACGATCGCGCTTGACCAGATTATCAACCGGCCTAGCGCGAAACTTGGCACCGACGCGTCCGGGATCGGGATCGAGACATGTGCAACGCAATGCCATGTCGGCGCTAATCCAGTCGGAGGGATCAATTTTGAGGGAACCAATATGACGGCAAACCTCGAAAACGACCACCCGATTTCGATCATCTACGACCCGAGTAAGGATGCCCAGTTTCAACCTGCCTCAGCTGGCAAGGTTGGAGGCTTGCCCCTTTACGGGCCAAATAAGGATCGTGTTGAATGTGCTTCATGTCACAATCCACACGATAACTCTGAGAGGCCGTTTCTGCGCATGTCGAATCTTAACAGCGCGTTATGTCTCACGTGTCACGACATTTAGATTCGCAGCGTCGCGGTCAAGGAGCATGGACAGCACAATGAACTTTGTGCTGCTGCCAAAAACCGGAGTTCAAAATACTGGGGGCAATGCAATTGCCCCCAGTTGTTTATTACGGGAAAAACAATGATTAAGAACTACTTCAGATATGCACTCGTTTTGCCGCTTGTTTGCGGGCTGTTCGTGACACAGGGCACGGGAAAGGATTCGGGTAAAAAGATTGCTGCCTTTGTCAACGACACAGGCATAACTGAGCAGCGGGTGCAGACCGCTATCCAAAACCGATTGCCACAAACGGCCTACCACCAGCAGCTCTCTGACGACAGAGTGAAGGAAATCCGCGGTCAGGCATTGCAGGATCTGATTGAAGAAGAATTGCTCTACCAGGAGGCCAGGCGCACCAAGCTCAAGATTTCAGTTTTGCAAATTGAGCAACAGCTTTCTGAAATGAAGCAAAGGTATGAGTCGGATGGCCAATTTCAGAAGGCGCTCAAACAGTCAGGCCTGAACTCGCTGACCTTGATGGCCAGCATCGAACGCCGCCTGCTTGTCAAAGAGATGGTTCGCAAACAGGTCACCTCGGGCATCGCTATGTCAGACCAGGATGTGGCCGACTACTACGAAGAGAATAAGACGAAGTTTACCATACCCGAACAATTCCATCTCAGCCAAATTCTGATCTCCGTGGTCCCGGGGGCAATGGCTGACGGTTGGCAGGCAGGTCAGGACTCTGCCCGAAAAGTCGTTATTCATCTAAAAAACGGAAAGGATTTCGCGCAGATGGCGAAAAATGTCTCCGCGGATACGACGACGCGAGACAAAGGCGGCGACTTGGGGTGGTTTCACAAAGGCCATCTTGTTCCCGAGTTGCAGGAGGCAGTGGAAAAAACTCCGGTCGGCGAAATCACGGAACCGGTACGCTCAATATATGGATTTCATATCTTCCGAATCGAAGGTACCCGGCCGCCCAGAGTGATGCCGCTCGAAGAGATCAACCTGGAAGAACTGCGGTCAACACTCACGAAACGGAGTGTCGAAAAACGGCGAAAGGAATTCATCGGCGCTCTGCGGAAGCAGGCAACAATCGAAATACGGGTGCAAGACAATAATACTGACTAAGATTCAAGAACATTGGGTATCATGAGTCAACGGTCAGAACCATACCGACGGGGAAAAAAGGTGGCAATGTACTCCGGCATCCACCTGACGGGCGCCATTTTTCTCTGCTTCCTGACCTTACACTGTAGTCGGGGAACGCGCTATCAAGTATTGCGCGTTTTTTTTGATGGCATCCCGGTCGCCGACAGCCTGCGGACTGACAACAGCGGCAGCCCGCCTGAGCATGCTGTTCCTGCTGCGAACGCCGTTCAGGACACACTTCAAACTGAACGCCCCGCCTGGTACTATCATCCTGCACAAGACGCGAGTGAATGCAAAGCCTGCCATGACATCGGGCAGTCGTTCAGGCTGTATGCGCAAGCCGCCGAGTTGTGCGGCAGGTGCCATACCTTCAAAGACAACCCTATCGTCCACAATCCCGTCGAGGGCAACGCCTGCACAGAATGTCATAACCCCCACGGTTCGCAGAACGAACACATCCTGGTGGCGACGGAAAGGGAACTCTGTGCAACCTGCCACGATGTCTGGGCAGACGAATTCGAAGTAGCAGGTTCAACGCACGCCCCGGTCAGCGCAGGCAAGTGCGGTCAGTGCCATGACCCGCATGCTTCGAAACACCAAACCCTTCTTCTGAAGCCGACTGACCAACTCTGTGTCGATTGCCACAGTTTGCAGAAAATGGCTTTGGCAGAGACGCAATACCTGCATCCTCCGTTCGAGAGCGGGGAGTGCCTGAGCTGCCACGCGGCGCACGGCAGTTCAGAGCCTAGCCTGCTCGCAAAGTCAAGCCAGGCGCTGTGCTATGACTGCCACTACAAGGCCGATTTCCGAGACCCCGAGACCCACGCGGACATCGATGACATGCCTTGCTATGAATGTCACAATCCGCACGGCGCGGACAATGAATTTCTAATACGGTAAGCCTCGAAGGACCCGTATCTTGCGTTTAGCCTTGCGACATCTGACCCGCCCCCTCAGCAACTCCGATCCCGAAATTAGCTCGGGTTATCCGCCCTGCGCGGGTACGATCCAAGTCAGGCCAGGACTCCAGAAAATCGATTTGAGAACCTGGTGGTCAAAAGCTAGAGAACATAGGCAAATGCTTGGCGTTTTGCTGAGTGTCCTTCTTTTGTTGGCCGCTACGCCAGAGCCAGTCGCGGCACAAGTTGGGCTCTTCAAGTTGGGAAGATGGGGAGGTTCCCTGCTATTCAGGATGCAAAAAGAAAACAGGGAAGCGCCCGAACTCACCAACCAACGTCTATACAATGGCGCACTGGAAGTGAAGAACTCGGGCTTTGTGATCAATCCACGACTGCTGGCATTCCAGTGGACCGGCGAATTCGCGCTGTATCTGGACCGTTACAGGACTGAGCTGCTGAGCAAGGACACCAGAGGCCGTTTACTGGGCCACAGCCTGATAACCTCAATCTTCCGGCATTCTGCATACCCGACGCAAATCATGTGGAACAAAACCAGCAACCGAATAATGCTGGATGACAGCGGCCGCACCAATTACGATGTCAACTATCTTCAGGGCACGATAAACATGCCGGGCTTGGCCATGCCGTCACGAATTCAGGTTGGGTGGCGAGACTTTCAAGAAACCTGGCGTCGAGCCGGTTTCGATAACACTCGCGATCAGTTAAGACGGTCGCTCTCCTACACCGGCAACCGCGACGCCGAACTGAGCACAATTGCCGTAAGATATAACTTCTTGAACGTCGTAGATCGAATTCGGACTGACTGGGACTATGTCAATCACACCGCGAACGCGCGCTACCGGCGACTTTTTGGGGACGAGCAGCAGATCAGCTATGATAGCCGCGCCAATCTGTTCGTGCGCAAAGGACTTGGCGACTATCAGTCCGGCAGGGTGGGCCAGAGCCTGCACTTGAAACATATGCCGTCACTCAGCTCCAGATATCACCACACCCTGTCGTTGACGCACGCACTTGGCGGCGCCTATCTGCAGAATACGGCATCAGCCTCGTTGCAGCACCGTCTGTGGGAGAGTCTTTCATCCGGCATTAGCCTTGGCGGCTCACTCGGTAAGCTTCGTGGCGGTCAAACACGCACTTACTCGATGAGCGGCAGCGTCAACTATAGCAAACGAATTCCGTTGTCCGGACGTTTCCAGATTGGATGGACACGCGGTTACTCCATCAACGATATTCAGGCAACCCAAACAGAGTTGTCCGTTGTGCACCAGCGCTACGTTTTCATGGCTGGCCTCCCTATTCTGCTGCGGGAACAGGATGTCATCATGGGCTCAATTCTCGTATTCGACGAATCGGGTATGAAGATATTCGATGAGGGCGAAGACAGGGACTATTTCATCAGGCGTGCCGGCGACTATGTGGAAATCCACCGGACACAATTTGGACGAATCCGGGAGGGTGATCTGGTCCTGATCGACTACCGATTTCGCACAATGCCTTCGATTCGCTACGCCACCAATACCCGGGTCCTTTCGACCGGACTCTCATTTGGCGGATTGTCAATCACCTACAATGTCAACGACCACAAACAAGACCTGCTCAGGGGAAAAGAAGAATACCTCGATAACTTGAATCAGCTCCACACAAAGAGTCTGCAGGCCAGGCTCAACGCCCGGGGCGATGTAGCTGGAATGTCTGCGCTGGCGCGATATAGAATCTATGAGACTGAATCGCTCAGCTTTAGGTCGTGGGATTTCAGTGCATCCACATTCTGGCGGCCATTTGGTAGACTCCACCTGTCGAACCGGTTAACTGTTTCCCGCTTGTTCTATGGAGAGGATAACACCACCCTGACATCCCGCTCTCTGCAGGGGGAATTGAGCTGGCGGCCAACCCGTGCTTTCATCCTCAGAGGGCATGCGAGATATCGTGCCCGCAACGATGCCCTACGGCTCCCCGAAGACCTTTTTGAATTCGGCGGCAGCCTTGAACGGTACTGGCGTGTTCTCCGCTTCGTGCTACGCTACGAGAAGCGGGAATGGCAATTGGGAGAGCAATTCGTGAACGAAGACCGCCTTGCCATGGAGATCGAGCGGACTTTTTGACAAAAGCTCTCGGGCCTGTCCGCTCCTCAAGTTGACTTTCTACCCTCCAATATCAGCGACTCGGCCATTTCCTGGCAAGATGTTCTCAAGCAGTTCTGGTTTGGACACGGAGTGACCGGAGAAACACGGAGATCTATTTTGACCAATGTGGACATACTGGGTGATGGTGTGGAGCGTTTGATTAGAACCCTCGAACGATTACGCTACCCTTTCTTTCTCCGTGAGACTCCGTGAACTCCGCGGCTCCGTGTTAGACAAGGCTTGACCGTACAATCAGATTGCTCTATTGGTTAAGTAAGTAGGTAAGTGACAGATATCTCCAGGTAAACCAGGAATGTCTTTAGTTTCTGACAAGTCCGATTCTGCCATTTCCTGGCAAGATGCTCTCGAGCAGTTCTGGTTTGGACACAGAGTCACGGAGTGACCGCAGAAACACGGAGATTTATTTTGACCAATGTGGACATACTGGTTGATGGTGTGGAGCGTTTGACTAGAACCCTCGAACGATTATGCTACCCTTTTTTTCTCCGTGAGACTCCGTGAACTCCGCGGCTCCGTGTTGGACAAGGCTTTGACCATACCGAAGACGTTACAGATCATAGCCCAGGCTGGTCATCCCAGTTTCCACGGATTCTCCCGTTTCGAGGCGGTTGCTTATCCAAGACACCTGCGGAGATGCTTGTTGAAGATGGGTTTACAGGAAGGGTGCTGTGCAGAGCTTCAGGCCAACGTCAACTCGAATTTTACGACCCGCCTCAGCCATTGAAACAACCACTTTTGTGCCAGAATTGAGAATTGCGCCGCCCGGTTTCTCGAAAGCAGAAAAAACCGGAGGCACGCCGGTCCCGCCAGCCTCACTGTTTTTGGCTCTCTTCTTGCATCCCGTTTTGAACCATTTTTTGACTTTCCTGGAGATGCAATATTATGGACAGAAAGTTCAAATCCGAGCTTGACTTTGTTGTTCGCATTGGCGGCGAAGGTGGAGACGGTGTGATCAGTTGCGGCGAGCTGTTTGCCCAGGCGGCTTCCCGCACGGAATATCACGTCTTCACCTATATTACCTACCCCGCGGAAATACGGGGCGGCTTTTCCATGATTCAAATTCGCATCCGCGACTGGACGGTCTACTCAATGGGTAGCGAAGTGGACTACCTGGTTGTGTTCAATCAGCAAGCTTACGACAGCACCATTACGGATTTAAAAAAGGGCGGCGTTCTGGTTTACGACCCGGACACGGTTGCGGTCGAGGACAACATCGAGGCCTCGCTTTACCCAATTCATCTGACCAAGATAGCCACCGAAATCGCCGGGGGTAAGCTGGGGAAAAATGTTGTGGCCCTGGGCGCGCTGGGCTATCTTTTCAAGATTGAGCAGGCTGCTCTGCAGAAGTTGATTCATGACCGCTACGGAGACAAAGGCAGCGAAACTATCGAAAACAATTTGCGCGCCCTGAATGCAGGTTTCGACGCCGCAAGACAGAGTGAGTGGCGACGAGAGTTCCAACTCAAAGCCAATGGCGAGCGCAAGGCTCGCTATATGATGCTCTCGGGCAACGAAGCTGTTGCACTGGGCGCCATTGCCGCGGGATGCCGTTTTGTGGCAGGTTACCCGATAACCCCGGCAACGCCCATCTTTGAAACCCTCACCAAACTCATGCCAAAAGTGGGCGGCAAAGCGATTCAACTGGAAGATGAAATCGCATCAATCTCCGCGGTCATCGGCGCCTCGTTTGCCGGCGAGAAGGCGATTACGCCTACCTCCGGCCCGGGCTTGCAGTTGATGGGAGAACAACTGAATCTTGCTTCCATGCTGGAACTGCCAATCGTGTTGGTCAACGTGCAGCGCGGCGGACCGAGCACAGGGATGCCTACTAAAACTGAGCAGTCCGATCTGAAGTTTGCAATCTATGGCGCCGCCGGTGAATCCCCGCGCGTGATTCTCGCGCCAACCTCAGTAGAAGACTGTTTTTATCAAACCATCCGCGCATTCAACATCGCGGAGCGCTATCAATTGCCGGTTATCATCATGACCGACCAGTCCATCGGCTATCGCAAAGCAACCGTGCGAATACCCAAGCTCGCTAAGATCCGCGCCGTTGGCGACGTGGTGCCGCCAGGCAGGATGGCTGTTCCCAGCGCGGACAAGGTTGAAATCGCTTGCAGAAGAGAACCAACAGCCGATGAGTTGCGCGACTATAAACGATTCGCGGTCACGGAGAGCGGCGTCTCCCCCATCGCCCGTCCTGGTACGCCGGGAGGGCAGTATCTCGCCACCGGACTGGAGCACACGGAAAGCGGCAAAGCCGACTACACCCCGTTGAATCACAAGATGATGACTCGCAAGCGCTTCAGGAAACTCGAAATGATTTCACGGGCTCTGGAGAAGAAACCCCCGGAGTACCACGGTTCGGCGGATTCAGAGATTGGCATCATCGGCTGGGGCTCGACGGAAGGCGCCATCCGGGAGGCTCGTTACCTGGCGGAAACTCGTGGTATTCAGGTTCGGCATTTGCATCCCAAAATCGTTTCGCCGCTGCCAGAGCGGCGGATTCGCCATTTTCTTTGCGGGCTAAAACAAGTGCTTGTGATAGAAGAAAACTACACCGGCCAATTTGCCCATTTTATCAAGGCGAAATTCGGTATCCGGCCCATCGAGATTCACAAATACGAGGGCGTACCGATTACCGCCGAAGAGATCTATTCAGGAATAGAAAAAGTTGCGAGGATCCTCGATGAAGAAAACATTGCAAGAGTATAAGAGCGTCATCGAGCCGGTCTGGTGCCCTGGATGCGGCGATTACGGTGTTTTGAGCGCACTACAAAAGGCGTTGCTTTCTTTGGAAATTTCACCGGAAGAGATTATCGCGGTCTCCGGGATTGGTTGCTCCGGCCGGCTGTCACACTATCTGAACACCTACTCGCTGCACGGAACCCATGGGCGGGCAGTCCCCCTGGCATTGGGCGCCAAAGCGGCCAGACCCGACGCCACGGTTCTCGCCGTCGGTGGTGATGGCGATGGCTTGGGTATCGGCGGCGGCCACATCGCGCACGCGGCACGCAAGAATGTCGATATCACCTATTTGTTGATTGACAATCGAATATACGGCTTGACAAAAGGCCAATCGTCGCCGACCACTCCTGTTGGCCTGACCACGAAGACATCTCCGTATGGCGTCTATGAAGATGCTTTGGCGGTGCTGCCCATCTTCCTGGCCTACGACATTTCATTTATTGCACGGGCCGTTAGCACCAACCTAAGAGAGCTGACGGACACCCTGGCGGCCGCTATCAGACACAAGGGCATGTCCATGGTTTACGTCCTGTCTCCTTGTCGAACCTTCCCGGTCCTGGATGCCAAAGAGATGAAGTCGTTGTTTCAGCCGCTTCCGGACGACCATTCCAGGACAGACAAGATGAATGCCATGGAGCTGGCCTACGTGACCGAGCCCATGTACACCGGCGTGTTCTACCAAGTAGAAAAGCCGACCCTGGAGGATCGGCTGCAGGCAGAAATCGCGAGGGCCTGTGGCAAGGAAAATGGCGGTGAACGAATCCAGATCGAGCAGGTGTTGAACAGCTTTGCGTGATTCTTGATTGTTGTTTAGAAATACTTCGTGACCACCACCATGTGCGTGCCGACATTATTCGGCAGCGCCAGAAAACTCAATGCGTAGCTGAACTCCAAATCCTTCAAAAATGAGACGAGTTCATGTTGTGGGTCGAGTCTGTAGCCGATATTGGCGCTGATGTTCTGCATGGCGGCCTCGGAGCCCGAGAAGAACGACGTGAGTTGCAACCGCGCCACCAACCGCTGGTCCATGAAGGACTGCTCGGCTCCGAAACTCAAACCAAAATCAGAGCCGGCGTAGCCATTGCCGCCCACACCCTGCAGGGCGATGGTCAGCCCCGCAAGGGTGGTGAAGCGGCTCCCTACCACAAATCCGCGCCCGTACGATACCTCCGAGTCACTCAATTGGGGAGTGTTCACATCTACCAGTATCATTTCGAGCTCGAATCGGTTCCATTTGTAAAGCAAGCCGAGATCGACACTGACCGCGCTGCCTCCCTGCAGCTCGCCGTCGAATCCTGGCGTGAGCCGGTCAGATTGGCGCTTGATGGCCAGGCCGAGCCCAAAGGTTTGATTTTTCCCGCTGTAGCCGAGATCCTGCGATGAAATACCAAAGGCAAAATGCAGCAGTTTTTTCTCGTGAGAGCGGCCGGACAAATCGGAACGGTCGCTGTTCTGATTCGAGCTGCTGATGGCGAGATTTGGCGCCATCCAGGAGATAAAGCGGCCGTTGCCGATGCCGGAGATGCCAAGCCCGATGTTGATGCGGTTGTCGTTGGCAAATGCCACCTGGGCGGGATTGAGAAAAATCGTGTTGGTGCTGAGCGAACTGAATACCGAGCCCAGACTCGCGGGATCCTTTCTGCCGAATGTCTGGTAGTCAGCTTCGAGAAAACTTCCCTGCGCCAGACCCTTGGAACTGACAAGAGTACCCAAGCCCAGGAAGATCAAAAGCGTTGTGCGTTTCATAGTCTGTGTCTCCTTTTGTTCGGAATTGCAGAGGGCCGGCGTTGACATGACGCCTGGCCAGCGCTGACACCATCTGCAATCCACCATCAACCAGGCTAGATTCATCGCGTGAGTGTGTAATTCAGGCCAATCCCGACGCGCCTGGTTGCACCGTCCGCCACCTGCACGCCGTTGTCAAACAAAGGCTGCGAATCTATCCGAAGAAATGTGGTCATGAACAGCGACGAGGTCCAGGCGAAGCGGAATGACGCGGCAAAGAATGCCTCTTCTTTTTCGCTGAGCTGCTTTAGCGAGCCGCCCCAACTGCCTTCGAGCAGCAACTCAACTGGGAAGTCTCGGCCGGTTTCTCCCCGGCGGTTGCCAAAGGTAATGGTGACGCCGGCAAATGCGTGGTAGGTCGTGAGTTTGGTGCCCACGCCGGTGTGCAGCGTGACGTCCACCACATTTGCGTCAAGATATTTGTCGACCACGTAGTAAGCGCCGTAAGGCAGACCAAAGCCGATGGCCATTGCCACATGGTGGTTTTGTTGAATCATGGGCATGATTTGAAACTTGATAGATGGGAATATGGGCGCAGGGCTGTCGAACTCCGGGATACCGGTGGCGATATCGACGCCCCCCAGTTTTCGTCTGCTGGCGTAAAATGGCGTGTTCGTGACCGCCACCTCGAGCCCCTGAATCTGCATGCCATAACCGGCCGTGGCTGAGAATGGCTCAAGCGTCAAATCCTCGCCGAGCGAGGGCCGGGAAAGATAGCCGGAGCTGATGGCGTTGGGCGCCAGGGTTTGCGCCGTGGGAATAAAACTCAACCCCGAGAAGCCGTAGTAGGATGGCGTCCGGAACGATGTGCTTGTTTGTGCGTGCGCCTTAGCCGAGGCAAGCACAAGGATGCAACCGGTGGCGAACCCGATTGAGCACTTTCGCGCCAGTGTCAGGGAGCGCGGAATCTGAAATCCGCTCCCCGGTTGGCTGATTGTCGCCTGCTCTGCCAGGATTCGCCGTCTTGTCTGTTTCATTTGAGAGCCTCCTATTGCGCCATGAGATGAAAAAGCAAGCTGGCAACTCCAGCGGCGGAGATACCCATAATGTACTTCTTTGATTTTCTGAAGTTGGCCTTGACTACCGCCTGGCGATTCGGTTTGATATGGACTTCCCGGATCTCCTCGGCGTAGGGCAGGCTGACGGCCACTTGATAGTCGCCTTTGACGATATTCTCCAGCAAGTAAGGCGTCCGGCCTTTGAAGGAGCCATCGAGAGAAATGCGAGCGTTCACAGGCTCCGACTCCACCAGAATGCTTCCTGGTTTTTCCTGCAACTCGATAGCTACATCACTCAGGGTCTTGTGAGCGACGGCAGTCTTTTCGGTGGCCGCAAAGTAATCGGGCTTTTTGACCTCAATCTGGTACAAGCCGATCGTCGTTTCGTAGTTGAGCACCGGTGTTTGCCCGATTTCTCGCGGTGTTTGCCCAGGCTTGTGCAGATAAACCGTGGCGCCCTCCGGCTGCGACAGAATCGAAAGGGAGCCTCTTTTTTCCACGAGAGAAATATCCAGAACCTGGTGATTGCTCGGGCCAATCAGGATAGAAGAGGTCCATGTCTCATAACCCGGTTTTGTCACACGCACCGCAACTTCGCCAGGTGGAATATTCGACAACGTGTGCGGTGTTCTCGCGACCTGCTTGCCCTTGAGAAAAATCTCAGCGTTGGCAGGTTCTGAATTAACCGTGAGCATGCCGGGACTGACTTCGAGCGTCGCTTTCACATCGGTAGGTTGAAAACTGCGCACCACGACTCGCTGTCGCCAGTCCTTGTAATTCTCTTTGACCAGACTAAGCTCATGCTCGCCCTCAGCTACTTGTTTCAGCGACATCGGTGTTTCGCCAACCGGCGTGTTGTCGAGAAAAACCCGGGCCCCGGCCGGTTCTGAGTAGACGTTCATGGAGCCGGGTTTGGCGATCAGTGAAACAGTGACCGCACGCTCCATTTTAGCCGGCACGGCGATGTCGCTCTGCCAATCGAAGTAGCCGCCCCGAATGAGCTTGAGACGGTAACTGCCCTCCAGCATGTTATCGACTCGCAGCGGTATCTGCTCACTGGTCAGTCCAATGAATTTTTCCTCCAGATAGACCTCCGAGCCCGCGGGTTGCGAAGAGATGCTGATGCTGCCCATCCATTGTCGCAGGTAGGTTTGCTCCAGTTGTCGCGAGAGGTCCTCGACCACATCTCGGATCTGGCGCAAATCCTGGCAGGTGCCATAGAGCGCCACCACAATTTCGGAACTGCGGGTGGCGATCAGGCGCGCGTCGATGTGCAGTGTGGTGTTGATCAGCGAGACGTCGCCCACCAGAACGACCTCGACATTGTAGAGCTTGCTCAACTGTTCGGTCTGCTCACTTGTCAGTCCGGTTCGCTCGAGGATTTGCTCATTCAGTACTTTTTGCAGTTGACTGCGCTCCAGCACAACAAAATTGGTCTGATTGCGCAGAGCCGTCGCCAGCATGGAAGAGACCGTCCGGCCGAATTCCGCTTCCTTGGCTTGGGCGTTTGCGTTGGAAAACGGCAGGATGGCGATGTGTGGTTTCTTGCGGTATCTGGTCGGCCGTTCCCTCAGGGTATCAACCAGAGCGCTTTTCACACCTGCGTGTGAGGCGGGCGGTAGCGTCTGGGACCAGCTAGCAGAGACCAGGCACGCAAGCACGAGTAACATGAGTGGTGTTTGTTTTTTCATGGTGACCTCTTGAGTTGATTGCCACCGGTGCTGGCAAAGGCTGTACCGGGACTGCTCGGTCTCAAACGCGTACTTATTTATTCAGAGTTTATGATGAGTCCGCCTCGTCTTTTTGCTGAGCCGCACACGACAGTCAATGTGAAGCGAGGGAGACAAGTGTAAAGTTACTTCACGCTTGTCTCCCTCAGACGAGATGACATTTGCGGGGTTTCGGCTATTTGTGGTTGACTTTTGGTTTTGCTCTTGGTTATCTTGTTGCTGAATTTTGAGACAAGAGGGTAATTCCATGCGACAAAGGTCAGGCAGACAAATCGGGGTTTTACAGGCGACCTGTGTAGTCGCGCTGCTTCTCATTGTTAGCTGTACTCACACGGCAGATCCGCCGCTTGCGCCCGACAGCAGTGGCGGCAATGTTTTCGTGGCATACGATGAACCGCCAATTCCGATAGGTGGCTTTGCCGCCATCCAGAATGATCTCATTTACCCGGAAGCAGCGCGCAATGCCGGCATCGAAGGCCGCGTGGCAGTGCAGGTGCTGGTTGATTCTACCGGAGAAGCCATCGACCTGAAGGTTTTGCAGCGGCTGGGGTACGGTTGCGACCAGGAGGCGCTGCGGGTACTGCTGACACAGCAATGGCTTCCCGCAATGCAACGTGACAAGCCCGTCAAAGTCTGGGTCGTCGCATCAGTGGATTTTGCGTTGACCGATGATTGAAGTTCTGCGGCGAGTGCATTCGACTTTCTGAACGCATAAGCCCGGCGAAATTAGGTCCCGGTTGTGTGGCATGATTTGTTGCGATAGCCGCAACATTTCCATTTGATTTAGACTCCCGAATTGCATACTTTCGTGTTGCAGTTCAAAAGAAATTCTCCGAGGCAGCTATGAGTTTCCCATTTGGTGATATGGAATCCGCTGAGATCCCAGACAGATTCTTCTCCGACGCCACCGACAAACTGTTCAGCCATTGCATTCAATGCGAGCGCGACCTGCTCGCAAGCGACGCCGAGTATGTTATCGAGAAGGCCATTCGTCACTATAAGAGTTTCAACACGGATGACACGATTTTTGAGCACGCCATGTGCATCGATTGCCAGGTGAAGATGCGTGAGAGCCTGTCGGAGATCTCGAAAAAACGCATAGACGCTTTCCTGGAGAGCCGTGTTAATCTGTTCAGGCGCCGCATGCAACTTATGGATGCACATGGGCCGAACACGGACGAATGGCTGTCGCAGTGCATTGTCAACGGCGTTCCGGTCGATGATGAGGAAGAATACCAGATTTATTGCCACTGCAAAGGTGACAAAATGCTGTTTTCGCTGATGCCTTTCATGATTAGCGGAACCGCTCTCGACGAAATTCAGGAACTCCTTTCTCCGGAAACGCGTGACGAAATCGACCGGTTCATGGGTGAGTTATTTGGCTTGCCGCCTGAGCTGCAGCCTTTGCTCAGGCCTGTTCTCGTGCTCTAATATTGCTGTGTTCTACCGCCGCGCCGCAACTGAGATGTGGTGCTCGCCATCATTCATGTCTTAGTCTAAGGAAAAGGTGTGCACTTGAAGAAACTAATGGTTCTAACGTACGCAGCTCTGGCCGTGCTGTCCTCCGACTCACCCGAGGCGCAATGCCAGTCGCGAGTGTTCGGCAACGAGCCGGACATTCTTCTCGGTCTACGAACGGACCGCTCCGCATCCATCACATTCGCGGACCTGGACGGAGATGACGACCTGGATGTTCTCGTTGCAAATGGCCGGCATTGGGTTCAGGCAAACGAGGTTTTTATCAACAACTCCGACCCGGCGAACCAGCCTTACACGGCCCACTCAGGAAATTCCGGGACATTTACCCTTGCTTATGAACTGGGCCCGGAATTGACCACAAGCTATGCCGTGCCTGCCGGCGATCTGGATGGCGATGGCGACATGGATGTCATTGTAGGCAACGACAGGGCCCCGAATCTGGTCTACATGAACGACGGCAAGGGAAGGTTCACTCTGTCCGGACAGCTCTCAGATGCGGCCGATTTGACTCGCGGCGTGTTTCTGGGTGATTTGAATGGCGATGGCTGGCTGGACGCAGCCGTCACTAACCGCCACGCACCGAACGCAGTTCATCTGAACAACGGCGATGGCTCTTTTGGGGAACGCAAGAGCTTCGGGACTTCGGATGATTCCACCATAAAACTTGCAATTGGCGACCTAGATGCAGACAGTGACCTTGACCTTGTTTTGGCAAATCGCAACGGACAGCCGAATATGGTTTACTTAAACGATGGCAAG
This sequence comes from Candidatus Zhuqueibacterota bacterium, assembly GCA_029261995.1. Taxonomy (GTDB): domain Bacteria; phylum Zhuqueibacterota; class Zhuqueibacteria; order Oceanimicrobiales; family Oceanimicrobiaceae; genus JAJDAF01. The sequence continues at coordinate 43,008 of JAJDAF010000008.1, forward strand.
GCCAATTTCGAGATATCACGCCCGTTCGGCACAGGAAGTGATGAAACGCTGGCAATCGCGTTGGCAGACATAAATGGTGATGGCCACATGGACATTGTCTCAGTAAATGCAGGTGAAGCCAATGGTGTCTATTTCGGCAACGGTCGTGGCGGATTCGACACGGGCATTCGTTTTGGTCGCGCGGACGGCAAGACGTTCTCCGTTGACGTCGCTGATTTAGATGGCGATGGTGACCAGGATATTGTCGTTGCCAATGTTGGCGTTCAGAATGCCGTGTTCTTTAACGAAGAGCAAGGCAGGCGTTTCACAGAGCTGCGTTTCGGCTATGAGCAAGGAATCACCTACTGGCTGACAGTGGGCGATGTGGATCAGGATGGATTTCCTGATGTTGGTGTTGCGAATTCAGATGGTTTGAATGGCGTCTATCTTAACCATTTCGAGAACGATTGAGCTTGGCGCAGTACTACTTTCAGCACCCAAGCCGACGGCGGCCTGGCACCGGAAGTTCACGGTGTTGCGGTGGCGGCCAGAACAAAACCGTGCGGCGAAGTTTCGTTGAGCACATTCTTGTTGACTCTTTGGTATTAATTGAACATCGTATACCGTTTCACGTTGTGTCGATTCGCAGGTAAGTTTCCAAGCAGTTAGTCCTATTCGTCATGATTTTTTGAGCTTTTCTTCGTTAACCAGGCGGGACTTCAGGTGGGCGCAAGAACAATTCTCAGGTTCGTGACCATTTCCGGATTGTGCATCTTTCCGTACGGCTGTACCGGTGCGCGCTCGCACAAAACCCCTCCTCGTGCCAGCAAAGGCGTTCTGGACTTGCGTGATTGGGACCGTATGCGCGACGGCGCAGTCAGTCTGGCCGGAGAATTTGAGTTCTACTGGCAACAGCAGTTGTGGCCAGAAGCCTTTTCGGATACGGTCACTCGGCCTGAACCGCATTTCATTGAAGTCGAGAAACCCTGGAATGACTTCAAAATTTCCGGCAAGAAACTCGGCGGCGACGGCTTTGCAACCTATCGTTTAACGCTCCTTCTGAACTCCGAGCGCCTGCCGTTAGCTTTCCACTTTCCAGACATGGGAACCGCATTCCGGGTTTTTTTAAACGGTGAGCAGCTCATTGAGATTGGCAGGCCAGGCAAGAGCCGAGCAACCACAATCCCGAAATACCGCCCTCTTGTCGTGGAATTTGACGGCGACTCGACGAAGATAGAGCTTATCTATCACGTCTCCAATTTCCATCATGCGCGCGGCGGGGCATGGGAGCGGGTGAGGCTGGGAACCAAATGGGAGGTGTATAAGGTTCGGGGGCGCCGACTGGCGTATGACCTGGTGTTGTTCGGCACCATCCTGGTCATGGGGCTATATCATCTTGCCTTTCTAACTTTGCGTCGCAGGGCAAAACCGGCTCTGTTTTTTGGTCTGTTGTGTCTGATAGTCGCCGTCAGGTTGCTGACAGTAAATGAGCGAACGCTGCTGCAATATTTTCCGGCTCTCAGTTGGGAGGTTTTTCTCAAGATCGAGTATCTTACCTACTATCTCTCTGTCCCAGCTTTCGGCCTGTTTTTCGCATCGGTTTTTCGCCAGGATTTTTCCCGTTTTGTTCTCAGAGCAGTTCTTGGCGTTGGCCTAAGCGCCGCGGGTCTGGTTTTGCTTTTTCCTGCCAAGATTTTCACTCATACCATGATATGGTTTAATCTGTTCACGCTTGCAGCCTTGGCTTACGCCCTGTACTTTCTGTTTCTATGTGCAAAGAGAGGACGTCGCGGAGCCCGTACCGTCCTGTTTGGTTTCTTGCTGCTGGGGGCCTGTGTTCTTAATGATATTCTCGACGCAAACGCCATCATTCACACCGGCCATTTGACACAACTTGGCGTCTCCCTGTTCATTTTCGCTCAGGCCTTCCTCATTGCCGTTCGATTCGCCAGAGCGTTCGACACGGTTGAATTACAGCGTAGTGAGCTGGTGGTCGCGAATGACAAGTACAAGGTGGAGCTTGCAGAAAGGCAGCGCGCCGAACACGAAAAAGAGGAACTTCAGGAGAAACTGGCCCGTTCACAGAAAATGGAAGCCCTCGGCCTGCTCGCTGGCGGCGTGGCGCACGATCTCAACAACATTTTAGCGGGCACGGTTACCTACCCGGACCTCCTGCTCCTGGACCTTGCTGAAGAAAGCCCTTTGCGGGAGCCCCTTGAAACCATAAAACAGTCGGGCATCAAGGCTGCCGACATTGTACAGGATCTTCTGACCCTGGCCCGACGCGGCGTGTTAAATCCTCAGCCTGTCAACCTGAACGACATTATCTCAGACTACCTGGCCTCACCCGAGTCCGAAGCACTTAAACTTGACCATCCGGGCCTGGACATTGTCGCTGGCCTGGAACCCGAACTGTGTACTGTCGAAGGGTCGGCAATTCATATCAGGACAGTCGTGATGAACCTTGTGGCCAATGCGGCTGAATCGAATCCGAGCGATGACAAGGTCTGGATCTCGACACGGAACTGCCATGTTGACAAGACCATCAACGGCTACGAATACGTAAGCAAAGGGGACTTCGCCGTGGTGAAAGTTGAGGACCATGGGTGTGGTATTGCGCAGGAGGACATCGGCAAAGTATTTGAGCCATTTTATACGCAAAAAATAATGGGAAGGAGCGGTACGGGTTTGGGCATGGCGGTTGTTTGGGGCACGGTGCATGACCATCACGGCTTCATCGATGTGCGCAGCAGTGTTGGCAACGGCAGCACATTTGACCTGTATTTCCCGATCACGGAGGCGGCGCTGGTAAAGCCATCGCGTAGCACACCGGTTGAGGCCTACTCAGGCGACGAGACCATCCTGATTGTCGATGATGCGGAACTGCAGAGAAGAATCGCAACAAGGATCCTGACGAAGCTGGGCTACCAGACAATCTCAGTAGCAAGCGGAGAAGAGGCTGTGGCCTATGTGCGCGACCATCCGGTCGATTTACTCTTGCTTGATATGATTATGGAGCCCGGTATCGATGGGCTCGAGACCTATGAGGCGATCCAGGAGGTTCGGCCGGGCACGAAAGCGGTGATTGCCAGTGGCTTTTCGGAGACCGACCGGGTTCGGCAAGCTCAGAAATTGGGCGCCGGCAAATACATCAGGAAACCTTACACCATTGAAGGCATTGGGCTGGCGGTCCGTAATGAGCTGGACAGAATTGCCTGATACGGCATTCCGGCTCGCCTAAGCGATGCCGTGCTTCTTCTTATACTCCAACCAATTCTTTTTCAAATCGACAAACGCCTCAAAGTCCTGCTGCAGCAGAAACGGATTTGTTTGACGCTCATTGAGAATAGTAGATTCGGCTGCGGCGCCGTAATTATGTCCTGGGAAGACACGGGTGGCGTCCGGCAGCTTCAGCAATTTCTGGTGCAGCGAGTTGTATTCGGCGCGGGCAGCCGCGCCAAAGTCGGTGCCACCAACCTTGCCAACGAACAGCGTATCCCCGGTAAAGACGGCATCGCCGCAGTGGATTGAAATCGAGTCGTTGGTGTGACCCGGTGTGTGCAGAATTTCAAGATCCAGACCTCCCAGTGGCAGCCTCGCACCATCTTCGATGGTGATCCCCGACAGCGGCTCAGTGTCCCCAAGCAGCAGCGGTTGAATGCCGGTCAGTGCCTTGATGGTGTCATTGCCATTGGTGTGGTCTTCGTGGCCGTGCGTGATGAGCACATATTTGACCCGGTAGCCCGTCTCGGTCGCGAATGCGTAGATTTGTTCTGGCGAGTAAGATGGGTCAATGATGACTGCCAGGTTGGAGCCGTCGTCAGCAGCAAGATAGCCGAAGTTGCGATCTCCGCCGGTCAGAAATTGTTTAACAAACATAGATCAATCCGTTTCGGTAAATAGCGCGTTGCGAGAATTCTTCTGTGGGCCGGGTAGGCTGTCGCAATATAGTAAAAACGACACCATGTGTCAAGATATCGGGCTGAGAACACGCTCATCTGGGTAGATTCTCAGATTTCGCGAATAGATGTCCGTAGAGAGTCACCTGTGGCAATCTGCTCGACCGGTTGGTCGGATGAGAAAAGTCCAACACCTTCACAACTGCGCACCAAGTTTACGCCGGCCCATGAATTCCCCATGTCATCATCACCCATTTTTTGTGTCTGATTTTTAAGGAGTTCTGCCCACGTATATCCGCCTGGCACCGGCTTTGCTTAGAAGCCGGCAGAGCGCAATTATGGAGATCACAAATGCAATCGAAAATGTACTTAATCGCCCTCGGCCTGGTGGCTCTGGCCCATGCTGCCCCCGTGGCGGGCGGTACGAATTCACCACGCCAACAAATGTTTCTGAGTCCACGCAATCTAAGTATGGCAAAAGCGGGGTTCGGCTTGGCTCTGCAGAGGGCCATTGTTCATTCGCAGCAACAAAGCCAGGTTGACCTCAATCTGGGTCAGGAATCTAGAACTGCGCTTCGGCCAATCGTTGGCGCACTACTGGCTGGCGGCCTGGGAGTCATCGGCGGCGCTTTCGTAGGCGGAAGTAGCAGCGGCGCACAAAATTGTGACGAGGAGATGTGTGGCCTGGAGTATCTCTTCTGGGGCGCAGTCGTCGGGGAAACGATTATGATGCCCCTGGGCGCTCACCTTGGCAACGGCCGCAGGGGGAGTCTCGGTCTCGATTTGTTGGCCTCGATTGGCGTGGCCGGAGCAGGTCTGGGTTTGACCTATGCCACGGGATTCGGTAACATTTTTGTGCTGACAGCTATCCTGCAAGTCGTGACCACAGTCGCGATTGAAATCAAAACCGGTAAGTAGCCAGGCAAGAAATGGAGCGGGTGATGCGGCGGCCCGTGGCTTCGCTCGGTCCCCGGCCTCGATCTCGATGCCGAGTTGGCTTGTTGCGTTACGTGGCGGCAACATGGTCACGTCTTCGTTGCACTTGCCGTAAGATTTGATGCTGCGCCGGGCAGGCGTGGTTCTGAAACCGGGTTTATCAAATCTACCCTCCTCAAGATTGTACTCACTTCCAAGCTCCCGAGGGAGTGACTTCCTTCCAATCGCGAACGGGAGAAAAAGATTGACTCTGTGAAATTTTCGTCATATCTTTCTGACACCCAACCGTATTCTTCTTGTTCTAACTTCTCGCCCTCTTGTACTCATGCAGCCCTGCGAGTTCTCGAGGGAATTGCCATCACTAACACGAAAGGAGGACAGAATTTCGGAGATTTGGGTGAGACCATTCCACCAAACTCCAGAGCAAACATTGAGACTGTCTGAATCAACTATTCCGGTCAGATTAACTACCTTTTTTAATGGAGGGCATAGTAATGAGGCACATTTTCTCTCACCGCCAGCCAAAGAACATTCTTCTGTTGGTGCTCTGCGGCTGCCTGTTGCTGGGTTTGTCAACCAGCCTTTTTGCACAGGGTGTCACAACCGGCGCGCTCAACGGCCTGGTTTTTGACGACAAGGGGGAAGCGCTTCCAGGCGCAAATGTAGTCGCAACCCACGACCCTACCGGCACGCAGTACGGTACTGCTGTCCGTACCGGTGGCGCGTTTACCATTCCGAACATGAGAGTCGGCGGACCCTACACCGTAACTGTTTCGTTTATTGGCTACGCCACGCAGACACAGAAAGATGTCTACATCAGTCTGGGTCAGAATCTGCGTATGGATTTCACGCTCGCGGAATCAGCCGTTCAGTTAGAAGCCATTCAGGTGACGGCCGAACAGGATGAGATTCTCAACAGCGACCGCACGGGTGCTGCCACAACCATTTCAAGCGCCCAGGTCGCGCAACTCCCGTCTATTAGACGCAGTACCAGAGACCTCACGCGTCTGGATCCGCGCAACGATGGCAACTTCAGTTTTGGCGGCAGAAACTGGCTGTATAACAACATCTCCGTCGATGGGTCCTATTTTAACAACCCTTTTGGTTTAGATGACCCTGCACCAGGCGGACAGACGGCTTCTGAACCTATACCGTTTGAAGCCATTGAGCAGGTACAGGTGTCCGTTGCTCCTTTTGACGTCCGACAGGGTGGCTTTACCGGCGCAAATGTCAATACCGTAACTAAAAGTGGTACAAACCAATTGCGCGGTTCGGTTTACACCTATACACGAAATGAAGGCTTGATCGGAAGTGAAGTAAGTGGAAGTGAGGTACTGAATCCAGATCTGTCTTTCAACCAGTCGGGCTTTACCCTAAGTGGTCCCATAGTCAAAGACAAGCTATTCTTCTTTGTCAATGGCGAGCTTGAGCGGAAAGACGACCCGGGTACTAACTTTGCAGCCGCACGGCCTGGAGCAACAGGACTCGTTTCGCGTGTTGAAGCGTCGGTTATGGAAGACATAAGCGAGGCAATGATGAGAGTCTACGGGTATGACACAGGCGGCTTTGAAGGCTTTGTCAACGAAACGAACAACGACAAAATCCTTCTAAAGTTGGATTGGAATGTTAACGCCAATCATAACTTAACGTTTCGATATAATTTTCTCGATGCCAAGCGTGATTTGCCGCCCCACCCTTTTGCAATTAGTTTAAACAACACCGGCCGCGGACCGAACGAAAATAGCTTGCCTTTTAAGAACTCTGGTTATGCGATTAACAATGAGTTCAATTCTTACGCTATGGAACTCAACAGTCGTGGTACCACGTGGGCAAATCGGTTCTTTGCCAGCTACAATAGATTTCGCGATTTTCGTGAACCTTTCAGCGAGGATTTCCCCACAATCGAGATCGGCTTAGATGGTATTACCTATACGACTGTGGGTCATGAGCCGTTTTCTATCAACAATCTCCTGGATCAGGATGTCTGGCAGTTTACGAACAATTACAGCCTTTTCAGAGGAAACCATGTAATCACCCTGGGAGCCAACTTCGAGACTTTCGAGTTCCTGAATTCTTTCAACCTATTTCGCCATGGTTTCTTTGGTTTCGCCAACACTTTCGCATCCCCACAAGAGTTCCTTGATGCTGTCAATGGACCCACACCGCCTGACTTTGGGGGACTGATTACGGACCCTTCACAGCCTTTTAAGGAAGATCCTACACATGTCGGTCAACTCGCAGTCTACGCGCAGGACGAATATCTTGTGACGGAAACCCTAAACTTGACATACGGTCTTCGGGTTGATTTTCCCCTCTATTTTACTGATCTCGAGGAGAACACGTTTTCACAATCGCTGTCGCTATTGGACGAGAATGGCAACCCTGAAACGATTGATGCCAGCAAATTCCCGGATGCAACGCCTCTGTTTTCACCGAGGGTTGGTTTTAACTGGGATGTCAAGGGCGATCGCACAACTCAGTTGCGTGGTGGTACTGGCATTTTTACAGGACGCCTACCATTTGTATGGATAGGGAACACCTCCGCGAACCAGGGGGACGGGTCACCTTTCACAAGCATCAACGCTACAGACCCAGATTTCAAATTTCCACAGGTATGGAATACAAATGTCGCAGTTGACCAGCAACTCCCATGGGGTTTGCTGGGCACGTTCGAATTGGTCTATGGCAAAGATCTAAATGCCATTGTTATTCGAAATGCTAATCTGGGCGCTCCGGTTCGCACTATTCCAATAGACGGACGGCCGTTTTATGGCGGAGCCGTGGCGGATGCAAACGCTCCCGGTGTTTATGTGCTAGACAACACCAACGATGGGCACAATGTTAACTTCACTGCTCAGTTGCGAAAGAATCACGATTTCGGTCTCAATACCAGCCTGGCTTACAGCTATCTCGAGGCCAAGAATCAGATTACATCGACCGAAATTGCCCAGTTCTTCTGGGAAGGAAACCCTGTCCAGGGCGACCCCAACAATCCTGACGTTAGCTTTTCAGAATTTGGTAACCGTCACCGCATTGTTGGAGGCGGCACCTATAGCAAACGCTGGTCAAAGAGCCTGGCGACACATTTCGGCCTGTTCCTGGAAGTAGCTGAGGGTGCCGTGTCAACTGCAGGGGCCAAGAGTAGGTTCTCATACACCTATGCAGGTGACCTAAATGGCGACGGAGTGGCCGGCAACGACTTGATCTACATTCCGAGGGATGCAAGCGAAATTGTTTTTGATGAAACAGCCGGATCCGCTGCAGCCCAATGGGCAGCATTTGACGCCTTCATCAATCAGGATGACTACTTGAGTTCACATCGTGGTCAAATTGCTGAACGGAATGGCGGAATCAATTCTTGGTTCTCCAATGTGGACCTCAGAATTTTGCAGGATGTTGCTCTTAATTTTGGAGGTGAAAGACATACCTTTCAGGTAAGCCTTGACGTCCTGAATGTCGGCAACCTGTTTAATTCAGACTGGGGAGTGAGAGAAATCGCAAATACCGGAGCTAAGACACCGCTGGTCTTTACTGGCAATTTCGACGCTACTGGTAATCCAATATTGCAATTTCCCGCAACTGCCACCCAAACGTTTGTTGATGATGCAGGCTTGAATTCACGTTGGCGTGCGCAACTTGGGGTCAAGTACTTCTTCAACTAAGCTTTATCTTAAACTATGACAAACGGTCCCGAAGAATGAACGCTTCGGGACCGTTTTTATTAGAGCTTGACAGGCTTCATATTCATCATGAGCTGTTACGGCAACACGACCTCGACGCCGTTCCCGTCTGCAAGTTTTGCTTTTATTCCCCAACCTCCAAACGTCTCGGATACCGCCAGCCACACCTGGTTCTGCCCTTTCTTCAGCGGCAAATAAAGTTCATCAAAAAGTCCGATGGTGCCCAGATATCGAAAATCTCTCGAGCGGTAGCCGTTGTCGCCGGCATAAACCAACTTGCCATTGATGTAGGCTTTGACGCGGTCGCTGTAACCAAAGCTCAGCTTCCTGATTTGCTTTTGGTTAGACTCGATGATGATTTTCGCGAAAACCGTGTTTCTTTCCTGAGTGATGCGGTGCAGGCGGGACAGGTTTGCCACGCCGGTCGGCTCGCAATCCAACTTCTGCCAGGAGAGGCTGTCGGTTTTTGAGCGGCCTAAATCGGTGACCCCGGCCAGACTCTTTTCACTCAGCGTGCTGGATACCTGCCAACGCATGATGCTGCCTTGCGGCGCCGGTTCGATTGCCGCAGCCTTGCCGGTCAAAGCAACGTTGTCCAGGTTCTGATAACTGAAGTTGGAGTACCACGCCGGTGAGAAATTTCCGGCCAACACACCAACCTCGCCGCCAGCCAACTCGTGCTTCATGTCGCTGATGAACAGGGCGGGAGTTGTCATGTCTTCGACGTACACTTCGCCTTGCCGCCCCGAGATGACAATCTTAACGTGCATCCACTGGTCAAAGGTGAAATCGATGGCAGCGCCATAGCCTTCACCGTGATAGAGTTGCCAGGCAGTCAGGCCGTTGAAAGTCGGTGTGTACTGACAGGCATCAGGCTGGCCCGACTGGTGCGGACGCAGATAGAAATATTCATAATTGCGGTCGTCCTGCTTGCGCCAGAATGCACCCATGAAACCGCGCTCTTTACCAAAAGTGATGTCGAATTCAATGATTCCGTTTGTCAGAGTTGAGCCGTTGAGTACGGCGCTGCCGCCCTTCAAGTAGAGACTCTCGCGGCCAAGATGTTGCTCGACTCTCGCTTCTCGGCCATCGATTTGCCAACGCTGGGAACCAAACGGGACTACGTCGCCATCTGCCCATAACGTGCTTGCGCACAAGAACACGGCCATCGAAAGCAGGGCATATTTTTGCATGATTTGACCTCTTGGTTGTGTAAGATGACATGTTGAATACCACACAAATACGGCCGTGCGTGAACGTAAGGTTCCTGGTTTGTGGCCGGCGGTCGGCCAAATGGGGTGAAGGGCGCGGTCCAGTCGGCCAGATAGAGAAGTGATGCGTCCGGCGGCTCTCAACCGTTCCGCTAGCCCTTGCATCGTCGGAAACGGTTGACAAACATTCTCCTCATTGCTATCTTTTTGTACGTCCGTGATTGAACGGATGGCTTTGTATCGGAGAAGAGTTCCCATGAACCAGCTTGCCAGGAAACTTCAAATCAAAACCGGTCAAACTGGCCGTCTGCTCGTACTACCAAGGGCCGTCGAGCACCTGTTTTCGAGCTTGCCGGATGAACTCACAGCCAGCGCCGGCACTGAACTGGGCTATCGTCCAGTCCGGCAAATCTCAATTGATGAAACCTGGTCCGCACTCGGGTTTCGCAAGAAGGAGTTGGGGAAATGACAGCGGGAGGTCGCAGTGTGGTCAATTTCAAACGCTGGGTTTCGGTGGTCGCTGCAGCAATGCGCATCGCCCGAGGTGGCATGCCATGGCCGCTCGTTGCCTTGATGCTCCTGCCTCCACGGGCTTTGGGCGCCCAAACGGCGGTCAGGTTCACGGATGTCACCAGGGCCTCCGGCCTTGAGGTCTGGCAGGATGCCGACATTGGCGGCTGGCACGGAACGTACGTTTGTGACTATGACCAGGATGGCAATCCGGATATGTTCATGACGAGCCATGGTATCGGTCGGGAAAACGATACTGGAGAGAATGCTCTGTTCAGAAATATGGGAGATGGCACATTCAGGAATGTGCTGCGAGAATCCGGTTTGTTTGATGGGCTGCACGGCCGCTACACCCGGGAGTTGCACGGCGCTGCTTGGTTCGACCATGATAACGATGGTGATTTCGATTTGTACTATCCGAATACTGACGGGTTCTCGAATGATGATGCCCACCACGGATTCGATAGGGTATTCTCCAACGATGGCCACGGTAGCTTTCTGGATGTCTCCGAACGCCTGCGGCTTCCCAGGCTGGACTACGGCCGGCGGGGATGCGTGAGTCTTGATATCGAAGGCGACGGCGACCTGGATTTGGTCTTTGTCAACGCTGTCAGCGTCAAGCGGAGACTCTTTAGTCGGCGGAAAGAGGCGCGGCATCCGTCTGAGCCCTACCAATCCGTTTATGTGAATCGTGACAGTCACTTCACCTTGGAAGGCAGGGGCATAACCCACATCGCGTGGGCCGAAGGGATTACGAGTTGTGATTACGATGTGGACGGAGATGTCGATCTGTTCATCGCAAGCCAAACAGATGCCCCCGGTGCTCCTGACCAGATTATACTTTGGGAGAACGATGGCGCAGGACGCTTCAAATGGAACACAAAGGCTCTGTCCGACCCAGAGCGCAAGATGTCGAACGGCTCAGTGACTTTGGGTGATGTCGATAATGACGGCGACCTGGATTTGTACTGCATGGCTGGTTTGTACATCAATCAAAACGGTGAGTTTGAATTTCAAGAAGGCGTGGGTGCTCCTTCTGAGTACATGTTCTTTGCGGATTTGGACAATGATGGAGATTTGGATTTGGTCAGTGGCGGCATTTATTGGAATGACGGCTCGGGAGCTTTTCAGCATGACGATGCTGGGGTCAACTCCAAATCAAAGAAGGGTCGCTTCGCTCGTGGCGCCATCGACATAGACTACGACAACGACGGCGACCTGGATATCGTTCTCAACTTAAGTGACCGGCGCCAGCCATATCTGCGACTTTATCGCAATGATTTGACCACTGAAAACAACTGGCTCAAAGTCAAAGTCAGAAACCAGTCGAGTGGACAGGTCGGCTGCCCTGGCGCCAAGATCTGGGTCTTGCAGAGCGGCACGGAAGAGATTCTTGGCTACAAGGAGATCACCACCGCCACGGGGTTTGTTTCTGGACCCTCATACACGCAGCATTTCGGGTTGAGACATCACGGTATGGTGGATGTCAAAGTGAAGCTGGTCAGCGGCGAGCAGATACGCGTGTCGGGGGTTGCCGCCAACCAAGTTGCCACAATTGAGGTCAGCAGACCCTGACGAGCGGAGAGGTCTCCCAAAAGCCATTCAGGGGAACTCGCAAGAATGGGCGAATATGAAACAAATAGCCGAAATGCAGTGAATTAATCCTTGCATTTCTGGTTAAGATGTTTTTATATTCTTCTTAACAGTTAAATGTATCTTCTTTTTTTCGCCTTTCTACATTGGTAAGAGACTTTCCCAAGACGACCCTTGCAAATCAAAATGCAGTTCGTGATGAGTGGCAGCCGCCGCATCTAAGCGATTTTTTTTGCCCGGAACAGGCTGAGAACAGAGAAGTGCGAAACACAATGTTTTAAATAAGGACTGATGCAATGGAAACTGGTACAGTTAAGTGGTTCAACGGCACAAAGGGCTATGGTTTCATCACGAGAGATGAAGGCGACGACGTTTTCGTCCACTACAAGTCCATCGTAGGCGATGGCTTCAAGTCATTGGAGGAAGGTGACCAGGTCCAGTTTGAAGTCGGGGAGGGGCCCAAGGGTCTGCAAGCCACAAACGTCTCGAAGGTATAATCTAGAGTGACTTCGATCAGCCCCGGCCAGTTCTTGGCCGGGGCTTTTTTGTTTTATGGAAAATGCGCATCGTGTCAAGTACGCAGTTCGATTTTTCAGGGAGATGACAACAATGAAGATCGCCGTCGGTAGCGACATGAAAACCCACCTGACCGAAGTGGTCGTGACAAATCTCCAGTCACGAGGTTTCGAAGTGACCGCGTTCGGCGCTCTGGTCAGGGAACCTGCGCTCTGGCCCGGCGTCGCTATTGAGGTCGCGCAGCAGGTGGCGAATGGCCTCTTTCCTCAGGCCATTCTCTTCTGCTGGACCGGCACCGGAATCAGTTTGGCGGCTAACAAAGTCCCGGGCATTCGCGCCGCCCTGTGCCACGATGCCGAGACAGCCCGTGGCGCTCGCAAGTGGAATGACGCCAACATTCTGGCCATGAGCCTGCGCGCCGTCTCGGAAGAGGTTGCGAAAGAAATATTGCAGGCCTGGTTCACCACCGGGCCGAGCACAGATGCGGAGGATATTGCCTGCCTGAAAGAGCTGGAACAATTTGAGAAGGCGCTTCACGGCGCAGGCTCCTGATCAATTTATCTGAACCTGAGACGCCACAAGCTCTAACGTATGAGCAACAGGAACACTTGACCGTTCAGCTGAACTGGATGTCGCCGCTCTGGGGAATCTTTCAGACTGTGGTGTACGACCTTGGACTGGTCAGATTAAGTAAGCCTGATGGCTTGACCGGGAACGTCTTGATCTTACTCGACACAGCCACAAATAGCAGGAACTCAGCATTCAACAAGCGTTGAGAAGTGCGCCGAATTACGCATCTGGTAAGAATTCTTGTCTTTGCCGGAAATCAGCGGCTCAGTTCCGTACGCAATATATCGAGCGTAGCCTGAACTGTCCGCTCCTTGTTGCGCAATCGGTCTTTCGTAAACACAAAGCGCCTGGCAATCGACTCTTCCCCCTGTGCAATTCCGATGAAAACCAAACCCACCGGTTTTTCTGGAGTGCCACCGCTCGGGCCGGCGATGCCGGTGGTAGACAATCCGAAATCCGTCTCGGCTAGCCTGCGCACACCGGAAGCCATCGCCTTTGCGGTTTGCTCGCTGACCGCGCCGTGGCGCTGCAAAATCTCTTTCGGCACGGCAAGAAGTTCCATCTTGGCTTCGTTGGAGTAGGTAACCACACCACGTTCAAAGTAGCCGGAGCTGCCTGGGATGTTGGTGAGTTTGTGGGCCAGAAGACCGCCAGTACAGGATTCGGCCACGGCGATGGTCTTGCCTGTCGCGAGCAACTGCTGCGCGACAATCTGCTCAATGGCTTTGTCGTCATGTGCGTAAATGTACTTGCCAACCCGGTCTTCAAACAGCCGAATCGCTTTCTCGATGTTTTGTTGACAGGCGGTTTTGTCTGTGCCGGTGGCGGTCAGTCTGACATCCACGCCAGCGGCCTTTGGCAGGAACGCGACTTTTGCAAACTGCTCGACTTCTGAAATATCGCCCATTCTTTCGAACAGGGTTGACTCCGGCAAGCCTGTGGTACGAAGTGTTTTGAAAACAATGACCTTGCCCAGGCCGGAGAACATCTGGAAGACCGTCTGCTCGCACATGGCTTTCATTTCGCCGGGAACCCCGGGGAGAATGATGCATTTCGCTTCATCCTGCTCGAAGATTAGGCCTGGAGCCGTGCCGATTGGGTTCGGAATGATCGTCGCTTTGTCCGGAACCTGAGCCTGCTCAGCATTGTTTGCGGCTGGTTCTATCCCTCGTTGCTTGAAACGATGCCGGATCTCATCAAGAATCTCCGGGTGAAATGTGAACCCGGACTCGAAAAACTCCGCCGCGACGTTCTTGGTGATGTCATCGTGGGTCGGACCGAGACCGCCAGTGACAATCACGAGGTCACTGCGCTGCATGGCGGTGGCGAGCGCTGCCAACAGATCGCTGCGGTTGTCGCCAACTGTCACAATCCACTTTGATTCAATACCGAGTCGGGTGAGACCCTCTGCGAGAAATGATGCGTTGGAGTTGACGGTTTGGCCGATGAGCAACTCATCGCCGATTGAAATTACTTCGGCTTTCATCATTCAACCTACAAAGAACAGGGTCGCTCTCAGCACAATGAAGGCGTAGATTCCCGCAACGACGTCGTCCATCATCACGCCCCAGCCACGAGGAAATCGTTCCGCTTGCCTGACTGGCGGCGGTTTGAGGATGTCGAATATCCGGAACAGCAGGAGGCCAAGAGCCAGTGCCCACCACGTTTTAGGGCATGCAACCAGGGTAATCCAGACGCCGACGATTTCATCGATGACAATAACTTGATTGTCCTGCACGCCCGTTGTCGCCTCGGTGTGGCTGGCGCTCAGAGCACCTAGAACGAAGAAGGAGATAATTACCAAGAGAAAAGCGAGCGTTTCGCTGCCCGGGGTGGCCCAATACAAAAACAGCCCCAGAATGCTGCCGGCAGTTCCGGGAGCAACGGGGGCATAGCCAGTATAAATGCCTGTTGCGATGAAACGAGAAAGAGAATTCATTTAGCGAACATTGGTGGGCACAAAAGCTCGGTAAAACGCAACTGCAAGATCTTTGAGCAGGCTGCGATTTTCCCAAAGATAGATTGCGCCGGTCGCCAGGGTGTACATGGTCACCACGAACATCATTATCCAGATGACATCCCAAGCCTCGATAGTCTGCAGAATAATGCTGTCAAAACCCCGCTGCGCGATGAGCAAGAAAAGCAGCACGTAGATACAAGCCATCTGGCAGGCTGTTTTCCATTTGGCAAAACTGCTAGTTTCGAAGGGCTTGTCACCTGAAATGGCATAAGCGCGCAACGCGGTTATCAGCACATCACGGCCGACGATGATTAGAAACATCCAAACGGGCATGATGTCAAGCGCGAAGGTAAAAATCCCGAAGGCCGTAGAAACAAGCAGTTTGTCAGCCAGTGGATCGAGATACTTGCCGGTCTCGGTAACAATGCCGTATTTTCTTGCCACATAGCCATCATACCAGTCTGTGAACGACGCCAGCAGAAAGATGCCCAGAGCCGCATACGTCCAGTCGCTATCCTGAAAGGACAGCGCAACTGCGAACAGTGGCGTTAACGCCATGCGCAGAACGGTAAGTTGGTTGGGCAGTGACATTGGATGACTCGCGCTAATTACTCAAAACTGCTTTGTAGAACTCCTAGATTGTGACTCGACCTTCCAGGGCCCGCGTAAGGGTCATGGCATCGGCGTATTCGAGATCGCTGCCAACCGGCAGACCGCGTGCAATGCGCGTCACCCTCATCGCCAGCGGTTTGATCAGTCTCTCCAGGTAGAGCGCTGTGGCCTCGCCTTCCGTGTTGGGATTGGTAGCGAGAATGACCTCATCTGTTGAACCATTGAGACGCGTCAACAACTCTCTGATATGGAGGTCATCCGGGCCGATGCCCTCAAGCGGCGACAGCGCGCCCCCAAGGACATGGTACAAGCCGCGGTATTCCCCGGTTTTCTCAATCGCAAGCAGGTCGTTGGCCTCTTCGACGACGCACACAATCGAACGGTCACGTTTCTCGCTCTTGCATATCGGGCACGGATCAGCTTCCGTGATATTGAAACAAACGGAGCAGGAGCGAATCTTTTCCTTGATGGCGATGAGCGCTTCGGCCAAACTCTGGACCTCAGGCTTGGACGTTTTCAGCAGATGAAAAACCAACCGCTGTGCGGACTTTCTCCCGATTCCGGGCAAGCGCGAAAGCTCGGAAATAGCCTTCTCCATGGACACGGATGCGTACTGCATATTCGTCCTATTCTCTTATCCACGGTGGCGGTGACATTATTGCGCCAGGCCGAATTAGAAACCGGGTAGCTTTAAGCCCGGTGGCATCATACCTCCGGTAATTTTGCCCATTTCGTCATTCGCCGCTGACTGCGCTTTCTCAAGCGCTTGATTGACCGCGGCAAGCACGAGGTCTTCCAGCATTTCCACATCTTCCGGATCTACGACTTGCTGGTCTATCTTGATGCCCAGGATTTCTTGTTTGGCATTTGCGGTGACCGAAACCATGCCGCCACCAGCGCTGCCCTCCACCTGCACTTCGCCCAGCTCGTCCTGAGCCTTCTGCATTTTTTCCTGCATTTTCTGGGCTTGCTTCAGAATGTCATTCATGCCTAGTTTGGCCATAACCAACTCCTAAATCTCAAAAAAAACTTACTCACGTTTGCGTTGCACAAATTCGCCATCGAACGCTTCGATTACCTTCTTAACCATGGGTATTTCCAGGACGGCGTCGTTGCTGGCCGGTTGCTCTGGCCGCGATGCCACCGGGCTGCGTTGCGATATGACCTGATTGAATTCGTCGGACTCGTTTTTGTGGCACTGCAGCCTGAGCTGTAAACCGGTATGCAGATGAATGACTTCCTGGACAATCGCTTTGTTTTGTTCGACGGTCTTCATGTGAAAGCCATTGTCGCCACTGAAAGAGATTTCCAACCGGTTGTCATGAATGGCGGTGGGAAACCCTTCATTTAAGAACGAGCCGAGGTGTATTTTCCTGACCTTGACGTCGTCAACAATTTTCTGCCAATCTGATTTGATCTTTTCCAGCGAAACGATTCGGGTATCATCATCGTTTGTGGGCTGGCCGGGCGACTGCTGAACAGCGACATTTTGCTGCTGATTCGAGCCAGGATCTGGCGCGACCGGCAGCGGCGCAGGATGTGCCGTGGCATTGCCCAGCACGGGCTTGATTTGTTGAATCCGAACTGCGGCCGAACCGTGTTCAGCGGGTGCAGTGCTGGTTGCCTTGGCAGGGCGCACAACCGGAACGCTGATTTCTTCGGGTCTGGTACTCGCCTTCGTCAAACTGTGTGTTGCGGACTGTGTGGCTGTCGCTGGCGGTGAAGCCGTCTTGGTCTGACTCTCTCCGCTGGTTCCGGCCTGCACTCCCCCAAGATTGTTCAAACTGGAAATCAGGGTGCTTATCTGGACACTGCTGTCCATCTTTATCATCTTGACCAATGCCATTTCAAGAAGAAGTTTCGGGCTGGAGCTGCGTTTGACTTGGTAGGCGGTTTCCGTGCACAGTTGAATCAGTCTCAGCAGGTCGGTTTCGGAGAACCCCGACGCCGCCTCCAGATAGCGGGCATTGTAGGTCTCAAGGCCTTCCAGCAGTTCTGTCTTGCCGGTCGCGCTGACGACCAGAATGTTCCTGAAATGTTCTGCCAGGCCATTCAGGAATTCCGCCATGTTGTAGCCCCGGCTGAAGATATCTTCAACCACGCTCAAGCCGCCTGAAACATCATTATTTTGGATAATATCCGTGGTCTTGAAATAGAGGTCCTGGTCGATAATGCCGAGCAAGTCAGTCAGGTCGTCGAGCTGGATTTTCTTGCCGCAGAAGGAGATGACCTGGTCCAGCAGACTCTGGCTGTCGCGCATACTGCCATCAGCCTTTTTGGCCAGAAGAAAAAGCGATTCGTCGTCGATCTCGACCTCGTCTTTCTCGCAGATTTTCCGAAGCTGATCGGCGATTTCATTCGGCGGTATCCGGCGGAAATCGTAGCGTTGGCAGCGAGACAGGATGGTGGCCGGGACTTTATGAAATTCGGTTGTGGCAAAAATGAACAGGACATTCGGTGGCGGCTCTTCCAGCGTCTTGAGCAGCGCGTTGAACGCCTCAGTCGTCAGCATGTGGACTTCATCGATGATGTAGATCTTGTGTTTGCCCTTGGCGGCCGAGTACCTCAGGTTTTCGCGCAGATTCCGAACTTCATCGATGCCGCGGTTTGATGCGCCGTCAATCTCAAAAACCTCAAGACTGCGGCTGCCAGTGATCTCCGTGCAGCTCGCGCATGTGTTGCATGGCGTCGGGGTCGGACCGTTGTCGCAATTGACGGCCTTGGCGAAAATACGTGCGGTGGTGGTTTTGCCAACCCCCCGGGGTCCGGAAAAAAGATAGGCGGAGGCGATTCGGTTCTGCTGAATTGCGTTCTTGAGGGTGGTCGAGATGTGGTCCTGTGCAACCACGTCTTCGAATTTGTTTGGCCGCCATTTTCTGGCGATGACCACGTAGGACATGTGAGGATTGCCTCCCTTGCCAGGAACCTGGTTCACTCTGTGCGTTCAGCAAAGATAAGTAATTCCAGAGCAAAACGCAATTGTTCGAGCTTGAACAATTGAACCGAAAAGAAGAAAGCGGCTGTGCACCCGTCTTCGACCTTTCCTGGCCATGAATGACAGTCGATAAATAACTCCGGGCAAGCATTCCCTCGGCACATAAAATAAACGCTTACCGCTGCTACCTTCCGGTCCTGACGGGGTTGGGCATCATTCTATTGCGAAGGACTCGCGCCTTCAACGTTACTCGTCCCTGGCACACCACAGAAGAAAAGGCCTCTGACGGGGATTCGACCCTGCTATAGCGGATTGCAGGAATCAGGGCACCGCTAACTCCCCGTCTAGCACAGCCTTTGGTGGAGCCGATGGGGGTCGAACCCACGACCTTCGCATTGCGAACGCGACGCTCTCCCAACTGAGCTACGGCCCCGCTTTGGGGTGGAACTCGAAACTGGAAATTGCAGATGGGATGAACGGCATGCGCAAACCACTCTGCCTGCTAAATCAATTCTCCAGTTCCTTGCAACTGTGCGGAGAGGCAGGGATTCGAACCCTGGGGGACCAAGAGGCCACAACGGTTTTCGAGACCGCCCCGTTCAACCGCTCCGGCACCTCTCCCGGTAAAAGTATCAGAAAATAGTCACTAGCAATTGGCGTTGAATCTGGCGACCAGCGCACTGCTGCCATTCATACCCAATTTCTATTTTCCGTTTTCCAACTTTCAAACAACAGCGGAGAGGCAGGGATTCGAACCCTGGGTGGAGCTATAAACCCCACACACGATTTCCAGTCGTGCACCTTCGACCAACTCGGTCACCTCTCCGAATGATTATTTCCCTTCCTGACCTTCTTAAAGAACGCTTGCAGAATGCCCAGGCATCTGGCTTCCAGAATTCCCACAGTTACGGCGACATTGGAGTGGAGAATGGAATTGTGAAGCACATCGACTGCAGATCCGCAGGCGCCCATGCGCGAATCACTAACTCCGAAAACAACGTGCGGGATTCTGGAAAGATAAATTGCGCCGGCACACATCGGACACGGTTCTTTGGTGACATACAACACCGCCTCATCCAGCCGCCAACTCCCCAGCGTTTCCGATGCGGCCGTGATGGCAATCATCTCGGCGTGCGCGGTGGAGTCTTGCAGAGACTCCACCATGTTATAGCCTCTGCCAACCACTTTCTTCTGCGCCACAACAACTGCGCCTACCGGGACTTCATCTTTTTCGTATGCTTTTTCAGCCTCACGATACGCCAACTCCATCCAGGTTTCGTGAGTCGTGATGTGCACTGAAGAGAGATCCCTATGTTGTCCAGAAAGTGTCAGTACGCCCGAAGGGACTCGAACCCCTAACCTCTTGGTCCGTAGCCAAGCGTTCTATCCAATTGAACTACGGGCGCATTTAAACAAAATCGACGAGACGGCGCTGGCTCTCGTCGCGATTCGTGTATGGCGACAGACACCAAATACGCCAAATCGTAGCGCATACGGGAGTCGAACCCGTGTTACCGGCGTGAGAGGCCGACGTCCTAGGCCACTAGACGAATGCGCCATTTTAGAGTGTCAAATATAGTATTCCGCCGATTCAGATGCAAGATATTTTTTTCTCTCAAAGGCGCTCTGCAAAACGCTATTTGCGCTCGAATTTCAACTCCGTAAACCAGAAATCCTCATTCGGCACATCGATTTTCATTTCCTGCACTTTGCCATTCTGGTCGAGCACAAATAGCACTTTGCCGTCGTCAAACCAGGCAAACTGCTTGCGCCATTTCAGCACGAAGGTATCAAAATGCCAGTGCGTCAGATCGCCGACCAGATCGGCATTTGGCAGGAGTTTCAATACCAGGGCGCCATCTTCAAGAGAGACCCGGGCATCGCCGTACATGGCGCCGCCGAACGTCCCGGCATAGCTCTGCAACGGCAAAGACGGTTTTGTCCCGCCAACCCGTTGCTCAGCCACTTCCGCACTTTTTTTCGCTTTCTTCTGCTTGCCTTCTTTAGACCAGGCGAGAAAGTCGCTGCTCCAATCCCGCTCAGCGCCACCGAGATAGGCATCCAGGGTGCGGTAGGCCAGGGCGGTCTGCAGGCTGGTCATGCCATTGGTCAGAATCACCAGGCCGAGATTCTTTTCCGGCGCCATCACCACCCGGGAAAACATGCCATCATAACCGCCACCGTGCTGCAACACTTTGTGTCCCTGGTAGTCCATCATCGACCAGCCCAGGCCGTAGGCACGGAAATGGGTCGATGGAAAGCGTTCTTCACTTTTCTTGCTGACCGGAATTGCAGTGTGCGCCGCCCACATGGTGCGTGATTGCTTCTTGCTGAACAGGCTATCATCGCCAACCACTCCACCATCGAGCTGCAGTTTGAGCCACTTGCTCATATCACTCACGCTCGAAATAATGCCGCCGGCCGCCGCCATGTTGTCCCAGCCATACCAAGCGATCGGCACAAGTTTGCCGTCCGCAACACGATGCGGCGTCGCGACATTGGCTTTGCCTTGCAGATCGCTGATGGAAATGACCGTGTTGCGCATCTCCAGCTTGTCGAGAATCCGCTGTTGTACGAAATCCTGCCAGGGCATTCCGGCAACAGCGTGCACCACCTCGCCGGCCGTGATGAACATGAGATTGGAGTAGCCATATTTCGAGCGAAACGAGCTGGTCGCCGGCAACTGGCGCACCCGTTTGATGACTTCTTCGGCGCTGTAGCTGGTGCCATACCAGAGCAAATCCCCGCTGTAGGTTCCAAGCCCGCTGCGGTGGCAGAGTAAGTCGCGAATCCGCATCTCGCGACTGGCAAAGGCGTCTTTGAGTTGGAAGTAAGGCAGGTGCTGCGTCACCCGGTCATCCCAGGCGATCTTGCCCTGATCGACCAGCATGGCCAGGGTCGCCGCCGTGAACGCCTTTGAGTTTGAAGCGATGGCGAACAGCGTGTTTTCATCGACAGCGCCACCCTCCGCAACATGCCTGACGCCATAGCCTTTGGACATCACCACCTGGCCGTCGTGGATGATGGCTACGGCCATGCCCGGCACTTGCCACTGTTTCATGGACTCGGCGAAATAGCCGTCGAGAGTGGCCACATCCGGGGCGCTGCCGGCTTGGGCGAATGCGCCAACAGAGTGAAGCGCGACGGCTACAAACAGAACCAGGCGAGCGATTCGATTCCAAATTTTCACGGTCATATCTCCATAAAGTCGTGTGATTGTGAGCTACAGCGGCTTAATCAATATCCGCGCATCTTTCTGCATGAAACCAGCCTCGGCAAGCTTCATCTGCTTCAGTGTAAGGTTTTCGAGAATGAAGATCAATTGTGAAGTTTGTCGGGAGTGTTGAGTGCCCCTGTAGCTAGTGTTGCGACCGCCGTCTGGAGTGTTGAGTGCCCCTGCGGCTAGTGTTGTGACCGCCGTCTGGAGTGTTGAATGCCCCCTGTGGCTAGTGTTGCGACCGCCGCCTGGAGTGTTGAGTGCCCCTGCAGCTAGTGCTGCGACCGCCGTCTGGAGTGTTGAGTGCCCCTGTAGCTAGTGTTGCGACCGCCGTCTGGAGTGTTGAGTGCCCCTGTAGCCGGTGTTGCGACCGCCGTCTGGAGTGTTGAGTGCCCCTGCAGCCGGTGTTGCGACCGCCGTCGGGAGTGTTGAGTGCCCCTGCAGCTAGTGTTGCGACCACCGTCGGGAGTGTTGAGTACCCCTGCGGCTAGTGTTGTGACCGCCGTCTGGAGTGTTGAGTGCCCCTGTAGCCAGTGTTGCGACCACCGTCTGGGGTGTTGAGTGCCCCTGTAGCCGTTGTTGCCACCGCCGTCTGGAGTGTTTACTGCCCCTGCGGCTCGTGTTGCGACCGCCGGGGGGGTGTTGCAGTCTCCCGGATTTCACCGAGATTTCGTGGTGCGAAGCGTCTCTTTTTGCGCGGCTGTTTTCGGGATTATTGGCGAGGCTCACTCATTCGAAGCGGAGGTATTTTGCAGTTTGTGTGCCCCAAAAACCTGGCAGGTTTAAGAGGTCTGCAACCGTTTCTCGATGCAGACTATCCGCTGTCGGATGTTTTGCGTTACCTTGGCATACGTTACGTTGGTTCATCAGGGAAATCAAAGAAAATGGTTGCGTTTTGTAGGATGTTTATTAATCTTAACTTTAAGATGTTGCGATTATGCTGCAACCCTCACGTTTTGTCAGTCACGAACATAAACGCACTTGAGAAGAAATGTTGTTTCAGCACAGCGATCCAGGTTGGACATGGGCCCGGAAGGCAAAGCGTGTATTTAAGCCGACAGTTCTCATGTGTCTGGCCATTGGCTGCGCGAACAGTTTCAAGCAGCCGACTGAGCCAACCATTCATCTCCCCATACCCTCACTGACCTTTACTCCATCGCGGACACCGATCATACCCGGTGATTCGGTGCTGGTTGAAGCGTCTGTTGCATCGGGCGCTTTGGATGTCGGCTACGCCTGGCGGCTGCTTTCCAGTGAGGGTCTGTTGTTCGACGCTGATTCTGCAAGGGCCATTTTCGTTCCGCTCACCGCGGGCGAGTTCGTCTTGTCAGCCAGAACGCATGTCGAGGCCGACAGCAGCGAGCCGCAATTTCTCACCATACCCGTTCCGCAAGTAGATGCGACCCAGGCGCCAACAGCCGTCATCGTCGCCAGCGACACCGTCTTGACGGTCGGAGAAAGCATGACTTTGGATGGCAGTCAGAGTCATGACCCGCAGGGACAGCCGTTGACTTTCCGTTGGCGAAGTCTGAACGGAGGCCAGCTTTCGGCCACCAGCGACCCCATCACCACTTTTCGGGCCGATACCCCGGGGCGCTACACCATACTTCTGACGGTCTCTGACGGCGCTTTCGAGAGCAGTCCGGCACTCATCACGATTGTGTTCCTGCCAGGCTCGCCCCCTGTTATCGACATTAAGCCTTTTCGAACAAATCTGGAGCCGAACGAAGAAGTTACGTTGGATGCCAGCGAGTCCTTCGATCCGGATGGCCATGGCATTACATTTTCCTGGCAGAGCTTCAATGGCGGAACTCTTAGCTCAGCTCGAGATTCCATCGTGACCTTCGCTTCAAGAGAGGCCGGCACGTTTGTCATCTACCTGCGTGTGCAAGATGATTTTGCATTTTTTTCCGACACCACCCTGAATGTCGTTGTCGGTGAACCGGGTGAGGTTGACCCACCGGTTGCCTGCCTGGCGGATTCGGAAATCACCACGCGCGTGCAGGAGCCCGTGACACTGGACGCGTCCTGCAGCCACGATCCGCAGGGCAAAGCGCTCACCTACGAATGGCAGGTGGCTGGTGAAGAAGCGGTGGTTCGGTCAGATTCACCCCTCTTCGAGTTTGTCGCCGATGAAGCGGGTGTTCAGGTGGTGGTTTTGGTGGTGCGCAACGACATGCTTGTCAGCCAGCCCGTCTTCGCCACAATCACGGTCAGCGCAAATCAATTGCCGGTAGCAGGCGCTGGCGACGATCAGTCCTTGAGATTCGGGCGAGCGGCGCGCCTGGACGGCAGTGGCAGCTTCGATCCTGAAGGGGCTCGGCTAACGTTTCTCTGGCAGCCGTTGAATGGCGGCAGGGTGGACAACCCAAATGCCGAAACGACCGCTTTTTCCGCCGCCGAGCCGGGTACCTACGCTGTCTCCTTGATTGTCAACGACGGCATAGCGGACAGCGAGCCTGACGTCGTCAACATCACGTTGCGCAGCAATGGCGTTCCTGTGGCGGACGCGGGTCCGGGTGACACAACAAGAGTTGGCGAGAGCATTGTCCTGAGTGGCGCCGGTAGTCACGATCCCGACAACGATGCCATTACGTTCTTGTGGCAGCCACTCAACGGCGGTACAGTCGATCCGCCTGACGCGAGGGAACCGATGTTTACCGCCGAACTCCCAGGGACCTACACGATTTCGCTGACGGTCTTCGATAGCCTGGACGCCAGCGCACCGGCCTTTGTCAACATCGCGGTCGTGGATGGAGACGGTGATAACGGCGGTCAGTCGCCGATCGCTGACGCCGGACCGGATGTCACTTATCTGCTTGGGGATACGGATAGGGCAACGCTCGACGGCTCCGCCAGCTCGGACCCCGATGGCGACGCCCTCACCTTCTACTGGCAGGGCGTTGCCACCAATCCGCAAGTCTTTGACCCCGATAGTGTTGAACGGCCGAGTTTTGCTATCATCAGTCCAGGTATCTATGTATTTGTTCTAACGGTCTTTGACGGCACTCATTACAGCAAACCGGATGATGTGGTCATCACCATAGAATCACCCGATTTGTTTGTGTCAACCTCGCGCACCGGGCCCGAGGTCCATCCGACCATCACCAGCGCGTTGGACGCCGCCCAGCCCGGCTTTCTGATTTTTGTCGAGCCTGATATCTATCGTGAAAATGTTTCCAACTTCATTTCGGGCGTTACGTTGCTGAGTACGGAGCCGGAGCGTACTATTATAGATGGCGGGGGCAACGCTTCGGCACTTTTTCTTCGAGATGTGAGTGGCGTCAAGATCAAAGGATTTACCATTCGTGCGGGTGGCGGCGTCGACCCCAGCGAAATTGATGTTGGCAATATTGCCTGCCTGAATGCCTCGAACATCATCATTGAAAAGAATCGAATAGTCGAAAGCTTCGGCGACGGCATCAGACTTGTAAACTCACAAAACATCACGATTAGACAAAGCGACATCATCGACAACTCCGTCAATGGCATCCGCAGTACGCTCAGCTCTTTTGAAGTCATCAGTTGCGAGGTGCGAGGCCATGGCGCCGGCCGCCCCGAAACAACGGGGGGAATCTCAATCGAAGGTGAGAATGCCGCTTCATTGACGGTGGAGATTCGCAACAGTACTTTCCGTGACAATGAGGACAATCACATTCAGTGCGCCAACAACTCGAGTGTGCTGGTCGAAGAGAATAGCTTCACAGGCATTGGCGGCGGCATCTTCTGTACGAGTAACTCAGGAGTATCATTGTTCGTGCAAAACAACGAGTTTGTCGCCACGACCGGCGCACCCATCTTTGCGCTCGACAAAGCTATCCTTGATGTTAACCACAATATTCTTGATAATCGCGGGGAAACGGCTGCGCCGGGGATCGATCTTATCAACATGTCCGGTGACTTCGTTAACAACGAAATCATGGGCTACAGTATTGGCATTCAAATCCGAACCTCTCCCGTCTTAGTCTCAGAAAACACCTTCATTAACAATGACATTGATATCAAAGTCCGCGGCGACGGCAACTGCCCGACGGTCGTCAACAATCAACCTGCCGGAGGTTTGGTACTCGACTACTTGCTGACAGATTGTCCGCCGCCAGGCAATCGATAGACTGCTTTGCAAGCCAGGCTAATCCAGCTTCAACCGGATTCGAAAATTATTGCTAACCGTGGTACATGCACCACCATGGAGCTTAGATGAATTCAAATCGCCCCGTAACCGACATCGCGCTGTGGCCGTTCCTGCTTCTGGTCGCGCTTTGCCTTGCCTGTTCTCCGAAAGTAGCCAAGGGACCCACAAAATCGCCCAGACCGGCGGATGACGACTGGGTTCCTGTAAACGAAAAAGGCGCTTATTTCCCGATAGCTGATGTTTCTGAGGGTGAGATCTATGACGTGCTGTGTGGTTTGTTGGTTGAACTCGGGTATAGCTGCCCCGGGCGCAAGCAACTGGATGGCGGGTTTCAACTCAGAACCGGATTCTATTACCATTCAGATCAGGAGTCCCTGAACAATCTCTTTGTCAGGGTAGCATTGCGCCTGCAAATAACAAGCGCCCCGCAACGCAAGTTGACGGTCTCGTACGGTGTGGCATGGGCGCCACGCAAAGAAAACGACTGGAAGTATGGCAATTTCCCACAGAATATGCAGACTTATCTGGCTCAATTTGACAGAGAGATTCGCGATCAAATCCAGAAACTGAGAACGCAGCTCAGCATAAAGAAAAACTAGAAGAGGTGGAGATCAAATGTCGCCAATCAAGTGGGCCAATCTCTATACAGCCATCTGGGTAGGAGTTTTCGTGCTGTTGGTTTTGTTCGTCCTGAGCGCCTTCCTGTTACCCGGTTCTCCGCGCAAAGGTTATGTTTTTCCGGCGACCGCATTCGACATCAGTGCCATGCTGGCAATCGTCTATTTCCCCTATATCAGTGTCAGTGTGTTTGGCTTGAAGGCCTTTCAGAAGAGTCAAGCGCAGTTGTCCGAGGCTCGCGCCAGTCAGGCAAAGTGGCTTCTGTGGCTAATCATTGGTTTCAATGCGATTGTGATCATGGTCACCGTTGCCTTTGTTGTTGACGACGAAAGCAATGCGGAGGTCATGCTGACCTCGCTACCGAAGCTGGCCGCATTGTTCTCTCTCTTGCTAACTGGTTTCTTTGCTTCGTTTTATACGCCAACAGCGGATCACCGGAACAGAGCAGGGAGCAGCCCAAGGACTGGAAAGAAATCTGCCACAGGCGGCGAAAACAGAGATTCTGAAGAGGAAAGATGAATCAATTCATGCGACAATGCCTTCTGCTTATGTGGTTTCTTGCTGGTGCTTGCGCATCTTCTCAGCCTAACGAGCAAGGGCAGGATATTTTTGAGTTCTATTCACAAGTCGTGTTCAGCCAGAATAACCTCGTTGGTGGCGGCGGGAAAATGTATGCTTTGCTGGTGGGAGTCGACCGACCGAATTATGATTTCCATCCGCTGCAGGGGCCGTCGCGGGAGATTGCAGAGCTGGCAAAGCTCCTTAAAAAACAACAATACGCTGTAAAAACACTCTCCAATGAAACCGCAACCAAAAACGCCATCCTGTTCTGGTTGGACACGCTGGTTGAAAACGCTCGCGCAGAAGACCGGATTCTGGTTTATTTTACAGGACATGCAAGCCCGTTGCATGGACTCGCGGAGGTCATGACAAAGACCTTGAAGCAAGAAGTTGATTCGCTCGGACATTCGGGAAAAGACTATTTTCTAATAACGCAGCAACCAGAAAAAAGAAGTGTCACCGAGCTTATCTCGATGCAGGAGTTAATCAAGCATCTGGAGGGCAGCGACAGGACCAAATTTATCCGGCAACGTATCGTGATGGTCGATGCCTGTTTCGGGGGTCATTTCATCGGAGCAAGCCCGCTGACCAACAGAATTTTCGATAATGACCTGCCGCCGGACGGATTCTATGCCATCACCAGCTTGAAAGATACGACCTACGACGGCCAGTATTTCCCGATTATCAAAAAGGGGCTCGAAGGAGACGCTGACCTGACCGTCGCCGGCAACCGCGATGGTTTTGTCGGTCTGTTCGAACTTTCCAACTACATCGACAATGAGATCGGCAGACAAATCTCCGAGCCGAGAGGTGAAAAGTTCTACTCGCGTTACATTATGATTGGGTCTGGCGAGGTCCCGCTTACGGTCAACGAAAAAAGGACCATGAAACGATGAAATACGAACCTGGTTTGACCAGATGTGCTGTCCTGACTCTGGCCGCAATGCTCATGCTGACGGCACATGGCGTTGCTCAAACTGCACACCCTTTGTTGAAACGGTCTGATAGTCTGCTCGCAAGTAACTGGCAGACAAAGGATTCGGACTCCCTGCACAGACTGCGGACAGATGCCATCGATATGGTTGCGAAAATCAATGAAATTCTTAGACAAGAAGCTACAACCCCCACCCTGGACCGCACGGTTCTCCTGCTGCTCATAGAAAATCGTAACAAACTCAATTATCGCGTTGATAAAACAGGACCGAAGCCAGCACGCCAACCGACAGAGCAAGAGGTTACTGATGGCCGCTGTCAGAACTGTATCGAAGTTATTAGCTATTTTCTGAGAAGCCCGTCTATCAAGCCGGGGGAGGTGGACCAACAAACGCAGCAGAGATTTCTGCAGTATTTGAACGAGTGCTTTGGCTACTTTGCCCAGAGCCCGAAATACTACAGTCAGGCTGTCGAGATGTTTCATGGCCTGGTGTTTGACGAACAAGCCGCCACGCAGGAGTTGGTCGAGCGCTCCCACAAGGATCCGGCGAAATTGGCTTCGTTTCTGGAACAACTCAAGGCAAAGACGGAATCCGAGCGACAGGCGTGGGAGCACATACAAAACATCCTGCAGGGTTTTGCCAAGGCAGGCGTGGACTTGAACCAACTCCTCGAGTTTCTCGAACAAACCTTCACAGGCCGTAGCGGCGAGGAAGTGAAGCTGGTGATGGAGCACCTGAATGAGGCGCTGGGCCATACGGCAACGGCCAACCGCAGCGCCGAACTGCTGGCGTACACATTGCCCGGGTCATTGGATGTTAAGCAGTTCCTGAATCCGCTGCTCCAATACATCAAAAAAGTGCAGGACGAAGTCGAGTTGCGCCGGGTATTTGCCCGCTTACGCGATCTGGCGGCGGAAACCGGCGCCACGCCCGGCGCCCTTGCCATCGAGCAACTGTTTCAGAAAAAAGAAGATGCCAGTGTGCCGCGGCAGGTTCTCGAAAACATGGTTCAGGCTGCCAAACGCCTGGCAGACATCGACAACACCGAAATCGTTGTCCATCAGGCAAGGCGGTTTGGCCCTCCTGTTTCCTCGGATTCGGTTGACTACCTCGAACAAATCACACCGTCAGTGGTTCAGGGCTGGCGAGCCGCAGCGATCGATGACCAGCCTGACTCGCTTCAATTCGAAAGTCTGTTTGATCAGCGAACGGGCGGGCAACTGCGCCATTGGCCAGGTCTAAATGTCAGCAAGCAAACACTGCACATTTACACAAGATATAGCGTGAGCAAGCGTAGGCTCCATCTGAGTTTTCGAATGGTCGATGGCCAGGATGGATTTATGCTCGGGTCATTTGAGCAGACCGTAAGTATCCCTGCCTCGTTGGAGGAGTTCAAGGCTGCCTTGCTGCAGGCCACGTTAACCACCAAAGAAGCTTTCGAAAACAGCTTGAGCGGCTATCGGCGATTCGAAAGGCTTTTGAATGAAAAGACGATTCATTTTTATAGTTTCGACCGTTTCAAAGCCTTTCAGTTGTTCGATGCACAAGTCGCTGTCCGGCGCCATGAGCGCCCGGGAAGCGGACGATGGCTGTTTGCCGACGGCATCGTGATTCCCAAACAGTTCATGCAAGGCGACGCCAGCCAAGCCTTTGCCGGCTTCCGGGAAACGCTGGTGCGAACGCTCCAGCAACGCGAAGCTCTGCTGGGACTGCCGGTGCGTTACGCAGAGCAACCGAGCCGCAATAGTCTCACCCTTGATGCTAAAGCCACCAAAGCCGATAGCACGAAACCTGCACGGTTGGATGTGGTTGTACGCAGCCAATCCCTGCCGGTTCTGACCCTGGAACTGGTGTTCTCGTCACAAAAATCAGGAACACAACAAGCCACCCGCAATGAGTATTTTGCAAAATACGTAGCAGAATCGGTGCAGGCGCTGCTGGGGTTGAATACCATATATCCCGAACCGCAATCCATAGCCAGGTGGTACAGTGTGCCTTCGTTGCTGTTTGCCGGCACCTCACAGCTTACGATCGCTGACAAGCTCAGGCCAGAGTCTATCAAATCACAGAAAAGACTGGGGTGGCTTTTCGCCGCAACCGAGGCAGCGATGCTGGGCGCGGCGTTTGCATTCGACCGCAAAGCGATAAACGGAATTGATGATGGCGCCCTGGCCTGGCGTAACCGGTTCCTGGCCGGCGCGCTGGCGACGGCAGTAACAAGCGCCCTGGCCTCCTGGATAAGAATTGGCAAACACAACAACAAGGTCAGGAAGTACATCCCGTTTGAAGGAACAAATTAGAAACGCTGAACCGCCATACATCAGTCTCAGTGGCCGTTTGATTGGTTTGTTGGAAATATGCGCAAGCGTGACCGGCATCGCTGCCGTTCATGTGGCCGTAAGGGCTATCAGGCGCATCATCTGGAATACATCGGTGAGAACATCTGGGACACGCCGGACCATCTGCTTGAAACTCGCCGCGATAGGTGCCACAGGGGAGAGCACGGCAAGCTCAACGTGTTTGATGCGCTGGTGAGAGTTTTTGCTTGGGTCGTAGGATGGGTTGTCTTGATTCTGTTTGTGCTGTTCGTCTTGTCCTGGATAGTGCCTGAAGTGTTGATGCTAATTTCGAAATCCATAAGGTGACGCATGGCAAGTCCAAAGAAGCCTTCTCGGGAAGATCTCGAAAAACTCAAGCTGCAAGCCGAGATTGACAAGATTTTGGCGGAGAAACAGCTTGCGGAAAGGCAAATCAACGAAGTATGGTATTCCGGGCGCTCACTGCGAGTAATCGCCAGCACAGCAATTACCGCGGTGACAATCGCGGCGCTTTTCTACACGTATTTAGTTAGGCCAATTAGTACTTACGAGGACCGACTAGCATCTATTAAGGCGACGGTTGCAGAAGCAGGGTTAGACAGTCTAGCAATTGCGAGGCGACAGCTTGCAGCAACCGTAGATAGTCTTGCGGCACAAAATGCGTTGTCGCAGGCAAGACTCGACAGCTTGAGAATAGTGGAAACTGGCCTAAAGACGGACAATACAAGGCAGGCTGCTCGGATCGCGGTAATCACGGCCCGACTCGACTCAATTGAGATAGAGAGAGAAGATGAACTTGACTCGGCAATTAAGGCGCTTGCATCCGAAAGAGCCAAGAGCCAGACCAATCAGAAACGAGTCCAGGAGCTTGCGGCGCAGGTATCGGCCCTGCAGCGGGATATCAAACAAGCAGCAGCAGAGAAACGGGAAATTAAGCGCATTGCGATGTCGCCTGATCTTTCGGAGGAGGCTGTTGCCAAGATGCTGAAAGAGAATAGTCTTTTTTGCAGGGGAAATGGATTGGCCTGGGCTAACCTTGATGGCGAGGGTGTGAAGAATAGATACAGGCAGCGCGCAGATGGTCGGGTTGTTTTCGACGCCACAACGGGGCTTTTGTGGCAGCGCTCCGGTTCGGAGAGAATTGGCTCGCACGATGACGCAAAGTGGTACGTTGAGGGCCTCAATCGATACCCATTCGCTGACTATTCAGGCTGGCGCCTACCTACGCTTCAAGAGGCTATGTCATTGGTAGAGAGCAGCCCAAACCAAACGGACCTATACATCGATGGAATATTCAGCAATCAGCAAAAGTGGATTTGGACTGCTGATATGCTTGATTCCCAAAAGGCATGGCATGTCAACTTTGTAGGCGGGCTCTGCATCGCCCATAGCGGAGGAAGTTACGTGCGAGCGGTGATAGCGGGCCTAAAGCCCCCACCGCCAAATTGGTAGTGAGTGAATTCCCAGACCATCATAAGACAATGGACAAAGACAGAACAAGCAAAAGCAAATCTCTCGATGAGCAAATCAAGGAAGCCGAGCTGAGACGGATTCAGTCACAGAGCGCGAAGTTCGATGCTGAGAAGGCGGAAATTGAGAACCGCGACAATTTGATAAATCGATGGGGGAACCAGGTCTTTAAGATCGTCGGAGCCTTCGTCGCTGGTGGATTGGCTCTGGCGTGGTTAATGTCGGTCGTAACGCCGCTGACTCAGATGAATAATGAGCTTGCCAGTGCAAAGCTTGAGCGAGCTGGAAAGAAGCTGGCACAAGCACTCTTAGAAAGTGCAGATGCAGACTCACTTCTCAGTCTATCCAGAGACAGAGAAGAAGAATTGGATTCAAGAGTCGGAATGATGACCGCCCGCCTCGATTCTACTATTCGCATCAATGAAAGCAAGCTGATTGAGCTGGAGGCTACCCTTAAGAAAGAAACCACAAGAGCTAATGCAAACCTTACGGTGATGCGCGAACTTAGAGCTCAAATTGCTAGTACGAAGACGGACATCGCCGAAGGGGAAGCAGATAAGCAGGAGATTAAGCGTATAGCGACGTCGCCTTATCTTTCAAAAGAGGCTGTCGCCAAGATGTTGAAAGACAAGGGGTACTTTTGTAGAGAGGGTCTGGACTGGTCAAATCCAGCCGGAACAGGACTCGAGAACAAGTTCGAAGTTCGAGGCAAGGTTGCTTATGATGCTGCCACGGGCCTAACTTGGCAGCAGTCCGGCTCCCCTCCAATGGTCTTCGCGAATGCCGAGATGTACATCAAGCGGTTGAACGCTGAAAAACTTGGCGGTTTTTCTGACTGGCGTTTTCCGACATTGGAAGAAGCCATGTCGTTGATGGAGCCAAAGAAGAGTAAGAACGAAATGTACATCAATCCCGTGTTTGATAAAACGCAACAGCGGATTTGGACATCGGACAAAAGGTCCGCATCGGACGCGTGGTGGGTCAATTTTAGCATTGGCTATTGCGACAGAAATTTTGTCCTTAAGTACTACCCCATACGTGCGGTACGCTGAGGACAATCATCGATCTCCCATACCACCAACAAGACAATGGACAAAGACAGACCAAGCAAAAGCAAATCTCTTGATGAGCAAATCAAGGAAGCCGAGCTTGATAGACTTCGGAGCGAGGCAGAGAAGAATCGGGCTGAGAGCAAAACACACCGGTGGGGCAATAGGGTGTTTCAGCTCATAGGAGGACTTGTTGGTGGTGCAGTGGTAATCGCTTGGGTGATTGGCACTGTGATCCCGTTGACGCAGATTAACAATGAACTTGGTGAAGCCAAGCTCGAAAAAGCGCGACTCCAACAAGTCCTACTCGATTCGTCGAACCGGGTGCTGGCTGTTCAAAAGGCTGAACTTGAAAGGCAAGTGAAGAATTTAGCCGCTCAGGCAGACTCGACTAAGGCGCAATATCAGGATGAACTCACTCAAAAAGAGAAAGAGGCCGCATCTGCAAGGAAGGCACTAGCATCTCAACGTGTAAAGGACGGGCGCACACAGAAACACCTTCAGAACCTAGAGTCACAAATATCGAAACTCAAACAAGATGTCCAACAAGCTGAAGCGCGGAAGCAGGAGATTAAGCGCATAGCACCTTATCTTTCTGAAGAGGCTGTCGCCAAGATGCTGAAAGATAAGGGGTACTTCTGTATTGAAGGTGTCATCTGGTCAAATCCATCCGGGAAGGGAATTGCCAACAAGTTTGAGACAAGAGCAGGCGGAAAAGTGGTTTACGATGGGGCGACCGGCCTTACGTGGCAGCAGTCGGGTTCGGAACGCATCGGTTTCGACGATGCGAAGTCATACATCGAAGGATTGAATCGAGACAAGTACGGAGGCTTTAATGACTGGCGCTTGCCGACGCTGGAGGAAGCCATGTCGTTAATGGAGCCGAAAGAGAATGAAGCTGGCTTGTACATCGATCCAGTGTTTGGCAGCACCCCGAAGTGGATTTGGACCTCTGACAAAGAATCCGCTTCGCGGGTGTGGATCGTCGATCTCACGCATGGCTACTGCCCTCACAGGCACGTTTTCACCACCAACTACGACATACGCGCTGTACGCTTAAGACAATAATCAGTCATCTGGATTCCATACCACCACAAGACCAATGGACAAAGACAAACCAAGCAAAAGCAAATCTCTTGATGAGCAAATCAAGGAAGCAGAGCTGAAGCGGATTCGCTCAGAGAGCGCGAAGTTCGACGCTGAGAAAGCAGAGATCGAGAAGCGTACCAACCAGAAGAAGCTCTTCGGAATTCCTATCTACCAGACCATAGTGGGCGGATTGGCCGCAGGACTGTTCATTGTGGGTTTCTCTTGGACGTTCCTGATGCCTGTGCTTAACAAGGATGCCCAAATCGCCAGTAAGCAGTCGAAACTGCAAGACATAGAAAACCGGCTCGAACGTGCTCGACTCGATTCGTCAAATCGGATTCTTGCTGTTCAAAAGGCGGAACTCGAAAGGCAGGTGCAATTGATAACGGCCCGTCTTGACTCCAGCAACCAGCGACGGCAAGCGGAATTGGCGGCGGCACGAAAGGCGCTCGCATCGGAAAAGGCGAAGAGCCAGAGCAATCAGAGTCGTGTTCAGGAGCTTACGGCTCAGGTATCGACCCTGCAGCAGGACATCACACAAGCCGAAGCAGAGAAGCAGGAGATAAGGCGTATCGCGAAATCGCCATATCTTTCTGCAGAGGCAGTCGCCGCGATGCTGAAAGAGAAGAACTACTTTTGTCGGGAAGGTGTGCCGTGGTCAAATTCCTCAGGTGCAGGCCTAGACAACAAGTTCAAATTCATCGGTGATGGTGAAGTGGTACGCGATGGGGCGACTGGTTGTATTTGGCAGAGGCATGGTTCGACTGGCGCCCTGGTTCTAGCAAATGCTTTGGCCTACGTTGATAGCATGAATCAAGTCACCTACGCTGGCCTTTCAAATTGGCGATTGCCGACTCTAGAAGAGGCCATGTCGCTTGTCGAACCCCGCAAGAATGGGAAGGGCCTGCACATTAACGCAAGCTTTGACCAAACTCAGAAATGGATTTGGACATCAGACGAGGCCTCAGCCGGGACGCCGTGGATCGTCAGTTTCTTTCACGGGCGCTGCTACCGTGACGAAGCCAGTGGCGGAAACTTCGTTCGAGCAGTCGGCGGAAGAAAAGTGATGAACGTTGTTTATTCCCCCCCCAAACAATAAAAAATCAGCTTGCGATTGACGACGGTGTTCTTATGTTGAGTGTCCATTTGAACACCAACGGAAATGTACGAAGAAATCCACGAAAGCATCGACGTCATAGCCTGGTTCCACGACCGAAAGCTTGAGCCGCTCCGGTTCAGGTGGAAGGGAAGAGCCTACAAAGTAAAGTCTCTCAATGGCTCCTGGAAGCTAGGATCTGGTAGAACCGAGATTCATCATTTCTCAGTGAGTGTGAGCGCGACCAAGTGCTTTGAGATTACGTTTGACGTTGGGGATTTTGGGTGGAAGGTGGAGATGTTGTTTTTGGAGAAATAGTGTTGATGGGTAGGGTGCAATGGCGCCCAGCTACTAAGACAGCTCAATGTGCGCCTTGTGCGCCTTGGCTACTAAGTAGTTTACGAAGGCCGAGCACGCGACGAGCATGTACTTTGCATCTTCAAATTCAATGTTTGGATTTGCAAGCATTGCATGTCTTATTCCGTCTTCGCTACTCGTATAGCCGTAGATCTTTCGAAAACCATCACGAAGGGTCGTATGGATTCCGACACTTTCGTCAATCATCTTCAAAGCCTTTCCGAGAGAGGCATTTGGCTTCCCGACAAGGAGTTGAACGGTTCCTTCTACCGCAGAGATAGATTCCTTTATTGAGTTGCGAAAATCTGGGTTTTTTCGGTCAGACAACTTTCGTAGAGCCGTCTGGAGATGCTCTTCGACGCCAGAAAGCGGTTCTTTCTTTATGGTCTTCAAGGCAGATTCAATCCCGTCAAGCTCGAACTGATTTGTAATAGGTGTAACAATCCCGCGAACAATTCGGTATCCCGACATCTCTTTTTCCAAAACAAGGTTCAAAGAACTCTCAAGCGTGACCTTGTCAATGCCGTCTGCTAGTATATAAAAAACGAATTCAAGGAAATCATAAACCCGAAACCACGGGTCATCCACCACAGTAGATCTAAGCTTAAGTGATATCTCGGCACCCCTGTTAGGAATCTCCTCAAATGTCAGCTTAAAGAAATCATCCCAAATACGCCTCACCATATTCGTTTGTTGCGTGGAGAACTGTCGTGCTGAGATACTGGCGTTACTGGGAAATGGGAACAAACGATGGGCGAGTACATTCCAGACTCGATTCCGGAGAGCTTTATCCATTTCTTCAAGTTGAAAGGCAGAACGGACATCAGTCTTGCCTATCCGTTGTGAGAATTTCATATCAGTCTCTTTCGCACATAACAGCAACCAAACCAAAACCAACGCATTTCATTTGAGAATGTAAACTACACAGCGGTCGTTTGCAACCAAAAACTCCTATTGACATTAGGCGGTTTCCTGCTACTTTTCTTTACATGGCCTCTACAGAGGCACAATTCCCAATTCCCAATTCCTACAGCCCGAAAACTCGAAGGTGAGAAGTCAGAACTCAGGCCTATGATTCTAAGAAAGCTCGCAGAGTACAGTGCTGTGCTGCCGTTTAATTACGACCCGCAGAACGCTACGAAAGAGGCTGGGAAGGGCATTACAACGAGCCGCCGGTAGAGAAGCGGCATGATGCGTATTGGCGAAAGAACTATGCAAAGCAGCCGGAAGGAGAAGCGGGCGCTTAGAATCTTGGTTCAAGGAAGAGTGTGCACCTGCCAATGATTCTACCTGGCCAGTCCATGCGTTTGGTTGAGGTTATTGCGTTTGGTAATGCCCTGCTCGTAGTGGATTTGTCGCTAACGTGCACCACGCCAGGTAATCCACTACGCACAGAATAAACCGGGAATTGCATTTCCCAAAAACAAGTCAAATCATCTGCACTGACTCAACCTTGAGAATCGAATCGTCGCCTGGTGGATCTTGGGCTCACTGAAAACCGCTAGCCATTCAACGATTGTCTGCGTGGTGAAGTCGCTGCCGCATCTCACCTTTTTCAAGGCCTGTTATTCATCTTTATTCTGAGATGGTATTGGGGTCACACTCCCTGGCTCATCGGTGCGTCGGGGATTGCCTGGGCGGGTTGGACAGGCGGGTGACAAAATCCCCGATGAGCTTGACGAGGCGAATTGATGATTCCTACAAAACCCTGTTCATCCTGTATATCCTGTCCAATAAATGTATTGCCAAGAAATGACAAGATTTGACTTGTCAGGCCTATCTCGCGCATTTTCTCATCTATGATAGAACTCGGCTGAGTAATAAAGCATGGCTCTTACTTCAACACAAGGAGTTTTTGGGTTTCCGAAAATCCATTTCTGCTCTGCAAGCGGTATACATAAACACCACTCGGCGCCCTTGCATCGGCCCAGGCTACCTCGTATACACCCACAATGTGGTCTGAATCGACCACAGTTGCTATTTCTTCTCCCAGCAAATTATATATCCTCAGCGTCACGTGTCCGGGCTCAGGAATGGCATAGCGAATAGTGGTGCCGTAGTTAAACGGGTTCGGGTAATTTTGAAAAAGAGAATATTCCCGGGGAGCCTTTGCACCTGATATGCTCTGAACAGATTCGCTCTGAACGTATTTTGTTAATGTGAAAGTGCTCCATATAATGCCACTGGTGGAACCTGCCGCGTAAATGTTCCCCAGATCATCAACTGCAATGCCTTGCGGTCTCCAACCCTCGATTCCGGCAACCCAACGGCGCTCGCCCGTTGAGCTGTATTTCAAAGTCAGGTTGTTGAGGTCCGAATAAAAGCCAATCGCACACAGGGCATAAACATTGTTGGCAATATCAAAGGCCAGGCTGATTCCATGGCCTCTTTGTTGACCAGGTGCACTGTAAGGGGCCAGCCACTGCTTTTCACCGTTCGGATCATATTTGACGACAGTCAGATCATGTAAGAGTACATATACCTCACCCGCCAAATCAACGGCCAAATCAGCTACAGAAACCGTGTCTCGGACAATCCATTGCTCAGTACCATTTGCATCGTATTTGATCGTTGCTCCTTCCAATCTGCCGGGGCCCCAACTTGTTCCTGCAACGTAGACATTTCCGGAATTGTCAATGTCGATAAACTCAGCCCAGTCCCCGGCGTTGGCAGGCCCATTGTAACGCGCCTGCCAGAGCTGCACGCCTTCATCATTGTATTTGATCGTGGCGTAGTCTTGATTGTAACCGAGGTCATCACTCCAACCGGTAACATATATATTCTCTGACGTGTCCAGGGCAAGTGCCGAAACCTGATCTAGCGAATTCGCCGGTCCATCATACCGGGCAACCCATTGTTCCACACCATTCGAGCTATATTTGATTGTGGTGTAATCCGCATCTACACCCGAACTCGTATGGTAAGCCGAACCCGCCACATACACACTTCCCGATGGGCCGATTTCTATGGCTACCGGTTCATCGGGCAAGTTTCCGGGGGCATTGTAGCGTGTCACCCATTGCTCTACCCCCTTTGAGTCATACCTGATGGTCGCAAAATCGCGGCGTGTGCCAGAGCCTTCGCTTGTTCCCGTAACATAGACATTTCCCAGATGATCGACGTTCACGGCGTTTGCCCAATCAAAGTAATTACCCGGGCCATTGTAGAATGCCGCCCACTGTTCCTCACCCTGGGTGTCGTATTTGAGGGTGGCATAGTCGTCCAGTGTCCCCTGCCCCTCACTGAAGCCTGTCACATAGACATTGCCATCGCCGTCAACTACAAAATCCCGGGCATCATCATTTGAGCCTCCGACCCCACTGTAACGGGCCACCCATTCTTGAACGCCGCCAGAGTCATATTTGAGCGTGGCAAAATCATAATCTCGGGCACAACTGCAAGAGGCGTTGCTACGGCCTGTCACGTAGACATTTCCTGAGTCATCGACTGTCAGGTCGTGAGCCTCGTCGTAACCGTTTCCCGGGCCATTGTAGCGGGCAACCCATTGGCGGACTCCGGCCGAATTATATTTGATGGTGGCGTAATCATCTTCGGCATAGAACACGCTGCCCGCCTTGCGGCTCTCACCGGTCACATAGACATTCCCCGCGTCATCAAGAACAACCGTGCTCGCGACATCATAGTCACTTATCGGGCCGTTGTAACGGTCGACCCACTGCTGCACACCCGCTGAGTCATATTTGATCGTAGCATAATCGGCAAATGCACGGTGAGCCCAACTGCCGCCGGTAACGTAAACGTTTCCTGAATGATCAACCGCCATGGAACGGGCGTAGTCGCTGTCATTCGCCGGGCCATTGTAGCGCGCAACCCACTGCTCAACTCCCGCTCGATCATATTTGACCGTGGCATAATCAGAATATGCGTTTGAACCGACGCTTGCACCGGTGACATAGATACTTCCCCGGCCATCAATGGCGATTTCAGCGGCATTATCCCGCCGATTGCCGGGCCCATTATAACGTGCTACCCATTTCTGGATCCCGCTCGAGTTATATTTCACCGTGGCATAATCCTCAGATGTGCCTGTACCCGTACTGGTTCCGCTAACATAGACATTGCCGGAATCATCGATCGCAAGCGAAGTGGCAAAGTCGCTCTCATTGCCGGGACCATCATAGCGGGCAGCCCATTGTTCGACCCCGGAGGCATTGTATTTAACCGTGGCAAAGTCATTGTTGGGATAAGCGCCACTCGAACCGGTTACAT
Organism: Candidatus Zhuqueibacterota bacterium; assembly: GCA_029261995.1. Lineage (GTDB taxonomy): Bacteria > Zhuqueibacterota > Zhuqueibacteria > Oceanimicrobiales > Oceanimicrobiaceae > JAJDAF01. The sequence continues at coordinate 82,481 of JAJDAF010000008.1, forward strand.
AGATATTGCCAGAGCCATCAAGTTTGAGCGCAACAGCGCGGTCTTCGTGATCTTGTGGTCCGTTGTAGCGAGCCACCCACAGCAGAGTCCCGTCCTTGGCGTACTTGATTGTCACACAATCGAATGAAGTCTCGGAAGCCTCACTGTACCCCGTGACATAGACATTTCCAGAGGCGTCGACAGCGATTGCCGTTGAGATGTCGTCGCCCCCATCCGGGCCGTCATAGCGCAACACCCAGACTTCCTCCCCTCGGTTGTTGTACTTCACTGTAAGATAATCGACGCCATAGGGCAATGTTGTGCTATAGCCCGTAACATAGACATTTCCCAGATCATCCACTGCAATATCCCCGGCCTGATCCCAACCCGGGGCGCGCTCAGAGGCATACTGACGTATCCAGGCGAGGTTTACACTGTCATCTGTGACGCTCTGGTTTGTTCCATAAGCGGGGTAGCTGCCAGAAAAAGGCTGATGCCGGTTTCGCGGGGTCAGCCATGCGGAGTCGGGATATTTCCCTGGAAGATAAACCTCAAAGCCATGATGGGCCGGACAACATTTTGCATTGGACAAACCACCTCGTCGCGGTACTGCTCCGGCCACAAAGTGTCCTGCGGGTGGCCACGGAATATCTCCGGCTCGACCCGAGGGCTGCACCATTGGTCTTTTATGTTCGCAGGTGGATTCCTGAGCATAGAGAGAAACTGCAAGAAGCAGCGCGACAAATGCCAATACGGCCGGCAGATTTTTGCGCGCTGCACAACGAGAGACTGTTTTACCGAACATGTTATCTCCAATCAGACAGGGGGTCAAGATTTCATTCACCCAACGCAAGCCATCTTAAGTCTGAAATGGCGGTCAATCGCAAAGTCATCTACAAAACATTGCTGTCACTTGAATGTGACAATATGTTTTTCGAGGTGTCAGGCTGCCTTTGGATGATGTTATTCAAAGCTGACTTGTTGGGGGTTCACATTCTAAATACAACTCCAATCAAGTTTTAGTTCTGGTGATGTGTAAGTTGCGCATTCCCGGCTTTGTTGGCCTGCATTTGTGAAGAGGATTGAATCCCAATCTATGTGTTCCGCGCATGATTACCTGATTAGACGAACAAGGTGGCGACAAATCAGGCGCGAGCATTAGGTCAGGCACGGACTTAAGCCGCGTGGCACACGAGTTTTTTGCGGGTCAAGGGCACCCGTGCGTCTCTGGAATCAGAGAGCCTGAGAGATAGATTGGATTGGATATCTCATGTGAATGAGGGGTGAATTCACGAGTGATTTAACTCATGCAATGAATCTGAGGTGAAAAATGGCTGCAAAACACTATTTATCGTGCTTTCTCTTCCTGGCTTTGTTTCCGTCCGCAGGCCTGCCGGCATACGACGGCGGACCTGCCGATCTGGGCCCCACCGATGTACATGAGGTGTCTATCACGGGTCTCAACCAGCCAATTCTGGTCATCTATGTGCAGGCCAACGACTATCCTATTCTGGCGGCGGGCCTGGTGGCGCGGAATAACTCAGAAAACCAAAAGGTTGACGATTTCAGCCAGTGGTTTCCGGAAACCTCCTGGAACGAGCTATCCTTTGATGTCACCAAGCAGCGGGCGGCCGGCGGCAATTGGTACGTGCTGCCGGAAGGCATTCTTGACTATGCAAGCCCCTCATTGCTCTGGTCCATGGAATTTCGGGACGCTGCCGAGGCATCGGCGGCCAATCCGACCCCGCCGGCCTCGGTCACCGTAAGTGTCGGGGTACCGGGCGCCGGCGACCCGGTGAGCGATTTTGATGCGACCGAGGCCGGCGATTATTGGTACGCTGTGTCAGGCTTCAGGAACGGTACGGAATCGACCCTCACCCGCATTGCGGCCGCCGCCACCGTTGCCGAAAATGAAATCGTGAAACTGACTATCACAAAAGCTGCAGCCGATGATGTCGACCGCTATATCGTTTACCGCACGCGCAAAGACTTTCCAAACACCCTTGGCAATTATTTTCGCATTGGGTATGCTGCTGTGACGGCAGCCACGGATGAATATGTGGACACCGGTACGGCTCTCGCGCTTCTCGCTAATCACCGTAAACTGCTCACTGACGCCATGACGGCCGCGGACGCGGATGTCGCTGACTTTGAGAATTACAATGGGGTTATTGTGATTCTCCATTCCTCATTCCTCAGGGGGCAGGCAGCCCAGGCGGCGACATACACGGTGAACGGCACTTCATTCATGATTCAGACGATCAACCAATCCTTTGTTACCCCATTTGGCCGCTTCACCCATGAGATGGGCCACTGGATTGCTCTACCGGACCAATATGACCCGGTGACCGCGGCCGGGCGCGGTTACTGGACAACCATGGATGCCTCCAATGACCGCCAGTACGCGACCTGGGAAAAGGAATTCAAGCTGGGTTGGATCAGCAATCCCGCTAACGTCAAATACCTGGAACGGCCGGGGCCGGGCCTGGCGGATTTCGATGACACGTTCAAGGTTGTGCCGACGGCAATCGAGGAAACCGCTGCAGACACTTACACGGCGATCAAAATCAAATCGGCGGAATCGGTTCATTACTATGTTGAAGGCCGCGACGCTATTGCCGGAAATATCAGCGACGCCGGCGCGGATAACAAGGTCGTCGTCATGGAAGCGGTGGATGTCTGGCCGCCGGGCATCTACCCCAAACGCAATCTCAACCAGCAGCAGGTCCTGAACGACGGCTCGCCAACCTACTCACCCGATCCGACGGTCGAGATTACCTACGCCGGCATCAACGCCGGTCCCCCGACTTCATACAACGTTCATGTGAAGATCAAAGCCCAGGAGAGGCCCGACCCAAGAATTACCCCGTGGAACGCGCCGCCATGGGAATCAACCGACATCTGGATCGACAGCGCGCGTGAAGGCGGCGGCTGGGATGATCCGGCGACGGCAGCAGCGAAACCAAGCAACGGCGAAGCGGCATGGGTCGACCATGTTAACCGCGTTTATGCCAAAATCAGCAATGTCGGGCCAGGCGACGCAACCGGGGTAACCGTTCGGTTTCGCGTCAATACTCCCGGGGGCATTGGCGGATCAGGCCAGTTTGTTGACCTGACTACCCCGCCGGCGCAGAACATACCGGCGGGAGACTCACGCAATTTTTTCGCGGAGTGGACCCCGACCGTCGGCGCGCATACGTGTATCAAAGTTGAGATTGAGCACGTTCCCGGTGAAGAGAGCATCTACAACAACTTTGCCCAGGAAAATGTCAACCATTTCTACAGCGGCTCGGCGAGCCCCTGGCAGCCTGTAGCTTTTCCCGTCCGGGTGGCAAATCCATTCCCGGAAAGCAGAAGAGTAGATTTGGAAATCAGGGGGTTGCAAGCTGGCTGGAAAGCGCAGGTTGGCAACAAATGGGTTGAGCTTGAACCGAAGACCTTCAAGACCGTGAATGTCACCATCACACCACCGCCAGACGCCGACCGCTGCACACGGTTGGAGCTGGATCTTTACGGTTTGACCCGCATCGACGACTTCATTCAGGTGTACGGCGGCATGAATCCCATCATCCATCTCGCCAACCCGATAGAGTTTCAGAAAATGTCAATTCGGCCGCAGGGCAAAGACCCGGACTCAAAGCCAAGCCGAACGAAGGCCGGGCGGCTTTATCGAATATCAGGCGCAACCTCACCCGTGCTGAAGCAGGCGGAGATTGCCGTCATTGTCAGCAATCCCGCTGGCCAGGATGAGGTTCACTTCACCACCAGCAATGACAACGGTGTCTTTCAAACCACTTTTCCGGCAAACGATCCCGGCACCTGGACCGCCTACACCTACTATGCCGGTGACGATTGCAACGCCCCGACAGAAAGCACGCCGCTGGTGGTAGAAGTGCCGGCGCCGGGTGGTGTGCCATGGTGGTGCTGTTTCTTAGTTATAATTCTACTGCTGTTTATCCTGGCGCTTCTCCTGCGAAACTACAGGAAGTATCAGGCTGGCTAGAGCACAGGAGTTGCAGGCTTACCAGAGCCAGGACGGTTCGGCCGGGTTGGGTGTTCCCGGTCGAACCGCCCTGCTTAGAAGGCACCCTACAGGCATTTGAGACGGTCGTCTCTTATGCATTTGCAGTTCATGGCACGATGGGAGTAGGCTCTGCCACGCGGTCTCGCGGTCTGCTTAGCGCAGTAGCCTTATACCCATACATTTCAGCCATCCGGCAATCCAGCTCGTCAGAGTGGTGCGCCGCGCACCGCAAGTCCCTGTTTCCTCTGACGACGATGTGGGCCTGTTGTTCATCGTTAGTCTGAGATCGTATTTGGGACACAGCCCCTGATTCATCGGTGCGGCGAGGATTATGTGTCCCGAGGCTCATTATTGGTGTTGCCAGGGAGAGTTGGTGCTTGGTGGGTTGGGCATGCGGGCGACAAATCCCTGACAAGCCTGCAGCTGATATCGGTGGTTGCATTCAGGTGCATAAATCCATACCATAGGTCGCAAGGAACGTAAGTCTAAGTGAGGAGAGGGTAATATGGCAAAGCAATTCAGCACTTCTGAATGGAACAAAATCATGTCGCGGCTGAAGCAGGAGCCGGACACCTATGGTTTGCCGCGCAGGATTTACGGCTCTGCCGTCATCGGGTCATTCAACATTCGAAAGCTTGGCCGGGCGGGCAATCGCAATGCACGCACCTGGGAGTTCCTGGCGCACATTTGCCGGCAGTTCGACCTGCTGGCGATTCAGGAGATCATGGATGATCTGAGCGGCATTCGTAAGCTTATGGCTCTCCTCGGGTCCGAGTTCGGACTTATTGTTTCCGACAAGACGGGTGTCTTTCCGGGAGAGCTTGGCCTGGGCGAGCGACTGGGCTACATATTCCGTTGGTCAGTGGTGCAGCGTACGGAGGTGGCGACCGACATTACGTACGACAGAACCAAGGTACTGGAGATTCTGGGTAAACATCGGCCTGAGATTAACCATGCCTACGTTCAGTATGAGAAGAAGCTCAAGGCGTTCAACGACGGCAAACGCAAAACAAAGCCAAATCTGAAGATGCCGGTCTTCCTGACCTTCATTCGACAACCTTTCTGTGTCAGTTTCAGGATTGTTGGCCATCCCGGCAGCCGGCCTTACGAATTTATGGCGGTCAACGCGCATCTCTACTATGGCGATACCATGGCAGACCGCCGGCAGGAGTTCGATGCGCTGATGCAATGGATTCTCGCGAGGGTGCGTAAAAACGACAAAGCCTATTATCCCAATTTCATGCTGCTCGGCGACCTCAATCTCGACTTCGATAATCCAGCTCTTGATCGAGGGCGGATTGAAAAACATATGAAAACTTTCAATGACGCTTCCGGTAGCCAGGTCAATGTAAACATGCCGTTTCTCGATGTTCATCCCACGAGGACGACCCCCTTCCGTACCAACGCACGAGAGTCAGAAACATTTGATCACATTGGTCTGTTTTTTCGTACCAGCGGCTTACCGACCTATGTGGACAACGCCAGCATGGGACGGAACGAGCGGGGACCGGATTATGGCGTGTTCAACTTTGTGCAGTTGTTCCATGACGCATTGGCTATCTCCAAACCCGTGGCAGAGATGACCATGAGCGAGAAAAATGCTTTTTATGGCAGATTTGAGCACAAAGTCAGCGACCACATGCCGATTTGGCTGCGGTTGCCTTTGCCGGAAGCAGCCTGACACACCCACTCTGTCATGCTGAGCGCAAGGCGACCGTGCAGAGCCGTTCAACCTGGCTCTTGTGCGCGAAGCATCTCCTGGTTCTTCCCGGCTGCCTTCGAGATTCTTCGCACGGGTCACTCATTTGAAACGGAGGCATCTTGCGTTTTGTGCTCAGAATGACAGCTAATGCCCTAGGCGTGTCATGCTGAGCGCGAGGCGCACGTCTGTAGGGTTTTCGACCTGATTCCGTGGCGCGCGAAGTATCTCCTTTTTCGCCCCATCGTTCTAAGAAGAGATCGATGACCCTGTTCACCAGTTGCTCAGATTAAGCGGGCGGGTTAAGGAAGAAGTGGATGAAACAATATTGGGTGTACATCCTTAGCAGCAAATCTCGGACGCTTTATATCGGAATGACCGGCGACCTTGAACGGCGCATGTGCCAGCACCGGAGCAAGCAGTTCAAAGGATTTACCTCGAGGTACAATATTGAGCGGCTTGTCTATTTTGAAGAATTCTCAGATGCCTATTCCGCGATTGCGCGTGAAAAGCAATTGAAGGGCTGGCTAGGCAGAAGAAGATAGCGTTGATTGAATCGATGAATCCTGAGTGGAAAGATTTGTCCGAAGGCTGGTTTGAGCAAGAAGGCCTGTGACCGGTTTGGGCTCCGTGCTGTCATGCTGAGCGCAAGATAGCACAGTGCAAAGTCTTTCAACCAAACTTCGGGGCGCGAAGCATCTCCTGGTTTTTCCCGGCTGCCTTTGAGATTCTTCGCACGCATGGCTCCGTGTGAAAACAGGCTTCCTCGCGTTCTGTGCTCAGAATGACATACCCGCGCTGTCATGCTGAGCGCTGTGGCCGGCATGTCCCGAGGAACTTCGTAGAATTTACACCACTTGTGGCGGAGACACAAGCGCCTTAAAACCCTCGTAAACCAGGATGGTCATGAAAGCCGCTGAATACCAGAGTGTCACAGCCTCAATGGGAAGGTCGTTCCAGGAAGCGATGAAAATACCCACCATGGGTGCTTTTTGATAGCCCCACCACTGGGCGGGGATACCCAGCGTGACTTCGTAAAGAACACTAATGAGCAGGGTTGCAATCAGGGTAAAGCTAAACGCCCGCCAATTTATGCGGCGGCCCACTTCCTTCAGAAGAATCACGGTGGGGACAAATGCCATCAGTATTTGGGGCACCAGGTAGAGCGGTGTGAAATGGAGCGACGATGGATTGAGAAACTGCTTGAGAAGCGCCGCTAAGAAGAGCAGCGCGAAACCCAATATGACGGCTTTGACATGGAAGCCGGCGATGGTCTTAATGCCGGCACCCTTCTTTTCGGCGCCTGTATATTGGTACTTTTCGAACCAGTATTCATCTCCCCAGATGTAAACCAGCAAAATACAAACAAAGCCAAAGAAGTAGAAGAAAAGTTCCTCAATGGGAAAGGGATGCTCCCAGATAAACCTGAATTCAGAAATACTGAAGCCGGGAAGGAAGATGCCGATAACCGCATCCTTATTGACAAAGGTAAACAGATGATGCGCAAAAAAGACATCCAATATCAGACCGTTTAAGAACAGGTAGAGGGTTGTCAAGCCGAAGGCCTTTTTCCGCGAAACCTCATAGGCATCGTTCGAAAGAAACCACCAGAGAATACCGAGATCCGGGACCAGCCAGATGAGCAGACTCCAGGTATAGGCATACTTGTGCGCGACAAACGCCGGGCCGAAAGCGAGTCCGGTCAGTATAGCTAGTGCCACCAGGGTGCCGTAGAGGTGGAGGACTTTGATACGGTATTTTTTTAAGTTACTCAATGTCAAATCCTTCCTGATTTTGTATTATGACGTGGCGGAGACGCGAATTCCAAATTGCGAATTACGAATTACGAACAGATTCAACGCTCAGAGGTTGACCTAACGGCGGGTCGATGGCAAGCTCTCACGGTGCGCATTTGAATAACCACGCGGGAAGGACTTCCTGCAACGGTCAACTGCGAGCGACAATACTGACAATCGCCAATGCCGCCAGAATCAACGTAACTGCCATCTCGAATCTATGATTCCAATTTTTGAACGTGTCACGAAGCCCATAAACGTGACCCTCTTTGCGATGCCAGAAGGAAGGGCTTAATCCTGGCAGCATCGTTGTGAAATTGACCGCCATATTTTTGTCCGGATGCTTTTGTTCTAGCACGATGCTCTTCTTCACAACCGCTGCGTAATAAAGCGCAATTCTTCTATCCTTGTCGTTTATTTCCGCCAGATGGTGAATCCAGTAGACGTAAATGCCTGACAGTAAGGCGATTCCAACGATCAAAGCCATGGCCTGAGGCCAAGCCAGGTGCACCTGCTCACTGACAGTCAAGGAGCCAATCGCGATAGTGAAAAGCGTCCAAAAAGAAATCGAGATTTTCCATTCAGAGCCTCTCCGCTCCTGAAAATTGCCCCATGCCGTTTGGTGCAACAGGAGTATGTGCTCAAGGTGGGATTTGTCAACACTTGGAATCTGTTCGATGATTTCAGGGTCGCTCAGCAGTTCGTCATCTGCATCAGTCTGTGGTTGGTCCTTGTCATGGCTCATGTTCGAATCCCTGGTTCGTAATCAGACGTCTAGAGGTCTGGCACAGCCCGGTGTACATTCCAGTCCCGATAGTTGTGGAGACTCAGTTGCAGACAAAAGATAGCGAACGGGGCAGACGTTGTCAACATATTCATCCAGCCCCACGACAGCTGTCACCCTGCCTCTTGCACATCGACACAGAGTCCCCTATATTGTATTCGCTTGGAGTAGGTACCCGTCGTAGACGCTACCCCATACTTTTGGTGGTGCCGCTGGTTCTCCTTCCCAAACGGATGCGTGAGAGCCGGCTCAAATGTTCAGCTTCATCTTCGTTCCCTCTCCCCACAGAAGCATCATCGGCGACGATGCTTCTCGGAGAGCGAAAACCGGGAGACCATATTTGAAAGTTCTCTATATTGCCGCGGAATGCAAGCCCTTTTCCAAAACCGGCGGCGTTGGTGATGTGGCCGGCGAATTGCCACCGGCGCTGAAAAGGCAAGATATCGACATCGAAGTGATTACTCCGTATTACGGCAGCGCAAGCGTTGAGAATCCGGAACCGACGGGGATATTCACCATGCCTTTCCAGGGCAAGACAGAATCGGTTGAGACCTACACGGCTGACATGGATGGCGTGCCCGTGAACCTGGTGAAGAATCCCACCTACTTTGAGGGAGATTACGCAACACCTTATGTCAATAGCCCGGCAATCGCTTTCCGTGATGACATTCTGAGGTTCTCTTTCTTTTCCGAAACCTGCTTGCAACTCATTAAGGAAAAAGGCCCAGATATTGTACACATCAATGACTGGGTTCTGGGTTACTTGTTTGGGCGAATGGCCATGGCGGGCATGCCGCAAAAGCGCGTGCTGACGGTGCACAACATTGGCTACCAGGGCAACATCGGCAAAGAATCCATCAAGGGTTGGGACATCGAGAACATTCTCAATGACAAGAGAGTCGGCAAGTTCTTTAATGACCCGCGCCGCAAGTGGAACAGTGTCAACGCCCTGCGGCTGGGTCTTGAGCTTTCGGATATGGCCAACACCGTTAGTCCGACATACGCGCAGGAGATGACACAACCGGAAGATCAGCGCAGATATTTCGAAGGCGGTAAGGGGCTGGACGCGGTCGCCAGGAAACTCCGCAAGGCGAAGAAACTGGTCGGGATCACCAACGGATTCCAATATGATTTCGAGCCCACGGATGAGAAATTCGAGCAGGTCCTGATTGAAAAGGCCAGGATGAAGGAGATGCTGTCAAAAGATTTCAGTCAGCCCGATGACTTTCTTTTGGGATTTGTAGGGCGTGCGGTCGAGCAGAAATTCAAGCTGCTGACAGAAGAGATTGACGGCAAAAGCGTGTTGGCGCATTTGCTCGACCTGCCGGGCGTTAACATCGCTGTGCTGGCCACCGGCTTGCCGGAGTATGAGACATTCATGGCGCGGTTCAAGGGCAAGCCAAACTACTCGGCTACCATCGCCTTCGACCGGGAGAAAGCGAGACAGATCAGCGTTGGCAGCGACGTCTTCCTGATGCCAAGTCTGTTCGAGCCTTGTGGCATCACGCAGATGGAATCTCTGAGCAACGCCACGCCGCCTCTGGTGCGCTGGACCGGAGGCCTGGTAGACACCGTCAAGGCGCACAGCTCGGCCGGCGGGACCGGGTTTGGCTTTGATGGCAAGACACGGGCAAGTATCTTGAGAAATCTCATACAGAGCGTCAAGGAGGCAGCGTCTTTTTATCAGTCCGACAAGGCCGGGTTCAAAGAGCTGCAGCGCCGTGGGTTTATGCAGCGGTTCTCCTGGGAAGCGGCAGCATGCAGATATGTTGAGGAGGTTTATGAGCCCTTGCTTGGCGGTTAAAATCTACTGACTCTCGGCGGCACTGATGATGGGGGACACAGCCCTGACTCATCGGTGCATGCGTGGTTCCACGACCGAAAGCTTGAGCCGCTCCGGTTCAGGTGGAAGGGTAGAGCCTACAAGGTCAAGTCTCTCAATGGCTCCTGGAAGCTAGGATACGGTAGAACTGAGATACATCACTTCTCGGTGAGTGTGAGTGTGAGTGACGTCAAGTGTTTTGAGATTACGTTTGACGTTGGGGCGCTTGGGTGGAAGGTGGAGAGGTTGTTTTTGCAGTAAAAGATAAAAAAAGCGCCTACAAGATGACCGGATTTGGCATTTTACATTTGAAGCTTAGTTATCCCGAAACCCATACAGGATCGCGCCTACTGTGTTCTATGGCCCAATCGTGACCTAAATAATAATCAAGCATGTAAAGCATCCATCTGACGTACCCAAGAATCTGCTCGAGCTTAACTTGCTCAATATCTTGACTTTTCCCATGAACTATTTGGTTACGGATGTAAACGCCATTGCGTATCCCCTCAATGATTTCTGCAGGAATTGGCTGGCTTTCGCCATCCGCTGTTTTCAGAAGCGTCGGGAGAAACTCGGTAAGCATTTTGTGGACAGGTGGAGATTGAATTTCATCCAGTAGCCACTTTGCATTTGGTATCTTAGCGGAGATGAAACTTTTTATTCCTGTCTCCAAGGCGGCGACACCCATGACGATTGAACTTCTTCTATTCTGCCATCTTTGAGCCCAAGCTTCTCTGAATAATTCGTGAGCCAGAGGTTCACGCAGGTTTTTACTGTAGTTATTTGTGATGAGTTCACAATCTTCGGACGTTAGAGTATAGGAGTGTTCGGTCCAGCCTTGGGCGATCCATGTCTTTCGTGGCAGTCTCTTCCAGTCAGTGGTATCTGTCGACCAATATTTGTCAATCAAGACAAGTGGATAATGATCACTGTTAGCGTTGAATCGCCACCGAATAAGACCATAGATGCCGCTGGCGATCTGCTCAACCTTTCTGTCCAACTCCTCACAAAACTGGATGAAGTATTCGGGAAAGTTCTGGAGCGCAAGGTAACCTCCAAATCGCAGGTATAAATCGTCCTTTACACCAGCAGGGATTTTATCTTGGGAGAGCTCATCAAGAATGATGGTATTCTTTTTGGCTGGCGTCCTTTGTATGTTTGTCTCGGAGACAATGACCGCTCCCGGTTTGGGGATGATTTTTCTTATTTTTTTTCTCTCATCATCATCCGGTCTCCGAAGCACAACGCACACGTTCCTTGACAAAGTCAGCTGAATAGGATCCTTATTCTCAAAATCAGAATCCTTTATGAAGTGCTGATACATGAAGTGCATTCTGCGACTCCCATATCTGAGTGGATACATCTGGCTATGGTTAACTGACGTTGGTCAATTCAAATCTAAGGGTTCTACATCCTTCTTTCAACTAGAATCTCCCATTGACATTAGGCGCTTTCCTGCTAGTTTTGCATATATGAACACGCAGGAAGTACAATTTCCGATGCCCACCGCACCAAGGCTCGCAGGCGAGAACAGCGAGCTCAAGCCCATGGTCCGGGCTGCAGGAACACAGATTTGAGCTTCAGACGCCACGCCTGGTGTGACCTAGGGGTGAATGTGACAAGCCCGAGTGAAGCATTGCAGGGGAAATACAAGCATTTCATCGATCTGAGACGCTACAAAGCGGTGCTTCCGTTCCGCTACGAATCACTGGAACGGTACGAAGGCGGATGGGAAGGGGATTACAACGAGCCGCCCGTGCATAAACGGCATGATGCGGACTGGCGGAATAAGTTTGTGAAACAACCGGCAGGAGAAGCAGGAGCATGAAGAACAATAGGATGGGAGGTTGGGGCTTAGCAATCACGATTCGTCGAAGGAGATTACGAGCACGCTCGTGTCACTGAGCGCTGACTCATCTAGCCGAACATTATAGGAATGGATGCGGTCATTTGACCATACATTCAGAATCAATTCCTGGTTGGTATCTTGCAGAAGTAGGGGAAAGTCTTGAGGTTAGGAATTTAGCCTTATGGTCTAGACCAGAGGATGAGTAGATTGCTTCGATCCTGTCGATGTTAGATGCATGAAGCCTAACTATGACCGCAGCTTCGCCAGGACCAACTGGGTCGGCATTGAAGAAACCATCAGCGATGGGTTCATCTGATAGCGAATAGCCGATGGCTCTTGCTGGCTCCGTTCTTGACAACACTAAGTCAAATACTTCCATAATGTCCACTACTTGAAAAGCCACGAACGCACTCACAGCGAGTACTCCAGTAACGAATGAAAATATCTTTGAATAGAACCGCCAACTGACGAAATACTTCAGCGCTTCGGCTTCAGACTCCGTCTTGATCTCTCGAACTCCTAGAATCCTGGTCTTCAAAGTGGGCTCCGAAAAAGAACTGCCTATGGCTTTGATGGTCATGGAGTCGCCTCGGTTTAGAAGCAATGGCTCGATTACAATCCTGTTTTTATCATAAGAGATTCCTGGATCCAGATTCTGAGGAACAGTGTCAGAAATTTCAGCGGAATATATTTTGGCGCCGGAACCGAGGTCAATTAAGAGAGGTCTTTCAAAATCTTTAACGGCTACAGGTGAGCCTCCGTTGACAATTCTGAAAGTCAAGAGTCTCGGATTTGCAATTTCTGCACCGTCATAATATATCTTGATTTTGCCCTTGGCATCTTCTTTGATGTCCACTAGCCCTTCATCGGTCCGAACTTGGCACTTGACAGACTTTCTGCGTGAGCGAATCTGATAATAAACGAGGCCCGCACTGAGAAGACCCAAGGCAACTGTTATGATAGTCTGGTACATTTTTATGTTTTGACGTTGTACAAGAAATTAGCGACTGTTTATTTAGGGGTGACGGCGAAATGTAGTGATGAGTTCAGACTGGATCAAGCAATTTAATGCCTTCCCATTCATTAGCCTTCTTGCCAACCCGTATCGTATTTCCTAGAGCAAAAGTCAAGGCTGCGAATTATTTTTGCACCGCTTCTTTCTACAGTAGTCAAAAATCTGCTCGTAGTGGATTTGTCGCCCACGTGCACCTCCACTACGCACACAATAAACCGGGAATTGCATTCCCCAAAACAATTCAAATCATCTGCAATGGCTCAAGCCTGAGAATTGAATCGTCGCGCAGTGCATCTTGGGCGCACTGAGAACCGCTAGCCATTCAACGATTGTCTGCGTGGTGAAGTAGCTGACGTTGTCGGCAACGATTTTGCATCTGTCCCATCTCACCTTTTTCAAGGCCTGTTATTCATCCTTATTCTAAGATCTACTGGGCGACGGTGCCTGGCTCATCGGTGCGTCGGCGATTACCTGACGGGTGGTGCACGCAGGCGACAAATCCCCGCCAAGCTATTGCTATGCGGTTAACCTGATGCCCATTCTTTCTTGAATCCAACCTAGAGCTAAAACTCAGACGAACCATAAATAGCAAGAGTCAGATGATTTGCGGAAGCAGTCTGCTAGGCGGACGGGCCAAGACGCGAAGGAAGTAAGCTTCTATTGGATGTCAAAAAAAATTCCCGCATTTAGCACATAGCGCTGGTAACTTACAATTAGACATCCGATGTAAAGCATCGTGAATTATCATTATCCCCTGGAGTAGCATCATGGACTGGCGCAGACTACCTTACGGGCTTTATGATTTCCTAGAGTTTATTGTTGGCATTTTCGCTGTAGTGGCTTCAGTACTCACGGTGGTGCGAGGTGGGTTCAACAGCAATCCCAACACCTTCGCAGTAGCCGCGATTCTTGGTATCCTCGTAATGAGTTTAATCAAGATTCTGAAACTGAAAAAAGTTACAAGGAAGAGAGCCAGCCATATGGCTAAATCGAACCACAAGGCTGCTCACCGACTGAGGAACGAACTGTTCAGATTGGAAACCTTGCCCGCTAAGAAGAGATCAGATTACGACTATTTGTTTGAAAAACTTCAGGGAATCGCTGCAGCAACAGCCAACGATATTTCAGGTGCGCTAACTGCGTCCGTCGGGGAACCGGTCACGGTTTGCATCAAGTACTTTGCGACTCCGTTGAACAACGTTATTGACTTCGACGAAGTTTACTTGTGCGTCCTCTGCCGCAGTAACAACACAGACCTAGAGCGGGCAGGGCGTCTCAGGTACAAGCTCACTGACAATACTGACTTTTTTCAGATCGTGAGCCAGGACCAGTCGTTCTTTGCGGCCTCCAATCTCACAAAAAAAAGCAAGATGTTGAAGAAGGCGACGGGTAAGCCATATCTGAGTTCGGCAACCGAATGGTCGAAATATTATCGGTCAAGAATCGTCGTGCCTATCCGAATGGAACGAAAATTGAAAGGCATTGCAAGTGAGGGGTATGAGTACCTAGGCTTCATCTGTGCTGATGCCCCGTCGGCTGAAGCGTTTAGACAGAATGAAATCAGCTATCATGTCGACTACCTCAAGACGTTTGCTGATCAACTCTACATTTACTTTGAGAAATTTACTCTCACCACAGCCCTTCAGTTGCGTGAGACCGTCCCAACAGAGATCGCCAAACAAAGGAGCTAGGTAATGAGACAACTTCTCACTTCGTCTGCGGGTTCTACTAGACAGGACCGCAAATGGTCCTTCAAGGAATGGATCACATCGAACTGGAACCCGTTCAGTTTCTTCATGCACCATGAAGATGAAAGGTTCATTGACGAGCGCGAAGGTGAAAGCAAGAAAAGCCAACGGGCTACACCCGTGCTTAGAGGACTCTTGCCTTTCAATTCCACCCTAAGGGCTCAACCGGTTCGACACGAGGATTTGGTGGTCGATTACCGCGTTGACTAACCACAAAGCAATTCTCTTGCTCGACCGGCTGTTTGAAAGCATCCACCACAGCGTCGTCAACCTTGCCCCGGTCGCTGCTCGTAGTGGATTTGTCGCCCACGTGCACTACCCGCCAGGTAATCCACTACGCACGCAATAAACCGAGAATTGCATTCCCCAAAACAAGTCAAATCATCTGCAATAGCTCAAACCTGAGAATTGAATCGTCGCACAGTGTATATTGGGCTCACTGAAAACCGCTAGCCATTCAACGATTGTCTGCGTGGTGAAGTAGCTGCCATTGGCGGCAACGATTTTGCATCTGCCGCATCTCACCTTTTTCAAGGTCTGTTATTCATCTTTGCTCTGGGATAGTATTGGGGACACAGTTCCTGACTCATCGGTGCGTCGGGGATTACCTGGCGGGCCCCGTGGGATAATCTGTGCAACAGGACGAAGCAAGTGAGTTTTCATCTTATCCAACGGGGCGATTTGGGCACGAGGGCGACAAATCCCCGACGAGTACAGCGTCGGCGGGGAGGAAATGAAAGGCGACTGCCTAGCACTCGTGCATCACAGCGGAATTCCGAATTGGAACGAACAGATGTGCCGGCTACCAGGTGACACCGTAGGAAACGCTCAGAGCGTTAATGCCTCGCCATTGCTGGCCATCGACACGAATGGTCGGCTTTGCTTTTGTGTACGCCAGCTCGACAAGCCACAATTTGGTTTGCCATATGGCGCTCAATTCGAATTTTTCTTCAATTAGAGCAACGTCAATAAATTTGCCTGGAGCCGCGGAGATTTTGAAGGCATTGCCAACAATGTCTTCCATCTCGAAGGTGATGCTCTTGGGAAACCAAAACGCGTCATATACGGTGTCCAGGAATGAAAATGATTTGGGGTGGAGCGTTGCCCCGACAAGCGCCGTCACTCCTCCGTATTGCGCGCCTCGGTTAAACTCCGTGGAGAGACCGTTGAGTTTGGCGCCAATAAGGATGTACGCATAGTTCCTATAGTGTAACGACCCGGCAAATCCGCCGGATGCCCGCCAATACTCATTTGGCCAGCCCTCGACCCCAAGCCGGAATTGGTAGCCTGCCGATACTTTGGGCGACTTACCTTCTGTGGTTTCGATCTCTTTCGCGTACCGAATCGCTGTCCTCACCCCTATGCTTTGAACATCACCTTTTTGTTCTTGCACAGTGTCACCTGCACGACCTGAAGGTTCGCCACCGGTCGCGTTTAAATCCCACATCGTGATTCCGAAGCGTGCTGACCAGCGCGGTCTGACAACACCTATTTCCTCCTGAAATGCGTCTCGTTTTCTTATTGCGCTTAAATTAACCACCCTGACCTCTGTACCGCGCTTGACAAGAAAGTTTTTTGGTCGGTAGCCATCCAGAAGCGCCGTCCCATGGTACTCATCGCCGGCAAAGAATATTAGGCTCTCGCCACTATGGTTGGAGAGTTGATAGTTGTTCGCACCAAGCACGTCAACCTGGACATCGGCCAGCTTGCGGCCTCTCAGGGAGTCGACAAAGATGATCTTTGTCAAGGTCGTATCTGTGTTGTGCAGCCTGCCAGAGACGTTGTCGGCCGAAAAGTCGCCGGGGGTTTGCCGTGCAGAGGCGACTTGGTTGCGGAGGAGCCACGCCCCCAGTTCGGCGAGGTAGGTGTAGCCGGGAGGCGCCTGGGTGGAGTCGAGCCTGGCCGGGATTTGCAGGCCCAGTTTATAGGGGTGAGCCGGTGCTAGCAGGACATCGATTGTGTCCTGCCTGGCTATCATATCAATGGCACCTGCTTTCGGCCTATAGTCCTGGCAGCCGACTTCGATGACGCCGCGAGGATGGTCGAGTGACAGCGTGACGGCGCCGCCGGCATCCGAGTAACTAAAGATATCCGGGCCTCGTGAGGGTTTGATATAGGCATTCGCGATCGGTTCCAAGGTAAGCGAGTCCTGCACCACCACATAGAGCTGCCACGGCAGGCAATCCAGCGCCATGTCAACGAAAGTCAGTGCGTTATTGAGCATCACCTGCGTTGAATCCCGCACAATGCCCCCGTCTGGCTTTGTGCACTGGCAGGAGACGGTGACGGGTGCCGACGGCGCCTGGCTCCATGAGTAACTGGTGGTGCCGAGCAGGTCGGTGGCGCCAATGTCTTCACCGCCCAGCAATACCGAAACACCCTTGACATTTTTTTCGAGCGGATCGCGGACATGGACTGTCACCGTAGCGGAACGTACTGTTGCATCATAAAGTGTATCCGCATCTGTACGCTTGAAGGAGAAATTCGTGCGCTTTGGATCCCCCAACGGAATGACCCGGGTGCGGAAGCCTGGTTTGGAAAACCAAAGGTCCATTGTTTCGTACGAGTCAACAATCTCACTCTGAAGCTGGTAGCGTCCCGTCTTATCCGTTACTGCCCACTGGTGGATTTTGTCGGACTGGACGCGGGCACCGGCAATGAAACCACCTTCCTGATCGACTAATCTGCCCTTAACCAGGATGGTGCGATTGCGATAACCCTCAGGGTGTCGGAAAAACCGTCTGATTTGTATTTCGCGAGACTCATGGGCCTTGATTTGGCCCCGACTTATTGAGATGACTGTTGGCTCAAACTGATATGCCCAGGCAAACGCTTCGGTGCTATCAGGAATCGCTGATGAGTCAGTGAACAATATTGAGAAAACGCCCTTCTCGTTGCTCTTCGCGACAAGGTCGGTACCTCTAATATAAAGATAACCTTCCTGAGGAGCGCCCGTTGTGACACTTACCAGTCTGCCGCTGAACTCGACCTGCGCCCCAAGATCGACGTACAAAAACATCAAAAGACATGATATGCAAAATCGAACACGACTGACGTGCGTCAACTTTTTTGCCATTTATCAATCTTCCGTCTTATTTCGTTTTTTTCCTGCGAGACCTTATCACGGCTTGATGTGCCATCCATTACAGCGACGCCCCGCTGATCAATAATGTCCAGCAGCTGATTGCCCACCGATGCGCAATTATTCTTTCGCTCGCCAAAATCTACCGCCGGTCCGGCCGTAGATTTTAGAATTTCAAGCCTCTCGTTGAGAAGAGTGAACAATTGTGAGAGATGTTCATAGGTCGGTTCGTCTTTCGCGACTTTCGACAATTGTTTCTCAGCGCTGTCAAGCCACGTTGTTTGCATCGTCTCTTCATAAAGTTTCGTGTAGGTTATATAGAGGTTCCAGCGAATTTTCGTGCTGTCATAAATAAAACCCGGGAGCTTTGCCATGCTGGTACCTTGTGCATCCATGTTCAGACTCGCTCTGTAAGAGCTATCCGCCAAGGCGAGCAGTCTCGCCTTTGGCGCACGCGGCAGTCGCGAGGCGTAGTAATATGTTTGCCCGACATGGAAGGCCGCTAGCTTTTTGTTACCGATGATTTCCCCCAGCTTGGCAAATCGGGCATGCACCTCCCGCATCAGTTTATTTCGGAGTGCAACGTCTATGAGTTTGTGCTGTTCCATGTTGACAGCAATGCGAATCAGGTCAAAGTTCAGGGAGATATTCAGTATATATTCTACGATTCTGGAAACCTGCAGTTCCAGCGGGTTGTCCAGCCTTTGAACGAATTGGTGCAACGTGTCACCGCTGGCAATCGAGATGGGTTGATTACTGTCGATTACTCTTGCCAGCACCGTATCCAGAATTGTGACCCTAAGGTAACGAACAATGGGGTCTTGTTTGTAAGTAACGAAATCACCAGTGATCGCTACATCCCAATAGTCAGCAACGATGGAGCCGCCAATGTCGTCGGCGGCCTTATGGCCGAGCGCCTTTGGCAGTCGCTGCGTCACTACATTCACCCTCTGGTCAATGCCAAGATTTTCCAGGTAACGGTTGATATCCTGCTCTTCGCGAAGAAGGTTAGGGCCAAGGGTGCGATGCGTCTTTTCGGCGAGCTCCTCGCCAAGCTCTCCCGGCTCGCTATAGAAATCGTAGATCAAAACGCTCAATGCGTCCTCGTTCTGGCTACTAAAGGATTTAAGTGCGACCACGATGGGCAGGATGAGTAGGACAAATGCATAGGCCAATGCCAGTGCCAAGTCCTGTCGATTTTGGAGAAAGTCTCGTATATGTTGCTGTGGTTTGCTTTTGACAAGATAATACAGGCAACCCAGCACGCAGAGCGTAGCAAATGTAACAGTTGCCGGTATCAACGATGTTAACGGCAAGCCGATACGGGTAGTGACCCAATAGCAGATAATTACATAAATAGCCGCGATGCTACCCACTACGGCTTTCACCACCTTGTTTGGGAGCATCGCAAGGATCACGCATTCTGTCACAAAGAAAACGATTCCGAAGAATAGTTGGTCCACCTACGAGTCAACCTTTCCGACGAGCCAATGTCGCCGATGTTGGGTTCAACAGAGAATCTATAATGCGGTTGGTGGCTCGAAACAGCATGTCACGGGCGCGATCATATTCCATTGATCGTTGCCGAAATAGCGTTTTGCAAACTTAGAACAGGAAACTTGGGCGACTTAGTGATGCAGGCGTCCAGCGAGCATAGTCGCTTGAGACATCAGTGTGAGGAGGTTGCTTGGCAATGCGAGATTCGTCAATGTTGTGATAACGGTGGTAAACGATTCCTCAATTACTATGATCTGTTATTTTGTAAGGGTCTGCACTGGTCATGAAATGCAGTCCAAATGGCCCGTCAACTCTGGACTGTTCCGTAATCCTGGCTGCGGGCCTGCCATTTCATCTCTGTTTGTTCAAAACTCCTGAGGTTCATGTGCTCTTTTGATGAAGTTTGGGTGAGTCTTTGAGTGAACTCACGTTTCCAGGTCGAGTAGGCGGCAACCCGCTGTCCAAACTCGGAGCGCGTCAGATACCCTAGTTCGTAGTCATATTCAAGTCTCTCTTCCAGAAAGTTGAGTAGTGGAATAACAGTTTGAGGCGTCTTTGAGGTTCCGGAAAGTTGCATGTAAGTTTGTTCTGCCAAGTCAAGCCAGTGTTCAGATGTTGTCAGCATAAAGTGGCTGCGGTAGGTACTAGCCAGGCTGTAATATGCTTGTTCTATCGAGAAGGCAATGCCCACGGATTCCCGGGACGATTGGGGGGGGGCGATACTCTCTTGTAGGGCCTCTTCAGCCCGACGAATCAGGTCTTCCCTACCGTGGCGTGATGGTTGTTCTGCTGCTCGAATATAGAGTTGAGCCTTATGGAAAGAAGACATTGCCGAATCACCATCAGCCAACTCTGTAAGGCGCGCGAAATTAGTATCGAGTTTATGAAAAAGGGTTCGGCGGCGCTCAACACTCTCCTCGGATAATGCTGTCTTCAAAAGCAGTAGATTTGAGGAAATACTGGCAATATATTGTGTTGGTCTGAGAACTCGCGCAACGTCGTAACTGGCGGCGCGTTCAGCACCCAACACAAAGCCGCCCAACTTAAGAGAATGCTCCCTCGATTCTACGACTTTAAGGAGCTCTGAATCCAGAACAAGAGTTCGAATCCTGGCGGTATCGCCAGGTGTGTCAAGCTGCCCTGTGATCGCTATGTCGGCTCGCCGTCGGGCTCCGCGTCGTAGCATTTCTTTAGAATCCCAGGCTTCACGCACCCGTGTCACTCTGAATACAGTTTCGCTACCGAGCGAGTCAACGAGCGCGTCGCGTAGTTTGTCAGAGAATTCGCCGCCAGATTCGGGGGTTTTGTCCGGCACGCTGAAGTCTGCTATCAGGATATTGACTTCACCGCTACTGTGCTTGCCGAATGAACTTTGACTATCCTCCCACCAATCATCGAAATAAGCATAGCTAAAGCTAGCAAAGAACAGAACCACAAGAGTTAAGACTGAAGCCGTCGTCAGGTATCTTCGATTCATCTGGCGGCTACCTAGAATTAGCAACAATGTGATTGCACCAAATCCGATATATTTGAGCGCGGCAATCGGACTCCCATGAGTTGAGATAATGGTCAGGATAACGGCTAGAAACAACAGCAACCCTTCGATCCCCTTAAGCTTCAGATTTTTCCGAAGCCAACCGAAACTCGTTTTTGGTTCTTCCATGGCACTACTCTACTTCCTTAATACTACGAATAACACTAGACTATTGAACGGCTATAGATACACTTACGACACGTTGAACGGATAACGAAAGATTGTTTCGCAAGTTTCTCTAACGTTGCGTTTCTCTGATAGGAGTGCCAAGGATGTAAGAAACTGTCAATTCAGAAACGCAACTAGCATCTTTTCATGGTTGCAATATACCTACTTCGCAAGATTCTGCAGAACACTAAGTTGCAAATTCTTGAGAAGATACACTCTGATCTACCCAAGACCTTCTCATGGATTTCGCGTTTGGTGCAATTCGAAGATGAGGAACCCGGAGACATTATATTACAGTTACGCAAAATTACTTACAATAATCGTAAGAGTCAAGTCAAATCGTTGATTCTATCGCTATTGTGAAACAGAGCGGAAGGGATGAATCTTCCCAGTTGTTTGCTTCAAAAGTAGACATCGCAGACAAGGTCTACCTTCGCCCGACAAAAGTTGACACCGCATAAATTGCGCATTGACAGAATCTTGTCGAACTATATGGGAGGAGAAGGAGGGCAATTCTGCTTTACCTTACTTAGTAAGGGGCGCATAACGGCCGTCTTTCCGCGACATCCCAAGGGACAATTTCTTAAGGTATCACCTATCCCTGCCGATGCAAAACAGCAATTGGATGTACTAACCACAGCAAGGAGAAGATCGATGGTTCCATCTTATCGAACTCAGGAAACCGAGGATGCCAAGTCTTTCCTCGAGCAGGTGCAGGCGGGCGCTGCGGCCAATAACATCACCCTGCCTGAAGAGTTGAACACGAACATCGGCACTTCGCGCGACGGGCTGCAGGCCAACCTGTCGCACTATGGCCAGGAGGTGCGCTGGGACACCCAGAACAAGGAGTCGGTTAAGCAGACCCGCGAGACGGGTTATGATTTCCTGCGGCGCATGCGCCAGAGGGTGGGGTCACATTTGCCCAGGCCGGAAAAACTGGCGGTGCGGCGGCAATATGGCTTGGCGCAGATGCCGAACAACAACAGCGAGCATATCCTGCAGGCGCTGGCGACGGTGAAGTCGGTTTCGGAAAATCTCGAAGAAGCGTCTTTGAAACTGTCGCAGCCGACCACGACTCGTGCCGATGAGCTTGCCCAAGCTTTGCAAGAGGGATTGGAAAGCGTCAAGCATTCGCACGCGGTGCAGGTCAGTCTGCGGGAAGAGCGGGTGGAGTTGATCATAGCGTTTCGCCAGCTTCGCACTCACATCTATGGCTTCCTGATGGAGACCCTGGAGGAGGGCTGTCGCGATGAGCGGTTGATCGATTTTGGTTTTAAGCCTTCTATTTTGCGCCGGAAAGCGGCGCGGCCTGATACAGGCGATGAGGTGGTGGTGGTGACCGAGGTGGAGACCGGAGTCGTGGAGACGCCGGTTCCGGTGGAGCCGTAGCGGTTGGCTTTTGGCAAGACACTGACTGACCTCACACAGCTTCAGGTCGCGCCAGGACATTTGCCGTGGCCGTGCTCTTCTGGTCAGAAATCTCAAGACAGAGCCCTGGCATTTCATTCGATTTTCGAGGAAGTGCCAGGGCCTTTTTTTGTGGTCGCAGCTTGAACGCTGATCGGCTATTCTGATGCACGGCGAGGCTATCGACTCAGGAGAATCAGACAACAGAGCCGCCATGTCTTTGAAAATCCTCAGGTCGTCGGCCGCACCACCTGTACAGTCGCCCGGTCATCATCTGCCTGCAACAGCCGAATGGTGACCGCATGCTCGCCCCGCCATCTCAGATTGAACTCAGGATCATTGATGTAGAAAGCCGCGTCTTTGAGGTCCGCCGGTGTGCGCTGAGTGGTTGCGCTCCAAGCCGGATAATCAACCGTGTCGCCCATGGACGGCGTGTAGAGAAACATCACGAAGTTGGTGACGAACTCGCTATTCTGCGTCAGCGGGCCGCTGTCGCGTATGTCCGGACAGCGCCAGGGCCAGGAACCATTTTCATCGACGGTCACGGGGCAGCCGGCTTGTCTGACGGAGTCCGCCTCGTTGACGTGGTAGATGAGCAAGCCTTTGTCGGAAACCAGGGCAACCGGCGGGTTGACGGAAAAAGGATTCGGCTCGCCCACATGTCCCAGCAGTGTCGGAATTTGGGTAATCAGGTTATCCGCGTTCCAGCCGGTCTGGCGCCGGAATTCCACCAGCAGGTACTCGTCCTGCGACAGCATGATTTTGGCGCCACGCAGCTTGTCGCTGGCACAATCCGGCTTTGACAACGGCACCAGGTCAAAGGTGGTGTCACTGGTTGTGGTCGCGACAGCTTGCACTTCAGGAGCGGGAAGGACGCCGAGCTTCATTTTGGTGAAGGCGCTGACACCGTAAGGCTTACCATCCATGAAGCCATCGCGAAAGGCAACATCCGGGTGCAAATGGTCGCCGGTGTTGTCCCACCAACCGATGTAGGGCGTGCAGTAGATGGCGGGGTCGCAAGCCCGCCGCAGCCACTCGGACTGCAAACCCAGGCTGTACAGACAAGGCACGGCCCGCGTCCGGCGTTCCGGATTCTCGGCAGTGGGATGGACAGCCGAAACCCGTTTGATGGCGTGTATGACATCGTGCACGGCACAGCTCAGGACGGCGTCGTTGCAGAAAATCGCAAGTCCGCGGATGAAGCGGTCGTCGCCGTTCTGGAATTGGGTCCAGCGCTGGTCGCGGTAGTCATCGGCAGTGTTGCTGATGAATGGGAAAGTCGTGTCGATAAAACAGGCCTTCAGGACTTCGGTGTCGCCCTGCATGAAGGGACCGACAAACAGCTCCTGGTTCTCCGGCAGTATTCTTTTTGGCAGGGGAGAGACTCCCGGCACCAGGCCCATGGCACCACGCCCTTTCATGTCCTCGGTGGTGACGTTCAAGACAAAAATCACCAGTTGGTTTTGAAAATCGAACGTGTGGTTCAAAGCCATCACCGTGTCAATGACATGCAGCGAAAGCTCCTTGGCTTTGCCGGTCTCGAATTCGCTGGGCAGATAGCCCCAACTGTAATGCGTCACCGGACTGTCAACCGTGACATGGAAGGTGCGGGTGGACTCCAGCCACAGCCGTTCGTAGGAAATCTCTTTCAGGTAGCTGCTGATGGAGTTTTCGGCGCCAAAAATGCCAGGAATGTATAGCTCTTCGTCGATTTCCCGTGGCGTCTGAAAGTTGACGAAGATGGTGACGGTCTGGACCGCCCCAATGCCGTTTGCAGCGACCTCGCCGGCGCTGCGATCGATGTCTTGCGCCATGGCGGCGTGTGGCACCAACTTCACTTGCAGGAAAAACACCAGGAGCCCGGCAATGGCCAGACCAACGACATGATTTGTTCTCATAGCATATCCTCCTGTTAAGATGAGCGGATACGCCTGTGGTCTCCACGCGCGCATCCGCGGGATTGAAGACTCTTAGCCTAACGCGGCAGAACCGCAAATTAGGAATTCCAAATTACGAATTGCGAATGGCTGAACCTCAAACACGGTCAAGGTTTCCGAAACCCAAATCTTGCCAAGAACCGGCGGCGTTTGGCTCTACCGGACCTGAGTCAATCATTGATTCTCAGGTGCAAATCACTGATGTTTAGCTAAAGCAGGAAATGGGGGACCATCCCCAAAGGGAGCCGATGATATCACTTCGGCCGGCGGGAGAAACCTGGGAGTGCACAAATACGGCCGTGCAGATATTATGTTTGTGTTGAACAGGGTGACAAACTTCTAATTTCTCATGCCTGGTGTGCGCATAAGAAATGGCACGTTGCCGGCTTCGGCCAGCGCGGTCTTACCCCCGTCCAACCGGAGGTGCGGATTTCTCCCGACATCTGTGAGGAGACGCCCTGTTTGCTTACGCCCAAAGGGGTTCACAGGATCCTTGTTTGGAAAAAAATCCGTGTTGACGAATCCGTCGCACTGATCGCGATTCCGCACATGACCTCGCATAAATTACAGGTGCGATATTGAGTACGAACATCTTGTGGCGGCATATTCACCCTTTCTCATAGCATTTGAAGCCTGATGGACTTGAGCTGGAAGCAAGATAGAATTCACCGAGGAACAAATCAAGCAGTTGGAGCGATTCAGGCCGGGATTCCGGGAAAAGTGTCGGGGCCTACCTGAAGGGAGTTTGTGACCGTTGATGCCTTCTCATGTCCAGTCATTCATATTTCAGACTATCCACAGGATTTGCAAAAGCGGCCCTTGTTGCCTGAAAACCTACCGTGACAAAAGCCAGAACCAGAGCAAGTGTCGCCGCGAGTACAAACGTCTCAATGCCGATTCGCTGTCGATACGCGAAGCTGCTCAACCAATCGGTCATCGCATAATAAGCGATGGGCCATGCAATAATGTTTGCCAGTGAAACGAGTATGACGAACTCCTTCGTCAGCAGCCGCACGATGTTGAGTATCGATGCGCCGACAACTTTCCTGATGCCAATTTCTTTCGTGCGTTGTTCGGCCATGAATGCTGACAAACCAAGCAAACCGAGGCAAACGATGAGTATTGCGAGAAACGTCGCATAGCTGAATATTTTTCCTAACTGTTGTTCAGCCCTGTACATAGAATCGAATGCTTCATCAAGAAAATGATATTCGAAAGGAAGATCGGGAACAACAGCATGCATTTTATCTTCAATAAACTTGATTGTCCCAGGTAGATCGGGAGAATCCGACCTTAACCGGACGCAGATATAATTGCATTCATCGGGAGCCATGTAAATCGTTAGCGGCTTCATTCCATTACGAAGTGACTGGAAATGAAAATCTCTCACGACGCCAACGATTGTGCCCTCACGCAAACCGTCACGGGCGTTAAAGGAAAATCGCTTGCCAACAGGCGACTCGAGAGCCATTGCTGTTATTGCGGTTTCATTTAGAATATAGCCTTCTGAAGCATCGGTTGTAATCTTCTTCGAAAAACTTCTGCCTTGGACCATCTCCATATTCAGTGTCGTAACAAAATCGTGGTCAACAAGAACGCGGTTCATCGCCAGATCCTCTTCCGCGGTTCTGCCTTCCCAATCAAAGCCACTGTTGCTTTTCGCGATATTTGTCGGAAGCTCCGAGGTTGCAGTAACACTCAAGACATTGGGGTTCTGCAGCAACTCAGCTTTGAATGAGTTGTACTGCTGCTTCAGATTCCCCCGCATCCTCAACCAGAGTATTTCCTCTTTGTTGTAACCCAATTCCTTTGTTCTCATAAATTCGAGTTGACTTGAAACAACAGCTGTGCAAATAATCAGGAGAATAGACAAGGAAAATTGCGTCACAACCAGAATCTTTCTGAACCAGGTTTTGTCCACGCCCTTGTTTTGGGGAGAAAAAAGAAATGTTCCCCTCAACATCTTGACCGGTCTGAAGGAGGCAAGAAAGAAGGCTGGATAGCTTCCGGATAGAATGCCGGTCAATAGACTCAGCCCTATCAATGCGAGAATGAGCTGTCCATTGGTAAATAGATCTACGGATATCTGCTTTCCAGACAGTGAATTGAAAGCGGGGAGCAATAAGAACACCAAAGCGATGGCAAGAACACACGATAATAGTGATAGCAGAACCGACTCGCAAAGAAATTGTCTGGTGATGTCTGACTTATTCGCCCCGACCACTTTTCGCAAGCCAACTTCTTTTACTCGGTTACCGGACCGTGCGGTTGTCAGGTTCATGAAGTTTATGCACGCTATAACCAGAATGAATATGGCCACAAGAGAGAAAATGTAGATGTATTTTACTCTTCCCCCTTCTCCGGCCAGACCGAAGAGGTGGATTCGTGCGAGTGGCTGTAGACGCAGCGCAATATTTTCTTGCGGGAGATGTTGATCCGCAAGGCTGGCTAGCTTTTGCTCCACATCTGCAGGCGTCGTATTCTCTAGAAGCTGAACATACGTATTGAGCTGAAACCGACCCCAATTCCCGGGGTCACGATCCTGCTGTATAAAACGTTGCATGGGTAGAAGAAAATCGAATTGAATTGTAGAATTCCTGGGAACGTTGTGCAGAACGCCTGCGACTCTGTAATCATCTTCATTGTCGATCCTCAATACCTTCCCCAGTGGATTCTCATGACCAAAATATTTCTGACTCACCTCCTCCGTAATGACAATCGAGAATGGATCATCAAAGGCCGTCTCCGGTTCACCTTTAACAAACGGAAATGTGAACATGCTGAGGAATGATGGGTCGACAAAGGCTCCTCTTTCTCTGAATCGTTTGTCTTTTCGCACAATCAGGCTGACAACGGAGCTTATTCTTGCAGAATTGATGACTTCAGGAAAGTCCTGCTCAAGCGCGGGAGCAACAGGAATTGAAGTGTTATCCCAAAGAAGATCGTACTGATCGTCTTCAATGAAAACAAGAGACAAATTGTCTGCATTCTTATGAAATCTATCATAACCGAGTTCGTCGTGAACCCATAATAAAATAAGAATGCATGCGGACATCCCGACTGCCAGGCCGGCAATGTTGATAAAAGAATAGCCTTTGGATTTATTCAGGTTGCGCAGTGCAATCTTCAGGTAGTTGGCAAACATAAAGATACTCCAATAGATTGAGTTCCTCAGGAGCGAAGGTACGAGTTTGAGGATTTGACCCCAGAGCCAGATGTTGGCCCCGACATGACCATGGTTTTGAAAGCGACTCTGATAGATTTCTTCGAAATCACCGACTAGCGAATTATGATCTATGTTGACGACCAGTTGCTTGAGAAGCCAGATGGCAATTCTTGGCGTTTGGGGGTTCATTTATTCATCCAATTCATCTAATGGTTCCCAGATTTGGATAGTCTTCCCATATCCGGTCGTGGATTTTTTTCGAGTCTTCAAGTGTGGCCATCCCGTCTTTGGTAATTTCGTAGTACTTTTTCCGCATTCCACCACGAACGGCGGTGGGCTCTCCTTTGTACGAATGCAGCAGTCCCCTCTTTGTCAGCCGATCCAAAGTGAAATATACGACCCCAACAGCCACCTTGCTCTCTGTAACGTTTTCAAGGTGTTCATAGACATTGACCCCGTAAGCCTTGCCTCTGAACTTCCAGACCGCGAGCAGAATCTGATCCTCCAGTTTTGTCAGCATGTTGCTTGTCCTTGTCGATTCAATATATTTTATCACAAATTATGAAAGAATAAACGCCCGGCATTTATCATTGTTTCATGTTTTGTGAAAAAATATTGCAAGGTTAGTTCTTTGGCCCTGATAGGCAATCACGGAACCACAGCGACTGCAGACCGTTTCATCCTAAAACGGAGGCAGCTATGACACCCAATTCCCGTCGCTTCGTCCCTGCGATTGTGAACCCACACCTGATATTGCTTTTCGTCGTTTGCATCTTGTGCTGGCAATCCTCGCTGGCACCGCGGCTGGCCGCACAGGAAGAAAAAGCATCGCCATGCCGAGACCGGCTAAGACTCGACAGCGAATGTGCCCGCGAACTGGCGCTGCGCCGAAAGCAGTTTATAGATGACGCCATTGCTGCTTTCGCCGCCATTGCCGATGATGACTCCATTCCGACATTTCGGCTGCAGGCGCCGAACGACTCCATATTCTATCTGACGCCGGAAAACATCGGGCGCGTTCCTTATCTCGGCCCGGACCCTTTCGCTGATGAATTTCACCGCAAAATGTCAGATGTGCCGCCCATGTTCAAGCTCAACCATCTCGTTGGTGGCATTGCTGCGGCTATCCAAAAATGGAAAAAGGAGCACAGGAATTCATGGCCAATTCCGGATGACACGGAAATCGATGTCCTGAAGGTGCTCTGGAGCAAACAAACGGCCACGGGCAGTGAAATCTACGCCCTGGTCGATACATCGATTCAATTGTCTTCGGAAGACTTGCAGGCAAAGCTGAAGCAGATGGTAGGTCGGGGATTTGTTGACCGAAAGCTGATCTCTCCTTTTCAGGAATTCAAACTCTCGGGCATTTTTGCAATCGAACTCAACTCAAAGAATCGCAAGAACCGAGTTTTTGTATATTGGCCCGCAGTGAGCCGAGAGAAGTTGGTCGCGTACCTGGACTCGCAGCGATATGGGCGTTCCACCATTGCCGCTGATGAACGCAAGCTTGCGGCGTTGGACAGGCGACTGGAGCGAAGCCTCTACCGGTTGGCACAAAGAAGAATGTTTTGATGGGATTATCTGGTCGTTGAATCTGAAGTTGTCACAAGGCTGGTGGCATGCAGCTCAGGGCGAACTTAAAGCCTTTTGTGCTTGCCACCAACGACGCAATTACTAAATGTCTTTTTCCGTCTCCACAATTCGCCCCACAAGTCCATAGTCGATTCCTTCTTGTGCAGACATCCAATAATTTCTTTCCGAATCTTCGCTGACTCGTTTGAGCGGCTGGCCCGTCGCCTCCGCAAATGTCGCATCGAGACGCTGGCGCATTTTGATGATCTCCCTGGCTTCAATCTCCAGGTCGGAAGCACTGCCCTGCACGCCACCGAGCGGCTGATGAATCATGAAACGCGTGTGTGGCAAGGCAAGGCGATTTTCGACCGGCGGTGCGGAGTAGATGAGTGCGCCGGCGCTGGCAACCCAACCCGTGCCAATGACCTTGACCGGGGCCGTGCAAAAACGAATCATATCGAAAATAGTATCACCCGATTCGACGTGGCCACCCTGCGAATTGATGTATATTTTGATTTCATCGTTCGATTCTGCGGACAGGATAAACAGCTTCTCCGTGACTTCGCGCGCTACATCCTGATTGATGCCGCCATAAATGAGCACTGTGCGCTGTTGCAGCAGTTTCTCCTCGATCATGGCACGGTGATCTCTATTATTTGCAGCTTGCAGAACGGTTTCCATTTATTATGCCTCCTTACAATTGGGTTATCCTTAACTGAGCGTCCAAAATAAGCAATCTCCCTGTTCAGTTCAAGAGAAAAGAACTTAACAAGCGGCTAATTTGAGATGAAATCTGACTTCTTGAACCGGCCTGCTCAACTGCGGCGCCACTGACGCGCGGCCACGGCTGATATCACAAAAAGCGCAACTCAATGGCCGAGCCCGATTAGCCGTATCAAGTAGGGCCCGAATACCAGAACGCCCACCAGCGCTGCTGCGATTGCGGCCAGCAAAACGCCGCCCGCAGCGACATCTTTCGCCCGGCCGACACACGTATTTTGCTCCGGAATCGTAGCATCGGCCAGACATTCGACTGCCGTGTTCAAGGCCTCGGCGGCCCATACAAGGCCCATGGCAAGGATGACTGCAGTCCACTCGGCCCGAGTCAACATAAAGTAGATGCCCCCAAAAACGACGGCCAGCGTTGCGCCGAAATGAATTCGGGCGTTGATCTGGCTTTTGACCAGAAACCCTATGCCACGAAAGGCATGTTTGAAGCTCGTAAAGCGATTGATGTATTTGGTCATGGTAGTTCGCTCAGTTTGTCAGGCCTACAGATAAGAATCTGCCGCGCAAAAGTCAAATGATGCGTTTGCCCCGGGTGCATGGCAACCTGTAAGGACCGAGTGCACTATTTGGATGCACTGCAATATCCTCTGTGGAAAAGCAGCCTCCTGCTCCATCCGAGGTCAGGAGATGAGTCCTGTGCCTTTTGCTAGCTTTGTGCGGCTGCAGCAGCGACCTTATGGCGCTCTGGCACGCGTGGGAGAATTCAGTCGTGGTTACTGGGCTCGCCGCACTTTCGCTGGCGCTGGTGGTTTCTCGTTTCGCTAACCCTGGTATCAGTTCTTGTGCAGGCGGTCCGCGGCTATCCCGTGGACAAGGAAGAAGGTAGGGCCCAGGTTGACCGGGAGCTTCAATCGGTGCTCGATGGCTCGGTCTTGCGCTGGTAGTGAATGTTCCATACGTCCGCCCAGGTCTTGCCACCATCGTCTGATCGCTGCCAATCCCAATCCAGCGAACTCTGCTCAATGTTGTTGAAGACCATTCTGGAAACGCGTGTCTTGCCGTCCCGTTCAAAAGGTTCGGTTCTCAATTCCATCGCGCCATTTTTGAATTCACCCGTGAACAGCAAGTAGCTGCCTTGGTTGTCCACCCATGTCTGCTGCCAGAGCCCGGTTTTCGTGTTGTAGACGGAGACGCTGCTGCCATCAAAATTGCCCTCGGGAAATCGAAATTCCTCCTGGATAATACAGTCTCCAAGAACGCGGTTAATGGTGTTGGTTCCTTTGCCCAGCTTGCCTTTTTCTCCTCCCCATTGTTCAGCAGGCCAGGAGAGTTCCCACTCCCCAAGCCAGAAGTCAAACTGTTTGCCTTCGGGTGTGTCGCAGGGACGCGTCGTTTGTTGACTTTGCCCGTGCGCTGAGCCAATCGCCAACAGGAAAAACAGGGAAAGAGCGACCGGAACTGCTATAAAGTGAGTCATGTACTACTCCATTTTTTTGCGTACGAAGCAACATAGCGTTTATTGCAATTGATCTCAACCCTGCACAGACGGTAATTAGGTTTGAGATGATGACGGGGCATTTTGAGAATTTAAGAGGCAAATGGGAGAATCCTGTAATCATCCTGAGCACATGGTTTCTAACAGTTGTGTCTGCGACGCTTTCTGAAATAGAGTCTTGATTTTTTTGGTTCTGTGTGCTAGATTAAATATGTTTCCCACGTGCTCCGCAACAGACGCGAAACACAGCAAGGTGGCTGGTATGGGCAAGAAGGTTGTGGACTTGAATATTCAGGCTAACGCGTACTGCAGAATGGCTCCGTGTTCTTCAGTAGATTTACGCTTGTGCTTTTCCAGGCGATCGATAACTTCATTGGTTTGGAGGTGATCGATGCCGTCCTGTAAGTCGTCTTCGATCATCGCCATAACGCGGTTTCTCAATTGCCGGTATGTCAAAACACGGGAGAAGCATTGATTATCACGACCTCATTGGCCGCGCTTTCATTGTTTTGGTCTTGTGGCCATTCGGTCTCTGGTGGGGCCAGCCGTGCGCAAGCCAACAATGCGATCCGCCAAACCTACGCAGGCATCTGTGACGCTTCCGCGGCTGTTGCTATCGATGAGCATCGTTTTCTCGTGGCCGAAGATGAGATAGATATTCTCAGACTCTACCGCAATGACCAAGGCTCTGGGGCTGCCTTACAATCCTTCGACATATCCGATAAGCTGAGAGACAACCCCAACCGGGAGTGCGACATCGAAGGTGCTGTGAGAATCGGAGCCCGGATCTTCTGGATTTCTTCGCACGGCCGCAACAAAGATGGCAAACGCCGTCCGAATCGGCACCGGTTTTTCGCTACGGATATCAAGGTTGCCCCGGATAGCATCGCTCTGACATGGGTTGGCCGCTATGACGACCTTATCCGGGACCTGCTGGCGTCAAAAAACTGGGACCAGCCTGAAGCGCAGGCCACCACCACCGTCATCCAGGCAGTGGCGAAAGCTGCAAGGCTGTCGTCGAAAAAATCATCCCGGCTGGCGCCGAAGAGTCAAGGCCTGAACATCGAGGCGTTGGCAGCTACCGAAGACGGGAAAGGGCTGTTGGTCGGTTTTCGCAATCCGGCTCCGGCCCGCAGGGCAATGGTCGTTCAGTTGCAGAACCCCGGTGCGCTTCTTGCGCAATTGCAGGAAAGCGCGCATTTCGGCCGGGCATTTCTTCTCGACCTTCATGGACTTGGTCTGCGCTCTATGGCTTACTCGGTGCGGCACCAAGCCTATCTCATCATTGCTGGACCGGCTGACAGCGGTGGACCTTTCAAAGTGTTCAAATGGGCGCGCGGAAGTGTCCCCGTGGCGCTCAGGGAGCTCGAATCCGTTCCGGACTCGAGCCCGGAAGCTTTGGTGGTCTACCCCGGCAGTCGAGGCATCCAGATTCTGTACGACGAGGGCACGAAACTCATCGACAGCGCCAAGTGCAAAGATCTGCCGCTCCACCAGAGAAGTTTCACCGGCAACTGGCTGCAATTGCGGAAATAGAAAATCCTGAAGTCAGTGTTGCACATCGCTTACATCTCACCAGGAGACAGGCCAATCAGAACATTCATTGCAATCGAGATTCCTGCCTCGGTTCATGAGCGCATTGCCGCCGTGCAGGACAAGTTGAGACCTGAACGTGAACGCGTCAGTTGGACCAAACCGGGGAATATTCACCTGACGCTCAAATTTCTCGGTGATGTGGATGGTAGCGCGATTCCAGCCATTCAGGAGTCTCTCACATACTTACTGTCGGATCAGAAGCGTTGCAAATTTCAGATAGGCGGACTGGGAGCTTTCCCCAATATGCGGAAAGCCAGGGTCCTGTGGGTTGGTGTGATTGACGCCACGGGCGGGCTGAGTCGTCTGGCAAAAATGGTGGATCGCGCATTAATTCCTTTGGGATTCTCTGCAGAAAATCGTAAATTCACGCCGCATTTGACCTTAGGTCGGGTCAAATCTCAATTGGGCAGTGCATTTGTCCGAAAATTCAACGACATCACTTTTCCTGAGGTGGACGCTCTCGCTGAAGAGATCGTGCTCATGAAAAGCGACTTGCAACCGACAGGCGCGGTCTACACGCCACTGCACCAGGTGCGACTGGCCTGAAATCATCTCTGGCCGTCGAACCTGAAAAGGAAGACGAAGACTTCGACTATTAGTCTCGACAAATGAATCAAAGATATCGTTCAACACCCATCAAAAGGAGGGAAGAAATGAGCGAGGATAAAAGCGACAAGCAAAAGGCTCTGGATCTGGCCATGGCCCAAATCGACCGGCAATTTGGTAAAGGCTCAATCATGCGGTTGGGCGACGACAAAGCGCAGGTGGGCATCGAGGCCATTCCAACCGGTTCAATTTCGCTGGATGCGGCGCTGGGAATTGGTGGCGTACCAAGGGGCAGGATTATCGAGGTTTACGGGCCAGAGTCGTCAGGCAAGACCACGCTGACGCTGCACATCCTCGCTGAGGCGCAAAAGCGCGGAGGACTGGCTGCTTTTATCGATGCCGAGCACGCGCTGGATGCCAAATACGCCAAGAACCTCGGCGTGGATACCGAGAATCTGCTCATCTCGCAACCCGACACGGGTGAGCAAGCCCTGGAAATTACGGAAACCCTGGTGCGTAGCGGCGCTCTGGATGTCGTGGTCATCGATTCGGTTGCCGCCCTGGTTCCGAAAGCGGAAATTGAAGGCGAAATGGGCGATGCGCAAATGGGATTGCAGGCCCGGCTGATGTCACAAGCCATGCGCAAGCTGGCCGGCATCACCAGCAAGTCACACACCAGTGTGATTTTCATCAACCAACTGCGTGAGAAAATCGGCGTCATGTTCGGCAACCCGGAGACCACCACCGGCGGCCGGGCCCTGAAATTCTACGCTTCTGTTCGCATGGATATTCGGCGCACTGCCTCCATAAAAGACAGCGAGAATATTATCGGAAATCGCACGCGCGTCAAGGTTGTGAAGAATAAAACCGCGCCGCCGTTCCGTGAAGCGGAATTCGATATCATGTACGGTACCGGCATTTCCCGAGAGGGTGATTTGATCGATGTTGCGGTCAAACACGACATCATCCAAAAGAGTGGCACCTGGTTTTCTTACGGTGAAGAACGTCTCGGCCAGGGTCGCGAGAATGTCAAAAAGTACTTGATTGAGAACGCGGATCTGCTCAAGAAAATCAACAAGCAGGTGCGTGAGGCCCTTGGCATGCTCAAAAAAGCGGAAGCTGAAAAGGCGGCCGGCGAGAAAGTCAAGGGCAATGGCAAGACTGTCGCTCAAGATTAACCGTCTCTTTCGGAGCAGAGTTGAATTCCGGCCGGACAATCACCCGGATTGAGGCACAGAAAAAGCGCCGGGGGCGGGTCTCAATCTTCCTCGACGAAGAATTCGCTTTCGGACTCGATATGGCGGTGCTCGCCAGCTTCAATCTCAAAAAAGGCGACTGCCTGGGTGATGATGAAATTTCAGACGTTCTGCTCGCCGAGGAACGCAAGCATGTGAAAGAAAGCGCCTATCGATATCTTTCGGGGCGCGCCCACAGTGAGAAGGAACTGCGCACCAAACTGCTGCGCAAAGACTACTCCGAGAATCTTGTGGATGCAGTTCTTGAAGAATTCAAAGTCGCAAAACTCATCGACGACCGCGAGTTTGCCTTGGCCTTCGCGCGCAGCAGAATTCTTAACAAACCGATGGGAGAGCGGCTGCTGCGGCAGGATCTTTGGCGGAAAGGCATTAGCGAGCCACTCATCGAACATGCGGTAAAAGATGCCTACTCTGAGCACCCGCAACTTGAGGTGGCGTTGAAATTGCTCGAAAAGCGGCAGTCGCGCTACAAAGATCTGCAATCGCAAGATCGAAGAAAGCGACTCTACGATTTGCTCATGCGAAGAGGCTTTGGCTGGGATGTGGCCGGCGAAGCGCTCAACTCGCTGGCGAACCTGCATAACGAAGAATAAGCGGGATTTTTATAAGTTTTGGATGGGGTTTCTGGAGAAAGTGCGTAAGCATAGAATTTCGGAGAATATCAACTTCATCTGGCTGTAGGAGTCCAGATTTAATGGCAGCCGTGACCACCTCGTTAGGCTGCAAGCAATGGCGAGTAGAATCTAATGGTTTTTGCTGAAAAGCAACCGATAGACCTTATCGATTCCGACTGGATTGATGAATATGAAAAAGAGATTACGTCAATTTGGTGGCAGCTCGTTAGACTAAATACAAATCTTTTTATATTGGAGAGAATTGCCCAGTTCCCATTTGAATTGTTTCAACCATGGAATACGCCATTTTGGAAAGTGACCTTTGATAACTTCTTTGAAGCAAGCATGATGATAGTATGGCGTATCTCCATTGATACTCATGGTGATGTTCTTACAATCAGGAGATTTAGGAACAATGTTCTCCGTCACTTCCGCGATGAAAGACTTAGATCTGAATTCAATAAGGGAATCAAGACGACAGATTTTGATGGAACGGCTACCAGGATTCAAGACAGTATTCAAGAGATTCGTCATAACTACAGCGCCCATTTCAATCGTGATTTCAATGTTGATAGAAAAGAGATTGTCGGGAAGAACATTTCTGTAAGTTTGCAGGATATCAGGACTATCACAGATAATCTAAACTCACTAATTTGGCCTTCTTAGCTTTGGACATGAAAGAGTTGTCAATTTCATAGATTATGACCCCAACGTGGAACACCCAATTGGTCAGGATTCAAGAAGTGACATAGAAAAACTGCTTGATGGAATAGCAGAAAACAGTCCTATCTTAAACGAGCCAGAAACTTCATCTGAATCTGTATCGCACCTAAAAAAAACAATGTCACCTGATGAACTTGATTCGTTTAACCACTATCGAAAGAAATTTGGCTTAAGTGAAATATGATAAGGGCTTATGCCTAACGTACAACTCCATCGGAACCAGGGAATGGGCACGATTTTGAGTCCATCATTTTGGCGGCATTAATTATGTTTTTCAGAGCAAAATGAACCAACAAAACTATAATATGAAATCAAAAGACGTCCGCAACCAATTCCTCGAGTTTTTTAAAAACAAACAACATGAAATCGTAGCGAGCGCCCCGGTGGTGCCGTTCGACGATCCGACGCTGCTGTTCACAAACGCAGGAATGAACCAGTTCAAGAACATTTTTCTAGGACAGGAAACCCGAAACTACAACCGGGCGGCTGACACACAAAAGTGCATTCGAGTCAGCGGTAAACACAACGACCTGGAGGACGTGGGCTTTGACACCTACCACCACACGTTTTTCGAGATGTTGGGTAACTGGTCGTTTGGCGACTATTTCAAGCAAGAAGCCATCACCTGGGCCTGGGAGCTGCTGACTGAGGTCTGGGGCATTGAAAAAGACCGGCTGTATGCCACTGTGTTCGGCGGTGACGAAACAGACGGCCTCGGTGCCGACGAGGAAGCCGAAAAACTCTGGAAAACCGCGACCGATATCGACCCGGCGAAAGTTCTGCGGTTCGACAAGAAAGACAATTTTTGGGAGATGGGAGAAACCGGCCCTTGCGGCCCTTGTTCTGAAATCCACATCGATCTTACGCCGGACAAATCCGGCGGCGAGCTGGTAAATGCCGGCCACCCGAGCGTGATCGAAATCTGGAACCTGGTTTTCATTCAATTCAATCGTGACAAGCACGGAAAGCTGCACGAGTTGCCCAGCAAACATGTTGACACCGGCATGGGCTTCGAGCGGCTTCTTGCGGTGCTGAATGGCAGCAGCTCCAACTACGACACCGATCTGTTCATTCCGCTACTCGATAAGATTCACGAATTGAGCGGCGTGCCTTATTCCGCTGATGAGAAGGGCTTTGCCCATCGCGTGCTCGCCGACCACATTCGCGCGCTCACGTTTTCGATTGCCGATGGCGCCATGCCTTCCAACGAGGGCCGCGGCTACGTTTTGCGGCGCATCCTGCGGCGTGCTGCACGTTTTGGCCGCAACCTCAACATGAAGGAACCTTTCATTCACAAACTGGTGCCCGTTCTCGTGGAGACCATGGGAGATGCTTTCCCGGAGCTCACGGGCAAACAGGATTTCGTCACTCAGGTGGTCCACTCAGAGGAGGAAAGTTTCAACGCCACTCTGGACCGCGGTCTCGAGATCTTTGAGAAAATATCCGGGCAGGTTGCGCGATCCGGCAGCAAGGAGATTCCTGGCGAAGAAGCCTTCAAACTTTACGACACCTTCGGCTTTCCGCTCGATTTGACCCAGGTGATGGCCCGGCAAAAAGGACTCACGGTTGACGAAGCCGGGTTCGACCACGCCATGGCCGGCCAAAAAGAACGCGCCAGAAAAGCCGGCAAGTGGAGCTACTCCGTAGACTTCGAGTTCAACACATGGACGAAGATGTCGGATGGCGAAGACTCCAAATTTCTAGGCTACGACAAGCTGGCGTCGGAGGCACAGATTCGCAAATACAATATTGAAGACGGAACGATTTACCTGACGCTCGACCAGACGCCTTTTTACGGCGAATCCGGCGGCCAGGTTGGCGACACGGGCGAGATCGCTGGCGATGGTTTCCGAATTTCAATTCGCGACACCATTCGGGACGGCAGCACGTTTGTCCACATTGGTGAGTTCGCCGAAGGCAATGCAGTTTCGGCTGCAAAAGTCACCGCGCAAGTTGACGGCATCAAGAGAAAGGCCACGGCCAGGAATCACACCAGCACCCATCTTTTGCACAAGGCTCTGCGCGAGACTCTCGGCGAGCATGTGACCCAGGCGGGTTCACTGGTTGGGCCCGACCACCTCCGTTTCGACGTCACGCATTTCCAAAAGATTTCAGCGGACGAACTCAACCGCATCGAAGCGCGGGTCAACGAGCAGATTCGTGCTGACCTGCAGGTGGAGACCATTCAAACCACATTTGCGGAAGCGCGAGAACTTGGCGCCATGGCAATCTTCGAAGAAAAATACGGCGAGCATGTCCGCATGGTCAAGATTGAAGACTTCAGCCTTGAACTGTGCGGCGGGACGCACTTGCACCACACCGGTGAGGCCGGTTACTTCCGGATTGTCTCCGAATCGAGTGCGGCAGCGGGCATCCGGCGGCTGGAAGCGGTCACAGGCAAGAACGCAGATGGTATCCTTCGTTTGGAGAAGAATCTCACCAACCAGTTGCAGGAATTGCTTAACTGCCAAAGCGACGAACTGACCGAAAAAGTCTCGGCCTTGCTCGCCGA
This sequence comes from Candidatus Zhuqueibacterota bacterium, assembly GCA_029261995.1. Classification (GTDB taxonomy): domain Bacteria; phylum Zhuqueibacterota; class Zhuqueibacteria; order Oceanimicrobiales; family Oceanimicrobiaceae; genus JAJDAF01. The sequence goes on from JAJDAF010000008.1 coordinate 121,031, forward strand.
ACGGCACCAGCTTGAAAAAGAAGTGCAGCAACTGCGCGTCAAGAGTGCGCAGGCGGGCATTGGCTCGCTTGTGGAAGGCGCCACGGCGTTGAAAGGGATGAAGGTGGTCGTCTCACGTTTGCAAAGCGACAACGTCAACGAACTCAAGCAAATCGGGGACACACTACGTACGAAAATTGGTTCGGGTGTCGGCGTTTTGGCGGCAGAGATCAGTGGCAAGGCCTCGTTTGTTTGTGTCGTGACCGACGATCTCATTTCGGCCAAAAAACTGAAGGCCGGCGACATCGTCAAGCAAGTTGCCGCAATAGCGGACGGCAGTGGTGGCGGCCGGCCGCAAATGGCCCTGGCCGGCGCTAAAGACGTGAAGAAAATCGATGAAGCGCTGCGCAAGGTGCCGGAGATTGTGACGTCTTTGCTTGGCTAGTACCTTTTGATGGCTGGTCAGATGTGCAACTCAGGCATCGCTTCCATGAAAACAAGGGCGGTTTGAACTCAAATGGTAATCAATGAGCCATGACGACTTTCGAGCGCATTGTCCAGATCAAGGAAAGCAAAGGTGCGGGTTACTTTGTCCTGATTGACCCGGACAAGTGGCAGCCGGAGCAGATTGCCGATCTGGCAACAGAAGCATGCGAAGCGGGCGCCGACGGCATTCTGGTCGGCGGCAGTCTGCTGCTCTCGTCTTCGTTCGATGAGCTGGTTAAGATCATCAAAAAGCAGATCAACATTCCTCTCATCATTTTTCCGGGCAGCACCACTCAGGTTTCCCGCTACGCGGACGCCCTGTTTTTTCTGTCGCTGATTAGCGGCCGCAACCCGACCTACCTGATTGGAGAGCATGTACGGGCGGCGCCCGTCATCAAGGCGTTGGGCATCGAGCCCATTTCCGTTGGCTACATGCTTATCGAATCCGGAAACACCACTTCCGCGGAGTTTATGAGCAACACGCGGCCGATTCCTCGCAACAAGCCAGACATCGCCAAAGCGACGGCGCTGGCGGCGGAATATTTCGGAATGCAGATGGTCTATCTCGAGGCCGGTAGCGGCGCCGAGATGTCTGTCCCGGATGAGATGGTCACGGAAGTCCGCGACTATGTTTCCCTACCTCTCATCGTTGGTGGTGGCATCGGAACGCCAGAGGATGCGGTGCGGAAAGTCAGAGCGGGCGCTTCTTTTGTCGTGACCGGCAATGTACTGGAAAAAGGTGGAAAACGGAGTTTGATGCGGGAGTTCGCTGCTGCCGTACATGGTGAGTAGCTGACCAGCAAGCCTGATGACTACAGCGTGTTTCTGGCACGCGTGTCGGTCGGTAACCCGCTGGCTAGAAACAATCGCGGCAAGATACACTGGCATATGTTAAAATCACCACACATTTTTGCATCCTATTGAATTACTCGTATATTAGAGAAGACTACGGAACCCAATCGCTGACTCAGCCACGGAGGCGCCTTGATTGACATTCACTCACACGTCTTGCCGCAAATCGATGACGGCCCTGCCAACTGGGAAGAAACCATGGCAATGCTGCATCAGGCGGAGGAAGATGGCGTCACGGAAGTTGCCATCACCCACCACATTCTAAGCAATCTCGACTATGAGCGTGAGCCTGAAATCATTGCCAAGTTTGAGGAGCTTAAAAAGCGTATCTCGCTTGAAAAGATCAAACTCAAGATTCATCTCGGGGCCGAGATCTACTCTCAGGCAGACATGGAATTACACCACGTCATCTCTACCTACAACAACAACAAGCGCTACTTTCTCGTCGAATTCCCGATGCAAGGCATTCCCCGTTTCGTCGCAGATTACTTCTTTAAGATCATCACCAAAGGTATGACGCCCATCATCGCACACCCCGAACGCAACATGGGCGTCATTCGCAGCCCGGAACGGGCCTATGAATTTGTGCAGAGAGGCGCTGTGCTGCAAATGAATGCCGGCAGCATCGTCGGGCGTCACGGCGAGCCTGTAAAGGATGCCGCCACGGTTTTACTCAACAGCAATCTGATTCACTTCGTGGGCAGTGACGGACACAACACCCGCCGTCGGCCCCTCAGGCTGCGCGATGCCCGTGACGCCGTGGCTCAGGGTTGGGGAGAAGAAAGGGCGCAATTACTTTTTCACGACAATCCGGCCAGGGCCCTCGCCGGCGAGCCCGTCCACATTCCGGAGCCGCTTCCGGTTCAGCCTTTGCACAAAGGCATTTGGGGGAAATTGAGAAGCGCCTTTGCGTCCTGAACTTAGCGCCACAATTCGCGGCCCGAACGAAACCTGTATTCCTCTGACAAGTATAACAGGCACAATGGAATCAAGCCAAATGGCAAATTTCGAACAGTTTCCGGAAGTACCAAACACTAGATGCTCTCTTTTTTAAACTCAGCCGTTCTTTTCGGCCTGGCGGCTGTCTCCATCCCGATTCTCATTCACCTTTTCACCAGGCAGAAGACCAAAGTCATCTACTTTAGCAGCCTTGCCTTTCTCAAGGAGTTGCAGAAGCAGAAGATTCGCCGACTCAAATTGCGTCAGCTTCTGTTGCTCATTTTGAGAACACTGCTTGTGCTGGCGCTCGTGCTTGCTTTTGCCCGCCCGACACTGCGCACGCAGTCATCCTCCTTGTCCTCCAGCGCGCAACTGACGGCCGTTGTCATTCTTGACAACACCTTGAGCATGGGGCGCGTTTCGCAAGGGCGCAGGCTTTTGGACATCGCCAGGGCCCGGGCTCAGGAAATCGTTTCTTTGATGCGGGATGGGGATGAGATTTACATACTTCACCCCCAGTCATCACCGAAGTTTGCACACGATGGGCCACGATACAAGCTGGCTGCCGTGCAGGAATCTATCGAGAATACGGAACTGGCCTACACCGGCACCGATTATGTCGCGGCGCTCGCCGCTGCCAATGCCATCATGACCAAAAGCAGCAATGTCAACAAAGAAGTTTACCTCATCGGTGACCTGCAGCAAAATGGTCTGAAGCAAGAGGCGGAGGCCAACGGCAATCGACTGCTCGACGAAGATGTCAAGTTGTTTGTGCTGCCTTTGCAGGCAAATGGCGGCAGCGAGAACCTGACCATATCCGGGCTGGCCATCGGCAATCAGATTTTAGAGAAGGGTAAGGTCGCAGAAGTGCAGGTGCAGGTGCAAAACACCTGCGCTACCAGAGTGCGAAACAAACTAACCCATCTTTTTATGAATGGCAAACGCCTTGGCCAGGACGTAGTCGATATCTTGCCGGGAGCTGCTGAGAGCAAGTTATTTCGCGTTGTTCCAGACCGCGCCGGCTTCCAATCGGGTTATGTCATGCTGGAAAACGACGATCTGCTTGAGGACAACCGGCGCTATTTTACATTCAATATTTCCGCGGAGATTCCCGTTCTGCTAGTAGGCAACCAGCCTGGCGATACGCGCTATCTCAAACTGGCGCTGCGCCCTCAGCGCGGAGTCGGTTCTTACATCAACGTTACGGAAATTGGGGCCACCGAATTCCAGCAGCAGGATATCAACAACTATCAGGTTGTGATTCTCTCAAATGTCCCCAAGCTGGCGTCGGCTGAGGTTCAGAAGCTGCAAAACTATGTAAAGCTCGGTGGCGGGTTGATGGTTTTCCTCGGCTCTGACGTGGACTTGCGCAATTACAATGAGCTTCTGCATAAGAGACTCAAACTGCCCGCCTTGACTCGCACCCTCAAGAAGAATTCTCAGGAACAGTTTTTGTCAATCGGCAAGATTGATTACGGCCACCCCATTTTTAACGGCGTATTTGATGAAGAAAAGTCCGTCGAATCTCCTCATGTCCGTTTCGCTGTCGATGTTAGCCCCGACAGCCGGGTAGACCGCATTATCGAGTATGGCAGCGGCGCACCGTTTCTGTTCGAGTCGCAGTTGCAGAAAGGCCGAATTCTTTATGTCACCACCAGCGTAGCACGCGATTGGTCTGACTTGACATTGCGGGGCTTGTTTGTGCCCCTGCTCAATCGCAGCGTTGTGTATTTGTCGGGCGCTGCGGCTGCCGAGCATGAACAATTGCTGGTCGGTAGTGAAATAGAATTTGCGTCAGAGCGGATCGCTGCAGGCTCGACACTTGCCATGGAAATCCCCGACGGGACCCGAGTAAGAGCCAAACCGGAAGTTGCAGCAGGACGCTACGTCGTCCGTTTCAACCAAACATGGACGCCGGGTATCTACAAACTTTTTGATGCCGAAACTCTCATTGCGCAGTGGGCAGTGAATTACGATGCCAGCGAGCTTAAGCCCGGCACATTTGAGATAGATGCGCTCGATAGCAGATTGGCGGAAACGCAAGCCGTGGTGATCGAGCGCGACGCGAATATTGCCGAGAAATTAAAGGAAACTCGTTTCGGACGTGAGTTGTGGAAAACGCTTGTGTTTATCGCCCTCTTGGCGATTTTGCTCGAAACGGTTCTGTCTAGAGAAAAGCCGGTCGCCGCACCGGCTCATCATCAGGAGGCGTAGCATTTCTTTGTATTCTGAGAATTCCGTGGAGCGGGAGAGAGCCATTCTGGTTGGCGTTAGTTGGAACAGCGAACGCTGGCAGACCGAAGACCATTTGGAAGAACTTGCGCTTTTGACCGACACCGCCGGCGCCGAGGTTATCGACCAGATTGTTCAGGAGAAGAAGAAAATCGATCCCGCGTACTTTGTGGGCAGGGGCAAAGCCGAAGCCATTTCTGAACTCGTCAAGGAAAAAAAAGCCAACCTAATCGTGTTTGACGACGATCTGAGCCCGGCGCAGGCCCGCAATCTCGAAAAACTGACCGACCAGAAAGTGCTGGATCGGAGTGGCATTATTTTGGACATCTTCGCTAAAAGGGCCAAGACCAAAGAGGCGCGGACACAAGTCGAGCTTGCTCAACTGAACTACCTTCTGCCCCGTCTGACCCGGCAATGGACTCACCTTTCGCGACAGGTCGGCGGAATTGGCACCCGCGGACCCGGCGAAACACAGCTCGAGGTCGATCGCCGGCTGGTGCGCAAACGCATCAGCGCGTTGACCCGGGACCTCACCAAAATCCGCAACCAGCGCGAAGTTCGCCGGCGAGGCAGAAAGGAAAGTCTGAAGGTTGCGCTTGTCGGCTACACCAATGCCGGCAAATCAACCTTGATGAACTCGCTGACCGAGTCCGACGTCTTCGTCGAAGACCGTCTGTTTGCGACGCTCGATCCGACAATCCGGCGGCTTGAAATGCCGGACTTCAAGGACGTTCTCCTGATTGATACCGTGGGCTTCATCAGGAAATTGCCGCACAACCTGGTGGCCTCGTTCAAGAGCACACTTGAGGAAGCCGCTGAGGCAGATATTCTGCTGCACGTCGTCGATGTCACCCATCCGGCTATGTTCGAACACATCGCGGTGGTGAAAGATGTCCTGAATGAGTTGCAGATTTCAAAGAAGCCCACTATCTATGTTTTCAACAAAATCGATAGCCTTGAAAACAAGGCCATCGTGCAACGGCTCAAGAATGAATATGAGCCTGCTGTCTTCATCTCGGCGGCGAAGATACTCTTCCTAAATGATCTGAAAGAGGAAGTAAAGAAGGCCGCACAAAGCAGCGTTTCGAAAATTGCCCTGCGTCTCGATATTGGCCATCCAGAAATAATCTCGCGTATTTATGAGTTGACGGAAGTGGCGACGGCTGACTACGGCGAAGAATTCGTGGAGTTCGCTGCCTGTGTCGCTGCCGAAAATCTCGCCATGCTTAACCATCTCCTTCACAAGGAAGTGCCAGGAAAATTTTCATTAAGTGTCCTGGACGCCCAATAGGATTGTGCGCCGGGGTACATTGCGACTTTGGCTCTCAGGTTCCGCCATGAAAACCAGCCTTGGCTCACGGACATTTGCCTTCGTTCTTTTTACGCTTCTGGTGTCGCAGCCTGTCGAAGCTCAACAGGGCGGGTTGCGGCAGAGAGAAACCAACTCCAGATACCAGGAGGGGGACTGGATTAGCTACTCAGTGGCTCGCTACATCACCTCCATCGCGGTCGGCCGGGAGTTCGTCTACTTTGGCACGCGCCATTCCGGCATCATTCGTCTTGACCGGTATCAGTACCGTTGGGAATTCCCGTGGACGACCAGCAACGGTCTTGCGGATAACGAAATCTGGGCTGTGGCGTTTGACGAGGAAAGCGGCTACATCTGGTGTGCATCGCACGGCGCCATCAGTTACTATCATCCGACTGCCCGCAAATGGCGTAATTCCTACAAAGACGAATTCGGTATGTCTTTCGGCGATGAGATTGAGTCAATTGGAATCGGGCGAGAAAAGGTCTATTTTGAGGCCCGATCGGGCCGGGTCTTCGAATCCAGCAGATTCGGCGGCATCATCCTGACCACCACGGAACGGCCCGACCGCAACAGCGAGATCGAGTGGTTCGGGCGTAAGGCGCAGCGCAGCGGCGACTATCCAAATTTTTTCATGTCGGATGGCTATCTGTTCGACCCGGACGGCATCGTGGAGGATTTCAACTTTCGACGCGGGGAGATTGTGACCGCGGTCGAAGATGATTGGGGCAACTTGTGGGTCGGAACCTGGGGACTGGGAGCAGGCCGGGGCGACCTGCGCAATCAGCAACTCGACATGCATGCCTTCGGACTTGCCAGCCCGTCCGTCAATGCTCTTGCGCTTCTTGATGACGTACTCTGGATTGGCGGCCTCACCGCAACAGGTCCCATCACAGGCATCACATCCTGGGATTTTCGCCGAGAACTTTGGACGACCTTCGAACAACGGGACGTCGCCGAGTTGCGCAACGACGAGATTTATTCCATCACACCAGACAAAGAAAGTCTGTGGTTCGCCACTGGCCACGGCCTCGCCCTCTACGCTACGCGCAAGTCAGAATGGCGGTCCTTCGATGTCTTTGACGGGCTCTCATCCAACCTTGTTTTTGATACGGCAGTCGATGATTCGTCTGTCTGGATCGCGAGCGACAACGGCATTGATCAGCTCTTCAAAAACAGCGTCGGTAAGAAAGACAGTATCAAGATCCAGCCAGTCAGTCCGGGCAATCTCGGGCTGGTCAACGTGCGTGATTTGGAGTTGGTGGAAAACCTGCTTTGGGCCGCCACCAACAGCGGCATCTACGTTTTTGACACCGCCAAACGGGAGGGTGGATTCAGTGCCGAGTTTCAGGGCCCGATTACGAATCAGATCACCTCGATTTCCCGCTACGCCAATGAACTTTGGTTTGGCACAGCCGAAGGCGTCGAAGTCTTTGACCTCGAAGAGCGTGAGTGGCTGGGCTCCGGTGAGGGCCGCATGATCTCTGCGAAATACATCAACAAAATCGTTGCCACCAAAGATGCTGCCTGGGCCGCCACCAACAAGGGTGTTATGAAATTCAACCGCAAGGACAAGAACTGGCGGACATTCACGGTGGAAGACGGTCTGCTCGACAATCGAGTCAACACCATCATGCTTGACGGTGACTACATCTGGTTTGGCAGCGAGAACGGCCTGACGCAGTTTTTCTGGAATGATCCGGTCAGGATTGACTGACTTGGACCAGTTTGAGCTTCACAGGCTCTTGTGCACCTGCAGAAAAACAATGTTTTGCTGTTTCTCCACAAACAACTCCACCCTGTCGATCTGATTTCTCGGAATACCTCTTACCAGCGCCATCATCTCAGATTCATCGCGGAAGATAAGATGCCAGGCCATATAACTTTCCATGTAACCGACCGCACCAATCGCAGGCAGAAAATTCGTGAGTAGCAGCACGCCGCCGTCGGCCAGCATTGCGAACAGCCGTTTGGTAAGCATCTGCGCCAATCGCTGGTTCAAGTAATCATAAAGGCCGGAGGAGTAGATCAGGTCCAGTCCTTCTGGATTGAACTTCTGCCCGACGATGTCAGAAACCGAGACTTTGCTCGATGTGACACCGTGCTGGGCGTAATCGCGACGAACCGATTCGAGGCTTTTGGAATCCTGATCAATCGCCATGAAATCCCGCAGTGCACCGTCGCGGGCAGCGTGCGAAAGGTCAAATTCGCGCAAATGGCCACACGCCACGGACATCACCTTCGGATTCTCTTTCTGGTCCGCCAAAGAGTCAATCAGCCTGGCAACATAGGCGCGGCGGTAGCGCACGGCCCTCGCGGCGCCGTCGTTCGAGAGGAATTCCATAATGCTTCGGCCCAACTCCGATGTTTCTTCCGGGTTGCAGCCCGGGTGGCGATAAATCATATCCAGGAGTACCGCATCCCCGGCATAACCTCGAGGTTTATAGAAGGAACGGCGCGTAAGCGGGTCCGCGTGAATCAGATCCTTGATGGGGTGAATAAGTATCTTCGACTGCACCATACGGCCCCATTCGTCTCCCGAAGAATTGAGGCGAATACCACGCAGGCCATCCAGCAAGTCCTGCATGGCGGCATCTACCTGGTTCGATTTGATTTGGTCATAAACGCGGGTGAGCAGTTTCTCTGGCATGACAAACCTGCCTTTCTGGATTTGTGAATACGAAGCTTGAGGTTTATTATGATAGAAGAAGGGCGGCTCATATCTCAAAAAAACTCAAGAATCCATCCAATCCGAAACAGGGCGCGACACCCGAGCCAGCAAGCACCCGGACCAGCTTTCTGCCAGAATTTCTTGACAAAGGGGCGGAAATGTGACTATCTTGTAAAATAATCAGATTCATTGACCCATTCTGCGACCGTGCAGAATGAATCTAACCGCAGTTCCATCACCAAATAACCAAATGGAGGGAGAATTATGAACACAAGCAAAGCGTTGCTTGCAGGTCTGGCTGGAGGTGTACTCTTGTGGCTGTACAATTTCGTGATGCACGGAATGATTATGGCCGACGTCTACGTCAACAATGCCGCTGTTTTCCGGCAAGACGCAGCTAATCCGCTGTGGTTCCTGGTGGTCGAAGTTGGCATGGCAGTCGCCGGCGCATTCTTGTTCGCCAAAACCCGCAGTTCCTGGGCAGATGGGCTCAAAGGCGGCATGACATTCGGCCTGATGGTGGGCGCTATCGCATTCTTTGCAGGCTTCATCAACCCGCTGGTGATCGCCGATTTCCCCTACTATCTTGCCTGGTGCTGGGGCGGGATCGTGGTCATCGGCTGGGCCCTTTATGGCGCGTTGATAGGCGTGGTTTACAAATAAATGCTTCTGTCGATTTCCCCGGGTCAAGAGGCCCGGGGATTCTATTACCCCGATCAAATGAGAATGTAAGATGTGCCGTAACATCAAGACCCTGTTCAATTTTGCACCACCGGCCACGGACGAAGAAATCCACGCATCCGCGCTGCAGTTTGTCAGAAAGCTGAGTGGTTTCACGAAGCCGTCGCAAAAGAACCAGGCCGTATTTGACCGCGCCGTCAGAGACGTCTCTCGTGTCGCCCGCGACCTGATGGATGCGCTGGTGACCGACGCACAGCCTCGCGACCGCGAAATCGAGGCTGAAAAAGCCCGCGAGCGAGCTGCCAAGCGATTTGGCCAAAAGGCTTGACCATGCAGCAAAACTACCTGGATCTTTCCGCGTGGAAAAGAAGGCGCCACCACGATTTCTTCCTGAATTTCGACAACCCCTTTTTCAATATCTGTGCGGATGTGGATATCACCGAATTCCTGGCTTTCACCAGGAATCAGCAGGTCCCTTTTTTTCTCGCATCTCTTTTTCTATCATGCAAAGCGGCCAACGGGATTGCCGAGTTTCGCTACCGCCTCCGGGGCGACAAAGTTCTCGTTCATGATGTGATTCACGCCGGTTCAACCGTGCTCAACGAAGACGAAACCTTCGGCTTCTGTTATTTCGATTACAGCCCGAATTTTGGTGATTTTCTTCCCGCAGCCGAGTCGAGACTTGCCGAATACCACGCCTCTGACACAAAACTGAACCCGAAAGATGACCGCGACGACATGCTGCACTACTCGGTTATCCCCTGGGTGAGCTTTTCGAGTTTCTCGCACGCGCGGCGGTTCGGGACTCGCGACTCCGTGCCCAGGATTGTCTTCGGCAAGTACCGCAAGGAGTCCGACGCCGTGAAACTGCCAGTCTCCGTGGAAGTCCACCACGCTCTCATGGACGGCCTTCATGTTGGCCGTTTTTTTTCGGCTTTTCAGGAGCATTTGAATAAGCCGGAGACATCACTCGGCTGACAGAATGTTCCGCAGGCGTGCAGCATTCTTCCAGAAGGCCTCCGTGAATGGCATGACTGAAGACAGGCGTTTCCCAAACTCTTCGTTACCTTCCAAAATTAAGTTGAATTGTTGAAACATATTGCGTACCTTTTCGCCCCGTCTTTTCCCGGAGTACCCTGACGAAAGCTGTCACGGCAACGTGCCGACAATCGCAACGCACATCAAGATTACGAACACCACATCGCACTCGGAGGGAGCATGGTCTATATCGCAGTTGTTTCCATTTACCTGGCTCTGTTGGTCGGCATCAGCGTGTACAAGAGTCGCGCTGTAAAGACGCAGGACGATTTTGTCGTCGCCGGCCGAAACGTGCCCGTATTTGTTCTGGTCTCTACTCTCGTCTGCACCTGGATAGGTTCGGGCAGCCTGTTTGGCACCGCCGGCCTGACCTTCAGGTCGGGATTTTCCGAACTATGGTTTTCAATGGGCGCCTGGGTTGGCATACTGGTGATTTATTTCATCGCGGCGCGCGTCCGGAAAATTGCCCAATATACGCTTACCGACCTGCTTGAGAAGCGCTACAACCGGACTGCCAAAGTCCTGGGGACGATCACTATCATTGTTGCCTACATGGTGATTGCAGGGTACCAGTTCAAGGGTGGCGGCAGGTTTATCAACATCCTGACTGATGGCGCCGTCAGCGCCGAGACTGGCATGATGATTTCCTGCGTCGTTATCGTCGGGCTTACGGTGCTGGCCGGCATGGTTTCCATTGTGTCCATCGATGTTTTCAACGGCGTGGTCATGATAATCGCGATGGTTCTGGCCCTGCCATTTGCCATATCGAGTCATGGCGGACTGGATGCAGTGGTCAACACCATCAACTCGACGCGCCCGGAGTATCTCTCGCTGACAGAGGGACACAGTTTTTTCTGGATCATCGGCATTTCGCTGCCGACGTTCCTGCTGCTGATGAGCGAGAGCAGCATCTACCAAAAGTTTTCTTCCGCAAAAGACCACCGGTCTGCGAAGCAGGCAGTCCTGGGCATGTTCACCGGTGTCGTGATCATCGAGTTTTTGATGTGCGCTATCGCCGTGGTTGGCTTCGCGATCTATTCCAGCGACAGCCGGTTCATCGTTGATGGCGTGATCAACAACAGCGCGGCGGAGGAAATCATCTTGCGCATCGGTTACGAACAGATTCCGGTTTACGTTGGCTCGCTGCTGCTGGCCGCTGGCGTCGCGATTATCATCTCAACCGGCAATACTTTTCTGATGGTTACCTCAACGAATGTGGCCCGCGATATCTTTCAGACTTTCATCTACAAGGATGCCACTTCCAAACAAATGGTGACCATTCAGCGTGGCTGCATCGTGGTCATCGGAGTCCTGGCATTCCTGATGATGAGCCAGTTCGAGACCATTCTTGAGATGGCGCTCATTTCTTACACCATGATTGGCGCATCTCTAGCTCCCGTCCTGCTGGCGTCTTTCTTCTGGAAACGGGTGACCAAGCAGGGCGGTGTCGCCTCGATTGCCTCGGGGATGGTCAGTGTTGTTGTGATCACCATTTGGACCAGAGCGCTGCAAGCGAGCGGCGCCACGGAGCTTATGGGCATTCCGGTTTCCACGATTACTGACTACATTTCGATACCGGCGCTGTTTATCTCGGTAACGACTCTGGTTGTGGTCAGTTTGCTGACGCCAGCATCGCCAGAAAGTGTGTGGAAACCATTTTTTGATGACGAGGATGAGGGGGCAACCCCTGAGCTGGCGAAATCGTAAGTTGGAATTCGAAGGTCGGTCTGCACGAATAGCGGTTTTTCGATTTTGGATCGAATGAGCAGGAGAACAAGGGTATGCCGCTGAACGAAACGATTCTTCCAGAGTTCGATCTCGAGATGGCGAATACCCGCGAAATACTGGAAAGAATCCAGGGCATCAAGCCGAGTCGCTAGAGAGTGCCCCGGAAACTTTCGATAAGAATGTCGTCGCCGCCCGGGCTGCAATTGCTGCTACCAGCGATGAAATGCTGATGCAACAGTGGTCGTTGCTTTCCGGCGGTGAAACGATTTTTACCATCCCCAAAACTGCTGTTCTGCGCAGTTTTGTGATGAATCACATGATTCATCATCGGGCTCAACCGGGGGGCTATCTGCGAATGAAGGATGTGGCGGTTCCTTTCGATCTACGGGCCGTCGGCGGACGAAGAATGAATTGACCGTAGTCTCGGTCACTCTGTTTTACAAACTGTTGAGACGAAGCGGCCCATTGGCCGTGTGGTCTGCAAATTGAACTCGAACAGTATATCCCAGTGTAGGTGATTTCTCCCGCATCCACGACCGGTTCCGAAAGCGCTGCCGCTGCCCATATAGCGCGAGACTCGTCTCTTCATACACTCTTGGTCTTCTAACTTTGCTGTAGATTGCTGTCCTTGTTCGTCAGGAGGGTTCCATGAATGACAAGCGGAAGACGAAAGCGCAACTCATTGAGGAAATTAGTGATTTGCGTCTGATAGTTTCCAAATTGGCTGCGAGCAAAGGCGATGCCGCATTCACGGTTGCCGACCATGGAGAGTCGGCAATCGAAACTGCCGCAGCAGACAAATCCGACATCAGAACTACGGTCCAGTGGTGGGAGTCCGAATCGCGCCACCGTGCGCTGGTTGAACAATCCGTTGACGCCATCTACATCTTGCAGGACGGCAGGTATGAGTTGGTCAATCCTGCGTGGGAACATTTGCTCGGATATTCGAGGGAAGAGGCTCTCAATCCGCGATTCGATTTCATGCAGATTGTCGCAGACGAAAGCAGGGCGCTGATTAAAGGCCGCCGGCGGGCGGTGGAGACAGGCCTGCCGGTGCCTTTGAGATATGAGTTCAAGGCTGTCACCGCTGGGGGCAAGATTCTCGATTTGGAAGTCAGCACATCGTACATCACATGGCACGGCCGGCCGGCCACTCAGGGGCTGTACCACGATATCACGCAACGCAAGCGTGCCAAGCAGGCGGTCTTGCAGAGCGAGCAGCGTTTTCGCGATCTGTTTGAGGGTTCGCCGGACGCAATTTTTGTTCACGCCCGCGATGGCAGTTTGATGGATGTCAATCCCGCCGCCTGTCACTTGCACGGTATGACCCGTGATGAACTGATGGAAAAGAACGTAGCTAACCTGGTACCCCTGGAATTGGCTGACAGCGCTCTTGAGTATCTGGGGGAGTTGTTCGAAGAGGGTTCGGGCTACTCTGAAGGAAAATCTCTGAGAGTCGATGGCGGCCATGTCCCCATTGAATTGCGTGCACGCCGCATCGAGTACAACAACACGCCGGCAATATTGATGCACGCTCACGACATTACGAACCGCAAGCGGCTGGAGGAACAACTTTCGCACTCGCAAAAGATGGAGGCAGTCGGCAGGCTTGCCGGGGGCGTGGCGCATGATTTCAACAATCTGATGACCGTTATTGTGGGCCACGCCGAGTTCGGACTACAACAAACGACTGAATGCAACCAGTGTCACAACGAGTTTCGACAAATTGACCAGGCTGCGCAGCAAGCCGGAGATCTGGTTGCGCAGTTGTTGAGCTTCAGCCGTCGGCAAGTACTCGATTTGAAGGTCATCGATTTAAACGAGACCGTGCGCAGACTGGCCGATTTGCTGGAGCGCGTTCTTGGACCGAACATTCGACTCAGCAAATTGCTCGATTCGGAGATTAGCGCTGTGTACGCCGACAGCAACCAGATTCAGCAAGTATTGATGAATGTCGCCCTGAATGCCCGTGACGCCATGCCGACGGGCGGTGAACTAACTTTTAGAACGAGAAGCTTTGAAGCGGATGATGAGTTTCTCGGTTTAGCATATCTTGACGCTAGTCCTGGAACGGCTACGAACAGCCGGCAATTTGTTGAGATTATGGTTTCTGACACGGGCGAGGGCATGGATGCGGAAACCTTGTCGCGAATTTTCGATCCGTTTTTCACTACCAAACCGCTTGGAAAGGGTACTGGGCTCGGCTTGGCGGTGATGTACGGAATTGTCAAACAGCACGGCGGCGCAGTAAAGGTAGAAAGTGAGGTCGGCCGCGGCAGCACATTTCGCATCTATTTTCCCGCGGCTGGCGTCAGCTCGACAAGTGGCGCAGGCGATGCCAAGCCCTCGACGCTCCCTCGAGGCGGCGAGACGATCCTGGTGGTTGAAGACCAGGAAATTGTCCGCAAAGTCTCTGTGCGAATTCTGGAAGGCTTGGGCTACAGGGTGCTTCAGGCCGAAAGCGGCCACCAGGCAATCGAAGTCTTCTTGCGGGAGAAAGACGGGATCGATTTGGCGGTCATGGACGTCATCATGCCAGGAATGGACGGCCTGGAGACCTACCGCGAACTAAGTGCGACCAAACCTCGCCTGCCGGTCATTTTCGTCACAGGGTTTGCGGTGGAATCGAGACTCGCCGAGCTCGACCACATCATGGAAAGCGAACCATGTGCCGTTCTGCCGAAACCATTCAACAAGCGCGATCTGGCCATGAAAGTCCGGCAGATTCTGGATAGCGCCTAGCAACGGAGCTTGAATATCGATTTTCGGCTCTAACACAACCCGGCGAAGCCGGAACCAAAAATATTTTAGACGTGATTAACAGGATTTTCAGGATTAGTTTTTAAGCCGACCATTCACAACATCCTGTTGATTTTGTAAATCCTGTCCAAAAAATATTTTGCCAAAAAGTGACAGAATTTGACTTGTCAGGAACTAACCTGCGGAAAAGACATGAAAAATAGCAAGCCGTTCAATGTCGCCATGGTTCAACATCCGCCTGTTTTTCTGAATCTGCACGAGAGCCTCGAGCGTGCCTGCGAGCACATCAACGCAGCGGCGGAGAAGGGTGCGAATGTTGTGGTCTTCCCGGAAACCTGGCTACCGGGCTACCCTGTCTGGCTTGATTTTGCGCCACGAGCCGCACTTTGGGATTACCCGCCTGCCAAGGCGCTGTTTCGCACTCTGGTTGAAAATGCTCTAAACCTGGGCAGTCCGGAGTTGAAGCGTCTGCAGACCTGCGCGAAAACAGCAGGCGCCTATGTCATTGTTGGCGCTCACGAATTGCAGGGCGGCACGCTTCACAATACGATTTTCTACCTGCACAAAAATGGCCGGGATTTGGTGGTACATCGCAAGCTTATGCCAACTTACACCGAGCGTATGCTCTGGGGCCGCGGCGATGGCAGTACCCTCGGCACGCTCTCCACTGAATTCGGCAAGGTAGGTGGCCTGATTTGCTGGGAACATTGGATGCCTTTGGCCAGGGCCGCCATGCACGCGCAGCAGGAAACCCTGCACGTGGCGCAGTGGCCCATGGTCAAAGAGATGAATCTTGTCGCCAGTCGGCACTACGCATTTGAAGGGCAGTGTTTTGTTGCCGCGGCCGGCTGCGTGCTCAGCCGCAAAGATGTGCTGGAGGGCTTCCGCTCACTGGACCAACCGGCGAATCCGGGCATAAGTCTGCTCGAGGAAATGGCGGACGGTGATGACCAACCATTCCTGCGCGGCGGTAGCGCCGTGATTGCGCCCAACGGAGGCTTCCTGCATGAACCGCTCTACGATAAATCCGAAATCTTGCTTGCCAGAATCGAGCCCGGCATGATCACCGAGGGCAAGATGGCGCTCGACTCCACAGGCCACTATTCACGGCCGGGCATCTTCGAATTGAAAGTCAACACAAGAGCCCAAATCGACGTCACGTTTGATTAGGAGTTTGAAGATGCCGCAGTGGCAGTGTCTTTATAAACAAGGGCCCGATTCATCGAGACGACCGTATGAATCGGGCCACAAAAGCTGTCGTTTATAAACCTCTTGCTTGTAGAGATGCGAACCAGGACTTCCCTAGTTGGTTCCTGCCTCTGGTAGATAAGACAAATCCGGTCTTGCCCAACCGCTGACACGTTCGATTTTTCGGGTTAGAGCAAGCGCACGCATGTCGAGTTGTTTGCCTTCTTCGCCTAGCAAAGTCTGGTTCTTCTTGCTCTGAGCCCAGAAGTCCTCGGGGTCTTTGGCTGACTGTAACACCGCGAGCATCGGCAACTCCAGACCCATTCCACCGATGTAGAGGGAGTAGCCATCGGTGATTCCCTTGCTGGCAAGCAAACTGACGTAGTCTTTTGCCAGCTCTTTCGCCTCGTCCATCTTGCCATACTGAACCGAGTAGAAGGTCCAGTGTAGATATCTGGCCTCTTCAGGAGTCAGCCTTGGGGTTTCCGGAACATAGGATAACTCCGTTGAGCGGCTGGCGACAAACCGTTTTTCATGGTCCAGCAGGTCGTCGAACTGCTCAACCATGGCTGTGAATTTTTCCTTCCCAATCTTCTCTACCAGCGCTCCGAAGGCTTTATCGATAGTTTCCATGTCGGCCAGGCTCTTGACCGGAATGACATAGTAGTAGTGGAAATCTTCGCGCATGGATACATGAATGGAAGGCACCGCCAATTCATGGGTGCGCATGACATTCACCCACTCTTTGACCGCGGTCTCGTACTGAGTTACCATCGCGGGCTTGACCACGTCTTCGCCAATGAAGAACATCTGGCTTGGTTTTGCCTCGTCCTGCGACATCGCCGGCGTGGCCAGCAGGCCCAGAAACAGGACAGCCGCTACCGTGAGAATTAGCTTACTTTTCATGACGCTACTCCTTGTGATAGTGAATAAGAAACTGCCCGTGTGCCGGTCTTGTAGCGCTGTTCTTCAGGAAAGGCAACCTTAAAACCCTCGCATCTCGAATCGGACTTTGGTTTGGTGGTTTGTAGCGTCGGATGAGTCGATGAAAAGTCGGAGCTGGCGTAGAATGTCAGACGTGGAACCGGCGTTGGAGCACTCGAATAATGATGAAATCTAAACAATTCCGATCTGGAGATCAAGCAAATAATCAACATATTTTCCCAGTGTCGGGAAAATAACATGCATGTTTTCGCGATTTCAGAGGCAAATCAATGGTTTCGCAACGCGGTTGAGCAGGAGCAACTCTGGCACGAACTTGGCAAATGTTGCATTCTTGCAAATATTCACTTCTCATGCGGCTTCCCTGGCCAGTCTGGTCGTCTAACTGCACAACGAACTTGAGCCCAGAACCCACCCTGGTGCGGGAAGTGCTCCTTTAGGAGGGTGGTCCTCATGTGTTTTTCGTCGAATCATCAACTCCAGGGCTGTTTTCGACTAGCCTTGGTTATTTTGCTCACCCTCGCGACAACTGGCATTCGGACCGGAGGTGACGTCGGAATCAGCGGTCGGGTTGTCGATGCTGCCGGGCAGCCGGTTGCAGGCGCGATTGTCCGCGTGCAAGCCACTGCCATGACAGCTCTGACAGATGCCGATGGCCAGTTTACAATCCATAACACGGGCGCGCTCGACGATGTGATGGTCACGGCCTGGAAGCTCGGCTACTTCAACGGCGGCGTTCGAATTGAGGATGAAACCGACTCACCGGAGATCGTGCTTGCCGAGCTGCACCCTGCCGACAATCCTGACTATGAATGGGTCGATCCACGCCCCAATCCCGACGATGAGGTCAAGAACTGCGGCGATTGCCACGCCTCTATTATCTACAGCCAGTGGTCGAACAACGGCCACTTTAAATCCGCTACCAGTCCATTGTTTATGAGTCTTTATAATGGTAAGGACATTTCCGGTGAAGTCGCAGCTCAGCCGGGTTACCGCATCGATTACCCGCACTCGAATGGCAACTGTGCCAATTGCCACGCCCCTGCAGCAGCGGTGAAAGACTACACCGGCGTCGATATGAACAAACTCAGCAATGTTGAGCTGATGGGCGTCTCCTGCGACTTCTGCCACAAAGTGAAGGACGTGGCGATGCAGGCCAACACCAGCTTGTTCAGCGGCGTGCAACACATGAACCTGCTACGCCCGCCGGATGGCCATCAGATGTTTTTCGGCCCGTACGATGACATCCCAGACCCGGATGCCTATTCGCCGGTGATTTCGGAGAGCATCTTTTGCGCCCCGTGCCACGAGGGTAGTTTTTGGGGTGTCCCGATCTATGAATCGTATTCGGAATGGCTGGCAAGCCCCTACGCTGAGCAAGGCGTGACCTGCCAGAAATGCCACATGCCGCCCGACGGCGTGACCAGTAATTTTGCGCCCGGCAAAGGAGGGATGGAGCGCGACCCGGCCTCGATTCCGTCGCATTTTCAGTTGGGTTCTCGCGACAGTTCCTTTCTGGCCTCCGCCGTTGAGATGAAGACGACAGTCAAGCGCCGCTCCGGCAAACTCACAGCTCGGGTGGCGATTGAAAACGTGGCGGCAGGCCATCACGTGCCAACTGACCAGCCGATGCGCAACATGATTCTGCTCGTCGCAGCCGTCGATGCAAACGGTAAGCAGTTGCCTTACATAGGCGAGAACCGTGTCCCGGTCTGGGGTGGACGCGGCAAGCCTGAAGATGGCGATTTTGCCGGCCTGCCGGGTAAGGGTTTTGCAAAAGTCCTGTTCGAGCCCAACCCGCTTTACAATGCCGATCGTGCCAGCCTGAAAGGTAAACATGTCT
This sequence comes from Candidatus Zhuqueibacterota bacterium, assembly GCA_029261995.1. GTDB lineage: Bacteria > Zhuqueibacterota > Zhuqueibacteria > Oceanimicrobiales > Oceanimicrobiaceae > JAJDAF01. The sequence continues at coordinate 139,679 of JAJDAF010000008.1, forward strand.
TTCCCGCACCGCAGTGGCGCATCATTGCAATCAAAGAAGATACACGCATCGCAGCCTTTGCCATCGATGTCACGGAATATGAATTCGACATGAAAAAAGCAGAATTCCCGGTTCGTGTAAGCAGCAAGCTAATCTACCGCCGGACGTTCAGGAACTGGGCGAAGATGAAGCATTTCGACCTGCAAGATATCACTCTTGCTGAAGGACTTGTGCGCATTCCTGCACGAACAGAGGCGTCGCAACTAACTTCGAGGGTGCAATGAGACCTGTGACAGTATTTTGCGCGGCCGGCCTGCTCATGGTTCTGTTCTACAGCGCGGGTTGTGGAAAGAAAGAGTCGGTACCAAAACAATTTACACTGGCAATCCCACCAGGACTTGAGCAGCTAGAACCGGTAATCCCGGTGGACAATCCCCTGACACAGGCGAAGGTCGTTCTGGGCCGCAAACTCTTTTTTGACGAGCGACTTTCTTTGGATGCGACGGTCTCCTGCGCCACGTGCCACATTCCGCTGCTTGGCTACGGAGATGGCCGCACCACCTCGATGGGGGTTTACGGCCTGCGGTCCACACGCAATGCCCCCACGTTGATCAACCGGGTGTTTGGCAAGACACAATTCTGGGACGGCCGCGCCGCCTCTCTTGAAGAAGTTGTTCTCGAGCACATGGTTGCAGCAAACGACATGAGAAACACACCGGAACGGCTGGTCAGTGCTCTGACGCCGGATGAAACTTACTCCCAGGCCTTCACCGAAATATTCGGCGCCATTGCTGCTGAGACTGTGGCCCAGGCGGTTGCCGCGTATGTGCGGACAATCGTTTCTGGCGATTCGCCCTACGACCGTTTCATGGCCGGAAATACCGATGCCCTGGATGAATCTGCCCAAAGAGGAATGGCGCTCTTCAACAGCGAGCGCACCAACTGTGCAACCTGCCATGCCGGCCCGAATTTTACGGATGAGCAATTCCACAGCAACGGAGCAGGAATGGACAGTCCGTCACCCGATCCCGGACGGGTGACTCAGACTGGAAACGAGTCTGAACGAGGCCGATTCAAGACCCCGACTCTGAGGGATGTGACTCGCACCGCTCCTTACATGCATGATGGCAGCTTGAGATCGCTCAAGGATGTGATTCGATTCTACAACCAGGGCGGGATTGCCCACCCGAATCTGAGTGCGCAAGTCAAACCGCTGCATTTGAGCACGCAGGAACAAACAGATCTGATTAATTTCTTACGCAGCTTGCGCGGGTCGAATTCGTTTCAGCCCGGCAGCTCTTGATTCAACGCAGGAGTCCTAAAACGATGCGCGCAAACACATGGCTGAAAATCGCGGCGGCAATTGTCGCCTTAACAATAATAGCGTTCTTAAGTTTCAGCAGTCCATTTCAACGAGCCGCCCTTGACGACGTCTCTGAATATGTGACCGACCGTGGCTTCATTTTTGTCAACACCTCTAAAGATGTGAAGTATGTCGGCACAGAGGCCTGCCGCCCCTGCCACGAGGAAATCTGCGACGCGTATCTGCATTCTCCCACAGGGCGCTCCATGTCCAAAATGGGTCCGGATAATGTCATTGAGTCCTTCCCCCAAAAGGAAGTCGTTTATGATTCATCCCGCAACTTTTTCTATGAAATGGTCGAAGAAGGCGGCAGGTACTTCCAGCGTGAATTTCGGCTCGATCAGAGTGGGAATCTCATTCACGAACGGAAGATGGAAGCTCAGTACATTATTGGCTCCGGCAGCAATCTGCGCATCTATTTCAATGATGAGAACGGCATGCTCTATCAACTGCCGCTGACCTGGTATGTCCACGAGCAACGCTGGGACATGAGTCCCGGCTACAGAGAATTCGTCAACGTACGATTCTCCCGCTACGCCACTACTATGTGCATCTCCTGCCACAACGGGCATATGCAACTCTCGCAAGTGGCTGATGACCGTTATGAGAAACCTCTTAAGCTCGGGATTGACTGCGAAGACTGCCACGGGCCTGGAGATCTGCATGTGCGTGAATTCGAGGGCGAGGATCTCGGTCTGCCGGAAAATGCCCTGACCATCGTCAATTCTCCGCGTCTGTCCGTGCAGCGCCAGGTCGATATTTGTCAGGCGTGTCATCTCGAGGGTGTGGCGCGTACTCTGGTGGATGGCCAGGGGTGGTTTGACTTTCGCCCCGGGATGCTACTCTCCGAGCATCGCGCGGTCTATTCGCCATCCAATCCCGACAAGCATGCATTTCGTGTGGCAAACACTGCCTACCGGCTTTCGAACAGCCGCTGTTTCCAGGGCAGCCACGCGGCCATGACCTGCACTATGTGTCACGATTCGCACGGCATGCTCGAAACCTCGAAAATTGAGTACAATCGTCAGAATTGCCAGAAATGCCATCCGCCGGAAAGCCTGCCGGGCAAAACCTCTGCCTTTCCGCATTCGCCTTCCGATGATTGCATCCCTTGCCACATGAAACCCACCGGCACCAAGAACACATTGCACGGCGTGGTTAACCACGACCACTGGATTCGTGTGGACGCCGAAAAAGACAGCATCGATTGGTCAGACCTGCGTCACTTCGCCCCAAGCCGCCAGCCGTTCAGATTGGTTGCGGATATCGATGCGGAAGATGGCCGTCAGGACTTACGCTTGGGTATGGCTTACGCAGACATGTACTGGGGCGAGCATGAAACCCGGCGCGCTTACCTGGATTCGGCCCTTGTGTACTTGACCAAAGTCCTCGAAGACGATCCTGATGATGCCGATGCCAACACCTATCTCGGGCGCATTCGGTTTGAGTTTGGCAAATATTCCGCTGCCCGCGCGGCTTTGACGCGTGCGGCGAAAAGCCGACCTGCGCATGCCGACACTTATTTCTGGCTGGGCCGCGCTCTGGAAATGGAGAAAAAACCGGAAGAAGCCGCCAGCTACTACAACCTCGCCCTCGAGCGCAAATCAGGTGAACCCAGGTATCTCGAGAAACTCGGGCTGCTGCTCGCCGGCTCAGGAAAAACTGACGAAGCGATTGCCATTCTGGAGAAATCCGTGGCTATCGATAAGCAGAATCCGGTGGTCTTCTATACCCTCGGAAATCTCTATGTTTTCGAACGCAAAGATCCGGAAACGGCGCTGAGACACTTCCAGCGAACCGTCATGCTGGATCCGGATTTTCGAGATGGCCGCATCAATCTTGGCAACACCTACGCGATGCTGGACCGGTTTGATGATGCCGCCGACGTCTACCGACAGGAAATCGCGAACCACCCGAAGTCGATAAACGCTCTGTTAAACCTCGGGCGAGTATTGGAGAAGCAAGGCAAAACCCGCGAAGCGATGGGGGCTTATCAGCGGGCGCTTACAATTGACCCCTTGACCAAGCAGGCAAGAATCGCGCTTAGGAGTCTTGCTGAGAAGTGATTTGGTCAGGCTGCGCAACGCCTTTTCGTCTGACCGGCAGATAGGCCAGCATGAACAGAATTAGCATCAGGCCTTCGCACACGAGCAGATACCAGGGCCAGGAACCAAAATAGTCGAGCAGTGAGGCCGTCGGTGGTTTTCGCATGATGTAAAAGTAGTTGGAGCCCAGCAGAGAGTTCAGCCCAAACATGACCACCGTGTAAAGCTGCAACCACAAGGCCGCCTTCCACACGCTTCGCCAGTTCGGAACCAACCTCAGGACGACTGTCACGTAGACGATGTAAACAACCAGCCCACCGTGGACGATCCAGTACTTCAGGAAAGTAAAATTGGGGAATCCGTTGAACAGGTGCGGCGTTAGCACCGCCTGCAAAGTGCCAACCGACACCCAAAAGTAGAGAACTTCATGCACAGCCCGTTTCGGGCGCCACATCATTATTGGAATAAGCAAGGCCGAGAGATTGCAGATGTCAAGTGGCAGGTCCGTGGTTTTGTCGAAGTCGTTGAGCGCGATGCGAACGGCAACCCACAGAATTGCCGTAGCAGCGATGAGCAGGCTCATTGCCCGCGCAAGAATTAGCTGACCGCGAGCAGAGAGTATCCGTCGCGACACCGCGGGCAACAAGCCTGCAAGCGCGACGGTCATTACGATCATCCAGATGTGCTGCGAACCGAAGGTGACGAAGTTGGCGTTGTAGTCGAAGAGAGAATCTAGCAAACAGTCTCCATTTTGGGCTTGGCGCTGTCTCGTTGTATTTCCTGCAGGCTCTGTGGCGGGACATCACCCGATTCCCGTTCTTTGAGAATCAGTCCTGTGCATTGAAATTTCAAGCACAACCTCGAGCTTTTCTCAGCGCCACCCGCACCGTCAGGCTGAAGAAACAACGGAGTCCGCGCCATTGGTGTTTTCAAAACTGTTGACAATCGAGCGCATTTTCCTATCTTGTTTTTATGCAACCTTGGCAATACACAATTGGTTATCTGGTTCCGCTCAGTGTCGTGGTCGGTTACAGCATCGGTGGTCTGGGTACATTCTTGACCCCCATGCTTGTTTTCGTGGCCGTGCCTCTGCTGGACTTCATCATTGGTGTGGACGACTACAATCCATCGCCCAAAGCATTGGATGATCTGGAAAGCACACTAGGATTCCGGCTGGTGCTTTATCTCTTTCTTCCTGTTCAGTTCGGTCTGCTGTTTTGGGGAGCTGCAGTTTTTTCGGGAGGCGCTCTTTCCGTTGTAGAGAAGGCAGGATTCGTGCTGTCCATGGGAATCACCACCGGCGGACTTGGCATTACCATTGCCCATGAGCTTGCCCACAAGAAACGCAAGCTCGATGTGTTCTGCGGTCAGGCTCTTTTGATGTCGGTGTGCTACATGCATTTTCATATCGAGCACAATCTAGGGCACCACACTCGGGTCGCGACCGCGGACGATCCGGCGACAGCGAGGTTGGGTGAATCGTTTTATGCGTTTTATCCAAGAACTCTGCTAGGCAGCTTTTCGAGTGCCTGGAAAACCGAGGTGGCGCGCTTGCGACATGGACGAAAGCGAGCAATCAGCCCGGAGAATCGCATGCTGCGGTACATCCTCCTGCCTGCGCTTTTGGCGACCTTGCTGGGGAATATTTGGGGTGGCCAGGCTGTTATATTTTTTGTTCTTCAGAGTATTGTCGCATTCTCACTTCTTGAGGTCGTAAACTATGTTGAACACTATGGCCTGCAAAGGCGGCGGTTGCCGTCCGGGAAATACGAGAAAGTGACTGCAGTACATTCCTGGAACGCAAATCAGCGGTTGACCAACTGTCTCCTGTTTAAATTGCAGCGCCATTCTGACCATCATGTGCATCCCGTCAAAGCCTATCAGACATTGCGGCATTACAGCGAAAGCCCGCAATTGCCAACGGGCTATGCCGGCATGATGTTGCTGGCCCTTGTCCCTCCGCTGTGGAAGAGAGTCATGCATCCCATACTCGAGAATCATCAAAACGAAAATACGACCTTGTCCCCAAATATTACTTGACATTTAGTGCTCCGGACGATACATTCACAAACACCATTAATTTTTTAAGGATTGAGTTTCCAAGAAAGGTAACAACCAGGCGAAGGCGTTTCCGATCCGGTTAGCCCCATCTACTCCTTTCACTACACCCTCGTTCACCTTTCATGAAGATTCCCTTGCTAAGTCCAGATGATCCTAAATAGTTACTTTTTCTAAATGCCGCCGTCGAGTATTTGCAGCGAGACATGATGGCAGAAAATACCAGTTCTACTGTCGAAGCACATCCAGGGGAAACCCTGCAGGACTTCGAGTGGATGAGCTTGATTGCCGGTCAGTGCTCATTTCAGGAACACTGGCGTCTGTTTCAAGAGATGCTGAGAAACCGTGAACCTGATGATGGACCACCCGTTGTCTGGCGGCCCGGCCCGGATCAGTTGACCAAATCAAACCTTGCCGAGTTTATGCAAACAATCGGCGTCGATGATTACGCCGCGCTGCATCGGTGGTCTACAGAGAACAGGCCCGCTTTTTGGCAGAGCGTCGTCGAGCGCTTGAGAATTCGTCTACGCAAGCCGCCGAAGCAATGGCTTGCCCCGGTGGCGGATGGTCGGAACCCGGTGTGGTTTGCAGGCGCGGAGCTGAACTGCGTCGATAGCTGCTTTACAGGTTGCCCGGACCAACTTGCCATTATCTCTCTGCATGAGGGATCTAGCGCCTCCAGCGCCTTGACTTATGGGGAACTTGAGCGTCTCGTCAATCGCGTCGCCTACGGATTGCGGGAGATGGGGTTTGAGCCCGGTAATCCAATCGCGATTTACATGCCGATGACAATTGAATGCGTCGCAGCCTATCTTGGCATCATAAAAGCAGGCTGTGTCGTGGTTTCGATCGCCGACAGTTTTTCTGAAGATGAACTGAGAAAGCGAATGGGAATTGCCGCGGCGAATTGTGTCATCACAGTCAATACGTATTTGCGCGGCGGTAAGGTCATCGACCTCTATGGCAAAGTCAAGGCCTCAGGCGCTGGCCGTGCTGTTGTGGTTTGCGCCGATGCGGGTGCGCCTGCCAACATGCGCAGTGGCGACCTGATCTGGGATGATTTTGTTTCGGAAAACGATGCGTTCGACTCACTTGTGGGCGAGCCCGGCCGTGTGACCAACATCTTGTTTTCTTCCGGCACCACCGCTGAACCGAAGGCAATTCCGTGGACCCATCTGACGCCGCTGAAGTGTGCGATGGATGGCCACTTTCATCAAGACATCCAAGAACAAGATGTGATTGCCTGGCCGACCAATATTGGTTGGATGATGGGGCCGTGGCTCATCTTCGCTACTTTCATGAACAGGGCGAGCATGGCGCTTTACCAGGGCGCGCCAACCGGAAAAGCGTTTGCGGATTTTATCCGAGTCGCCGGTGTCTCCGTTTTGGGCGTAATTCCATCGATGGTGCGGTCCTGGCGGTCGTCCGGCGCTTTTTCCCGCGATGATTTCGCCAGCGTCCGTCTCTTCAGCTCTACCGGAGAGCCATCAAGCCAGGAGAATTATCTTTGGTTGATGAGTCTTACGAACTACCGTGCTCCGATCATAGAGTATCTTGGCGGCACGGAAATCGGCGGCGGCCACCTTACCGGAACGGTGGTACAGAACGCCTCTCCGACCATGTTCACGACGCCTGCTCTGGGCACCGAGTTTTGCATTCTTGATGAAGAGGCAGAGCCCGTTGGAGAAGGAGAGACCGGAGAACTATTCTTGATACCTCCTGCCATCGGGCTGTCACAAGAATTGCTGAATCGAGACCATGACCAGGTCTACTACGCGGGGTGCCCATCAGGGCCAAACGACGAGACACTTCGGCGGCACGGCGACAACGTTGCGCGGTTGCACAATGGCTTCTATCTGGCTCAGGGTAGAGCGGACGACACCATGAATCTTGGAGGAATCAAGGTCAGTTCAGTGGAACTGGAACAGGTGATTAACGCGCATGCGAGTGTTGAAGAAAGCGCCGCTGTGTCTGTTCAGCCCGACGGTGATGGACAAGAGAAACTCATCGCGTTTGTCGTGACGAAAACCGTCCCTGGCGGAACCACGCTTCGAACCGAGTTAGGAGAGATGATCGCGACAGCGTTGAATCCTCTCTTCAAGGTATACGATGTCGTGCACCTCAAGCAACTACCACGCACGGCATCCAACAAGCTGATGCGGCGCGAATTGCGGGCCAGCTACGCAAGACAAGAATAGAGAGCTTCGCATCCTGGGATTTGGATTGAGATGCCAGCAAAGCAAAGGATGACCCAAAAGCAGTTTAACTCATAATATTTAATCAAAGGAGTATTTATCATGCCGGATAAGTCACTGACGTGTGCCGACTGCGGGAATGAGTACGTGTTCACTGAAGGCGAGCAGGAGTATTACCAGGAGCGCGGATTCACCGAGCCGAAGCGCTGCAAAGCGTGTCGGGATAGTCGCAAGAGGAATCGTGAAGGTGGTGGTGGCGGTGGTGGTTACGGTGGTGGTCCACAGCGACGCTACTAGGGTGAATTGATTCATTGCAACTCGACTGGCTCAGGCATCAGGTTGTTCGCTTTTGCTGCCGTCGAATGCTGAATCTCCCATATTCGTTGCACGCGCCTGACAAAACCGAACCTGTCATGCTCAACTAGGAGTAGATAGGCCTGGGCCGCAATTTGTTCGCCCGGGCCTTTCATCCCTACCGATCTGCTGGCTTGGCATTCGTGAATTCTTATGCGGTTCGGAGGTTGTTTATCACGGCAATGTCCATTGAATGGACAAGTGTGTTTCTCGCAGAAGGCGATGCAGATCTGTGTGTTGTTGAAGCATCATGAGCTGGTTCTAGCCTGTCATAGTTTCAAAGACGCTGTCACTACTTTTCTCAGCCGGTGGGCAAACCCGCTGCGTCAATGGCGTTTCACATTCTGCTCATATCCACCACGGGTCCCCGCCGCTTGGGTGTCGTTTAGGGATGCCCCATCTCCAGGGCCACCATATCCCCTTTGACTTTCTCCACTCGCCTTATTATCTTCCGCAGACTTGCCTCCATAAATCGATAAATCTGGTTTAAAGGCCGCCTGCCAAATCGATGTTTGGCTTGCGGAAAAACGAAAGGTGCGTCTTCGTGTCGAAAATCATCTCCACCTTAATCGCGCTCCTCACTTGTTACAACACCTCAGACATTGTATTTGCTCAGGATCGGCTGTCGCGGTTCGATGAGATCACCCAAATCGTTGTGGAAAATTTCTACTCTCCGGCAAAGATCGAGTCCGTTTTCAAAAAAATAGTCCCTGAGTACCGCCTGCGGGTCTCAGGGAGCACTGACGAAAACGATTTTACGACGCAGGTCGATGGACTCCTGGATGAATTGCAAACCTCACACACCAGCTACTACACGACTGCTGACCCCGAATACTACCAACTTGCGGCAATTTTCGGGCAGTTGCCAAACATTCGTGAGTTGTTCGCCGGCAGGGAAGTCAAGTATGCAACCATCGGGATCCTTACTTCTGAATTTGAGGGCAAGACGTTCGTGATTTCCGTCTTTGCAGGAAGCTCGGCCCAAACGGCCGGCGTGCTGACGGGCGATGAAATAATCGCCGTTGACGGACAAGCCTTCCGTGGTGTCGAGAGCTTCAGCAAGAAGATCGGTGTGCCGGTGGCGCTCACGCTTCGGCGTCAAGAAGGCGCCGTGCCGACTATCGTTGCCGTCACACCGGAATTGCGCAATCCCAAACAGGAGTTTCTTGCGGCGCAACAGGCGAGCATCCGCGTGATTGAACATCTTGGCCGCAAGATCGGCTACATCCATGTCTGGTCCTACGCAGGAATCGAATATCAGGAGGCATTTCAGGATGCCATCAGTTTTGGCGCGCTGAAGGATGCCGACGGCTTGATCTGGGATCTGCGCGACGGCTGGGGCGGCGCTTCGGCTGCCTACCTCAACGTGTTCAACAAACAGGTGCCATTCTATACCCGCATCGACCGTGATGGCAGCGAGCATGTTTGGGACGGCCAGTGGCGCAAGCCGGTCGTGATGCTCATCAACGGTGGCGTGCGTAGTGGCAAAGAGATTTTGGCGTACGGCTTCAAGAAGTACAAGCTCGGCAAGATCGTGGGTGAAAACACAGCCGGTGCGGTCACCGCTGGCAAGCTGTTCATCCTGTCAGACGACTCGATTCTCTATCTGGCTGTGGGTGGCGCGCGCATCGACGGTGATGTCCTTGAAGGCGTCGGCGTGGCCCCAGACGTGCACGTCCGCATGGATATCCGCTATCTTGCTGGCAAAGACATTCAGCTCGATCGCGCCGTTTCTGTTGTAACGGAAATGGTGGAGGACAAATGAGAGCGGCGTTTCCGGAGGTGCCGGCCAACCGGTTCTTCAATTTTCAATTGCTTGCCCACACGGACGAAAGCGCGGAAGTCTCCTTGCCGCTCCGGCCTGAGTATTTGCAGGAAGGCGGAGTTGTGCACGGCGGCATCATCAGCACGCTGGCCGACTCAACGGCCGTTTACATAATTTATCCGACGCTGCCCGAAACGCAGTCGATGGCCAGCATTGAGTTCAAGATCAATTTTCTGCGGCCAGCGCGGGCAGAGGCCGGCAACCTGAGGGCAGTCGCCAGACTGGTCAAACGCGGCCGCAAGGTTGTACTCTGCGATGTTGAAGTTTTTCAACAGGATGCCTTGGTCGCGAAAGGCTTATTCACCTACTTACTCCTGGCGTCGAGCTGATTGCGATGCTGGCCCCACAATCATTCTATTCTAGACCAGTGGAAATGAAAGGAGGAACTCAAATGACGCAATTTAGACTCATCTGCCTGGCAGGACTGTTCGCGCTCTCGGCTTGCGCCAAGCCTGAGACGACGCTCCAGAATATTCTTGATGAAGCGTGGAAGTTTCAATTGGCGGAGGATCCGCTGTTTGCCACGGCGGTCGGACACAACGAAAGCAACCACAAACTCCCGGATGTCAGCAAGGCCAGCCAAGAACGCCGCGCGCAGTTCTGGCAGGATATTGTGGCTCGCCTGGATGCCATCGATCGTGCCGGTTTGAGCACAAAGGAACGCATTAACTATGATCTGTTTCGCCGGCAGGTGGAAGATGATATCGCCGCGGCTACCTTCAGATCCTACACCATACCGCTCAACGCCGACAGCGGTTTTCACATCAGCTTCTCGCGCCTGGCCAGTCGAATGCCATTTTCGACCGTAACCGACTATGAAAATTACAACGCTCGCCTGCGGGCATTTCCGGACTACGTGGCACAGCAAATCAACAACATGCGCGAGGGCATGGCGGCTGGAATTACCCTGCCAAAAATAGTGCTCAACGGCATGGAAACTACCATTGCACCACACGTTGTAGCAGACGCGACCGAAAGCGTTTTCTTCAAACCGTTTGCGCGATTTCCCAACTCCGTGCCCGCCACTGAACGCCAGCGACTGGTAGAAGATGGCAAATCGGCCATCATGCAGGGAGCCGTGCCCGGCTACAGAGCGTTCCTTGATTTTATGACACGGGAATATGTTCCAGCCGCTCGCGAGACCATTGGGGCTTCCGAACTGCCGAACGGCGAGGCCTTCTACGAGCAGCGGGTGAAATACTTCACCACACTCGACTTGAGCGTGGGTGAGATTCACCAGATAGGGCTGGATGAAGTGGCCCGCATCCGGCTGGAGATGCAGGCCATCACCAAACAGGTGAAATTCCCCGGCGATTTCAAGGCGTTTCTGACTTTTCTGCGCACGGATTCTCGCTTTTATCCCAAGACCGCGGATGAGTTGTTGAAGGAGGCCTCTTACATCGCCAAAAAGATGGACGCCAAACTGCCGGCTTTGTTTAAGACCATCCCGCGCCTGCCCTATGGCGTGGCGCCGGTGCCGGACCACATAGCGCCAAAATACACCGCCGGTCGCTACGTTGGGCCCGCCTACGGCAGCACGGAGCCCGGCTACTACTGGGTGAACACCTACAATTTGCCCAGCCGTTCGCTTTACACGCTGGAAGCGCTGACCTTTCACGAAGCGGTTCCCGGCCACCATTTTCAAAACGCACTTACGCGCGAACAGGAGGCCGGACCCAACTTTCGCCGCCATTCCTACATTTCGGCATTTGGCGAGGGCTGGGGTTTGTACTCTGAATGGCTCGGGCTCGAGGCTGGCTTTTACACCGACCCCTATTCGAATTTCGGACGGCTCACCTACGAAATGTGGCGCGCCTGCCGTCTGGTGGTGGACACCGGCATCCACGCCAAAGGCTGGACTCGCCAGCAGGCGCTGGATTACTTGATCTCCAACACCGCACTGTCCATCCACGAGTGCACCACGGAAACCGACCGCTACATTGCCTGGCCAGGCCAGGCGCTTTCCTACAAGATTGGCGATTTGAAGATTAAGGAGCTAAGGCGACATGCTGAACAAGCATTGGGCGCCGAGTTCGACGTACGCGAGTTCCATGACGTGATTTTACAGAATGGCGCGGTGACGCTGCCGATTTTGGAAGAAGAGGTGGGCAGGTATATTCAAGCAATGGCTACTCGTGGCTCCGACAGTTAGAGAGCAGAGGCCGCTCAAGTTCCGCATCAACGTGCTAGTGTGATGATTTCCAAATAAGCGAACTCTGACAGGGTTTGATGTTAACCGTTTCAGGCATAAAAAAAGGGTCGAAACCCTGTCAGAGTTTTGTTCGAAAAATTAGAAATCGTGACACTAGCTGTGCGGGGGCTCATAGACTTGCTGCGGATTTTCAATTTCCCTGGAAAACAAAAAGACCCGTACCTTGTAAAAAGGTACGGGCCAGTCTCCCACATCTTAAGGTAAGATGTATTTGGTAGGACTGGAAGATACGAACGTTCTTCTAAAAAGGCAAGCTTTTTTGACTTGATTTGATCAGAGCAGTGTCATTCGAACTCGATCCGTTAGGACGCAGAGCCGTGCGTTGCGGCAAAAGCCCCCCGCCACTTCGCATGACCAACTCCATCTACCGAAGCGCCCACCCATTTCGGTTGCAGCAAGAGCCATCTGCCCAAGACCGGAATCCGGCTGGGTGAAAAGGCCATTCATCTGGACTCTTGCGTTCAATCAAAGAGTCCGCTAAAAAGTTCGACAAAAGCGCTTTCGGGGCGAGATATGGTTACCCCGGTCATGAAACCCACAACACTAGAAGCGTCGCCCACCACCACGTCGGTTTTCTGTACGAGGGCGGGCTTCATTGACATTGAGGCTTTGCCCTTTCAAGTCCGTCCCGTTTAGACCCTCGATTGCCGACTGCGCTTCATCCTTAGAAGGCATTTCCACGAATCCAAAACCTCGTGATTCGCCACTGAATTTGTCCTTGATAATGGTGGCGGATGCGATCTCTCCGAAGGCTTCGAACGCTTGTCTTAGCTCCTCCTCGCTGACGTCAGTTGCCAGGTTGCCGACGTAAATATTCATCATGATCTCCTGCTTAATTGAACACTTTCAAACTGAATCTTCCTAAGGCAGAATGGGCTGTTTTTCATTCGATACCAATGGTTTCTCCGTTTCATCTTCCAGTATTTCCAAAACCGATCGCTTACCCTGCTTTGCTGCGGCTGCCGTCAGAAGGACTCGGAGAGATCTGGCAGTTTGTCCATGCCGCCCAATCACCTTTCCCATGTCCCCATCGCCAACACGTAATTCGAAGACAGCGGTTCGTTCGCCAGCGATTTCGTTAACTTGAACTTCGTCGGGCTTATCGACCAAGTGTTTAACCATGAACTCAACAAGTTCTTTCATCTACGATCTCCATTGATTCTCTGCTATGGTGCTGCTCAACGGGACGTAATTGTCAGGTGCTAGTACCTCGACCTATCTGATGAACGATCAGTACGAGGCTTTGCCTGATTTACATTTAGATTACGCCCTTTTAGTTCAGTCTCGTGCAAGGCTTCAATTGCTTTCTCCGCATCTGCATCGTTTGGCATTTCCACAAATCCAAACCCTTTCGATTGTCCCGAAGACCTATCCTTGATGATATTTACGCTGTCCAATTCTCCAAACTCGGAGAAAGCAGCCTTAAGATCGTCTTCGGTCACTTCGTAGGAAAGATTGCCAACATAGATATTCATAAAATATTCCTTTCTTACTGCGGTTTGATAGAGAACGTGCTATCAAGTAACCAACCACACAAATTAAACGATAGCGATTAGCCACACTTTGGCTATTGTCCTAGATATTTTCTCAATGGCTCTGACCGTGTGTGATGGCGTATACGTCGTAGAGCGTTGTCTTTGATTTGCCGTATTCGCTCTCGGGTCAATTCAAAATATTCTCCAATCTCTTCGAGAGTTAAAGCTCGCTCACCAATCAAACCAAAGGACAATCGAATGATCTCAGCTTCGCGAGGTTTCAGGGTAACCAAAATTCTTTGGATTTCCTCCTTCAAAGATTCTTCCATTAAGAAGTCGTCCGGCAAAGCATCTCTCTTATTTTCCAATACATCCAACAGGCTGCTTCCGTCTTCCAGGTTTAGCGGCCTCTCCAGAGATAGATGCTGTGCAGATGTTTTTAAAATGTCGGCCACTTCGCTGTCGGTCATCTCAAGGGAATCCGCGACCTCATTCAGGCTGGGTTCCCTGCCATGTTGCCCGTGCAACTTTTCGAGCACTTTACCGACTTTGTGAATGGCGCCGACGCGATTCATTGGCAAACGCACCATACGAGTCTGCTCTGCCAAGGCCTGCAAGATAGACTGCCTGATCCACCAAACCGCATAGGAAATGAACTTAAACCCGCGTGTCTCATCAAATCTTTGCGCGGCCTTCATCAGCCCCATATTCCCCTCACTTATCAAATCTTCTAACGGCAGGCCATGACCCTGATATTGTTTGGCCACGCTGATGACAAAGCGCAAGTTTGCCTTAACCAGTTTATCCAATGCAAAGGATTCCCCTTTTCGAACTCTACGCGTTAATTCAATCTCCTCTGCGGGCGGAAGTGGAGTAAATACAACAATTTCTTCCAGATATTTCTCGATGGAATTCTTCTGCCGACTGCCCGATCTGAATTGATCTTTTCTCATGAAAGCTCTATCTTTAGATGTTTTCTTCCTGGTCCGGAGACTGACCTGGCTCTTCTTTGGGCGGCATATTCTTATCCAGTTTGCGTTGCAACTTCTCTTCTTTCTTTTTCTTCTTTGCTAATTCTTTCTTGCGTTTTTCATAGCTGTAGTTCGGTCTTGCCATTTCGTTCCCTTATTTATGTGTGTTCTTGGTTATGAAAAATCTGGTGTCAGCCTACCTCTTTTTGCTTTCGCGTCTTCAATGTTGCGGGAGTCTCAGCACGGCGGGTTGCGGACTGTTTCTCACTCGATTCTGAAAACGAGCCGAATCCTCCTGTCGCTCAAAACTCAGAAATGACGTACCTGCAACGGTTCGGGCCGAACCAGCCACCCGGGAACATGCCCACACCAGAGCGCCGTGCGAACCTCCGAAAATCGCACTGGCAAAGCGCAGGCTGGTCCAAACTTGATTCAAACCCGCTGCATTCAACCTTGACGAGAGTCTTTTTACGTCAAGTAGGAGCTTCAGCAAATGGTTGTTTCCTTAGATGATTGGGTGATCTTCGAGCTAATGCAAGGTAGAGGTATTGTTTTAGAGATGCAAGCTTTTGGTTTGCCATGACACAGGAGAAACGCCAAGCCAATTCTGGCATCTGGGGAGTATTGCGGGCGGCTTCTGGTCGCGTCCATAGCGGCAGGACGAGCGGACAGCTCAGATTAGCCAGGATGGCAGGGGGATTTCTCTCGATCCTGTAGAAAACAAAAGACCCGTACCTTGTAAAAAGGTACGGGCCAGTCTCCCACATCTTAAGGTAAGATGTATTTGGTAGGACTTGAATATACGATCACTGTTTTAAAAAGGCAAGTTTTTTTGGCACAATTTCTCAATTTTTAACAAAATTTCCGCAGTCAGGAAACCGTGGCGGATATCTGCAAGTCTATTCGTATCTAAGAGAATCCACTGGATTCATGAGCGCTGCCCGAATGGTCTGATAACTGACGGTCAACAGCGCAATCACCAGGGCGCCAATCGCAGCGATTACAAAACTCCACGGCTCCAGATTTGTGTGGTAAGCGAAGTTCTGCAACCAGCTACGCATAGCGAATCCTGCGATCAACCAGGCAATGGCGCTGGCCACCAGCACCCACTTGATGAATTGTCGTGACAGCAGAGCAATAACGGCTGCGACCGAAGCCCCGAGCGCTTTGCGGATGCCAATTTCCTTGGTGCGTTGCTCAGTTGTGAATGACGCCAGACCAAAAAGGCCGAGACACGCAACCACCACAGCAAGCATTGAGAATAGTGTCAGGATTTTCCGGGTCTGGGTTTCCGCGTCGTACAACCTGGCAAAATCCCGGTCAAAGAACGTGTGTTCGAAAGCTTGCGAGCCCGCGAATTTGCCCCACGTTTCTTCGATAGCTGCCACAGTTTCCTGAATATGCCCCGGCGCCACTCTCACGGAAACATATCGTCCAAGGCCGCCCCTGTGATGCAGCTTAATCGCCATTGGCCGAATCTTCTGATGCAGAGACTCGAAATGGAAGTCCTCCATCACACCAACAACTTTGAAATGCTCGGATTCCTCAGTTGTGCGACCCATTGCGCTGATTTCCTGCCCTATCGGATCGTCAGTCAAACCGAAAGTTTGGACAGCGGCCTGGTTCAGGACGATGGCGGATGAGTCCGTTGACCAGGCACGCGAGAAGTAGCGACCGGCCGCCATTTTGATCTGGTAGGTTTCTGCAAAGTCGTAATCTGAACGCATTTCGAAGATCAGATGCGAGTCCTCGCCACTGGCCCCGGCTCGCTGGTGCACGTTGCCACTGAAGGGCAGGCCCGGCAGGGTGGTTGAATTGCTGGCGTCGATGATGTTGGCATTCTTTCTGAGTTCTTCCATAAAAGGGTAGACCT
Source organism: Candidatus Zhuqueibacterota bacterium (assembly GCA_029261995.1). GTDB lineage: Bacteria > Zhuqueibacterota > Zhuqueibacteria > Oceanimicrobiales > Oceanimicrobiaceae > JAJDAF01. The sequence goes on from JAJDAF010000008.1 coordinate 156,029, forward strand.
GCTTGCCGATGTCGTCCGTCTTATGAACAATGACAACCTGTTCTTTGTTGAATCCCAGTTTGCGATTCTGTATGAAGTCCAGTTGATTGTTGACGACGATGGTGCCGATGATGAGCACAATCGAGATAGTGAACTGAAATACGACCAGTCCGGTTCGCAAGTTTGCGGAACGCCCTTCTCCCGACTGGGTACGAACTCCTTTGAGCACTTTCACCGGCTGAAATGCAGCCAGAAAGAAAGCTGGATAACTACCTGCAATAAGTCCGACAACCGCTGCCAGGCCAAGGAGGCGAAGCACGACAATCGGACTCATAAAAGAGTCGAGGGTCAATTCCTTGCCGCTTAACTGGTTGAAGTGTGGCAGAAGAAGGTAGACCAGCAGCATGGCAGCAACCACGGCCAGGCAGGTAGTGAAGACCGCTTCTGCCAAGAACTGGCGCACAAGCTGGGTGCGGTTTGAACCCAGAGTTTTGCGGATGCCCACCTCCTTGCCGCGATTAGATGAGCGGGCTGTCGCCAGGTTCATGAAGTTGATACAAGCGATCAGCAAGATAGCGAGAGCAATGACGCCGAAAATCGTGACAGTTGCTGCATTGCCGTTTGGCTCGGCCTCATAATCCAGGTCGGAACGCAGGTGAATGTCAGTCAGCGGCTGTAAGTGGTAGCTGTACTTGCCACCGGATTCGATTAGTTGGTCGAATGTGATGCCCGTTGCTTGCAGGATTTGCGGCTCAGCGTATTTCCTAACGATAGCCGGGAGTTTGTCTGACAACTCCGCCAGCGTGACGCCATCCCGCACCACAATGTAGGTGTAGTAGTTGTTGCTGATCCAGAATGGTTGGCGGCTGTCCTCATAGGTTGTCAACGAGCCCAGAAAATCGTAGTGAATATGTGAATTGACCGGCGCGTCTTCAATCACGCCTGTGACCAGCCAATCCCTGCGATTGTCGGCGTTTATGGATTTGCCAAGGGGATCTTCATCGCCAAAATATTTTTCCGCCATGGAACGTGTGAGTACCAGGTTGTTCGGCTTTGTGAGTGCGGTCTTCGGATCGCCCTGGATGAGTGCAACTGCAAACACCTCAAGAAACGTCGAGTCAGCGGCGTAGAACCGTTCCTCGCTGAAGACCTTGTCTTTGTAGCGCAACACCGGAAAACCGAAGTTCCGGATGCGCGCGTATTGCTCGACTTCGGGCATTTCTGTCGTCAGCGTAGGGCCGATGGGTGCACACGAGATAGCCATGTTGAAATCGTTGCCGCCAACACTGCCCTCCAGCGTGATGCGGTAGGTGCGATCCGCATGAGCAGGCTGGCGGTCGTAGCTGAGTTCGTCCTGAACATAGAGCAGGATGAGAATACAGCAGGCGATGCCAATGGCCAGGCCCGCAACGTTGATGAATGAATACCCTTTCTGGCGGAGAAGATTGCGGAACGCAACTTTGAGATAGTTCTTGAACACGGATTCCTCCTTTGCACGGCGTGCCAACTCTGAATCTGACATCTCTGGTCCGCCTGCCTGCACGATAACAGTCGTCCAGCTATAAAACAGATGACAGTTTAACGGGCGTTTTGTTCAGGTGAATCTGGAAAAAATACGGAACCCGGAGGAAAACGTTTCGTTTGGAGGCTGCCGCGGTTTCACTCCATCGGTGTTCACCTTTTGCGTGTCATTTTCTGGAACTTACAGCCTAAAGGCTGAACACCGGGCGGTTTTTTGTTGAACCTGATGAAATGGGTTCGTAAATATTTTTTTGATTTGTTATGAATTCATAAGCTGTGGGCGATCAGTCATTCACTCAGGAGATAGTATGATGCCTCAATTTATCCATAGAACATTTGTTGCACTTCTTGTGTTTTGTTTATCGGGCCTTTCCTGGGCTCAAGAGGGAAACGCGATTGACAGGGCCTCGTCTCTCATCAAGACATTACTGATGGAATCGCAGGCGGCTGGGATTTCGGTATCTGTCGGGGTAAAAGGACAAATCGTGTGGTCCGAAGGATTCGGGTACGCTGATGTAGAACAGCGGGTTCCGGTAAGGCCGGCCAAAACACTTTTCCGGGTTGGGAGTGTTGCCAAACCGCTAACCACTGTGGCTATTGGTCAACTCTACGAGCAGGGAAGGCTTGACTTGGATGCCCCAATTCAACGCTATGTTCCGACTTTTCCAGCGAAACGAGGTCAAGTTACAACGCGATTGTTAGCTGGCCATCTTGCCGGCATCCGTCATTACAGATGTGATGAGTTTCTTAGTCAGAAGAATTATAGCACGGTACTTTCTGGCTTGACCATTTTCCAACAGGACACCTTACTGTTTCCGCCTGGAACGAAGTTTTCATATTCCAGTTACGGTTGGAATCTGATCAGCGCAGTGGTCGAGGGTGCATCCGGGCAGACCTTCCTGGACTATATGGATGAGCATGTATTCAGTGTCATTGATATGAATCACACTGTGGCTGACCACGTTGATAGTGTTATTGTGAATCGGGGTCGCTACTATCAGATTCGAGACGGCGCTCTTCTTAATGCTCCACCGGTTAATAACAGCTATAAGTGGGCCGGAGGAGGTTTTCTTTCTACATCAGAAGACTTGATTCGGTTCGGGTTTGCCCATCTGAATGAGACGCTGCTTAAACACCAGACAATCCAGCTCTTGTGGACGTCCCAGAAAACCTCTGCGGGAGAAAAAACAGGATATGGTATCGGCTGGGCCATCGGAAAAGACAACTCAGGCCGTTCATGGGTCGGCCATGGTGGGGGCTCTGTTGGCGGCACTACCTTTTTCCGAGTCTATCCTGAGGCGCAGGCCGTTGTTGTCATTATTTCGAATATGAGTAATCTACGTTATGGCGACCTCCCTGAAAAGATTGCCGGACTATTTGTGGCCGAATGAATTTTGCAGTAACACGCTCGCGCCGTAACTTGCAGCCCACGGGCTGGATTCCCAGCCTGTGGGCTCAGCCCAGATTATCCAAGGGGACCCGCCAGCTACCGCTACATTTCAGGCCAACGACAGGAGTATTCACGATTTCTTAATTGAACTTATGCTAACAACTCTTGCTAATTGGCAATCTTCAATCTATACTGCGGCAACCGGAGATGCGGGTACTCCGAAACTGCAATTTCATCATTCATTGTTAGGCCATGCGACCTCCAATCCTATTCCTACAGTGGACAGTCCTGTTCTTATCATTCTTCCTCACCGCGGAAATCCGTAGCCACCAGAAACCCGGTCTTGGTCCCCAGACTCGTCTCGAGATGGTGAAGACTTCTCAGTATGAGATAGTGAAGGCCGATGCCGAGGCAATAGTTGTCAAATTTAGTCTTGCAGATTTTGATGTTAGCAGACAGAAACATGACCACAAGGAATATCAAACCATTGTCATAGATGGGTTTCATCAAACCTCAGAACCCGGGAAGCCACAGGTTCCGGTTAGGGGTCACCTGTTTGGAATTCCCCCGAATACAACTCCAGAATTGGACATCTTGAGTACAGATTATATTGCGCTGCCCGGGTATAACATTGCCCCAGCACCAAAACCGATTCAAGAATGGCAATTGCCGGATGGGTTGCCGGCCGATGTCGAGTACGAATGGTGGATGGATAGGGAGATGTATTTCAATCATAATTTCTATCCCAATCAAATTGCAAAACTTTCAGACAAAGCGCTTATTCGTCATCAGTCTGTCGGTACACTCCAGATTTTTCCGGTTCAATTCAACCCCGTTAGCGGAGAAATCCGTTTTTATAGAACCGTGACAGTCAGAGTCAGATTTGTTCCGAAGGAGAAAAGGCCAGATACAATATTATCAACAAGCGGAACCGCCGACTCCCCGGCATTTGAGAGGCTTCTGGGCAATACCCTTCTCAATTATCAAAGCGCGAAAAACTGGAGGGTAAAGAGAGATCCGCTGTCCAAGCCGGAATCCATTCATGAAAAAGCTGACAGGGCAATGGCTCGTGATGGGTACAAGATATTCGTTGAACAGGATGGTATATACGTCGTTACTAAGGCCGAATTGGATGATGCGGGTCTGAACACGGCGGTTGTTGATCCCAGAAAAATTCGAATATTTAGTCAGGGAGTGGAAATCCCTATCCACATCGAAGGCGAGCAAGACGGCAGGTTTGACGTGCCCGATTATATTGAGTTCTATGGCAAGAAGATGAGGAGCGATTACACTTACACCAATGTTTACTGGCTAGTCGTTGATGAAAATATTGATGGGCTGCGGATGGCAGAAGTAGATGGCAGCCTGAATGGGACGCACCCAGTATTGACAATGGCGCCCGAACGCATCCGTTTCGAGCATGAAAATATTTACGCTACCAGCATCCAAAATGGCGAAGGCCAGGACCATTGGTTCTGGAATTTTGTTATCGCTTCCAATTCCTTGGATTTGACTGGAGACTTGAATAATGTAGCAGATGTTCCGGGCAGAAACGGCTCAATAAGAGTTGAATACCGGGGTTTTACAAGCACTGGAACTAATCCAGACCATCACACAATTGTTTCGCTGAATGGCTATCAAGTTCTGGATGATTATTGGGACGGCTTGATTAAGTTTAGCAACGAGTGGAGTTTTCCACAAAGCCTATTGGCGAACGGCATGAACACCGTTTCCATTTACCTCCCGGGTGATACCGGTTCTGCGGCGGATGTTGTTTATGTGAACTGGTTTGAGATCGAATACTTGCGGAATTACGCCGCACAAAATGACAGCATTATATTCTGGGCTGAAGGTGAAGGGATGTATCAAATTGCGGTGACGAATTTCTCCAACCAGAGTATCGCTCTTTTTGATATTTCAGATCCTTTCACTACCAAGAAGATCACCAATTTCACAATAACCCAAGATGGTAATTCTCATACTTTGGTTTTTCAACACAGCGTGGCCAATCCACACAGATATTTTGCTCTATCTGAAGAAAATCGACAGACTCCAGAAATCGGTGCTTCCCATTCGGTTGATCTCCGGTCAAATGACAATCAAGCTGACTATATAATTGTTACGCACGAAGATTTTTACAGCAGCCTTTCTCCTCTAATTCAATTGAGGCAGCAACAGGGACTAAGCGTGACTTCAATAAAAGTCACGGATATTTATGATGAATTCAATTACGGTATTAAGAATCCGCGCGCAATAAAAGATTTCCTTGAATTTACTTTCCATCACTGGCAAAAACCGGCTCCGACTTATGTGCTGCTGGTTGGCGATGCGACCTACGACTTCAAAGATTTTCTGAAAACTGGCCATCAAGACTTTGTCCCGACTCACCTGTTTGAAAGCTCGTATTTCAGCACTGAAACGTCTTCGGACAATTGGTTCGTCAGTGTAAGCGGAGACGACCCTCTGCCCGACATGTTGATCGGCAGACTACCGGTGCAATCTACTGCGGAAGCTGATGCGGTTGTGCAAAAGATCATTCAATATGAAAGCAGTAGTCCCGAAGATGAGTGGCATAGCACCATGCTTTTTATCGCTGAAGGTGATGACGTGCATAACGATTTTGAAGCGCTGTCCGATTCGCTTATCCAAAGACATGTTTCCCCCGATGTAAAGATCAGCAGAGTCTATCGCAGTCAATTCTCCGATTCAGAGTCAACTCAAGATGCGCTTTTAGCCAAGATCAATCAGGGTTCTTTGATTGCCAACTACTATGGTCATGGCGGAATTGATTTTATAGCGCGGGAAAGACTCCTGGCGGATGAAGATGTAGCCAATTTTCAGAATGGGGATAGACAACCGTTTTTCCTGTCCCTTAGCTGCCTGAACGGTTTCTTTCATCATGCAGAAATTGAGAACTGTTTGTCAGAAACTTTGCTAAAGGCGGAAAATCGGGGTGCGATTGCGTGTCTTTCTCCCAGTGGATTCGCGTATCCTTCTGCTCTGAACACGATAGCCGGGGGCATATTTCGAGCCATTTTCAAGGAGCAAGACAATGTTGCTGGATCATTTGCAACTCGATCAAAGATTGCAGTCTATCAAACAGGGATTAGCCAGGATCATATAGATTTCTACAATCTATTGGGAGATCCCGCACTACGGCTAAAGGTCAATCCGACGCCATCGGCTTTGTCTTCCGCCTATTACGGCAAGGCCACGATCGGCGGCAATTCGGCGCCAATCGGAACAGGTATCTCAGCCTGGATCGACAATGTGAGCTATCCAGCATTTTTTACTGTCCGAACTCCAGGAATGTATGGTCCCATGCACGTTAATGGCGATGAACCCAACACTTTAGAAGTTGAAGGAGGTTCGCCGGGAGACACGGTCAGTTTCAGACTGGTGGCTCCCGCGGGCGTCACCTTGTTTGCTCAGGAAGCAGGTGTCTGGCAGGCTGGTGAGCGTCATCATTTAGATTTGACTGAAGGCCCAACCTCAGTGCCGTCGTCTGCTGACATTTCGATTACGGTCAGCATTGAAGATAAGATTGTTGGTGAGGACATTTTTGGGGGAGAGCCAGTTTCGAATAAATCGATTCTCCGCGCGGAGATAATAAGCCGTGACTTTGGAATCGATGCCGACAGAATTCAATTACTTTTGAATGGAACGACAGTCGGGACGCATGAGTTCGTTTACTCTCCATCAGAAAATAGCCCGATGCACAGTGGAATTCTTTCATATGATTTGAACGCACTTGCTGATGAAGATTATGAGATGACGATAGAAGTCACCGATCTTGCAGATCCTCCCAATACGGCGGCATCGAATATCATTTTTCAAATCAGTTCTTCTTTTGAGATTCAGCGGGTGATGAATTTCCCAAATCCGATGCGAAGCGCAACGACTTTTACCTATTATATTGTCAATAACAATCCCGCCGATGTGAACATAAAAATATACACCGTAGCTGGCAGGTTGATCAAAGTTATCGACTATGCGCCGGGAGAAATCGGTTACAATTCCATCGACTGGGACGGCAGAGACAATAACTTTGATGAACTGGCGAACGGCGTCTATTTCTACAAAATATCAGCTATTAGTGCAGAGGAACGAGCAGACGTCATCGAGAAGCTGAGCGTCATGCGATGACAATTTGTTTTTTTGAAAATCATGGCCATTCGACCATATTCCCTCCTCTTCACTGGGAAAATACTTATCTAATTATTCTCGGCTCGTAATCACACTTCGTTGCATTTTGAGACTGAGGTTGTGGTGGTTTTATAGGATAAAACGGGTATAGATATGCAAGTGCAGCAAACCCGCAGTCCACCTGTTAATTCACGTCGATACAATGATGAATCAAGACCATTTTTCTTAGAAATCGGTGGCCAGGTAATACGCGTTCGCTCGTGCCATGCAGGGCTCATAAATACTGCCAGACGCATCTACCCGGATTTCTGGTCACATCCCGAGAACTTCGATTTCAATATAGACGTTCATATTGCCGCCGACCTCCATCTTCCTAATCCTGATGGCACGACCAATTTTTTCAACGAGCAGTTCTTTGGCGATGGCCACTGTTTTGTCAACTCAAATTATTTCACTGGAGACATCGATCTTGAAAGAAACAATGCCGTGGCTGTTTTTGACAGAAAAGATTACAGCTCATGGTTGGAGCACTTTTTGTGAATTGCATATGCTGTTTGTTCTTTGAGAAATGGTGCCATACTGTTTCATGCCGCTGGGCTGATTGTTGACGGCAATGGTTATCTTTTCTTTGGTCCGTCGGGCGCCGGCAAATCTACGGTTGCCAAGTTATCTGACAACTGCATTTTGCTAGGTGACGATCTGATAATCATTAAAGAGATTGATGGTCAATTCTACGCTTGTGCGACTCCATTTAACTCAGAAAGCCATGGGCTGAAGTTTCGCAATACCAGAGCCCCGATAAAAGGCCTTTATCGATTGTATAGAAGCACCAACACGGTTGTGAAAGAGATGAAATCTGGGAGAGCGATTGCCGAGATGATGGCAAGCATACCATCTGTTAACAGGAATCATGACGGCAGCATTCAGGCCTTACGGTTGTGCAGCGAAATTGTAGGGAAAATCCCTTGCTACGAAATGCATTTTACTAAAGACAAATTATTTTGGAATTGTATTCATGGAATATCTCAATAAATATCTCGTAAAAAGCAGTGCAACCGCGCATCGTGTCGTAGATGGCGAAGCTGTTATTGTGTTGCCAATGGAAGGTTCCGTCAAAATCCTGAACGACGTCGGAACCCGTATTTGGGAGTTGGCGGATGGCTTTCACTCGGTTGAGGATATCGTGCAGGAGATCAATAGAGAATTCGAAGTTACGGCTGCTGTCGCACAAGATGATGCGGTTGAATTTATAAAGGAAATGGTTTCGGGAAAAATGCTGGAACTCCAATAACTGGCTCGCTGACAAGAAAAACAAATAGCATGATTTTATGGATGTTCTTTCATCCAAATTCCGGTATTCTTGAGAAGTAAGGTGAAATCATAATGAATAATGGTCGCCTGCAAAAGATGTCAACTCCAAGCTACAGCGAGATTGAGGGCAAAGCAAGAGCGAAAAACATCCCACTTTATGCGCACGTTGACTTGACCTACCGGTGCAACCTGACATGCACGCACTGCTACATGGCGACAGACTCTCTGGCAAAGGAGTTGTCGACCGGGGAGTGCAAGAATATGCTTGAGCAATTGGCGGAATTAGGCACGCTGTATCTTGCACTAAGTGGCGGCGAAATACTCGTACGCAGAGATTTTTTTGAGGTCGCTGAGCATGCAAGAAAACTCGGGTTTGTCTTGCGTCTTTTTACGAATGGCGCATTGATTACAGCGGAAATAGCGCAGAAAATCGCCGCGTTACAGCCACTGGTTGTCGAAATCAGTGTCTACGGTGGCATCAAACACACGCATGATGCAATCACCGGAAGCCCCGGATCGCTGGAGCGTACGATGAGAGGGGTCAAGCTCCTCCGCGAGAAGGGACTCCGGATTCTTCTCAAGACACCCATTATGGCCTCAACTTTGGGCCAGGTGCAGTCCGTCGAAGATATTGCCGGGGAGGTCGGTGCGCTATTCAGAACTGATTCCGTGATTATGCCGAAAACGGATGGCAGCAAAGGTCCGTTAGATCTCAGAATCGATGACGATGATCTCAACACTGTTTTCAGTGAAATCAACCGCGACTGGCGTTTGCATAACCCTGATTGCAATGCAACCATTTGCAATGCGGGCAAGAGCGTCATGACGATTTCACCTTACGGAGATGTTTTTGCCTGCCTGCGCATTAGAAACAGCGCCGGCAATCTTCGAACCCGGTCTCTGGCAAAAATATGGCGCGATTCCGAAGTACTCCATGGTCTGCGGGAGATGACTCTGTCCAAACTCACGACATGCTCGACATGCCGCGATATCGAGTTTTGTAGCCCATGTCCGGGTCTGGCATTGCTGGAGCATGGCGATCTGCATGAACCGGCGCAAGAGTGTTGTAGACAAGCCGACGCTCGAAAGAGAGCCAGCGAGCAGGGTTTTCTACAATTATTATGAACTCAGGGGCGAACCCATCACTGCACGAATGATAGCCGTTTGGCAATCCATGAAAGAAGACGATGTTAAAACGACCATCTAATATTCTTATGGTGCTGACCCTCTTATGCCACGCGCTTTACGGACAGAATACGGATTCCGGCAGTCTTCTAACACATGTGACGACTATCATCGACGCCATGCCCTCGGGAACCGGGGACGATGACTATGTTGCACCCAACGCATCGGCCATCGCTAGCTGGCGCACAGTTATCCAGGACATACTTTCCGGAGATTACAGCTCAGCCCACACCGCGGCAGCAGGAATTACGTATCAAGTCACCGAGTTTTCGGATACGACCACAACCCCGAACATTACGTATTATATATTGGAAAGAACATCAGCCGCCACAACGAACCATTGGGGAACTTTTGTTTACAACCCGTCACCCTTGCGACAGACGTTATTCGTTCAATGTCCACATCCGCTTAATGATACAAATACGGGTGAGCAAGGGCTGCATATTTTCCGTTATTGCGGGGCGCGGGCTTACTATACGAGTGGAACCGAACGATGCAATAGTTCCGTCTATTCCACTTGTTCCGGCACCACAACTACCTGTACAGGTTCATCCGAAAGTTTCCGGGATTCGGATCAGGCGCATATCACACTAGGCATGCTGCATGTTACAACCGAAGAATTGGAATCCGAAATTACAGGCTTGGTGGTCATTCAGCCGCATGGTTTTGCGAAGGGCGAGGGCGATCCTGATTTAATTTTGAGCAACGGCACCGATCAAACCCCTGACCCCGATTATATCGTTTCGCTAAAGAACAATTTTACCGTTCGCGACAGCAATCTGACCTTCAAAGTGGGCCATGTTGACTTAAGCTGGACTAGGCTGCTTGGCACAACCAATACTCAGGGCCGATATATTAATGGAGAGGCTTCACCCTGCAACACTGCCGCCACAGCCACCACCGGTGGCTTTCTGCATGTGGAACAGGCGTACACTGACCTGCGCAACAATGCTACCAGTTGGAATAAGTTGGTAAACGCAGTTTCTTTGACTTTTTCCTTGGATAATGTGTTAACCAATGATCAGATATTAGAATTTGACGGGACGGATGATTATCTCCTTTACACAAATGACGCGGCGCTTCAAAAGCTCGATGGCACATCTGATTACACTCTTGAAGCCTGGGTATATGTCGCAGATGAGGGTGACATTGACGAGTTTGATATCATCTTCATGCGCGACAACGGTTTCCATGTGCGGCTGAAGCTGAACCTGGTCTTGAGTTTTGGGATTTTTCGCGGTGGTTCGACATGGTCTTATTACAGCTCGTCTGACAACGCGATCACCGTTGGGCAATGGAACCATGTTGCAGTGGTCCGGGATACCGAGCCTGATCCCACCACTTTCAAGCTTTTCGTAAACGGGTCAGATGTTTCCAGCGCTACCTGGACAGGATATGCTATGCAGTCAGGGGGCGGTGATCTCTATATCGGCCGCAGAGAAACCGCAATCAGATATCTGAAAGGCTATGTTGATGAAATTCGCTTAAAGGATAATGCCGAATATTCAGGGAACCTGCATTCGAACACTGAGTCCGTGCCCTATTCCTGGGACGGAAATACTGCTGCTATTTTCCATTTTGATGAGGGTTCCGGAAATCATGTTACAAGCAACGAAGCCGGACACAACGCTGTATTAGGCGCTGCTGCTGAAGGGGATGCTGCTGAGCCAACCTGGCGCGCCTATGATTATTTAGCAGAAGGATTGCCGCTACCGGTTAAACTCTCATCTTTCACCGGTTCGTATGAAGGTGGGGCTGTTACATTGAATTGGACGACTGAAAACGAAATAGGCGCCATCGGTTTTATCGTCGAACGTCGCTCGGGCGAAACGGACCGTTGGCAACCGATTGATAGTTATTTAACGAATCCCCAGTTGGTATGTCTGCACAATCCTTTAGGTCATGGTGAATACATATTTGCGGATCAGGATGTTGAATTCGGGAATACCTATTTTTATCAACTTTCGGATGTGGATTTGCATGGAAGGGTGACCCATTTGGATGCGATTGAGATTTCAACCGGGAGCTTCCCAGAAACCACGGAACTGTTGCCCGCCTATCCCAATCCCTTCAATTCTCAAACCAGGATCCGTTACAAACTCTCTGAAGAGTCGCTGGTCTCGGTCGTCATATATAATTTGTTGGGACAACGTGTACGCCAACTGGTGTTGCCTTCAAAACAACCAGCCGGGAGATATCACGTGTTCTGGAGCGGGAATGACGATGCCGGGCAATCCGCGTCTAGCGGTGTTTACATAATCCACTTTGCCGTGGACCCGTTTGTACAAACTCGGAAGGTGACATTCATACGCTAGCGGGCGTGATTCCACCGAGAGTCACGGCCGGCATGTCTACTCAGAGATGAAAAGCCTGCACCGGCAGAATGGCTGACATCCAAGATTTCGATTCTACCGCGAAGGTGATTTAGCTTTGATTCAGTCATCTTGATGACAAAAAACAAGTGAAGGTTTGACATTGAAGGATTCAGACAAAAAGAAGAGCAAGGCGAAGGTTCAAAAAACCGTTGACCGTAAAAAGCCGTACGAGAAGCCTCAGATTATCCACAGGGGCACAATCGATGTGTTGGCGGGCTCGTGTGCAAGCACAGTAGCCTGCACTCCCAATGTGTCATAACAGAGAAACGGGTTTCAGAGATTTCCAGCTCTCTGGAAGAAGTACGCATGACTAGCGTTGTTGCAGAACTGACAATGGAACACCTCTTGCTCGACAGGAATATTCGCGTGACGGTGGCCAGCAACAGCATGGCTCCGACAATTCGGGCGGGGGATCGCGCAATCGTAAGGCGGCTGGAGAGAAGCGGACTTACCCGTGGTGATATCATCGTCTACCAAAGAGGCACCACGCTATGTATGCATCGTTTTGTGCGCTATGATGACCGCGGCGCTGTTCGAAAAATAATCACCAAAGGCGACGGGTTGATTTGTTTTGATGAATCCTTCAACGAAGACAAGGTTGTCGGCAAAGTTATCGCTGTCTCGCAGGCACACAAGAAGGTCGATTTCCATCGCGCAACCTATCGTTTGCTCAATAAAGCGTTCGTAAAGATCTTGGTTTTCCAGTGGATGTTTTTTGATGCAAATCGTGTATTCAAAGCACCATACAATGTCGGGTACAAAAGAATATCCTTCTTGGTGAACCTGAGCTGTAATTTAATCGGGCGCGTCCTGCTGACCTACGGAACGAGAACAACTGCATCGGCAAAATGAGACTGAATCCCGAGCAGCAACTGATATTGCTTTGTACCAATCTAAGGCCGCATCAATCAGAACTACATGAAATCGACCGACTGTCAAGGAGAGCATTGAATTGGCAGGAGGTGGTGAGATTGGCGCGGGACCACAGGATAGCTCCCTTTGTCTACTACCATCTATCGCGCCTTCCTGACAGAGAGCATATTCCTCCAGATTCCTTGTTTGAGCTAAAGCGGCGCTACCTTGATACGACAGGTAGAAACATTGCGCTGTTTGAGGAATTAAGGAAACTGTTGGGCTTGTTGCGCACTGCAGAAATTGACGCTGCTGTCCTAAAAGGCCCGGCCTTGATAGGAACCATTTATGAGAACCCGGGACTCAGGTGGGTAGGTGACATCGACATATTGGTCCGCGAACACGATTTGCATGATGCCCAGGATTCTCTTCTAAAGAATGGCTATACTCAGGATTCATCGCTCGTTGGCTACTATTCCGACCTCTCGCATCATCATTTATGCGGTCTCAGAAGTCCGTTCTCCGGGATAACAATAGAACTACATTGGGCATTAGAATTGAACGGCCACATTTTCAATATTGATATCAATGAAATTTGGGATCGCGTCCAAACACAACAAATAAGCGGCGTTGCGGCGTTTGTTCTGGCTCCGGAAGACATGCTGCTGCATCTGTGCCTGCATCATTGCTATAGTTCCATTGACTCTATCACCCTCAAGTCAGTTTATGAGATTGCCGCGGCTATTCAATATTACGGGGAGAGTCTTGATTGGAGCCAAGTGGTGGCTCGAAGTACTCGATATAAGCTCGTTTGGCCCATCTACAGTGGTCTTGACAAGGCCAGTAAATTGTTTTCAGCCAATATCCCTTCGAGCGTATTTGGCTTGCTCAAATCACAATGCGGCGCACGCCAGATAACCAGGCTTTGCTTGTTAGAAAGGTTTTCCTGCAGAGACCTTATCAAATTGGCTTTGCTCAGTAGTTCAAAAGCAAGGCTGAAATACCTGCTTTCGATGATGTTTCCATCAGTCGATTTCTTATCTCAAGCATATTCCATACCGCCAGACTCAACGCTTATTTATCTTCTCTATTTGATCCGACCCCTTCACGTTGTTAGAAATCTATTTTTTAGATCGGTCAAGCGAATCATTCTTTTTGCATTCAGAAAGATCGTGCCTGCGAGCAAGAATGCATTGCCCGCTTCGAACATCAATTGGTAATTCTAGTACTGCGTAAGCGTTCCATCAACTTTTGCTTTCTTGACCGCATATTGGAATATGACGAGACTGAGCGGTAACATGATTACGGTAAAGAAAACCAGTCCCGCGATATTAGACAACAATTCTTGAATCGAGTATCCTTGCAGTAGTGCGAGCCTCATCCCCTCCAGAGAATACCTGGTCGGCACCATGTAAGAAAGATTTTGCAGCCACTCCGGCAAGATCGAAATCGGGTAATAGACACCACCAATCAACCAGGACAAACTACTGAAGAGCCAGGAGATAGGATCTCCCTTCTTAAAGATGACAACAAAGCTGGCGGACAATATTCCCAGGCAACTGGATGAACTGATTGTGAGAACAAGAATGATAAACGCCGCCAGATAGTTAGCGTTGGAGATATTCATTCCGAATACCGTGACACCCAGAATCAAGAACAGAAGAATGTGGACTGAGGTGAGGATAAATCTATAAAGTGATGAAGAAATGATAATCGTCGTGAGTCTGGTTTCCGTGATGAGCAGCATCTCCATGACACCCGTTAGCTGAGATTCCCGAATGGTCGCGCCGAAACCTTGCAGCGACACCTGCAGGTAATTTGAAAAAGCAAATCCGATGAGCACAAATGAAAAGTAATCCCCGCCATACGGCTTAAGGTGAGTATTCATGTTGTGGTCAAACAATTTTGACAAAAAGAAAAATGTCAAGGACGAAATGAGAATTCCGGCTAATTGCATTAAGAAATGGAGTTTATAACTGGCTTCACTTAAGAAGTCTTTCTTAATGAACGAAAACGGCACTCTTAAATCTATCAACATTTGTCTGATTGTATGAACGTACTAAACACTTCTGTCAATGGGGTCGGTTTTGCGTAACATGCCGAAATGCGACCACCCCAAAGAATCATATTTTCGATGATGCCGGGAATTCTGCTCTCTGGAACCCTGACGTCGACTTCAACACGCAATGCATTGTGCGGCGCCGAAACGATCTTCATGTCTTCAAAAAAGGATGACTGTTTGACCTGCGATATGAATTGTTCTGACGGACCTTCAATTCTAATGGTGTAGATTGAATCTGTTCTTGCTTGAGCTTTGACTTCATCTAAGGAACCTATGACTTTGATTCTTCCCTGGTGAATGATGGCCGCACGACGATTGAACGTTTCGACCTCCTCCAGATTGTGAGTTGCCAATAATATTGTTTTGTTTTTTTTGCCGAGTATTCTGTCCAGGATGAATCTTCTAAGACCTCGCGCGGCCAAAGGATCAAGACTCCTCGACGGTTCATCCATCAACAGGATGTCTGGATCATGAATCAGTCCCCGGGCGATCGCAAGTCTCTGTCTTATCCCGGAGGAGTAGTCTTTGAACATTCTATCAGCATCGCGCTCTAAATCTATCAGTTCAATCAACTCATCTACTCTCTTATTCGCCTGTCTGTGTGGCAATTTATATAAACTGGCGAAAAACTCAAGATTCTGCCTGCCTGTCAATCTCCAGTAAAAGCTCCGCTCTTCGCTGACCACCAGACCGATGCATCGACGCGCCTGCTTTCCCTCTTTTGTCACATCATATCCATTCACGAAAACCTTGCCTTGTGTCGGCAAAACCAGCGAACTTAGAATTTTTATGAGGGTTGTTTTTCCGGCGCCGTTCGATCCTAGCAAACAGAGCAATTCACCGCAATTCACCTGCAAATTTATTCCATCAAGCGCGGTAACGCAGTCTTTTTGAAATGGGTGAATGAGCGCATCCAGATAAGTCTTGTGCTTTGGAAAATTCTTCGTGAGACCAATAATCTCTATTGCGCGATTCATGTTCATCCTGTCGACATACGGGTCGAAAATTATGGGATTTTGCTGCTATTTCCAAATGATGTGACAATGTTATAATTGCGGTCCGATGGTATGGGATCGATTGACTGTTGGAAACAGCCCGTCGCAAGAAATCTCGTGGAGATGTCTCAAAGCTGGTTCATCCGAAAAATGCGACCACGTCGGTTTATCGTCATGAATGTTGGTGGCAGGAATCCGAGACAGGCAACAACTTTCAATCAGTAACTTCCGGGTTCGTGCCCGCAGGATATTCTTTTTTGGCCATTCGGCCGTCTGTCGCCTCTGCTCAAAATCTCCCTCCTCGGCCACGCTCAAAATTTGACGGAGTTGTTACAAAAAAAACGATGCTTTTTATCGCTTTGCCACTCAAGATATGGCGCCAGTGCGACGAACTACCTGAGTATTAAATCGAAGGTCCAGAACCAACGATAGGTGACGCATTGATGAGGTCTCCGAAAACAATCAGGACGAGTCTTACATTTGCCGGCGTAATTGCCCTTCATTTTTCATCCCTTGCCTTTGCCCAGACTGGTGGTCCGGGATCGCCGGCCCGCCAGAGGTTCGACGACCGGGCCGCTTTCTACCTGAATCAAAAGAGCGCCGTCTTTTTTCATGACATGGTCCAGAAGGAGAAAATCCTTCTGCGGATGGTCAGGAATGTCACTGCCGAGCTGGAAGCGCGCGGCGCCAGGACGCTGCTGAACGATGGAATTCCACTCTCAGAAGTCTACGGTCACAGCGAGGCTCTGATCACCGGCTACGCCCGGGAGATTACCTCTATCCTTGACTTGCTACAACAGGTAGACCGCCTGGAGGAAACCCTGGATCTCGAGGATGGCCTGGTATTTCTGCAGCCGTTGTCAGATCTGCGGCAACGGCTCAGGGGGCTATTTGATGATTGGAGTCTGTTCAAAGAGCAGGGCGCCTTCTCCAGGAGCTACGTCGCGTTTCTGGCGCGGGAGTACGGCCGAGAGCTGAACGAGCTGGTTTCGGTTTACAGGCAACTCGATCTGCTGCGGCTGGACGCCTCCGACTCAGATTTTGTACTCGCCGAAATCACGGCACAGAAGGGCCGCATCGATGCCTTGTTCAGCGACCTGGAAAGGACGCAAGGAGACACATTGGTCGATGGACTCGCAATGGAAGTCACACAAATCGAACGCGTACTCTCGGAAATTGACCAGATGATTGCGCAAGCCCGCGCCAGGGGAAATAACCAGGAGGGTCAACTGCAGCATCTGCGTTGGCAGTTAACCAGTACGCTGGATTCCCGGCTGGCGGCCTTGATGTCTGGCGGCGAAGGCGCGCAAGGTTCAGAACTCGCGTTCGAACTTTTTGAAGCTTGGCGCACGCAGCAGTTTGCAGAGTATGAAGTCAATTTCTTGCGCCACAGCATCATCAAGGAATCCTTGCTGGCTCAGGGCACTCAGAAAGAACAGTCGCGCATGCTCACTCGAGATCTCAAGGATGCGTTGACCAGCCTGGCTGAGCATTCCTACGAGTTGGCAGCCCGGCAGTTTACCGATGTCCTGAAAGACTACGAACTCTATTTCTTTGACCTTGACGGCGTCCGCTTTTACCGGGCAGAATGCTACTACGCCCGCAAGCTGTACGATCTGGCCGAGACGGACTATGACGCGGTGCTCAAGCACGCCGCCGACTCCAGGTATCTGAATGAGACTCTGTTCCGGCTCATGCTGATTGCTGAAAAGCGGGGAGATTTCGCAAAGTTCTATGAGCGTAACCAATTGTTTCTGGCCCTCGATCTTGACGGCGAAGCAGAACTGAAAGACAAAGTAAACCTGCTGGCAGGCTATGTTTATCTGAAGGACGAGCGCCACGCCGAAGCCGAAGCTGTTCTGGCGGAGATCTCACTGGAATCACGCTACCATTTAAGTGCCCGATTTCTGACAGCCCAGGTAATGACCACAAGGTCCGACTTTCATGACGCTGTCGAGGTACTCGAAAGTCTGGTCAGTCGCAAGAACTACCCCTGGACAAAGTCTCATGTGGCTGATTTCCGCAACCAAGCCCTGCTGAAGCTCGGCTACCTGCACTACGAAATGTCGGACTTTGAGAAGGCCATCACCTGCTTCAATCGTATTTCACCTGGCTTTGCCCAATATGACCGCGGCCTGCTTGGCTCGGCCTGGTCCTACCTCAATATGAAGCGATTTGAAGAGGCACTTGCCCTCACCAACATCCTCATGACCGACCATTTTGATTCGGAAACCGATTACGAAGCACTCGTGCTTGCCGCCACCAGCAAGCGCCACCTGAATCTCGAGGACGGTGCGTTGGAGGACCTGCGTTACGTAACATCTACAAAACGGCTACTCGATATTGGCCGTAAGTTTGGTGAGGAACGCCGGCTCATCCTGGCAAAGTTGAATGAACTTGAGAGACTGGAGCGGCAGGCGGTGGCATCTCAGCATGTGGATTTGGTGCGCCAGATAGGTGACCGGCGCGACCGACTCATCAATGTCTTGCATGAATTCAGGTTTGCCAGCGGTGGTGAAGGCCCCCTCATGACCGCATATCTGGCGGAAGGAGATACTCTGCTGGATCGCATCGACGATGTCAACGAAGTCATCTCCACGGCAGACGCGGTTGGCGACGAAGTTGCGCTGAGACAAGCGCAGGTACAACGCGAGCACTTGCTGGAGACCTTGGACCGTTACCACGATGCTCTGGAGCATCGCAAGCGCATCCTGGTCAAACGGCGACCACTGCCGACCCGGGAGATGGCCCAGGACTATCGCCAGTCGGTCGTAGGAGAGATGGGCATTGCCCTAGCCGGCGAACAGGCAGCACTTCGGACGCGTCTGCAGGAGTTGCACGAATTGCGGGCCATGACCGAACACGAGAAAGAAAACCTGGATTTACACGTTCTTGGCAACGATCTCACGGCATTGCAGCAGCAGGCCGAACGCCTGCAGACCTGGCTCGCCCATCAGGATATCCCGGCCAGTGAAAGCAATTTCCAACACTGGGCCAATGTTTCGGGCATGGGCGTCAGTGACATCACCTACAATCGTATGCGCACAAATGACCATGAAGTCGAGGCGCTGGCCGACAACACCGAAACCGTCACCCGTGTGATTAGAAAGCGACACCAGGTCCTGGATCGACGCATGGCTGAATATGACGAGCTTATCCGCCGGCTCGAGTACGAAATGCAAAGCCGGGAGTATGACCAGTACAAACGAGAGAACGAGGAGTACTTCCGCGACATCTATTTTAATCAGGATGAAATTGAAACGGTTGTAGAACCCGAGGTCGAGGCATTGGAGTCGGAGTAAAGACTGCCAAATTGTTGCAGGACAGAATCCTGACAGGGTGAGCAACCTTGTCAGGATTGCACGAAATAACCCAAGAAGGCACATGAGAAAATTCTCGCTGACAATATCGATATTGAGTTCGCTGGTGTTTGGGCTGGGCGCGGCAGACGCACAGGATGTGCCGTTGGCCGACACGGTCGCCATTCGAGCCATGGCCGCAGATTCGCTCTTGCTGGATTACTCCCTCGATGAGCTCATGGAGATTCGGGACGAGTACCGCCAGGAAACCGAACAACTGCTGGTCGAGAAAGACAACCTGCGGCAGGTCGGCATTCTTGAGATGGAGGCGCTGATCGCCAGTTATCCTGAAAGCCCGATTCTGTACAAAATTATTGCCCGGCTGGCTGAACTCTACGCAGACCAGGAAGTCCGCGACTTTGGCTGGCGCATGGAAACCTATCTTGAGGAGTCAAGTGAGTTCGACGAAGGGACGCTGGCCGCGATGCCAGAGGAGCCCAGGCTCGACTTCAGCCGCTCCCTCGATTTGTTTCAGCAGGTGATCGACAACTTTCCAACCTGTGACCTGGTCGATGACGCCTACTACCACCTCGGTTTTTTGCTCGATGAGATGGGGGAAAAACAGGAAGCAGCAGTTATCTTTGAATCACTGGAGCGCACTTACCCCGATAGCCCATTCGTACCTGATGTTCAGATGCGCATCGCCGAATACTTCTTCAATCCGCCCGTGTCTGACATTGAGCGCTCCATTGAATTCTACGAGAAAGTCATGCAGCACAAAGAGAGTCCGCTGTTCGACGCAGCACTCTACCGCCTGGGCTGGGCCTATTACAAGCTCAGCGACTACCCGCAGGCCATCGCTTTTTTCACTGTGCTGGCCGATGATATCGCCCGTGTCAAAAAGCTGGATCCGATGCTCAAACACCACTTCCCGGCGGTCAGAGACGAGGCGGTTGAGTACATCGGCATCAGCTTCCTCGACTTCGGCGGCGCTCCGGAAGCCGCCAGGTACTTCGAGAAGATCGGTGGCAGGGACTATGGCTACCATGTGTTCAAGAAGATTGGCGACTCCTACATGGATGTCAAGGAAGAGTACGAGATTGCCGTGCAGTCTTACGAATTCCTGCTGGCCATGTATCCGCACACGCCGGATGCGCCCTACATCCAGAACAAGATCACTCTGGCGTACCGTCGCCTTGAGAATGACAAGATGGCTTATGCCAGTCGCAAACAGCTCTTCCGCAAATTTAAGAAAGGCGGCGAGTGGTGGCAGCAGGTGTCACTAGCCGAGTGCAAGGCCGCGGAGGATCTGACGGAAAAAGCCATGCGGGAGAACATCGACTATCTGCTCAAAGAGGCCGCGGAGGAGGGCGATTCTACGCTCTACCAGGATGCCATCGAAGACAGCCGTGAATATCTCGCTGCATTCCCCGTCGATACAAGCGCGGCCCGCATTCATTGGAACTTGGCCCTAGTACTCGACACAAAACTCGCCGCGCATGAGAATGCATTTGAGGAATACGTCAACATCAGCAATCTCTATCTGCATTCGCGTTTTCGCAAGCAGGCCGCCGAAAATGCCATCGCGCTCGCCGATGAGAAGGTTCGTGGCGACAGTTCGGCAGCCACGGAAGTGGTAGCGCTCAAGCCTGAAAGCAGCCAGATAAGCGCCTTCCTGACCAACCGGTTGCAGAACCAGGCGCCGCGGGATCTGAGCGATTACGATAAGCGGCTGGTATTTGCGCTCGATAACTACATCCAGAATTTCCCGCATGAGCCGGAGACAGAGAAAATTCTTGCCAAAGTCGGTGGCCTCTACTACGAGAAACGCCGCTTCAAAGAGACCATCAAGTATTTCAAGACCTTGGCCAAACATTTTCCAGAATCAGAGGATCTGAATTACGCCCGCTTCATCACCATGGAGAGTTACTTTGGCAAAGGCGACTTTCGCAGCACTGAGTTGCTGGCAAAGCGAATCCGAGAAAAGAGCCCAGTCTATGGCGGCCGCGCAAACACCCGGCTTTCTGAAGCGATTTTTCTGCAGGCGCAAACGGCCGCCGATTCATCGGAACACAGCCTGGCCGCCAATGAGTTCCTGCGGCTGGTGGCAGAGACACCAGACAGCAGAATTGCTGACCGCGCTCTCTACAACGCAGGTCAGCAATTCGACAAGATACCAGACCACGAAAACTCAATCCAGACGTATTCCCGTTTGACGCAGGACTTCCCCCAATCGGAGTTTTTCCTGCCGTCTCTCAACAACCTGGCTTTCGAGTACCGCGAAATCGAAGACTTCCAGAACGCAGGCGCCACCTATCATCGTCTGGCGCGGGCCGACAGCAATGCCGCCAGTGCCCAGGTTGCTTTGTACAACGCCAGCGTTTCGTTGGTACAGGCAGAAGCCTGGCAGGATGTGATCCAGGTCAATGCCGAGTTTTCGAACACCTATCCTGAGGCCGATGAGGCGGATGATTTGTTGTTTGACAACGCGGGCTATTTTCTGAAGTTGGACAGCCTGGACGCAGCCAACAATATCTATGCAAGCTTCACTGAGAAATACCCGGATTCGCCGAGGGTGATCGAAGCATACCTGCGGCGAGGCGAGTACTTTCGAGACGCCGGAGAAACGGTGCAAGCCCGAACGCAGTTTGCAGCGGCGATCCAGAAATACGACGATTTCCAGTCCCGAGGCCTCGACCCGGATGAGTTTCTGGTGGCCGAAGCGCTGTTCCAGTTAGCCGAGATCAAGTTCGTTGAGTTTGCGACGATCAAGTTCGAACTGCCGAGCGCTCGCGCCGAACTTAGCAAAAAGGAAAAGAAACGCCTGCTTTTGGAGTTGGTCGATGACTACAGCCGGGTTGCCGGCTACGGCACACTCAGGCTTTACGCGGCGACCTTCAAGATTGGCCAGGCATATGAGGAGTTCGCCAGGACATGGGCGACCCAGGAGATAGGCGAACAGGGTGCGGAGCGTCGTATCGTCGCACGGACCCAGATCAACCAAACCGCGAGCGGGCTGTTCGAGAAGGCGGTCACGGCCTTTGCGGATGGCGCCACGGCCTTACAGAAATTTGCGGACAAAAATCTCGAAGTAGCGCAGCAGGATTCTGCTGACGAACGCTCCGAGAAAGTGGCCGTCGCCGATTCCAGTGCAACTGTTGCCGAAACCTGGATTGCCAACTGCCAGAATAAAACCTCGGAGAATCTGTTTGCGATTGCGGAGTTGAAAAATGCCTCGCTGCTGGAATTGCTGTCTGCACCCATTCCGGCAGGTATGAGTTCTATCGAAACTCTGGTGTATCGCAGCCAGGTGTTGCACAACGCGGTGGAGCCGCTGGCAAAAGAAGTGGCCACCGTCCATCTCCGCAATCTTGAAGAAAGCAAGAGCCTGGGCATCGAGAATGGCTGGGTGGATTCATCGCGCACCACTCTCATTCTCACCAGTGGACTGGTGCCGATCGAAACCCAGAAACTCAGTCTTGCGGCGTTGTCGCTGTACGAGCAGTTGGTGCCGTCATTCGAAACGCTTACCGAGAAAGATGACGAGGCTGCGGTGGATATCGGCGAGCAACTGGGAACGTTGGTCGAATTCAGTACGCAACAGGCTCAGTTTGCAGCGAACGCCGCCAACGAGCACCTGGGGCAGACTCAAGCTGTCGGCGCGGATTCCGCGTTTATCGTTGCCAACGAATCGGCCCACATGCAGTTTGTTTTCGATTTCTCCACCAGGACAGACTCACTTGCGAGGTACGCCGACACTCAGCGTGGGCGCTACGAGACTCTGTTTCAGCAGACAGAGCAGGTGGGCTATGAGGACGCAACCTACACTTTTGATGACCTGTTTTTCGCTCTGAACGACGGTTCTCATGACATGCTGCGCCTGGCCTTTGATGCCAGTCAGGAGTTGTTGGAGCCCGCCGGCTGGAATCAGAAGATTGGCATGGCCCTGATTAAGAAAGATCCGGACGAGTACGGCAAGCGGTTTGGGCTGGAATTTGCCGAAGAAGCCGTGCCGACCTCCCGACAGTGGCTGGCAAGTGCTGAAAAAACAGACCAGTGGATGAAAGCCGAGTCAAATATGCAAGGTTGGACCCAAGCGGATTCGATTGGCGACGCAACCCATTTGAGCGAAGGCGTAGCCGGGTTGATCTGGATCGCCAACGAGGTCGTGAGCGAAATACAGCGATCAGAGACGGTTGCGGAGACAGATTCAGTCGTCACCGGCAAAGAAAACTCAGTTTTGGCTCAAGCCGACACCATTTACTTCCGAAAATCATTCGAACTCGACGGCCTGCCGGTTTCCGGTTCGGTGGAGCTTTACCCGAATGCTGGGTTCGAACTCTACCTGAACGGTGAAAAAATCGCCGCGCAACCAACTGGCGACCCAGACTCCGGCCCGATGACAGTTGACCTGACCCACTCGCTGCGCCAGGGCAACAATGTTTTGGCGATTGCGATCATTGGCGCAAAGGCGAATTCAGGGTTGGAGTCTTTGCTGAAAGTCAAAAGTGTCGCTAACTGGACTGCTTTGCAGGAAGGGGGTCTAATCTTCACGGACAAGGCCGGCGAGCTGGATAAGAAAAGTGACGTTGAAACGCTGTCTGAATAGAGCTTTGAGGAGAAGTTAGCATGCAATTATGGATAAGCATCGTCGTGTTTCTGCTTGCTGTTGGTTGGTATGGCAGTGCGTCGGCTCAGGACAAGAAGACCGCGACCGAAAGTGATTCTACATCCTCGCGCGTCTCAGGAGAGTTGATTCTTGATGAAATTCAGATTGAAGGCGTAGTTGAAAAACCGAACGTGACCATCCTGCGTAATCGCCTGTCATCTGATTTTGGAGCAGTAGAGTTTGAGCAGCGGACCTTTGACCGGGAACTTCGCGCCCTGCCTGACAAACGTTCCTTGTTTGACGAGGAGTTTGAATCGGTCAAGAAGGTCAACAATTTGAAGAAAGTGCTGGAAGAAGTGTTGAAGAGAATGGCCGATTAGCAGGAATGGCGGAGAGACGCAAGAGATGATAGCACGAATGGGAAAACAGATCAACGAATAAGGAGTGCAACCATGTTAGAGATTTTCGAATACTTTCGTCCGAGCGCATCGGGTTGGATTTTCATGTGGGCATTGTTGGCAGCCGCAGCTTTCATGGTTGCCGTTGCCCTGGAAAGAACTTACTACATCTGGGTGAGGTCGAACATCAATTCGGGCAGGTTTATGGCAGAGATTAGAGCTCTGGTCAAGGCAAAAAAGTACAAGGAAGCCGTTGCGGTGTGTGACTCCGCCAAAGACAAAGCCCTGCCGCACGTGATTAGATCCGGGTTGAAGAGTGTGGTTGGCAGCAACTCGAAGAATATCGATTTTCGGGCCATCCAGAACTCTGTCGATGAGGGGACCCTCGAGGTGATTCCGAAACTGCAGCAGCGTACGGGGTTCCTGGCGATGGTGGGCAATGTTGCCACTCTAATCGGGCTAATGGGAACCATCTACGGTCTGATTCTGGCATTCAACGCCGTTTCTGAAGCCGGCTATGACGCCGCCCAGAAGTCTGCTTTTCTGGCTGCCGGTATTTCGACTGCCATGAACACCACTTTGTTGGGCCTGGCAATCGCGGTGCCTGCGATTACAATCTACACATTCATCCACAACAAGACCGTCAGAATCATCGATGAGATCGACGAACACACAGTCAAGCTGATCAATCTGCTAACAGGGAATCAGTAGAACCATGGCGTACAGACCTTCACGACGGACGCATAACACGCCGGCGGATGCGGAACCGAACATGACGCCGATCATGAATCTCATGGTCGTGCTCATCCCGCTTCTGTTGACCTCGGTGCAGTTGATAAAAATCAGTATAATAGAGCTGAATCTGCCGCCAGCAGCGGCGGCTGATGCGGCAATGGCCAAACAGTCAAAGAAAGACAGAGTCAAGAAACTCGATTTGGCGGTTATCATCACTGACAAGGGGTTCTACTTGTCCAGTTCGTCCGCCATATTGAAGGCCAGGAAAGGTAAACCAAGTATTCCGCTCAAGGACGGGCAGTATAATTACGAACTGCTGGCAGAGAAACTCTTTGCCATCAAAGAAAAGGCCTCAGGCCGTTTTCAGGACACGGAGTCCATTACGATTCAGGCTGAGCCTAGCATTGACTACCAGACGCTGGTGAGCACCATGGATGCGGCACGCTCAATCAAGCGCGACGGCCGGGAGTTGGCACTCTTCCCGAAGGCGTCCATCAGTGCGCTGGTGTTGTAAAAGCGAACGTTTGCTGGCCGAAAAGCGACTGTCGTTGCGGGTCTTGCATCGCTCATCGAGCAGAGCAGTTTCTGTCTGTCCGTCGAGTTGCAGCCACAGCCACTTAACTGAGCAAGCAGATTCGGAATACAGAGGTTACTATGGCTTACATACCGTCCAGACGGAAGCGAAACAACACGTTCGCAGGGACCGCGAAACTGAACTTGACGTCCATGATGGACATGTTTACGATCATCCTGGTATTCTTGCTGAAGACTTACACGACGGAAGGTGCGCTGATTCAGCCGTCCGACTCTCTGGCGCTGCCGAAGTCTACCATTCAAACGCAGCCGGAAGTCGCACTGGACTTGGTAGTGTCACGGGATGTGGTGATGGTTAACGACAGAGTGGTCATTGATATGGACCAGGTCAAGAAGCAACAAGGATTTGTGATTGCCCCGTTGAAGACGGAACTGCAGCGTCATGCGGATAAGGCAAAAAACATGGAGCAGGAGTTCGGCACGCCGTTTTCTGGCAAAGTCGTCATCCAGGGCGACAAGAGTATTCCGTACCGCGATCTGGTGAAAGTGATGGCAACTTGCGGTGCAGCAGACTACCCCAATATGCGACTCGTTGTCTACCGTAGCGAGTAAAAAACATGGATGTTAAAACAAAACTTGAGGAAAGGTAGAGAGCATGAAGAAAACAAAGGATGAAAAGCCCAACAAGGACGTGGGCCAGGAATCCCCGGAGAGTCCAGAGTTGCCATTGCGGTTTCAGCGCACGTGGCGTGATTTGCTGGACAAGCGTTTTGCCGGGTTCTTCATTGGCTCCATTGTTGTCCACATTGCAGTCGTTGTCTATTTTCTACTCAACCCGATTGCTCAGGACTTGCTTACCCGTGACATCACCAAGATGCAAGAACATCTGGCAAGGACGATTGCAGACCGCGAAAAGTTATTGCAAGAGCAGTATGTGCAGTTTGATCTGAAAGAAAAAGCTGACGAGCCAAAGCCCAAAAGCCCGAAAATTGCGCGAAAGTCTGATGCCGGCAAGGGCGCAAGAAGCAAGAAATCGTCGGGTAAAAGCGCGAAGAAGGCGCCGCCGAAACTGGCGGATAAACCCTCTGGCGGCAGCAAGAGCGGCACCCGAAAGTCCGGGCGCAGTCGTCGCGCCCGTCGTGGTGGTGGAACGTCACAAGCCAAAATTGCATCCAATGTCGGTAACAGAGGCGTATTGGCCTTGTTGACCAGCAAGAGCAACTACGCTGCTGGTACCGAAGTGGCCGATGTGATATCTCGCTCCGGTCATTCAGGCGGAGATTTGGACAAGAAACTGGCCAAGTTGACAAGCCTCAAACGGGGCGCCCGAGGCAGCGGTAAGGGCCGGGGCAGCGGCAAGGGCCGGGTGAAAGGCGGCCGGTCACAGGGTACGGCAGGGATCGATGAAATGGTGGCCGGCCTGGGCGACGCCACGAGCCAGTCTTTCTCCAGAGGCGGCGACCTGGCCGTCTCCGCCGGCGATATCGAAATTGAAGGTGGCGATGGCAATGGTGGCAATTCAGGAAGAAACGCCGCCGAAGTGCAGGGCGTCGTGCTGCGACACAGCAAGACGATACAGTATTGCTACGAGCGTGAGCTGAAGCGCAACCCGAATCTGCGCGGGAAAATCACAATCCGCTTCACGATTACACCGGCCGGCAAAGTGAAGAATGTTGAGGTCGTAGCCTCCACTATCAAAAACCGTGGTGTCGAAAAGTGCGTGGTCAACCGCATCCGGCGGTGGAATGACTTCGGTCGGATCAACGCAAAATATGGCAACACAACCATTCGCCAGACCTATGCCTTTGGGTATTAGAGAAATGCATTGTTGAGTAAAACCGACTAGGGGATGGGGTAACCCATAGGCCTTCCGGAGGTTTTTCTTCGGAAGGCTTTTTTTTGCGACCACGATGCCTTGCACACATCGGAAGTCAGCTCAGATTCGCATCGAACCTTTTTGTTCATGCCGATTCAAAATCAACAATCTGGAATCATCCCGTGCAACTCAGCCGATAACCAGAATTGCGGATCGGCCTAACAGGGACAGGTTATTGTGAAACAGGATTCAGCCAAACAACAGATGTTCGCTGAGATGTACGCTCTGGACGAAGAGTTCAAGAGCAAAGCAAGAAGGCCAAAACGCAAACGGAAAGGTTCACCTAAAATTTTGCGCTTCAGGAGATCGGAGCGACGGTTGCATTGGGCCATCGCCATTCCCTTTCTGGTGTGCTACACAACAGCCATCATTCTGGTCTTCGTTTACAACCCGGAGCCATCTCGCCCATTTAGGGCAGTCTTCTCATGGACACACAGGCTGTCAGGCATTTGCCTGATTCTTCTCCCACTCCTGGAGGTCATCCGCAGCAAGGGCGATTTCCGCATTCATTTTTACAATATCAGACAGGCCTGGGTGTGGGTATGGGACGACGTGAAATGGCTATGCCTCATGGGGTTCGCCGCTATCAGCAAGAGAATTGTGCTACCAGAGCAGGGAAAGTTCAATGCGGCGGAGAAACTGAATTTCATGGTACTCATGTCCACTTACCCGCTTTACATCCTGACTGGACTAGCCATATGGATTACCGACTGTGCATTCTTGTCCTGGATCATCCATTCGCTCATGGCCGTCATCGCGACACCGTTGATACTCGGCCACATCTTCATGGCTACGATAAATCCTGATACGCGAAAGGGTTTGCCCGGGATGGTCTCGGGTCTGGTCGATCGGGAGTGGGCGAAACATCACTATGGTCGCTGGTATAAAGAGCATTTCGAGGATATCGGCAGTCCGAAAAAGAAGACTCCCCGAAAGAGATCGTCTGGACAGGGGGCAACCGCGAAGGGCAACGGAAACGGTAAGGGGTGACGAGCCACGGGAGGTAAAACCACTGGCAAAACATCTGCAGCAACTCCATACCGTCCCAAGAATCAGGCTGGTCAAGCCCAAGACGAATAGCTCCTGGCGAGATCCAATAAAAAAAGGGGGCGGATATTAATATCCGCCCCCTTAAATATGAACCTCCGTACAGAGTCAGCGATTAGGGATAGAGTTGGGAACTCCCTGGAGTCGGAATCGGAATTTGACCCAGAATCCCGGTGGGAATGCGCAGCACCGTTGGTGAGTTCGGACGCCACTCAAATGCTCCCATATCAATCATGCCATTGTTGATGATTCTCAGCAAAAGCTCCAGATCGACCTCCGGGCCCATGAGCGCGTCTGCCTGGTCAATGGCCGGAGAACTGCTCTGCAGCCGCCAGTCAAAGTTCGCAGGGTCGACGAACTTCGGATCCATATCGAGATTGCCGTGGCTGCTGCTGCCACTGGCCAATCCGGACCTTCCCTTGCGGGTCGCGCCGATATCTTTCAGACTGGCAACCCGCGGTGACAACGATGCAGGAGCGGGGAAGCCAAGGACGCGCTCGGAGAGTCCCGGCAGACCGCTGATCGATAGTCTGCCGTCCGAGCCGACATTCAACTGTGTGCCGGGTGTCGGCGACGATGTTTGTACCAGCAACTGCGGTGGGTTCGAGCCCTCTTTGGTGCTGAACTTGATGCTGGAAGCGGCGCCCGTCTCAATGCCCAAGCTGACGATGCCGCCACTTGCAGTTGCCGCAGTCACATCAACCTCCACCCATGTACCGCCAACAACCGCGCTCGTAGTTCCGAGTAGAGAACCAGGAACTGTTGGCGCGTTCGCATATTTCAGGCCATCTTCTGACCACGCTTCAAGCGAGCCGGCGTAAGTACTTGAAACGGCGTGAATGTTTACGCCATTAGGGGCAGAAACCTTAGCGAAGAGCCGCAAAGTCGCTTTCTGAACGGGGCCGGACAGTGTGTTCAAATCGAACTTCACAAACGCCCGGTACTTCTTGCTGCCACCCAGAATCCGCATCGTCTTCTTCGAAGCATAGTTCAGATTCTGGCTCGCCTCCTTGACCTGAGCATCATCCGTCGGAGTCAAGGTTGTGGTGGTGAGCGGACCTCCACCGAAATTCACCGTTATCACCGTTTGGTCGATGGCAGTTGCGCCAACGTTGTCCGTAACGGTTAAGTCGATGTGGTGAGTTCCTAGGCCAAGCGTAACCACTGGCGCGGGGCCACTCGCAACCTGGTTGCCGTTTTCAGACCAAACATAACCCGTAACGCTGCCGTCGGGATCGTAGGATGCAGAAGCATCGAGTGTGACAGCTTCTGAATTGTCTTGATCGGCATCTGTTACAGCCTTGTCGGCTCCGGCATCGGCGACGGGAAGTTGATTGCCACCGGCGGAAAGGCCTGTCGCAATAATCAACTCCGGCGGATAGGAGCCTTCCTTTGTGCTGTATTTCACATCGGCGATGCTGTTGGAAGCGATGGCGAAGCTGTAAGTTCCGTCACCGCTGATGGCGGAAGTCACATCAAACCGCACCCACTCATCCACTACGGCAGGTCCGCCAGAACTCAACGCTGAGCCTGAAACCAGTGGGGCGTTGCTGGCATTCAGACCTGATTCCAGCCAGGGGTCTACGGTGTCCTTGTAGTCGTTCGAGACCGCGTAAACGCTGCCGCCGTCAGGACCGGCTTGCCGTACGTTCAGCAGCAGAACAGCCTGCTGTACGCTGCCCGTCAGCCCTGAGACGTCAAATTTCAGGTGACCGGTGTACGACGTGCCACCTCCACGAATTCTCATGTTTGTCTTCGAGCCATAGTTCGCTGCCAGACTCGCGGACTTTGTGTAAGAATCGTGAACCGGTGTAAAGGTCGTTCCGCCCGGTCTGACATCAATCACCACTTCGTCGCCAGCTTTGAATCCACGATCGTCGGTAATCACCAGCTTGACGACGTGGGTACCCACGGTGAAACTCGCTGTCGCGCTGACACCTGTGGCGATTTCCCGCCCGGCTTGCGACCAAATGTAGGATGTGATTGAGCCAATCGGGGTGTGCGAGCCCGAGCCGTCAAGCGCCACGTCTTCGTCGCCATCGTTGTCGAGGTTCATAACAACCCGGTCAGGACCGGCATTGGCTGCAGGACGACCATCTTCGTCGCTCGGCAGTTTCACCAAAACGACGATTTGATCCCACGCGTTCAAGCCACGTTCATCTGTGACGCGCAGGTCGATAACATGTCTGCCAAGCGGCAGAGTGAGCAACGGAGCCGATTGCTGAATGGCAAGTGGCGCGCCATTCTCAAACCAGTCATAGCTTGGGAGAAAACCGTCAGGGTCGGAGGAACCGGTTCCGTCGAGTTGAACTTCCTCTGAGCCGTTCCGGTCTGTATCCGTCAGCGTCTGGTCGGGGCCGGCGACGGCCGTGGGAGCTTGGTTGTCGTAATTGTAACCACCGCCGATAATGTTGTAGCGTACAAAACTGAAGCTGTTGGAATTGTTTTGTTTCTCCCACTCAGGCTGCAGGTGGGGATTGTCAACATGCATCTGGTCGACACTCCAAACATAGTTTTCGCCCCAGGTGTAATCCAGATCTTCTTCATCACCGCCGGGCTGCGTATACTCGATGCGCCAGTTGTCCCAGATGATGTTGTTGAAGATTTTTGGATTGCTATACCCTGGCGCCAGTAGCGGAGCATCGTCGCCATTATACTCATGACCATGTCGCTCGCTGTCGATGCCGCCACCGGCCGGCTTGGCGCTGCCTGCCACGATGTTGCCAACAATGGTGTTGTTGAAGATATTGGCGCTGCGCACGTCATCAAACGCCAGAGCGCCACCGCGGGCCGAGTTTTCGCCACGGTCGTCAGCGATATTCTCGGCAAACAGATTGTTCCAGATGTTGATATGCGAAAGCGTGTCTGCAATATCCTCAAAACTAATTGCGCCGCCATCGTCCGGCGAGTAGTTGCGCAGGAAAACGTTGCTGAAGATGTAGATGGGACCCGAATCCTCAAAGAAGATTGCGCCTCCGTGGTCATCAGCCGTGTTCTCGATCATGATATTGCCATACAGCCTCAGACAATCCTTGGTCTCGTACAGCGTGATGCCGCCGCCCGAGTCAGCAGAGTAGTTGTGAAAAATAAGATTGTTATAAATGTTATAGATACCTGGAAAGGATGGCCTATAGTCGTCAAGGATGTGTTCGGGCTGACCATGTTCCTCCTCGTACTCTGGCTCATCGTTAACGCTGATTCCACCGCCATAGCCACCGAAGTTACCATTTTCGGCGATAAAATTTGACCAGATATCAAGATCATGATTAGAATGGTGAAACCAGATGCCGCCACCGTAGTAGCCACCGTTCTGGAAGATCCGGCAGGTATTGATTTCGATACGGCGGTTGCCATAGTCACCGAAGATTCCGCAACCGATCTCTTCCGCGTTGACCGTGCTGCCGGTGATGGAGAATCCACTGATGCTAACATCCTCAACACTGCCAGTTTTGCCACCGGCGCCGATGAAGATCACCGGACCGGCGCCATTCTTGGAACCAGAGCGATAGATATTTAGCTGTCGCGGAAGTCCGTCGATGACGGTTTCCTTCGGGCCGCAGCCGACCAACTTGATGTTGCTTTCCCGAATTTGGATGTTCTCGTAATAGGTGCCCGCGGCGACAAACACGTAGCGCGGCTTGTCATTCCAGCCCTTGGGTATATTATCGAGGCCTTCCTGAATGGTGTTATAAGGATGTGCTTGACTGCCGTCCTCCGGGCCACTGTTGCTGATGTCCACAAAAACGGAACGCGACATCAAGCTGGCCTCGCGCTCGGGCGTGTAATCAATGTCTACTTTCAGTGCGTTGGATTGCCCGGTGGTGGTTACCACGACTATCGGGCCGCTTACGGCGTCGTTCGGAATCTTGACATCAATATAAGTATCGGTCCACTCGAAGACTTCGAGTTTCACGCCTGATAGAGACGCCGTCTGGAAACCTTGCCCGTCACCAAACCCGGTACCTTGAATCCGGTAACGCTGACCGGGAGTGAGATTGACTGCCGCCGAGCTTGCTACCGCGGATGAAGATCGTTTGCTGTAGCGGTTTTGGGGTGCTGGCGCAGGAGCAGGACCCGGTGGGACAATTATTGTTGGCTCGTCCATGCTGATGAACGGATTAGTACTATTGCAGCCCGGGTCCAGCGGTATGGAAGTTGGCACAAGTGACCAGTCCGCTTCGAATTTGAACTGACCCTGACCAAAGGTATAGGGCAAGATGAGAGGCAAATAATTCGGACAATGACCCGGGAAAGCAGGATCGTTACCGGCATAAATGTGCACGCCTGGTGCAAATCGCCGCTCCATTTCCGACCCCTGTTCAGGGTCTTCGCCAGGGGGGCATCCGCTGGGGATGAAGGGCAGCAATCCGGTTTGATCAAAACAAACGGGATTGCCCATAAAACCGACGCCGAGGTTGTAGCCCAGGTGGTCGTAAACGCTAACCGGTGCGCCCGGCACGCCAGCCTTTTCAGCAAACAGCAGACTTCTGGGATCGGACGGATTAGGCGTGAACTCGCCGCCACGGGCATCGATATTTAGGTCGTCGAAAACACCGCCTTCGATTTCACCTGCCAAAGGCGCAATGGTGTTGACGCCAAAATTGATGTCATGACGGTCACCGCCCACAACGACGATGGAGCTCGCCATTCCAAGTGGATGGAGTAGATCTGAGGGCGAAAAACCCGCGGGCGGGATGACCTTGACCACATAGGTGCCCGGAGACACATCCCGGAATTCATAGTAGCCAATCTGAGAGCCGACAAAGACGCCGCCGAATTCGTCGGCTGGCCACGTGCCACCGGGTATCCATCCCTGCGCCAAGATTGCGGCCTCATCGACTTGGCCTGTTGTGGTGTCGGCAATCAAGGTCGTCATGCCGGCATCCCACAGCTCAATCGTGACACCGTGCAGGGTCCGTTCTTCCACTCGATCGTACTCGCCATCACTAACCCAACCGGCTGATCTCTCAAGATTGTCGTTCCAGACAAAGCCGTTGATGTGGCCGACGCCGGCGGGAATCTTCTCGACATAAAAGTCTGCGCGGTAGTTCGCGGTGTACCACTGGATGGTGCGACTCATGGCGTTGAAGTCGACATCCAAGCAGGTTACGATATCACCGGCGACATTCGTATCTACGCCACATGTGAACGTCCCTGGTTCGGCAGGATCGATGTAGCCGTTACCGTTGAGATCTTCCCCTGGGTCAGGAAAACCATTGCCGTTGAGGTCTTCCGGTCCGGCAGGCCGACCCACGGGATAAAAGGTTTCTGTTCTGCTCATGCCGCGGTAGCCCGGCGGCAACTCAACATCGATGTGGCCGAGCACCTCGACCTCGGGCAGGTTGTCAAAATTGAACCAACCCGTAGCGTCCGAGTGTTCTACCTTTTTGATGCTGCCTGACTTATATCGAATATTCACCTTTGCGTCGTCTACCGGAATGAATTCATCCGGCAAAGTCGGGTGCGGTTCATAGACAAAACCATTGGCGCGGGCAAAGAAGCGCGGCACCAGGGTCTCGCCCCGTATCAATTCGACATCGGCAGGTAATGGACCACCCGGGCCATCCGTTCCAACAGTGACCTTCGCCAGCGTCCAAACATAGTCAAGGGGAATGTCGAACATCATCAGCTTGTAGTTGCCCGGAGCGACGCCGGTGAAGGAGAACTTGCCCATATCTGGTCCGGATGCGATCGGCTCCGCGGTTGCGACAACATGGTCGCCAACAGTCTCGGCATCGGAAAAAAGAATGACAACGCCGTCCGGCACGTATCTATTCAGAGTTACGCCGGGCGCTGCGACGCCTGGAGCTGGGAATGGTTCATCTACTGCCAAGTTGGCTGCGTCCGCGTCCCAAAGTCGACCGGTGATGCTTCCCGTGCCACTGAGTTTCGGATTGTCTACGGGATTGTCGGCCAGTTTCTCAACGTAGCTATGCCAGATAGCCTCGCCGGTGCCGGGGTCCCCAGGATAAAGCTTCGGGTCCCAGGAATCGCCGCCCTCTTCGGTGTAATTCATATAGAATTCCGTGCTGGCGGTCCAGCCAAAATCAAGAGGAGGTAGGAGACCAGGAGGCTCTGTTGGCAGGATCCACGTATTTTCGGGAATCACGGAGAAGTCCCAGGTGGGACCCCAGCCTACGTCCACTGCAGTTGCTCCTGCCGCACCTGTCAGATAAATAAAGTCAGATGTTGAAGAAGCGATGACCTCTCCCGGCGGCAGACCGGGTGATTCGAAACCCGTCGCCGTGTTGCTAAAATAGAATAATCCCCGAGTAGCATCAGGCCCTGTGATCACTTCCCATCCTCCTGGCACAGCAGGATTCTTCATTCTGATTGCGTTTTGCGAACCGGCTACGCCAACTGCCAGTGTGTCGCCATCCTCGCTTGTGACAAACCAGACCACGCCGTTGAGAGCAAAATCTTCCGGGAAATCATCGGGTTCGCCATTGACCTTGTTGTCAAGGAAGGTAAATGTCATCAGGCCGGCCAGTGGCAGCTCTTCCGCGATTGGAGTACCATCCGGATCTTTGAAAAGCGGCGGCAGGTACATATCAAAAGTACCCGGGCTGCCAAACGCATCGTAGTTGGGATCAAAAGTAGGATGGCCGACGATAACACCACCCTCTACCGTGAATTCACGGCTGGTGGCATCGTGGAGTGGGGCGGAAACCATCACTACAAACCCGCCCTCGCCACCTGGCAGGCTGGCCGACGGTACTGTGGCTGACCAGCTATTCCCTGTGACAATACCATCCGCGATCCAAGCGCCGCCGGAGTGTTGGTTCTGTACAATAACTGTGGCTCCAAAAACGGGATCAATTGTAACCCCGGAAGGTTCGAAGCCTTTGAAAATGGCCCCTGTGCTGGAGCCGGTATTCGGCGGCCCAACCTCGGCCGGCACCCATCCCGTCAGATTTCGACCCGAGTAAAGCTTGCCACCGACCGTGACCTGTCCGTAGACCAATCCTGAAGCCATGCAGACTGTCAGCACGATGACGGTCAAGATGTTTAGCAAATGATGTGAGTTCTGTTTGACCTTCATTATTTCCCCTTGTCAGTAGTTTGGGTGAATAGCAAGTTGAATTAGCGCAAAACTAAACCAAGGCACTGCTCGCGACAAGAAATCCGGGTCCCTCGCGCGGTAAGAAGTCATCTTGTGCATAAGTCATCCCCCGTTTATTGTTGGGTTCTGTTATTTTACTCAATTGAAAGACACGAAGCCTTAAGTAACAAGAACATACAGGATGCCCCGTTGTCTGCAGAATTACCTTTCGCTTACCTATATTAATACTTGTTAATCCGAGTATTGTATGATTTCACCGCAAAGTTCACCGGACCCCGTCAAGAATGGCTGGCGATATTTCCTGCATTGGTGATATTTCCGGGGTGATCGATTCGGAGCGTGATGAGACCCCCTGGTTGCTCCACTCTTGATTGGTGCAAGTGTTCGGACGTGAGCCCTACACATCTGCGAGCAGACGACACGCGATCTTAAAATGTACCAGACACCCGTTTCTCGAGATTGCCATCTGCGGTTGTCATCATGGTGTGTTCGCCGTTGCATGACCAAGAAGACAATCCGCCGAAGCCCTTAGTCGTTGTCTTCCTCGATGTCGCGCCAAATTTCGGGATAAAGTTTCTGAGTACAATCCGGGCAAATACTGTGAGTAATCCTGAGCTGCCTTTGCATCGTGTCAGGGACGGGCAAGTCCCACCAGCCTGCGCTTCCCAGTTTCACTCTGTTGCAGTTTGCGCACATTGTGACGAGCGCCCTTTTGACCGGCTTATCCTTCCCCGGCTTGCTTTCTTCTGACGGAACCATAGCCAATCCGTCGTCTTGCATAATCGGTAATTTTGCGCCTGTGGAGCACGGGAGAATGTTATCCCTGCAACTGCCAAGGTGAGTCGCTCCTAGGCTGACTGCTGGGTATGGTTACTCCTTTTCTTTCTAAATTCCAAATTAACTGTTGTTTATGTTGTTAAACAGTTGTTAATCAATTCGGATTGACCTTCTCCACTAACGCTTTAGCGGCGTTGGCCACTTGCGGCGGCTCCCAGGCTTGTTTCTGGTTTCATATCGACATCGCCGGTGATAATTTTGGGCTGCAATAGGATCACCAACTCAGACTTCACTTTCTTGACGCTTTTGCTTCGAAAGGGAATTCCAAGTATTGGAATACTGCCGAGGATAGGCACTCTCTTCTCACTCTCGATCTGCTGGTCTTTGATCAAGCCACCGATAATGATTGTGACACCGTCTTTCACAATGACGGTCGTCTCCGACTCTGACTTCTCGATGACCGGGATGTTGTCGATGAAGCTGGTGACCTCACTGACTTCAGGTTTGATCTTCATCGTGATGAACCCTTCTTCGTTGATATGTGGCGTGACGCGAAGCTTGACGCCAACTTCGACCGTGACGACCTTTTCAAATGTCCGCAGCGTGCCGCCCTGGTCTTCCCTGGTGTCGATGGTTTTGTACGGCACGGTGCTGCCGACGGTAATGTAAGCCTCTTGACCATCCACGGCGGTGATGCGGGGATTGGAGAGCAGGTCGGTCTGGCCAACGCTCTGCAGCGCCTCGATCAGGCCATTCAGGGAGAAGTCATTGACTGAAAGGTCAGTCGCCCGAACCCGTCCTCCGGACTCGCTATCAGCAAGGATGCGAAAGGATGAGCCGGCATTGACACTGCCGCCAAGCTTGTCGGTCACCGCTCCCCAATCGACCCCCATCTTGAATTCGTCCGACAAATTCACTTGGATAATCTTGGCTTCGATCAGCACCTGGCGGGTTCGGCGGTCGAGATTCTCCACAACTTCCCGCAGGTAGGGCAGGTTGTCCGGTAAGTCGCGCACAAACAACTGGTTCGAATTCTTGTCGATTGAGACTGAACCGAGCCCCGGGGTTAGTTCTTCCTGTAGCCTGCTTGCTACCGCCTCTGCGTCGGCATAGAGCAGTTGAAATGTTTCCGCGACCGCGGCGCCGGGACGGTCAGCATCATCCAGGAACGCCTCGATGCGTGCAATGCGGTCTTCATCATCAAACACCACCAGTTGGTTTGTGCCCGGATCGATCCTGAGCCGACCGCCGGCTGACACCATGTGTTTTACCACCTCTTCGATATTCTGGACAGGCATGTGTGTGAGCGTAAAAGACGCGGTTTGCAGCGGCACATCGAGTTTGTGGATGACGGTTTGCATTCGGGCTAGAATAGCAGGAAGGTCCACCAGAATCACGCTGTTGCTGCGGGTATCCGGGATGACGTTCCCGCTTTTCGACTTGAGCTGAAAGATCGACTTGACCACGGCGTCCGTGCTGGCATGCTGGAGTTTGACGACGCGTGTCTGCATTCTGTCTTTGAACGGCCGCCCAAACCGGGTTGTGTATTCATCCGCTGTCACGACTTTAATGATGCTGTGTTCGCGGTAGAACGCCAGGCCCTGCATTTCCACAACAAGCTCGAGGGCATCGATGACTTTCAGGCTGTCCGCAAATATGGTCACCGAGCCTTGAACCGCCTTGCTGGTGACGATGTTGACTTTCGCGGCTGAAGCGAGTGTTTTGAAGACATCGTGCACACTGACATTCCGAAATTGCAGGCTCACTTTCTTATCAGTGCCGCCTGCGCTTTGAGCCCGGGATGGCGGCACAAACAGGCAGATGGCTGCGAGAATGACGAGCACAAGGGTACGGCTGCTTAACATCAAGTTTGGTACCTCCAGATATGGTGGAACTAATGTCGCCGCCTGTTTGCTGGACGGCTGCTTTCCCCCTAGAGTATCGTTACATTCGCAGGTTGACCAGCTCACCGTCGCGCTGCAAGACAACCCGGTCCGGCAAAATGTCTTTGACCTCATAGCCTGCCAGCGATTGTCCGCGGGTCAGGAAGACCGTGGTATTGCTGCTGTTTTCTTTGACAATGGCTTGTGGCGTGTCACCCATCAAAATGCCGAGAAGTGCGAACTTGCTGCTGAATGCCGGCAATTCGGCGGCATCAACGGGTCCGCTGACAGCTTGCGACAATGGTCGTGCTTGCTCCCGTATGAAATAGGACCGTCGGTCAAACACGGTCAGAATCGACTTCTCCGGCTTGTTCGAGACTTTGTTGTCCGGAGCCGCCGGAGCCGCTATCGCTTCAGGCAGTCGGAATCTTTGAGCGAGCATCTTGCCATCGAAAATCAGGATCACCAGCACAAATAAGGTGGCTACGAGCGCCAGGACAAGAAGGCTCTGCACCACCAATTTTGAACGGTCCAGGCGCCACCGCGCCGCAATTCTGTCTTTGAACCCCGGCTGCGACTGCGTTTGCCGCGGGTCCGGTTGGTCGGTGCCTGATGGTGACGGCGGCACGCCATTCAGCTTGCCGTTCTCGGGAAGCGCGCCGTTTTCGTTTTGAAGGAGGTTTATTGAATTCTTCTCTGACATAATCACTCGCCTACAAAGAGCACATTCTGACGACCGAGAATTGACATTTTAGCCGCCCGTCAGGCTCGCCTGCAGCGGTTAGATAAAGATGCCGAACCCGCGTCAGGCGGTCCCGGGATTCGAGTTGGCTAACGAAGGCCATCAAATGAGGCAGTTGCCCACGACAGTCGATCTTTACTTCAAGCGCCAAATGGCCGCTGGCCGCTTTGCGTCCCGGCGATGTTCGCACCGGCTGAAAGCGGTGAATCTCGACGCTCCCTTTGGCCGCATCGATGTCGCGCAGGAATTGTGCGGTGAGACCGCTTGGCGACTGAGTGGGTTTTTCTGGGTCGCCCGTGCTTGCGGCGTCTCCTGCTCTCGCAACCACGCTTAGCATGGCCGCAATCTTGACGTGTTTCTGTGAGATGGCAAGGTCGGTTTGCTGCAGGCCGCCTACTAGGGGAGAGAATATCCACTGCACCATGGCATATAGAACTATCGTGCTCAATGCCACGGCCGCCAGAATTTTCTCGCGTCGGTTAAGCTGCCTAGTCATTTGCCGTCCTCCGCTGCTTGCGACTGTTTTTGCAGGCGCACTTGCATCTCAAACTCGATCTGCTGTTTCTGGGCGCGCGTCTGCCGTTTGTCTGCTGAGATAATGACCGCCTCACCCAGATTGGTTTGCGTGGCCAGCGTTGAAGGCAGGTTGAAGACATCGGCGAGGTTGCTCGCGATTCCGTGAACCAAGAATTTTTCTCCACGCACAAAGGTTACGGACCTGAGTTCGACGCCAGGGGGCAGTTTTTCAAGCAGTTGCGCCA
The DNA here is from genome assembly GCA_029261995.1 of Candidatus Zhuqueibacterota bacterium. Classification (GTDB taxonomy): domain Bacteria; phylum Zhuqueibacterota; class Zhuqueibacteria; order Oceanimicrobiales; family Oceanimicrobiaceae; genus JAJDAF01. Next base: position 195,569 of record JAJDAF010000008.1, read on the forward strand.
GAAGAAAAGCGGTCGGCGTCGTTGAGATCAATTGCTCTTCCAACCTCTTTTCGGCTTGCTTCTTTGTGTTGATTGTCTGAACCCCCGGCTGCAATGCCAGGACTTTTTCCGTCAGGTGGGACTGCAACTGCAAGCGCTGCTCTCCGGCATACCAGAGTGCCCCGGCGGCCATGCCGACTAGATAGAGCACGACAAACCCGGCATGCACGACTCTTCTTGTGACATTCTGCCGGCGCCTCTTCTTCTGCTCCTGGTCAGGCAGCAGGTTCATCAACTCATGCTCCCGTGCGCCGGCCATGCCAAGCAACGTTGAAATCGAGAACCAGTGTTGCCGCGTTGCTTTGTTGGTGCTGGTGTCGAGATGACCCAGCGGCATTGTCAAGTCAAACCAGGTGACCGGCAGACCGGTGCACTTCTCCATGCTCCGGGTCAGGTTCTCGGCGCGTGGAAGCCAGCCGGTGAGGGCGATATGCTCGACCGCCGGTTGCGACTCGGTCTCGTTAAAAACCGCAATAGTGTCGGTGATGCCGGTTGAAAGTTCATCGATCCAGTTGTCGTATTCAGCTTGCCGCTGTGGGCCAACCATGCGTTCCATCAGGTCTTCCACACCTCTGCCGACGCTGCGGCAGAAGAGAAGGGTGTCTCGGTTAATGATGATGACGTTGGTTGCGGAAAAATCCACATCCACCAAGGCCATGCATTTCGATTGCAGTTCAGGAAGATCTTTCAGGAAGAGCAAGAACGAATGATAAATGGCCTCGATGTTGAGCCGGACCTCATCGACGATGATTCCGGCCCTGTCGCAGAAGTCCAGGTAATTCCGGATTTCATGCTTGTGGGCGACGACCACCATGACCCTGGCAAATCCATCCTCATCCCGGCCAACAACACGTACATCGTACACAACCTGTTGTGTGTCGATTGGCATCTCATTGCTCAGGTGGAAGAATGCCATCTGGCGAAGTTCTGCGGTATCGTGGCTCGGCAGCCGCAGCACTTTCGCGTGCACACGGTGGCGAGGAATTGAAATGGTCGCATGCGCGCCGGGCTTAAGCCCCATTTCATCCATCTGCTCGCGCAACACCCGGTGAATTTCTTCATCTGTATTTTCAGACAGGAATTTGACTTTCAGAAATCTAACGTCTTCGGTCAGGGATGGTCCGGTTACGCGGATGAACTTGATCAGGTTGCGGTCAAACTCGATGCCGAGGAAAGTCTTTCCGCGTGGAAGAAATTCACGAGTCCAGCCGGCGGCCTTGCTGGCAACTTCCACTTCCGGCCATAGTGTCCGGGGTGTTTTGATCAAGCCGGGCCGAGCCCGCTGTGGGGTAGACAGGTCCAACGCCGGTCGTGTGAGATTATCGCTCATGCCAAGCCACTATTTTGAAGATACCCGGTCCAGATTGCGCGACTGTGGCGACCACCTGTTTGCGAACCTGTCCGGCGCCGGCAATGCCGGATGACTGAATTGTGAAATGAGTTGAATGCACGCCAAGATCGCCCTCAGAAACCAATCGGTTGAGCAGAGCTTGCTCCGTGGGCCGCAGCCGAATACGTTTGGTCAATTCGACGACCAGATTAGCAGGGCTTGAGAACACATGGTCGTCGGCGGTCATGGCAGCGCCATCGTTGCCCAGTCTGAGATCGATGATATCCCGAGCTGCCTGTTTCGACAAGCCGAGATAAGTTAGAACCGTGCGCGAGGCCGTGTTGATATTTACAGGGCCCTCCCCGTAAACCGTAATCCAGGGAGCCAGCTCGGCCAGGTCATCATCCGTGAAATCTTTAACTAGCAGTAACTCCTCGACAAAATCTAAGGCAGCATCCTTGCAGGAGTAAGCCGAATTCTCTTTGTAATACTCTGTCTCGGCTCCGCCAATGCGGATTTCGCTGTCTGCGTCGCGCCAATCCATCAGTGCCGCGACCTTGCTGTCCGTCATGCCTGGTAAGCGAGCCAGCGTCGCCTTTGCCGCCGAATTGATGTTGATCTTGCGGTTTTCATCGGTCACTCCGGGGATGAATCCCTGTTCCCCTGCTGAAGAGGCCGAGGTGTAGCCGACCTCGAAGTAGCCGCTTCCACACTCAACATGCTCGAAAAGTGCGGCACTGTTTGCCCAGTCCTGGTCAGACGCGTGGTGATTCTCGGTACTGTCCGTCGTTGCGCTCTGTTGCAAAACCGAGATGGCCTGGTAGACACCAGCCCGGGCAAGCCAACGCGCTTCCGCGGCCCGCTGAGCGTAGGCATCTACCCTTAGTCCAACCACGGCATCTCGCACGAGTCCGACGGTCAGAAGGCTAAGCAGAGCCAGAAGCCACAGCGCGGTAATCGACACGCCGCCTTGTTCGTTATTCAACCTGCGTCTCCTGGTTGACGGATTTTTTCGTAATGGCTGACCGCAACGGCATTGTAATCTCAAGTCCATTGACAAGCCCCGCAGCCGTAAGCCGTACGGAAATCGCGGCAGGCATTCTTTCCAAGTCGGTCCACTGGTCGAGCCAGATGAAGCCTGCTGCCTCTGGCTCCAGGAATTGGACCTGCAAGCCCGTGACCTGAGACAGAATCGTTTCTCTGTTTGTCATATCTCTGAAGTCAAATGTCGTTCTCACAAGATCACCGAGGGCGCCGGCATGTTCCCAGCTTAGCGCATAAGTTACCCGCATGGGTTGAAAATGGGACTGAGACGTTGGCGCCTTAATGGTGAAGCTTAGTGAGTCCGCGTTTCCTTTCAGCGGACCGAGTGTAAAAGGCAAGATTGCCGCCAAGTCGGCCTGCAATGTTATCTCGGCCTGACGGGCTTCAAGTTTGCGCTCGGTGTGTTCTTTGGTGCTTGTGCGGGCCGCAATGCCCCGCCGAGTGAGGGTCAGGATGCCGACTCCGACGATAGCAAATACGGTCATCGCAACCAGGACTTCAACCAGGGTGAAGCCGTCTTCACGTAGCAGGCCGTTTTTAGTCTGTGGATTTTTCATCATCGATCATCGGCTGGTCTGGCAGCAAGGTTGTGAGCGTCAAAGACCCGGATTTGCCTCTGTTCTCCCACGTCACGGTCACGGAGATTTGCTCAAGAGCTGGGTCGCTCAGCCATTCAGAGCGCATCGCCTGATAATTGAACCCATCGATTTGTCCTGACTCAGGCAACGCTGTCAGAGCTTCGCCGGTCAGCGCAGCGATTTCGTACCTGGCAAGAATCTTCTCAGCGACTTGCTGCGCCGGTCCATACATGTGTTCGCGCAACTGAACGGAGCGCAGGGATTCTTGCGATGCAGTAAGAAGCGCGACGATGCCGACGGACAGGATGGTCACGGACAAAAGCGCTTCGAAGAGAATGTAGCCTCGTTCATTCACCAGCATTCACCATCTCGTGGATCGTGACTGATTTTCCTGCCATCCGAATCTCAAAGAGTCTGTTTTGGGCATCGGTCAGAATGAGAGTTCCGGTGGTTTGGCTCCCCGCCGGCGTCCATTCGAAAGCTTGTCCAGGCGGGCTCAGGGTTGTTTCCGTCGCCATCGGGTTGTCGATCTCAACCTGCCACGCTTCGGATGACCGCAGACTTGGCCGGTTGCCAGATTCGAGTGACAGGCGTTCAACCGTGTAGCCCAACCCATTGTCCCATACCCGCATCCGTCGTGCCGAACCCGATAGAATGGCCCGGTGCCGGCATAAAACCAGATCAGCGGCAACGTCTTCTGCGACACTCTTGCTGCGCAAATTCTTGAAAGAGCGCGCCAGCTTCGGCGTTGATGCCATCAAAACCAGGCCGAGGATGAGCATCGTTAGACACAGTTCTATCAGGGTCAGGCCGCTCTCATTATTGAGCATGCTGCTCTCCCGATTCCCAATTCGTGACGTCATCTCCGCCACCCTTTTCCCTGTCCGGCCCGGTTGAAAACAGATCGTAGCTGTCGAGATTGTGTTCGCCGGGCGCAACATAAACGTACGCCTGTCCCCAGGGGTCTTTTAACTTCGTGTTGCTTTTCAAATAGGGACCGTTCCACGAAATTGGTTCAGGCGAGGTTTCGGGCTTTTTGATGAGTGCATCGATTCCCTGTTCCGTGCTGGGATAGACGCCGTTATCCAGATAATAGAGTTCAATAGCCGTGGCGATGTTGGCCCTGATATCCGCGCTTGCCGCGGCTCTGCGTGCCTGCTCGGTCCGGCCGGAAAACTGCGGCACCACCAGTGCCACCAGAACACCGAGGATGATGACTACAAGCATCACTTCGATCAGTGTCAGTCCACGTTCATTTTTTAGAAATCTCATGCTTGTTACTCCGAAATATCCAGAATCCACGTGATCAACTCACCTTGCCAAAGCAGGACGGTGAATGCGCCGGCAGCAAGGAACGGCCCGAATGGCACCTTGCGCGCCGACAAAGATGCGCCTTTTAGGAGCATGCCGGCAGACCCGACAACTGTGCCTGCAAAGGCAGCAAGGGTCACCGCCAGCAGCCCGCCCTCCCAGCCGAGGAAGGTGCCAATCATCGCCGCTAGCTTGATATCCCCGCCTCCCATGGCTTCAGGCCTCTTCAATAGCCTTGCGCTCAGCCAGCCACTGAAGTAGAGGAAACCGCCGCAGACAAACAGGCCGACCAGCCCGCCGGCAAGCCCTTTCGCAGGCATCGACCAGGAAAGTGCCAGACCCAACACCATCCCCGGCAGGGTAATCTTGTCCGGGATGATGCGGTGATACAGATCGACGGTAGCCGCAGCCACCAGCAGTGCTACAAAGAGCGCGGCGGCCAGAAACTGGATGTCTGGACCAAAACGCCACAACAGAACCGCGAAAAGAGCGCCGGTCAGCGCCTCGAGCGCCGGATAACGTCGCGGAATCCTGGACCCACAGCAACGACTGCGACCACCCAGACAGAAATAGCCCAGAAGCGGGAGTTTTTGAAGCCAGGTCAACGACATTCCGCAAGCGTCACAGCGAGAGAATCCGAGGGCTACCGGCTGCTGCCGCGGAATTCGATAGACACAAACGCCGGCAAAGCTGCCGATGGCGGAGCCCAACAAGAAGGTGGTGATGTAGGCCAGGTTCGTCATCTACTGCACCGCGAAATCCATTTGAAAGATAGGCATCATCATTGCGAAAACGATGAAACCGATCGCCACGCCCAGGATAAGAATCATCCCTGGCTCGATCAGTTTTGTGAATAACGTCACCCGCCGTTCTACCTCTTTTGCGCTTGAGATGGCAATTCGTTGCAGCGCGGTTTCAAGTTGATTGGTGAACTCCGCCGTTGCTATCATTTGGCCCAGCAAGCGAGGCAGCAAAGTTGAATTCGAAAGACTTGCGCCCATCCGCTCACCGCGACGAACAGCGTCGGCGGTCAACTGAAACTCGCGTTGCAGAACCAAATTATTGCAGGATGCCACTACGACATCCAAAGCCCTGTCGATAGGTACGGCGTGGCTGAGCAACGCACTCAGGGTCTGGGTGAACTGGGCGACTTCTGCTTGAATGATGAGCGCCCCCAGGAACGGGATGCGGAGTTTGAGACGGTCAATTTTGACACGAAATGTCTGGTTGGCGAGCTTGATTTTGAACACGAGGGCCAATGCTGCAATCATCGTCCCGACGACGACTCCGTGGGCCGTGAAGAAATCTGACATCGACATGAGCATGCGGGTTGGCAACGGCAATGTTTGCCCAATGTCCGCAAACATTTGCACGATGTTTGGAACTACAAAAGTGAGCAGCAGCACCAGTGTCACCACCCCCATGCCGAACATGAGTACAGGGTAGGCCATCGCAGCACGAACCTGGTTCTTGACCTCATCCTTCTTCTCGAGATTGTCAGCGAGATGGCCGAGCACGAGAGGCAGCATTCCGCCGGTTTCACCGGCACGCAGCATGTTGACGTAAAGACCAGAGAACATTTTGGGCCAGGCTGTGCATGCTTCAGACAATTGATGGCCGTCCTGCAAGCGCATCAACAGGTCCTCAATAATGTGCTTCAAAAGGGTGTCTTCCGTTTGAGTCTTCATCAACTGCATAGCGGAAAACGTCGTCATGCCGGCCTCCAGCATGTTGGCAAGCTGACGTGTAAAGAACAACAGGGAGTTGCGTGCGGAGCGATTTTTGAACAGGTTTCGATGTCGGCGAGTGTCGTCTTCCACCAGGTGAATTTCCAGTGGGAACAATCCGTCGTTGCTGAGCAGGCCAGCCAGAGCATCGTGAGTCTCAGCCTGCATTTCTCCCCGCACCAACTCCGATGGGGAAGCTTTGGCGACATACTTAAACCGCGGCATGGCTAGTTCACCGTGTCCTGCGTGACGCGTAAGATTTCCTCGACGGTCGTCACGCCTCGCTTTATTTTCTCAATGCCGTTCTGACGCAGGCTGACCATGCCTTTTGCCAGGGCGATGTCGCGCAGCTTGTTTGCCGGAGTCTTGTCCGCAATGTGATTTCTAATCTCATCGTCAACTGGCAAGAATTCATATAGCGCAGTTCTGCCCCAGTATCCACTTTGCTTGCAGTGTGAACAACCGAGCCCGATAAACCGTACTGCGTTCTCACCGAGCAGCCGTTTGGAAAGTGCGGCCATCCCGTTGTCGCCAACTTCTACTGTCTTGCAGTTTGGGCATACTACACGTACCAGCCTTTGCGCGATGATGCATTCGACCGACGCCGCGATTAAGTAAGGTTCAACACCCATGTTGGTCAGTCGCGCGACGGCGCTGGTGGCGTCATTGGTGTGCAGGGTACTGAAAACCAGGTGCCCGGTCATGGCGACTTGAATGGTCACCTCAGCGGTTTCGTGGTCACGAATCTCACCCACCAGCATGACATCGGGGTCGTGGCGCAGCATGGAACGCAAGCCTTTTGCGAAGGAAAGGCCAATCTGCGGATTTACCTGAACTTGTGTGATGCCCTGCAATTGATACTCAATCGGGTCTTCAACGGTGATGATCTTGCGGTCTGCTTGGTTGAGCCGGTTCAGGCAGGAGTAGAGTGTGGTTGTTTTGCCGCTGCCAGTGGGGCCGGTAAGCAAGACGATACCGTGTGGCTTCTTGATTTGCTCACCGAGCGTCTCTAAATCCCGAGGAATCAGACCGAGCGTGGCGAGATCGAGAGAGACCTGATCGCCGTTTAAAATCCGCAGGTTGACCGACTCACCGAAAGGTGTCGGCAGGATTGAAATGCGCAGGTCAAGCTCGCTGGCGCCTGTTCTGACCTTGATTCGGCCGTCCTGCGGCAGGCGCTGTTCCGCGATATTGAGGTTCGCCATGATCTTGATGCGCGAGACAATGGCCGCGTGCAAATGCTGCAGTTCTGGTGGCACGGGCACTTCGTAGAGGATGCCGTCAATGCGATACCTGATTCGCAGACTCGATTCCGACGGCTCAATGTGAATGTCAGTTGCACGCTCCTGGAAAGATTCAATGAGCAATTCGTTGACAAACCTGACGATGCTCGCTTCTTCACCTGGTGCGTCGAGGTCAGAGGTCGAGCCCGATGTCAGGTCCACGAAGTTGTCCTGATCACCGCTGGTGACCATACGGCCTACGGTTTCGGCGCCAACCCCGTAGATCGCCCGCAGAGCATCATCTATCTGCCCGGGATCAGCCTTGCGAGCTACCAGCGTGGCGGATGTCGCCCACTGAATTTCGTCAAGTAGTCCGACGTTGCCCGGGTCGGCGATGGCAATTTGAAGTTTACCCTGAGCCTGTCCAAGCGGGACAATCTTGTAGCGACACGCAATTGTGGGTGGGATGAGTTTGCCCAGTGCTCGGATATCTGCTGTTGCGAGCAGGTTTGGCAAATTGACTAATTCAGCAGGGTGCACCACTTTTTGTTGCAGTTCCTGAGGGTGCTTTTTACCCGCATTTGGTTCAGATGATGTGACCTCCCTTTCTCTTTTTGTGCGTCCGGCCTTGTTGTGGTTGACCAGCACTTCCACTTTACTCCTATCCTTTGTTGATTTCTCGAGAGCACAAGAAAGAGCTTGTGATCGAGGTTGTGGCAACGCAAATTACTGTCTGCAAGTCTCTGCGTGAAAACCATACAAGAACATAAAAGCTAACTGGATAGCTGCAGGATTAATTGTATCCCATGTAGATTAAAATTCGTTAATCGCGTCAGTATCCAGAGAACTCCTGGAAGTTTTTTGTCGTGCCAAGTTTGGAGGAACTGGCCATCACGTTTATGGGTCTGAACGGGCTACAAGAAAATCTCAGCCGCGCAATTAAAGTTACAGAATAGTTGGTCTACTTGTAACTGGTATTGGAACAGATAAAAATGGCACCAAGATTGCACTCGCATCACGGATGCGAGTGGAACCTCGCTCGTTAAACTCCAATCTCGGGCACGCCGCGCAACACTATATAGACATGCCGTTTGCTGGCGCGCAAAATTTCTCAACAAACTTCCGGATATTCTCATGCAGAACCTGTTCAGAATCTCATCCACTGCTTTGACCGGGGCAACCCTGGCAACTTTGTTGGTACTCGGGGCATGCAGTAAATTCAAAGACCTGAACCCAGTTGATCCACCCGGGCTGGGTGTGCACCCCGCAGGCTGGGTGGTTCCGGACTCGGCCACCTTTCATGGCAAGCACATCAAGGATTCCGGCTGGAATCTTGCGGCCTGCCAAGAGTGCCATGGCATCGACTACAAAGGCGGCATCGCAGACAAATCGTGCCTCACTTGCCACCCCGGAACTCCGGAGGCCTGTGTCGTCTGTCACGGCGGTACAGACAATTCGACAGGGGCTCCACCAGAGGATTTGCAGGGGTTGACCGACAGACAGGAACGTGGTGTCGGTGCGCATACTGTGCATATGGAGGGAAATATTTTCACACTCGGTGTCGCTTGTGAAACCTGTCATCGGGTTCCAGCGGACTTTGGTGCACCCGGCCACATTGACTCGAGCGAATATGCTGAAGTCACTTTCGGCGGCTTAGCCCTTGCGGACGGCGCCTCCCCGCAGTGGGATGGCCAGACTTGTCAGAATACCTACTGCCACGGAAGTTTTGAGGATGGTACCGCCTCAAATGCTCCGATGTGGACACAACTAGACGGCAGCCAGGCTGCGTGCGGTACCTGCCACGGGATACCTCCTGGCGGTAATCATCCGGCGCAGACGCAGTGCAGCACTTGCCACAGCGCAGTCATCGACGCGAATTTCCAGATCATCGACAAAACGTTGCACATTAATGGTGTGACAGATGTCGATGCGGCCGCCAGCCACCCCGCTGGCTGGCTCGATCCGGGTTCGCCGAATTTTCACGGGTTATTCATTCGAAACAGCAGCTGGGATCTTGAACAATGCCAGCAATGTCATGGCGCTGATTATGACGGAGGCGACGTCGGCGTGACCTGTCTGAGTTGCCACCCGCAAACTCCTGAGGGCTGTGTTGTTTGTCATGGCGGTGTTGATAGCCAGACCGGTGCACCTCCTGAGGACATCGATGGCAACGAAACACCCGATGCCGTGGGCGTGGGCG
>JAJDAF010000071.1 GCA_029261995.1 Candidatus Zhuqueibacterota bacterium
GATCGAATAAACACCCGTCGGAACCGACAGGATAACAAACTTTCCGCTGACATCCGTTGCTGCACCCAGAGTCGTACCAACAAGAACAACGTTGGCGCCAGGCAAGGCATCACCGGTCTCGCGGTCAAGCACCTGACCGGAAATCTTTCCAGTCTGGCCGAACGCAAGAGATGAAAAAAGGAGCACGGCGAAAAGGATCATAAATACTTTACGAACCATTATTACCTCCTTAAATGATGATTAATTGTCTTCCAAACTAACGACGGAAACACCACCACCAGACGGCATCAGAACCATCGTCCTGCGAATACTATTCACACTCACCGCCTCGCTGGCAACAGCCGAGCCGTCAGCAGATGACGTCACGGTCACCGTGTAGTCACCAACGGGGAGATTCAGGTAGCCGCTCACATCGCGAAACTCTTGAGCCGCCTCGGCCCAGAGCGCTTCGATCAGGTTACCACCACCCAGGTCGGTGTTCTGACCCTGAATGCTGATATCATAGGTTGCACCTAATACACCATTTACGAAGCGCAGCTTGCCAACTGTCGCGGCAGAAAACGTCGTGTCCCCATGATTTACACCGCTCGTGTCGTTAATTGGAATCGTTACATCCACGGCGGGAACATCAGCCGAGTCAAAAATGCGACGCTCGACCAACTTAATGAACTCACGCGTCGCATCCGGTGCTGACAAAGGCAGAATCATGACCGTCGCTCTTTGCTCGGCAGTCATTGCAATACGCAGTGAATCGCCATTGCTGAGAACCGCAAGCCGGTTGCCAGACGGATAAGTCTGATGCGTGTTGGTAGCGCCAACAGCAAGACTACTCACGGCGTTACCTAGGTCCAGCGTGATGTTAACATCACCGAGATCCCCCGCGGCATTCAGAAAACGGAATTCTGAATTAATTACGGGGGCATCGGGTCCCGTCGAGGATACATCAACACAACCCACCAGCCATGCCACGCATAGGAGTAGCATCAGCATGACTGTCGTCGGCAAAGACTTCACGGCGCTCAAAAATGGCGCGGATGGTCGTTTCTGCCGGTCTTGTTTGAATGCTAAAAATAGCATAGATGAGCCTCACCTGTTAGTTAGTTTCATTGGCTTGGTTTGACTTAATACTTCAATTATGAGAAATGGCAGTTCATTCGCACTTCTCCCTCCTTTTAGAATGCCACCATCGATGGCGACCGCTCAGGCAATCACCCCCTTCCAAGTGTCAGTTTTCTCTATTTTCACTTTCTTGTAATCCATAGGATGATGAACCTGGTCGCCCTGGCGGCAAAACGCTGCCAGCGGCCGCTGACGTCCGCCATGTTGCACGAGATTCTTGATACAGCAGCACAATGCGTTGATATTCAGCGGCTTAACAAACCAGTGCCTGATGTGTTCGAGGCCGGGATTGGTTTTGTGGCTTGCCATATCGTAGGCGCTCATAACCATCGTGGGTAGACCTGGGAAAACCGTGGCCACTTGTTTGCACAATGCCAGACCGTCCTGACCGGCCAGGCGGACGTCAGTTAAGAGGATATTAAAGCGCTGACGCTGCAGTTCGCTTAGAGCGGTATCAACTCCGGTGACCCCGGTTACTTCATAGCCCTCGTCGGTCAGAATCTCAATCAAGCCGGACAGGGCGTGTGTATCGTCTTCTACAATCAATATTCTCGTCGTCATGCTACGTACCTGGTGTTTACAGGAAATCTTTGGATTGGGGCGGAATGTGGCAAAACTTACAAAACTGTCACGACTACGGCTAACAGCTATGTCCCGAACTTTAACAGCGATGTGCCTACGATTCAAGTTCTTTTTTTACAGTAGTTTATACTACTAGGTAGCACTTTGAAGCTCATTTGAGCTTCGGGTCGAGTCACTCCGGTTCTACTTCCGATGGCAAACAGCCAAATTCCTCACGAAAGCACTTCGAAAACCATGAGAGATTGTTGAAACCCACCTGAAATGCAATTTCTGAAATGGAGCCCGCCTTCTTTTCGATCAATTGGCGGGCACGCTTTAATCGCATGGAACGAATAAACTGGCTTGGGGAGCGATCGGTCAATCCACGCACTTTTCTATGTAGCTGAGTCCGGCTCATTCCAATCAGGCTGCGCAGTGCTTCGGGTCCAAATTCAGGCTCATCCATCTTTTCTTCGACGGTTTTGCACAACCGGTCGAGAAGGGTCTGGTCGGCGGAAGTTACGTTAGGCAGTCTGGGTTCAATCCCAAGCTGGCGACCGAACTTCTCCCTAAGATGCCGCCGCTGTGCGATGAGATTCTGAGCGCGCAAAACCAAATCATCGGTGGTGAACGGCTTGACGAGGTAATCGTCCGCGCCACCCTCGAGGGCCTGCACCCGGCTGCGGGCAGAAGCATGCGCGGTAAGCAGAATGATCGGGATGTGACTGGTTCGTTCACTTGCACGCAAGCTGCTACAAAGCTCGTGACCATCGAGGCCCGGCATCATGATGTCGCTGATGATCAAATCCGGACTTTTTTCCTGCGCCAGTGCTAGGCCAGCCTTGCCATCTGAAGCGGATAGCACCCGGAACTGGCGGGACAAGACGGTTCTCAAATACTCCTTGACGTCTGCATTGTCCTCTACAATCAGTACGACCGGGGCCTCCGCACGAACGCCCGGGTCAAATCGTCTGGCGGGTATGGGAGGCAACGTACCGCATCGCAGTCTGCTTGCCAAAGCGCCGTTTAATCGGCTTGCGACGGGGCTGCCGTTGCGGGTTGATTTCTTCACCTGCACCAACGGAATTCGTACGGTGAAACAGCTCCCCTCTCCCAATTGGCTCTGAACGGAAATGTCGCCGCCAAGCAGTTCCACCAATTCCTTCGCCAGCGCGAGCCCAATGCCACTGCCAGAATGCTGGCGGGTAGTCGATGTGTCCGCCTGGTAGAACCGTTCGAACACCCGCGACAGTTCGTGGCGGTCGATGCCTGGTCCGGAGTCTTTAACGGCAATTACAACCATCTCGCCCGCCGAACCATCCCGGACAAGCCCCTTCTGCCGAGATAGGGAAACGTGGATCTCACCCCTTGCCTGGGTGAACTTGCACGCGTTAGAAAGCAGATTCGTGACAATCGTTTCCAGCTTCTCATGGTCGGTGATGGCACTCAAGATTTTTGCATCGCAGTGGCACGTCAGAGATTGACGATTTCGCTCCGCCAGCGGGGCAAATGAAAGCACAAGCTCGTTCAGAAATGACACCAACTCTACCTGTCCGGACCGAACTTCCACGTTGCCAGTCTCAATCTTGGAAAGCTCGAGCAACTGGTCGATCAACTGCACAAGTCGATCGGTATTGCGCCGCATCAAGCTCAGGCTGGACCGAGTTTCCTCATCATGCGCAGTGCCCATCATGTTTTCGAGCGGACTGAGAATGAGTGTCAGCGGCGTCCGGAACTCATGTGAAATATTGGCAAACAGACGGGATTTATGCTTGTCCATCTCCTGCAGTTTGTGTGCCTGGCGGACGATGGTTTCCTTATCTGTTTCTGCCAGATTCTTCTGCAGATGCAGTTGGGCAGTTCGTTCTTGTACCAACATCTCCAGGCGAATTCTCTGGCTGCGGACAACGTTGGTTCGGGCGCGGTAGGCCACGGCCAGCAAAGTCATGCCCAAACACAGCACAAGAAGCCGGAACCACACTTGTTGCCACCACGGTGCAACAATCTGGAAATGAAAGGCCGTACCTTGCTCGTTCCGGACGCCGTGGCGGTCGGCGGCTACTACCCGGAAGGTATAATTGCCCGGCCCGAGGTTCGCATAAGTCGCATACTTACGGCTGTTGGCATCCACCCAGTCTTCGTCCAGGCCTTCGAGCCGGTAGGCTAATTTGCTGCCCTTGCCGCCAAAATCGAGTGAAGTAAACTCGAATGAAAGTGAATTCTCCTCGCAATCAAGAGACAAGGAAGGAGAATCAGACGATGCAATGTCGCGCAACCGCACTTCGTCGAAAACCCTGACGGCTGTTATCAGTGCTTGTGGACCAACCAACCCGGAAACGATCTTCTCCGGCTCAAATGAAACAAAGCTGCTACCGCTGCCAAACAACAAGCGGCCAGTACTGCTGGTCAAAGCGGCATTTGGGGCAAACTCCAACTGTCGGAGCCCGTCCGTCTGATCAAAAGTCAAAAATCTGGCACGCGCCGGGTCAAAGCGAGACAGGCCTCGCTTCGTGCTCAACCACAAGAATCCCGTATGATCGGGCAGCACGGAAGTAACCGTGTTGTCCGGCAGCCCATCCGAGGTGGTGAAGGCTACCGCCTGCCCTGTCGTCGGATCTAGCATGTTGAGCCCGTGCTCAGTCCCAACGTAGATTGTGCCACTATTGGTCTGTGAAATGGCGAGGATTTCATCACTGCTCAAGCTGCCGACATCCTCATCTCGTTGGCGGTAGGTGAAAAAGCTGCCATCCGGCATTCGTTTGCACAGACCATCGTTGGCCGTGCCTACCCACAGAATGCCCGTGGGCTCGAGCAGCAGCGCTGTGACATGAATCTTGGCGCTCAGAGTTGAAGCGCGGAGTTCCTCTGGATTGTGGCCATGGTCGTTTATGGCACGCGGCGGCCCAGAACTCTGGCCAACGCCACACTCTTTGCGGCCGTCACATCCCAGGCGGAAGAGGCCGGCGGTCGTTCCTATCCAAAGTGGTCCATCTGGTTCAGCAGCGAGGGCCGTGACCGACGAACTTGCTGGACTGGCGGTTTCTCCCCGCCGAGGCAGGTCGAAACGACGATCGATGATTCCGGTCCGGGTGTCGTAACCCAGCAGACCGTCCTCGGAAGTGCCAAGCCACAAGAAGTCGGCATCGTCAGCGACTACCGAGGTCACTGACTTATCCGCAAGTTCACGCTGGCCTGATGACATCTGCCAACGGAACTCGTTCTCACGGCCATCAAAGCGGCCAAGGCCATCGTTTGTCCCCACCCAGATGACGCCCTCGCGCGACTCGCAGAATGCATTTACCTTGAGAGCGCGGCTGGAGAGTCCAGGGCGCCTTATTTCGTGAACCTTAAACCGGGCCGGTGAGTCGTTGGATTTGAACACGCCGTTGCCATCTGTTCCCAACCACCATCGGCCGGTATTGTCCCGCATAGCACTTGTTATCGCACTGACGGCACCACCCGGCGCCAGAGAAAGCTCATCTTGTAAAAATCGGCCCAGGCTCTGATCAAAAAAGCGCAGGCGATTAGCGACCGCGACCGCCAGACTCTTGCCTGGAACAGGAAACACCCCTGCCGCCGGGACGGGAACTGCCGCATCTGAATCTGAAAGCAATTCAAATGACGCGCTGCGAAGATCAAACCTCCCGAGGCCAGCGCCAGTGCCAAGCCAGAGGACATCACCATCGCCCTCAGCAAGGGCCAGAACACGTCGGCTGCTTTCACTGATTGCATTAGCGCCGAAATCAAAACGGCTAATCTCAGAAGTTAGTGGGTCGAACGAAAGCAGACCACCTTCAGTCCCTGTCCAGACGGCCCCACTTCTGGCGTGCAAAAGAGAGTTCACCTTGTTATGTGAGGCAGATGTCCCGTCTTCTGCAAGCGATACCGAAGAGAATCGATTGTCGTGTATAGAAAAATGGCCAAGTCCCGCACGACTCGAGCCAAGCCAAAGATCGTCATTGGCCCCGAGAGCGACCGAAACCAAAAAGTCATCATGTAGACTCGATGAGTCGCCTGGCACATGCATGAAGTGGGTAAACTCATCGTTGCGACGGTCGTACCTGTTCAGTCCGCCGCCATTTGTCACGACCCACAAGGTTCCGGAGGCGTCTTCGATAATCTGATGAACCCGGTTTGCCCCCAGACTCGAGGGCTTGTCCGGCTGTGACTTGTAGACGCTCAGGGTATGGCCGTCGTACTTATTCAGACCGTCACGCGTCGCAAACCACACAAAGCCCTTGCTATCTTGAAAAATGCAGGTGACACGGTTATCCGAAAGCCCATCCTGGCTCGAGATATTGGTGAACCGAATTCTGCCGGAAGCATGATCCGGCCGAATAGCCGTCCCCGCATCAGAATTGCCCGGGCCGGCAAGAATGGCGCCTATCAGAAACATCTGCAGCAATACGGATGTTACGCATCCGACCATAAGTAGAATACCCAAAAAATGAGATGAGCGGGTTACCCGTCTTTCAAACGGATAGCCCAACGTTGGACATCACTCCCGAGTTTTTTTGGGTCCGCCATGGCCAGAAAAGAGTTGAGGCGTTTCGCGAGAAACCAGCTGCCTTCCCAGGAGATTGGCATGGCACCAAAGCTGGTTAAACGGCGACGCGAACAACCCTGCGGACCGGAATAGAGAGGTCGAAACAAGGACTTCCGGTAGGACCGAAAACGCGTGGGACAATATCAGTACAGTGCTGACTATACCACAGACCTTTGCTTCGCATTCCGTAAGACGTGAGTTTTTTTTTGTGGTTGCATAACTATTTCATGAACCTTAACAGTTATGTTCCAAACCATGGTTCTTATGTTCCGAATCGGTATTTTGTAACCGTCCTCTCCATCGTAGACGGAGACACATTTCGAATCAGGAAGGAAAAAACATGCCGTGCGGCAACAAGAAGATGCAGCCGGTTTAGGGGCACTTTTCATCTAGAAGGGCAACCATTTCGCGACCGAAAGGAGGCCCAGTCAGGCATGAGAAATTTGTGGGAAGTGAGTTCTACGGCGCCAGGACTGATTGCGTCGCTACCTCAATTTCAGAGAGCCGGTGGTGGCGATGACAAGCGTTGCCCGCTGCATACTTCACCATGAGCAGCAGGATAAACATGGTGTCCATGGAATTGGTTTGGACATATGCGCTTTGCTGTGAACGGCTGCCGGCAAGGTTTCAGGATGGTCGTTTCAGCGTAGAAGGGATTCGGAAGGTCATTTGCAGTTTACCGTTGCTCTGACCGATAGCTCTCACCTGGCGTCAACACAGCTCTCAGCGCCTCCACTCTCGTGCGGTTAACGCCAAGGTCGCTGTATCCGGTTCTTGACGCCGAGCGGATGTGCACCAGATTCTGCAGCGAATCCACACGAACCTCCACGTCATCGACGAACCCGAAGACAGCCGTCGCAAACGTGATTGCGAGGTAGCCTTCCGCTTCCGCCTGCACCGTGCCCCCGAGTTCCTGGACAGCTGTTTTGAGCAAAATCATCGTTTGAGTTGTGGAGACATGGGGATGAGCTAAAGGCTCAATGTAATGCCCGGTATCATCAACATACTCGCTGCAAACACAATTCGGCTTGTCCGGGCACTTCGCGAGTCTTCCACCAGTTACTCCCGGAGGCGAGCCAGCGCGTGAACTGCGTGCCAGGAAAACAAATCTGACGGAAATTGCAGCAACTAGAACAAGCAAAACTACGAAGGCTTTCTTCATTGCCGACCTTAATTGAGTGAAGGTAGAGGACGCAAGCCGTGTCACCTAACCAGGATACTTCTGCCTGAACTTGCTACCGTTCAGGGCCCAGGCAGAGTAGGCCGTGAACGCCGCAACCGCACCCAGGATCACTGCCATGCGCAGCCAGGGCATGCCCTGCGACATTCGTGCCTGCACCAAATCAATCGTAGCGAAAATCCAGAGCAACGCACCACAAGACAGGAAGGTTTGAACTGCGACCAGAGCCCATCTTTTCCGAATGAAAAGAAAACACGGAGCCGCCACGCTCAAGATGGCGAGCAACAAATTGCCCTCGCGCAGAAAATGCGCGCCGAGAATCAAGAAACTCAAAATGACCAGAAAAATTTTCAATTTCATCTCCGTTCACGAATCGGTGACCGCATTTTTGCCATCATCAACCGCGTTTCGCGAAAGCAGCCACCGAAAAAACCCAGGATTACACATTGTTTGCGGCAACTGCGTGAGAAAACCTCACATGCCGCCCCGTTGTGACAGAACTGGGTTAAACATGCGCTGCAACGTGACGTGGGCCGTCCGTTGCAGCGCATTCAACTCTCAGAAAAACATCAATACCCGTTCAACAGGCAACAAATCTGCCAGGAGAGATCAGCCGACAAGCTTGGCCGAAAGATTGATCTCCGTGCCGGCAAACAGTCTTGAAATCGGGCATTTCTGCTTTGCCGTTTGCGCATACTCCGCGAACTTCTCAGCATCCACCCCGGAAACAACTGCTTCGCAGACCAAATCGATGCTGGTAATTTTGGGGCCATTATCGTCACCGAGGTGCACGGACGCCGTTGTTTGCACGCTTGTGGGCTTCAAGCCGTCGCCGCTCATCAACGCCGCAAGGAACATCGAGTAGCAGCCCGCGTGTGCTGCGCCAACCAGTTCTTCAGGATTGGTGCCTTTGCCTTCCTCGAAGCGTGATACAAAAGTAAAGGGGCCCTCGAATTGCCCGTATTTCATGACACCGTTGCCCTCTTTCAGAGTGCCGGTCCATTTTGCTGTTGCCTGACGTGTGGCCATGTGTTTCTCCCATAGTGGTTATTGTTTGAATGATTCAGTCGCGGTTAATGCGAACTTGGTTTTATCTCAACTCTCAGTGGTCTATGCATGGAGAAGATGTAACTCCCGACGGACCCTTTGTATTCACCCCATGTCCTGGCATGCGTAGGCGCCGAAGCCGGAAATCCTGAAGGGGACAAGATATCAAAGAATCTTCAGGAATCCAACCCTTATCGCCCATGCCCGATTAAAAATGCGCATGCCCCAGTCGGCCATCTCGCCAATCCGCTGGCTTCTCTGAATTCAGCAATATAAACGACGCGACTGGGCGATTATTCTGATGTTTGTGTGTTGAATATCCAACGAAGGCCCTGACGGAATGCTTCGGGCGCGGCAGAAAAATGATTTTGCCCCTTCAGCGTGACCGTCTTCAGTGCCCAGGGGATGCTGTCGTCTTCATTCCAAAACTGCATCCATTTGAGCGCGGGCCCGCGGAATCGAGCATCGTCATCGGCGCCGCTGCTGACGAACAACCGCCTTGGAGATTTTGTTGCAGACGGATCGAGCTTAGTATTCAGGAAGAAGTCCAGGTTGCGGTGCAAAGCTGGATTGCTGGCAATGTGGCCCCAGAATAGATTTGGCGCTGTCTGTGCCGCGAACAGGACAAACTGACCGCCCAGAGACTGTCCGAAAACAATTCGACGAGCAGAGTCGGCGGCGTAGCTATTTTCGATCAATGGGCAAAGTGCCTTCCTGAAAAACTCCACAAAATCAGGAGCACCACCCCAGTAGTCTCGTTCCGCCGATTTAGCGGTGAAACCTCTGCTGCGGTTGTTGCCCTTCTGCCAATCGTCTGTTCCGTAAGATATGCCCACGATAATAGCCGGCGGAATCTCTTCCGCAAACCGCAAATAGTGGTAATAAGCCCCGAGCATAGGAAATGTCGCTCCTCCATCCAGCAGATAAACTGTAGGGTATTTTTTCCCGTTCTCATGCTCATCAGGCAGGCGAACGAAAATATGGTAAGTTTGCTCAAGAGGCTCGTATTCCAGAAGGTGATATTTTGTATCGCCCATCCCCTGCATCCTATCGAAACCGGACTCCTGGCCACGGATTGAGCCTACGCCGGCGAGAAGAAAAATCGCCGCCATCCGCATGCCTCTTGGTATTCTGGTCATATTCCCTCCATTTTTCTGGTCAATGAATGAAAGCATGCTATCCTAGCCACGCGTACTTACACCATTCTTGTCAGCCGCAATACGGCATTCGTTGCTTTTTTAATTTTTTGCAGGAAACCCCACCCGGGTGCGCATCTATTGGGACTTGGTATTGCGGTCGTTAGATCTCGTGCCGTTTACGGGCCTGCGCCGTGCTTTGTTACACTGCACTCTGAGCCAAGTGACCGGTTTTGACTGGTCCATAAACTTGATATGGAAACAATGGTCACAATGAGGCGCTAAAGCTCTTCTAGTCAAAACCTGGAATCCCGTTAGCCTTGCGTCTGCCTGAACTCAGAAAAGGAAGCATCCAGCCTGATATCAAAAACCCGTTCCAGCTCCGCCAGATAACCCGGCCCGGACGGCAGTTCGGTGTCGGTCTCCTGCCCTTCCTTGAGCGTGGTGAGCGTGTTATTACTCAGGCTGACGCGGCCATCCTGCAGGGGTTTGCTGGCAAGCCGCATCTGCGTGAACAGAGTGTCCGGCGAGTTAGATGTGTAGAAGTTGCCGAGCTGAATATCCTGTGGTGTCGCCAGGCCCAAATCGAAACTGTAGCTGTCCTTCCAGGTCGCATCTTCCAGGGTTTGCAGCATCCAACCCCAGACCGAATCTTCGACAAGGCGGTGAGAAAAGCCATCTTTTTGGGTGACATGGTTCTGCTCGAGCAGCATGGGCGCCCGCGGCCCAGTGGCGCCAAAGCCAACGTCGACAATCCAACGTTCATTCGCCAGTTCGATACAACTGATTTGGTGGGTCGAGCGCCGGTTGGCCCGTGCAAATGAACACGCGCCAACAACAGGCGGACGGAGAATCCAAGGGCCTGCAGTGCCAACAACATCAAGCCGTTTAGCTCAAAGCAATAGCCACCTCGCTTGTTTCGCACCAGTTTCTCAAATAACGCGGCCGGCGCCAAGTCGATAGCACGGCCCAACTGGATGTCGAGATTCTCAAACGGGATGGTGAAAAACTGTGCCCGGTGCAGGGCGTACAATCCGTCAACAGTTCTGTCCGGTGCAACTGACAGGTTGACTTTGTTGAAGTAGGCTTCCAAAGCAAACGGTACGGAGTTCATCTTCCCAATCCTTAAATGTTGTTTTGCGACGGAGGCAACGCGGTATGGTCTCGATTGACAACGGACCATCCTGCGGTTGTTTTTGTATCCCTTTCGTGCTCAATTCGCGCAAATCAGTCGCTCAAGATAGTCTCGCGCGAAAAATCCAATACTCCAGCAAACCCCAACAACGGCATCTCACCCTTCAAAGTCAAGAACAGGCAAAAGTTTAACGCTGCCCCCGAATGACCAACCCGCGTACCGCTGTGGGGAGACAGGGAGCGTGTTGCTGGCAGAATTGGCCTTGCACCGCCGGATTAGGATACTGCTCTGCGATTTCCGAAAGTTCAAATATAAAAACAAGGCTAGAATAACGGTTGACTATGTAGATGAAATCAGATAAATTTTGCAATCGGAGTGGGCGGGCAAACACAAGCTTCACAACCCGATCGCGCGCGCTGTCGCTGCCAACAGATGCGAGCCGGCCCAACCTTGCCACAAGATTGACAGGCACTCACGGAATTTCGTCGTTCGTTTGGGGAGTCAAAACCATGGCACATCATACCATCAAATCAAACTACTCCGCGCTGGTCGACCGGCTGAATCGATATCCACAGGGCGCCCCGCCGTCGAAATTATTGAACTCGATTTTGAAGATGTTGTTCAGCGAGAAAGAAGCCAACCTGGTTTCGCTTCTGCCGATCAAACCGTTCAATGCGAAAAAGGCCAGCCGCATCTGGAAAACGGATTTAACGACAACGCAAAAGATCCTGGACGAGTTGGCCGGCCGCGCTATTCTGGTGGATATCGATCACAACGGCGAATCAGTCTACGCGCTGCCGCCGCCCATGGCCGGTTTCTTCGAGTTTTCGCTGATGCGTGTGCGCGATGATATTGACCAGAAAGTGCTCAGTGAACTTTTCTATCAGTACCTTAACGTCGAAGAAGATTTCATCCGCGAGCTGTTTACCCGCGGGGAAACCCAGCTCGGCCGAGTGTTTGTGCATGAACCTGTGCTCTCCAGCGAAAACGCATTGCACGTGCTGGATTTCGAGAGAGCATCAGAAATTATCAAGACGGCGTCGCACAGGGCGATTGGCACCTGCTATTGCCGCCACAAGATGCACCACATGCACCGCGCCTGCGCTGCGCCGATGGAAATCTGCATGACCTTCAACAACTCGGCCGCCTCGCTCATCAAACACGGGCACGCCAGGCCAGTTGATGAGGCAGAAGGGATGGAACTCCTGCACCAAGCCTATGACAACCACCTGGTTCAGTTCGGCGAGAACGTCAGGGAGCAGGTGAGTTTCATTTGCAACTGTTGTGGCTGCTGCTGCGAGGCAATGCTCGCTGCAAGACGGTTTGCCATCATGCAGCCGGTGCACACCACCAACTTTATTCCAGCCGTCGACAATACGACCTGTAACGGATGCGGGCGGTGTGTCAATGTTTGTCCGGTTGAAGCCATGTCGCTGGTTTCGGCAAACGAGCCGCACAAACCGAAAAAGAAAACCGCGCGGCTCGACGACGACCTCTGCCTCGGCTGCGGCCTGTGCCTGCGCTCGTGCCAGCAGGACAGCATCCGCCTGGAGTCCCGGCCCGAACGAGTTCTGACACCACTGGATGGCACGCACCGCGCTGTGGTCATGGCAATCGAGCGTGGCAACCTGCAGCACCTGATTTTTGACAACCGTGTTCTGTTCAGTCACCGCGCCCTCGCAGCGGTGCTGGGGGTCATTGTGAAGCTGCCACCTTTAAAACAGGTGCTGGCCAGCAAACAGGTGAAGTCTCGCTATCTGGAGGCGTTGATTAGTCACTTGCAAAACTGATGCGATGGCCCCGTTCTTACTTGCATTCCATGCCTAAATTTCCTTTCTTGTCTCCCTTAGACATGAAACGTCATTCAAGTGAACAAATCTACGGAAAGGAGAATCCATGAGAATCTTGACACTGACTATCGCCACCCTTTGTCTGGCCAGCTTGTCCTACGGACAAGAAGCCGACTCGACTTCGATATGGAAAAACCAGATGGTTGGCAGCCTGAACCTGACGCAGGCAAGTTTCAGCAATTGGGAGCAGGGCGGCGAAAACTCGCTGGCCTGGCAGGTCAAACTGGACTCAAAATTTGAACGGGACGCGGAACGATGGAACTGGTCATCAACGACGAAATTTGAGCTTGGCTTCGCTAAAGTGGCCGATGTTGAAGCGCGGAAGTCATCCGACTTGCTCGACATCGAAACTGTGCTGACACGCAAAATGAATAAACTGCTCAACCCGTTTGTGTCTGCGACTGCCAAAACGCAATTCGTTTCCGGTTTCCAGTATGGAGAAGACACAAAAACTAAAGTGTCGAAATTCCTGGACCCGGGCTATTTCACGCAGAGCGCCGGCGTGGGCTACAAACCGAACGACATGCTGCAATCCCGGGTCGGTTTTACAATCAAGGAAACGGTCACGAGTGAGTTTCCATCGCCCTACGCCGACGATCCCGCGACATTGGACAAACTTGAGAAAACCAAAGTCGAGCCTGGCATCTCATCAGTTACGGATTTCAAGAAACAGTTCGATGAAAACGTGCTGTACGTCTCGAAGCTGGATATCTTTTCAGATTTCGAAGGCTTCAATCGTATCGACCTGCTGTGGGAAAACCGGCTAACGCTCAAGGTCTCCAAATACATCAACGTCAACGTGTCAGTCGATGTGCTCTATGACCGGGATGTCACCAGCAAGGCGCAGGTCAAGGAAATTCTCGGGGTTGGTCTCAGCTACTCCTTGCTCTAGCTTCTGGCCCGGGAAATGACAGGCAACGATACACCGGACGACGATTTCCAGGATTACTTCCACGTAACGGACGTGCTCGATCTGCACGGGTTCTTTCCAGAGCAAATCCCGGAAGTGGTAGAGGAGTTTGTGCGCAACGCGATTTCGCTGCAACTGCGGGATCTTACCATCATCCACGGCAAGGGCAGGAGCAAGCTAAAATATCTGGTGCGCAAGGCATTGTCTGAGAATGACAGCGTGCAGGCGTTTCGGGATGCGCCGCCAGAGTTGGGAGGCTGGGGCCGGACGCTGGTCCTGTTGAAACCGGCAGAAGCGGGGACAAAGTGAGCCACCTATTTCACGAGAGTCATGCGATGCACAAGAATTTGTTCATCTGTGGAAAGACGGTAAATGTAGGTGCCGGAAGCGACTGGGCGTCCCAGTGCATCGACGCCTGACCACTGCAGGTTATGCACGCCGGCGTCCCGCCTGCCTCTTGCCAGCGTTTGCACCAGCCGGCCGCGAATATCAAAGACTTCGAGCTGCACCTCTGATGGCCGGGAGAGTTCGTACCGAATCGTCGTCCCCGCGTTGAACGGGTTCGGATAGTTCTGAGACAGAACAAAATCCGCAGGCTGAGCCCCGGAAGGCCTCGATCTTACGTCAGTAGCGCTGCCAACATCGAGGCGGTACATCGAACGGCCATAAGTCGCCGCCACCAAAGTGCGTGTCGATGCGTGGAAATCGATGTCGTTCACAGGAACGTTTGGCAGACCGTCGATGACAGGCTGCCAATCCTGGCCCAAATCGTGCGTCACAAAGACGCCAACATCACTGGCTATGTACAGGGTTCCCGGCATCTGTTCGTCAACAATGACATCATTGATCGGCGCGTCCGGCAGATTGCCGGAAATGTCCAGCCAGGCTTCCCCCGCATCTTCGCTCATGAAAATGTGTGGCATGTAGGAATCCAGCCGAAAGCCCGAAAGCGTGACGAAAACCGTACGCTCGTCTGCCGGGTCGACGGCCAGCCGCGTAACCCAGCGCGTCGGCAAATCACCGGAGAGCTTCCGCCAACTCTGTCCGCCATTCTGCGTCGCCCAGACGTTGCCATCATCGGTGCCGGCGTAAACAAAAAACGTATCGCTGGCCGCCACCGCAATGGTCGAAACCGTCCCGAACACCTGGTTTTCTCCGGGGCCATTCGACAACCCCGGACTGATCGGCTGCCAGCTTTGCGCACGGTTGCTGCTTTTGTAAATCCGCTCCGTGCCGAAGTAAAGCGATTTCGGATTTTGCGGGTTGAAAACCACGGGCGCATTCCAGTTGCTACGCTCTCCGGACGAAATGCCGTTGCGCGCCCGCTGAAAACTGGCGCCGCCGTTGGTGGAGCGGGCCAGGTTGCCGAACTGGAATTCGGCATAAACGAACCGATTGTCCGTGGGATCTACCAGAACATAAAAACCGTCGCCGCCGAAGATATGCTGCCAATCGTCGAGCCGTCCGGTTTGGGTTCGGTTGGTGCCGTTGTCCTGAGTGCCGCCATAGAGCCGCTGCGGCAACTGCTCATCGATTTCGCAGGTGTAGAATTGGGTGATAGGCAAGTTCCGGACTTTGCTCCAATTGTCGCCGGCGTTGTTTGACAGATAGATGCCGCCGTCATTGCCGTCAACCACAAAATCAGGATCGCTGACGGAAATGGCCAGGCCGTGGTGGTCGACGTGCACCCCGAGCGAGGTATTTGACCAAGTCTGACCGCCATTCGAGGTCTTGTAAACATCAAATCCCACTGCGTAGACGACCTCCGGATCTACCGGCGACACGCGGATATTTCCAAACCACCAGCCAAAACTCGCAAACACGCCTGCCATGCTTGGTTTATCGATGCGCTGCCAGGAATCACCGCCATCGACTGTTTTGTAGACGCCCAGCAGGGGTCCGACATTATCCGCATAAATCGCATAGAGCACATTGGGATGAGACGGCGAGATGGCAAGGCCAATCCGGCCCACCAGCCGCGAGTTATTGGGCAGGCCGGAGCTTAACTCACTCCACGAATCCCCACCATCCGTGGAGCGGTAGAGCCCACTGGTGACACCACCGTAGGACCGCCGATGCGGCTCCCGGATGCGTTCCCACATCGCCGCATAAACCGTGTCCGGCGACGTGGGATGAACGACGACATCGATGCAGCCGGTGGAGTCAGACAAAAATAACACATTCTCCCAGGTCCCGCCACCATCCGCGGAACGATACAGGCCGCGGTCCGGATTGCGCGAAAACAGCGTGCCCATGGTAGCTGCGAAAACACGCTGCGAATCTCTCGGGTCCACGGCAATCCGCGCCACAAATCGGGTGTCCTGCAACCCCAGGTGCGCCCAGCTCTCGCCCGCATCCACTGACTTGAAGACGCCAAATCCACCATAAGTCACGGAGCCACCGCCACCGTTGACTTCGCCGGTGCCAACATAAACCGTGTTGGGGTGCTGCGGGTCAAGCGCGATATCTCCAATCGACAGGCTGGGCGCATCATCGAAAACCGGCTGCCAGGTTTGCCCCCGGTCAATGGATTTAAATACTCCACCGCTGGCAGCGCCGGCATAGAGTGTGTCGTGGCTTCCAGGCGACATTTCGACATCCGTGATTCGGCCTCCAACGTTGGTGGGCCCGGCAAACTGCCAACTCGGCGAACCACCGGAGAGAGACACCTTCTGCTTCATGGATTGGGTCTGCGCGACGGCCCGATAGAGCTTTTCATGTGGAATGGCGGAGTAGGGAAACGCGCGCTGCTTATGAAACCAATCGCTCGGCCGTTCAACTTTCGAAAGCCCATCCGGAATGGCGCGATCAAAACTCACAGGCCGAAAGGCAAAATAGCCGAGCACGCCAATCAGAAGCATGGCAAATGCGGCGGCGAAATGCAGATTCTTGGAAATCATCTTGATACCTTTGCTGGACATTTGAAATTGCAGCGACTACTGGCGACCCAAGAAGCTGTGCAATCCGTCGCTCGTTCTTCCTGGGCGCTCCGTCTATTCGGGTCAGCTGGAACAATTACATTATGAATTCGCTTTCTATTCTGCAACAGGAAAACTAAATTCGTGGCATTGAGCCTGATCGCAAATAACAGACAAGGAACCTTCCGTATGCCCGACCCCCGTTCCGAACACCGCGGCTTCACCTTCCGGGCAGCTGCCGTGGCTGCCTCACTATCGCTTTTTCTGTTGATGAGTTCTACCTACATTGCGCTCAAACTGGGCGCTTTGCCGTGGCCGATCATTTTTTCCGTCGTTGCCTCCGGCGGTCTGCTCAAGGTGCTTGCCCACCGCAAACCGACAAACATTCACGAAATCAATGTCGCCCAGGCAGGCGCCAGCATCGGCGGTTTGATTTCCGCAGGCATCGCTTTCACCGTACCGGGCATCCTTTTTTTGCAGCGTGAACAGGGACTTGACATCCCCTGGCCGGACCCGTGGCTGCTTGCCGTGCTGACCGTCGTTGCCGGCCTTCTGGGCATTCTCCTGTCCGTCCCGCTCAAGAGAACGTTTATCGATATCGAAGAACTGCCCTATCCAGCCGGCACGGCCGGCGCGGAGTTGCTCAAAGTTGGCAAGACCGGTGGCAAGCAATTGTTCCTGGTCATCTGCGTCGGAGCCGGGGCAGCCCTGTTCGCGCTGGTGCGGGATGTCTCTTTCCCAGCCGGATTTGCATTTTCCTGGCTGGCCGGGTACGGCATTTTTGTCACGCTCTTGCCCATGCCGCTGGCGGTCGGAGGCGGATTTATTCTCGGGCCACGGGCCGGATTCTCCTGGCTGGCCGGTGCGCTGATTGGCTGGCTGGCCCTGGTCCCCCTGCTTTTCTTGAATGGCTCTGATGAAACCGCTGCACGCACCCTGACCCAAAACCTCGGCATGGGCATCGTGCTCGGATCAGGCGTCGGATTTTTTGCAGTCTACGTTATTCCAAGATTGAAAGCGATCTTCCTGCCCGTATTCCAGTCGCAGCGTAGCTTTGGGCTGGCTTCGGCGCTGCTGGCGGTCGCCAGCTTCCTGGCCCTGAGCCTGATGGGTGTGCCCTGGCTTGCCGCCATTCTGACCGTGGTCGGCGCATGGATTACGGTTGCCATCGCAGCAAGGATGACCGGGGAAACCAACATCGACCCCCTGGAACAATTCGGAATTTTCGTGGGCCTGGTGGTGGCGCTGTGCTACGGGCTGCTGAATCTGGAGCTGAGCCTGCAGGCCTCCTTCATTATCGTGACCTTTGTCAGCGTTACCTGCGCCATTGCAGGCGATGCCGGCCACGACTTCAAATCCGCGCACCTGCTCGGAACGCGATTCTTCGATGTCGTCAAGGCCGATATTGTGGCGGTGCTGGTTGCGGGCCTGGCCGCGCCTTTTGTGCTGCAAATCATTCGCACCGGCTTTGCGGAGCAACTTTTTACTCCGGCCATG
Organism: Candidatus Zhuqueibacterota bacterium; assembly: GCA_029261995.1. Classification (GTDB taxonomy): domain Bacteria; phylum Zhuqueibacterota; class Zhuqueibacteria; order Oceanimicrobiales; family Oceanimicrobiaceae; genus JAJDAF01. The sequence goes on from JAJDAF010000071.1 coordinate 17,900, forward strand.
CCGGCGCCGCAAGCTCAAATGGTGGCGAGCAGCATTTCAGGATTCGCATATCCGAAGGTTTTCCTGGCAGGCTTCGGTGGCGCTTTTCTGCTCGAAGTCCTCAGCCATTTCCTGCCGAAAAAGGCACAGGGCAAGCTGCTGCTCATGCCGCTCGGCATCGGTCTGTTTCTCGGGCTGGGTCTCGCCATCCCACTCGCCCTCGGGGCGCTGATTCGTTCTTATGTGGACAAGAAGCACAGCGCCAAATACCAGGCCGGTGTCGTTATCGCTGCCGGCCTGATGGGCGGCGAGGGCATCGCCGGCTTCGGAGCAGGCGCTATGACGATTTTCGGGATGGCCTTTGCAACTGGCGCGCTGTATCTCGGCGCGGGATTTCTACTGGTCCTGGCGGTTGGCATGTGGAAATATCGCAGATTTGTCTGACATACGTTTAACCGTCGAAACCGGTGCAATAAGCTTGAAATTTCCAAAAGGTATGGCGGTTTTATCCGAGTTGAAACAAATGTTACATTAAATGCTCTGTCAGGTGTTTTCTTTGGCTTTATATTTGTTAAGCAAAATAAAAAGTCCAAGTGCTGGTAATATATGTTTAATGCTATGCCCGCTTACAACCAACAAAACCTCGTGTATTTGAGCGTCGAAATGCTCGAAAAGCTTTGCCGCGACATACGTGCCCAGCAACACCCAATAGCCAGACACTGAGCAATATTTAGACTTAAAAAACAGAAGTATTACTGGAATAGTTAGAATTGGGAAAAATTGGACGACCGCATAGTACCGAAGATCTCCGACCCCACGAGACTCTGTGTACCACCAATACAAAACAGAGAAAACGCCTGCGCATAACAAAGGAAGGAGCAATAGTTTTCCCTTAGTTTCAGAAATAAACTCACTCACAATAATTGAATACAAGCCCATAAACGCAAATGTCATTGGAAGGCGATCCCACACGAGAGTCTCATTACTGGGCCATAAATGATAATAACTAGAACCAACGCCAACTAAAGCTGTACCCAAAAAAAGCACAAAATAAGCTAATATATTTGACTCAACTATGTTTGGTGAGTGTGATCTATTCCTGAAAAAGGATAGTAAGCCCAAAATGCCAACGGCTAGAAACGGAATGTTTGACAAAACATTTAGTGCATTTGGAATACAAATATATGTTTCGGTATCAGAAAAGCCATGGTATCGAATATCTTGCGGAACTCTCTCAGAGAACAGGAATGCCAACAAAGTAAAAACACCCGCCAAAACTATAAGAATAAATCCGTATTTTTCTCGTTTCGATTTCATATGTATTTCTCAATTTCTGCTGCAAGATACCTACAGTCGTTCAACCGGCAAAACCGAGCACTCCAAATTTTAGCTTTAATAAGGAGCCACTGCGGTTTTGTCGGTGTTGAAACGTATGTTAGCATTTGTTGGTGGCGAAGAATCAGAACAATGAATGTACAATGATCGTATTGACCTGACAGTTGGTTCCTCTGGGCGTTGATAAATTATTGGGCTTTTGTTTTAGCTTTTTCCTGCCATTTGAAGTTCTTTGACAAGCCGGTTTTGAAGACTTCCATCGGTGTTTTTCCGTTCA
>JAJDAF010000009.1 GCA_029261995.1 Candidatus Zhuqueibacterota bacterium
AACGGAAAAACACCGATGGAAGTCTTCAAAACCGGCTTGTCAAAGAACTTCAAATGGCAGGAAAAAGCTAAAACAAAAGCCCAATAATTTATCAACGCCCAGAGGAACCAACTGTCAGGTCAATACGATCATTGTACACAAAATTGTGGACAATATCGTTATTGATCATTTACTCGGGCTATAGGGCATCATTCTCGAAAAGCCAGCATTTAGTGGAGCTGCCGCTGACGTCATATCATAATTAATAATAACATCATAGTAATCTCTTGAAACATTTCTATAGTAGTGGACTGGATTGCCATCGAATGCTGATCCTATCAACATAAATAGCCTGGGTGTCGAAAACCAGCTTCCCAACTCTGACTCAGTTGGAATATCAGCTAACCTAAGAATGAAATTATCGAGTTTTGCATTGAAAAAGATATCATTCAAAGAGTCCTCCAGTGGGTCGGTATTGATTGTTTGCACGTCTAAACCGCCAAATTCACCTGGCGCAAGATGAGTAAAAGAATAGAAAGAACCCTTCGAAAAACTGAATCCTACAATTTGATATTGGTCGTCAATTTCACCTTTTAGGAAGGACCCCATTGAGCCTCCACCGCGCATGTAATTTGCATCATTTGACACATGGCCGTTATGTGCCCAGATTGCTATTTTTGTATTTCCTCCGAACAAGTTAGAAAGCCAGATTGAATTCTCAGCCATATATTTGTCCCGGTAATTTACACGGTAATCATTATGTGTAGATGCAAATATTACGTCATTTGTTTGCTGCATATTTCTTACAAGCTGTCTAATATACTGGTATTCCCAATCTGATGATTTGGAAATTAATTCACTTTCAATATCAGTTAGTCTTGTCAGGACACTCGTAAGACTATCAGATATTTCGCGTTTTCTGATTCTATCTATGTTCCTATAGTATGCATAAAGAGCTGGAAATGAAGTGTTGTTCATGGCTTTAATCATATTAAGTGTCGGATCTATTTCATCGATGAATTCTGGTTTTACTTTGCTAAAATAGTCCAGCAGCAAATCTGGTTGATATGTCATAAATTGGCAATCAAAACCGATGTAATGAATCTTATCTTCCTCGGATTTGCCATCATTATATGTTTTCATCCAATATAATAACTCCATAACTTCGTAGGTACGCCAGGTCCAAAAGTGCATCTTAGTCTTCATTAAGTCAGTGAGATTGCCTTCACCTTTGGTCACATATCTATCAAAATAGATTGACTCGCCAAAATCGCTTTCGAACCCAAAAACTTTGAAATTGTGATTTTGCACTAAGTACTTGAAGATTCTGTGCTTCAGTTGAAAGAACTCCTTGGTGCCATGAGTGGCCTCCCCTAGGCCAACAATTCGACTGTTACCTAAATATGACAAAGGCAGCAAATCATCATTATTTAGTTCAGGTGAGGCACCACTAATTGGATAAATTAGGTCATCTAATTGTGACTCCGGCGTTGATGGGCCTATCGGTGATGACTCTTTTGTTTTATCACAGGCTAAAATTGCTACGGATAGACTAATCACCAGGGCTGCTATAGATTTGCTATTCATGAGTTGAGTCCTCTTCAGAACTGAATTGGATATTTTGGAAATTCTATGAACGTATCCCTATCGGGCCTCTAGGATTGTCGCGTGGCTAGACACTGAATTGTGAAGAGTCATCTGCTTCATGTATTTCCGTTGCTGCCCGAAGTCCCGAAACGAGTGCTCCCTGTATCCAGCCACGATTCTCCGAGGCGTGGTCGCCGGCGAAATGGATCCGGCCTTCAGCAGTTCCAATGTGTGAGCTTAGAGCAGCATCCTGAGCAGCCGTTGGCGCTGCGTACGCGCCGCCCGACCACTTCTGGAGAGCCCACGAATGGGAGGCGCCGTGCTGCAAGTGACCTGAAGCACCCGGGAAAACACTGTTCCACCGACTGAGCACATGTTCAACCCGGCTGTCGTCGCTGAGTTGGTCCAACTCGACTGCCCGACTGCCACGTAAATAGGACAGGAGCACGCCCCTGGGTCCTTCCCGATCCCAACTCGGGTGCCACATTTCCTCTGGCCAGTCCGTGTTGGCCCAACCGTTCAGTTGTTCGCCCTCCCAAAATCGCAGTGCAAATTGCGCGAACACCCGGGTGGAGGCCCTGTAATTGAAGCCGCCATTACTCGCCGCTATTTTTTCAGAAGAAAGCGCAGGTGTGAAGTGAATCAGGTTCAATACCGGCAAGGGTGCAGTGCAGAGGACGCGGTCTGCGCTAAATTCGGCTCCGTTGGCGGCGCGCACGACTACAACGCCGCCGGCCTTTTGCTCAATGGCTACAACGGGTGTGGCGAGATGGATTTGCCCGGCAAGGGAGTCGGCAAAGGCCCGTGGCAGTCTCTCCATACCGCCCCGGATCTTCACGAACTCCTTATGCTTGGCCGCGCTTGGCCAGGGCCGATTCTCGAGAAAATCATTAGCGGAGACCACGGTTCGGCTGCCATCTGAAAACTCCACATATGAGCCCGATCTTGGATAAAAGGGAACAAGCGCTAGCCCGAAATAATCCGAATACGCAAGTGTAAGATTGTGGTCTGGAGGAATTCGGGCCGCCCCGGCCTCCGCATAATGGCCATCGGAAAAGGGCGCTCGCAGGGTCAAGACCCGCCCGCCTATTCGATTTCTCGCTTCCAGAATCGTCACACTATGGCCGGCTTGAGCAAGCTCGTACCCTGCCACCAGACCGGACAGACCCGCTCCAATAATCACCACGCGCTTTGCGGGCCGGTTTCCGAGCAGCTTTCCTGGTGATTCATTGCTGGGTTGCAGGGGAGAATCATTGCATGACACAAATGCCATTCCAGCCACAAGCACTATGCCTTGGCGGAGAAAGTGCCTACGACTTATATCAGACATCTGGCAATCGAGTTCAGGTGACTCTGCTGTAGCGTTGTCTTTCATCTTACCTGCCTTTGGCTATGTCATTATCCTTTGCCAGGTTGAATATGCTGCTAACGATGTTTCGTTGTGGGAATAGCGGTTTTGGTGTTTAGTCATCGCGGTTGGAGTTCGAGATGGTGCCGGCCCGTGGGCGACAAATCAACGGTGAACTCGATCCGCGAGTACTATACAGCGTTATGCAGTACGATATTTCGTTAAGCGGAGCATTTCCTCCCCCTTCTTGAGTCTCCGCGGCTGGAATCACCACAAAAAGCAAAGACGGGAAGAAAAAGCAAGACAAATCATTCTCTTTATTGCACTATTCCTTTGTTTAGCATATATTCTCCCGAACTATAAAAACCGAGGTGATTCATGAAATCAGTCATATTCTGTATCATGCTGTTTGTGGCGGGTGTTTTGGCATCGTGCACACAAACTGGCGACACCGGTTCTGACTTCGAATACCAGACAGACCAGTTCGCCGATCTCAGAATCCTGCGCTACCAGGTGCCGGGTTTTGAGGAGTTGCAGCCCAAACAAAAAGAGCTGCTTTACTATCTGTATCAGGCCGGGCTTTCGGGCCGGGAGATGATCTACGACCAGAACTACAAGCACAATCTTCTGGTCAAGCGCACCCTGGAAGCCATTGTCGGCTCCTACACGGGAGACCGAACTTCAGAGGAGTTCGGCAAGTTCATGGTCTACACGAAGCGCGTCTGGTTCGCGAACGGCATTCACCACCACTACTCCAGCGACAAGTTTGTTCCGGAGTTCTCGCAGCTCTACTTTGAAGAGCTGGTGCGCAACTCCCCGGACGCGTTGAAGTATTCCACCAACGGCGGTTCCCCGGATGGGCTGATCGCGAAGCTGACCCCAATCATGTTTGACCCGGAAGTGGACAGCAAACGTGTCAACCTGGATCCGGAGGTGGACCTGGTTGCCCGCTCGGCTAACAATTATTATGAAGGCGTGACGCAAAAGGAAGTGGAGGCTTACTACGCACGCGTTGCCGACAAGAGCGACAAGACGCCCATCTCTTATGGTCTCAATTCCAAGATGGTGCGGGAAAACGGCAAAGTCGTGGAGAAAGTCTGGAAAGTCGGCGGCATGTACACGGCCGCTATCGAGAAAATCGTGTACTGGCTTGAAAAGGCGAGCACGGTTGCCGAGAACGACAAACAAAAGGCTGCGCTCGACAGACTGATCGAATACTACAAGACCGGCGATTTAGAGAAGTTCGACGAATACAACATCGCCTGGGTAAATGACACGGATTCTCCCATCGATGTGGTCAACGGCTTTATCGAGGTGTACGGTGACGCCATGGGCTATCGTGGCGCATTTGAATCCGTCGTGTCCATTCGGGACGTCGAGGCCACCAAACGCATTGCGGCCATCGGCAATGAAGCGCAGTGGTTTGAGGACAACTCGCCTCTGATGGAAGGACACAAAAAGGCCAACGTCAAAGGCATTTCGGCAAAAGTCATTACCGTCGTTGTCGAGTCCGGCGATTCATCGCCTTCAACACCGGTGGGCATCAATTTGCCAAACGCAAACTGGATTCGGGCAGAGCACGGTTCGAAATCCGTCAGTCTCGGCAACATCAGCAACTCCTACAGTGAGGCCTCCAAGTCGAGCGGCTATCTGGAAGAGTTCGCCTATTCACCCGAGGAGATTGCGCTCGGCAAGAAATACGGCACGCTTGCCGGCAATCTGCACACGGACATGCACGAAGTGATTGGCCACGCCTCCGGCCAAATCAATGAGGGCATCGGTACTCCCAAAGAGACCTTGAAAAATTATTCATCTGCTCTCGAAGAGGGTCGTGCGGATCTGGTCTCTCTGTACTACATGATGGATCCGAAACTCGTGGAGATCGGTGTTATGCCGTCGCAGGATGTCGGCAAATCGGCTTATAACGGTTACATCCGCAACGGTCTCATGTGGCAGCTGCGCCGGCTGAAACTCGGTGATAACATCGAGCAATCGCACATGCGCAATCGTCAGATGGTTTCTTCCTGGGTCTACGAGCATGGCAAGGAAGAGAACGTTATCGAGAAGAAAGTGGAGAACGACAAGACTTATTTTGTCATCAATGACTACCAGAAACTGCGCACTTTGTTCGGTGAGTTACTGCGCGAAGTACAGCGCATCAAGTCCGAGGGCGATTTCGAAGCCGGCAAGGCGCTGGTGGAGACTTACGGTGTCAAAGTCGATGCTGAAATCCACAAAGAGGTTCTGGCGCGTGCGGAAAAACTCGACATTGCGCCTTACTCCGGCTTTATCAATCCGAAGCTGGTGGCGGTGATGGAAGGCGAGGCGATTGTGGATGTGAAGATTGAGTACCCGGATGATTTCGTCGCGCAGATGATGGAATACGCGAAAGACTACGCTTTTCTGCCGACGTATAATTAAGTTGGACGAATACTAGAATCGTCAAACGACAAGAAAGCCCGGTGCAGTTATTTGCGCTGGGCTTTTGTTTTTTCCGCCACGGACTTATTCTGATTTTCACGGATTCTTATCTCCCAAATCACTGAAATCGGAGATTCATCTGTGACACCCTTTCAGAGTGTGGGGATTCTGATTCATTCGTACCCCGGGTACGCTACGCTTAACCTTGGGCTTTGGTGTAGTACCGCTTTGCGGTAAGCCACATTCATGCTCAACGCCTTGCCGAAGGCGTGAATCCAGACTAGAAACAAAGACGCCCGCTGCAGCTATTTGCGTCGGGCGTCTTTGTCTTCGCGTTTGATTCGCCACCTCCGAATCTCAGAAACCCAAGTCACTCAAGCCTTGCAGCCAGCGAAAGCACGGATTCCTCTTCCCCAAGTTGGTGAAATCCATGTTTCATCCGTGTCAATCCGTGGCCAGCAGGAATGAAAGAAGAAGCGCGAAACTGTCCTAATTCAAATCAACCCAAACCGTTTTGCTGTTGGTGTAAAACTCCTGAATCGACTCCATCCCCGACTCTTTGCCAAAACCGGACATCTTGTTGCCGCCGTAGGGCGAGGCCGCGTCATACATGTTGTAGGTGTTGATCCAGACGGTGCCGGCCTGGATTTTCTGCGCCACTTGGTGCGCCTTCTTGACATCGCGCGTCCAGATGCCGGCAGCCAGGCCGTAGAGAGAATCGTTGGCTTGCGCGACAGCGTCGGCGACATCAGAGAATTTGATCACGGAAAGCACGGGTCCGAAGATTTCCTCCTGGGCGATGCGCATGCTGTTTTTGACTTCGGTAAACACGGTTGGTTTGAAGAAGAAGCCTTTGCCGCCATTGCCAATGTCATGCTTCTCGCCACCTGCACTCAGGGTGGCGCCGGCCTCTCTGCCGACGCTGACGTACTCTGAAACTTTCTCGAGCTGCACCTGCGAAACCAGCGGCCCGAGCCGGGTGTTTTCGTCCATCGGGTCGCCGGGGACCATTTTGTTGGCGCGCGCGCTCAGTTTCTCGGCAAACTCATCGTACGCGGATTCCTCCACAAACAGCCTGGAGCCCGCTGTACAGACTTCGCCCTTGTTGTAGAAAATCGCGGCCGCGGCCATCTTGACGGATAAGTCGAGGTCGGCATCGGCAAACACGATGTTCGGAGACTTTCCGCCCAGCTCCAGCGAAAGCTTCTTGACGTTGACCGCGCCGCCGCGCATGATGCCCTGGCCCACGCCGGTCGAGCCGGTGAATGAAATGCCGTCCACCAGCTCCGAATCGACAATCGCCTGGCCCGCGGTTCGGCCTTCTCCGGAAACCACGTTGAGAACGCCCTCCGGCAAACCGGCCTCCATGCCAAGCTCGCCGAGCCTGAGCGCGGTGAGCGAAGAAATCTCAGCGGGTTTGAGCACGACGCTGTTGCCGCTGGCAAGCGCCGGCGCCACTTTGCGCGACGCGATCAGGAGTGGAAAATTCCAGGGGACGATGAGACCCAACACGCCAACCGGTTCACGCACTGTGTAGTGAAAGAAATTGCCATTCACCGGGATGGTCTCGCCATGAATCTTGGTTGCCGCGCCGGCAAAATAGCGAAAGACGTCCGCCGCCATGGGGATGTCGATCGACATGGTTTCCCGGATCGGCTTGCCGGTGTCGCGGGTCTCCAGCTCTGCCAGCTCCTGCCGGTTCTGCATGATTAGGTCCGCCAGCTTCCACAGGACTTTGCCGCGCCGACTGGCCGGAGCACTGGCCCACTTGCCGGCATCAAAGGCTTTGCGCGACGAGAGAATGGCGGCCTCAGCATCTTCCTTGCCGGCGCGTGGATATTCGGCAAAGGCCTCTTCATTGGCGGGATTTATGGACCGGCAGGTTTCTCCGGAGAGCGAGTCAGCCGGCTTGCCGTCGATGATCATCTGTTTTTTAAGGAGCTTTGACATTTCAGCCTCTGTTAGTGTATTTTGACGTATTCGAACTCAACGGGCTGACCATTGATGCCTCTGGCCGGCGGCGATATCCAGTTCGCAAACTTGCCCGGTTCAGAAATCGGTGTCATGATGCTATCGAGATAACTCTTGTCGGCCTTGGTCGGGAACCACTCTTGCTCACTACGGCGTTTGAATTCGTCCTCGGTGATTCGCTTTGTGCCATCTGGTGTGTAGCATTGGCCGGCGTAAACCCCAAGATTGCGATTGAAGCGCTTGGATGGCAACGTGAGCCGTTGTTCGGCCCCTTCCTGCTCCAGAATCTTGTTCCATTTGTCGAGCGCCCGGGTGCAGTCGGCCATATAATCGTCGCGCAGGATGGCATTCATGGCCCGCCGCATGGGTATTTCGTTGTCCAGTTCCCGGCCCCTTTCGTCCAGGATGGAGTAGCGATAGCCTTCGTCCAGGCCGGAAGCATTCGGGTGTTTCTTGCGATTGGTTTCGTTGAAGCGTCCTTTCAGGGCCGACGAAAAGTAGTTGGCGGCGTTGCTGGAATCTTCACCTCCAAACAGGTCAAGGCAGGAGGAGAACCAGTAGTTGAAGTACTTTTGCACGATGTCCAGCGGCACGCCAGCCAATTTTCTGACATCGCCCCCCGGAGCTTCTTTCATCAACTGGGCGGTGCGTTTGATGGTTCTTGCGAGGCCGGTCTCGCCAACAAAGAGATGGTGCGCTTCCTCGGTGAGCATGAATTGGCAGGTTCTCCGGAGCGGGTCAAATGCGCTTTCAGCCAATGCCGCAAGCTGATATTTGCCGTCGCGGTCGGTGAACATGGCGAAGCAGAAGAAGTCCAGCCAGTTGGTAACCGGCTCATTGAAGGTGTCCAGAATTCGCGGGTGGTCTTCGTGCGCGCTTCTTCTGGTGAGCAGATCATGCGCCTCTTCGCGGCCGTCTCTGCCGAAGTAGCCGTGCAGCAGAAAAACCATAGCCCAGAGATGGCGGCCTTCTTCCACGTTGACCTGGAACAAGTTGCGCATGTCGTACAGGCTCGGTGCGGTCCTGCCCAACAGGCTTTGCTGTTCCACGGACGCCGGTTCGGTATCGCCCTGGGTCACGATCAGGCGTTTGAGTTCTTTGCGGTACTCGCCCGGCACATCCTGCCAGACCGGATCTCCGATGTTGTCGCCGTGCGAGATGGTTCGGCCTTCTTCTTCCGGGGTCATGAAGATGCCCCAGCGGTAGTCCGGCATCTTGACGTAGTCGAAATGGGCCCAGCCGCCGCGCTCGACGCTGATGGCCGTTCGCAGGTAAATGTCACTCTGCTGGAAGCCTGCCGGCCCGACCTCCATCCACCAGTCGGCGTAATCGGGCAGCCATCTCTCGAGTGCGCGCTGCAATCTTTTGTCGTCCGAAAGGTTGACATTGTTTGGAATTGCTGTTGAGTAGTCTACTTTCATGCGAAAACCTCAATAGTATGATGCAAAATCTGAAAAAGCTGCCAAGTCAAAAAGGCCATTGATTAACCTAGCGCGGCCTCCGCGCCGCAAAGAAGTAATTTGGCCACTGATTTTCACTGATGGACACGGATTATCAAATCCTGTCGAAGAAAGGAGTCCTTGAGAAACGTGGTCGGATTTCATCAACTAACTAATCTTTCGACGATAAGAACTCGGGTTTCTTTAAACTATGTCTGGTCACAGCTAGCCAATATGCGCATGCTTCCGCTTATCATCCGTGTTCAATCAGTGAAAATCCGTGGCGAATAATTTGTGCGGCTTTCCCGCCCTTGGAACCAAGCAGGCTAAACGCGTCGCCAATCGAATTCCGGCTTCTGCACATCACCGTACATGGTGAGTGCGCCGCGCTCGCCAACCGCGTTCGGCCGGGTGAAAATCCAGTTTTGCCAGGCGGTCAGGCGGGAGAAGATCTTGGTCTCCAAGGTTTCCGGACCGGGAAAGCGCAGCGAGGCTTCCATGCCTGTCAGCGCATCGGGTGAAAAACTGGCGCGCTCCTCGATTTGGATTCTTACTTCATCTTCCCAGTCGATGTCGTCGGGAATATCGGTGACCAGGCCAAGCGCCATGGCCTCCTGCGCCGTCAGCGGTTTGCCTTTTGCGGCCTGCGCCTGGCTGGCCGCGTCTTCGTCATAATAGAATCGGGTCGCCAGCCGCGAACGTCCATTGCCCATGGGCAAAGCGCCATCATTCAGCACGGTGAGCGCAATGTGGTTGTCTTCTTCTTCGTGGTCTTCCATGTAGATGCGATCGCTGGCCAGGGCGATTTCGAACAGGCTGCCGGCAAAACAGGAGCCCGGTTCAATCAGGGTATAGAAGGATCTCGAAGTGTAGTCGATTCGTTTCAACACCCGTTTCATCTCAACCAGCACTTCGCGCACAAACCAGTCGTCCTCTCGGTCGGCCAGCGCGGTGTCGAGTTTCGCGACATTTTCGATGCTGCCGCTCGATGAAATCACGACCGTTCCGATTTCATAGAAATTGTTTCGGAGATTCAGGATAGCGTCGTCCAGTTCACGCCAGAAGCGTAACCCATACCAATTGCAGCCGAGTTCGGCGGCGTTTTCCGGAATCTCGGAGTCTGCATCGGATGGCCCGGTAAGCTCGAGTGTTGCCACTCTGCTGTCGTGGTCGATTTTCAAGTCAACGTATTTGTATTCTGCGCCATTTTCAGAATAGTCACCCTCGAGTACATCAAGTTTGATTCCCTTGTGCGGATTGCCTTCGCCGGCAATCTCTTTCAGCCGCGCCTCAACTTTCTCCTGAAACGTCGAGGCGGAGTGGACGGCATCCACCAAACGCCACTCGACAGCTTTGGCGCCCTTCACGCCTTCGGCCACGGTTGAAAACGCGTCGGCAAGGTCGCGTCTGATTCTTCTCTTGTCAACCAACCGTGTGAGGCCGCCGGTACCGGGAAGCACGCCGAGGAAGGGCAGCTCGGGCAAGCTGACGGCGCTGTTCCTGTCATCGATCAGGTGAATTTCATCGCAGGCAAGACAGAGTTCGTAACCGCCGCCGGAGGCAAGGCCATTGGCCGCGGCCAGGTAGTACTGATTGCTGTCCTGGTGAGACTCTTCGATGCTGCAGCGGGTTTCGTTGGTGAATTTGCAGAAATTGACTTTGTGCGCATGCTCAGACTGCTTGAGCATGAAGATGTTGGCGCCGGCGGAAAAAATGCCTTCCTGGCCGCTGGTGATGCAGACAGCCTTGACCTCAGGATGTTCAAACCGCAAGCGGCGAGTGGCATCCGCCAACTCGATATCGACGCCGAGATCGTAGGAATTCAGTTTGAGCTTGTAGCCCTCGCGCAACCCGCCATCTTCCGGGATTTTGATGATGATTTTCGCGGTCGGTCCCTCGACTTGTACCGATAGGTGTTTGTAGGTTCGGGGGTCGAGATTGAATCTTATTGGGGTCATTTGGATCTCGCCTTTGTTAGATTTACCGGGTACGGGGCTCATCAAGTGCTTTTGCCAGTATCGGCATCAAGTTTTCCGTGAATCGAGTTGCATCGTCGTCGGTTAAGTGCGACCACTCCGGACACTCAAAGTCCGCCAATACCGGATAGTCTTCGAAATGAATGCCGGGAGCGCCCGTGCGTTCCAATATTCTTTCCCAAAACACCGGCCGCGGGCTGAATTGCGCCTCAAGCTCCCGCAGCTTGCCGCTTGACGGGCAGCGGATAAATACTACCTGCCCGCCTCGACTTCTAATCTTATCGACTGCCTCGCGCGTCCGCTCCAAATAACTTTCCACGGATGCCATATACATTTCCTTAAATTTCTCAGGCTCAATACCCGGAGGCGGAGGTGGAGGCGTAAACAAGGGCATCCAAATCTGCTGAATTTTGTGCGCCAGGGGCGTGTCGAAAGTGGCGGATTCCCACATTCTGGCTTGACGGTCTCTGGTTAGCCGCCCGAAGTAAGGTGGTAGCTGAGGCGGAATCTGGGCATTCTCCCGATTGGGAATCTGCAGGGTTGCAAGGAGTGCATTCAGCGTTAAATCCTCTTGCTGAATAAAGGCCAGGTATTCTTCTAGTTGAACGCCTAACCAGTGCCCGGAGCGCTGGGAGGGCGCCCATTGTTTGTATCGATTGATGGCATTCTCGGCCCACTCGACTGGAGGTCCCTCTGGCACAAAGAAGAGTCCGGGGACAATGCCGCACAAGAGAGTCCCCGTGAACGACTCGTCATCAGCCAGATGTTCCAAAATCAATAGTGGGGTGGTCCCAGCCACAGAGAGTTGGATTGGCTTTTCAGTTTCAAAGTATCGGGCGTAAACCTCCAAATCGAAATCAAAGAGCATACGTGAGGAACCGACAATCACTGTCCTGCCAGACTCGGATTCTTCAAGCTCCGTGCGGGCTTCTGCCCACAAATCGGAGGTATCATTTAAAGTGGCAGCGTAGCCAGCCTGGCGCCAATAGTATTCCCAGCCACCCAGAGTCAGTAAGGTGAGGAGCAGCGTCACCCCAAAATAGGCGGCCCAGTTTCCGCCCGGAACAGATCTCTCAAAATTGGAAGTAGATGAAGGCATTGCCCCCTCCCTGTGTTATGACCAAAAGAACAAGTATGGCTGTCCAGGCTATAACTCGAAGCCAGCCTGGCGCCCGCGACATCGCTTCCTCAAGATCGATTGCCCGCTGCGTCCAGTGCACACCTACCAAAGCGGATATCACAACGACGACCTTCAAGATGTTGAGAGTCGTAAGAATCTGGGCGCCCGGTCCAGCGAGTCCGAACATGGAAGCGATGATGAGGCCGGCAGACGAGAAGTCGGTGGCGCGAAAAAAGACCCAGGTAATGTTGATCAGAAAGTATGTGAGCAACCACAAGAAAACTTGAGCGCCCATCGATCGCACCCAGGCTGCTTCCCCGAATCGACGCCGGAGGCTTCTCTCAACGATAAGATAAAGTCCATGAAGGCCGCCCCACGCCACAAATGTCCACGAGGCGCCATGCCACAGGCCACCGATCAGCATAACCATCATCAGGTTGACCAGGCTGCGGAGTTCTCCCAGGCGATTCCCGCCAAGGGGGATATATAGATAATCCCGAAGCCAGGTTGACAAGGAAATGTGCCATCGCCGCCAAAAATCTGAGAATCCGATGGCAGCGTAGGGGACGCGAAAATTATCAGGCAATGAAAAGCCGAAACACAAGGCCACCCCGATGGCACAGGTGGAATAACCGGAGAAATCAAAAAATATCTGACCTGAAAAAGCCAGGACCCCAAGCCAGGCATCGAGAGTGTGCAATGGTCCCCTGGCAAAACCAAATACCGCCTCGGCAGCGGGCGCCAGCAGTGCGTCGGCTAGCACGACTTTTTGAAAAAGTCCATTGGATATCATGAACAAGCCCCAGAAGAATTGTTGCGCGGTGGCATGTTTGGGCGCCTGGCATTGCGGGATGAAGTGGGTTGCGCGCACAATGGGTCCTGCCACCAGTTGCGGGAAGAAGGTCACGTAAAGCGCGAAATCGAGAAAAGACTTGGCTGGATGTGACCGCTTCTGGAAAACGTCAAGGGTGTAGGACAAGGTCTGGAATGTGTAGAAGGAAATTCCCACGGGTAGTATGATGTCTGGCTTTGCAGCCTGAAACTCTGCGCCATAAAAGCCTACAAGGGTCGTGAAATTCTCAAGAAAAAATCCTCCGTACTTGAAAAAACCCAGGAGGCCGAGGTTCGCCGTCAAGCTCAAAAGGAGATAGGCAATGCGTTTTCCTTTTACCGGTTCGGATTCCAGACGCTTTGCCGCGAACCAGTCTATGAGAGTCGAAATCCATAGGAGAATCACGAACGGTGGATTCCAGGCAGCATAGAACAGGTAACTGCCAATGAGAAGGATGAACTTCCTTGCCCTCCATGATCGGATGGTGTAGTGCAGACCGATTAGGACGAGAAAGAAAACGATAAAGGTTAAGGAATTGAAAATCATATTGCCGGATACCTCGTCGGTTGACAATCCTTGATGATTGCGGCAGAGTTGTTGTCCGCCCTTGTACGCTCGGATGGTCTTACACCCGCCAAAACCCGTTCTGACCGTCGCCACAAGATTCTGGCTACGAGTAACGTGGTAGCGTTAGCTTTCCTCGTCCAAGCATTTGCGACTCCTGGGCGCGCTTCCAGCTGTCAAGTCAGGCAACCTTCTCTATTGCAAAAACGCTTTCGCGTAAGGCTAACCTCTTTTTTTCCTCAAAGGCAAGACCATTGACACTTGCCGGCGATAGTCTTCATAGGTTTCGCCGTGGATGTTCACCAGATCTCGTTCTTCGAATTGGATCCCAATCAGGATGTAGCCTGTGGTAGCCACAGCAAAGACCAGATGGCCGACCGTCATTAGGGGTGTTGCCCAAAATGCTATGATGAAACCCGTCATGATCGGATGACGGACGAATTTGTAAAGACTAGTGGTCGTGAATTCCAGATGTGTGTAGTCTTTGTTGCGCAAATTCAGGTAAACTTGCCGTAATCCGAAAAGGTCAAAGTGATTAATCAGGAATGTCGAAAGAAAAACGATGAGCCAGCCAAACCAGAACAGCCCTGTAAGAAACATTGAGCCAACGGCATTTTCAACATTCCATACTACGCTCGTCATCGGCTGCCACTGCCAGTACAAAAGCCCTAACAACAAGCTGGCAAGCAACACAAAGGTGCTACGTTCTACAGATTCCGGCACGATTTTCGTCAACCACTTCTTAAAGCCTGGTCGGGCCATAATGGTGTGTTGAATTGCAAACAGGCCCAGTAGCACAGCGTTCATCAGTAAGGCTTGGGCAAAAGGCCCATCAACTCCGGAATCAATCGATTTTGGCACGAGTAAGTTGCCGACGAAACCGATTGCATATAGGAACGATGCCAAAAAAACAGAATAGGCAATGGCACCGTACAAAAAAGAAATTACTCTACCCATGATATCTCCCTCCTCCAAGGTTTCTGAATAATGAAAATGAACACGAAAATCGATTAGCGGACACCGCTCCGCCACCCGAAGCCGCGCCCCTAGCTTGGGTCGGGCACGTCGGAATAGTCATAGACACCCCGGCCCACCTTTTTCCCAAGCCGGCCGGCCTTAACATACTTTTCGAGCAAAGGACAGGGACGGTATTTTTCACCGAGTGTCTGATGTAGATTGCGCAGGATGCTCAAACGGGTGTCGAGGCCGACGAGGTCGACCATTTCGAAGGGTCCCATCGGGTGGTTGAGTCCGAGTTTCAGCGCCTTGTCGATGTCTCTCGCGCTGGCGACGCCTTCCTGCAGCATGTAGAACGCTTCGTTGCCGATCATGGCATTGATCCGGCTGGTGACAAAGCCAGGCGACTCGTTGACTTCCACGACTTCCTTGCCCATCTGTTGGCAGACCGCAATCGTGGTCGCGACCGTGGCGTCTGAAGTTTCGAGTCCGCGCACGATTTCCACCAGCTTCATCTTGTGAACTGGATTGAAGAAATGCATACCGATGAAATCTCGCGGTCGCGCGGTGACCGCGGCCATCTCAGTGATGCTCAAGCCCGAGGTGTTTGAAGCCAGAACCGACTCTGGTTTGCAGTGCCTGGCAATTTCCTCCAGCAGGCGCAGCTTGAGGTCGATTTGCT
The DNA here is from genome assembly GCA_029261995.1 of Candidatus Zhuqueibacterota bacterium. Taxonomy (GTDB): domain Bacteria; phylum Zhuqueibacterota; class Zhuqueibacteria; order Oceanimicrobiales; family Oceanimicrobiaceae; genus JAJDAF01. The sequence continues at coordinate 14,877 of JAJDAF010000009.1, forward strand.
CAGGAACCGCCTCGATGATGAAGTCGCTGTCAGCCACTGCTTTTTTGAGATCGATGCACGGGGAGATTCTGGAGAGGCTTGCGTCACAGTCTTCCTGGCTAAGCTTGCCCAGCGCCACGCCTTTTGCCAGGTTGCTCCTGACCCGGTCAAGATTTTGTTGCAGAATCTCTTCAGAGGTGTCGTTGAGCACGACGCTATACCCGCCAATGGCGGCGACGTGGGCGATGCCGCGCCCCATCGTACCGCTGCCAACTATCGTGATGTTCTTTTCGACCATTAGGCCTTGCGCTTTTTTGGGGTTAACGAAGGGCAGTGTGGCGGGGCGACTTCGAGAACGTTCGGATTAAAAATCATGCCGCCGTCGCCCCGTCCGCACCAGAATGCCAGGCCATCGCCTCGAATTCACGACCGAAACCATATTCTCATTGCTTTGTCCCACTACTCTACAATTAAGCAACGCGATAGTAACTTCGATATGCGACCTGCAATCAAATACCGAGTTCCTTGGCTTATTTTTTCTCGGTCATTGTTTCATTAACTTTGAACTCTACCTGAATAATCTCAAACGTTGTATCGCCTAAATTCTCTGGCTGGTGTTTGACCGCAGGCAGCCACAATGTTTGTCCAGCATGCCAACTGAGTTCCTCAGTTTTTCCGTCCGGATAGGTAAATTTTCCCTTGCCAGCGTTTAGGAAAATTGCCACGCCGGCAGGATGCTCGTGCATAACAGATTTTTCATGCGGGCCGTAACTAATTCGCAAAGTCCGCACTTGGTCGTTCTCGAACTCAACTTTGTAGTGTGCCGAATCTACTTTTGTTGCATCTTGTGCTAATGCCGGCTCTGTGAGAAACACGAGAAGTGAGATGGCAAAAAAGACGCATATTACAGAGTTAATTAGGTTCTTCATGACGATTCCTCCTCTTCGTTTGGATGTTAATTAATTAAACTATGGTTATAAGCCAAGGGAGCACTTCGCTACCTTATTATCGTTAAGCAAATTGGATTTCATTTTACTGATGTTTCATTCTCACGGTGCGTTGAGCACTAGACTGGCTTACGGCATAACTAATTTTATTCATCGAATTTGAAGACGTAGGCAGATGCCACGGAGCGTCAAGACAGAAGTCTGCTGCCACTCCGTGGCGCTACTCTGAATGGCTGAACTATCCGGAAAATCGTTTTGCGACTTCGTCCCAGTTGACGACGTTCCACCACTTGCTGACATACTCGGGACGGCGATTCTGGTAGTTGAGATAGTAGGCGTGCTCCCAGACATCGATCCCCAGCAACGGCGTTTGCCCGTCGGTGATTGGATTGTCCTGGTTCGCGGTTGAAACCACTGCCAGCGAGCCGTCGCTGTTTTTCACCAGCCAGGCCCAGCCGCTGCCGAAGCGTGTGGCTGCCGCCTTTGCGAATGCCTCTTTGAAAGCGTCGAAGCTGCCCCAGACGCCGTTGATGGCCGTAGCCAACTCGCCTGCGGGTTCGCCGCCGCCATTGCCTGACATCAACGTCCAGAACATGGTGTGGTTGAGATGGCCGCCGCCGTTGTTGCGCACTGCGCCACGGATGGCTTCCGGAACGGCGTCGAGATTCCGGATCAGGTCGTCGATGCTTTTGCCCTGCAGATCAGCGTGGCCTTCCAGCGCGGCGTTCAAGTTTTTCACATAAGCGCCGTGGTGCAGGTCGTGGTGAATCTGCATGGTGCGTTCGTCAATGTGGGGCTCGAGTGAGTCGTAGGCATAGGGTAGGGAAGGTAATTCATGAGCCATGACTTTATTCTCCTGTATGTTTAGATTAAAAGCTGATTTACGAGAGTTGTCGTATGATGCGCAAAATAGACATCTTTCGCAAACTATCAAATAGAACGGCTTGTATTTTGTTGTAGTTGTTTGGTCTACAAAGAAGGTTGTGAGTGGCGGGATGCGTGATTACCAGGTGATAGATCGAAAACCCTGCTAAGGTCCTGTCATTGCGAGCGCTTCCCAGCGAAGCAATCTCCATCGACCATGCAGGGAGATTGCTTCGGCAAAAAACGCCTCGCAATGACGGGATTAGGTCGGACCCTGCTTATTTAACCAGACCCTCCTTTATCGCATAGTATGTCACCTCGGCATTGTTTTTCATCTTCATTTTCGAAAGCATGCGCGCCCGCAAAGTGCTGACTGTCGACTTGCCGAGGCTAAGCTCACCCGCAATGTCGTTGATGGTCTTGCCGGAGGCCAACATGCACATGACCTGGAACTCGCGGTTTGACAGGTTCTCGTGCAATTTGCTGCCCGCCGGCTTGATGGCGTCGAAGACCAACTGCTCGGCCATGTCGGGCGTCACATACTGCTGGCCCTGCGCGATTTTCCTGACCGCGCCGATCAAATCTTCCTGAATGCCGGCCTTGCTGAGATAGCCGGCCGCACCGGCCCGCAAGGCGCGCAATGCGTACTGCTTGTCCGAGTGGATGCTGAGCACCAGCACCGGCAGGCTGGGCCGCAGGCTTTTCAATTCCTCCAGCACTTCCAGCCCGTTCTTGCCAGGCATGGAAATATCCAGCAGCAGCACGTCGTACTCGTTTTTCCAGACCTTTGAGATGACCTCAAAGCCATCGCACGCCTCCTCGACCACCACGATGTCGGCGGTTTCCGCTAGAATCTGTTTCAGCCCCTGGCGTACCACCAGGTGGTCGTCCGCGATCAGGACGCGGATTTTCCGGCTCATGGGCACGGTAATGCTGAGCGTAGTGCCCATGCCCGGTACGCCGTCAATTTCGATGTCGCCCTTCCACGGGTGCAGCCGTTCCTGCATCCCGATCAGTCCCATGGAGGACGATTTCAAGACCTGCTCGCGCGAGATGCCACGGCCGTCGTCGCGCACAATCAGTTCGAGTTTTTGCGCGTCTTTTTTCATCTTGACCAGGATATTGCCGGCCTCGGCGTGGCGCGCGACATTGGTCAATGCTTCCTGGAAAACCCTGAACAGCGTCGTCTTCAACGCTCCTTCCACCACAACTTCCTCCGGGTCGGAGCTTAACTCGACTTTCACCCCGGTACGCTCCTCAAATTCGCTTGCTTCCCAGCGGATGGCCTCGGCAAAACCAAGATCATCCAGGACCGGCGGCCGTAGCTTCGCGGAAAGCTTCTGCACCGACTCCAGCGCCTTGCGAATCAGTTTTGCCATGGAATCGGTTTTCTGCAGCAGGCAGCGCTGCTCGCTCTTGAACTGACGGCTGAGCCAGGAAACATCGATATCGAGAGCCGTCAACGCCTGCCCCAGTTCGTCGTGAATCTGGCGGGCAATGCGCTTTCTCTCGTCCTCGCGCACCGACTGCAGGTGAGCAGAAAGGCTGCGCAACTGGTCGTGCGACTTTTTCAGCGCTTCCTCGGCCCGCTTGCGCTTGGTAACGTCTTCGATCAGGCTCATCACTACCACGCCATTCGCCGTCTTGACGTAAGTCAGGCCGACCTCGAGCTGAATCTCAGTGCCGTCTTTGCGCAAACCCACGAGTTGCCGTCCCTGGCCCATTTCTCTGGGACTGGGATCGCGGGCGTAGTCTTTGCGGTGGCGCACGTGGGCCGGTCGCAAGCTTTGCGGAATCAGAACTTCGATCATCTCGCCCAAAAGTTCTTCGCGGGGATAGCCGAACAGCTCTTCGGCCCGCTTATTCACCAGCTCAATTTTGCCACCCTCGTTCGACAGGATAATGCCCTCAGTCGCCGACTCAAGCAAGACCGGATAGACTTCCTGACCGACACTGCGCCGGCTGTCTGCCTGGATCGCGCCGTTGACTTCGAGCTTGTCGATTGTTTGACGCAAGCTCAGGATCTCGGCCTCCAGTTGTGCTTTGGTTTTTCGGTTATCCGCCATCTTGAAAATCGCCGTAAAAAGTCATGCTTGATTTGGGGATTGACAAAAGAAGTTAACGTTTCTGGGGACACAAAAGCAACGATCATTTCCCAGTCATGCCTGCTATGTGTGAAGCAATCCCACCAGGCAGGTGTTCCTCGCAGAATACGACTTGATCTTTCCACGAATGTTTGCGAAGTTGTTGTTAGCCGGATATATTAAGTGGTTGACCGAGAACCAAGGAACGCATGTCCTTCTGAGCACAAGCTCCCATTCGCTGCTTTGCAAGGCCGGCGCTTCCGTGCGAAGAATCTCTTTCACAGGCAGGAGTTACCTAAGATTCTTCGCGCTCCAAGCATTTGTCCGAGGCGAAGCATTTGGGATTCCGCGCTCAGAATGACGATATTGACAGTTTTCGGTCAAACACTATGATATCCTGCCGTCCTTTTCTGAAAACGAAGTGGCGCTTCAAATGCACCAAGACTCCCCATTCTCGCCCTTCCTGACCAGCCAGGGCGTGGTCATTCTCGATGGCGGCCTGGCGACCGAGTTGGAGAACCGTGGCCACAATCTCGACCATGCGCTTTGGTCAGCCCGACTGCTGCTGTCGCAGCCCGGGGAGATCCGCGCCGTGCAGCGCGCCTATCTCGAAGCCGGCGCTGATTGTATTGCTTCGGCGACCTACCAATCCACCCTCCCCGGTTTGCAGAAAGAAGGTTTGACGGCGACACAAGCCATGCAGGCCATGGCAGATGCCGTGGCGCTCACATGCGATGCCCGCGATGAGTTCTGGGAGTCGTGTGCGGATAGCGCCAGACACCGACCGCTGGTGGCCGCCAGCATTGGACCTTACGGCGCTTATCTTGCGGACGGCTCGGAATTCAGGGGCGATTACGGCCTTTCCGTGGCTGAGCTGCGCGCGTTTCATGAACCGCGCTGGCAGGCGTTTGCCAACAGCCAGGCCGAGGTTCTCGCCTGCGAAACCATCCCGGATTTTTCTGAAGCACAGGCGCTCCGCCAGCTATTTGATGACACGCCCGACCTCCACGGCTGGGTGAGTTTTTCCTGCAAAGACGGCGTTCATATCTCGGATGGCACGCCGTTGTCAGAGTGCGCCGCGTTGTTCCGGGATTGCCCGCAAGTGGCCGCGCTCGGCATTAACTGCACGCCACCGCGCTTTATGGAGCAGTTGATCGAGCAGATAAAGCAGGGCGCGCCGGAAAAGCTGGTGGCGGTCTATCCGAACTCGGGTGAAACCTATGACGGGGAGCAGCGGGTCTGGCGCGGCCAGTCTGACAGCCGCAATTTCGCGGACATGGCGCTACGTTGGCGAGCCTCCGGCGCAAATCTGATTGGCGGTTGTTGCCGCACCGGGCCGGGGCATATTCGGGCCATCAGGGCAGCGCTTTCGGGGAAGTGACCTTGACTGAAACCTGAACAGCATCTCCCAGGATATTCATCACGTTTTCGCGGATCATCAACATATAGGTATGTAACAAGCTGTCTATTTCCCGGATGCCGGCGCCGGATATCTCCGCTATCTCGGGGTAATATTCGAACGTCAACTTTTTCAAAGCCTTGTGTAACGAAATCTTAAAGTCCCGGTAGAACTCGTCTGTTCGATAGTCATCTACCAGGCTTTGGTATAAAATAGCCCGCTGTTTGGGGCTGAGTTCCCCACGCCAGTTGTTTTCGAATTCTTTCATTTCCTCTGCAATTGATTCTTCGCTATAGGAAGGATATTCAATTTTCTTATAATAGAGTTTTCTGCCGGCAGGGATTTCATCGCCGCAAAAATCGACCACGATGTCTTCTACTTCTTCGAAAATCCAGATGCCGTAAAATTTGAAATCCTTGTCAGCCAGGATACCCTGGCTGAGTGCATCTTCATCGAGTTCGCCGTGGAAGTCTAAGTGCGGGTAAGCTGTTTTTGTGGTGAAATGCTGTACCGTCCGCGCTGTGATGGTTTCAATCATTTCATTGGTAAACCGGGACTGGCGCTCTTTGAAGGCATCGTACTGCTTCATGGCTTCTTCGCACCTGTCGAGCGAGTCAAGAAAATCTCGGATATCGTCGTCAGACATTTTGGGTTAATTTAATTCCATTTGGATGTTCACGAGAACTGACGGGGGTCAGGCTGATCTCTACTCTATATGCCACACGACCGGGAATGCCACGGGCTTATTCTCGCTTTCGTCAAGGCCACCCGTCCGCGTTGGCATTCTCATGTCAGTTTGGGTTGTGCCATTAGTGGTTCTTCGCAAAACAGAATATCATTAGTTTATTTGCTTAAGCTTCTTAAGGACATCATTGATATCCAACTGCTCACTTCTTGCAGCATAGAACTCTTGTTCGAGTCCCTCTAGGAATGAGTAAAGGAAATTGACATCCTCATATTTAGCAGAATGATTCTTTATGAAACTGATAATCACTTTCCTTACGCCAAAGTAATTCTGCTCAGATTGAATCGCGATTTTGGTTAACCCAGCTAGAACATTCTGCCGCAAACTATTGAAGCTATCTTCAGTAATCTTCTTTACATAGCTCAATCTTAACAATTGGATCAAGTTGGGTATTACATCCATACTCTTTAGATGTTGTAGTGGTGACTTGTCATGGATATTTGTCGGAAATTTATTGTGCCTCCTAATCCAATTACAGTAGTACTTTAGGCCATCAATATCTTGAAGCCCAATCAAATACTCCGCTGCCCTTAGCTTGTCTTTCCTGACTTTTCCTTCAAGAAGGTTCTTTAGAATAGTGTGAATATGGATACTCTCGTATTTCACAAGCTTATCAACAATTTCCCACCTAAAATCATCCTCAATTTTTGGCAACAACTGCTCCACTACATCCAATCTATTTGATATTCTAAGAACTGTTTCTAGCGCCAGCCGACGGGTATCAATGCTTCTCTTTGTACTGCGAATTTCATCGAAAGCAAAATGCAAGACTTCCTCAATCCTATGCCTTTTGCAATACGCGATGTGATTTTGTAGGACGAAATCATTCTCAATACCACTGCTCAGGTTTTCCAAGATCCTTTCGGTGAGATCGGATTTCAATAACCTTTTTTCTAGAAATTCGAAACCAGTAGACTCTCCATCTGGCCAATAGAATGAAAGCATATCTAGCAAGACAGTCTTGGGGAATTCCAGGCCTAGCTTCTTCAAGAAATATGACAAGATTAGGGCAATCGCGCTTGTCGAAAATGAGCCATCTCCTTTTGTAATCAAGGCAGCTCTGAAGTTAACTCTCGTCAAGTTTGACTCGCACCAATTCGAAATCCAGTCTTTATGTTCATCCGACAAATCAATATCTACTTTGTTCTTCATCTTCTCATATATCTTCTGGATGCAGAACCAACCCCAGTTGTCCTGACCAATTGGTTTCAGCGCAGCGTCTTTGGTAACTATTTGCTCTCGCGCTCTGTCCTGAAGAGCGCCGAGTGCTAACTCAGAAAAATAGGGATTATCCCAATGCTCGGTTTCAATTTGTGTGAGCTCTTCAGCGGTCAAAGTCTCTTTTTGTTCGGTTTCGAAGAGCAATTTAATCTGTTGAAGAAATTCGGCTTCGTCGAAAAGCAAATCAAAATCACGCTGATTTCGCTCCTTCCCCTCCTTTTCATAATCCCTTTTCGCCGGTAACATGAACTTATTGTTTGACAGCTCATTTATCCGCTTATTGAATGTCAAAAACAAATCGTGATTCTTCCACATCAGAGAATTCTCAAGACTTAAGACATCTTCGTCAGTGATATCCTTATCTGAGTACTTCGTACAAAAATAGTCTATACACCTAGAGTCGGCTACTGTTGCAAGAGCAACAAAGCAATCGTTAGTCTTCTTCTCTTCTTTCAATAGTTGTTTGAATGCTTCCAGCCTAGTATCTGTCTTGTCAAAGAATATTCGAAAATGTCGGGTTTCCTCTTCGAAGTGTTCGCGTACGAGGACAACAAAGAGCTCCAAGCTTAACTCAAGAAGTGAAGAATCCTTCGCATAAGCACGCCCAGCATTTTCAGCAATAGTTGGAACAGCTTTTTCCAGCAGCGCGCTATGCAAATTACGAGGATGGTCTATGAAATAAGTTAGGATTTTTCTAATGGCCTCAGTCGACGTCGCCTTTTCTAATCCAATCCTCAAGTGCCATCCTTCATCAATAAGTCTGGACTCACTACGGTCACTCGAGATCATAAATCGCAAATATTTAATACCTTGCAAGAAAACATCAATATTTTGATCAAGATAATCACCATTATACAAGAAATAGTACAGTGCATATCTAATTCTATCGCTGTCCGATTCTCTACACTTGTCTACAATCTTTCTACAGCCTTGCGGCGAAATGAGCTTCAAATTTGTCAATGCCATTACTGCTCTTTGTTGAACAAGCTCTTCGTTATCATCGTTTAGCGCATATTCCAGTAGGAATTTCTCAATTTGCTCCTTCTTGGCAAAGGGGATTTCAAAATGTCCTAGTAATTCAATTCCATTTGTCACAGTAGTATAATGCACTGCTTTGTCTATTTCAGTTCGCAAAAAATCGATAGTCTCATCAGCCTGCCCAAACCGCGCCAGTTCACTAAACTTGAATTTGTCCCGGTTGATCCATATTTGCTTCGCTTTGTAGGCATTGAAAATTTCTTTAAAAATCTGGATTCGCTTTTCAAGATCAATTTTGTCGGGCTCGAACCTAACAACAAGTTCGGATTCGTTCTCTAAGACCCAATCCAGTAAATCACTATTAGTAGAGATACTGAGGAGAAAGGAGAGTGTGTTTACCCATGAAGGAATAATTCTCAGATATTCCGGTTCAAAGGCAATAAACTCTTTTGTCAATTCAAGTGATTGACACGCTAGAACTTTCGCGGCAAGATATTCTTGGAAATTGTTATGCTCAAATTGCCAAGTAGCATCTTGTTCATTCTTCTTCCAGGCAGTACAGTATTTTGTCAGATCCCGAAGAACTTTGTCTTCTATTAGTTGTTGGAATTCATCGTTCGTGATGAAATTCCTACCTAGAGTTTCCATTCCAATAGCAAGGTGTTCCAACGCCCGAATTATCGCTCTTCGCTCTTCTCCTAATATGATAGTTGTTCTATAGTGCTCTTCATCCAATTTGATTCTAGCTATCAGCAGCTGCTCAAATAGCGCAGATTTACTTTGCGGCAAAAGGCCATTGCTTTCATATAATTCACTCAAATGAGTCAAATAGAATGGAATCTTCAAGAGATCTTGAAGTTGATGTTGTAGGACAGTTTTCGTAAATTCTGGTGCTCGATTAGCAAATCTGTCTTCGATATGTTTTTCTATTTCCTCTGGGTCTAATTCATGAAGTCTATGAGTAGAAAAGGTCTTTAGAGTTCCCGATGACTGCTCTGTCTCGGTCTTATAAAAATTCGTTCTGCAAGAAACAATAACATGTGCTTGCGGATAGGTGTCAACAAATAATTCTATTTGTCTAAAGGCACTTTTTCTATTTGTGCTTTCAATTTCATCCAATCCATCCAAGATAACAAAGAATCGGTTTTGAGGCACTTTGTCCCAATCAACTGGCAGTAGATCGGAAATGTTTTGGTTGGTGTATTTGCTGAGAGATAAATAGAAAGGGTAATAGGATTGGTTGTCATTTAAGAGTTTACAGGCCAGTTGTTGCAGTTCTATCGTTTTTCCAGAACCCGCATCACCTATAAGAGCAATTCGACTCGTTTTTTTACTTAATTCATGAAGGTCTTTCGAGAAGGCATGCTTAACAAAAAGGGACTCGTCATCATTCTGGCGTCGAGCAGGCACGACTTTTCTCGGTATGTAATATCGAATACACTTGTACTCGTCAAGCCTTACTTTCTTTAATGCTTGAGTTACTTGCTCATATGTTTGAGAAGACGTATCTTCATCTAGCTGCCAAACGACGTTTTCAAGGAATCTCCTGACCTGACGCTCAAATTCTATTTCGTCATGGAAGTCTACCACCCAGCCTTTATAATGGGAGCGCAGTCTCTCCCTGAATGCTTCAACTTTGGCGATTTGCTCTTGGTCATCAATACTACCTTTACAGTTTTGTTCTTTGAAATAGAAATTGATTAGAGGCCTTTTTCTCTGTTTCCATCTTTGATATGCGATTTCAAATTCTTCTACCGTTCCCGATTCATAATCTTTACCCGTATTTGGATTCTTGGCGCCGGTAGGGGTTCCGAATCTCTTCCAGAGAATTCCGACAAACACATCGTATTCACCTATTTGTTCATTAATTATGGCTTGAGGCCTTTGGCCAAATTGTGGGATTACAGATTTTTCCCAATCGACCATTAGTAATGATACATCGGACTTATTCTGATATTTTTGATTGATTTCGTTGCAGAGATATTCCACTATCGATTTTTCAGCCTTAAGGTCACCAGGACAAGAAACAAAAACTTTTACTCTATCCATTGTGTAATCACTTCAATAAAACCAGGTACATGGTTAGAAGTTTGAATGTTCTAACGTAGTAGAATCCGGCCAATCGGCTAAGAGAAGTTGTCTATATAGATAGAAACAAATTTCTAATATCAGAAACGTTTTTTCAGTTGGAGCCCGAATTCTCTTCTCCCAATCTCGGCAAGTATGGGGCAGGCCCCATATGATTCCAGGCAAAGTACTCAGTCCGCCCTTACAAAATACTAAGACGGAAGAAGAACAGGGGCGGCACGGAATCAGCCGCCCCTGCTTCAAAAAAGATCACGACGGATCCACCAACCCCAGCCGCTCCAAATACTGCGGCTGCGACTTCAGTGCAATCCGGGCCACGCCGCGGAAATCACTCATCCAGTCATCGAGCGCGGCCATGGCCTGGTTGCGGTGCAGGGTGGCGCGCTGGGCTTCGCTGGCTTCTTTCAGTTGCTCCTGGTGTTCCTGCTGCATGGTCTCAACCAGCGCCTTGCCGGCGTTCAACCGTTCGGCCGTCACGTTAACCCGCGCCAGCTTGTCCTGGATTTCCTGCGAGCCGAGCGCCGCGTCGTAGAAGTTGAGCATCTGCATGTAAGCCTTGTCGTAGGCCGTTTCCCGTTCACCGCCCAGGTCGAGCTGGCTCAGCAGATCGCGCTGGCGCTTGAGCACGATGCGCCCCAGCGCCACCAGGTCCGTATACTCTTCAAAAGCCGCGCGCTGGGCGGCCTTAAACACGTCGGTAGCGCCGTATTGCTCGCCATACTCTTTTTCCTGCTTCTGGTTCAGGTCAATGGTGGTGTCGTACAGCGCCTTGCCCACCAACACCGTCGGCTCATCATAGCCGTAGTTGGCGAACAGCGGCTTGACCACCTCGTCCGTCAACGCCACATCAAGATGCAGTTTGTACTTTGACAGGCGTTCATTCATGGATAGAAGACTGATACCCATAAGTACCTCCTTGTGGTTTGGTTGTGAGAAGATGCATTTGTGAGAATTGACCCCGTCGTGCCCTGATCTGCCATTTCGTCCACCGGAAAATCATATTCGGGCGCCCGTTTACCATTTTTGGCAGACCCGAAACCATTTCCGGGTGTCCAAATATGATTTTCGGGTGACCCGAAACCAATTTCCGGCGCCCCTGGACGGTTTTCGGGTGTCCCCAGCTCATTTGCGGGTGGCGCTGCAACCCTTGCCGGCAAACTGGAATGTTGTGAAGGTCTTGTTTGAGAGCCATGAGACTGCCGCCTGCAAAAACAAGTTCAAATCACCACGCTGTCCCCACCCGTCCGGAGTTGAAGTGCCTGAAGTCGATCAATGGGAGAGACCTTATCGAGACATACGGAGAATATGTACATGCAATACGGCGGAGTCAAGCAAAAAATTGCGCAATCTTAATAAAAAGGGATGGTTTTGTTGGGAAGGCGTTCTAGCGAGTTCGGTGTTACCCTGAAAAAGCTGGGGATTGTCGAGCCGTCGTAATCGGCATCCGGGTTTGATCTGAAGAACCAAGGGCACCGGTAGGCTAATCATACCTTGCCGGCAGCCCTTTTTGCTCGATTCTGACGGAGACATGCAAAGCGGTACTCCGGCAGCGGAGTGCGTCGGGCCAGCAGGCAACAGCGCTGCAACCTATGAACTCGGCCACATGCGCTGCAGCAGGCTTACACCGCCAGGATATCGCGCTGTCGCGCCAGACGGTCCTCACGATCCTGGGCGAAACGCTTAATCCCGGCAAAGATCGAATCGGCATCGAGATGAGCCTCGGCTATTACGTCCGCTTCGGTGCCACCACTAAGCCACTGATTGTCCCAGTCTGAGGTCAGCGAATATTCGTCCGTCAGCGGTCCGACGTCCCGAATTGGCCAGACACGCCGCGTTCCCGTGCTCACTACCATCATGTCGTAGCGTGCCTCAAACGGCAACACGGCGCGGCGGTATTCACTGGATTGCAGGTCGAAAAGTTCTTCACTCACGGCAGCAATGATTTTCACATTGACGCCGTCGTCCTCCAGGCGTTGTAAAACACTGACCAGGTTGACCGTCGAGTTTGACCCCTGCACAACCACATAGCCGTCTTTGGGTTTGTCCGGGTCGAAATCACGAATAACGTATAGCCCTTTTGCTGCGGCTTTGAGGTCAGGATCCGCAAACGTGGTGCGATCCGCTACCGGAAAATCAGGGCGTGCAACTTCGATAATAATGACGCTAACCTTGGGATCTCTTGCAGCTATTTCGGCAGCGGCGAAATAGCCGGGCGCGACATCGTTGTAATCCCAAAAACTGAGATGAATCGCTTGCCCGCGCGGAAAAAGTTTCCATACCTGGGGCGCAAAAATGCCAAAGTGAGTGCGTGCATCCGCAGCGGTTTCCGGACCTGAATGACCAGCCAGAATATGCAGAACACCCATGCGGAAACAACTATCCTGACTCTGCTGGGCCCAAACCCGGGCAGGCGTGTACATCAGGGGGGTAAATGCACCATAAGTACCGCTCAAAGCCCAAACTCCGGCGAATTTATCCGGATCCAGCGATGCGCTCTGGCTCACGAGTCCCATGGCGCTCGATGCGTTACCGGCCTCCTGGATAGCTGCTTTGACCCGCGTACCTGCGGGATTACTGACCGGATTGTAATGACCCCACAGGCTGCCCTTCTCAAGATTGATGGAATCAGAAAGATCAGCGGCAAAGGTAAGAAACCTGTTGTCTGTCACATAATTCATCCATTTGATGATTTCGGAAATACCGCGGCGTGTGCCCGCCATTTCTCCAGGCTTCTTAAACAGGGCGATGTCAACTTCCTTTCCTGCGCCAGATACCGGATTCTTGATAGGGAGCGTTTGCGGTTCAACGGGGAGATTTTTCACCCGCAGGCGGTCATCCAGAAAGGGATCGCGGGATGTATCAATCCTCAACGGTAGATCGTCCTGTACCGAATCACCGATTTCCACAAGACGATCCGCCAGCCAATCTCCAAGTCCCTTTTGCTCGAGAAGTGACATGACAATGTCAATGTTGGTTTTGAACTGTATCAAACGTTCGCGGATATCCGTCACGGGGCCCTGGCGAATGCCATCAAATTCCACACCATACTGCTTCTCGAAGGTCTCGGCGAGTGCGACAAAATATTCTGAATTCATTTTAAATGCGTATGGATGGCTGGGGTAACTGACGACCTGGTCGCCATACCCGGGAATCTTCCCATCCACCGCGGTAGGCCAATAGCCTTTGATTGTATTGCCAATTACAACCATCGGCCGGCGGTCATTCGGATCCCAATCTTCCATGGTTTTAAGAACGGCAACAACCTGGTCATAATCATTGGCGTTCTCCAGAACAAAGACATTCCAGCCGTAGGAAGTCCATTGATCCTCAAGTTTGTAGCGGTCATACTGTGAATCAATCACGCCACCGATCAGTGTATCGTCGATGCCGGCATTATTATTTGAAATCAAGAGACGCAATCGCTTGCCAACCTGGGTCGCCAGTGCCTGGGTTTTTAACTCCTGTGCATGGCCCTCAGTCATGGCAAATTCACCTTCCAGCGCAAGCACTTTCAGTGAATCCGGGGCGCCAAAAAAATCCCAGAAAGCAGCTTTTCCCCCTGATGAAGCAGCACCAAGTCCCGATGGCCCGCCGTTAACATCGTTGGTCACATCGGTGGACTCCGCATGGCCGGCCAATGAACGGATGCCGCGCAGTTTTGCCTGTGCAAAAAGTGGATGGTCCTCGAGACCATGGTCTTTCAATAGAGTTTTCAGTGGAGCTGCACCGCGGCGAAAACCCAACGCATCGATAGGCAACATAGCAACTTCCGGCGGTGCGTGGTAGCGCGAATCGCCAGTTGCCGAATGCTTACGCGCCAAAGCCTGGCCCATAATCATCCACAGGGCATAGCCGGTTGGGATATTGTGCCCACCCGCGAGCATGAATTTGTCACAGAATGGATGCTTCGGTCTACGGTAATCGTAGCGGAGACCGCCGAGTTCAGGACCAGCTAGATGGATGGCAACATTGTAGGGGGTGTATGCCATCGGCCCGCCAAAATGGCCCGTCTGAGAATAATTACCAAGCAGAATCATTGTCATACAAGTCATGTAACCGATATCTTCTAATCGTTCACGGTCATAGGTCACGGTCAGGGGCTCAACAGGTGACAATGATGTGTCCTTGCTCACACTCACTGGAAATACCTCATCAGTTTGTTCGATATTGGGGTTCTGGTAATTTGGAATTACTTTGTTTGCTTATTCAGGACTGCTTGCTGCAAGTCTGGTCTCTCCTACGCGCAGGAATACAATTTGACCAAATCTATCTTCGTAGATTCGAGCATCATTTCGTTCCCACCAACCATTTTGACGTGTGCTAAACGTTAGGACTACAATGCTTTCCGAGAGCACAAAACGTTGAAAAGTCATTGGGATTGCGTGCTGCATTGAAACAAGGCAAGATAATTGTTGAGGACATGAAACACAAGCAGAAATCTCGGCCCGACCCTGCGGCGCTTGCCTGGCGGACGGCCCGGAATTCAGGGGAGACTGCGCCACTAAAGCAGGCCTTTTCGCATCGCTTTTGCAATTGCACCGTGTTTGGAGTGCACCTGAAGTTTCTGATAGATGCTCTTAAAATGGTAACGTACGGTGTCGCGGGAGATGTTCATCTTGTCCGCGATCTCTTTGTCGACAAGGTCGGCGGCGGCCAGCGAAAGAACGCGTGTTTCCTGTGCGCTAAACTCTGACTCTTTGCCAGGCTGTTGCTGGAAGCAGGTGACGACGCGGCGCGCTATCGCGGGGCTCATCGGCGCACCGCCTTTGTATGCTTGCCGAATGGCATCCAGCAGCGCATCGGGACTGACATCCTTGGTCAGATAGCCGCTGGCGCCGGCGCACAGGGAATCAAAAATATAGTCGTCGTTGTCTTCGTGCACCGTCAGCATGACGATCTCCGTTTCAGGTAGTTTCTCTTTGATCAGACGGACCGCCTCGATGCCCGTGACTTTGCCATCACCCAGTTCGATGTCCATCAAGATTACGTCCGGGTTGTCTTCGACGATGTTTTGCATTGCGCTTTCACAATCCTCGTATTGACTGACACAGCGGTAGCCATCCATGCCGTCGATGATCAGGGCAAAAATCTCCCGAAAGCGGTTCGTGTCTTCTACAATCGTGACCCAGATGTTTTCTGTACTCATACTTCTCTCCGTTGCTCGCCTGACAACCATATATGGAGTTGGGTTGCTGTCCGGTCCCCAAAGTATTCTTGATATACATTTTGATCAAGCCACAAGCAACTACCCAATCAGGCAGTTACCTGGTTGTCAATCTGCCCTTGAACTGAATTGTCGTACCGTTGCCAGGCTCGGAGTGGATGGTCAAATCTGCGCCCATTTTCTTGGCACGGCTGCGCATGTTCCTGATACCCTTGGTCTCGAACTCTGAATTTGGGCTGAAACCTATGCCATTGTCCGTGAGACGAATGCTGATAACTTCGCCCTCGATCTGGAAGTGAATTTCGACCAGCTTCCCCTTTGCGTGTTTAAAGGCGTTGTTCAAGCCTTCTTTGAAGATGAAAATCAGATTGCGCTTCCACTCGAGGTGAAGTGGCACTGCCTTCAGTTCTGCGCTTAGTCCGTGCGCATCAAAGGCCACCAGTGGCTGTGCGCGTCGGAACAGGTCTTTGCCGTGACTCACGATGCGATCTGCAACATCCCGGAACGAGTCGTGCCCGGTGTCCAACGCCCAGATGAAATCCCGCGTTTCAAGCTTCAGAGCATCCGCCGCCTCGACGGTCCACCTCAGAGCATTTTGAGTCTCCTCTGAACCGTCTTTCATCTTGCTTTGCACGAATTTGCTGAACAGCGATATTTGGGCAAGCTTGTCCCCGGCGCCGTCGTGGAAGTCCGCGGCCATTTCCTTACGTATCTGCTCGCGCTGTTCCGACTTGGCGCGCTCGATCTTCCGTGCGCGCGTTACCTGTACTTTGACCAGAGCGATAATACTCGATGCGAACAAAACCAACCAAACCAGGTAAGCCGGCCAGGTTTGATACCACGGCGGAAGAATCGTGAACCCGTAATTTGCCTGGTCGCTGATTTCTCCGTAGACATTCTGTGCTCTTACCCAAAAAACGTAGTCCCCGGGTGGCAGGTGTGTATAATCCTTGTGTGTATCGTGATTCCATTTTGACCATGAATCTTCAATGCCTTGCAAAAAGAACTGATAGCGATTTGAGTTAACTTTTTCGTAGGAAGTCGCTGCAAACTCAACGCGAAATGAGTTGCCCTCATACACAAACGTGGGATATGGGTTGATATCATTTTCAGTCATGCGCCCTGGTACTAAGTTCGAAGGCCTCATCGCCGCGCCACCAAACACGACCGAGTCGCCTTGCGCCAAGACGCGGCGAATGAGCGTCGAGAAGCCGGTCGTGGAATCTCGTTCCAGAGCCGGATCGTAGTTGATGAGCGCCTCGTCCGTTCCGAGCCAACACGAACCATCGACGTCCGGAAAGATTAAGTCCGAGGGGGTCAGCATTATTGTTTTGAAAGGCCGCTCCGTGTAGTGGTGGTACCCGTGTTGTGGAGTATATTTGGATAGCGCATACACACTGCTGAATTGATAGCCCAAGTCGAAAAAGACATTGCCCCGAATATCCTCCACACAAGTCCATACCTTGCGGTTGCCGTTTGCGAGGTCTTCTCCAAAGGCCGGCTCCAGCCGGAACCTACTAGTGGTTTTGTCAAACCGGAAGAGCCCGCGATCAGCTGCAAACAAAGGCCGCCCGCCTATAGGAAAGACCTGAATATCGCTCGTTTCCGCGCCCACCGGCAGTCCGTCTTTTTCACCAAATGACTGCACGGATGGTCTGTTTGAGAAGCCAGCTGAAAAATCCACCCGGCGGATACCGCTGTAATCACTCCCAACCCACAATTTGCCATCCGGGTCTTCGAACAGGGACCTTGCGAAGCCGGTTAAGTCGGCAACCAAGCCATCGTTGCGCCAGAGTCCGGGCTGGTCAGGCGACTGCCGGAAAGAGGCCAGGCCATTGTACGTGCCGACGAACACACGGTGGCTGTCCCTTTTCGATCGATGTAGGGCATACGTTTTTAGATTGTAGTTTGCTATTTGTTGCACCTGTTGCCCATCAATGGCAAAGATGCCTTTGGCCGTGCCTGCTAAAAGGTGTGGCCCAAACGATAGCAGGCTCCGGCATTCGATCGGCTCCGGCAGCACCGGCTCAAATTCAGCATATTGCAGCCGGGTTGGTTTTTCATGTTTTACAAGGGTTCGGGACCGGAGCCGGAAGATCCCGGAGGAGTTACTGACATACAAAGCGCCCTTGTGCCGGGTCGCGTCAATAATATCGGAGACCGGCGTTTTCTCGCCGTCGTAGAAAAGGAGTGCTGCTGGATATTTGATGCGGGCGATACCTGATCCAACGGTCGCCCACAGCGAATTGTGCCGGTCCACATACAAGTAGACGGCAGTGTCGGATTTGAGCCCGGATGTTCTGTCGATGATGCGGCGAATTTTTCCAGTGCGCGCAATGACCACGATACCGGATGCCGAAGTTGCATAGGCAAATGTGCTGTCTGGCAATATCGCGCCGTGCAAGATGTTAGTGAGCAATTCGTCGGCATTGGTGTGAAAAGGAGAGACATGCCTACCATCGTACACGGATAGGCTTTTCGTCGTGGCCACTATGTGACGGTGGTTGTCAAAGGAAAGGATGGAGGTTATCTCTTCATCCGCAAATTGCTCGCCAGCCGGCGCCAACTTGAGTTCACCGTCTTTGAGCACCATAAGGCCGATGTTCATTTGTTGAACGTGAAGCTTGCTATCGATTAGAAAGGACTCGTTGAAAACTGTCTCTGGCTCCCAGGTCTGGACGCTGTCTCCCGCTACAAATAAGAGCCGGTTTCGCGCTTGAAAAAAGACGCCTTTTCCCGTCGGGAATATTTTCATCACATCTTGCAGTTCACGTTGCAATTCATCTAGTAGGATGAGTAGGGAAACATATTCGTACGTTCCGGCAGAATCCGGAGCCAGGTAGCCGAAATGGTTGTAGCCACCTACAAAAACACGATCATTCTCGTCGATAGCCAAAGACTGCACCCGACCATTTGGCACGGGAATTTGCCGCCAGGAAACGCCGTCGAATTGCAACACACCCTCACCCTGGTTGCCAAAATACATCAGTCCTTTGCTGTCCTGGGCAATGGCCCAGTTTTGCGGATGCCCTCCATATTCCTTAACCGGATAGTGG
>JAJDAF010000010.1 GCA_029261995.1 Candidatus Zhuqueibacterota bacterium
TTCGCCATCCTTTCTCAATTCTAAGGATGGCAAATTAGCAAACTTCTATTTCAAATCGATCCCTTTATTCATCGTGACTCAAAGAACATATATTTAAACACTTAGGAAATGCAGAACAAAACGTTAACCGGACACTACTGAGTTCTATTCTTACATAAGCAACTATAACGTCGCTAATACCGAAGGAGCTTTCAGCTTCCCGAGCCATAGCCAACGCAGTTTCTATTGCGTTTTGAGCAAATAGGTCTAACCCAGCCTTTGCTGCATCTTGAGCAATATTCCTGAACGACGAGAATGACCAGAGAGATGAACTATCCTCACGGGCCGCGATCATGGCAGCCTCAAATAACTCCGTCGCTAGAAGCGTGTCGCCTTGTAGGGCCAATTGGCCACCTATATAACACAATGCAGGAATGACAGAAATGCCTGACTTGTTTACGAGTTTGTGCGAGCCGCTGATATCTCCAAGGATAGCCATTTGAACTGCGATGTTCGCGATGGCTAACTCACGATTAGTTTTTTCAGCAATCCGGTTTGCTGTGGTTATGGCATCCTGTATCTTACCACCGTTTGCCTGTTCAACTGCCACCCCAGCTAAGTGTCTTGAGTAATCAAGCGTATCACAGCTTTCCAGTGCCTTGTCTAGAAGAGGCGTTGAAATTCCCGCCCCGGACAACTCCATTGCGAGGCTACTTGTGGCGTTCCTCCGAGACGCACCTCTACCTCTCCTCGAGTCTATGCGTCGCGCAGCTGTTAGTGCAAGGTCTGCTGCCATGCGCGCCTGGTTCACATTGCCTAGCTCAGCCATCTTCAGCGAAACTTGTCTGAAAATCCTGACTGTATTGGGGAGGCTCCCGAACTCATCTGTCGCAATCCGCATTTCGCGAACTGCGAAGCCCACGGCAAATGGTGGGTCAACTGCGGGGAGCGTTACAGCAATACTTGCCAAGGCGTTTGCACGAGAGAGTGGTGATGTCGTCTGGCGAGCTGCCGCAATTGCCTCATCAATCACATTTCGTGCCATCTCGATTTCGCCGGCGTCCGACAACAGACCAGAAGTAACCGCCAGCGCACGGCTGCTACGCTCTGATGACTCGATTCGGCGCGCAGTAGCCAATGCATCATCAAGCAGAGAACGTGCATATTGAGACCAGCCCTCAGTCGCCAGGTGCTCAACAAGCCCCCGCAATGCCTGATGTCGTTGCCAGCTATCCGTGATTCCTCGCGCTATCTCCACTGCTTTGTTGACATCACCATCTCGGGCTATTTGAAGCGAAACGCTAGTAAGTGCTCTTTCTCGAGAATCAGTTGCATTAATCGTCTGCGCAGCCTCTAAAGCAAGTTTAATTCTCCCAGCCTTTGCAAACCGCATTGCAAGCGTTCCCAAAGCAGAACTGAACTTGACTGAATCTGCTTCGATTGCGACGGCCAATGCTTGCTCGAAATCACCAAGCTCCGCTAATTCAATTGCGATGGCGGTAAATGTCCTTGAACGCAAATAGTCCAGACGAACGATTTGGCGCGCCGCAATAAGTGAGAAGTCGAACTCCTTCTCTTTAGCCAGTCGGACAGCAATCTTGTTGAGCGACTCCTGACATGAATACTGTCCCTGCCCCCATGTTGTCCAGATTTCCTTCACCACGTGAACTGCTGAAGGAATTTTTTCAGCTTCAACTAGCGTACGCCCTAGCGTTGAAAGCGTTCTGGTCCGGTCTTTATCCTTAGTACGAATTCGGCTAGCAATATCAAATGCTTCAAGTAACCGATGTCGTGCTTTCTGAGCAAATCCAAGCTGAGCCAATTTGTGGGAGATATTGGCCAGCGCCAGAGAGCGTGAACGTCCAACTTCCCCACTGTCTGTGTCGACAGCCTGCATGTCAATCAAAGTCTGGGCCTGTCCTAGTCGGTCATTTGCTACCAAATTTGTCACAATTTGGCAGATCGCTCTTGCGCGGTTGTCAAGGTTGTGCATCTTGCCTGTGGCTGCCAGAGCTTCATCAACACGATCCAAGTTGACCAAGGCTTCCAAGTACTCATTCACAAGCTTGAAGTTGCGGCAACGGTCAACGATGGTATCAAGTGCAGGTGCATTGTTGATGATCTGTTGAACGTGATCATCCTCATTCAACGACCAAAGAACCAATGCTAAAATTGATGAACCGACTATCAACAGCGCAATTGAATGTCGCAGTGTGTTCGACCGTATTTCTTTTTGTTCTCTTATGTTCAATGCGTCCTAACTCCCCTCGCATTTATCTTAGACAATACAAAGAAAGTGGATCAGTTTCATGAGAAGGAGAAATTTTTCACTGCACTTTGAAGTAAGTGGTGTCATGTGAACATCAGCAGGCTCTGTAAGAAATGAGATTTGGCTATTGGCAAAAATGTTTCAGGCCTAACGATTATTATTTCCAGAATGAAGTCCCGTCGGGTTTGAGGTGCTGACAAGCAGACTATGGAATTCTCTCGTAGCTTCGCCGAACAATGTACTTTTCCCGTTGACCAGTAAGCAATAACGTTTTGTAGTCAAAAGGCTATCTGTCTGCATAACACCCCGATCGGCCGAATATCGGAAACCGGATAAGTCCGATGCTAGAGACACGTGCATATAGGCATGAGAGTGCGAGAATCACCACCCTAATCCAAACTCACAATCAACTCACTCCCCGGATAAATCCGTGAGTCCGACAGCTGGTTCCAGCGCTTCAAGTTGCGGATGCTGGTGCCATATTTCTTCGCCAGTTTCCACAGCGAGTCGCCGCGCCGGGTGCGGTGAAAGGCGACGTCTTTGGCGGATTTGTAGATGCTCAACTCGGCGCCGGCTTTGAGTTTGTCGCTTTGCAGCGCGGGATTCCAGCCGCGCAGCTCATCTTCCTGAACAGCATAGTAACGCGCCAGCACAGCGATGGAGAGCCCTTCGCGCTCGACCTTGTAGACAAATCTCACCTTGTTTTCCGTCACGGTTTCTTCCGTGATGGCAATCTCTTTTGCGGCGGTTTTTTCGGATTCCACACGATTGATGGTGACAGAGGCGATGCGGAGTTTCTTGCCGGCTTTTATCCAGCGCGAGCTGCGCAGATTGTTGTCCGCCATGATGGCGCTGACCGTGGTGCCATAGCGGTGCGCGATCTTCGCGAGGGTTTCGCCGCGGCGTATGACATGAGTGGCGTAGGTCAATTCGATCTGTTCGGCATGGCCGTTTTGCAGATTCTTAGTGAAGGTCTCCTTGAAGCCTTCAGGTACGCGCAACGAATAAGTGCCCTGCGGCGCAATGCTGCCGAGCAGGGCAGGGTTGTACTGCCGGATGAGTTTTTCCGAAATCCCGGTAAGCGCGCCGAGCTGTTTGATGGAAAAGGTTGTCTCCAGTTCGATGCTTTCGTAGTCCAGCGGCTTATCCGGCTCTGGCAGTGAAACGCCGTTGGCTTCGGTATTCCTGAGAAGATGCAGCATGGCGTAAAAGCTGGGCACAAACAGTCGCGTCTCACGGGGCAGGCTCTTCAGCTTCCAGAAATCCACGGTTTGGTCGCGGCGCATGGCGCGGCGCAGTCTGCCCAGGCCACAGTTGTAGGCTGCCAGCGCCAAATCCCAGTTGCGCAGCTTGCCATGCAGGTAACTCAGGTATTCCGCCGCGACAATGGTTGACTTTTCCGGGTCGCGGCGCTCATCGAGCCAACGATTGCGTTTCAGGCCAAGTTGCGTCGCGGTGGCCGGCATGAGCTGCCAAAGCCCGACCGCGCCGGCGTGCGACCGCCGAGTCGGAATAAAGCGACTTTCCAGCAAAGGCAAATAAATCAGAGAAGGGGGGAGATTGTATTCTTCGAAGATGGCCCGAATCATGGGCATGTAAAGGCCTGCGCGTTTGTAGCTGCTGAGCAAGTCCGCTTTGTGGGAGGCCCTGAGATAGTATTTGATGCGCGCGTTGATGCGGGGATTGGTGTGCAGCACGAGGTCGGGAGTCGTCTGTTCTACCGGCGTCTCCTCCGAATCGCTGCTTCTGAAGGCCCGGATAATGGTATCGGTTTCCAGGATGGCCAGGGTAAGCAGGGCGCCGGCGCAGAGCCCCAGCAGGAAGGCCGCGGGTCTGTCAACTTTGAAGGCGCTGCCCGGCCAGCCTTGAAATATCTCCTGGAATTTCAACTTAATCCGCTTGAACATAGCCGCCACTAAGAGAAGAACCACAGATTTGACGGATTGACACAGATTTCTTATTGCCCGGAGAATCCGTGCAAGTCCGTGACATCCGTGATTTTGGTTTTTGGTTGTCGTTCAACTGCAAAACTATCGTATCTATGTTCTTCCCAAAATGCAGAAAATTACTTTGGACTCCCCGTGTAACCAAAAAACTGAGTATGGATGAGCCGATTGACTGCGAAATTTCGCCTTTTGAAATAGGAGTCCTTTCAATATAGGATAATGCAAATCTTTCGCAAATGAAAACCTTGTGTCCATGCCGCAACCGGTTGTAAAAAGATGTTGACAAATAGACGCGATATTGGTTTATCGCAGCAGGCAGATTCTGGCATTGCTGTCTCAGGCTCTATCCGAACTCGCAATCTGAATTCGAAATCGAGTATTCCGTGTCCAGCACGGCGCTCTGGTCCTCCTGTCCACTTATTCCAGTGCCTGAGAGATTCTGCTTTTCCTGCCGTTCGGCAAACACGACCCCAAGCTCATCGATTTCGGCCTGCGCATGGGCGGCCGGCCCGCAGCCGCACCATCGTAACCGTGGTGGTCGAAGAAGAAAGCGTGCCGGCGTAAACCACTGCTACCCGTTGCGCAGGAGAAGCTGGCGGCTGTAATAACGAACCTGCTGCAAACCGAACGCCAGGTGAGCCACGCTCCCCGGCGTTTTTTGTTTCGATCAAAGAAGCTATTCGATTTTTTGACAGGATTGACAGGATTGACTGGATGAGAGAGGATTATTTAGTGCCTCGTATCATGGGCAATACTTCGCCCCGTTGGGGCTTTGCTTCTCGAAACCAGGGGAGCAGCCAGAGAAATGAGGCATGGCAGAGCCGCACAAATTCAAGAAGATGCCAAGAAACTCAGCCCGTCTGGGGGATGCAATCCCCGATTCAATTGTGCGAAGAGGATCACTTGGTGGGCTGAGCACTCGGGCTTCGCATCCCCTTCGAGCGAGCACGGGAACCCGGTCGGGGTGATGCACGAGCACGCCCGGGAGCTGTGTAACAGACACATCCCACACGACGCTCAGTCCCATAAGCCGATGGGAATACAATTCCTGGATTCAAATATGGCAGGGATTACCTGGCGGGCTAAGCACGCGCGCTCCGCTCCCCCATTCGCCCTTGCCACGGGCGAATGTGCAGAAGAGTTCAGACTAGGCCTGGCCTTTGGGCCCTCGACGTTCTGATTTTTGCGGGACATATTGTGGCGACCGAAGTCCTCTCAGCCAGGCGATGAATTCTTTCACCATGTCACCGAGGGAAGGTGACCCGTTGCGGTATTGTCCTGTGTTTTGCATGCTGGATTATCTCCTTACTTGCTACATCTATTGTTACGCACCTACGGCATAAGCAGTGACAGACAGTTTCATCTCAACGGTCTTTTTCGCCAAAAGGCATTGCTGATCTCATCTATTCTTTTCCTGAGATTCTCGCCATCAGCGTCGAAATCCTCGGCTTTTGGCGCCACCATTTGGGTTCTAACTCACCTCCTGCACATAGGCTGCAAATCACACTCAAAATGGGCCGGCACGGTGCACCCATTGAGCCGCTTTCCCAACTACAACGCGCTCACAGTATCCTTTGTCAGGCTTACTGATTCCTGGGAGGTCGTCCACCACCGTCGCGACGATTGTCTGAACGAGCGCGAGCCTCATTAACATTAAGGCTTTGCCCTTTTAGCTCGGTACCATTTAGACCTTCGATCGCCGACTGCCCCACATCCTTGGAAGCCATCTCAACGAAACCAAAGCCTCGTGACTCGCCACTGAATTTGTCCTTGATGACATTGGCGGATGTGAGCTCCCCGAAGGTCTCAAACGCTTGTTTCAAATCGTCATCGGTGACATCGCGTGACAGGTTGCCTACGTAAATATTCATGGTGCTCTCCTTCTTGACTTAGATGCTTAAACGGTTCAACGGAATGATGCCTATTAAAGATTTAAGATCGCCAACTCTTTGAGTGACGACCTCGGTTCATTACTCTGCCCACTAACCCAGATATTGTTTCAATGGTTCTGACCGCGTATGGTGACGCATTCGCTGCAAGGCCTTGTACTTGATTTGCCGGATTCGCTCTCTGGTCAAGTCAAAACATCCACCAATTTCTTCAAGGGTTAAGGCTCGCTCACCTGACAAACCAAAGGACAATCGAATGATCTCAGCTTCGCGAGGCTTTAGAGAAGCGAGGCAATTCTCAATTTCTTGTGCCAAAGATTCTTTCATCAGGAGTTCGTCGGGTGCAGCATCTCCTTCGTTCTCCAGCACATCCATTAAACGGCCTGTTTCTTTCTGCTCAAATGGCTCATCGAGAGAAAGGTGGCGTGCTGATGTTTTCATTACATTTGCCACTTCGTCGTCGGCCATTTCCATACAGTCGGCAACTTCGTTCAGGCTGGGTTCCCTCCCATATTTCTTTTGCAACTGCTCAAACACTTTGCCGACTTTGTTAATAGAGCCAATGCGGTTTAGTGGCAAACGCACCGTACGGGTCTGCTCTGACAGAGCCTGCCTGATAGACTGCCTGATCCACCAAACCGCGTACGAAATGAACTTAAAGCCGCGCGTTTCATCAAATCTTTGCGCTGCCTTTATCAGTCCTATATTCCCCTCACTTATCAAATCCTCCAGCGGCAGGCCATGACTTTGAAACTCCTTGGCGATACTGATCACAAATCGCAGGTTTGCCTTAACCAATTTGTCCAATGCCACCGTTTCACCCTTTCGAACGCCACGAGTTAATTCAACCTCCTCTGCCGGTGTAAGCGGGATGAATACTCCAATTTCTCTAAGATACTTATCAATGGAATTCGTTTGCCAACCACCCGTACTATATCGTTCTTTTTTCATTGAGCGGGTTATCTATATATTTTTGTTCATCCATCCAGAACTTAACCGGCGACCGGCCAGATCGCCCAATCACCTTTCCCCATGCCTCCTTCGCCGACATCAATTCGAGGACACCGGTTGTGTCGCCGGCGATTCTTTGTTCGTTTGAGCATTCCCCGGGATACCGACCAGGTAAATGCTCCGATACTTAACAGACACTCTGGTTGGGGCCGCCATTGGTGTTTACTTTCTTGATAACCACGGCCGTAAAATCATCCTGCCACTTGGCTTGATTGCCGAAATAGAAGACAGTCGAGTAAATCACATCCACAATCTCTTGTGCACTCTTTTGTTGATGCTGGACGATCAATTGCGTCAGGCGCGGAAGACCGAATTGTTCGTCCTCGTTGTTGAGTCGTTCGGTCAGTCCGTCGCTGTACATCACCAGAACGGTTCCCTGCTCGAAGCATGTGAAAGCTCGCCGCAATGAGATTTCAGAGGTCGCGCCGAGAATCAATCCGGTGGCATCGAGATGCGCAACCTGCGTTCCATGAACCAGGAGTGGCGGTGGGTGTCCCGCATTTACGTAGAAGATGCTGCCGTTGCTTTCAATTTCGGCAAAGAACAACGAGATAAAGCGTGCCGACAGTGTGCTGCGGTGAATAACGCGATTGAGTTTCTGCAAGGCCTCAGTCATTTTCATTTCTTTTTCCACACCCATGCGCAAACCGGTCACGACATCCCGCACCAGGAGAGCCGCTGGTAGTCCATGTCCGCTCGCATCTCCAACCGCCACGCTGAATACGTCATCGCCAAAAACCGTGAAATCAAAGAAATCGCCACCCACGAGATCGGCCGGCTGTGATCGTGCGGCGGTCTCATATCCGGCAATCTGAGGAGGGCTGGTCGGCAGAAGACTCCGTTGAATGAGTGCGGCCTGTTGGACATCGTTCTCCATGGCGTCGGAATGAAGTCTAAAATTCAACTGCGCGCGCACGGCATTCAGGGCAAACTCTACTTCTTCCCGCAGCCAACCACTTTTGAGCGTGAAGACGATGATCCATCTGGTCTCCGGGTTACGAACCATGAATGCGGCGGCAATGGTGTGTTCTCCGTGCTCGGCGATTTGGCCGTTGATCCCGGCATCCTGTTGGTTGAAGATGTAGCTGCCATTACTTGAGATGTGCTGCACCGCTTCGGCGTCGAGTGCAATCACACCGTTCGAGTCGAAGGTTTCCTGGCGGTCACCAGGTTCCACGAGATGGAATCGGTCTAGCGCCTCTACATAAAGACGGCCATTGCAAATACGCAAATCCCTGGCGAAAGACTTCTCTAACTTCGTCAAGACAGAAAAGAGAAAGTCGACCTTTGTGCTTCCTTCATCGATATTCGCGAGTAGCGCCGCCAATTCTCGATAAAGGTTCTTGGGTTGAATCACAAGCTGTAGCCTTGTTCTCGGCTTGCTTCATGGTTCTGGAAATTGGTTGTTTTGGAAACAGCAACCGCAAGAATCTTGATGGCGTCTTCGGGGACCGAGAATTTCGGGCATATCATCCGAAGCAAGGTCTTCAGGTTCATGAGCATGTTGCTCAAGTTTTCTAGAGAAGTGCCGCTTTCGGTTGCCTTGCCAATGTACTCATCATAGTCGATGCGCATCACTCGTAGATACTCAGGATTATTCTCATTGAAGAACTGTTTTGCAGTGGCGCTGCTGGAATCGAGCATGTCCTGCAGCCTGTCGCTGATTTTTAAATCCACGAATATGATTGTGTCCTGACTCTGCATGATTTCCTCTATGTTGCCTCTTTCTTGACTCGCGGTGTCTTTGTGGCCTCGTAACCTTTTTCCGGACCTGCTGCCTTTTGCTGGACTTCGGTTGTTATGGAAACAGCAACCACTTGATCACGGAGCTTAAATTGAAAATCAGCCTTGGCTAACTCCAGCAAACGCGCTTGACAAAACCTGCAAATGTGATATTGCAAACGCTTATAAGGCAGATCCAGTGGACGCTGCATTTCGTGAATGTAGCATTTCGTCCCTGTTCTAGGCGATTCTGTCATCAACGGCATAGGTTTATCTCCTGCTTTATCTGAAAAGTAATTCCATGCTGACCTTGCGGCATCACGTCGCAATGGCGGAAAGGCAATGGGTACTGCTTAAGATGAGAATCCCGGTTGATTTTTCCCATTCTCTTGCCAAGGTGTTTCATTGTTCGATTGCGATTCAGAAGCAGGTTTCACAGCCGTCGCTTCCGTCGCCGGAGTCTCATGTCGTGAGCTATGTCGTTCCATGCCATTCGACTCCAGTATCTCCAAAACGGACCGCCGCCCTTGTTTTGCCGCGACAGCCGCCAGAAGGGTTCGGAGAGATCTGGCAGTTTGCCCACTTCGCCCAATCACCTTTCCCATGTCACCGTCGCCGACACGCAATTCGAAGACGACCGTGCGTTCGCCAGTGATTTCGTTGACCTGAACTTCGTCAGGTTTGTCGACTATGTGTTTGATCAAGTATTCAATAAACGCTTTCATTGACGACCCTCCTTTTGACGTCTGACTGGAATCTCCGAAGCCGACCAAATTGAAATATCCGGCCAACGCGTCTGGTTGTGCAATATCCTGTGGAACCTCACTCATCCGATCTATCTCTCTAGCCGCGGTTCCTCACGTCCGCTGAAGAGCAGACGTGTCCCGGAAACTCATCTTCTTCATGTCCTTGCTTCGCAAAATGACAGAATATGGATGTCTACCAAGCTGTTGATTTAACATGATGCGACCGGACTAGCGGCGATCGTCAAAGTTGTGCAATCTGATAGTTTGCCGTGATTTCTGACGTTGTGTTTCAGAACGAGCGGACACATAAATGTACACAGAGGTCAGGATTACCGAGATTGTTGCGAAAATAAATATACTCATGGTTCTCTCCTCACTCGGGTTGGAGAACACTCTTATCCCCCCAGAATAGCTCTCTCCGAGTTTTTATCCCGCTTCTTTTTTTCATTCGCTGCCTGCTGTTTGGCCTTTTGCCTTTTTTTCTTCTCTTGATCCTTTTTGCCTTTGTCTCCCATTGTATAACTCCTTTTATCTGGTGAGAAAACGATTCACTGCAATAAACCCTGCTCCTCCAATCAATCGATTTGCCCTGGTCTCACTCGCAGCAAGAACGATAGGATAAAATGGCTAAAATCAAAACACACCTTCTCATTTTCACACTCATTGCCGTCCGAGTGCATTTGCCTTGTTAGGTTATTCATTCATCGTTCTGTAAACCCTACACTTTCTCAAAAGAATATTTGGCATCCAATTCAAGAAGGTAGGGAGCAACAAACCCTTCATATTCATTCTTCCATTCATCCGGCAAATCTTTCCAGCCGGTAATTCTACCACGACATCTCTCCGAGCCGCATATGCACTGTTTCGGGAAATAATCAACACCCCAATTTCTCATAGTATAATCGAAGGTTATTTCTTCGTTAACAATAATGTCTCTTATGGCCACAAAGTCATGGGCGCCAGCTTCATTTACTCTGATACCACAATTAGGGTCACAGCGATGATTAACCTTACTTATTAATCCAGCGTGTAATACATACTCATTTTCGCCTACCTGTGAAGCATGAGAACTATTCTCCTCCAGTACTTTTTCGACTAGTCCAACCATTACGATTTCACCGGCCCTAGATGATCTCGTCGCAAAAACACCTTTTCCTTTTCCAGCAGATTCTCTTAACTCAAATCCATCTTTCATATATGTAGCCTCACTAAAACTTAACTGTTGGCTCAGCGGAATTCTCTTAGGGTTGTGTCTTGTCTTGACTCATGCCTCCACGAGTACGGCCTGAAGATCCCGTTCTCGTCCGATGGATCTTCACTGCACTGATTTGAATCGTCGGCTGTACGTTCGAATAGTCTGGCGGGTCTTCCATGATTGCAGCCGCATGCGGGTCGAACGCCGCTTGAAAAGATTCTACCGACTTGAAATAGAGATGACCCATTGCGACAAATGTGGGCGGCAAGCCAGGAGAGGCTCCGACCAGACCCTCTTCTACCGTAACACGCCGACAAGCGGTCCCCAGCTTTTTCTGCAGAAAGGGAATGTGACGATTGCAGTAATAGTCCATGTTGAATTCACTGCTCTCGGAATTCGCAAAGAGTAGGCTCACTTTGACCATGATTTCTTGCCCTTATGGTTCTGGTTAATTGACTCGCGGATAGCGCCCAGAATTGATTGCCAGGAAGCCTCGTCGAGGCGTTTCTTGTCTCCGCCCGATTGGTACAAACAAGCGGCGTTACCTTTTGCCGATACGGTCACGATTTTTAAGTGCGGGTGGTCTGCCAGCAGGTGGCTGCATATTTTGGGTTCCTGGTTGGCTTCGAGGGGTGTGACAATGACCACATCCACCGGCATTGCCCTGACGACAAACAATAGATCAATCGGATCAAGCACTTCGCCTTCCACTTCCATATCCGGCTGCCGCTCAACCATGGTTCTGAGTACTTCGGATAGTATCTTTGGCCGGCTCGCCAAAAGCACCTTAATTGTCTGCATGGCATCGCATCGTCGTCATACACAATATCCGTAATTCAGAGCAGAGAACCGATAGACCGGAGGGTTCAAAGAGGGTCTATGGTGAGGATTAGTCCAAGAATGGACCCAAGCAAGGATTGGTAGGGAAAAGTACTAGTACTTTCAGCCCGTGGTTTATGTGTTCTTGTTTTTCAACAGGTCTCTTTCGCGGGCATATTGCACGGCTTCGAGGCGGGTAAGCAGTTGCAGCTTGTCAAGAATATTATGGACGTGATTTTTCACCGTCTGCGTTGCGATGAAAAGCCGATGGGCGATTTCTTTGTTGGATAAGCCTTCGGCAATTAGGTTAACGATTTCCAGCTCGCGTCCGGTCAGCTTGATAGAACTTTTTGGTATTTCTGGCATGCGTTCACCTGCTAACTCTGCAATGCGGGAGAATAGCGAAGCTGTCATCTCTGGAGAACAGAACGATTCTCCCCGGTGCACGGAACGAACCGTTTCGACCAGGCGCTCAAATGAGCCCTCTTTCAGAACGTACCCGGCAGCCCCGGCCTCGATACACGCCATGATTTCATCAGTCAAATCAACCATGCCGAGGATAATAACTTTGACTTCCGGTAAATCCTGGTGCAGCGTTTGCGTCACCTCTATCCCGTCCTTGTCGGGCATGCCAATGTCAATGAGCGCCACCTCCGGGCGCAAATCTTTGATTTGTTCGAGGGCTTCACTGCCACTTGCCGCCGCGCCGATGACAATGATGTCTTGTTGTTGCTCCAGCATGGAAGCAAGACCTTCACGAAGCAAGCGGTTATCGTCCGCAATAAACATACGAATAGGCTCATTCATACTAAACTTACCTCAAATCAAAGCAATTCTGCCTGCCCGGAACTTCTCCATAGTGGGATGAGATATCTTCTGTAAAGACTATGTACACTTTATGAACAGTCGAAGATTAGGGTAATGGCGTGGGAAAAATAAGCACTTTTATTGACAACAGCAATGGAAAATGAAGAATAGAACAACAGCGGCGAGCGCCTTCCATAATGACCATCACCCATCCATCCATGCCTACATGTGGCAAGAAACGGCTCTGAAAAATCCACAAGAATGGGCAAGATAGCTCAGTATCGTAAATTACTTTGGACTCCCCGTGTAACCAAAAAACTGAGTATGGATGAGCCGATTGCCTGCGAAATTTCGCCTTGTGTAATAGGAGCCCTTTCAATATAGGATAATGCAAATCTTTCGCAGATGAAAACCTGGTATCTCTGGCGCAACCGGTGCAAAAAGATGTTGACAAATAGACATGATATTGGTTTATTGCAGCAGGCAGATTCTGCCAATGTTGTCTCAGGCTCTATCCGAACTCGCAATCTGAATTCGATATCGAGTGTTCTGTGTCAAGCGCAGCGCTCTGGTCTTCCTGTCCGTTTTTTCGGGGCCTGGGATAGTCGGGTTTTTCGTCACCGTTCCACGACGGGCACACTTGTGCACTGTCAACCAGTAAGCAGTCCTGGCCGCCATACGGTTTGCAGCCAGTGGGAATTCATCTGGAGGGGTCTTTACATGCTTACTTTTTCAAAAGCTCTACTCACCGTGCTGGCTCTTGTTTGCCTGCCGGCGCCATCTCAACTCTTTGCACAGGATTCCGGTATTTGGGTGACCGGCAGGGGCACAGCCTACCTCAGCGACGACCTCACCTCGGCTGACGCCAAACTCAGGGCGAGGCGTAAAGCCCGCGCCGATGCCATCGAGCGGGCGCTCGGGGTTAACATCACCGCCGAGAAATTCCTGCAGGAGTTCGAGGTCTCCCGGTCTCAGGGTGAAGCCAGCGAAACCGGGGAATCTTTCTCCAACTACATTCGCGAGAGCCGGCGTGGCCGCATCGTCGATGAAGAAGAGTGGCAGGAGAAATCCGAGCTTACTTACTTTACTGACGGCGGGCAAGTGGTGAAGTATGTCGCTGTCAACCGCTTTCGCGTCCTTGAAGAAGATAATCCGCCGGACCCGAATTTCAAGCTTGACCTCGTGCTCTCGAAGACCCAATACCAGGAAGGCGAAGGCGTTGTTTTCAGCGTCAATGCCACGCAGGATTGCTATCTGACGGTATTTAACCTTGCAGCAAACGATTCCGTCTACCTGATTTTTCCAAACGTGGTTGAGAAGTCGAATAAACAGAAGGCGAGCCAGAAACGGACTATTCCTGGTTTTGGCTACTCCTTTACCACGGCTCTGCCTGCCGGCAAGGATGTGGCCATGGAATCCATCATCGCGGTGGCAAGCAAGGATTCCCTGGTGTTTCATGGCAAGACCAGATACCGGCCCGGCGAGGGCTATTCAGACATGTGGAAAACCGGTCTCAACGACGTTTGGCGCTGGGTGGCTGAAGTTGACGCCGACCGGCGGGTTGAGGCCATTGAGTCATTTAAGATCTATCGATAAAGTCCAAAGCTGGCATAGGAGGATACAATAATGCTGAAGTCAAGATACCTCATGTTTATGATGATCGCGGGGTTGATGCTCAGTGTTGATTCATTCACAAAAACCGCTCACGCCCAGTGGTACACCGCCTACAAGAGCGGCTTGAAGGCCATGGAGCGCGGTGACTGGCAGCAGGGCGTTTCGTACCTGACACAGGCCGTGCGCAAGAAGTCGAAGGACACCAAGAAGATTCGGGCCAAGGGTGTCATGTTTATCGAGTATTATCCCAATCGCGAGTTGGGAGTCTGCTACTTCCATCTTGGCCAGGTTGAGAAAGCCAGATACCATCTCTCCATGTCCGTCAGTCAAATCCGTACGCGCAGAGCGAGCCAGTATCTCAATCGCCTCAAGCGTGGTGACCACCCCCAGCCCGCCGTCAGCGAACCGATTGTCAAGCCCGTGCCGCGGGCCCCGGTTTCGCGCAGGAGACAACCGTCCCACCCGGCGCAGTTGGCGGTCAATCTGTTCTTTGTCGAACCCTCCAATAACGGCTTTCTGGATGCAGAAGAAGCGGGCAAGATAATCATTGATTTGAGCAACAAAGGCCGGGGCGACGCCTATGATTTGCAGGTCAAGGTCAGCACCGAAGGCGAAGTGCCCGGGCTCACAATCGGCTATCCGCGCAAAATCGACCATCTGGCGCCAGGCACGCAGGAGTCCGTGATTGTGCCGATAAACTGTGGCGCGTCTGCTGCCTCACGGCAGGTCAGACTCAAGATTGCGGTCAGCGAAGCCAACGGCTTTGATTTGGACCCGCCGAGTTACATGACCCTGAGCACTCGTGCCGGCTCGCCGCCCGCTCTGGTGATCTCTGAAGTCGGGATCAATGACAATTCGCAGAACCGGCGGATTGAGCCTCGCGAGATGGTGGATATCACGGCCCGCATCAAGAACACAGGGCAGGGGCAGGCCCGACTGGTCAAGGCCTCCGTGCAAGCGGGCGCCAATGTTTTTCTGACACCTGATTCCAAAACCGAATTCGATCTCGGCGACCTGTTGCAGGGGCAATTTAAGGACGTCACATTTACGGTTTTCACCAACAGCAAAGCCAGCAGCGTGCCGGTGAATATCGTGCTGACGGAATCGCGCGGTCGCTACGATAAGACCCTGCCGCTCGATTTGCCGTTCGGCAAGCCTCAGGTTGCCAGCAAGGATTTCGTCGTCAGTGGCGGCCCCGGGCCTGGCCCTGACAGCTTCAAGAGTACGCCGCTGACCGTGGATGTGGATCAGAACATTCCAAAGAGCCGCAACGGCAATCCTGACGCCATCGCCATCATTCTGGGCGTTGAGTCCTATTCGAATATTCCCGGTGTGACCTTTGCCAAACGGGATGCTGCGATTTTCAAGGAATATGCGACTTCAGTGCTGGGTGTGCCCAACAGCAAAAACAATGTCTACTACAAAACCGACCAGGAAGTCACGAAGGGCGAGTTGCTGAAACTGTTCACCGGCAATGGCTGGCTCAAGAAACGCGCGCAACCCAGTTCCGATGTCTACATTTTCTTCGCCGGCCACGGCGCGCCTGATATCAAGAATGAGTCGCCCTATTTGATTCCATTTGATGGCGATGCCAACTATCCGTCGCAGACCGGCTTCAGTCTGACTCAAATGTACGAGGAACTGGCGCGGCTCAACGCCAGGTCGGTGACCGTGTTTCTCGACGCCTGTTTCAGCGGCGGCACCAGAGAAAACCAGATGTTGCTTGCTGACGCCCGGCCGGTTTTGATCAAGGTCAAGAATCCAATCTTACTGTCTGACAAGCTGGTTGTGTTCTCGGCCTCGTCCGGCAGCGAAATCAGCAGCGGTTATCCGGACATGAAACACGGCCTGTTCACCTACTTTCTGCTCAAAGGACTGCGCGGCGAGGCTGACGGCAATCGCGATAGGACCCTCACGATAGATGAGCTTGAATCCTACGTGGTTCGCCAGGTGAGCCGGACCGCCGGGACCCTTGACCGCGAGCAAACGCCACAGGTGGTTGGCCGCGACAAGAGCAAAACGTTGGTGAATTTTTAGTGTCGAGCCTACTGTTATTGCGATGCGTTTTTTTCCGAAGCAATCTCCTCGCGTGACACTCTAATAAAGAGAATGCTTCCCTGAGAAGTCCGCAATGACATCAAAACCAGGAGTTTTCAAGCAGACATAACTTGGTAACTATTTCAACAAACGGAGGTAGGAGTATGAAGTACTTGAGACTTGCAGCTGTGATTTTCACAATTTTGTTGTTGGCCGGCAACAGCTCCGCCCAGAATCGAAGCAGTCAGTGGGAAGTTTTTTTCGGCGCTGCTTTCCCTCTCGAACCCGCAGGCATCAAGGATGTCTACAAGGTTGGCGTCAGTGCTCACCTGCAGTACGTCATGTTTGCCACCCCAAGACTTGGCATCAGCTTCGGCGTTGCGGGTGAAGGCTTTACTGAGACCGATGAGCTTAACGAACTTGGTATCGATAGCGAGCTAACGGTAGGCGAGATCGGCATAGGCATACGTCCCTATCTGAGTTCTCCGGAGTCAAATCTGCAGATGTATTTGTTCGGAATGGGCACTTACAGTACCGTCAAAGCGACCTTCGCCGACGATTTTGGCACTGCGATCAGCAGCGACGAACGGAAGCCGGGCGTGGCGTTTGGCGCCGGCATCGAGGTGCCGTTCGGTTCCCGCCTCAATCTGCTGTTTCAAGGGCTTGCGAGAGTCATCTTTACCGACACGGCGGACGGTGAGTTTGAGCATTTTCAGTTTTTCGGATTGACCGGCGGCATTGCTTTCTGAAAGACGATCGACTTGACCGATTCATTTTGTTGGAGCAACCGCAGGTTTGGTGTTCCAGTGTGACACCATCATGTTTATCATAACCAACCTCTTAAGGAGGAAGTCATGCGTTCATTCATTTCACTATTCGTTGTTGTGGCTTTGGCACTCAGCATCTTTGGCTGCGGGGGCTCCAAGCCGTTGACTCAGACCCGTACAGATCCCATGCCTGAGTGGTTCAGCAATCCACCGCAAGATCCTAATTTTCTGTACGCCCCACGTACCGCATCGTCCCGCGATCTGAATATGGCGATCGAAAAAGCGACCACCAATGCCCGCGCGGAAATTGCACGCCAGTACGAACTCAAGGTTGAAGGCCTCACCAAAAGCTTCCAGGAAGAAGTCGGAACGGATGAGGATTCCGAGATCAATCAGTTGTTTTCGCAGACCATCAAGACCGTGGTTTCCACGCAATTGATGGGCAGTCGCGCCGCCAAGGTTTCTCACGTGAAAGACGGCATGAATTATCGCGCATACGTGCTGGTCGAGTACCCAATCGGAGCCGCCAACCAGGCGTTTATGAATGCTCTGAAAGCGAACCAGAACATGTACACTCGTTTCCGTGCCTCCGAATCTTTTAAGGAGATGGACGACGAAGTTCAGAAATACGAAGAGTGGAAGAAAGCGCAAGCAACCAAAATGCAGTAGTGTGCCCTAACTCACGCTGGCTCTTGACGACTGCTATCGCCGTTCTGGCGATGTTGACCACAGCCGGTGTTTCGGCGGCCCAGGAGTATCCCGGGTGGTTTCTCAACCCCGGTGCTTTAGACTGCCGAACGCCGGTTGTCGGCTATTCTTACCCAGCCTACCATGCTGATTCGGCGGCCGTCCTGGCCATCCGTGATGGCTTCATCAATTACGCGAAACAAAGGGATTTGACCATCAGCGGCGGGCAGGCCTTCTGGACTACGGAAATCGGTATGTTCTGGATGGGATCGAATTTCGTCGAGAGCTTTGATTCGAGCCGGGCCGGGCACGCCGAAAATGTGCTGGCCCCGCAGGATACCGTGTTTCGCGATAGCTTCATTTTCACGCTTCTGGCCGGCGATGGCTGCGAGTTGAACGACGATGCCCGGGCCATGCACCAGATGGGAGCCTCAGGGCAACCTGCGTGGGTGGAAGCAACGCCTAAAGATTCCGCTTTTCACTACGGTGTCGGTGTCGCGCCGCAGTATTTCTACGAGTTGAGTTCCTGGCGTGAGGCAGAGAAATATGCCTGCCGCAATCTGGCCCGCACCATCCTGACCAGCGTGCAATCACTCGGCAAGCTAGGCTACCAGGGGCAGGAGATCATCAATGAAGAAGTGCCGGTTCGGCTGCGGGACTGGCAGGTCGCGGCGCGCTGGATGAATCCGGACGAGAAGATATTCTACGTGCTGGTCAGAATGCCAAAGCGACAGCGCGGCATTGTTGAGCCTGAATCGGTTTTAAAGTAGTGCCAATCCGAAAAGTCTCTAATCTGTCATTCTCGCACGCTTTTAGCGGGAATCCATGAATGTGCTTCGAGCTTGGGTGCCCGCTAAAAGCATGAGGACATGACAAAAGTCAACCATTTTCGGAACGACACAAAATAACGGCTCAGGAAGTCCCGCTCTTCATGTCAGTTCGCATCTCAAACAAGAATTTCTGGAAATCATCACGTGAGCAAACTTGACCAACTTTGTCCCGGCTGTTTCACTGAAAAGGAGGCCGGTGGCGTCTGTCCGTCTTGCGGCTATGACTCGGACGGCTACCGTAGCCCGCTGGCGCTTCAGGACCATGCCTTTCTAAACGACCAGTATCTGGTAGGCCGGGTACTTGGAAAGCCGGGCGGATTTGGCATCACCTATTTTGGCTGGGACGCCCGGTTGGAAACCTCCATTGCCATCAAAGAGTACCTGCCGCGCGAATTCGTTGGCAGGGGCAAAGATGGCACCACAGTCACGCCCCATTCTGAAGAAGACAGCAAAACTTTTGAGCAGGGCTTGCAGGAGTTCCTGCAAGAGGCGCGCACTCTCGCCCGCTTCGACCATTCGAATCTTGTCCGGGTCCGGAATTTTTTTGAGCAGAATGACACCGCCTACCTGGTCATGGACTATCTCGAAGGCTGCAACCTCGAAGAGCACCGCAAGCAGGCCGGCGGCAAACTGTCGGAAGAGGAAGCCGTCAGTATCATGATTCAGGTGCTGGATGGCCTCACGCATGTGCATGCGAATAACCTGCTGCACCGTGACATCAAGCCGCAAAATATCTACCTCACGAAAGATGGCCGCGCAATTCTGCTGGATTTTGGCGCGGCGCGGGTGGCGATGTCGGGGTTCACGCGCAGTATGTCCGTGATCCTGACGCCAGGATTTGCGCCGTACGAGCAGTATTCGAGACGTGGTCTGCAAGGGCCCTGGACCGACGTTTATGCCTGCGCCGCCACGCTGTACTACATCATAACCGGCAAAGTCCTGCCTGATTCCGCCGACGAGGCAAACGATGCCGCCTTTTCAGCGCTTGACAGCAACGGCAAGGCGCTTTCTCTTTCTTTGCACGAAGTCTTGCGGCCGGCTCTGGCGGTTCTGCCTGAAAATCGCACGCAAACCGCGGCGGACTTCAAGACAGCGCTTGAACATGCTCGAAATCTGGTGGTCAGCGATGACATCAAGACCGTGAGAGTGACCACGCCGCAATCTGCTACGATAGCGGAAGCCGCGCCGAAGAAAAAGAAACCGGTGGCGCTGTTTGCTGCTTTGCTGGTGGTTGTGGTGGCAGCAGCAGCTTATTTATTTGTTCCGCGCTCAGGGCAACCACCGCAGTCTGCTGCAACGACACAGCAGGAAGAAGGCGAACAGCAACTGGTTACCAAGGACGCCGCCAATGTTGGCGCTGTGCTCGTCCAGCCAGAAAAACGGCAGACCGAAGAGGCCGGTGAGGCAAATCTGTTTGCGGCTTACGTCAGCGAAGGCGATCGCCTGTTTGCAGCCAAATCGTTTGCGGAAGCCAAGATCGAATATGAAAAGGCGCTTGCCCTGAATCCGGAAGACAGCCATGCCGGCGACCGGCTCCAGAAATGCAACGACGAAATCGAAGCGGCCAGCGGCCTGGCAAAACGTGAGGCATCGTATTCAAAATCTCGCAAGCAGGCGGATGGCTTGTTCAAGAAAGGCAATCTCGCCAAAGCAAAGACCGGCTACGCCGATGCGCTCAAGAGCAAGCCGGGAGATGCTTTTTCCACGCGTCGTCTGAAACAGTGCGATGAGATGGTTTTCATCAAAGGCAGCGCCTTCCTGATGGGAACCCGTGAGTCGAAAGATGAACCGCTGCACATGGTGATTCTCGGCTCATTCTTGATGGATAAGCATGAAGTCACAGTCAAACAATACGGTGAGTTTCTAAAGGCGAAGAAGCGTGGCGCCCCGTCTGAATGGCAGAAACAACTGGCCCGACCGAATCACCCGGTGGCGTTTGTTTCATGGGATGATGCGACAGCTTACGCGAAATGGGCGGGCAAACGTCTGCCCAGCGAGGCTGAGTGGGAGTATGCGGCACGCGGCGGCCTCGAGAACAAAACATACCCTTGGGGAGATGAGCCGCCCGAGTCCCGGCCCGAGCAGGCGAAGCGGTTCGGCGCCGAAAACCAGAAGTCTTTGCGGCAAGTTGGTCTCTACGCCGCTAACGGTTTTGGTCTGTTTGACATGGCTGACAACGCCTGGGAGTGGTGTTCGGACTGGTTTCAATTTGACTACTACAAGAGCAGCGCCGACCGCAATCCCAAGGGCCCGCAAACCGGCAGCCGGCGAGTGGTGCGCGGCATTGTGGCGTCTTCGGGTTTCGCAGCGTACAACTTCAAGTGCTACACGCGTTTTGCGCAAGAGCCAGATCAGAAGAAGCGTTTCATTGGCTTTCGCTGTGCCGGTGACTTGCAGTAGCCGCCTCGACTGGGCAGTCGCCGAAGATCTCGCTCACACGGTCTCCGTGGGAGTGTGTGGTCGGACGCTCTGCGTCCAGTACTTGCGGATGCGACGCCGGGCAGTTCGTCGAAACGAGTACAAAAGATTCAGGGGTTGAATATGGATTCTTCAAAACTAACTGCTGTCATCGTTGCTGCGACCGTTACCTTGGTCCTCCGTCCGTTTGCAGGGCCGGCAAACGCTCAGAAGGATTTTCAGGAGTGGCTCAAGAAAGACAAAAAAGCCTTTGAGAAATACCTGGAAGAGCGTGACAAGGAGTTTTCCAATTTTCTGAAAAAGGAATGGCAGTCGCTTGACCTGAACCGAGGCGTCAAACGCGACGTGCAGCCCAAGCCGGTCAAAATGCCCCGGGCCGAAGCCATCCCGGTCAAACCTCTCGACCGGTCGGCGCCGCTGGTGAAAGATATTCCGCTGCCGGAATACCGACCTCGAGCAGTACCGCAGAAGAAGCTTGACCTGCAACCCGACGCACCGAATGCTGACCTATTGGACATCGATTACTTCGGCCTCGCGTTGAAGGTCAGCGTTGACCCGGGTTTTCGCCAGCCGTTTGGCGACCAAGCCGACAACAACAGCATCAGCGCCTACTGGACCCGGATGGGCGGCTTGAAGTACAAAGTCCTCACCGCTGAAACAGAGTTTCTGGCGCAGGCGCTCGATTTGAATGACTGGGGTTTCGGTCTGTTGCTGAACCGAGTTGCCTCCAGGCTTTTTCCAACTTCAAAGAACGATCGTAATCTGCTGCTCTGGTTCCTGCTATCAAAATCGGGTTACGATGCCAGGGTGGGCTACCAGGATGGCCAAGTCTTTCTGCTGCTGCCTTCCATGAACGTTCTGTATGGCACGCGCTATTTTGTTATCCAGGGTACGCGTTACTATCTCGCTTCCTTCGACAACCATCCTGAAGCCGCCAAATCGCTGCACACCTACGATGGCCGATATCCAGGCGCCACACGTGTGTTCAGTCTTGCGGTCAAAAAGCTGCCGAATATTCCGCAGAGATTGACTGAGAGGCCGGTGGTTTTTCGCTACCCATCTGAGCAGCACACGGTCAATCTGAAATTTGATCGCTCGATTGTGGCGTTTTTTCAGCACTACCCGCTGACCGACCTGCCGGTTTATTTTGGGGCACCCGTCTCCGCTGGCGCTGCCAAGGCGCTGCTGAATGATTTGAAACCGCTGGTGGTCGGCAAGCCTGAAACCGAGGGCGTCAATACCCTGCTGCGCTTTGTGCAAACGGCTTTCGAATATCAGACCGACCAGGAGCAGTTCGGCCGCGAGCGATTTCTGTTTGCCGAGGAGACGCTTTCCTACCCCTACTCGGACTGCGAAGACAGGTCCATTCTGTTCGCCTACCTGGTGACGAATTTGCTCGGGCTGGAGGTCGTTGGACTGGACTATCCCGGACACATTGCCACAGCCGTGCATTTCCGCAGTCCGGTGGCAGGCGACTTCGTGATGCACAAAGGCAAGAAGTACGTCATCTGCGACCCGACCTACATCAACGCTGTATTCGGGATGACTATGCCGGCGGTGAAAGATGCCACTCCGAAGATCATGACTCTGTCGCCGGTGGTTTCGGTCAGTGACAAGATGTGATTATGGTTGGCAGGTCTGTTTCGAGCGCCGTTCTGCCGATTTGGCTGGCGGTTTATCATTTTCGGGTGCCCGGTTACAGTTTTTGGCAGACGCTCGTTGATTTTCCGGTGGCGCTGATTGACTTCCGGGTGGCGCTGCATCATTTTTGGGCGAGCCGGAACGTCTGAACACTCCGGCCCGCCGCCTGTCAAATCGGACTCTCGAAAACCAGAGCCCGGCGGACTTCATGTCTGCTGGCGTAAGAAAACCGCGCGCCGGCTATCCTACCAATGTCATTTTGATTGTTCCGCACAGGCTGCCCGCCTGCAATTTTGCCAGGTAGACCCCGGAAGCCACATTTTGTCCGGCGGTGTCTTTGCCGTTGCAGCGGATGTTGTGTTTTCCCGCGGTCTCAACCGTCGATACTATGGCGCCGTTCACGTGCTTCTGCTGCATCTCCTTTTTGACACACCAGTTGCGTCTCTTGCTCTGGTAGGACAGCGACCCTGGCGAAACCTTGAACTTCTTGACCAGGTTCTCGAAAGTCACGCCGTTGTAAACGTGTTCCTGCTCCACCGCCAGCCAAAACGCATCGCTGTAGTTGACCCGGCCCATTCATTTTGCCTGCTGCTTTTCTACCCACGACGCTATCTTTGCGACATCCGCCTCAATCTTCTTCCAATGTTCCTGTTCGGCTGAACGCTTGATTTTGATTTCCGTAATGTCGTCGCGATTGGTTCTGGACTCGACGCCGAAGTATGTGAGAAGAAGAGAAATCACGGTCAGCAAAACCGTGATGAGTGTCTTGTAGGTCTGTGCGCCGCTGGGTGTTGTCTGTCCGTTAGCCATGCAAGGAACTCACTTTAGCGCTTTGCGAATCCGCGGGCAGCCTGAGCCACCCGCGGATATCGCTCTCTGGAGGGGAATGGTTGTCTTCTTATATGACCTTCTTCAAGGACGCCGCAACCGTGCCAATTTGTTTGCGCAAATCCACCACGCCGCCGCTCATCGCCCAGGTGAATCCCACAACCATAACCCAGTTGAAGAATCCAAACTCCGCCGGCACGTTCGGTTCCCCCGGGAAACTCGTCCCTGGTGAGAAGATGGCAAACACCTGCACCATGGCCGCATAGCCAAGGTAGCGCATGCCCAGCGTTACGGCCGTCGAGCCCACCAGCGCCACAGCGCGTTTGCTGAACTCGTTCGTTGCCCGCACCAAATCGATAAGCCAGGCCGTCACCACATTCGCACTGACCACCAGCGCCACAGCAATCGCGGTAATTTCAAGAATAGGAATCATGACCCTCTCCGGTTAAGTCCAAAAAAAATCCCGGCACCGTCGGGAGGATTGACTCCAGAACAGTACCGGGACGCGCGTCGTACCCTTTAAACCTATAGAATTAAACCATTAGAAGCGAATATTTGTTTTCCAGACACGTCCGTATATTGACTTTCTGGCTGGTATATTGGGGTGTTCAACGGTTAGCGGTTGTTCACAAAGCAGGCACAACATCATGAAAAACAACTCATCTGAGAGCAGACGTAATGAATCGGATCCTTTCGATTTACTTTTTGGATGTGATCTTGCCGGGCCAGAAAGTCCGCTGGAGGAGTTTCTTGAGGAAAAGCTATTGCCATTATTAGATCTTAAGACAGTAAGTTTTCAGCGACAGTTTAAAGTAAGCACAACAGGAGGGAAATTCCGGCTAGACTATGCCTTAAAGTGTAATAGTGTCTATTTGGGACTAGAATGTGATGGCAAAGAATTTCATGATACTGAACATGATCTATGGCGTGACGCATTGATAATTGGAGACACTGAAATAACCGATATCATCCGGATAACTGGAAGCCAAATATACAGAAACGTTTACTGCTGCATATACTTAATAATGAGAATCTATCCTCAATTATTCATAAGAAATGAGCGAAAAAGAGTCTCTTCTCTCGCGGTAGAAGAGTTGCGAGATTGGTTGTCTGGTAAGAAAGAGCGTCATGGCGACATTGCCGATTTTTCTTATGAAAGGGACGACGAAGTGAGTGATATGCCAAGGGAAGTTTCAGAGAAAGATATTGAAGGTTCAGCCTATATCACAAGGAGAAAGTCTCAACTTTCTCAGTTGGCACCCTTAATTGCTTTTGCTAGAAAGAATAAAGGGTACAATATTTCGCAGTTGATTAGGTTGTACGGCTGACCGGAGCGTTGAGACTGTCGAAAGTCCAGATTTCTCACTTTCTTGCTAATCTTCCCTCGCTTCTCTGTGCTCGTCGTTACCATCGCTCTGCTGAAACCCAATAACCGACTCAATCGTATTAAACCGCCTGCCACAATCCAGGCATTCCCGATACCGCCTGAATGAGTTCCCAAGATACCTGAATTTCCTTGTGATTCCATGACTGGATGGTTACATTCATTTAACATAGGAACCCTGATTCTGCCTCCAAGGAGAACGTCATCAAAAAGGAAGACCGGCAGAAGATTGACGGGATCATGGCGGGGATGCAATGCCCAAAAAACTTCGAATGTGCAGAGAGTGGCTTTAAGAAACTCTGCTGTGCAAAGGATTGTGGACTTGAAGGCTATGTCGACTGTCTTGAGGAGAACCCCTCAGCGTGTCAGTTTGCGTTATCTTTCGGATACGATCACTTGTGCACGTGCCCGCTTCGAAGATATCTTGCTAAGGAGTTGAAGATGTAAAATAGAAGGCCATGATACAGAACAAACTTGCATTTCTGAAACAACGCTCGTATCTTCAAGTCCTACCAAAAAACATCTCGCCTCTGAGATGAATGGGAGACTGGCCCGTACTTTTTTACTGGGTACGGGTCTTATTATTTTGTAGCCCCCCGAATTCATCCTACCTGTTTTCCTTCCGTTCTCTGTGTTCTTCGTTGCTCTCGCACTGCTGAAACCCAACAACCGACTCAATCGTATTGAATCGCCTGCCACAATCCAGGCATTCCCGGTACCGCCTGAACGAATTACCTGCATGCTTGGCACCATAAACCCGCGTCCGCGAATCACATTTCGGGCACTTTATCGCCATCAAAATCCCCCTTTCCCAAAGGGGGACAGGTTCGCGCCGCGTTCAGCGCGCGGACCAGGGGGATTTAACGACTGCCGGCGCTTCATTCTCCGCCATCTTCTATTTTGCGATCCCGGCTCGTGTCTGGCTTAACCGCAACAAAAACCATTGAATCACGCCGCGCCATAGTATGCGCCGCACTCTGCACAGTCGCGAAATACAAATTGGCCGGTAAGTCCCGCGCGCCAATCTTGCCCTTCGCCTGGTAAACCGATTCCATCGCCCGCACCGCATACACGATCCCCAGGTTGAAGCTCTGTCGGTCAACCTGCTGCTTGCCGCCCTGCGCCGCTCCAAGCCATGCCAGGGAGACGCCAGTCCACAGGCAAAGGCTAATCAGCAGTAAAAC
This sequence comes from Candidatus Zhuqueibacterota bacterium, assembly GCA_029261995.1. GTDB lineage: Bacteria > Zhuqueibacterota > Zhuqueibacteria > Oceanimicrobiales > Oceanimicrobiaceae > JAJDAF01. The sequence goes on from JAJDAF010000010.1 coordinate 25,774, forward strand.
CAATGTTGTGATTGATTTGAGTTTCATTTTGTCCTCCTAAGTCTTTTTTCAGTGTATAGTGATTTCCACTTGCCATTTAATTGAGTAATTGTAATTTTGGGTACGTTCTCAGAAAACTAACCGGTAAGAATTTGATGGATAAGCATATCCTGTTGAAGTCACAAAAGAACGAGATTTTTGAATTAATACTGAGCAGGGAGTTTGACCCGATTAATTTTCAGTGGTGTGAAGTTCAGAGTGAACGCCACAGGGACCTGCCTACCGTACCGGAGCTACGTTTTGTTGACTCAGGTTTCTTTTTTGTTTTTGATACGGAACGTGACCGCCATGTAGCTCGATATTCACCAGGATCCGAAAGACTTGTTGTTGAAGGAGCCCCTGCAACTTGGATGGCCCAAAAAAACCATTTTAGAACATGGCTCTCATTTCTAAAAAGAGAAATAGAGCAACCCGATTTATGGTACGAAATTTCCAAGTATCAGCTTCCTTCGGATTCTGACAGTACACCTGCTGACTTCAACGAACCTTTCACCGTAAACGAATTTGAACAAATCGAACGAGGCTTAGATCAGATTAAGTCACACCTGCTCGAGAACTTTGCCGAGTCTGAAGAGCATGTCCAGTTTGTCGAAGAACGTTTACAATACCTCACGGAATCTGCCAAGCGCCAAGGGCGTAAAGATTGGCTACACACTTGCATAGGTGTGATCTTTACTATGGCAACAAGTCTTACTTTGGCACCTGAAGAAGCTCAAAATATCTGGCTGATGATAAAGAGCTTCGTTTCAGGAATTGTTCAGTTTTTACCAAAGTAGATGAACACCTGTACATGCTGTGCCTATCTCCCCTCAGGCGCAACCCACGCCACGCCGATAAGCTCGAACAAATCATCCTCTTCGCGCACCGGCACGGCCTCACCATTCTTCCGCAGCATCCCGTCCTCGCTCTTGTACCCGGCACGCACCCAACCAACCGCCAGCACCCGGTGAGAAAACGCCGCACTGCCGGTCCGCATGGCATAGATCAGCCCCCAATTCTCCGGCGTCGCCATAAACAAATCCAGCATAATACCACCAGGAAGAATGCGCTGGGTGTACTTCCCGTGTGGCGTGCCCTTCGTACCAGGCCAACGGTCGACTGCCCTGGCAAAGAACGGCTCAACCTCGGTGTCTTCAGCAAATAGTCCTGACTGATGCCGCTTCGGAATACAGACAATCTCAATGTCCTTCACCTCCGGTTTCCTGCGCCGGATGCTGCCGGCAATCTCAATCCGGTCGCAGTACGGCGACAGCGTTTCGCGCGCCTGTTCAGCGATTTCAGTCGCTTGTTTTAGTTTCATGTCCACTGCCTATTAATCCTGAATTCATCCTGCCCCCAACGCCCCTGTGCAGGTCAACCTGCTTGCCGGCCAGAACACCGCGGTACATGTGGTCCGGGCCACCCTTAATTCGCTTCCTCGGGTCGGCCGGCTTATAACTGCCAAGCCCAGGACGCTTCTCGGCCAGGTAGCGCTCGACCATTTCTGGCCGCTCCTTTCCCCCGAACGCTTCGACCTTGCGGTTAACAGCATACACCCAACCCAGGGCATACAGGTCCGCCTTCTTAATCCGGTTGGCCCGTTTGCCGCGCAGCTTCGAATAGTACGCCTTGCGCGCCGAGGCGCATTTCCGTTGCAGCACTGTGAATGTGTACTCAGCCAGCTTCAACTCCGGGTCAAGCCCAACGAACACGAACCGGCCGGATGCCCAGTCGACCACGTTGTAAAATTGCGCCACGCCAAATGCGTCACCCACAACCTGCGACAACTGGCACACCCAAATCGGTGGCTTCTGGGCGTTGTAAGCCTTGGACCCTTTACACTCCGCCACGTCCGCCATCTCAACATCGGCCTGCGAAATATCATGCTCGGCCATCAGCTTCATGGCCATCTCCATCGCCGCCGCTGCCTCTTGCGCCGTTGACGACCAGAAACAACTGAAAGCCCGTGTGGCACGCGTCTTCAGACCGTGCCCTTTGCCGCACAATCTACCCCCCAGAAGAAAACCTGCCAGGTTTCCAAGACCTGGCAGGTTTAAAATCGACCGTTGCGCACGTAAAAAGGAATCCTTACCCACTACAGCGTCACTGGCGTCTCATCATCGTCAACCACGGTCACTGCCGGACTCGTCGAAGTCTGGTCAACCGCGAACTTGCGGCGCAAACCGTAATCGATGAGTTTGGCGTCGTTGGCATCACCAGGCAATACCGTGATCTTGGCCAGGAAGATGTTGATCTTGACCAGGAAGATGGTGATGTTGGACCGGAAGATGGCGATCTTGGACCGGAAGATGGCGATCTTTTTTGGGAAGACAGCGTGCTTGTCCAGGAGCGAGGCTCGCACGCCGGGGTTGATTGCCTCAGGGCGCGGAAGGCAGCGTCATAGCCCGGGACGAAGGCGTCATTGTGTGGGAAGGCAGCGCCCTTGCCGAGGAAGGTGGTTTCATTTTCAGGAAGACATCGTCATGGCGCGGGTAGATGGCGTGATTGAGCGGGTCGATGGCGTCAGAGATCCAGAAGGTGTTGACCTTGCTTCGGGAGGGCCTCGTTCATGTGATTCAAATCTCCTCAAACCGGTTTTGCTCCCGGTTTTTTTGCGTATGTTCCGGGTTGAAGATGGCGCCATTCATGGCAATGTAAACGCCGGGTGGCAGGGTTTGCACAGCCGCGAAGGCGAAGCCGATGTTGAACTCCGCGTCACTGGTCTTAAATCGCGCCGGCGCCATGGAGCCAGTTAGAACGATGGTCTTGCCTGCAATGGGAGACAGCATCTTGGCGGTCTCTACCATGGTGTCTGTGCCGTGGGTCATGATAATGCGGTCGTGCTCGTCTTCGGCGATGGAGTCGTAGAGCATTTTGCGGTCGCCGTCGGTCATGTCCAGGCTATCTTTGCGCAGCAGGGTTTCTACACTGTATTCAATCTCGACATTCGCTTCCGAAAGAATTTCACCGACTTGTGATTCGCCCACCAGGTAGTCGCTCTTGGCATCGAAATAGATCTTGTCTATGGTTCCGCCCGCGGTGTAGATTTTGATTTTCATGTGCATGGATCTGCCCTTGCTGTTCTCGAAGTTGCAGGTAAAATGTTCGGCAATCTAGCGCAATTCTCGATGGTTTACAACAGATTTCAGATTGTTTTTCTGATTCGTTGCTCAGGCAAGATGCAACGGACTGCCGGTTTTCACTGATATTTCACAACGCGGCGATGGGGCCATGGATTCCCGATAGAAACGTTCGGGAATGACTTTTTGCAGCAGTGACTGCTTAGATGCCAGCGATTTTACGTATGGTGTACTTTGCCGGAATGAGAGATTCATGGTTGCATATCGTGGCCAGGGCTGTTACTTTCTCTGCCAGAGCATCCTGCGTTTTATAACCTTTGCGCGTCAATGGTGTCTCAGATAATGAATGCACAATGAGATAGCCAAACTCCGGAACTCGCGATTTGCAGAAATGCCCCGACGAACATGAGCTTATCGAGTTGGTCAAGCAGGGAAACAGATCAGCCTTCAGAGATTTGTTTCAGGCCTACCAGCTCCCCGTTTACAATTTTGTATTGCGCATGCTCGGGGCCTCTCACGACGCGGAGGATGTCACGCAGGAGGTTTTTGTGAAAGCCTACCGCAAGATCAACTCACTTAGCGAGAGCGGGCATTTTTCGAGCTGGCTATTTCGAATCGCAAAGAATGAGGCGCTTAATTTTATGCAACGACGCAAACCACGCAACACGGACTCAGTCGAGGCAGATTATGACCGCCTGGATCGGCAAATCGCCGGCGAGAATCCTGAGGCCGTACCCAGCCCGGCAAAGCAGGTCGAGTCGGATGAGCTTGAGACGCTGCTGCAATCCGCTCTCAACGGGCTTCCCGAAAGCCTGCGGACTGCCTTTGTGCTTGGCGTGGTAGAGGGCTATTCATATAAGGAAGTTGCCGAAGTGATGAAGTGCAGTGTGGGCAATGTCAAAGCCAGAGTCTTCCGGGCGCGGTCGCTGCTGAGCCAGCAGTTGGGTCCGATTCTGGCGGAGAGCTAGCTTCAACGAAACGGTATTGAACTATGAAGTGCGACAAAGCAGAACTCCTGATCTCCGCCTACCTTGATGGCGAGTTGACGGCTTCAGACTGGTCTCAGGTTGAGCGCCACCTCTCAGGCTGTTCGAGATGCGCTGCCACGCTTGCGTTATTCCAAAAGAACACGGCAGCGTTTAAACAGACGCTGACTCAGCGCGCGCCGGAGTCTGACCTGTGGGCCGGAATTGCCGTGCGGCTGGACGATGCGCCGATACCAAAATCAGGCCTTGATCTACGCTCAGCATGGCGAACATTCTGGCAGGGATTTGTAGTGGCGCCCACGCCGGCCATCAGGTTTGTGCAGGGCGGACTGGTTGCCGCTGCTCTTCTGCTTTTGATTCTTCGACCACAATTTCAGGCGCCAACTCCGGATACCACCATAGCGCCACAGACCGACCTCATCCCGGCGTCGCCCATCCCGTCGGCGGATAAGCAAAAGTTCATGCAGGCATCGCTGACGAGCCAGGTCGAAGATTACCTGGAGCGCGCCGGCATGCTCCTGATGGAAATCAACAACAGCGGCGACGAGCTGGACGCCTCGGATGTGCCGGGGCTCAGGACTACGTCGCAGAGCCTGCTCGAAGAGACTATTGTGGTTAAGAAACAACTGGCTCAGACACAATCAAAAGAGTTGTCCTACACCGTAGACCAACTCGAGATGCTGCTGTTCGACATGGCGAATCTCAATGACAAACCGCAGAATGATGAATTCAACCAACTCAGGGCCATGGTGATTCAACAGGACCTGGTCATCAAAATTGAAATCTACGATGCCCGGCAATTGCGGCAGGAAACCCGCATGAAACCTTCTGAAGACGAGACCCGGATTTGATGGCTCGTTTCCCGGGCAAGAGCGCGCGACAAAGGGGGCCGCTTCTGTCTGTAGTTTTTGTCAGGAACCCAAAACGCAAGAGCAAAACATGAATAGACTAATCACAACACTCACACTCCTGATGGCAGTCAACACGATGGCGTCTGCCAGCGCCGAAAGTTGGCGCACGTTGTTCTCCTTTGAACTGCTTCAGGATTCGGGTTCGGAACTGTACCACGAGGGCCGTAAATTGCGCAATGCCAGGGAGTGGAGCAAAGCAATTGCGGTGTTTCGGAAACTCGAAAAAGACCACCCGCAAAGTCGGTACGCAGACGACTCACAGTACTGGCTCGCCTACTGCACCGAAAAAACGGGAAAGCTTGAAGCCGGTTATCGCGAGTACCAGGCGCTCATCCACAAATATCCTGAAAGTCCGTGGCGCGACGACGCCGAAGCCCGAATCGTCGAGCTGGCCCAGGAGCTGGTGGCGCAGGGAAAAGAGGGCTACCGCAAGCAAATCGACCAGAGACTCGACAAAGCAAACCGCATGGCAAGACTGCAGGCCCTCATCGCTCTGGGTGAACTCAAGGATCCGAAGGCTGTTCCACTGGTGCTGGACGTGCTCAAGAACGAGGAAGATCGCGAAATGCGTCTACGCGCCATGATGATTCTGGAAGACCTTGACACCGCGGATGGTGTGCCCATCGTGCTGGAGATTTTGAAAAGCGATACAGACCGGGAACTGAAACTGCGAGCGCTCTACTACCTCGAAGATTGGGAGACAGAGCAGGCGCTGCCAGCACTGCACATCGTGCTGCAGAATGAGTCGGACCGTGAACTCAGACTGCGTGCTCTTTACATTCTTGAGGAACTCGAAAGCGAAAGCTCCGTGCCGCTGCTGCTGCAGGTTCTAAAAAACGAGCCGGATCGGGAACTGCGCTTGCGCGCCATGTATGCTCTCGAAGAGATCGAAGATTCGCGCGCTGTGCCCATTCTTATTGAGATCCTGACCAGCGAGGAAAGCGATCGTGAGCTACGGCTCAGGGCCCTGTATGCTCTTGAGGAAGCCCAGGACCCGGCCTCTCTGGATGCCTTGCTGCACGTTCTCGAGCATGAGCCGGACCGCGATCTGCGTTTGCGGGCTTTGTACGTCATCGAAGAAATGGCGGACGAAGTGCCGTATGAGGCGATCGCCAAAATCATCAACACGGTGCTGACGACCAGTGATGACCGCGATTTGCGTCTGCGCGCCATGTACATTCTCGAAGAAGAAGAGAACCCTGAAAGCGTGCCTTTGCTGCTCGGCGTGCTGAAAAAAGAAACGGACCGCGATATCCGCCTGCGGGCGCTTTATGCTCTGGAAGAATTGGAGGATGAAAGAACCATCCCCGCGCTCGAGGAGGTGGTAAAGAATGATGAAGACCCCGAGCTGCGCATGCGCGCTCTACAGGCGCTGGAGCAAATCGATTCGCCCGAGGTGGTTCCCATCTGCATCTACGCCTTGAAAAATGACCCGGACGCCGAGAACAGGCTGCGCGCGATTGAAGTCCTTGCTGACCATGAAGATAAGCGCGCCATCGAGTCTTTGATTGCCGCCGCCGGGGATGATCCGAACCGCAATGTCCGGACGCAGGCCATCATCGCGCTGCGTGAGTTTGATGATGAACGGGCGACCGATGCTCTGATTCAATTCTTCCGCAAGGAATACAAGAAGAAGTAGGGCCACCGGTTTGCTGTCCGCCAGGCTGGCGAGCTGAATGCTCCCGCAAATTCGGATTGGTGAAAGCTGCAAACCGGGGCAAAGGCTTTGACTCAAAACTCAATCTGGAGAACATAAATGATTCACAAATCCATCCTCCTGGCGCTGCCAATTCTAGTTCTTTGGTCCCAGTTCGGCTCAGCTCAACCCAAGCTGGCGAAAGCCAAAATTCCGTCCTCCGTCAAGGCCGAACTCAGAAAGACGATTGAAGCGCTATACTCGGCTGATGCCACCGCACGCGCCACCGCCGCTTCCGCGTTGCAGACATTCGGGGTTGATGCCGAACCCGCGATTCCCTTTCTCGTTTCCATGCTGTCGGACGAAGTGCTTGTTGCGCCTGTCTCCCGTCGTTCAGGTTTCTGGGGTTCGGGTGATTATGAGATTATTGTGAAAACCTCGCCGGCGCTGGAGGCTGCAAAAGCTCTGCAAGTTATAGGAGAGCCTGCCTTGCAGCCACTGATTGCCGCTCTGCAAAATTCTGACGCAGGAATTCGCAAACGGGCTGCCACAACCCTGGGCCGTCTGCATGACGAACGCGCCCTGTCGCCACTCGCTTCACTGCTGCAGGATAACGTTTGGCAGGTCCGGGAGTCCGCCGCGCTGGCGCTTGGAGATTTGGAAAGCTCTGGCGCTCTTTCCGCCCTTTTGCCCGGGCTGCGAGATGGTGTGTGGCAGGTGCGACGGGCGTGTGCCGAAGCACTGGGTGAATTGCAGGATACCGGGGCCCTCAAAGCGCTCAGCAAAACCTTGCAGGACGCGGATTGGCGCGTGCGAGAAAGCGCAGTTGAGGCGCTGGGAGAAATCGAATCGGTTGAATCCGTAGCGCCACTGGTGGAGCTGATTGCCGACGACAATCCCGAGGTGCGGCTTGCGGTCGCCGATGCCCTCGGCGAAATTGAGACGACAAACGCGGTGCCACCACTCATCCGAATGCTGCAGGACAAAATCAGTCTTGTCCGCGAGCAGGCTGCTGACGCGCTGGGTGAAATTGAGAGTACTGCCGCTGTGCAGCCCTTGATCAAGCGGCTGCAGGATTCAGACTGGCGCGTGCGCGAAACGGCCGCTGATGCCCTCGGCGAAATCGAAGACAACAGCGCACAAGATGCCCTCCAGGAAGCATTGCGAGATCGCAATTGGCGCGTTCGTCTCGCGGCCGCTGATGCCCTGGGCGAACTGGAAAGCCCGGATGCAGTGGAAGCACTTGGTCAAGCACTGAAAGACCGGGTTTGGCGTGTGCGACAGGCTGCCGCGGAGGCGCTTGGTGACATCGAACATGAGCGTGGCGTCAAATATTTAGCCACCGCTCTGAATGATGCCAACCGGCACGTGCGGCGCGACGCCATCGATGCGTTGGGAGATATTGAGTCGCCCCGTGCAATCCCACCTCTTGCTAGCGTGCTCACGGATGCGGATTGGCAGGTGCGCTGCGCCGCTGCAGAGGCGCTCGGTGACATCGAACACCGGAGTGCTGTCACGCCACTGCGTAAACTTCTGCAGGACGAGGTCGTGCATGTGCGGGTGGCTGCCGTTGAAGCCCTTGGCGACATCGAAGATCGTTCCGCCACGGCCGATCTGGCAAAGCGATTGCAGGATGCCGCGTCCGAGGTCAGACTGGCTGCCGTTGAAGCCCTCGATCGCATTGAAGATCCGGCCGCCGTGCTGCCACTAACCCTCGCCTTGAGCGATCAAGACTGGCGAATTCGGCTGGCTACTGCCGAGGCTCTCGGCAACCTGGAGGACCGCCGCGCCATGCAGCCTTTGGGACAGGCGCTTTATGACGACAATGCTGAAGTCCGGGCACAGGCCGCGGAATCCCTGGCAGAGCTGTCTGAAGACTAACGGCTGCGCGGGTTCCCCAGACGAGCATGAATCTGGCTGTATTCCTACTTGCAAATAATCTGGCGATGGGCTATCTTGCTGTTCTCTCAACCTGGAGAACAGCAAGCGATGTTCAAGAAAATTCTCGCAGCACAAAAGCGGCTACAAGGCCAGGCAAATGTGACCCCGGTGATGACCTCTCGCACCCTGAACGAGCGGGTCGGCGCTGAGGTCTTTCTGAAATGTGAAAACTTCCAGCGCGTCGGCGCTTTCAAATTTCGCGGAGCGTTCAACGCCATCTCGCAACTGAACGAGGCCGAAAAGGCTAGAGGCGTGCTGAGCTACTCCTCCGGGAATCACGCTCAAGCCGTGGCGCTGGCAGGACATCTGCTCGGCGTCAAAACGACCATCGTCATGCCGAGGGATGCCTCTGCCATCAAGCGCGCCGCGACGGAAGGATATGGCGCCACCGTGGTTGAGTTTGACCCTGAGAAAATGACGCGTGAAGATATCGCCGCTCAAATGTCGGAAAAAGCCGACTTCACGGTCATCCCGCCCTACGACCATGAAAACGTGGTCGCCGGCCAGGGAACCGCGGCTCTGGAGTTACTCGAAGAAGTTGGTGAACTGGATATGCTCCTGGCTCCGTGCGGCGGCGGCGGTCTACTCAGCGGTACAGCAATTTCCGCAAAGAACAAGGCTCCGAACTGCACGGTCATCGGCATTGAGCCGGAGTTGGCGGACGATGCCACAAAATCATTCCGCACGGGCAGGCTGCACACGGTACACAATCCACCCACCATCGCTGACGGCACCCGCACACCCTACCTCGGCAAAATCACTTTCAAGCTCGTGCGCGAGTATGTTGACGACATGCAAACCGTCTCCGAAGACGCCATCAAAGAAGCGGTTCGTTTTCTGTTCTACACAATGAAACTGGTTGTCGAGCCCTCTGGCGGTTTGGGGATTGCCGCGATGTTGAGCGGCGTCGTGAAGCCCAAAGGCCGCGTCGGGGTGATCATCAGCGGCGGCAATATTGATGGGGCAACTATGCGTGCGATTCTTGCAAGTGATTGAGAGCTGCTGCTGCATTCTGGAAGGCTGGAGCGCCGGCCGAGATGAACAAATTGTCCGATAGACCTTCTCAACTTCGCAGGCTAATTGCTCGCCTGGCACATCCCACGTCAGACCAGCAGAAACTGCAGTCAAATATCCCCAAGCTGCTGCTCCTGAACAGCGCCTGGATGTTCCTGATCCTGATGCCGGTCCTGGTTCCGTTTTTTCAGAGCCATGGCCTGGACATGGAGGCCATCTATCAACTTCTCACCATTTTTGCGACCACCATCGTTGTGCTGGAAGTGCCCTCGGGCTATCTCTCCGACCTGCTCGGCCGCAAATACACTCTGGTGCTCGCCGGGCTTTTTCAAGGCACCGGCTTCGCAGTATTGGCCGCCTCGGATTCATTCGGCGGCTTTGTGGTTTTCGAGTTGTGCAACGCCGTCTCTGTCAGCCTCTTTTCCGGCACCGATGTCGCCCTGATTTATGACACGATGGCGCTGCTCGAGGAGAAGAGGCTGAGCCAGCCGGCGATTCTGGCCCGCAAGATTTTTTATTCGCAAGTTGGCGAGACGGTGGCCGCGCTCATCGGCGGGACGCTTGCGGCCGTGTCGCTGGCACTGCCCGCAACTGTAAATGCTGTCACGGCATGGCTGCCTTTTATCGTCGCCCTGAGTTTGCACGAACCGGCACGCCCCAGGATGGTAGCTCACCAGCATCTTGGCAACTTCAAGTACATCTGCAGAACAATGTTTCTGGAGTCCAAACTGCTACGGCTCATCGTCTTGAACTATGTCAGTCTGGGGCTGGCGTCTTACATCGTGGTCTGGGCTTTTCAGGCGTACTGGAAGGCAATTGACGTGCCGCTGCATCTGTTCGGATATTTGTGGGCCGGTTACAACCTCACGGTTGCACTCACCGGGCGCATCGCACACCGGATTGAGCGCGCCCTGGGCCCGGTCTTGGTGCTTGTTGTCATGGCCTGGTTGCCGGTCGTAGGGTTTGCCGGCATGGCAACTTTCGCCTCCGGCGCCGGGATTCTTCTCGGGCTGGCTTTTCTGATCAGCAGAGGGTTGAATCAGGTTGTCATGAAGGATGCGTTGAATTCCAGAGTGCCGGCCGAAATGCGCGCGACCGCCAATTCCATTACCAGCTTGGGTGTTCGCCTTGTCTTTGCCGTTTTAGGCCCACTCATGGGTTATCTGATTGATGAACAAGGCCATGCGTTTGCGTTTTACGCTTTTGCCGCGGTTTACGCCATTCTCTTCTTTGTCCTGTGCCTGCCTCTTATTCGCCAGCGCGATTTGTTTCGTCCGGCTGCTTAGCCTCCATGGCTGGCCACCGCCGCCCTCTCCATCCTTGAAGACCCGTGGCTGGAGTTGCTGAATAGCTGAAACGCCACTCCCTAAATGTCACATACTCTTCACATTTTAACCCTTGCACATCATTATCTGTTTGACTATTCTACAGCAACAGGCAACCTTTCTGGAAGGGGGTGATCATCGACTGAAGACCCTGGTACTTCCCGTTCTTAGCCACGTCCAACCGACTCCCGATACTCCTAGCGACCATCTGCCGGATTCAAAGCCAGTTCCTACAATGGTCGATTTCCTTTTTTCCGCCAGTCGCGATAAGCGGTGACAGATTCCAAAAGCCAGCGGTAGGTTTCCATCCAAGCCGTGAACGGGATTCAGCTCGGTCCTCGAGATATTGACCGAGAGCAATCTGTTTCAGTGGGCAACGGCCAGCCAGGTTCAATGGTGCTCGACTGCCGATGTTCATGACAAACCTCACCGAAAGGAGGAATTCCTATGTCAAAACGAACCACCGTTTTGTTAGCCGTCGCACTTACGTGCGCTTTTTTGCTGACTGCGGGATGTGGCAGCCAGCAAGCGGGCCTGGGCGAGATTTTCGTTTCCACAAATTCTGATCAGGCCAGAAGTGTCTTTGAGCGTGGTCTGGACACCTTTGAGAAGTTTCGCACTGTCGAAGCGCGCGAGTTGTTTGGGAAGGCGATCGAAATCGACCCCGATTTTGCCATGGCGCACATGTATCGCGCCTGGTGCAGCTCGACCTCCCAGGAGTTCAATGAGCACATGCAAAAAGCCGCCGAACTCGAAACCAGCGTCACGCCTGGTGAGCGGCAAATGATCCGGGCGACCTACGCAAGTGGCGTCGAAAACAACCCCGGCAAAGCGATCCGGATTTTACAGCAGTTGTCCAGGGATTTTCCGCGCGACAAACGCGTGCGGGTTGCGAAGGCCAGCATCCATCATCAACAAGGTTCGTACGACAAGGCCATTGTTGAGCTTCGGCTCGCGACCACGATCGATCCCGACTACTCGGCTGCTTACAACCTGCTCGGCTATGCCCATACCCAGAAGCGGGAGTTTGGGATGGCAGAGCAGGCCTTCAAAAACTACATCCGCGTACTTCCCGATGAAGCCAACCCGCATGATTCCATCGCTGATCTCTACACCCGCATGGGCCGCCATAACGACGCGATTCGGCACTACCAAAAGGCCGCTGAAATGAACCCCAATTTCGCGTTTTCAGTCCGCAAGGTTGGCACAAGTCTCATTTATCAGGGCAAGTTCGATCAGGCACGCAATGCCTTCCGCAAGTCAATGCAGCAAGAGCCTGACGCCTCTGGCAAACTGGCTGCCCAGGCCGGGATCGCCGATTCATATGTTTACGAAGGCAGGCTGGATGATGCCATCGGCGCCGCTGAAGAACTGGTGCAGATGGCGGAAGACGCCAACATTCCGGAATGGCAAGCCCGGGCACACTCTGCGCGCTGCGACATTTATACTGCTAAGGGTGAGCTGGACCTTGCAGAAGCCAGCATTCAAGACTGCAGACAAGTGGTCACATCGTCGAATCTCCTGCCGGCCATCAAAGACAAATTCGTCAGGGGAGCATTGTTTGACCAGGCGCTCATCGCTTGCAAACGTGGCGATATGGAGCGAGCCTGGCAAAAATCAGATGCGTATCTGGCTAAAATTGAAGCTGGCCACAACCCCAAACTGATGGAGAATCACCACGCCTTGCTTGGCCATCTCTACCTGGCAGAAGGAGATTTTGAGAAATCGATTTCCAACTTCCTGCAGGCAAATCAGGAAGATCCCTACACGGTTTTCCACCTTGCACGGGCACAGGCTGCTTCAGGAAACAATGATGACGCGACAGAGCTTTACCAGAAAGTCGCGGAGTGGAATCAGAACAGTCTCAACTACGCCCTGGTGCGCGGCCAGGCCATGGGCGAAGTTCAGAAACAGATTGCCGGGAAATAGAGCAGACAGCAGGCCTCTACTTACAGAGCGGAGCCTTGCTTGTCTTGTTGCTCTCGCGCATGGATGCATGGTGAATGCCACCGATGAGACCCGTCGGTGGCTTTCTTTTACTTCATAAGCAGCATTTTTGCGGTCGCGCTTTGCATCCTGCCGGTGGTTTCCATCGCCAGCAAGCGGATGAAGTAAACACCACTGGCGAGCGCTCTGCCGCTCACGTCCCGTGCGTCCCAGGTCAGAATTGTTGAACCGGACGGTTGTTTTGGCAAGGCGAAGCTGCGCACCGTCTGCCCGACGACATTTGTGATCAAGAGTTGAACATCAGATTCCTGTTCCAGACTGAAGGATAGCCTGGTTTGGCCATTAAAGGGATTCGGGAAGTTTTGCGCCAGCCCAAATTCGTGTGGCGGTTCGGGCCCACCGGTGACAGAAGTAGTTTGCAGTCCTCGGCCACGCAGCGGCAGCACAAGTGGGCTGTCGGGATCGTTGCTGGCGACGAGCAGCGACCCGATGACGGTGCCAGATGCCTGCGGGTGAAACTGCATTTGCAGGCGCTTGCTTTGTCCCGGAGCTATTTCCGCAACGACTTCACTCACCGAAAACACCGGATCCGAACTTTCGAAACCGGCAATGCGCACGGTGTCCGCGCCGGTGTTGATCAACACCAAATCGAGTCTTGCTGTATCACCCACAGCCGTGTTTTCGAAAATACGATTCCGCGCCGTGTGATTCAGTCCCGTGGTTGCAGCCTGATGGCCGCTCAACACGGTATGGGAGGCGATCAAAGCCCCGAACTCATCTATAAGCTCAAGGCGCACGGAATCCGCTCCAAAAACACTAACCCGGCCGAAGTGGCTGTTGAAATTGCCGGTGGTGAAGGTTTGTCCGCCGGCATTCCACAGGTTCATTCCAAACAGGTCAGCCGCTGCGACCAAGCGTGAATTCGAGCGGTCAAGGCCGCCGGCCATGATTTCGGGGAAGAAAGAATTAGCGCCGTCGTCGATGCCGGCCGTGTGAGAATCCCCGCTCAAAGCGATGACATTTTGCACGCCAGCCTGACTGACAGCGCGCAGCAAGCGTTGCACGCTGTGTGGAAATCCGCCCCAACTGTCCGCCACCAGAATGGCGCCCTGCGCCGCGGACTCGAACCCAAAGCTCTGGATGATGTTCTCGACTTCGGTTCCTTGAACCAACAGCACTAATTCCATAATCGCCCGCATGCCCGGATTGAACGGCACGCTGGTGCAGAGAAATTTCCAGTCAGCCGTGGAGGCCTGCAGCTCGCGGATCAGCCAGTCCATTTGCAGCTCGCCGGAAATCGTGGGGTCGGCCTGCAGCAGCAGGTGTTGTGGAGATGGTCCGTAAGTCAACATCCCGGCTGAATCGGGACTGAATGCGTCGGCGTTTGGCGCGCGTTGGTTGCGAGTATCCAGCATGAAAAAGTCAGCGTTGCCAAAAGTGAATTTGTGCCAGATGCCGTTGTCTGAATTGGCGAGCGAATAGTGCGGGAACATCTCCTGGTAGCCCCGTCGGGAGTTTTCCGTGGCCGGGAAAGTGCCATCGGCGTTGTTGTTGACGAAGTCATGGTCGTCATAAACGTAGTCAACCGGCACGGAGCGGAACAGCTCAGCCATGGGGTAGGAGGGCGAGTACTTGCTGTGATAATTTGCCTGAATGCGCTCATAATTGACGTTGAAGAAATCGTCCGGGGCTCCTTCCGAATCTGTGGTGTCAGGATAGGTCCAATCTCCCAGTTGCAGGAAGAAGCGCGGCGCCTCGCGGGTGATGAGCGGAAACACGCGCCCGATATTGGACTCCGGATCGCGCGGGTTTTGCTGGCAGCCACCGAACGCAAAAGTGAATGGAATCGCTTCTCCCGTCGCGGGAAAGGTTCGGAATCGGTTGATTCCAGCCTGAAATTGCTGGTTCACGACCACGCGGTAGAAGTACTCGGTATCTGCGTCCAGAGCTTCGACTGTCAGCACAACGAAGAAGTCCCTCGCCATGCTGGTAGCGCCGCTCGAGATTGACACAGCCCCGGCGAATGTGCTATCCGTGGAAATCTCGAATGAGATTTCGGCTGCACGATCGGTCCTGACCAGAAGCCGGGCCGAGTGAGCTGTAACAGCCCCGGTGACAGGCCCATGGGTTACGGTTTGAGTTGCCGCCACTGGCGCAAGGCTCAAGACTATGCAAATGAGAATGAATATGCAGCAAGTTCCGCGATCTTTCACCGCCTTAACTCCGGTTTGAATTATTGAATTCTCTTCCATTATATTGAAACGGATTCTAGCGACAATGTGCAATCAAAAGGTCTGACGCAGCCTGATGAAGTTAGTTTCTGCAAATCTTATTAGCACCTGTGGTGAGATTGCCACACAACCGTGGGGGCGTCTCACCGTCTGTAGAGCCCGTTTCGGACCCGCCATCTGGTCGTTGACATTGTGGTCCGATTGTTGGTTATTGATGCGGAGATTCGGCGGTCACGGTTTGATTGCGTGACAGACTTGTAGTTGCAAAAGTGAATTAACTCAGTAAAATGGTAGGGAGGCAGACGACACATGTGTATTAACGGGGAGTTGGTTTTCCTGGTGGCGCAATTAGGCACCCAGGGCATTCGAAAACGAGGAAACAAACGGAGGGTATCTTGAGACTTTTCTTTTTACTCGGAGCATTTTGGGCTTTTCTAGCTTATCCGGTTTATGGCCAAACTGGCACGAGCGCCACGGTCAGCGGCTTTGTCTATGATGCGGCAAATGGCGAGGCGCTCATCGGAGCTAATGTTTATCTGGAGGGCACTCAAATCGGGGCGAGTACCAACATCAGCGGCTACTACGTCATCCCAAGAATACCAGTGGGAAAGTACACGCTGGTGTTTCACTACATAGGCTACCAGGTCATCAAGCGGGAGATTGACCTGGCAGTTGGTGACCGCGAAACCATCACCCTCAGTTTGCCGGCCGAGAGCATCGAACTGCAGCGGGTTGTAGTCACCGGCGATGCCATTCCTGAGGCCGAAAAGCTTTTCGAAAAGCCGCTGTCAAAACTGCAGCTCAACGCGCGCCAGATCAAGGCTATACCCCAGGTGGCCGAGGCCGACCTGCTGCGCTCTCTGCAAACGTTGCCGGGAATTCTGCCGGTCTCAGATTTTTCTTCTGCACTTTATGTTCGGGGAGGAACGCCAGACCAGAATCTGAATTTGCTGGATGGCACCGATGTCTACAATCCCGAGCACGCGTTCGGCCTGTTTTCGACATTCAATACTGACGCCATCAAACAGGTGGAGTTGTCCAAAGGCGGATTCAGCGCCAAATACGGCGGCCGGCTGTCTTCGATTCTCGATGTCACCAACCTGGACGGCAATCGGGAGGAGTTCGAAGGCGCCGGATCAATCAGCCTGCTGAGCGCGAAGACGACTTTGCAGATGCCGCTGGGCAGCGTCGGCTCGCTCTCCGGTTCGTTCCGCCGAACCTATTTCGATAAAACAATTGCGAAGGCGATTGATGATGTGCCGGATTATTATTTCTACGACGGTAACATCAAGGCCTTCCTGGATATCAACGACAAGAATAAAATCACAATCAGCGGCTACGGCGGTGAAGATGAGCTGGGCGTAACCTTCAATGAGGACGCGGAAGACGAGGCCGGACTGAACTACGACTGGGGCAACCGCACCGGCAGCGTGCGCTGGACACACATCTTTAATCCGCAGTTATTCGCCAACTTTTGGGTGACAGGCAGCCGCTTTGACTCTGACTTCAGTTTTGACGAGACCATCGACTTGACCGAGAAGAATTTCGTCTCGGATATTTCCTTCAAAGGCGATTTCGAATATCATCTTTCGAAGCAGGTTGTCGCCGGGTTCGGTTTTGAACAGAAGAATCTGCACCTGATTTTTCAGCAGAAGTTTCCCGGCGGACGCATCAACGTCGATACGCGGGACAAACACTATGCGTTGTACGCGCTCACGAACTGGCGTCCCAACTACCGCTGGGATATTGAAGCCGGCATGCGTTTCAACTATTTTGATGCAGATACCACATTTCAAAACTGGGCGCCCAGGTTCTCAGCGAAATACCGCTTGTCCGACTCCATCAATTTGAAAGCGGCGGGAGGTTTCTACTACCAGTACCTGCATCGCATTCCGCGCGCCTTTGTCGCCGATATCTGGGTCGCGTCAAACAAGTTCCAGCGCGAGTCATCCTCACGGCATGCCATCGTGGGCTTCAGCAAGGACTTTGCGAATGAATTTCAACTCGAAGTCGAGACGTTTTACAAGGATTATCAAAACATCTATTCGTTCAATCAGAACGTTGGCGTGGACATTTCAGCCGATGATTTTGATGAGAATGGCGAACCCATCTACATCAAGACCAAAGGTGTTTTTAACCGCGGGGACGGCGATACCAAGGGGCTGGAAGTGCTGCTGCGCAAAGAGCAGGGCGCGATAACCGGTTGGGTTGGTTACGGTCTTTCGTACACGAAGTACGAAGTCGATCGAATCAATCAGGGCAGACGGTTCGCGCCTCGCCATGATAGGACCCATGCCGTGAATGTGGTGGCCAACATCGATGTGAAGAATCTAAAGAGGGTCTGGCGCGGTGAGCGACCCATTGAGCACAAGTCCAACTGGAAGATCGGCGTGACCTTCATCTATACAACAGGGCAGGCGATCACCTTGCCTGGATCCGGGTATTTTATCACAACGCTTCCCGGTCGCCCGGTGCCGGAATATCAGTTGTTTCCAAGTGAAATCAATGGATTTCGCCTGCCGCCGTATTCACGTCTGGATTTGAGTTTGACCTGGGAGCGCCATTTCCGCGGGTGGTCCATGATGCCCTATCTGCAGGTTTTCAATGCCGGCAATCGGAAAAATGCCTGGTTTGTGGATTATGACAACAACAACGGCGTCTCGAGTATCGACGTCGAGCACATGTTCCCGATTCTGCCGACGGTGGGTGTGAACTTCACTTTCTAGACCCGAATCAAATCGAATTCAAGGAGAAGAGATAGATGTCAATTAAACAGAGCATTATTTTTCTGGTTGCGGCTGTGCTTGTTTTTGCGTGCGGCGAAGGCACGGTCAAGGTGGATTCCAACACCTTCCAGCCCAAGATAGTCATCCAGGGCTACCTTTTTCCGCACCAGCCGGTGGAAGTGCGCCTCATGCGAAACTTCCCTCTGGATGCGACCATCGGTATCGGCGACATCATCCTGAGAGACGCTCGCGCCACCATCACTGACGAAGCCGGGCAGTCTTTCCCGATGACTTTTGATGTCAACAAACAGCTTTACATAAACCATGCGCTAGATGTCGAACACGGCACGAGTTATACGTTGGATGTCAGCGCCACCATCGACGCAGAGGAGCTGTCGGCCAGCTCAACCACTACCGTTCCGACCCCTGGCTTTGAAATCCTGGAGTCCCAATCCAGGCTTGACAGCATGTTTTACCGCGAACGGAGCCAGAATGGCGAGCTGCAGCATTTTGAGGTTGTATTCAACCGTGCCGTCGGGACTGATTTTTATGCCTATGCGGTGAATGGCCTGGAGGCCGACACCTCGACCTTCATCTACGATAACCCCTTCGAGAGTTTTGACGCCGTGGATGTTCTCGATGATTTTGAAGACTTCAAATACACGTGGAGCTGGATTCAGGATCAACCCAGGACAGCCGGTGAATCCAGAATGGAGGTGTTCTGGTTTTCTACTTGGTTCTATGGCGACCACGAAATCGTCGTTTATGGTGGCGACCGCAACTTCCGGGATTTCCTGATCAGTCAGGACCAGGTGCAGGAGATCGACGGGAATTTCCACGAGCCGGCGCTTCATATCGATGGCGACGGTATCGGCGTATTTGGTTCGGCGGTTTCAGACACCGCCTACTTCAAGGTTCTGCGTCGGTTCTAACGAGCGGGCCGCCAGAGAACACCGAAAGACGCACCAAGTCGGCGGGCCATCTGCCCGCCGATTCTGGTGCGCCAGCCTCATCTCGTCCCCACAGCTGCTCTGCTTTTTCCCTTGACCGCTTATCGGGGCATCTGCGTAGGCGCCTAAAGTTAGGTAGCCCGCTTGTCGATCTAAAATACTGATATTGAACACGGATGTTACCGCTTCCGCCAGCCCGGTGGAAGTGCGCTTGCTCAGACCTCTCAGGAAAGTTACCAGGACAGGAGATGGCGCCAGATGACGTTTTCCAATATGAATCTCAAATCCAGGATGCTTGCAATATTCCTTGGCGCAATCGCCGTGGTCATGGTTGGCAACACTGTGATTACAACCAAGGTGACCGACACTGCGTTGACTACCAGCCTCGAGTCCGCACTTCAGGTCATCTCGAGTGTGGCTGCGGACGGGGTGAAAACCGGCCTCGAGTTTGAAGATGCCGGTGCGGTCAAATCGGCGCTGCTGCCCTTCACCAAACAACCTCTGTTTTCATTTCTGGAGGTCGTCGATGACAGAGGTAAGCAGGTTTTTGGTTACCGCAGGGAAGGTTTTTCTGCGGTGCTCTCCACCGACCGGAACACTCTGAGTGGGATAGAAGATGAGATGTTTCACGCGGTCCCTATCATTTCTGACAACGCGGAGATAGGGAGAATCATAGTAGGAGTATCTTTGGAAGGCAAGAACCAATCTCTTGCCTCTGCCAGGCTGGGCACAATCATTGTGGGATTGCTCATTCTTGTCATACTTACTACGACGACCCTTATCGTAGCCAACGAGATTTCTACGCCAATTCAAAACATCACTGAGGCTTCGAAGAGACTTGCGCTCGGTGACCTCAATCAGACGGTTTCCCTAAAACGCAACGATGAAATCGGCGCGCTTGCCGACTCGTTCCGCGAGATGATTGCCAGTCAGAAGGAGAAGGCGCAGCTTGCTGATGAGATTGCGAGCGGCAACCTGAGCAGCAACATCGCGCCAAAGTCTGACGACGACGTGCTCGGCAAGGCGATGTTGACCATGAAAAACAGCATCATGGAAATGCAGACCGAGTTGCAGGCCACCATCGATGGCCAGAAAGCAGGTGATTGGGACACTCGATGCCAGGCTGACGAAGTGCAGGGCGCCTATGCCGAACTGTTGCACGGATTCAACGACACCCTGGATGCGGTCTGCCTGCCGATCCTGGATGCGGTTGAGATCATGCAGCAATACTCGAAGGGCGATTTGGAGCTGAGTATGCGTGAACTGCCAGGCAAGCAAATCGTACTGACCGAGGGTCTGAATGGCATTCGCACCAATTTGCGCTCTCTGATTGACGAAGGCCGGGCACTCGCGACCGCTGCCGGCGCCGGCCAGCTACACATCTTGGGCAATGTTGACCAGTTTGAGGGAGGCTACCGCGAAATCATTGAAGGGATGAACGGGGCGATCAAGAACATCGTCAGACCGGTCAACGAAGTCGTAAGCTGTTTGAAGGCGATGGCGAACGGTAACCTGGCGCGGTGGATGGACGGCGACTATCAGGGTGACTATGCTGTCATGAAGCAGGCGATGAATGATACGTTGAAATCTCTGAATGCATTGCTCATCCAGGTGGCCGTGACAGTTAATGAAGTGGCAAGTAGCGCCGTACAAGTTTCGGATTCCAGCCAGTCGCTTTCAGACGGCGCCACCAAGCAGGCCAGCTCACTGCAGCAAATGACCGCCTCGATGAATCAGATCGGCGCTCAGACCAAGCAAAATGCAGACAACGCGCGCAAGGCGAACGAGCTTGCGGGTGGCGCTCGAAAGAATGCAGAAGCCGGCAACGGCCAGATGAAGAACATGCTTTCCGCCATGGGCGAGATCAAGCATTCTTCTGACGATATCTACAAGATTATCAAGACGATCGATGAGATTGCATTCCAAACCAACCTGCTCGCCCTGAACGCAGCCGTTGAAGCAGCACGGGCAGGAATGCACGGCAAGGGCTTTGCGGTCGTCGCCGAAGAGGTCCGGAATCTGGCCCAGCGCAGCGCCAAAGCCGCGCAGGAAACGACGCAACTGATCGAGGACTCGGTTAGCCGAGTCGAGAATGGCACCAAAATCGCAAATGAGACGGCCAAGTCGCTGAAAAAGATTGTTGATGATGTCAATCAGGTGACAACCCTGGTTGCCGAAATCGCCGGCGCCTCTAACGAGCAGGCTCAAGGAATTGAACAAGTGAACTCGGGCCTGGTGCAAATCGACCACGTGACCCAATCCAACACCGCTGGCGCCCAGCAAAGTGCCGCAGCTTCGCAAACCTTGCTCAGTCAGGCCAATTCTGTCAGAAGTGTGCTTGCCAGGTTCAAGCTGAAGAATGATATCTTGGCCCCATCGACCTCAGACGCCGCCCCTCCTGCGCCAGCGATTGCAACGACGGTTGATGAAGATTACTTTGACCCGCCGCAAACCCGGGAGGATGTGCGATTCGGCGCGTCAGAAGATAATGGAGATAAGGATCCAACAGGTTTTGTCGCCCTCGACGATGAAGAATTCGGAAATTTCTAAAGCGACGGAACCGGGCGAAAACGCAAAGGAACAGTCATGATGAAGAAGGTTGTGATTGCTTTATGTCTCACGCTGGCGTGTGGAAGCAGCAGCATTCTATTCGGCAAGGATGTGACACCCCTGCAGTTATTCTTTCTTGTGAAGCAGGCTTTCCCGGACAAACAGGAGCTTGCAATTCTTATCACAAAAGAACAGTACGAGGAGCAGGAAACCAAGATCAAGCGTGCGACTGTACAAATGAAAATCAAAGCCATTATTCACATGGTGTCAGGCTCAAAGGATGTGGGAAGAGCTCTGCAAAAGGTCGCCGACAACGCAATTGTCGTGTTGTTTGACTCTGAAGCTCTTACCAAGCAAGCTACCAGGCTTTACGTGCTGTCAAAGTGCAAGGAGAAGCGCATCTCTCTGGTGACAACCTCGAAGCCTTATGGCGAGTCGGGCGCCCTGCTGTGTTTGTATAACGACAAAGCGGACAAGCTCACGATTCTTCTAAATCTCAAGAAGAATCTGCATGAAAAGGGCAGGTTTACCGATGCTCTGGTTCAGAAATTAGGTGTGAGTGAAGTTGTGATGTAGCACAGTTTTCATTTTCGCGGCAAGGAATCACTGGGAATATTCTGGTACCTTGTGGCATCAGGAGCGCCCTCAATCCTAGTGTATCAATTTTTTCAGGACCTCTTTCAATTCACGAAACTCAAATGGTTTGGCGACAGCGGCTGAGAACCCGTAGGTCTCGTAATTCGCGAGCACGGGGTCGCTTTTCGGGCTGCCACTCGAGAGAATGGCCTTGACGTTCGGGTCCAGTTTACGCAAGCGTCCGATTGTTTCCCGGCCACCAAGGCCGTTTGGGATGGAAAGGTCCATGATCACGGCATCAAATGGTTTCTTGCGTTTCGCCTTCTTGTAGAGTTCGATAGCTTCATGCCCATCCGCAGCCGTCGTGACTTCGTAGCCAAACCGGCTCAAGACTTTGGCGCCGAGGTCGCGCAGCATTTCCTCGTCGTCCACAATCAGAATCTTACCATCGCGGCGCGCTGTTGCTTTTTGACGCTGAGCAATTCGCCTGATAATGCTTCGGATCGTGTTTGTCATGCGCAGTTTCCTTGCTTCATTTGATAATACATTACAGTTTGGTTGCCGAGTCGATGATCTACTTTCGACATCGATGTGCAATGACTTAACACCAATGGCAGAATGTTGCCAAAACACAATAATTTTTGGTTACCATGACTTCGGTTGCGACATGTGTTGCTATTTTGCATTGTTTTTAGCCCTGCGGCCACAAAAATCAATTTGACAAGCGAGCGCGATTTCCTTATCTTTTCCCGACCAACAGGACTTTTCGAGGACTCAGGGCATACATTTGAAATCACTTCTAAAAAAAGCCATAGATGTGCGATCAGGGGAGTTCAAGCCCGTCGCTATTATGGCTGGCTACGTGTTTGTCATCATCGCTTCCTACAATGTCCTCAAGCCCATGACGCGGTCTCTCTTCGTCACTCAGGTGGGGCTGGAGCAGTTGCCGTTTCTATACATGATGCTTGCTGTGGCGGTCGGGGCTTTTGTTTTTGTCTATCTCAAGATATCTTCCCTCTTGAGTCCGCCCAGGTTGATTGCGGGTACCACAATAACCCTGATGGCAAGCCTGCTGCTTTTTTGGTGGTCTTTGCAACTGGGAGTTGCTTCCTCGGCGCTTTACTACTCTCTTTTCATCTGGGCTAGCATTTATGGCGTGCTAACCACCTCACAATTCTGGTTGCTTGCTAACTACATGTTCAATTCGCGGGCTGCCAAACGGCTGTTCCCGATTCTGACCGCGAGCGGATTGGCAGGTGCGATCATGGGTGGCTATTTCACCCGTTTCCTGGTTAGATTTGTGGGAGGTACGCCGAACCTGGCCTTTTTCTGTCTGGGCTTGCTTGCGATTGCTCTTGTCTTGGGAGCCGTCGCCTGGAAGAACAGGGACAAATCCCTGGCCGGGAGACAGGCAACTCGAACAGGTCAGACTTCGAGCACCAGCCTGCGGTCCGTGTTTCAGAAGGGCGAATATCGCGGCCACCTGGGTTCAATGCTTGGCATCGTTTGCCTGACTTACATGGTTGTGCAAATCGCGGATTTTCAGTTTGTCGCATTTGCCAGCGAGTCGATGTCTGATGTCGATGACCTGACTGGCTTCCTGGGCCTCTGGCTATCGAATCTGAGTATTTTTGCGCTCGCGTTTCAGCTTCTGTTTGCCAATTCTATCTTGCAGAGATTTGGAGTTGGCGTAACTATCCTGTTTTTGCCCATCGCACTCCTCATGACCTCCGTATGGGTCTTTTTCAGCTTCGGACTAATATCGATTCTCTCCCTGAAAGTCGGGGATGGCGCCTTTCGGCATTCCATCAATAAGGTGGGTGTGGAACTACTCTACCTGCCCATCCCGGCGGATGTCAAGAAAAAGACGAAGGCATTCATCGACATGTTTGTTGATCGTTTTGCTCGCGGCCTTGCCGGCCTGCTCTTGCTGATTGTGTTTTCAGTGCTAAAATTCGAGGTCAACCAAATCAGCATCCTGGTCGTTGGGCTAGTTGTGATTTGGCTATGGCTGGCAAGAGTGGCCAACCGTGAGTATGTGAACTCGTTTCGTGAGGCCATCGCCCAGCGTAAAATCGATCTTGATGCCGTGTCTTTTTCAATTACGGACCGAAGCACCATCGATTCTCTGCTTGGATCGCTGGCCAGTTCAAATGGCCGGCAGGTTGCCTACGCGCTGCAGGTTCTACAATCCGTTGGAGGCATCGAGTTGAGTTCGACCTTGCTGGAGCTGCTCATCCACGATAATTCGGAGGTTCGACTTCGTGCCCTGCAGTTGCTGCGTCAGCAGAACCTGCGGCCCGCGCTCGTGAAGGTCAAGCCGTTGCTGTCGGACCCTGACGAGAGTGTCCGGCGTGAGGCCGTTCGTGCGGTTTGCGAGCTGTCAGATGAAGCGCCGGAAATCTTGCTGCGTCGCTGGCTCGACGACGATGACCCAAGGCTCAAAGGCGCGGCACTGCATTTTCTTGCGGAAAACGGCGACCTGGCAAAAAAACTCCTAACTCCAGAGGCCGTTAAGGCACTCGTGCAGGGCAATGCGGATGAACGGGTGCAAATTGCAGGTGCACTGGGCGTACTCAATGACAAGAACTATTCTGTGCACCTGCACGAACTGCTGCAGGATCCTGAAGAGCGGGTGAGAAGCAACGCGCTTGAAAGCGCCGGCATGAGCGGCGATAAACAGTTTGTTCCAAGCATGCTACCCTTTCTCGACGATCGCACATTCGGGAAGGTCGCAAGGCAGGCGCTGGCGAGACTGGGAGAATCTGTGACGCCGGAATTATCTCAAGCATTGCAGAATCAGCAGCACTCGATGGCGTTGCGCGTCAATCTCACTCGAGTCCTGAGCTTGATTGGCAGTCAGAAATCGGTTGAAGCGTTGCTGCAGGCGTTACGCTCTGGCCAGGGTGGCGCAATTCGCTACCAAACGATCAAGGCTCTCAACAAGCTGCGCCAGAATTTTCCGGAGCTGAAGTTTGATAGCAGGTTTGACGATGCCGTGGCTGATGCGCTTAGCCAATATTTTCGGACACTCACGGTCCGCCACATTTTCGATGGCGACCTGCAGAACCGGAGCACCCGCAAAGATGAGCCCGCAGGCTGTTTGTTGCTGCAAGCTCTGCAAGAACGCCTCGATGACCAACTCGAGTTGATCTTCAGGCTACTCGGACTGCGTTACTCTCCCAAGGATATCTACAATGCCTACGCCGCAAGAAAGAGCGAGAATCTGTCCATGCGCGCTGACGCAGTTGAATTGCTTGACAACATCCTTTCCGTGAAACACAAGCGCGCCCTGCTACCGGTCGTCGAAGGTTTGCCAGTCGAACAGGTTTTGAAGCTGGCGAACGGACACACGGATTCCGGAATCCAGACCCGCTCTGATGCCATCCACCATCTTCTCGATAGCGAAGATTCACTGCTCAGGGCGTGCGCCTTGTTCTTTGTGTACAGCAGCGGAGACGGCCCTTTGTTTGCAAAAGATGCGGAGCGTGCGCTTGCTTCTGAAAACAGGCTGGTAAGAGAGACTGCCGAGTTTGTGCTGAAACATTTGCCATAAATGCGTTGTATCTTTTCAGTGTTATGCTAAATTAGGTGACGATGTATTCACTTATCGAGAAAGTCATCTTTCTTCAGGATATCGACGTTTTTGATGGCGTGCGAGTGGAAGATTTGGTGCATTTGGCTGCGATTGCTGAAGAAGTCAGGTTTGAAGCAACGGAAGAGTTGTTTCAGGCAGACGAGTATGCCGACTCTCTCTATGTCGTCATCGGAGGGAAGATTCGTCTGCATCGCAACGGAGTTGAGATTGACGTGTATGACCGGGGCAAGGCCGTCGGCCGCTGGGCTTTGTTCGATGAGAATCCTGTGCGCGTGGGCTCGGCAATCGCTCTCGAAGAAACAGAGACTCTGAGGATCGCTCGCGACGATTTTTACGATCTTCTCTCCGACCATGGACGCCTGGCTGGCGCGCTGCTTCAATCCGTCGCGCAGCAGCTTAAGGGTGTGCTTAACCGGTTTGCGCCCAGTGACTCAACGGTTTAGGCCATTGATGGAGTGTATTGAATGACCACCAATAGCAATATAGAATCCACTCTGCGAGTGATGGTCGTTGATGATGAGGAGATGGTGCTTACCAGCGTCAGATCCTTTTTGGAATTGGAGACCGAGTACGATATCGTGACCTTCACTGATTCCGAGGAGGCATTGTCCTACGTTCGCGTCAACAAGGTCGATCTCGTTATCTCGGATTACCTCATGCCTAAAATGAACGGCCTGGAGTTCCTGGCAAAAGTCAAAGAAGTGGACCCCCAAATAACACGCGTGATCCTGACCGGCTATGCTGACAAAGAGAACGCCATCAAAGCTATCAACGACGTTGGCCTGTTTCAATATCTGCAGAAGCCATGGGACAACGATGATTTGAAGATCGTGGTGCGCAACGGGCTTGAGAAGCGCCGACTTATGGCTGAACTCGAGCAAAAGGCTGGCGAAATTCAAAAGGCATACGGCGACCTGCAGGGTCTCCATCGTGAAATTCTCAAGGCGTTTGCATGAGCGTTTCGGCTTAAACTGCATAGCACGACAATCGGGACATGTCTATGAGTGAGCAGCCAAACATCACCTACCCGCAACTGATTACCCTCTACGAAGTCAGCCGCAAAATCAACTCCAAGCTGAATCTTCCCGAATTGCTTGATGAAACTATGGACCTTGCCATCGAGCTGTTGCACGCCGAAAAAGGTGTCCTGCTTCTGCGCAACAAAACAACCGGCGAGCTTGAAATGAAGGTCGCCAGGGCCATGGACAAAAGCAGAATCGCCGATGCGGTGGCGCTCGTCAGCCGAACCGTGGTGAGAAAAGTAGAGAGCGGTGGCCAATCGTTGCTGATGCAAAATGTGCCGGACAGCCCTGGTCTTAACCCCAATATGAGCTTGATCCGCCGCAAAATAAAGTCGGTGATTTGCGTCCCATTGCGGTCCCGGGAAAAGTTGGTCGGGTGCATTTATCTGGATACAACAGATAAGCAGCACTTTTTCAAAACCGAAGACCTGGCCTTTTTGGAGGGGTTTGCCAATCTCGCCGGCATCGCCGTTGAAAATGCCCGCAACTACCGACAAGTTGAGGAAGTGAATCGGAACCTGGAGTCACTGGTTGATGAACGCACCCAGGAGGTGCAGGCGAAGCATAACGAGCTGCAATCTGCTTACGACCAGCTTAAAGATACGCAGATGCAACTCCTGAGGTCGGAAAAAATGGCATCTCTTGGCATGCTGGTGGCCGGAATCGCGCATGAAATCAACACGCCACTTGGCGCTATTAATTCCAACACGGATACGTTTAGCCGCTGCTGCGGCAAGCTTCGTGACTCAATCCAGGACTGCGGGCTTGAACAGGGTGCGAATGCGAAGACGATCGATGTTCTCGACAATCTCTCCAAAGTCAATGTGACTGCCGTCGAGCGAATCACCAAGATTGTCAAGACTCTGCGCAATTTTGCCCGCCTCGACGAAGAAGACTACAAGCAAGTGGATTTGCATGAGGGCCTTGACACGACTTTGACGCTGACCGCGCACCTGAGCCGCGCTCGCATCAACTGTGTGAAAAAGTACGGGAAGATTCCGCAATTGACATGTTATGCCGGCCAACTCAATCAGGTGTTCATGAACATCCTGGTCAACAGTTGTCAGGCAATCGAAGGCATGGGCGCCATCACCATCGAAACAAGCCACAAAGACGGCGCCATCGTCATTGCGATTTCTGACACAGGCATCGGCATTGCGAAGGAAAACCTGGACCGCATTTTTGACCCGGGGTTCACGACCAAGGGAGTTGGAGTAGGCACGGGGCTGGGGCTTTCAATCTCATATCGAATAGTGGAAGAGCATGGCGGTCGGATTGAGGTGGAGAGCCGTATTGGGAAAGGGACCACGTTCACGATTTACCTGCCAGTCAAGTAATCACCGCAACATCCAACCTACCGTTCGACGTCCCCGTCCGCGCGGGGTAGTCTGATGAGCAACTCGGTCGCTATCCCGAGACGACTGTTTGCCGAGATTGTCCCGCCAAGCGCCTCCAGGATCTGTCTGCAAACCGCGAGGCCAAATCCGGTGCCATAAGTCTGCTGCTGCGTGGTAAAACAGGAATCGAAGATTTTGGGCAGATCCTTTTCCGGGATGCCTGCTCCGTTGTCCTGAATGGCGATCTCAATGAATGTGGCGAGTTGCCTGGTTCGGATGCCGAGAATCGGCGTGAAATCATCGCCGTCTTGCGTCGCTTTCTGGGCGAGTGCGCGACAGGAATTGGAAAAGACATTCAGAAAGACCTGGGCCAAGTCGTGGTGAACAACTTCGACCAAGTCGATTTTTTCATCGTACTCCTTTCTAATTTTCAGATCAAAAGAGTGGTTTTGAGTTTGGGTCGCATGACAGGCCAGGCTCGAATACTCGTCCAGGAGGGTATGCAAGTCGGTGGCCGCGGCCACCGGATTTTGACGGTTCGCCGGGAGTGGTACGCCGTTAACGGTGTGTTCCGCCCTGATGGCATTTTCCGAAATTTTGCCAAGGTTAAACTGGATGTTCTCGAGCAATTCCAGCAGCCTGTCCGACTGTGCGGCAGGCTCGCCTCTCTCCATTTGCGATTCGAATTCTCTCGCAAGTCCCTCAATCATCTCAAGGGAAAGCCCGCAGAAAGTCTTGATCAAGGCCAGTGGTTGCTTTGCGTCGTGAAGCAGGCCAGCCGAGATCGTACTGATGTTGCCGAGCGTAGTCAGCTTTTCCAGTTGAAGTCGGAGGCGCGCCAATTCGTCGTGCGGTGATTCGGGCTTTTCTGTGTTCATTGAGGAGGTGGCGCCAAATGTGATGGCTTGGCCGTTGGTTCGCATAGCGGACGGAGTGCAGGCAATGCCTAGCGTATTTTCACGACGACGACGGTTTGATCATCGTGCGGGAGTTGGTCTTCCGCAAAATGTTTGACCTCGGAAATTACCCTGTCTCTGATATCGTCGGCGCTGAGTGCGGCGCTGGAGCGCAGAAGTTCAGATAATTTATCTTCGCCGAATTCGCCACCGTTAGCGGTCTGCGCTTCGGTGACACCATCAGTCACGAAAAGAAAGATGTCTCCGGATGAGTAGTCCAGTTCGGTTTCTTCGATCTCCTTTGCAAATATGTCGTCGGCGTTCATCCCAAGTCCGAGTCCCAGGCCCTTCGGGGTAATCAACGACACCGCCTGGGACTTTGCGTTGTAGGAAAACAAGGGCAGATGACCGGCCCGTGCCAACACCAGCCGGCGCTTCGCAGTGTCGATGAATGCTCCCAGAGCGGTGATGAAAGATTTCTTCTCCATGTCGTCGCAAAGAAGGTGATTGGCCCGAACAAACAGTTCGCGCGGCGAAAGGTTGAATGCGTGCAACGACCGGATGATGCCTTGCACCTTCGACATGTACAGCGCCGCGGATGTGCCTTTCCCTGAGACATCGCCCACGATAATGGTCAAGCCTTCAGCCACGCCGTTGAGATAGTCGAAGTAGTCGCCACCGACCTCAAGCGCCGGAATTGATGTGCCTGAGATATCGAGGCCTTCGATCTGCGGTGTGGTCTGCGGCAAGGATGCCATCTGGATACGGCGCGCGATGTGTAACTCGTGTTTGAGCCTCTCCTGTTCCGTAAGTTCTTCGTGCAGAAATGCGTTTTCGATGGCAATGGAGGCCTGTTTTGCCACGGCTGCCAGGAAGGTCAGGTCTTCGATGTGCAGGGGCGATTCCGATAGTTTTTCTCCGATGATGAACGTGCCAACCAACCTGTTCTTGAATCGAATCGGGATGACATGTCGGAAGCCTTCGGTCAGAAAAACTTCCTTGATATCGTGCGGCAGGTAGTCAATGCTGAAACGCGATTCGCTGCGGAAACGTTTGATTTCCGAGATCAACCTGTCGCTCGACGAAACGCAAAGATTGTCCCACTGGGTCCCGTCAAATCCGTGAGCTTGTCGGCAGCAACACGCTTTCTCATCGCGGAAAAACATTACGCCGACACGCTTCAGTTCCATCAGCTTTGCCAGTTTCTCGATGATGCCTTTGGCTAGATCGTCCATACCGAGCCTGGTTGCCATGATTTCCGCCAGCTCGCTGGTTGCACGACTCAGATTGTATGCTCCACGATTAAACAGCCGGTCGATTTGTCGCTGTCCCGCGTTCCGGATTCTCCAGGTGAGCCAGGCTAGCACAAGGGTGAGCACGATGATCGCCAGCCGTTCCCAAAACTCATGCACCGTTGGGTCTGGCGGCAAATCCAGCACGATGAATGAGGTGCCTGTGAACTGAATATTCGGGATATCCATGTACAGGCCAGGCAACAAAATGAGCAGCCTGATGAGCCCGGCAATCAGCGCGGTAAACCAGAGTGCCGAAATGATGCTGTACTGGACGTTGCGCCGTACGCGCAGATTCATCTCCAGAAGTTGATAGCGACCAATGGTGTAAAGGAAGGTGACCGGGATAATCAGGAGATTGATCAGCATCAAGCCAAACTGACCCGGCCCGCTAAAGCGGATCAGCAAGAAGGAGGTCAAAGTCGCCAACGCGAGGGCAACTATTACCGCCCAGTTTAGCCATCTCGCAATCGTTTTGTACTGAGCGCTGCGGACCTTGCGGAGTCGGAAACCGACGTAGATGGCATGCAGGGTGAGCAATATCGTGGCTCCAGAAACCATAGCTCTGGCGGCGGTGGTGCTGCCTAGATTCCACAGGGTCATGCTGGCAAATACAAGCAGAAAGAACCCGGCAAGAGAGTACGGCAAGAAAACATACCATCGCTTCACCGGCAGGTCGGGCAGTTCCAGTGGAAACGTCAGCCTGCTGTGCGGCCAGATGGCCAATCCAAACAGGAAGGCGCCGACCATCGTCACGGTGCGTACGCCAGCAAACAGGTCGAACACAACATCCCGCTGGGACAGCAGAGTCATGATTACGAAGCCGAACAACATGAACATGACGCCGAGCAGGAGCGCCGCCTTGATCTGGGGCCGGTTGATCGCCAGAAATGCGCCAACCGCCCAGAAAGCCAGCCCGGTCAGGAAGCTCAGAAATATGGCAACTTGAAAGCCCCACCTTGCAAGAGTCACGGGCAGGGTAATATGTTTGCCGCCCCGGATAATGTCGTACAGAATTGTGGAGCCGCTCCGGGCCCGTCTGAGAATCAGGTCGGCCCCGTTGGCCGTGTAGAAGGTCTCACCGTTTATTCTTACGATCAGATCTCCAACGCTTAAACCGGCAAGGTCAGAGGCGCCGCCGGAGGTTACACTGTTGACGTGAACAGCACCGCTCATTTCAGTCACCAGACTGTCCGTCAGCATAGCGGCGCTAATTTGCATGCGATGGAGTTTACCCTGAACCGGTCGAAATACCCTGATGCGCGCTGTCGTGTCCGCTGGCAAATTCTTGATGGCCTGACGGAACTCAGGCAGGGTTCTGGTTTTATAGCCTTCGATCGAAATCAGCAGGTCTCCAACCCTTGCGGAGTCGGGGTCGGAAGCAGGGCGGTTTGCACCGAAAGTCTGCCCTGCGTTGGCCGCCTCAACGCTGTGCGCAAAGTACAAGCGCGACGGCGCTGTCGCAAACAGGTTCTCGTCGGTGGTTGATGTCGAGTACCTGTGGAAATTGCCAAGCGCTATGGCAACCAGATACACAGCAAGCGCCATGGTCAGAATACGGTACAGATTGTGTTTGTGAGATGAATCAAGCATTGTCATCGTGCTCGCCCGAAAAGCAAACAGGGATTCTTACCCGTGCCAGCGAAACCCTTGTTCGGATGAATTCTTCAAATAAACAGCACTTTGTGTCGGTCTGCCATGACGCTTCCGCGAAAGCAGGAATCAGGTTTGAAATTCCTTGCGGGACGGCTCCAACTCACTCTGGATGCTTGCGGAGCCAAAGTCTCTGTTTTTCAATTTTTTAATGTATATCTTCACTGCAATTTATGCAAGATAAAATTTTCTGGCACCAATATCGACGCAAGACTTGGCAACATGCCGAAGAACCACTCCGATATATGACAGAATTCCTGCCCGGATAGTTGCATGCTGTCCGCCACCTGTTCGCCGGACCACACTTCGACTCCTGTTCGGCTGCCGGTTTTCTGTTGCTTTTAATGCTCGGCTTCCCTAATTTTTTTGCATCAAACGAAATTGGTAAAATATTGGTAAAAGTTTGTAAATGAAAAACATAAAGCTCGTTTATATTGAAGATGATCCGGGTCAGCGCGACGAAGTTGCAGGTCAACTGGCTGCGAAGGGCTTCCACACAGAAATTTCGGCGTCGGGGGAAGAGGGAATCAAGGCCATTGCCGGTCGCGATGTCGATGTCATCCTATGTGACCTGCACATGCCGGGCATGGACGGGCTTGGTGTGCTCAATCGCGCCAAAAAGCTGGCGCCGGCCACTCCAGTAATTCTCATGACGGCGCGTGGATCCGTTGAACTTGCGGTAGAGGCCATCCGGCAGGGCGCGTACGATTTTGTCCTGAAGCCTGTCGAAATAAACCGGCTGGAAACGACCATCCAAAATGCGGTCGAGCAGTCCAAATTGCATCAGCGGCTGGCTGACTCCGAGGGCTACCTGCGCATGCTTTTGGAGACGGTTCCCGACTTGGTATACTCCCTCGACCCGAAAGGCGGATTCCTGAGCGTCAGTCCTGCTGGTGAGCGGCTCCTGGGTTTTACCGTGCAGGAGATGCTCGGTCGTTCCCTGCTAGACTTCGTTCACCCCGATGACCAGGCTCGACTGGCGAGCGGCTTCCAGAATGCGAATCAGAGTGGTGACTCCAGAGCGAAGACACTCCAGTTTCGATTTCTTACAAAGGGCGGCCAGGAGTTGCCGGTCGAAGTCAATCGCAGACTGATTCTTGAGAATGGTCAGGTTATCCGGCAGGATGGCGTGGCGCGCGACATCACCAAACGTAAGCAGTTGGAAGGAGAGCTTCAGCGCTATTCCGAATCGCTGGAGGTCAAAGTGCGAGAGCGCACCGAGCGGCTGGAGTACAGCATGAATCAGCTTACGGCACTCAACAGGGCCTCCGCCAGGTTCACTCAGATTCACAGCGAAGACGAGTTGCTGGACGAAATCCCGGAATTGCTGACGCACACTCTTGACTTTGATCGGGCGTCATTGCTTTGGCAAAGCGGCGGCGAGCTGGTGTTGCGCTCTTTTTGCATGGAAAAAGACACTCCTGAAATGGTTGAGCAGTTCCTTGCCCGCATCCGCAGCGGAGATTATGAAATGCCACCGCATTTCACTGAGAGTTTTGAGGAGAATCGGACCATCTTCGTACCCGACCTCGAGGCAGACCCAAGGTGGCCGCGCGAGCCAGGCAAGCCAATTCGAACCAAGGCGGTTGTCATCTCACCGGTCCGCCTGGCCCGGAAACCGATTGGCGTCATCATTGGAAATATGCAGCACCATGACCGCAACATGGATTTGCAGGATGTCGAGCGCTTCGAAATGTTCTCGAACATGGTGGGTCTCGCGCTCGATAATATCCGTTCTTATCAGTCCCTGGAGCGTCAGGTCGAGGAGCGCACGCTGTCTCTCGCGCAGGCAAATGATGAACTCAGGAAGAAGAAGGGCGAGTTGGAGCAAAACAGCTATTCCCTCGGCAAAGCTAATGTTGAGCTTCTCGCAGTCAAGGAGGAACTCGAGGCCAAGAATTCCGAGATGGAGCAGCTGTTCAAGAAGGTGCTTGAAAGTCACAAGAGACTGGGCGCCATCATCGACGCTTCACTGAGCGCCATTGTCATGTCAGACCTTGAGGGCAAGATCACTGCATCCAATCGGCGTGTTAACGACTTCTTTTGCATTCAGGCCGAAGACATTGTTGGTCTGTCGCTGGACACATTCTCGAAAATGATCATGGGGTGTTTCACTGAAGCAGACAAATTTCAGAAGCTGACCGAAGAACTCACCTCAGAACCTGATACCAGATTCGACGATTTCCACGACATGGAGCGGGTGTACGAGCGCACGTTTGAAGTCATCGGGCCGCAAGGACGAAGCGTTTCTGTCTTTTGTGCACCCGTGGAAGACGAGGACAATCAGCCAATGGGTAGTGTCTGGGTTTACACAGATATCACGAAAATGAAGAAGGCCGACGAGCAGTTGCGAGCTATTGTCGAAGCCTCGCCAATTCCGTTCATCGTGACCCGCAAGCAGGACGGCAAAATTCTCTACGCCAACGACCAGATGGCCGGCATGGTCGGGCGCAAGCGCAGTGAAATTATTGGCGATTTTGCCCCGGATTATTACCAGGAGCCGGACGAGCATCAGGTGTTGCTGGACAAGCTCAGCAAAGGCGATTCTCTGTCGGGTTACGAAATGCAGCTCAAGCGGGCGGACGGTGCGGCCGTTTGGATGATCATCTCCATCGTCGAAGCGGAAGTGGGCGGTGAGGATGTCCTGATTGGAGCACTCTACGACATTGATGAGCGCAAACAAACCGAGGTCGCGCTGCGCGACAGTGAAGAGAAATTTCGGGAACTCAACGACAATATCAAGGAGGTCTTCTGGATGGTCGACCTGCAGGAGGGCAGAATAATCTATGTCAACCCGGCCTACGAAGACATCTACGGCCGGTTGCCGGAGCAGCTTTACGCCGATCCGGATGACTGGTTGAAGGCTGTTCACCCTGATGATTACGAGAAACTGGTAGGTGGTTTACAAACGGCCGACCACGCTGAAAACGAGCAGGAGTTTCGCATCATTCGGCCGGATGATGCCATCCGTTGGATACGCTCGCGCGCGTTTCCGGTACGGAATGAGCAAGGCGATGTTTATCGCTACTGCGGCGTCAGTGAAGACATCACATTTCGGAAACAGGCTGAGAGCGCTTTGCAGGAGAGTCTGACCAAACTCGAAACTGCCAATCTCGAATTGCGGCAAACCCAGAGCCAGTTGGTGCAATCGGAAAAGATGGCTTCGTTGGGCATGTTGGTTGCGGGAATAGCTCATGAAATCAACACTCCCATTGGCGCTGTGCACAGCATGCACGACACCCTGAAACGCGCCGTTGTGAAGCTGAAAGAGACTCTCGAGACAAAATATACGGAAGCAATGCAGGCTGACCGCGGCTTACATGCTCCCATCAAAGTCATCGAGGAAGCAAACAAAGTTATCGACAGCGGCAGCGACCGGGTGATTACCATCGTCAGGAGACTCAAATCCTTCGCTCGCCTCGATGAGGCCGAACTCAAAAGTGTGGATATTCACGAGGGTTTGGATGACACGCTGACTTTGATTCATCACGAGATCAGACATGACATCATCGTCGAAAAGAAGTTCGGCCAGGTGCCTGCCATTCCGTGCTATCCGGGTCGCCTGAATCAAGTCTATCTCAACCTGTTCATCAACGCGCGACAGGCGATTCAGGGCAAAGGAACAATCACGATTGAGACATTTGTCGAAAATGGCCGCGCGGTGGTTCGGATTTCAGATGATGGCGTGGGCATCCCCAAGGCAAAACTAGGCAAAGTCTTTGACCCTGGTTTTACAACCAAAGGGGTTGGTGTTGGTACAGGGCTCGGGTTGTCCATCTGTTACCAGATTGTCCAGGACCATCATGGGGAAATCACGGTTGCAAGCCAAGTCGGTGAGGGGACGACGTTCACAATCTCGCTGCCAATGAATCTTGACAAATTGGTGGAGTAGGCCCGGCTGAAGCGCAAGTATCTAGCCGGCCCGAAACGACATCACGCGAGTCTCAGCTTCGCGTTAGTGCGCCTGGTGCGTTGCCGGCGGACTGTGTGCGGTCGGCAAATCCGGCTTCAAACCTTTCGGGGCTGAACGGCGCGAGTTGCGGCAAAGAGGCTTTTTCAGAAATAACCAATTTCGAAATCAACTCTGCTGTCAGAGGCGTGAGCAGGATGCCATTGCGGAAATGGCCCGTGGCCATAATGTAGTTGGCTATCCGGGTTCGGCCAAGAATGGGCAGATTGTCGCTGGTATCCGGTCGAAGGCCTGCCCATGTTTGCTGCAGCGTTGCACTCTTCAATTTCGGAATCACTCTCGCTGCGGCGCTCAAAAGGTCGAGGATTCCGCCGGCGGTTACAGTCTTGCAGTAGCCGACATTTTCCATGGTGCTGCCCACAAGCGTCCTGCCATCTGGCCAGGGCACCACGTAGCATCCGGCCGCGTGCACCAGGTGCTGAAGAAATTGCGGTCTGAGTTGCAGTTCAACAATTTGACCGCGGATCGGTCGGACTGCCGGCGGAACCGGGCCGATGTTGCCGCTCCAGGCGCCGGCACAATTGATTGCCGTATGGCATGCAATCTCCTCCATCGGGGTGCGGATGGCTCTAACTTTCGTGCCTTCGACGACAACTTCAAGGGCCGGGGTTCCCGTGAGAAAAGTCACACCCCGGGCAACTGCGCTCGTGACCAGCGCTTTGACAAGTCTGCGATTGTTGATGTGCTGGTCCTCGCGGAAGAACAGCGCCGACTGAACCTCTGGAGACAAGCCCGGCTGCAACCGGGTCAGTTCTCCACAAGTCAAGGACTCTATGGTTGTCCCTGCCGCAAGCTGTCTTTCGAGTAAGCCCGCAAGCATTTTAGCTTCCTGGTAATCGGTGGCGAGAAGCAAGCTGCCATTTCTTTGATGCCCGATCTGGATGCCTGTTTCCGCTTCGAGTCCGGCAACGAAATCCGAATACATCGCGTGGCTGGCTTCGAACAGGTCAGCCAATGCCTTTGGCACACTGTGGGCGGCCTCCGCGAACGGCGCCAGCATTCCCGCGGCCGCGGATGATGCTTCCTGTCCGAGTTCACCTTTTTCCAGGACAGCAACCTTGAAGCCGTGAGTCGCGAGTTGATTCGCGATGGCGCAACCAATGATGCCTCCGCCGATGATGACTACATCTTTTCCGCCCGCTTCCTGTTTCATTTGATGCTCTGTTTTGATGTTAAGAATTTTCAACAATGATATCCAAAATGCCAGAATAATCCAATGAATATTTGTGCCCAAGCGGGTTTTTCGTCTTCGGGTGACGCGCGCCGCAAATCCCTTGACCCTTTGTCGGCAATTAACTAAAATGCAGGACGAGCAGGTTAAGGCGCTTGCCATGCGTACGCGTGGCTTGCTCTAACAGAGATGCAGAACATTTTAGCTGGATGTCGTATACCACAAGACACATCAGGTGCACAACTTGGAAAATACTGTTATGTCCGGGAACAATCAAATGAACTACTCAGAAGCTCTGTCGTTTGTTTTCGAAGATGAAGAGTGGTTGAAGAAAATGGCCATCGGCGGGTTCATCGCCCTGGTCAGTTTTTATGCCGGCTTGGTTTTCATCTTCGGCTTTTTTCTGGTCGGATACTACATCGGCGTCATGCGTCTTGTCATGGCCGGCGACGAGAATCCATTGCCGGACTGGTCTGACACCAGCAAGCTGTTTGTGGATGGACTGCTCGGCGCTATCATTTCTCTCGTTTATGTCATCATCTGCGGCGGTCTTTGCGCCTTGTTTATCGTCAACCTCGCCAACTCGCCCTACACCTCCGATGCCGAAATGGTGGTTGGCTGTGTCGTCGCTGGTTTTGCCACTTTTTTTGCTCTAACTTTTTTTATCAATTATGGACTCATGCAGTTCGCGCTGACAGAGAGTTTCAGCGCCGCCTTCAGTTTTCCCGATATGTTGCGCTTCTTCCGAAACAATTTGGGGGATTTTATTGCGATCACGATATTTTCTCTTATCCTGAATTTGATGCTATTGTGCGCAGGGCTGGCAATCCTGTCGCCCTTCACGAACTTTTGGGGAATGGTTGTCCAGGCTCATTTGTTTGGTCAATGCGCGCGACAGTCAAGACCAGTCTCCGAAGTCATGCAGACCGCCTCACCAGCATTGTGACGCTGTGCACAGAGTCACAATGGATTACTGATTCCGGGATGCCCGCTTTTTTCCTTCATGCGGACCCAGTTCACACAATAGCACCGCGTGTGGCTGCAGTGTCAAAGTTTCGCTTGATTATCGTGTCAGATTGCTCGATATTCCTGCATGTCTGATGGACACGCCATGAGCGCGAATATCCGTATCTCAAAACTCATCTCGTTTCTTCTCCTTGGCCTCTATGTTCTGCTCTACATTGTCTCTTCGACGGTCGCAGACATCTATTATCTCGTTCATGATCCAGTTTTGGGAGTCATTCTTCAGCCTGTTGAAACCGGCCCGGGTCTGGTCGTAGACGAAGTGATTCCCAAAGGCCCGGCAGACCTTGCCGGCTTGCAGAATGGTGATGTTGTTTTGCAGATCAATGAGATTGCTATCCGGGGCTTCCGCGAGCAGCAGGGCGCGTACAAGACGATTCGTCCGGGCAAGCCGGTTCGGGTGTTGGTTGAACGCCGTGGCGCTAGGGCATGGGTGACTTTTGTGCCTGGAATTCGGCTGAAGGTTTACACCAAAAGCTTCCTGCTCGGCATGCTGCCAGGCGTTCTGTTCTGCTACAGCCTGTGCCTGATCGGTCTCTTTGTTCTGCTTAACAAAATACATGATCGCACTGCTCACATCTTCTACCTCATGGTGCTGCTTTGGGCGCTGGCCATGTGGGGTGTCTTTCCATTTGGCTCCGGCGCTCTGATGAAACTCTTGCCATCCTGGTTCTCCTGGCTCAGGTTGACTTATTTGCCCATTGCATGTGGCATTTTGCTGCATTTCACGCTGATCTTTCCTGAAGAGAAGCGAATCTACCGCAAGCACCCGAGGCTGTTTCATCTCATCGGATACGGTCCCGTGAGTCTGGTGGCGCTGTTTATTTACGCAGAGATTCAGGGCGCGGACTGGGGGGCATCATTGCTCAATGTCGGTTGGGGTATTTGGATTTCAGTTATTTTCGTGACATCGCTGAGCCTGTTGCGCCATTCGGCCGCTAACGCCAAAACGCCAAGGATGGTAGAACAGGCGCGAATCATGTATCGCGGAACGATGCTCACCTTGGCCCTGCCAACAGGCATATACTTTTTGCCCTACAACTTCCTTGAGCGGCCGCTGCCCTATTCCGAATACGTCCTGCTGCTGACCGTCTTGTGGCCCATGATCCTTGCCTATGCCATCATCAAGCATCGGTTTATGGATATTGATTTTATTGTCAAACGTGGACTTGCATACACGCTCACGTCGGGATTTGTGGTCGCGGCCTACTTTCTTCTCGTAGTGGGCATAGGCAAACTCGTGCTGCTCGTTACAGGATCAAGCAGCCAGTTCGTGACCATTATTGCCACGCTCATCATCGCCAGCCTGTTTAATCCTGTCAAAAACCGGGTGCAGGCTTTTGTGGACCGCCGATTTTTCCCGAGTCGATTTACCTACCGCCAGGCGGTACGCAGGCTGAATCACAAATTGGTTAATGTTGTTGATTTGGAGAAACTTCAGGATTTGGTGGAGGCTTTCCTAGGCGATACCATGCAGGTCGCGCCGATCGTCAGCTATTGGATGGATGATGGGCGCAACTGCTTTGTTGTGCAGAAGAGCCGGGACATCGACAAAAGCGATTGTGTTCCGTTCCGTGAAGATGATGTCGTGGTGCAGAAACTGCTGAAGAGCACTCAGTTGATAGATGTCTCCGCCCTCAAAGACACATTGGAGCAGCTGCCCGCCGAAGCGCTCCACGGATGGACCTTGCTCCAGACCGAGATCGTTTTGCCACTGACTACAAAAGGCAAGCTACAAGGTTTTGTCAGTCTTGGGCCGAAGACGAATGGTGAATCTTACTACCGCGAAGACCTCGAGGTACTGGAAGCTCTGTCGGACCAGGTCAATGTCTCGCTGGCGAACGCCATGCTTACCGAGGAACTGCGCGAGCAGGAGCGGATGAAGAAAGAACTTGAAGTCGCGCGGCGCATCCAGCTCAGCTCGCTGCCGCAGACAGATCCCGAAGTCCCCGGCCTGTGGGTGAGCGGAGTCTCGATCCCGGCACTCGAGGTCGGAGGGGATTATTACGACTACCTGTATTTCGCCGATGGCAGTTTTGGAGTCGTGGTTGGTGATGTCTCGGGAAAGGGCACTTCGGCGGCGCTCTACATGTCTCAATTGAAGGGTATTTTAAAGACGGCATCAAAGTTTCATCTTTCGCTCGAACCATTGATGACCGAGGTCAATTCGGTGACTTTTGACAACATCGAAGAGCAGGCGTTTATCACGCTCGCGTGCGGGGCCTTTGATCTCAAGTTTCAGAAGTTCAGGTTAGTCCGGGCCGGGCATCTGCCGGTCATTCACGTGTGCTGTCAAAGCGGCGAATATCAAGAACTGACACCGCCGGGGATTGGCATCGGCCTGGAAGCAGGCGCCATTTTCAACTCGGAGCTTGAAGAATGTGAGGTGGCATTCGATTCTGGCGACGTCTTCTTGTTTTTTTCAGATGGCATTGTCGAAGCGCGCAACGCATCGGGTGAAGAATTTGACACACGCCAGTTGGTCAAAGTTGTAAAGAACAATGGAGTTGTTGACGCAGGTACTTTGCGCGAAAAAATCATTGCAAGCGTGCAGAGCTTCGTTGGCGATGTCTCCCAAATCGATGACATGACCCTTGTTGTTGTCAAAATCAAGTAGTCACCGAGAAGAATCTTTTGACCGCAACCTCCAGAATGAAAAAGGCTGTCCTGCGCAACCGGGACCGTGTCTACCAGGAAATTCGTGAGACAGCAACGCTCTATCGTCTCCTGACCAGATGGAGCAAAGGCGAGACACTGACTTTGCAGGAAAAGGCGGATGTTCGGGCACAATTGCTCGACATCTGCAAGACCATCCCGGCGTTGGCGATTTTCCTGGCGCCGTTCGGTTCTATTGTTCTTGCGGTTCTCATAAAATTTCTGCCATTCAACATCATGCCGTCAGCTTTCCTGTCTGAGTCCAGACGGGCCGATGGCCAGGAGTGACCACCTGGCGCTCTTCTGGGACGGCCGGCCGCTGCTCTTT
The DNA here is from genome assembly GCA_029261995.1 of Candidatus Zhuqueibacterota bacterium. Taxonomy (GTDB): domain Bacteria; phylum Zhuqueibacterota; class Zhuqueibacteria; order Oceanimicrobiales; family Oceanimicrobiaceae; genus JAJDAF01. The sequence goes on from JAJDAF010000010.1 coordinate 66,610, forward strand.
TTGCTTGGACGTCACGTTTGGTTTTTCTATATTTGTGTCGATCAGGCGCCTGCGGCTCTCAGCGTCGGAGTTGGTTAAAAGTCAAAAAATGCAGTAGTTTATAGAGATTAGGTAATCGCGTTGGCCTGGATAAAAACGATTGCGGAGGATGAAGCAGAAGGCTCCGTGAAGCGGCAGTACGATGCAGCTGTCAAACGCGCAGGCCGTGTTTTCAATATCCTCAAAATCAACAGCCTCAAGCCCGATTTCATGCGCAGTTTCCTGGCTCTCTACCAGCAACTCATGCTCGGGCCCTCACGTTTAACGAGGGCGCAACGTGAGATGATCGCTGTTGTCGTCTCCAAAACAAATTCCTGCCACTACTGAATGCAAGCACACGCAGAGGATCTGCGTACGGTAACGGGTGACGATGCGCTGGTTGATGCAATCAAAGAAAATTACCGTAGTGCGGCGATCGATGAAGCTACTATGAAAATGCTCGAATTCGCGGAGCAATTGACGCGACATCCCGCCACAATGCAGGAAGCAGATGTCTCGCAACTTAGACAACTTGGCTTTGTTGACGAAGCCATTTTGGATATCGTAAATATCACGGGGTATTTCAATCACATCAATCGGGTAGCGGATGCGCTTGGGGTGGATTTGGAAGATTTCATGGTTCAAGGATGAGGCGATCCCAACTATTGCAGCGGTGACACGCATCAACTCCGGAACGGAGGTCCCTCATGATTACATTGCACGACACACAGATGGAAACTGATGAGTTGGTCGAAACTCTGACCGACGAGATAAGACTGCTGAAGGCTCTCGCCAATTTTCACGTCCCTTCTCAGGCTGATGAGCAGGAAAATGACCTCATCAATCAACGAACACAACTTCTGAATCGGCTGGATTTGCTCGCGCGCAATTTCGACCGTTTGATCTCATCATGGAATGAATCAATCGAAACGCTGGATGGTGAGGTGTCCTACGAGTCCGAGAAAGAGTCGCACAGAGAAATCATCTCGAAGTTCATCAAGACGACCGTGCCAAACAACATGCAGCAGGCCTGGAGCCCGGACTCTTTCACCGGCTCGCTCCTGGTTTTCTTCGTGGATGGCCAGATTGAATCGAGTTCGCTTGTTGAAAAACGTGAGCATCCCGAGCATTCTGACAAGCAACCTGAGGAAGACAAGTCAGCCCACGAGACGCCATCCGTCACAGATGATGCGCCAGTTCAGGTGGTAGCTGAGACCAGCGAATCATTCACGATATTGAAATCTCTCGTCAACTCCGACATCAACATCTACTTTTACCTGCCGGAGCCTGCTCGCGTGATCATCAAGATTTACAACCAGAAGGACCAACTGGTGCGTCTGGTTGAAAAGAACTACGATGAGCCTGGAGACTATTCGGCTGCCTGGGACGGTCGCGACAACGACGGTGACATCCTCGCCAAGGAGACCTACTACTGCCAGTTGCAAATCGGTGAGACGCTCTCTGAATTGAAAACCATCGAGTTGAGTTGAAACATCTTAGCCCGAGATCTTTTTGCCAAATCAGGACGTTTGAAGTTAAGTTTTGGAGAACTTAAAGCCGTTAGATTGAAAGAAGGGTGTTTTCGCTAAGCTGCTCGAATTTCAAGGAAGGAATGGCGCGCATGAACACAAAACAAATCGTTCTCACTGTCAGTATTGTCCTGTTCTCTATTATCCTGCTGCAAAACAGCGATCCGACTTACCTTGAGCTTTTTTTCTGGCACATTGAGATGCCGCTGTTCATTTTGATCCTCGCTACCGTTATTCTTGGGTTCGGCGTGGGTTGGCTTGCACATCTGGCTCATCGAAAAAAGAAAACCGCTGCTCGACCTGCACCTGCTGCACCGGAAAATCCATCATCGGAGTCACCCCCGAAACCAGACGCGAACGTTTGATACCCCGAACAACGGAACCGAAAACGACCGGAGACAGACTGCCATGCAAATCCTCACCACGAACAACGACGAGCAGGAATTAATCGAGCGCGTGCGCGCTGCCGGACAGGAGCACGTGTTCCGGTTTTGGGATGAATTGTCCGACCAGGCGCGCAAGAGTTTGCTGAGCCAACTTCGCGAGATTGACTTTGAGTTGATGGCCATGCTGGCTGAAAAATTTATTCAATCCGGCAAGAGCACAACGGCAAAAGGAGAGCTTGAGCCCGCTGAGTTCATTCCTTTGCCGGAAAGCCCTGACGAACAGGTGCAGGCATCGCTTGCCAGAGAGGCCGGAGAAAAAGCTCTGACAGATGGCCGGGTTGCCGCGTTTCTCGTCGCAGGCGGGCAGGGCACGCGGCTGGGCTTTCATGGCGCCAAGGGCAAGTTTCCAATCAGCCCGGTCAAGCATAAATCATTGTTTCAACTGCATGCAGAAAAAATACGCGCTCTTGGACGAAAATATGGCGCGGCAATCCCCTGGTACATCATGACCAGCGAAACCAATCACAAGGAGACGGTTGGCTTCTTCGAACAGGAGAGCTATTTTGGGCTCAAAACCGACGATGTGATTTTCTTCACGCAACAGATGGTCCCCGCACTTGACCCGCATGGCAAACTCATTCTGGCTGCCAAAGATCGCATCTTTCAGAATCCGAATGGCCACGGGGGTTCCCTGTCTGCTCTGAAGCATCGTGGCGCTTTGGAGGACATGCGTGCGCGCGACATCGATTTGATTTTCTATTTTCAAGTAGACAATGTTCTGGTGAAAATGTGCGACCCTGTATTTTTGGGCTATCATGTTTTGCAGAACGCCGAAATGTCCGCGAAGGTCTGTGCCAAGTCCGGGCCCGGTGAAAAAGTTGGGGTGCTTGGCCGCGTCGATGGCAAACTCGGGGTCATCGAATATAGTGACTTGTCGGATGACGAGAAGAACGCCAGAAATGAAGATGGGTCCCTGAAGTTCCAGGCGGGAAACATAGCCATCCACGCCTTTAATGTCGATTTCGTTGAACGCGAAAATCGTGGCGGCCTGCGGCTGCCATGGCACGTGGCGCACAAGAAGATCGCCTTTGCCGATCCGCTCGGTAAACGAGTCGAGCCGGAAGCGCCAAACGGCTACAAGTTCGAAACTTTTGTTTTTGATGCGCTTGGAGATGCCGGGAAAACAGTCTTTCTCGAGGTTCGGCGCGAGGATGAGTTCAGTCCGGTGAAGAACAAAACCGGCGATGATTCGCCTGAAACGGCGCGTCGCGACATGGTTCGGCAGTACGGCCGCTGGCTGCAAGCGGCAGGTGCTATCCTACCCGAAAATGTCGATGGTTTGAATCTGGAGATCAGTCCCCTGAAAGCCTTAAGTGCTGAAGAATTTGCCGCAGACGCCGCAGCGATCAAGATCGTGGATGGACTGTACCTGGAATAGGAACAAACGCCTGCGGGCGTACTCCACATAACATCTCCAGCCCGATTTCAACAGCAGGTTATCCAATCAACGCCACATTTGCCGGCTGTAAAACCTTCGACCCGTGCTAGGCGCAGGTCGTCGCACTCTACATCATCTCAAACCCCAATGCTGCCATCTTTGCGGCCTTGGTCCTGCCAACAAATACTGTTGTGTCGTCTTCAGCGTCGTTGATTTCCCTCCCGGTCTCGAGTTGCAACCGCCGCGGTTCAAGTTTCTTGTTAATCGCGCCGAACTGAAAGTCGAGATGATTTTTCTGGTATCGCCAGAGATTCTCTTCTGATCAGCAAAGGAAGTGTTGGTGGGCCTTCCGGTTGGTCGTTGATGCTCAGAGTTTGACCAATTGTTGCGCCCTGTTTGACGTGCGATGTTGCGCTTGTCCGTCCCAAGATTTCAAGCCGCTGCAATCTGCTTAAGGTCTCTGCACTGCTGACCGATGACTACGTCATGCGCACAAATAACATGAAGGGAATCATGAAACGATTCAACAAGCATGCTATCGGACTGGCGCTTGCTTTGAGCGCGATTCTCACGGCTCCACAAATCCCTGCGCAGAGCTTCAAAACGGCCTCGCCTCTCGGGGAGCTTGAACAATCTATGGAGTCAAACCTCACCTGGAATCTCCAGAATGCACTTCTCGTGTACTATCCGGAGACCAAATTTGTCGTTAACGCCAAGGTCAAAATCAAGAAGGTTCGGCCCAAACCACGGCTGCCCAGGTTGCCCGATGCCCTCTTGAGTAAAGATCTGACCAACCTGCCGGGCCTGCCTTACTTGCCGGAGGATTTAGTCAAACCGGGACAGACCTCCAACGAAAATTCCGCTCTGCTCGAACAGGTCAGCAGCAAGGGCTATGAAATCGAGCGTATTTGGGTAAATGTTCTTGTCGATCAGAGTCTGCAACAGAGTGATTGGGCATTTATCCGCCGGTTTGTCAATTTGAGCGCCAATCTTGAGCCCGACCGCGGTGATCAGGTACGAATCGAAGGCCTTGATTTTCCGGAGCGAGCCGAGTTCGCGCCGCCGCAATCGAACGAGCCGGAAGCTGCGGTTCAACCACCCGTGGCCATGGATACTAAGTCCGGAGAAGCGGCTTTGCCTGCATGGTTTCCCTACGCTTTTGCGGCCGGTCTTGCAGTCTTGCTGATCGCGATGTTCTTTATGGGCCTGCGGAGCGTGGTCAAGGCCTGGAAGGCCCCCTCTGTCGTGCCGTATCAAACCCAAGTTTTGGCGCCACCGGACAAAGTGGCAACTCATGACGTTGAGACCTCACAATCAAAATCGGACGATACAGAGAAATCAGGCGATTCTGCCCCTGAATTCAAGGCAGCCGTCATCGATTCCATTGTCGGCACGCCGGCGGCGAGTGCTGCTATTTTTTGCCGCTGGATTGATGAACAGGGCGATGGCGGCTACGTAAACACTGCGATTGTTATCACCGCCATCTCAAAATCAATGCTGGATCTGGTCGAACCGCACCTCGGCCAGGAAATCTCCGAGACCGTGCAGCAAAGAATTGCAAATCTCGAACAGACGGACGTCGATCAAAATGCACCCAGGCTGTTTCGGGATTTCGATTCTGAAGTTCGCAAGCATGTTATGATGAAGAAGTATGATGCCAACGACGACTCGCTCTCCTTCTTGCACCAGATGACGGATGACCAACTGCAGCACCTTCTCAAACCTTTGAAGCATGGCGTCATCGCCATCGTGTTGGCGCAGCTTCGCACCAACCGCGCCGCCCGTCTGCTGGACAAGATGGATGGGACCCAACGCAAAACCGTACTTGCTGCGATGGGTAACATCGACCGCATTCCGTCGGATGTCTACCAGCACATTGCCCGCCAACTCGCTGGCCGTGCAACTGAGCTTAAGTGGATGCGCTACGTGCGGGCGAATGGAGTGGATACCCTGGTCAAGGTGCTCGATTACATGGACGAAGATTCACAAAACGAAGCCCTCGATTACCTGCAAACCCAGGATGTCACGCTCGCTCGCAAGGTCAACAAGCATTTCATGACCTTCAATCAGTTCATTGCCATGCCGCAGGACAGACTGCGAGACGTTGCTGTCGAAGTGGACCGCGACATGCTCGCCAAATCACTGGTCAGTCTTGATGATGAGGTTGTTGAGAATATCATCAATTCCTTGCCTGAAAAGTTGGCAGAACTCGTTCGCGCAAGCTTGGATTCGAATATCCACATCTCCGATGATGAAGTCACTGCTGCGCGCCGCTCTCTCATGCGCGCCGTTCGTGGTAAGAAACCTGTAAAAGTCGTGAGTTAACATGCTAAGAATAAAAGATATGATGAGTCGATGCATAGTCGCGGCCATTCTCGCGCTCGCGTTTCAGAGCCCTGCTCTTGCGCAGATCAGTGCCTCGTCAAATGAAGCGATTCTCACTCTGATGGAAAAGATCTTCAACGAAATACCTGACGATCTTGCGGAAATTGACCCTTCCGTTCGCCGTGTCGCGGTCTATCGTGTTAACATGGACAACGCCTACATTCCGGCGCCCCTGAAGCAGCACTTTGAGAGCAGGTTGATTGAAATCTTTCAGATGGTTGACCCGCCCAAAATTGTCTCTCTGCCGCAGCTCAGCACGTTGCGAGTCTCGTCAACTGATTCCAGTTTTTCGATCATCAATTCGACGCCCTCACCGGATGAGCTTTGGCGCGTCGGAAAGCGACTGCGCGTCGATGGATTTCTCGAGGGCAATCTCACCTACATTCCGAAGAAAGCGCTCTATTTCGATCTGCGACTCAACCGAACCGGCAGCAACGAAGTGTTGTGGGCGAAGTCTTACAAAGCCTACGAGGACATGGATGTCCCGAAGATCAACCCGGTCAAGCAGAGCCTGAACGCGGGATTCGAGGTTTTCCAGGCACAGATCAAGTCGGGCGCGGACTCATTGCTGCATGGTGATTTTGGCGACCGTCTGGTGCAGTATTCCATCTACTATGGCATCTACCAGTTCCTTACCCCAAACAGCCGTTTCCGGTACGAGATGCGCGGCGGTGTTTCGTTTCTTTCTGAAGGTGTCAAGTTTTTAAGCCCTGAGTTCAAGGACAACGCTTTCTACGGCTTGAAAGCAAAGGCCAATTCAGCGTCATCGCCAATTTCGATCAATTTTAGGCTGATGCTCTATTCAACAATTTTTGAGAACAACAGCAACAACGCTGGCGACTGGCTTTCAGGCTACCTGGCGGTCACCCGCTACTTCACCCGCAAGATGTCTGACCTTACCGGAATCGGTCTGGGGTTGCGTTCAGATTTGAGTTCAAATTTTTCGGTGTCAACGGGGCTTTCCATGGTGCTCGGCAGCGAATTTGATTCACAGCCCTTGCTCTCTACCGGCGAACCCATGCGGCTTAAAGTCAGCGGACTGCATTTTGAAGTGTTGTTGTTACAGTACACATTCTGATTGAGAAGAAGGTCACAAGCTATGAAGCGAATAGTCAAGGGTCGTGTCCCGGCAGTGTTGATAGCAGTCGCAGCGCTGGCACTGCTTTGGGCGTGTGCCGGCAGCAACAAAAGAGCTGAATTGAGCAATCTGCCAACTGAACTTGTGGCGCCATCCGCGGACTCAGTTGGGGCTTCGGCTGGAATGTCCGAGGCAGCAGTAGCTGTGGCGAAGGCGAAAAAAGAATCCAAACTGCAGGGTCCAAAAGAACAGTCTCTGACCGTGAAGTTTCGGCAGAACGACACCGAAGTGGAAATGGTCGTCGATCCCAATTCCACCAATCTCGCGCTCGACTTGATCCGAGGTCCAAACGGTTATCTGGAAATTTCCAGGGGAGATTCGGTTTTCTACAAACGCGGCCAGTCTCAGGAAGAAATGGACGGCAAGGCCGCGCGACCGGGAGAGCGGCTGACCAGTTTGGAGAGAACCGAAGATTCAAAGCCTGGCAAAGACAACCTGGACAACGGAGACTTGACCGACGAGATCGTGCGCGACATTAATCTGGCCCAGAAGATGTTCTATGAACGTCGGTATGAGGAAGCGCTGGAGGTGCTCAAGGCCTCGCTTGAAAAGAAGAAGACAGCGACGGCATACGCACTCGGCGGTTCAATTTACTATGTCAACGGCGAAATCGAACAGGCGGTCAGCGCCTGGGAAAACGCGCTGCAAATCAATCCCCATCTCGAGCAAGTAAGCGAGTTGGTGAAACGTCTCAAGAAGTAGCTCAGGGTTCCAAGATGCTCACCTTCATAGGTTTTCTGGTTGGCTGTTTTCTTGTCGGCTACGGCATTTACACTGGCAAGGCGCCAGTCGATATTTTTTTGAATTGGCAAGGTCTGGCGATCGTGGGCGGAGGTACCATCGCCTCGATCTTCGTGTCCTTTCCCGTTCGGGAAGTACTGCTGGCTTTCAAGGCATATTACATCATTTTCGTGCATGGCGCCCATGATTACGTGAAGGCAGTTACCAGAATGGTCAGTGCTATCCGCACCTACCAGGTGGATGGCCTTGACCGCCTCATGGCTGATTTGAAGCAAAAGTCACGGAAGGACCTCTGGATTTTGCGTGATGGTGTACAGATGATCGCAAATGGCTACTCCAGGGATGAAAGTCAGATGATCCTTGAAGACCAGATTCGTTGGCAAATGTCGCGGGAAATGAAGCAGCATCAGCTCTTTGCCACCATGGCTAAGGTGGCGCCGGCCTTTGGCATGATCGGCACATTGATCGGTTTGATCAACATGCTCATCACACTTCAGAGCAATCCTGGCGAGGTCGGAATTGGCCTGGCTGTCGCTTTGACGACGACCTTTTATGGCCTTGTGCTGTCCAACCTCGTCTTCTCGCCGATCGCCGAAAAAATCAGGGAGCAGGCAGAAAACAACCTGCTGCTGGAAACCATGCAGCTCGAGACGCTGATGATGATGTACGACAATCGCAACTACGTCTTCGCCCGCGACAAGCTTTCGGCCTACCTGAGTGCAAACAGCCGCCAGAAAGTCACGCAGCAGAGTTCTCGAGATATTATCACACGGAAACGAAACAATGTCAAGGAACTGGCCTGACCGTGGAAATCAAGCTCAACAACGAACTTCGCGGTAAGACCGACGAGACGCATTGGCTCATGCCGTACAGCGACATGGTGACGCTGCTGCTTGCTTTTTTCGTTCTCTTCTTTGCCATCTCGCAGGTAGACCAGGTGAAGTTCGAAATGATCATGGAGTATTTTAGCAAAACCGATACCATGCCGTTGCATGAACTCGAAAAGCGATTTCGAGAGATGGTACGAACGCATCAACTTGAAGAGAGCGTGGATGTTGAGTTGACTCCCGATGGACTGATGGTCAATTTTCAGGACAACATCTTGTTTGATTCCGGGCATGCCGAACTCAAAGCGAATTCAGGCCCAATTCTGGACGCGCTGGCCGACATTCTGAATTCGCAGGATGTGGTCACCCGCAAGATTCAGGTTCAGGGACATACCGATTCTGTTCCTCTCTCAGAAAACGCACTCTATCCTTCAAATTGGGAATTATCAACGGCGCGTTCCAGTAGCGTGATTCGTCAACTCCTGACTGCCAACGTCGAGGCCCCTCGGTTTTTGGCGGTTGGCTTTGCCGACACACACATGAAGGAGGTCGAGACCGAGGGTCGCCGAGGTTTACCTGTGAATCGGCGCGTCAGTCTTCTGATTAAATAGTGTCGGAAGAGGTAGTTACATTTCTTGATAAGTCTAGTGGATTAAAACCATTTTTTTGCGTTCGACAAGCTGCTTGTGCAGACGGAGTTCATAGACGTAGACACCGCTCGCTGCCGGCAAACCCGCGTCAGCCGTTCCATCCCAAACGACATTGTATGAGCCGGCGCCCTGCACCGTTTCTACCATTTTTTTTACAATCTGACCCCGGATATTGTAAATAGTGAGTTGTACGAGGCCAGCATTAGAAATTTCATACGTGATGGTGGTTGCCGGGTTGAACGGATTGGGATAGTTTTGCAAAAGACCAAACGAAGACGGTTGTCTGCCTGAACGCTCCTCGACACTGACAATGGATTCATTCCGAAAATAAAGCAATTGGCCGTATTGATTGCCGATGAACAGGTCAGGCCGGCCATCGCCGTCAAAATCCGCGAAGGTTGGCGCCGCGTTGGAAAACACGTCCATGTCCGTGAAGACATCCGGAATCAATTGCCATGAGGGTCGTAGAGCGCTGCCGACATTTTCGAAATAAACCAGCTTGCCGGCGTTGTTGCCAATAATCAAATCCTGATCGCCATCCAGGTCTAAATCAGAAAAAGTGCTCAGAAAAAGGACGTCGGTATCGAGGCCGCTAAGCCAGTCTGGGCGCTCATGCCACACGACGCCCTGCTGGCGCAAATCATTTTCAAAAAAACGATATTGAGTCTTGCCGCTGTCCGGCCCGGCAAAGAAGCGTGCCGCCACCAGCAGATCGACGTCATCATCTCTATCGAGGTCTGCGAAGCTCGGATCGAAATAGAGCGTATCCCGCTGCAAGTGCCGATTGTTAAACGGCGCAATCAGCTCATTGCTTGGCTTCCAGGTTCCCTGCAAATTCGCGTCTGAGTTTTCATAGGCCTGGAAAAAATGCATATCGGTTGTTACGGCAAAATTCGGCTGGTCGTTGTTATCTATATCCGTAATCTGGTACTTAAATCGGAGTACGATGTTGAACTGTTCTGGTGGGCTGAACCAACCGGTTTGTCGCCACAGTTCCATTCCCAACAGAGTGTCCTTTTTGTAAGACTGAAAAGTTGTGATGTCATTGAAAAAGGAGGCGAAATGCCCAACAGCCAGCAGCTCTTTTTCGAAATCGCTGTCGTGGTTCAATGCAAGCGCCGACGCAGTGAATTGAAATCTAACCGGACCGACGCGAAAGTAATTTTGCCGGTCAAAAGTCGCCGAGTCTGCCGTCAGGTACACCCGGCCTGTACGGGAACCTTCAAGGATGAGCAAGTCGCTGTGCCCATCCTGGTTGACATCAAACGGCAGGAGTTGCTGAGGGCCGGCGTCAAAATTGTGACCAAAGAGCGCCTCGATATTGCCGCCCCAGCGCAAACCGGCGGTATCGGCGATTCCTGGATACACCGCGACGCTTATGGCGCTTTCAATTTCAAAAACCAGAAGCAGATCCAGCAGAGTATCCTCATTTGCGTGCACAAACACCGGTGACCAGGAAACGAAGCCCGGAGGATTTTGGTTGACAAACGCCACGCGACTTGAGTCCTGCTGCCAGATAGGGAGGTCTGGCGTGCCAATATTTTCAAAGAATTGTACGCCGAGTTCACCAAACCTCGCTTCTCTGCCGATGACCATGTCCAGATCGTCGTCACCGTCGATATCAGCGAAATGCGGATCGTTGCTAAACAGTGTAGATTCTGTCGTTTCAATCGTTTCAAAAATCGTAGAATCAGCAAACCAGGCACCCGCTGAATTCTTTCTCCAATACAAGAGTTGCAATTCTGGCGCGCCGGGCTCGCGAAGAGACAGCGTAATAATATTTGGCGCACCATCCCCATCAAGATCCGCGATGACAACCCCAGCGGAGTGAACGGGCTCCGAAATCCCGCTTAGCAAATCCGGTGCAGCAGCCCAATACGGCGGAGCTGAAGCTGCGAGGCCACGGAATGCCACCAGGTGACTCTCCACGCCGCCACCATGCTTGCGCACGACGATGTCGGAGAAACCATCCCGGTCCAGGTCGCCCCAGGCCCAACTGGTCGCCCCATCCAAATCCAGACGGATTCAGAACCAGATTTTTTCTTTGCCAAAGCCACTCCTGCGCAAGAGCGGCTTCAAAGAAGAAAAAGAAAGGCAATATGAGAATGAGTTGTTGGAGTACCGCGATGGGGTGAAATGGTTTCATTCGACGTCACCTCACTTCCTTGTTGATATCAAATCTCAGGCTGTGAATTTCTGTTTGTACCAGCAGGCAGGCTTAAGAATAAACCGATCTAGCGGCAAAGAGTCAACCCTGCTTTATGAACCGTGGCTACCTCATTCATTTCAAATGAATTCTTGAGTTTGTTCATTCCTGGCGTTATAATCATCAATCAGAGTTCCGTATGCTTTTAAAGCGTGGGTCAGGCAACATGCAAGGTCGCGTCTGCAAACTGGATAAGCAATTTTGGCGATCTGTTGATCAGGCTGTCGTGGCTGCGCGAACAGTTCTCTGCGAAATGTCCAGCAATTCGCCAGATATCGGCTAGGATGTGATTGCGTCTAGGTGGCACACCGTTTGCTCAACGCGAGTGCGTGAATATTTGAATTGCAACTGAATGCAAGGAGGAAACTATGATGAAGGCCGTAAACATCTTGCTGTGCGCATGTCTGCTTCTGGCGGGAAGTAGTTGCTCACCGATTTCGGTACGAACCGACTACGACCACGAAGTGGATTTTACCCGCTACCAGACTTTCAAATGGATGCCGAACGCAAAGAAGGGCGGGAAAGGGGTTCCTCATAATTCACTCTTGGACAAACGAGTTCGCCGTGCGGTGGAGAATGAGTTGCAAGCAAAGGGACTGCAATTGGTCAAGAGCGGCAAAGCGGATGCGCTGCTCGCCTACCACGTCGGCGTCCAGAAACGGGTGGATGTCAGCCGGCACGGCTATGGCTACTGGCGCCGTCACACGCACGTGCATCGCTACAAGGAAGGCTCGATTCTGGTGGATGTCGTCGATCCGCAGATGAAACAACTGGTCTGGCGCGGCGCCGCTCAGGGGGTTGTCGGCCATCCAGAAGGAAATGTGGAGAATATCAACGAAGCGATTGCCAAGGTATTCGAGAAATACCCTCCGATGTAGCAGATCTTGCGGCTTCAGACGACTTTGCAGGTTTTTGTCCGCAAAAGCCACGACAGTGCTCTAGAATCAAGAGTAGGCCTGTGCACAACCCTTTCCTTGGCCGTCAGCGATTGACTCACGGGCAGGTTGTCTAAGGTGTCCAGCCAGCCCTTACGGTGGCAGCGGGGAGCTTCCCGAAACGCAAGTCCCAATGATTTAGGAGAACAATAATGCGCATCAATGTTCTGGTTTTGGTATGTCTGACAATGGCGGCTCGCGTTCTTGGCCAGACCATGCCTGTGGAAGAAAAAATGCTGCAAATCAACGGCACAGAACTGTTCACGAAATCAATCGGGCAGGGCGAGCCCATCGTGTTCCTGCACGGCGGACCTGGCATGGACCACACCTACTTCCTGCCACAAATGGCAGAATTGGCCAAAGACTATCGCCTGATTTTTTTCGATCAACGGACCAGCGGGCGCTCGGCAGCCGACGTGAATGAAGCTTCCGTGACCCTGGATAACTTTGTCGAAGACATTGAAGGCATCCGCGCAGCGTTTGACCTCGACAAAATGAACCTTGCCGGGCATTCGTGGGGAGGTTTTCTGGCCATGGCCTATGCTGTCAAACACCCGGATAAGCTGAATTCTATCATGCTTTTCAACGCCACGCCTCCCAGCTCAGAATATCAAGCGGAAATGAGCCAGAGTGTGAGCGAAAAGACGCCTGCGGAAGACGTCGTGGCGCGCCGGAGAATTCTGCAGTCTGACGCCTACCGCCGGCAGCAGAGTTCGGCTTTTGAAGCGCTTTACCGCAACACGTTTCGTGTTTCCTTTTACGACAAAGCTCAGGTCGAGAACCTGACGCTCACCTTTCCATCTGATTTCGCAGCGCGCAACGCCCGGCTGCGTCATCTCTATGGAGATCTTGACAGCTTTAACCTGCTTGCGGGACTGAAAAAGGTTACCTGCCCGGCCCTGATTGTGCACAGCGAAAATGACAATATTCCCATTCAGGCGCCAGAGGCGATACACGCAGCACTTGCCAAGTCAGAATTCTTTTTGATGGAAGCAAGCGGACATTTCCCCTTCATCGAGAGCCAGGATGAATTCTTTAAAGGTGTGCGAGATTTTATGAATGGATTGCCCGGGTTTAGCCAAAGATAATGGATGCCTACCTGAGCCGCGTCACGCGGAACCTCGAGCGTTTGCAAGTTGCGTTCGCAACCATAAAAGCCAGGTCGGCAACGGTTGACTCCAGGCAGAGACTTGAGTACGAGCGCCAGGTGGATTTGCTCAACGCCAAAGTCGAACTGGCGTGTGAGTTACTTGAAACGCTTAAATCAGCTACCGATGTCTCTGAGCAACAAGAATCCAAGGTTCGTCTTGAAGGTGTCTGTGTTGAGATTGAGAACGCCATTGATAGCGCCTGGTCAAAGCTGGGCTAGCGTGGCGAGTTTTGTGTATTGGGCCTATATTGGGATGGAAGACCTGTCCTAATCTCCAAGTAGCTCTTCAATAGCTTCCAGCAATTCTGTCTGTCCGAAGGGCTTGGCGAACGACCGCGCCGCACCCATGGCTTTGGCCACTTTCAGGTAGCCTTCTGGCGCATTGCGCCCACCGCCGGAAATGGCGATAATTTTCAATTCCGGGAAATCCCGCTTCAAGTCTCGGATGGTCTCTAAGCCTTCTTTCCCGGGCATGAGAAGATCGGTGATGACTAGGTCGGCGGGTGCTTCGGCAAAACACGCCAGGCCTTCGGCGCCGTCAGTAGCGATAGTAACCTCATACGCCGCCCGTTCCAGCATTTTCTTGAGCATTCCCAGCACGTCCCGGTCGTCATCAATGATTAGGATTCGTGGCATCGGCCTCTTCCTTCAAGCTCGCTTGATTGTCCATCACTTTTCGAATCGTTCCACAAAGTTCATTTGCAATCACAGGCTTCATAACAACCTCTCTAATCCCCCCGCGACCAGACGTCTGCTGAGTCGAGTCAGCTGCAAATCCCGAGATGAGGATAATCGGCAGATCAGGCTGGGTTCGAGTGAGTTCTTTCGCAAGATCCGTGCCTGTCATGTCGGGCATGGTCTGATCGGTGATGACAAGGTCAAAGCTGCTTGGGTTGGCGCGGAATGTATCAAGGGCTGCAAGGCTACTCGTCTTGGTTGTGACTTCATAACCATTCCGTTCCAGTAGCCGTTTAATGACTTTAGTGACGCTTTCTTCGTCGTCTACGTACAGGATTCGCTCCTGGCCAACAAGAACTACTTCACCCGCTTCGACAGCGACTTGAGTGATTTGTTCTACCACAGGCAAGAACACTCGAAACGTCGTACCTTTGTCTGGCTCACTCTCCACTACGACGTAACCGTCATGCGCAGTTACGATACCGTGTACGACGGAAAGTCCGAGCCCGGTGCCTTCGCCAACCTCCTTTGTTGTAAAAAATGGTTCGAAGATTCTCTCTTGGGTTGCTCGACTTATTCCGGCGCCCGTATCGGATATTCTCAACTCCGCAAACTTCCTTTCAGCCAGTCCGCCATGGGTTTTCAAGAGTTTGGCATCAGGGGAGTGCATTTTGAGAGTAACCGTGAGGGTTCCGCCATCCTTGGCCATCGCCTGATAGGCATTTGTACAAAGGTTCATGACAACCTGGTGAATCTGACCGGGGCAGGCCAGAACAGGCGGACAGGCCTGGCTGATGTGGTGACGAATCTTAATCGTTGAAGGTATGGGACCTTTCAGCAAGCTGATGGATTCGTTCACGATGTGATGAAGTCTCGCCGGCCTGCGCTCCTGGATGTCAGGTCGGCTGAAAACTAGAATTTGTTGCACCATCTCTTTGGCGCGCTGCGTCGCCTTCAATACCTCATTCAAGTCAGAGTGAACCTGGCTCTTGGGCGCCAATGCCGCCAACGACATATCCACATATCCGTAAATTGCCTGCAGTATGTTGTTAAAGTCATGCGCGATGCCACCTGCAAGGGTGCCGATTGTCTCCATTTTTTGAGAGTGGCGCAGTTGCTCCTCAAGCTTTGCCCTTTCCGCCTCCGCCGTCTTGCGGTCAGTGATATTTTCCTTGACTGCCAGAAAATGGGTGGTCCCTCCATCAGGGTTTTTGATTGGAGAAATGGCGGCCGACTCCCAGTAGAGTTCGCCATTCTTCTTCTTGTTGTGAAATTCACCACGCCATTCACCGCCTCGGGTAATTGTCTGCCACATCTTCTGGTATTCGTCCGAAGTCGTTTCGCCAGACTTCAGTATGTTTGGATTCTCCCCAATAACCTCTTCCGCGGTGTAGCCAGTCTCGAGAGTGAACCTTGGGTTGACATACTCGATTTTGCCGGCCGTGTCGGTAACTACCACCATCACCGGGCTTTGCTCGAGCGCAACTGATAACTTATTGAGTTTTTCCTCAGCGCGCTTGCGGTCAATTGCCAGCGCAACCTGGGATGAGACAAATTCGAGCATTCGTTTTTCCCGCTCACCGTATGCCTCAGGATTGGAATAATGTTGAACCGCCATGACCCCGATAGCCTGATTCTCAACCAGGAGCGGCACACCTAACCAGATAGGAGGTGACTCGCCAACGGGTTCGATTTTCTGCTCTTGTCTCAGTTCGGCCTGACGGGCCAGGTTGATGAGCTGTGGTTCGCCGGTCTCGAGCACATACTCGGTCCAACCTTTACCCGGTTTACGCGAGGGTTCCAGGGGTGACACTTCGTCCACGAAGTAGGGGAATCCAATCAAGTTGGTTTTCGTGTCAAGGAGTGCGATGTAGAAATTCTCGGCAGGCATCACGGTCTTGACAATCTCGTGGATCGCGGGAAACAGATCATCAAGCTTTACCGCACGATCTGCAGCTTGCGCAATCTGATAGACAGCGGTTTGAAGGATTTCAGCTTGCTTGCGTTCGGTGATGTCGAACATGAAACCAACGAGCTCCTTGGGACCTTTCTCGTCAGTCACGACGGTCACGAAGTCCCTTATCCAGACAACATGCCCGTCGGCAGCAATGGCGCGGTATTCAAAGTCATGATCTTGGCAGAGTTTGGTCGAATCACCACAAAAACGAACGGCCTGCTCGCGGTCATCTGCGTGAATGCGTTCAGTCCAGGTTTCCATGTCAATCCAACTTTCAGGTTTGTACCCCAATAGATGTTCAACTTGATGTCCAATATATGTAAAAGCCTCTGTTCTTAAATCCAACCTCCACGGAGTCGTCTTTGTGGACTCAATCAACGAACGGTACAGAGTCTCACTTTCACGCAATGCCTGCTCCGACTGCTTGCGTTCGGTGACGTCACGGACAAAAGCACTGAAGATAATGGTTTCACCACCTGTCAACGGCGTGATGGTCAGTTCGACCGGAAACTCGTGTCCATCTTTGCGCAGGGCGGAAATTTCAATGCGTTTGTTCAGAATCGGACCGTCGCCCGTTTTGAGATAGTTCCTAAGTCCCTGCTGATGGGTATCGCGGTATTTCGGTGGAATAATGGTCTCTTCCAGGCGACGTCCTATCGCCTGATGCCGAGTCCAGCCGAAAGTAGTTTCAGCTTGGGGATTCCAGTCAGTGATTTTTCCGTCTGAATCAATGTTCACGACTGCGTCCAGGGCTGTGTCAATTACGAGGCGTGTCAACATTTCAGTTTGCCGCAGAGCGAGTTCCGCCCGCCGGCGCTCGTAGATGCCGTCTGCCAGCCGCCGTTTGCCGATGATGAGACCCAACATTCCAATCAGCCAGAGAGCGCCATGCCAGACGCTGATGACATCTTTGTGCTTCTTTGCTATTGACAATAAGGGTGTTAGTGGCAGGGAGACACCCACACCGCCACGAATGTCGCCTTCTTTATAGCCCTGGTGCCCGTGGCACTTCAAGCAGGACTTCTCAGCAACCATAGGACGCATCAGCCGCAAATAGGGTTCGCCATCGATCCCGGCGAATTCTTTGACCTCCTTTTCCCCACGCTCAAAGGCCTGCAGGGCGGTCCTTTCCCAGGCGTCCGGCTTGTTCCCGGGGCGCACTGGTTTCTGGCTGGTGATGTGGCCGGCAATGCCATAGAGCTCGGCGAACTCCTCATTCATTTGCCGCACCATGTAAGCCGGGTTCATCAGTGTCATGGGTTGGCCGTTGGGCTTTTGAATGTCGCGGTCCGGTATATGTTTGAGATATGGATTGGGCGGTGTCTCTTCATCAACGGGAACATAAACGCCGCCGTGAGACGAGGCCCATAAACGAAACGCCTGATCCTTGTTGAAATAAGCGAGGGCCTGGGCGTGAGCGATTTCACGTGTTTCCTCATCTTGCTGGCGGAGATTCCAATAGAGCGAAGCGCACAGGAGCAATGTCCAAAAAACACCCAGGGCAATACCGTAGCGTCTCAGTTGGACAGCCTGGCGGTCATCTGAGGCTTGGCTATCCCGGGAACCATTCTTATCCGGTGTCATGATTTTCTCTCTCTCGCCTGTGTGCTGAGTATCCGGGTATGAATTCCATTCGGCAAGTCTTCCTGCGCGACGCTGCTACTTTTGGAATCGAATTTGGGAGATGGGGCGCCACGGATTTCTCCTTTTGTGGTTCCCCAACCATTTCGGTAAGGCTGATCAGTGAGACAGCTCCTGCAGCAACTGCCGGGCAACAGAACAAGACAATCAAGGACGATTGACTGTTGAGCTGGCGCCGTTAGCGTTTCGCCGCATCTTCAACAGATCTTTCAGAATCAGGAAATAACTGCATCATTGTGCGGACGGAGGTAGCTGCCGCGGACGAACGGGTAAGATGATTATCTTAAGGCAAAGATATGTGATTACAGAACAATATGCAACCTAAAAGCCGATGCTCCAGATGGACCTGCAGTCTGGCAGTTTTCCCTTCGGGGAGTGCGAGACCAATCTGTTCAGAATTTGGGTTTGTGCCTGGTTAATATTATTGTGTTTACCGTTCTTTTTGGGGGATCGCGTAATGCCCGATGGTTGATGGTGGCAGTCATTTTCATGGTTGTTAAATTTTCGTAGCCGGCGCGTCGCTATCCCATTTTTCGATTCTTGCCAACTCCTTCTTGCATGTTACGGATTCATTAGTTAGTTTTGGTGTACAAAATAGCACGGTGAATTTATGAATTACTCATTTGTACATTTGCACACCCACAGCAACTACAGCCTGCTCGACGGCACGCTGCCACTCCGGGAACTTGTTGAGCGCGCTCATCATCTGGGCATGCCGTCGCTCGCCCTAACTGACCACAACGGCTTGTACGGTGCTATCGAGTTTTATCGGCTGTGTAGAGAGATGGCTGTGAAACCCATCATCGGCACGCAGTTGAGTTTGATGGATGGCAGTTCGGTGGTGGCTCTGGCAAGAAACGCAGATGGCTATCGGAGTCTCTGCGAGATTATTTCTGTCGCGAATTTGCGTGGTGGACATCTCAACTTTCAGTGTGAAATGCGGGATATTGTGGAGCGCCGTCTGGGGCTGATTGTACTCTCTGGCGGCAAGCGCGGTTTGATTTCACAACTGGTGATGAGCCGAAATGCTGAGGAAGCCGCCGGCTACTGCCACTGGTTGAAAGAGCAGTTTGGTGACGATTTCTATCTCGAACTGCAGCGTTTCGCACCGTGGGACGATTTTCTCAACCAGCAGTTGCTGGAAATCTCCGAAACATGCAACGTGCCTCTTGTGGCCACAAATGATGTGCACCTGCTCGGGCCCGACGATTTGCCGCTACGCGAAGTGCTGCATGCCATCGACCAGAACACGGTGCGGGAGCGTGTGCGCACAGCGGGCAGCAAAGAGCAGTATTTGAAAACGGCCTGGCAAATGCGTCGGCTGTTTGGCCGCTACGCAGGCGCGATTGAGAACACGCTCAAAATTGCCGAACAGTGCAACCTTGAGCTGACACTGGGCAAACCGATCTTCCCGGTGATGACACTGCCTGAGGGAGAAACCTCTGCCAGCCATTTGCGCCAGCTCTGTTGCGATGGCGCGAAAAGCCGATACCAGCCGGTGACAAAGGTCGTAACCAAACGCATCAAATATGAGCTTAAAATTATCGATGACCTCGGCTTCACGGACTATTTTCTGATAGTCAAAGATATTGTCGAGTTTTGCTGGCGCGAAGGGATTCCCTGTGTCGGACGCGGCTCGGCGGCAGACAGCATCGTGGCCTACGTGCTCGGCATTACTTTCGCCGACCCAATCCGATTCAATCTTTACTTCGAACGCTTTCTCAACCCCGAGCGTACGGATGCCCCGGACATCGATCTTGACATTTGCTGGAAGAGTCGCGACCGGGTGATCGAGTATGTTTACGACCGCTTCGGCAAAGACAAAACGGCCATGATTTGTACATTCAGTACCTTTCAAAGCCGGGCCGCGATCCGTGACGTGGCCAAGGTCTTTGGCCTTCCGGATGAGGAGATCAGCGAGTTGACGCGCGAGGTTCCCTACATGTCGAAAAGGGCAAATTTTGAGAAGGCACTCGACGCAGTGCCGCAGTTGAAAGGCGGCACGAAAATCGATCGAACAGTTCTCGAGATCATTGAGATAAGCAAGCAGATTGTCGGTTTTCCGCGTCATCTTTCGATTCATTCAGGAGGCGTGATCATTGCGCCCGACCGAATTACAAATTATACTCCCCTGGAAGTCGCGGGCAAGGGCATCGTCATTTCGCAATATGACATGTACATCATCGAACGGCTCGGTCTGGTGAAAATGGACCTGCTCGGCGTAAGATCATTGAGCATTATTACGGAGTGCATGGAACGGGCCAGGCAGGAAGCCGGAGGCGGGGGATCGGAGACCGGAGACCAGAGGCTGGAGGCCGGAGATCGGAGACAGAAAATCCATAGTTCGCAATTTCCAATTTTCGATTTCGAATCTCCAATTCCGGCCTCCAATGGTGGAACCGAGACACTTGAGTGGGAGAAGGATACCGAGTTGGGCTCCCGCGACCCTCGCCACAAGAAATTTAATTTTCTCAGAAAAACAGAGAAGCTTTCGACTCTCGATATGCGCGCGATTCCGGAAGACGATCCGGAAACCATCAAGATGATCAAGTCGGGGCAGACATTGGGGTGCTTTCAGCTTGAAAGTCCGCTGGTGCGTGGGGTGCTGCGCAAGATGCAAACCGACAGTGTGGAGGACACCGTGGTGGCGGTGGCGGTCATCCGGCCGGGCGTGGGAGACAGCGGCATGAAAGATGAGTACATTCTACGCCGCAGCGGCAAACGCAAAGCGCGCTACAGCCATCCTATTCTCGAACCGGTCCTGAAGGAGACTCATGGTTTGACTATCTACCAGGAGCAGGTGCTGTTCATTGCGCAGGCGGTCGCTGGTTTCACGCTGGCGCAAGGCGACATCCTGCGTCGCGCCATGACCAAAAAACGCGACCAAACGCTCATGAATTCCATGCGAAAACAGTTCATCGACGGCGCCATCAACAAAGGCGTGTCACAGAAAAAGGCGCTGGAAATTTGGCAGTTCCTGCTCAATTTCACGGGCTTTGGGTTTAACAAGGCACATGCCGCCACCTACGGCATTCTGGCTTATCAAACCGCTTTCCTGAAGTGCTACTTCCCGATCGAGTACATGATGGCAGTGCTGAACAACCATGGCGGCTTCTACAGCAAAGCCGTTTACATCGAAGAGTGTCGCCGGCTGAAATTGCCAACCGGACAGGTGGGCATCCCGCTGCTATCGCCGGATGTCAATCACTCGGATATTGAATTCAGCAAGGAAGGCGAGGCGATTCGCGTGGGCCTCCATCCCGTTTACGAACTCACCGACAGAACCAAGGAAGCTATTGTCGGCGAGCGTAAAAAACAGCCGTTTTCGGATCTGTACGATTTCATTCAGCGGACCAACGCCGGGGAAAAGGAGACGGAGCATCTCATCCGTTGCGGCGCCCTGCGTTCGATTCATGCAAGTGAGCCGCTGCTGCTGATGAAATGCCAGAGCTACTTCAAGAATGGCCGCAACCGCACCAAAGCGGAATATTTGACCCAAGGGCTAAAGCCGTTGCCCTATTCGAAAGAGATGCGACTGCTGGCGGAGCTGGAACTGCTCAGCTTTGGCGTGGTGGACCATCCGCTAAGCCTTTACGATGGCGTTATACCCTGGGAAAACATGATTTCCTCGCTGGAGGTGGAGAAGCACAAAGACCGCCGCGTCCAGTTTACCGGCTGGTACGTGACCTCGCGTTTGCAGGAAACGGTGTCCGGCAAATACATGAAGTTTATTTCTATCGAGGACCGGCAGGGTATCTGCGAGACAGTTTTTTTTCCGGAGGTGTATGAACGTTACGCCAATCTTCTGCGCGGTCACGGGCCGTTTACGGTGGTCGGAAAAATTCAATCCCGCATTAAAGGAGAGGCGAATTTGATTGCGGAGAAGGTCGTGCGCTGGCAGTCGCCACGGGAAGTGGTGGAGCTGCGACGGTGGCAGGGGGATTTGTTTGCAGGCTAAACCAGCAGGACTGCTCAACCTGTCCACCTTGGGCTTGACTTATAATGTTCGTATTGATATATTTCACAACAGAATTGCAAACTAAGGATTCTCACGATGAGTGAAAGTGGCGAGCACACAATTCTTGTCGTCGATGATGAGGCGATGGTTCTGACTTCCATTCAGGGCTTACTCGAATTGGAAACGGATTTTAAGGTTCTGCCTTTTACATCCCCGGGCGAAGCGCTTGCGCATCTGAAGGAGAGTGATTGCCAGCCCGCCGCCGTTGACATGGTCATCTCCGACTACTACATGCCGGGAATGAACGGCATCGAGTTGCTCAACGAAGTGAAGAAACTGGATCCAACGATCACGCGGGTGATTCTTACCGGCTATGCGGATAAGGAAAATGCCATTCGCGCCATCAACGAGGCTCGGCTTTTCCATTATTTGCAGAAGCCGTGGGACAATCTACAACTGCTGGTCACGATTCGCAACGGCCTTGAGCGCCGAAAACTTCATCACAAATTGATGGAATTGGATGCCGGCCCGGAAACCGCCGACCGACCCGCAGCCGAGGCAATCGCGGCTACGCGTGTCATCCTGGAGCGGCTTCTGCGCGATTACATTTGAGGAAGACCGTTATGGAATCCCTAAGATTTTTCACCCGCAAGACTTTAATCAAAGTATACGAAACAACGTTGGAAGAACTGGGCAGCCGCTAGCTCCTTCAGTGCGCGTTTGCTGAAATCGCTCCTCCATCCTTCCAGTCTTCCGATTTCACATGTCTCTGGCACACGCATTGCAAGTCGAAATTGTAACTGCACGGATTGCAGGCCATTTCGCTTCGACCATGACTGACAGGCGCGCGTTTTGACCTGAACCACGCCAGGTTTCTAAATCTTATCTTATTGAAACATCCTGATTCGGTTTCTTGATTGTGAGAATGGCTTCCGATTCCTGGGCAAACGGGTGCCGGAGTTGTTGCCTGTTGGCAAACCGTACCTAGTTCGCGTTGGTTAATCAGACATCGAGTTCTACTCTCGGAGACAGCCGCGATGCCACGCAACCGCAACACGCCAACCACACGATTCTTCGCAAGACACATTAAATGGCTCATTGGCGTGGCGGTCATGCTGGTGCTGATGGTTACTTTGACACTGGCAAGCAAGATTTACAGGAGCGCCGTCGCTGAAGCGACCCTGCAACAGGGCAAGCAGCAGCTCGAAATGGCAAAGTCTGCGTCGCTCGGCATTCAGTTTTTCTTTCAACATATTCAGGAAGAGTTGATTCTGCTGGAAATGCAGTTTAGAAACCCGCCGTCTCAACCTCTCACTCAGTTTCTCCACGACCACTCTCATGCCTCTGGCCGGCGTGGCCTCACCGGTTTCACCGGAGTCGTCGGCGACAAGAGCACGCTCTACTACTCAGACAACACCGTGAATGAATGGCTGCCCCAGTTGCTGCAACACGGCTTGCGGGAACTTGATGCCGGAGATTATCAGTCCGACATCTGGGTTTCCGATGTGTTGCCGTCCGGTGACAACGGGAATAGTCAGGAACTTTCTTTTGTGGTGATGAAGAACATTGAGAGTCAACCGGCCGCAAGCCGCAGGTCCGAGCGCGAAGTCGCGGGCTTCATTATCGATTTTGATTGGCTTGTGAGCCAATTCGCACCTGTGCAGTCCGAAGGCTCAACATTCATCTGGATAATGGACCAGGACGGCAAGCTGCTCTTTCATCCGCGCCACCCTGAAATGGTGCTTAGGTCCATCTTCAACGCCGACCAGAGTTGTCACAGTTGCCACGCCAGTTTTGAACAGCAGGCGTCACTTCTCGTCAAGGAGAACGAATACGGCCTCTACCAGGTGAGCAGCGAGTCAGCCAAGATCATGGCGCAAACTTCCGTTCGTTTCTCAAATCGAAGCTGGCATGTCTTCGTATCGACAGATATCGAGGAGGTGACGGCTGTTGTCCGCAAGAATCTGGTGCTGTTCTTCTGGCTGGTTGGCTTCGCTGTTGTAGGAATCATCGGGGGAGGCCTCGCGCTGCTGCTACTCAACACTCGCAGGGTGAGGGCGGAAGCGTTGGCTCAACATTGCCAGGAGACCCGGGATTTACACGAGCAACTCAGTCAAGCTTCCCAGCTTGCGTCCGTTGGCGAGTTGGTCGACTCAGTGGCGCACGAAATGAACACGCCCATGGGTGTCATGTCCGCCTCCATCGAGGACCTTCTGTTGCGCCAAACCACAACAGCCGATGCCGAAAGCCTCAGATTCGTGAGGAGCCAGATTTGGCGCATGAGCAATTGCACTCAAAGGCTGCTAAGGTTTTCGAGACGTATGAGCTTCGAGCTGCGCCCGATAGATGTAGTGCAGATGGTGGAAGAGTGTCTGCAACTGCTTCGACACCGGTTCCGAGAGAAGAAAATCAAGCTCAAAACCAATTGGCCGGCAACGTTGCCACCAGCGTGGCTCGACCCGGACCAGATGCAGCAGGTTCTACTGAATCTGCTCAACAACTCGGTGGATGCCATTGCTGAACAGAATCGGCCGGGACATGTCGAGCTTGCGCTGAATGTGACAAACGGCTTCAACGGCCACAAGCATGACCTGATGATCTGTGTTTCGGATAGTGGCGCCGGCGTACGTCCTGCGGATGTACCCAAATTGTTTGATCCGTTTTTCACCACCAAACCCGTGGGGAAAGGCACGGGATTAGGGTTATACATTTCACATTCGATCGTCAATCGCCATCGCGGCGCGATCGAGGTTGAAGCCTCCCAACTTGGTGGGGCGCGCTTTGCCATTCACATCCCTGCATGCATTGAACCAACACCCGGAATTGGCCATGGCTGAGATACTCGTCGTTGATGATGAAAAAGACATGTTGCGAGCTTGTGGTAGCATCTTGAGTACTCTCGGGCATCAACCCGTCGTAGTGTCGGGGGGCGCGCAGGCGCTCGAGATTCTGGCCTCACAGGAGTTTGATTTGGTCCTATGCGATTTGTTCATGCCTGAGGTTGATGGAATGGAGGTTCTGCGTAAAATGAACGATGTGGCGCCCAGGACTCCAATAGTATTGTTCACAGCTTTCGGCACGGTAGACCGCGCCGTTGCCGCCATGAAAGCAGGCGCGTTTGATTTCCTGGAGAAGCCGTTTACCGCTCAGTCCCTGCAACTTCTCCTCGAAAAAGGGCTGCGCCAGCGCCGCCTGGTCTGTGAACGTGACAACCTCAGGAGCCAGCTCGCAGACAAGTTCAGCTTCGACAATATCATTGGCCGAAGCCATGCCATGGTCAAAATTTTCGAGATGATTGAGCGTGTCGCCGCCACCGAAGCCAACGTAATCGTGACGGGGGAGAGCGGCGCCGGAAAGGAGTTGGTTGCTCAGAGCATTCATGCGCGCAGTGCGCGCGAATGCAACGCTTTCATTCCAGTCAACTGCGGGGCCCTGCCTGAGAATATATTTGAGAGCGAGCTGTTCGGCTACGAAAGGGGCGCCTTCACCGGCGCCATTCGGCGCAAACCCGGATTGCTCGAATGCGCGCATGGCGGCACATTTTTCCTTGACGAAGTCTGCGAGCTTAGCGAGGCGCTACAAGTCAAGCTCCTGCGTGTTTTACAGGATCGCAAAGTGCGCAGACTCGGCGGCGATGTCCTCAGAGATTTGGATGTGCGTTTCATCGCGGCGACCAACCGGGAGGTGGAAGAAGCGGTCCGAAAAGGCGCACTTCGTGAAGATTTCTACTATCGTTTGAATGTCATCCGGATTCACATTCCACCACTCCGGGAAAGGCCTGACGACATCGCGCCATTGGCGGAGCATTTTCTCAAACACTATAGTAAATCTTCGCCAAGGGAAAAACTGTCGATGAGTGATGAGACGTTGCGCTGCCTGGAAGACTATGCCTGGCCGGGCAACGTCCGCGAGTTAAGGAATGCTATCGAGCGCGCGGTGACCCTCGCCAAGAGTGACCAAATAACCCCGTCAGAGTTGCCGTCACAGATGCCATTGCCGAAGCACGAAGTAACCCACTCCGTCAATATTGGCCTGACAGAGGCCAAGCGCAGAGCCGTTGACAAGGCTGAACTGGATTATCTGGTTTCTTCGCTCCGCCACTACAAAGGCAACGTGACCAGAATTGCAGAAGATGCCTGCATGACCCGCCGCAATCTGCACCGTCTGCTACGAAAACATGGTTTGGAAGCCGACGCCTGGCGAAAATTCGAGGCCGTCTCCTAGACACGATTCCTGGCCCTGCGCCAGACATCTTCGTTTCATAAACTGCTCTCAGAGGGATAAGCCCACCGGCATCAAGTTCTTCAATCGCCGCCGTTATGTGGGACATCTCTCTTCTCACTATGGGCAAGCTGTCCCAATTAGCCTAAATGCCATACAATTATGTCTTTACGTTTAAAAAGTTGGAGCTAGTGAGACATTTGGCTTCTCACCTGGGCTCGTGCTGCTCCCACACATCCTGGCCAGGTCAAAATCTTCATATTATTCAAGTTCAATATTTTTAAATGTTTGGGGAAGTCTGTCTGACCGGCTCTTTTGTTGTGGCGCGGGCCATGTTTGGTATGGCTCTTGCCTTATCCGTGGCAAAATGAGAAAGTGGCATGAGAAGATACCAAGGGATAATCTACACAACTGACAGCCACGTAGCCGCAACATGCCAGCATGTCGGCAAGGAAATCGAGATGGACATGTTCATTGAGCAATCGATGGCGGACTTCCTGTTGCGGTTGCAGAAGAACGATTGTACGGTTGCCATTTTCGATTGCGGGCCAAATGGAGGCGAATGTGTGAACTGGGTAAAACTCATTCGTCGTCAACGGCCCAAGATACCCTTGATAGTATTTTGCGACGATGTAAGCTCGTCTATAGGGGCCAAGCTGTACCAGGAGGGAATTTTCTACCTTGGGCTGCGCCCTATCGAGCCCGCGGAGTTCCTTGAAGTGCTCAAGGCAACCGTGAAACAAACCTCAGTTTTCTAATTAACCAGTATGGAGGAGTTATGAAACGAGTAATGTTATTGTTGCTCACCGTATCTGTTTTGCTGTGCGCTATGACGACAATCGCCCTTGCGCAACCGCAGGCGGTGATTGAAGTTGAAGCGTGGAGCCCACAGGAGATCCATGATCTTGGCTGGACTTCTCATCCATCCACGGGCCTGTCAGTTGTTGGGGTTGGCGAGCAGGTGTATCTGTTCGCTAAAGAAGATACGGGCGAAGTTGTGACTGCATTTGCCTGGACTTTAAGTTCTCAGCCCACGGGCTCGGTTGTAACGTTGGACAGTACGGCAACGCCTCGTACGACCTTTAATCCGGACGTTGAAGGCACCTATGACATTGACGTTGAAATCACCACGGCTTCCGGAGCAGGCACAGCCAGTGTGACGATCTCGGCGGCAAAATATGTCGGGGTTGGCACGGTAGGTGGCGGTACGCCTGAATCTTTTCCCAAAGGCCAGTGCGGAAGTTGCCACAGCGGAAACACGATTGCCTGGATGGCAACGGGTCATTCGACCATGTTTGAAGAAGCGATTGATGGTGTGAAAAGCTCACATTACAATGAAGGCTGCATCGAGTGCCACACCGTCGGCTTTTTCGAAGGCGCTGACAATGACGGCTTTGCAGATATCGCCAATGAATTGGGCTGGACATTTCCTGACACTCTGGAGGACGGCAACTGGCAGGATATTGTCGATAACTTCCCGGCTCTGGCCGCGGTTGCCAATATTCAATGTGAGAATTGCCACGGTCCCGGCAGCCTGCACAAGGGTGATGTAGCCGGAATCGACCTCAATCTTGCCGAGGGCGTCTGTGGCAGATGTCACGAAGAAGCACCTTACCACATTCGAAGCACGCAATGGAAAACCTCCGGGCATGCCACGGGCACTTCGTTCGCCCGAGGTACCAGTTCATCATGTGCGCCCTGTCACAGCGGTTGGGGATTCATCGCCAGGATGGATCCAGCAAGCGACCTGGAGTTGAAGACTGGCAATCAGAATATCTCCTGTGCCGTTTGTCACGACCCGCACGATGCGAGCAATGCCCACCAGCTCCGCCTGAGCGACGAAATCGCGCTTCCAAGCGGTCCGACTGTGAGCGCTGGTGACAATGGCTTGTTGTGTATGAGCTGCCACCATAACCGCAGAGAGGGCGGTGGCGAAGAATATGTGAAGAATCCGACCAGCACTTTCCGTGGACCACACCATAGCAACCAAACGGAAATGCTATTCGGTGTGAAAGAGGACATTATCACTTTTGGTATGGTTTTACCCAGTTCCACGCACAAGGACGTTGTCGAGAATGCTTGCGTCGGCTGCCACATGAGCGGTAACGACCGCGATGATCTGGGTGACCATAGCTGGGCCATGCACACCACAGAAACAGTTGATGGCGTAGAAACCACCTTCGACAATGTGGAGTCGTGTAAAGCCTGCCACGATCCAGACATGACCTCGTTCGACGACATGCTGGCTCGCGATGACCACGACGGTGATGGAACGATCGAGGCTGCCCAGGCGGAAATCGAGGGGCTGCTGCACGACATCGCCCTGATGCTGCCTCCATTTGACTCACCGGAAGTCGATATTCGTGCTCCGATCTGGAATACGAAAGAGAGCCTGCTGCTGAGAAAAGCGGCGTGGAACTACTTCTTTGTGGATTACGACCACAGCCACGGAGTACACAACTATCAGTTCTCGGTCGCGTTGCTGAAGAATTCGAAAGCGGCCCTCATGTACGGCGCGCTGTCTGAAGGCGTGATCACAGGTGTCGAAGACGTGCCAAATGACCAGGGCAAGCAAGTTCGCGTAACCTGGACCCGCTTCGGTGGAGATGGCATCAGTGACAATCCCGTCCGCCGCTACGCAATTTGGCGCAAGGTCATGGCCAACGGGGCTGCCGAACAAGATGATGTGCTTGAGACGCTCAACGTCAGCGACAGCGAGATTGCGAAGATGGTTCCAGGCGACAGATTGGCAGTTGCCGGCGACCTGTGGGATTTCGTAGGTGAGCTGCCCGCTGCAACTCTCGATGAATACAGCACCGTGGTTCCAACCTTGTATGATTCGACTGGCGCGGATGGCGCTGTTCTGTCGGAATTCAAGGTCTCTGGGCACACTGCCATCACCGCGATTTACGCCGTCACCGAAGTGGCGACGGGCTATTCAATCGACAATCTGGCTCCTGCGACGCCTGCTAATCTCGCCGGCGTAGAAACGGTAGCTGGAGTCGCCCTGACCTGGGCTGAGCCGATTGATGAGGATTTCAAGTTCTTCACGCTCTATCGCGGCACGACCAGCGGTTTTGATCCCACGCTGACCGAGCCCCTTAGCGAACTGACTGAAAATGAGTTTCTCGACAACGACGTCATGGTTGGCGCAACCTACTACTATCGCTTGTCCGCCTCGGATTTTTCCGAGAACGAGAGTGTTTACTCTGATGAGTTCTCATTCCTGGTGACCTCGGTCGCAATCGACGGCATAGTACCTGAGGACTACGCGCTTGAGCAGAACTACCCGAATCCTTTCAACCCATCAACTGCCATCCGCTACAGTTTGAAGGATGCGGGCAACGTCAAAGTGACCGTCTACAACGGTGTTGGCGAGAAGGTCATGGTTTTGGTGGATTCCTATAAGAACGCCGGGAATTATGAAGTGACTTTGGATGCCACCCACTTGGCTTCCGGGCTCTACTTCTACAGAATTGAAGTCAATAATTTCCGAGCAATCCGCAAAATGATTTTCATGAAGTAATCCTAACCCCGTGCACGAAGGGGGAGCCAATTGGTTCCCCCTTCGTTTTTTACCCTGCAATCCTCTTGCATTTCTGTAACAAATCTTTTATACTCTCCAAGTCTTGCATTTCCTTTGCAAGAGATCAGAAATCATAACGCACATTCCCTTCCACCAAACACAAAGAGACTGAATATGTCGCAGAAACTAGGCCTTAGCCAAAAGGCGTATGACCCTGTTCCCGACGGCGAATCGTACGAGCCGTACATCGCAGCTTCCGAGAGTCCGCTGGAATTTACCGTTAAATCGATTGTTGCCGGCATCTTTTTCGGCATCTTGTTTGGGGCGGCCAACGCCTATCTGGGGCTGCGTGTCGGTTTGACGATTTCGACATCGATCCCGGTGGCGGTGATGACCGTTGCTGCTTTCAAAGCCCTGCAGGCGATGGGGCAGAAGGGCGGCATTCTGGAGGCGAACATCTCCCAAACCATCGGCTCTGCTTCCAGTTCAGTTGCCAGCGGCGTGATTTTCACCCTGCCGGCGCTTTTTCTCTGGGGCATGGATCCGTCTCTGGCGCAAATGACGCTGCTCGCCATGTTCGGTGGTTGCCTGGGGATTCTGTTTATGATTCCTCTGCGCAAATTCCTGATTGAGCGGGAACACGGAAAATTGCCATACCCCGAAGGAACCGCATGCGCCGAAGTTCTTGTCGCCAGCGACGTGGGGGGTAGCCGTGCAACAAATGTGTTCATCGGTCTTGGCATCGGCGCCTTGACCAAATTTGTCACCAGTTGGTTGAAAATCATTCCCGGCCGCTTGCATGCCTCGATTCCATTTCTCAAGAAGGGCGAGCTTCGGCTGGACGTGTCTGCCGCACTGTTTGGCGTCGGCTACATTTTGGGACCCAGGATTGCCAGTATCATGGTAGGGGGCGCGCTGCTGTCCTGGGTGGTCATCATCCCGGTGATTGCCTACTGGGGTGAGGGCCGCACCGAACCTTTTTACCCGGAAATGCTGAAGACAATTACAGACATGGGACCCGGTGATATCTGGACACGCTACGTGCGCTACATCGGCGCCGGCGCCGTGGCAGCGGGTGGGTTGATCACCCTGGTGCGCAGCATTCCAACGATGATTGAGAGCTTCCGGGTGGGGGCACAACAATTGAAAGCCCGCCTGGGCGATAAAGCTGCGATTCTTCAGAGAACCACGCAGGACCTGCCGCTTCGAACCGTTGGAATCGGAGTTGGCGTGGTGGTGCTGGGCCTGGCCGGTATCCCGCAGGTGTTTGGCGCGCTCGACTCCTTTGTAGTGCGGCTCATCGCGGCTGTTCTGATCGTCATTTGTGCATTCTTTTTTGTGACCGTGTCTGCGCGGATTGTCGGCTTGGTCGGCGTCACCTCAAATCCGACCAGCGGCATGACCATCGCGACTCTGCTGGCGACTTCGGGAATCTTCCTGATGTTCGGCTGGACAGACAAGATCGGCATGGCCGCGGCTTTGACAGTGGGCTGCGTGGTCGCGATTGCCGCCTCCATTGCCGGCGACACATCTCAGGATTTGAAAACGGGGTTCATTCTCGGCGCCACTCCAAAACGGCAGCAAATCGGCGAACTTGCGGGTGTGTTGACTTCTGCGGCGTTTGTCTGTCTGGCTGTGCTCATGCTTGACAAGGCCCACGGTTTCGGAACCAATGAATTGCCGGCGCCACAAGCCACGTTGATGAAAATCGTCATCGAAGGCGTGCTGCAGAATTCTCTGCCCTGGGTCTTGGTCGGGATTGGCGTTGCCATCGTAGTCGTGGTTGAACTGTTCAAAATTCCGAGTTTGCCGTTTGCGGTTGGCGTCTATCTACCGCTCGGAACACTCACACCCATATTCGTCGGCGGCATGCTTAAGCTGCTTTTGGAGAAGAGGGCGTCAAATAAGGAGGAAGCGGCTTCGCGACGTGAGCAGGGCGTCCTGTTCGGCTCGGGCATGGTCGGTGGCGAGGGTTTGATGGGCATCGGCATCGCTGCTTACGCTTTTTGGCAGGGCGGAGCGCCACAGGGATTTGGCCTCGGTTGGGCTGGCAGCATGGCGCCTCTGGCAGGAGTGGCCTTCTTTGCGTTGCTGGTCTGGTATTTCATACGTTGCAGTGTGTCGAGAAAGTAAGCGTGACCAGAACAAAAATCCTGACCGTTGCGGCAACGCTTGGGCTGTTCATTCTGCACAATAATTTCTGGAGTTGGCAGCCGGACCTTACGCTGGTCCTTGGCGTGCTGCCGGTTGATTTGTTCTACCGCATTTTGTGGGTTTTCGCATCGACCGGAGTGGTTTGGCTGGCCCTGCGCGGTTGGTGGGAAGAGTCCGAATGAGCCCGCTCCATTTGGTGACTGCATTCACACTCTACCTGTCGGTCTTGGTTGCGATCGGTATTTTCAGCTATCGCCGGAGCACCGCCTCTGCTGAAGACTATTTCATGGCGGGCCGCGGCTTCGGCACTGTTGTCTTGTTCATGTCTCTGTTTGGCACGAATGTCACGGCCTTTGCGTTGATTGGGATGCCGGGGATTTCATACCACGCCGGCATTGGCACATTCGGATTCTTCGGAGCTGTTGGCGCCTTTGTCACTCCCATGTCATTCGTGCTTCTTGGTTATCCGATCTGGCGGCTTGGCAAACGAAACGGATATCTGACGCAAGCGCAAATGTTCGGTGACCGCTGGCAGTCTGAGGCGGTTTCGTATCTGCTGTTTGCCCTTCTGCTTTTGTACACAATTCCCTATTTGATTATTGGTGTCATGGGCGGTGGCATCGCGATTGAGGCCATAAGTAAAGGCGAAATTCCTTACGTGGTCGGCGCTGGCGTGGTGGCTGTGGTGACCGTGCTCTACACCAGTTTGGGTGGTATGCGCGGAACCGCCTGGACAAACGTATTTCAAGGCTCAATCTTCATGCTTTTCCTGGTAGTTGCTTGCTTTGGCATCGCCGGAAAATTGGGTGGCATGACTGACCTGCACCAACGTCTGGTCGAGGAGGCGTCGCAACTGCTTGGCAAGCAGCACCCTCGGCTGGCTCCCGGCATTTGGCTCAGTGGTTTTCTCGTCGGGCCGTTGAGCGTCGTCGCCTTTCCACACATGTTCATGCGCCTGATGACAGCTCGCAACTCGAAATCCTTGCGGCGCACTACCATGATCTATCCTGTGGCGTTGGTTTTGCTCTATGTTCCGATCACGCTCATTGGGGTTTGGGGCGCGCTTGATATTCCGGGGTTGGTCGGCCAGGAGTCCGACGGCATTTTACCAATGCTGGTGGAGAGGCATCTGCCCGTCTGGCTAAGCGCTTTTGGCCTGATAGCGATTCTGGCTGCGGTCATGTCCAGCCTCGATGGCCAGATTTTGACCATTTCAACGATGGTAGCTGCTGATCTGTTTGCGCACAAAAGCCACAGAGCCACGCCACTTGCCGGCCGACTCGGTGTTCTCGCCGTAGCGGCACTTGCGTTCGGCGTAGCCTTATTTCGTCCCGCCGGCATTTTCGATATTTCGGTTTATGCTTTTAGCGGCTACACGCTGATTGTGCCGGTGATGGCTTTTGGTATTTTCTGGAAACGCTCGACTGCTGCTGGCGTTATTGCTGGTATGGTCGCGGGCCACGGTATGTTGGCGGCGTACTATCTTGGATTGAGGTTTTCGACATTCGGGGCGTTTCCGGTTGCCGTTTGCCTGGCGGTGGAAGTGCTGGTTATTGTGGTTGTCTCCCTGCGGACCGCGCCGCCTGCCTCCGATGTTGTTGCTCGTTTCGATCGGCCGTTCGGTGCAATCTAGCCAATTGGAAAAGTGAATGGAATGGGCCTTGGTCAAGAAAAAGGGGTTGTCTCAAAAGCAGTCGAATTGGCAACACTTCGGAAATCGCTAGCCAGAACTCTGGCGAGTTCCGCTACAATCCTTCTGACTTTTGGACAGCCCCTTTTCTCAAGTTTTGCTACGAATGATGTTTAGGCTAGTCGCAGTGTGCCTCAAAAGCGCTGATAAGCGTTGCCGCCACCTGGTCAGCGCCGTGGTCCTCGATTTGGTGGCGCTCGACCATCGCGACCACTTCGCCGTCCTTAAACAGAGCCATCGAGGGTGATGACGGCGGATAGCCATGCACGTAAGAGCGGGCATGCGCAGTGGCTTCAACATCCTGTCCCGCGAACACTGTGAACAGGTTCTTCGGCACATTCTTGTTGGTCAAAGCCAGAGCGACACCTGGCCTGGCTTGGCCCGCAGCGCAGCCGCAAACCGAATTAACAACGAGAAGAGATGTCCCGGTCGCATTTTTCATCGCCTCATCGACTTGTTCTGGATTCCTCAGCTCGGTGAATCCAATGCTCGTCATTTCATCGCGCATCGGTTGGACCATGGTTGGATCGTAAAGCATGCAGTACTCCTTTTTATAATGCCAAACTGCTATGGGTTTCAAAAAAATTGACGCTAAGATAGGAATCACGATGAAAAATATCAAGCAAAATGTATGTTTAACACTTGACAATCATGTCAGAAAACTGTAAATTTTGGGGTTCAAATTATTGATTGCTGCGAAAATAGTTAAACAGTTGCTTTTTTCGCGACAGATGTGCCCTGGCAATTCCGACCACGACCCTCCTTCGACCCCGCTTCCTGGATTGCCTCCTTCATTCATACCCTTGCAGAAGGCAATATTTCACATGAAAAACCTGCGTCATCTTTTGGTGGCAGGAGCGATTCTTGTTGTTGTGTCCATGAGATTGCTGTTTGCCACTTCTGGTCATTGCCAGGAGTCGCAACAGACGGCCTTGCAGCTCTATGGCAAGGCCATGCGGACCCCCGCGCTTTCGGAAAAAACCGAGCTTCTCAAGCGCGCAGTTGAACTGGATCCTGAATTCAAAGAGGCCGTTTATGAACTAGGCATTAGCTATTTTCGGAAAGGCGACTACCAGGACGCCATTGCATCGCTGCGGTGGATTCATGATGGTGAAGCGAGTTCATTCAAAGAGGCTGGGCTCTATCTCCGAAATGCATACACCTTTCGCGCAGCCGAGTTGAACGAGCAGGAGTCTTTCGATGCTGCGCATGCCGCGGTCAGCCAGGCGCTCTTTCTCGATGCTGACCATGCATCCGCGCTGCTCATTATGGGAAAGATCGCGTTTAATCTGCGGGATTGGCCCGCAGCGGTCCAGGCGCTGAGAAGAAGTGTCGATATTGACCCGAGCCTGGATGAAGGCTGGAGCAAGCTTGGTGATGCGCTGATGAGGCAGAATGACTATGGCGCAGCCGTCACAGCGTACGAGCGGGCGGTTCAGCTCAATCCAAACGAGAAGCAGGTGCAGTTTCATTTGAATGTCGCAGCCAGACGCAATCGCCCCGAAGCCTGGCTGACACGATACAGGGATGCGTTGCAAGCGAGGAACATCGAGGCGGCGGCTGAGATTCTCAAGAAAGCAGGCAGGGCCCATCCGGACAATTTGATCATCACCAACAGGCTGGCGGAAGTAAAGTCCGAGCTGGCGTACACGTCCGCTGTGGCCGCCGTTGCAAACCATGACTGGGAGAATGCAGCCAAGCTGCTGGAGAAGATCGAAGCCGGTTACCGAGATACCGCATCTTTGCAGTCCCGCGTGCAAGCGGCGCTTGACTCGGTTCAGGTCAGGAACCAATCGTGGCGCAAGGTTGCCAAACGCTTGCGCCAGCCGCAGGAGGTGGCCACCACCAGCTTGACAGAGAACCGTCCGACGTCTGCAGGAACTGAGGGTGCAGCATCCGGCGGGGAGAAGCCAGGCCGACCAGCGGTAAACTTAGAGTCGGGACAATCCACGATGGCATCAGATGTCGTGCCTGAGAACGAGCAAACTGGTCCTGTTGCAATCCGAAATGCTCGGCTTTCCGGTACCGTGACGACCGAATCTCTGACTGCGGAAAAAACAGTCGCTCCACATCAGGTTAGAACCTCCGCGGTTCGGCAAGCCCCAGGCGGTTCATCACGGCTGCCATTCATTCTGAGCATTCTTGGTGGGGTCGCTCTATTTGCATTTATCGTTTTTCGGGTCAAGTTTCATCATGTGGAACACTACGGCGGCACCGCGCTTCTTGAGGATACATTGCGCGAGCAGGACGAGGTGAGCCTGGTACCGGCCATGCACCATTCAGCGGCCGAATTCAGTGGCGATGAGACTTTTCACGACCGGATCGCCTCTGAAACGCCCGTGACTTTTAATCCGATAGACAGCTTTGCCGTTTTGGGCGGCGACACCGCCTCGGAGCTGGAGATGCCGTTCACCGATGATTCTTCGCTCAGTCTACAGGAAACCCGAACGACGCAAGGTGGCATCCGGCCTGTGCGCAGAATCGGCCGCTATGTGGTCG
Organism: Candidatus Zhuqueibacterota bacterium; assembly: GCA_029261995.1. Classification (GTDB taxonomy): domain Bacteria; phylum Zhuqueibacterota; class Zhuqueibacteria; order Oceanimicrobiales; family Oceanimicrobiaceae; genus JAJDAF01. The sequence continues at coordinate 102,337 of JAJDAF010000010.1, forward strand.
AAAGCGAAATTGGCCGTGGTTCAATGGGCATGGTCTTCAAGGCCTGGGATCCCAAACTTGACAGGACAGTGGTTATCAAGCAGATGGCATCTCCGGAGCAAATGCAGACGACGGAATTTAGCCGGCTCAAGGACCGCCTGTATCGTGAGGCAAGAGCTGCGGGCAAATTGAACCACGCCAACATTGTCGTTGTTTATGATGTTGAGGAGGAAAATAGTTCGTCTTTCATCGTGATGGAGTACCTGCGAGGCAGCGACTTGAAGGAACTGCTGGAAGGTGAGAGCGATGGTCGATTGCCTCCCGCCCGGGCCTGCCGGATCGTAGGTCAGATCTGCCAGGCCCTCGCCTTTGCCCATCAAAATGATATCGTTCACCGAGATATTAAGCCATCGAACATTATCCTACTAGATAACGACCAGGTCAAAGTCGCCGATTTCGGCATTGCCAAATTGCTCCATCTTGGGACTCTGACCCAGACCGGTGATGTCATAGGCACACCGTTTTATATGTCGCCTGAGCAGATAGAAGGGCGCAGGGTTGACGGACGTTCTGACATCTTTTCGACCGGTGTGCTGTTGTATGAGATGCTCACCGGCCAGCGTCCTTTTGACGGCGAGTCGATCTCGACCGTGGTCTACAAAATTGTAAACAAAGTGCCGAAAGCGCCTTCCAAAGAGAACACCGAGCTGCCCACCGGATTTGACGATCTTATTGCGCGGGCGCTGACGAAAAATCCCGATGAGCGCTATCAGACCGCTACCGACTTTCTGATTGACCTGCAGAAGCTGGAGAAATTTTCATATGACCAAGTGTGAGCGATGCCTAAACGTCAACACCAAGAACACCCTGTATTGCGAGAAGTGTGGCGCAAATCTGTTCAAATCCAAATTGCGAGTGGTGCATGAGAGTGGATTGAACAGAACACACTATCTGTTCTCGCAAGACTACAGAATCGGCCGCGACCAAGAAAACGACATTGTCATCGTAGATGCTTCGGTATCACGCCACCACGCTGAACTCAAATATGAACATGGCTCTTTTTGTATTCTCGACCATGACAGCAAAAACGGTTCACTCTTGAATAACCTGCAGTTCAAGCGCAGCAAACTTCAGAACCATGACTGCCTGCAACTCGGCGGCGTGGTCCTGCATTTCTATAGCGAGGAGCAATCCCTGCAGCCGAGAAGCAATTTTGACACCATTCAGTTTGTGCAGAATGAGTACTTCAGGCTGGCTGAAAATCGGCACACCAACGTGACCACCAACGATGTCCTCAACACCATGCTCGACCTCGCGCTCTCGCTCGTACATGCCGATCAAGCGGCTATTCTCGAGTACGACGACTCACACGACCTGCACCTGAAGATTGGCAAAAATCTCGATGGCGTCGCTCTGGACGGACAACGCGGGCTGTTCGAAGGCGTTTGCGAATCACAGGTTGCCAAGATTGCCTGCCGCGATGAGGTCTTAGACAATGATGGCGGCGCCGCCGGCGATCCGGACTGGGAGTACATGGCTTTCCCTCTCATGGCCATAAAAGGCAACTCTCAGAAGACGGACGAACTTGGCAGGAACGGCGTATTGGGTGTCTGCTATCTTAACCACAACAAGACCCAGAATCGGTTATCCAACCGCAAGCGAGAATTGCTTACCGCGTTGATGCAGCAGATTGCTCTGGCGGTGGAAAACGAGCTGCTGTACAAGGAGTCACACGCAAATCGGCGCATTCGGCAGGAAATCAAATCCGCGAAGATCATTCAGGCAAAGCTGCTGCCAACCACCCATCCTGACATCGGTTCACTCGAGATCCGCAGTTTCGTTGAGCCCTGTGAAACCATCAGCGGCGACTATTTCGACATCATCCCGGTTTCGGATGAGTTCGTGGCTATCGCAATTGGAGACATCTGTGGTAAGGGCGTGCCGGCGGCCCTGCTGTCATCTACCGCGCAGGCGGCCATTCGGTCACAGTTGGAGTATTCGACCTCGCCGCGGGAAATCGTCGATAATCTAAACCGCCTCCTGATTCAGAGTACGACCAAATCAGTGTTTCTAACGCTGTTTTTTGGCATTCTTAACGTGACCACCAACGAGCTGGTCTACATCAATGCAGGTCACTTGCCACCCGTGTTTGTCTCGAAAGCACAAAAGCTGTCTGAACTCTCTGGGACGACGCCTCCGCTCGGCATCCTGGAGGAGGAGTTCCAGGCGGAGCGGTCCGTGCAGTTTGAGCCAGGAGACCTGCTCTTGATGTACACGGACGGGCTGATTGAGAGTCAGAACTCCAAGCATGAAAATTATGGCAGAAAGCGGCTTCTGAAACTTGTCCGCACGATTTTCAAAGCCAGCTTTCGCGACTACGAACTCGACGCAGTGGTGAGCATTGTCAAGAAGGACTTCCTGTCGTTTATTGGCGATGTCAGGCAAAGCGATGATCTGACACTGCTGGCGGTGAAGCGAAAAGAGCTGGTTTGATTTGTCCCGGAGGCAGACCAGCGGATTAAGATTTTGAAAAAATATGGATTTGCTGTACTCGGAGCCCGATAGTAATCACTGTGGCCTGGGCTGCTTCCGATTTCAGCACATCTCACAATCAGCCTGTAGATATCAGGCAAGTATTGAGTCTCATCACAAATCGGTTGGATTGTTTGCGAAAGAGATCCCTGGCCGCGACCATGGACATTATTTAGCCATAGTTCCAGGGGCATTCATCGCCTGGTATGAAGCCCCATATTCATAAACTCAGACAAGGAGCGTCGAGCAAGCCGTGAAAAGAAAACCGAGGATTGCTATAGCCTTAGGAGGAGGTGGGGCAAGAGGATGTGCCCACATTGGCGTTTTGAGAGTACTCCAAAAGCACCAAATTCCCATCGACTTCATTACCGGTACCAGCATCGGAGCCGTAGTAGGGTCAATCTTCACCACGACCGCGGATGCCGCACAGGTACAGGAACGCTTTGCGGCGTGGCTGATCAGTGACGAATACAAGAAAAGCGGCCTTGAGTTGTTCAAACGCAAAGAGCCGGCGGAGAATTTTTTTGGGCAAGTCGCCACCAACATCAAGCAGCGCGTTGTGGTGAATCTTGCGCAGAGCAAGTTGTCTCTGGTCGGTGGGAAGCGCTTGCGCAAAGCCATGGATTTTCTCATCCCGGACGGCAGAATCGAAGACACGAAGATACCCTTCTACCCCGTGGCGTCTAATATTCTGACCGGCGAAGAGGTGGTTTTCCGCGAAGGCGACATGCGCACGCTCGTCGGCGCCAGCGCCTCGATTCCAGGATTTCTTCCGCCCTACAAGATAAATGGCTATTTGCTCGTCGATGGTTCCGTGGTCTGCCCGATCCCGGTTGTGCTGGCCCGGAATCTGGGCGCGGATATCGTCATCGCGATAGATGTTGGCCAGAAGCTCAACGACAACCCGAATCTTGACAACGTCATTAGCGTCATGTTTCAGACGCAGCACATGACCGCACGTCACTACAATCTGCATCTACTCGACCAGGCCGACGTCGTCATTCGCCCGGATGTTGGACTGGTTCACTGGTCAGAGTTCAAGCTCCTAAACTACATGATTGAGGAGGGCGAACGCGTCGCGGAGGAGGCGATTCCAGAGCTTCGTCAGATGATTAAAGACAAGACCAGCTCGTGGAAGGGCATGTTTGCCAAGTCTGAAGAAATGCGTGTGGTACACTGAGCGGTTTGAAAGCAGAGGACGCCGCCGTCGTTTGGCGGCTGACTCTAGTACATTCTACCTTTAGACGCTGGCTTTTTCGGCCGCCCCCAATCGATATCTAATCCGAATCTGAACAGGTTCTCGACATTTCCTACCCGGTAAGCCGTGTTGACGCGCACGGAATACCTCTGAAAAATTCCCCTGGTAAGACTCGCACCGAAGCTCCAGCGCCGGTTGAGATCAGAAGTTCCAAGATTATTGGAGAAGCCGGCTCTCAAGATGAGCATGTTGAGGAAGGTCCGCTCTGCCCCGAAATAGGCGCGATTTGCGGTGTCGTCGTGCAGATTCTTGCGTAAGTCGAAGGAGAGAGTCAACTCATCGACCCGGTAGGCAGCTCCAATTCTGAGCGTGGCGGGCACGCTTTCTGAGTAGTCGCCGCTCACTGATGAATCCCAGTTGAACGAGTTCAACAGGTCTCGAATCATGACACCCAGCGAGAGATGCTGATTCAACAAAAAGAGGTAACCGAAATCCACCGAATATCCAACACCAGTGCCGGTGATGCGGTTATCTCCCCCTTCTGGATTATTGCCAAAAGAAGCCCAACGCCCTTTAAGCGAAACCCCGAATGACATTTGATCAAAATAGACTTCGTTGCCACCCAGCGGCAGGTTTGGAGGGGTAAACGCGACCGATAACCCCGCCGTGTTCTCCGTCAGTGCGTCATCCCCGACGAATTGAAAACCGGCGCCTACAGAATACCGCTCGCTTAGCGGATAGAGCATGCCAAAATAGCCGGATGGCACGAGCCCAAACAACCTGGCATAGTTTGCTGTTACCGAAGCCCGTCGTCCACGCAGCAGGCCCGCCGGGTTGGTGATGAAGGCGTTGGCGTCATCTGATATGGCGGTAAAGGCCTCACCCATGCCCGCAGGGCGCACGCCAAAGCCCGTTTCAGCGAACACACCCGGGATGTTCGAGAGCAGCTGAGCTTGCGCCGGCACCACCACAATCAAACTTGCAAGGAGCGCCAGGACAATTTTCGGCAGGCCTGCTTGTGTTCCAGATCGGTTGCTCTTCATTTTATCAGCACCACTGATTTCATGACATCCCGCTTTTCGGTTGGATCTTCCACGATAATCCTGACGAGATAACGGCCATTCCTGGCCATGGCCCTGTTGTCCGTCATGCCGTCCCAATTGACGATGGTTGGCCCTCTCTGGAAAGGAGTCTGGTCATGTAGCAACCGAACCAGATTGCCTTCCAGGTTGTAGATTTTGATGGTCAGCAGCGGCGCCGGGGCAGCAGCCGAAGAGATGTCAAATTTGAGTTCGAGGCCGCGGCCGACAAAAGGAGAGAACGGATTTGGCAGCATGCTCAGGTTCTCAACGGCCAGAGGCCTAGAAAACGCCAGGGCAAGATATTCTCCGGTATCGAGAATCTTCGCCGCCAAAACTCCTGCCTCGTCCGCCGAAGCGAGCAGTTGCCATGCATTCTCAACGTCATCCCATTTCGCGATGTGGCGTTTTTGTCCGGCAGTATTCGCCGGCGGTTTGAGCATCAAACGCACCGAGCCGTTGAAGGTGAGATTGGTCGGCTTCAGGGTGTAGGATGAGTCCGTGGTGAAGAATTCAGCACGCCCTTTCTTTGCCGGCGCAAGTGGCTGCCTGGTCACTTGCATCTCCTTTTTCGAAAGCACGGAGCTGCGAAATACCTGCATCTGCAAGCCACGGTCATCGAACAGAATGACGTTTGTGGTGGAGTCAATTGCGGCAAAGACTTTGACTCTCAGTTCTCCTTGCACGCCGCTGCGCCGATCTTGGGCCACAATGGTGAGGTCGCCGAAATAGCCCGGGTTGAGTGTCAGGCAGCCGCCCGTATCGATTCTGGCGGCTTTGCGGGATACGCTCAAATGCCAATCGGGTGCGCCGATATCAACCGGCCGACCGCTCCTGTCGCGCACATCCGTTGTGTAGCAATGTTGCTCGCCATTTGAGATGGATGGCCTTGAGTCAAGGTCCGCACGTCGCACGTTGATGGTGGCAACCTGCTGTTCTTCGAGCAGGAAGTCGATTCCCGTGACGGTATCGAGCGCGGCGACTTGGATTTGTCCGAAGTTGGTGACAGGCTCACTGTGGTAGTGTGCCAGACGGGGTTCAATCGTGTAGGAGTCTGGGACCAGGCGCAGAAGGTATTCGCCATCCAGACCTGACATCGTGGAGCCTGTGTTTCCGCCATTGACCGCCGTTGCGACCACCGGAACATTTGCAGACGGAGACATATCGCTCAGATCGGTGGTCTTGCCACGCACAAATCCGTATTTGCGTTCCAGGCTAATGATCAGACTTGTGTCTCCAGGAGCGATGTCTGACAGAGTTGTGGTGAAGAATCCTTCTCGTGATGCCGTCAGGTTGTAGCGTTTGGAGCTGGCCAGTTGGAGCAGTTCAAAGCGGCCAATTGAATCGGTCACTGTGACGCTCCGGCTACCACCGTCCGTGACTGCTGCTTCAACCCTGACTCCAGCCACTGACTCGCCGGTGTCTGAATCCTGCACAAAGCCGGCGATCACGGCGTTGAGGTCAATCATGAAGAAGTCAATATTCTCAGAGTTGACAGCAACGTCATGCCACGACGTTAGGGACAAAAATCCACCTTTGAACGCCAAAACTCCAAAGCTGGAGTTCGGAACTACCGGCAGCCCCTTCAGGGAGTAGGCGCCATCGCTGCCCGTGATCGCCGTAAAAAAGTCATCGTCACTATCTGAGAAAGCTGCCTTCAGCGTCACCTGCGGGATTCCTGTTGCCTGGCTTGAATCACGCACGGCGCCGCGGATAAATCCGTCAGACGGATAGAGCACCAGGTCCAGCGAAGATCGTTCCTGGTCCTGCAAAAACACGCTCTCCGACAAACCGAAAAATCCTTGCCTGGACGCGCGGATGGTGACTCTGCCCGGCACAATTCGGTTCAAGTTGTACGCGCCGGTTGCGTCGGTGGTGTCTCGCAGGGTTTGGAAAAAATCGTTTAACTCGACGACGGCTTGCGCAACCGGTGCTCCGCTGGTGTCTTGCACTGTGCCCGAAATGTTGGCGAAGCTTTCTCGCAGGACAAAGTCAACACCTGTATGGAAGTCACCATCGTTGATGACGAGAGCCGTATCAGCGTCAAAATAACCGGGCCGGGCTGCCGTTAGGCGAAAGATGCCGCTGTTCAGGCAGAGTTCGTAGTCACCGTTCGCGTCGGAAAGCGCCGTGAAGAGAGTGTCGCCTTCGGCTTTGATCTGCGCTTCTGAAATGGGTGCGCCAAAAGCATCGATTACCCTGCCCGTGACCGCGCTTTGAAAGGGCTTCAGTACAATCGGTTCAAGAGTCAAGGTGCCGTCTGTCAGGCTTATCGACACCGTTTTGCCGAAGTAGCACTCCTTATTCACTTCGAGCGTGTAGTCCCCGGGCTTAATATCGGCAAAGCTGAATTTGCCGTTTTCATCGGTTAGGGCCACCGGTAAATCCAGTGCCGGAATGGCCACCGAAGCGCCGATCAGCGGACCAAAGCTATCTGTGACCTGTCCCTTGATGATCCCGGAAAGCGCCTTTACTAAAAAGATTGGACCATCAACCGTTTGTCCGGCTCTCGTCGTGACGGACTTGGGGCCGTTGCTCTCAAAGCCGGGCCGCACTGCGTCGAGCTGGTGAGAAATATCCGGAGTTAATCCCAAAAGATAGTTGCCCTGGGCATCGGTGAAAGCATGCACAGTCGTGTCAGCTACCACCACAATTCTCCAATTCTCTGCAGGCCCGTCGGTGTCGGTGTTGAAGACTGCGCCGGCCACGAAGCCGGCCTCTGTCAGGCTGAAATCACGCAGTTGGGTTGTCTCATCAGCGATAGTAACTGCACTGCGTACAGTGAGAAAGTTCTGCCGCGAGACCACCATTTCATAGTCTCCGGCCAGCAGACCGAGTTCATAGGCTCCCTGCACATCGGTGGCAGTGGTTTGGATGACTTGTCCCTCGGAAACGGCTTCGACACGAGCGCCCTCCAGCGGGGTATCTCCAAAGCGAACCTGGCCGTGCAGGAGTCCTCCGGCCTGCAACTGGAACGGAGCTGACACCTGGTCATTTTCGCCCAAAGTAAAGGTGTATTCCGCCGGCGATGAATAATACCCTTGCGAGTCAACCGTAATTCTCCAGGTGCCCGGTCCCGGGCGCAGGCGGAAGCCGCCTTGGTTGCCAGTCGTTGTTTCCAGAGCCAGATCCAGCCCTTGCGCGCGCACAACAGTCCCTTGCAGCGGCCTGCTGTCGGCTGAAAAGCTGACCTGGCCGCTTACTGAATTGGTCGCGGCCCGAAGCACCACTTCGCCGATGTCCAGGGTCTCTCCGGGAGAGAGGGGCAACGACATCGGCTGCGACGCAACATAGCCCACTTTTCTGATGCGAAGCGAGTAATTCCCATCCGCCACGGCAAACGTAAAATACCCATTCTCGTCGGTGTTGACCGATTCCGGGGAGTTTGACGACGTGATCTCGGCGACTGCAGCAAACAAGCCGTCGCCATCTGTCGTTAGCACTCTTCCGGAGATGGTGTTGTTGCCACGGAGTAGCGTGAATTTGACATCTTGCGTGTCGTTATCCGCAATTGTGAACTCCCCCCTTTGGGCGGTCTCAAAACCCGTCCGCGCCGGAACGTAGGAGTAGTCACCGACGGGCAGCGCGACCTTTGCCAAGCCGAGCGTGTCAGTTTGCGCCGGCAGTAGAGCCGCTACCTCGGCCTGGTTTCGAACTGCAATCCTAACTCGGCCAAGTGCTCCCTCTTCGGAAGTGGCGATGAACTTCGCCCAACCGGCGTCGCCATTAAAGCGGAAGGGCCGCAGCTCGCTGTGCGAGACCTGGTCATCGCGCTCAGCGAGGACACGCCAACTGAAATCCGTTGTGACGAGCAGTCCTTTTGTCTTTAGATGGACCCGGGTTTCGTGGGTAATCCGGCTCCACATGGTAAACTTGATAGTATTTCCTGCGAACTCACCTGTCTGATACAAGAACAAACGATAGCGTAGTGCCCCGGCCACAGGGTTCCAGGAGAACTCAATCTCATCGCCTGAAATTGAATCGTTGGTCGCTGGCGCGATCAGGCTTGGAGCCTCTGCTAAAGTCTGGCGCGTCACCGTGAACGCGGAGGGCGCCACGGGCGCGATTTTTGTCGAGACGAAATCGGGGTTCGGGCCATAGCTGTTTAGCACGATCCAATTGTAGTTGATGCCCTCGAGCAGCGGCGGAATATAGGCGTTTGCAAAATTGCCAACTGGGTCTGGTTCACCGAATTTCAAGAATGATTCAGATGTAATGACCTGCCAGGTCAGGTTGAGCCCGGCCAGCCCCGAGACTTCGTCGTTTTCGTCTCGCTCGATGCGGATGGCGCCTTCGGAGACAAACACAAGATAGTAGGGGACGCCCGCAACGGGATCCCACTCAAACAGGGGTGCTCCCTGCTGCAGACTGATGGCGCCACGCGGACTGAGTGTACGCGGCGCCGCGTTGGCTTCAACAATGACTTTAAATTCGACCGAGGTCCTGGATGAATCTTCTTCGGACACCAGGATACAATAGTAGAATCCCGTGCGCATCCCTTCGTTGAACGGATTTAGCGAGAGTGAGCCCTTACCTTGGGCTTCGGCGGTGTCCGGATAATTGTCCGCAAGGTCGCGGTTGCCGGGTTTGGTGTCGAACCTCAGAACGCAGGAAATTTTCTCCTGCCACTCGATGAGCTCCTCATCTTCCGGATCGCCGTCCAGCAACATGCCGCCGGGCACCTTGGTCAGTACGATGTCGGCGTCGCGATTAGCCGGGCTTGCGAGCAAACCGTCATTAATAGCCGGTGGTTCAAGTCGAAAGTGGTTGAGCCTTTTGGCCGATTGGCCCGACAGATGTCCTGCGTACATGAAAAGCAGTAGGCCCACCAGCATCGGCAGTCTGGATTTCCCCGGTTGAGTCCGTGCCGCCGGGAGCCGTTTGGAAGGGTTCATGAAAATGATAGCGATCGTGTATGTTGTTGTGCGAAATCTCAATAGTTGGCAAGAGAATCACGCACTTCGTTGTTTGATTTAGCGCAACGCGCAACTGATTTCGTGTTCGAGCACCTTTGTCATCTTACTTCCTTCGTCGGGCTTTTCGGCTCCGCCATTTCTGCTTCGGCTTCAGATGGTAACTGGTTGAGAATCTGAAAAAGGATGAGCTGTACAGACTCACTACGTAGTCAAATCTGAAATGCGAACTCATCTTGAAGCCTCCTCCTAAAGAAAAGAAAGGCAGCAAGATGTCTCCGGGTTTGGAGATTTCCGGGACTTCGTTATTTTTCAGAGTGGTCTTGAATGACTCACCAAAAAGAACGCCACCGCCCAGAATGAGCTGTTTTACGCCGATTCCGAAGCGAAAGGCGCTGCCCAACTTGATCCCCTGGTGCACTTTACCCGAGGTCGTTCGAACCCCCAAGCTGTCGAACTGCTCGTAATTGAAGCGATAGCCAAGATTGTCGAAATACCTCGTTAAGACAGCGGAGGCAACATAGTTTTGCCATTTCGCCGAGAAGCCGGCCGTAATCAGTCCGGGAGATTCCAACTCCATGCCTGGCGTCTGCGTCACTCTCTTGTCTGTTCGGGTCAGGTTGTCTTCCACGAGAATATCCACATCGAAGACTTCTTCGTCTTCACCGGCATCGAGGTTGAGCGCACGGATGTTGTTGTGAATCATCGAGAACGGCCCGGTCAGGTTCATGGAAAATGGCATGACCACCGTCGCGTCGAGGCTGATGTGCCGGTTCGGGTGGTAGCCGACGCCCCACCTCACGCGCCGGGCGCTGCCTTCCCAATCACCGCGGATGTTGGCAAACAGGCTGTCGTATTGCACTCGGGCGGGGTCGTTGAAAGCGCGCGAGTCGCCGCCTGCACTTCTGATAATCCCTTCCGGCAGAAATGTTCCCTCGAAGTTCAGCTCGCCATTCAGATTGTCAAACGCCATGCCCACGGCAAGCTTTGGAAACAGCCGGGTGGCAATCGCAACACTTGAATTCTCAATATTCAGGTTTACATTGAGATTGCCATTGACCGTTCCAAAAATTCGCTGGGTTTCGTCACCACTGTCGTTCAGTGACGCCGCCAGAAATTCCATCCCGGACATGCTGAGCTGGGTTTCGAACCGAAAAGGCTGGTAGAAAGATGCGGCCAGGGAAAACAGCGGGTGTCCGTACAAAACGGCCGCGCCCTTGAGCCCGCCGCGCATGTCCAACTCACTGTTGACTGTGGCGTCCTCAACGATTCCCGGCTCAAGAACGCCATTTGGCGAATTGTCCCGAGCGCTGTTGCGTAGCGAGTCGTTGACTCTATCTTCCAGGTTGCCAATGCCAAACGGTTTTGCTGCGATCGCCGGGTCAATCCTGACCGGCGGTGACCAGTCCAGGATCACGTAGAATCCCCTTGCAAAACCCAGTCCTGCGGGGTTGGATGCTATCGATTCCGCGTCGGGGAAAAGGGTGCTGATGCTTCCCCCCATAGCATCAGCACGTGAGCCCAGGCCGGAGGAAAAGGCTTCTCCCGACCATTTCATGTTCATTCCGATCGTCCCGCCGCGCAACCGTTCGATGCGACTGCTGCTTTTGTCTTGTGCGCAAATGCTCGGTCCCTGAATGGCGATGAAAAAGATGATGAGCGAGGTGGTCAAAACGTGCTGTAGAAAGGAACCGTGCGCGCAACATTTAGAAGCATTTACCATCCCATGTAATCCAGGTCAAATCTCTGTTTCGCTACCGTCGTGCGTGGTTCAGATGGTGTTTTGGGGAATTTTACTGCGTGATATGGAAATGATGTTACGGATTCTTAAAATAAGTTGCGCAAAATATAGCAATAAGCCCTCCTATTGTCAAGAAAAAACTAATGTTGCGAAAAGTCGGCGAATGTTGGGTTTTCTTGCTTTGTGCAGGTGCTCGTCTTCCTGCGTTGGCTCTGCACGCAACGTGGGGTTATTCCTTGAGATGTGGTAGAAAATCGACCATATATCCGGATATTTTTCTGTCGAAAATCTCGGTGAATGGCTTGTTTTCATCCATATTGCATCAGGCGTTGATGCATTGACCTACGCTGCTTGTGCTGACAGGGAAAAATGGTCCACTATAAGATCAATAGAAATAAATTGTTGAATCGTCTTGCACGGCAGGAGCGAGGTGCTTTTCTGAAAGTGGTCCGCATTTTGCTAAAGTGCACATCGCGACGGAGACAGGGTGGCCTAATTATCATAATCAAGGTTGATATCATGGTTGCTAATCGGAACAAGCGCGTTTTTCATCATGAGTGCAAACAGAGGCTGGACGGAGATTGGGTGATTTTCTATTGTACGACATGCAAGAACTACGAGAAGAGATTGAACCAAAAGACCGGCGAGGTCGTCACTCGTCACGCTGACTCAAAGCACCGCGCGCGTTAGATAAGGCCTGCGCGCATCATGATTAGTTCTAAGGTTTCTGCTTTTCTTCTTTGGAGTTATGATGGCTCCACGTCATCGGAAAGTGGCGTGGACTAGTTGATGACTTTCAACCTGTTGCCAGGAGTGGAACATGGACGGCAAGAAACGCAAGCACAGAGAGTTCGATGATTTCGAGCGACCCTTTGACGCCTCTGATCCAAATATCGAGGTACACCAATGTGAGTCGTTTCGAAATGGCGATTGGATCATATTCAGATGCTCGCACATGGATTGTGGCTACGAGCTGCGTGAAAACTGGCGGACCGGTGAATGTACAACACACAACGAGACAAGGCACGTTCACCATCAGGGCAACTACTTCCCCATGGAGTACAAGGAAGCGTTCGAGAATGTGAATTGAGATTCTCACAACGCGATTCACCGGTCCAACAGGAACGTGGAATCGAGCGATCGAAGAGACATGGATGTCACGCGCCAGAAGGAGTTGGCGCTTCGTAGTTCGATTTCTTATAGGGGCGCAGAAAGCGCCCCTATTTTTTTCTCCCGCTCCCCAAGATTACTAACCTGTCCAAAATTGGGAATCCCCCACGTGTTGCCCCTCGGCACGGTTGGCTAGTGTGATGATTTCCAAATAAGCGAACCCTGGCAGGGTTTGATGTTAACCGTTTCAGACATAGAAAAAGGGTCGAAACCCTGTCAGAGTTTTGTTCTGGAAACTAGAAATCGTGACACTAGGCGGTTATTGGCTGATAGACGAATGTCCTGTATTCCAATTGCGTGAGATGGCGGTTGAGCATGAAATAGCCTGTCAGCAAGGCCGTCAGGCAAGAAGCCACATAGCCGTATCCGAAATAGACGTAACCCAGCGGAATAGTGATAAGCGTGAAAGCGACGTTGGTCAGCAGAAAAGTCAAGGACACAATCACCAGTTGTCGTTTGATATCGAAGTACATCATGAAGATCATCACCGTCAATAGCATCATTTGCATTAGTACGCCGAGCAATGCCTTCTCAAGGATAATGGCGGTGATGGCAGGGAGCTGGAAGAACGCCGCGAGTTCATCTGAGAAGAGCAAACATACCAGCGTCACCGTGCCTTGCAATTTCAGCAGGCCCAAAAGACTCACTCGAACCGACCGGGCCATGCCTGTTTTGTTCAATTCTATCAGTTTCAGCGTGTCCTTCTTCAGAATGGAGTCGAAAAAGGTTCGAAACCGCGCGTAGAAGTTCGTCTCAGCGTGCACAAGAAAGTAGGTGTAGGCCGGGATCACGGTCAGGTAAGCAAAAAAAGTTGCGGTGTCATACTCCCGCTGCGCATATAAAAAAGACTCAATCTGCTCGCCGTGCGGGCTAAACCAGAAAATGATCTTATCTACCCAAATTCCCAGGTTGTAACAGAAGCCGATTAGCACCAGTCGTGGCATCCGTTTGACGTGTTGGAAGATTTCCAGCCCCGGGCTTGTTTCGCTTCTGAATTCGATGAACACCCTGGAAAGCAAAATGAAAAGCAGCATGAACTGACCGATTGCGTAGCCGTGCATGAAACCTGGCAGTCCGAACCGTTTGCCGAGCACGATAGCCAGCACAAAACTGGTAGACAAGCCGGCGACGAATGCCCATAGCACAAGCCGGTAGTTCTTGACCGCGCTCAGGAAGATCATGAGTTGCCAGATGCACCCTATGACGACAAACAGGGCCAATGCCGTCAGTCGGTAGAACAGATTGAACTGCCATGTCAGGGCGAATGGCAGGCCGATGATTAGCTGAACCGCAACCGTGACGCCGAGAACCGTAGTGAGCGTCGGCAGGATTTTCTCCGGTTTGCTTTCGTAAAGCAGGTCGGACAGGTAACGAGTAATGACTAATTGTCCGAGGCCGGTGGAAACCAGGGAAAAGGCGAAGATGTAAACCAGGGTGACCAGAAAAATCTCCATCTCCTTGCGCGGCAGAAAACCTGTGGACAAAACTCCGAGCATCGCCAGGCACAAAACGGAGAAGAAAATCGGTCCTCCGGCTATCGAGGCCGAGTAGAAGACGCCCTTGAAGGTGTCGAAGTACGAGTCGCGTTCGAATATTTTTTTTAGCTCAAAGCCGATTCCTGCCATTGACTGGCTACTCCATCTGTTGGACTGTCGTCGGCCGCGGCGAAATGGTCATAAAGCCGCTTATATTTTGAAAGCAGGTCGGGACGATTGTAGTACCTGGAGACTCGCTGCTTGCCGACCGCACCCATTTCATCGCGCAAGTCTTTTGACCGCCACAGTTTGAGAATTGCCTGTGCTATTTCGTCAGAATTGGTAATGCCGGCGATGATGCCGCTTCTGCCGAGCGCCACGTCTTCATTGCTGCTACCATAGAGCATCTCCCGGCAGGCGCCGACGTCTGTCGCTACCACCGGGATGCCCAGGCTGTTGGCTTCGAGAATCACCAGCGGCTGGGCTTCGCTGATGCTGGTGAGCACCAGGACGTCCAGCTTGGGGTAGTATTCTTTCACGTCCACCTGGCCGGTGAATTCGATGACTTGTTGAAGACCAAGAAAGTTGGAAAGACTCAGACATTCCTCGTAATAGGTCGGTTCCCCGTCTGTTGATCCCATGATGTAAACCTTGAGGTTCTGCACCGACGATGCAACACTCTTGCAGGCCCGGATGAAGGTTTTGATGTCCTTGATGTGCACCACGCGGGCCATGATGCCGATGGCGAGTTGCCCGGACTCCTTCGGCTCGGGTAACGCCAAACGCCTGAATTCCCCGACATCGATGGCGTTCGGAATAATGGCCAATCGGTCACGCGGCGCCCCTTCCTCGATTTGATGGAGCTGATTGCCGCGGAACAGAGTTATGATGCCATCGCTGTATTCGTAACAAAGCCGGCTCAGCGTTCCGAACATCTGATTCCACAGGTCTTTGAACCGGCTTTGGGAACGCCTGACCTTAAGCTGGTTGTCATCCCTCTCGTGAATCCAATCCACACGGCTGATTTCAAGACGGCGTTCGCGGGTGTAGATGCCGTGTTCGGTCAGAAGGAGCGGCCGTTTGTATTTCAGTTTGCCCACAACCCCCAGCAAACCGGCATAGCCCGTGGAGAGAGAGTGATAGAGAGCAGCCTGTGGCAATGGCGTTGACAGAATACGAAAGATCGGCAGATGCATGAAGCGGCAAGTCCAGAAATAGTCGATAAACGATTCATCATCAGCCTTCTCTGTGTAGAGTTCTTTCAGGAGGTTCCACGCGGGCTCTGTGTTGAGAATGTCTGCCGGTGAAATCGTCCGTGTGGCGCTATCGAAGAAGGCGCTGTAGATGCTTTCAAAGTTCCCGAGTTTCTCCGTCGACATCGGGCATTTGTGAAAGTCTGCGGTGGTCTGCCAGGCGTCTGAGGGCAGATTCCCCTTGTGGGATTGCGGCAAATCGAAGTCATGCAGATAGATGTGCTGAATCTCTTTAACGTTTTCTGGAAGTTCGTATTTGCGCTGGTGGCTGGTGTCTTCATTCGGCAGAATCACCGCCAGGGCAAATGTCGTTTCCGGCAGACCTGTGATGAGTTGGTGGACCCACTCGGCAACCCCACCGGTGACGTACGGGTACGTGCCTTCCAGAATTAAACAAACATCGCTTTTGGTGGTCATTTTTCAGGCAACTCCTAGAGCGATAGCGGTGAGTCAATCCCTGCATTCTTCAGGCATTGCGCCGTGACGGAGTAGATGTCCATCTTGTTCAGCGGTTTGAAGATGTAGGTGAAGGCGCCGCTTGCAATAGCCTTTTGGACCAGTTCGGCGTCACTGTAGGATGATATGATAACCACTTGTGTTGCGCTCTGAATTTTTTTCCATGCGATCAGTGTTTCAATTCCCGTCAGGCCGGGCATGTACACATCGATAAACGCAATTTGGTATTGGTTGCTGCGAGCCTGCTCCAGGGCACGCTCGCCGCTTGGAACGACGGTTAGCTCAATGTTAGGGGATTTGAGCATTGCTCGGAAATAATTGAGAATGTCACGATCGTCGTCAGCAACCAGAATGGATATCTTTGAGTCCTGCATGGAATTCTCGAGTTTAGAATTCTTTGTTCAGTTTATTGCGAAGTTCAAAATCTTGCTCAAAGGCATCATTCTCCGTGTCTTCTCCAAGGATGACAGGAGTAATGAAGACGATGAGTTCGGTCTTGGTTTTGGTGGAGATTGTACTCTTGAACAAGTGACCCAGTATTGGGATGCTGCCAAGCACAGGTATTTTGCTTTCGCTCTTGATGACAGAATCCCTAATTAGCCCGCCAATTACAATGGTTTGCCCATTTTTCACCTTTACGTTGGTCGAGGCCTTTCGGGTTGAAATGATGGGCGTGCCGTCAGGCGTAAATCCGTTTTGGAAATCCGCTTTTGGAGAGACGTCCAACAGGATATACTCTGAATCGATGATATGCGGCTTCACCAGCAGTTGCACGGTCGCGTCTTTGAACTCGAATGAGGTGACTCCAAATTCGTTCAGGGTTTTGAAAGGGATTTGGTCACCGACCTCAATCGTGGACTCCTGATTGTCCAACGTCACTATACGCGGGCGCGAGAGCAGGTTGACATGATTCACTTCTCGCAAAGCATGAATCACCGCCTGCACATTGGTGTTCAAAATGCCGATTCCGATGCCCTGTCCGGTGGGTCTTGGAATAGATGCAGCGGCAGTGGCAGCGGCTTCAGCTTCAGTCTCCGCCTCGACTGTGGCTGTACCGCCTAGTCCGAAGTTGGTGCCGATTTCCCCATCAATCGATTTGTAGTTGGCGGTTTTCCAAAGCCATTCGATGCCAAATTCATTGCCGTCGGTAGACGAAACTTCCATGATTTCCGCCTGGATGTATACCTGCTGAGTCGGCTTGTCCAGCGTTTGCAGCAGGGACTCCATCATCAAGAATATCTCAGGACTTTCTTTGATGATGAGTGTGTTCGTGCGTTTGTCTGCGAGCACCGCGCCGCCCTCGGTGCTCACCATGGTTGCCAGCAGGCCTGCGATTTCTTCCGCATCGGCGTATTTGCAGTTGAGATGGCGCACGGTGATTTGTTTTCCGAGTTTGCGCCACGGCGCAACATAGTACACATTGCCTTGCAACTGCTTGTGGGTCAACCCGTTTGCGTGCAGAATCGCGTTGAAAGCATCATGTACTGTGATCTCGGTCAGGACCATGTTTAGCAGGCGCTCATTCACTTCCGGGTCGAGCAGAAGGTTTTTGCCAATTCGGTTACACAGCATTTGTAGCGTATTTTTCAACGAGATATTCTTCAGATTGAGGTCAATCGTCACGCTGCCACCCTGCGCCAATGGCTCCAGGCGGGCGGATTCTGTCGGTGTTTGTTTGTGCTGACCGTTGGCATCACCATGCCATCCAATCGTCGTGGTTAGCATGACCGTCAGAAGAAATAAATTATGGAAAGATGGCATTGCTGTCTACAATCCCTCTGGCATTTTCAGCACAATCTGTTTCGTACTGGTGGCCAACACGACATGATCGCGAGAGATTTCTCGCACCGTGTAGGCTCCTATTCTGCTGCCCGGACTCACTATTTCATCTCCGATGACAGCATAGGGTGAATTGGCATCCCAGAGTATCCCGGTCAGGTTGAGTGAGATCTTGGGTACCTTGGTTTTTCTGTTGGGACTCTTCACGACAGGCCTCACAGGAGGCGTTTTAGGTCTAGCCTGTGGCAGCACGAAAGGGTCCGGTTGCATAGAATGCTCATTCTCTATTTCCTCGGAGGAGCCAATAGCCGGCACAAATTCGTGTTTCCTGAATTTTTTCAAGAACTCGTGGTAGGTGACCATCGATTCGTTGTCTTTCAGCGCCCAGGCTTCGGTATCGAGCCCCGATGACCGCAGGGCGATACCGATTGCCAGAATGCACGCCACGCTGACTGCTGTAATTATGGTTCTTTTCTTCACTGGCTCTGGAGCTAGGTGTTATCAATAATTGAGATAAACCGAAAACTGCCGGTTAGTTGGTTCGTTTTCATTCCGATTCTCCGGATACTGAAGTCTTTGAGCAGCACGCTGTCCTGCCAGCCGTTCACCGCCTTCAAGAATGTCACGATCTGCGGAAATGAACCGGCAACCCGCAGGTGGATTCCTATAAACCGTGCTGACTCTTCTTCTTCTTCCTCCTCATCATCTTCCGCTTGCTGCTTCTCAAGGGTGCTGCTTGCCTTCAACCCGGCGTGCTCAGCCTCGTTTTCCAGCCGCGATATCAGAGACGGGATTTCATCAGTTGATAGAACCCTCGAAAAGATTCGTTGGCTTTTAGTCTCCAGGTAGTCTAATTCAGATGTCAATGATGCCAATACGCTGGTCAAATCGGTCGATTTCAGCTCAATGTAGGTCTCTGAGATTTCCTCGATATTCGTCTGCAATTCCTGGACGTGTTTCTGTTGCGGCCAAATGAGCGCGAAATAGAGTCCACCGCTCCCCAAGAATAGAGCCACTAAGGCTATAGCAACGCGCCTTGCCCCGATCGCTATATAGATTTCGTTTTTTAGTTGCATGTTGCATTTCAGATCATGAGGCGAATCACCCTTATTATCGTCGCGTTATTGCTCAACCATAGGTTCAGGCGGTAAGATTACGAAGGTGTCATTTCACAGTTCTTCCCACGCTGCGATATTGTACCGGCCACCTGACTTTGTAAGAGTCACTTTGATTAGGTCTTTCTTTTGAGCCGACAAGCCTGTTGCTTTGATCTCAAGATTGACGGAATCGAAGACCACGGTCACCGTGCTGTCTGAGTAGCTGGCTGCGGTCCTCGAAACTTTGTTTGCCAGCCAGAGACTACGATGGATGCCGCCCTCGGCGTGATAAAATGCTCTCGTTTTGTGGTAGGAAGACGATGCTGCCAGCCGTTCAAGACCCCCCATCTTGAGGAGCGAGAATCCGATTAGCGTGAACACAATGAAGTAGATCATGACCATGCCCAGAATGTAGCCGCCTTCGCCCCGGCCAGGTTTTAAGATCTCGCGATATGTTCGCATTTTCTCATATCCGGAATGCGCCGTTAGTTGAAATCTACGCCTTGCAGGTAGTGAATATAGGCGGAGTCGAAGGTAATCGATGTGTTGGTGCCCTCTGACTCAATATCTTCTGCGGTAGAAATCATTGCGCCTGTGAGAGTCAGGTTATCGCCTTCAAGCTCCAGTTCCTCGGTGCAACTGACAAAGCCGGTGATTTGAATATCGTTATAGCTAATCTTGAGTTCTTTCCTTGCCACCAGAGCGGGATAGCTCGGGGAAGTCGCCTTAATGACGATGCGGTCGCCACGAATTTTGCAGGCGCCCCGTACGATGAGTGTGCCATTGATCGTAACGTTGGATTCGATGGTAGCTCTTTTCGAGCAATACCAAACGCCACTGTAGCTCTTGCCTGCTTTGAAGGTTTTCGTGCGGACTCTTTGGCCCTCTTGTTTCGCAAGATCAGAAAAAAATTTCCAGTCGATGGCTGGCGGCGTGATATCCGGTGGGCCAGCGGTGATTGCTCCATCGAGTACATGGCTGCCTAGCTTCACCTTGGAATTCCCGTGTACCTTACCGGTGATCGTTCCGGTGCCAGAACTGAAGTCTATTTTGTCGTTTGAAAAAATGGCATACGGCCAGTTGTTTGTCTTTGCGGTGGTTGGGGAGAAATTCCTGAACGCGTCGGTAAAAGCGGCCGTGATACTCCATTGTTCCTTGGCCAGTGTCACGTTCGTGTGGATCGATTTTGCGGAATCAACGAATGTTAGAGTGCTGACGATTCCTTGCAATAGATTGGTCGTGCTGGCGTCTTTGTTTACGATTTTAAGGTCACTGCTATCCTGGTAAATCAAAACAGAGCTATTGTTCAAATCATAGAGTTTCAGGCAACTTCCGGTGGGCCGGCTCGCTTCGTCCTTTCGGTAGCTCGCATAGTCTGCATAGACTTTCTGTTTGCTCTGCACACTGCCGCGCACACGATTCGCCAGGGTTTGGCCCAGCAGAGACATATCCTGCTGCAGTCGTACCTCGGCGCGGGCGCTGGTCAGTTGTTTCTGAGAAATTGAGAGCAGAACAGCGATACCAATAAGCACGATGGCGCTGGCCACCAGGGAAATAGCGGTCTCGACCAGCGTGAACCCATCTGTTCTCAAGTGCCGGGCTGGCAGTTTGTGTTGCTTGCTTTTCACGGCGTCTGGTGAGTCCTTTCGATGAGAAACGTCCTCGGAGAATCAGTCAAAAAAATATGGGAATTCGTCAAATAGCCTGGACCTTTCTCAGCCTGCATCGCGAATCCCCATGTCCGTCCCCAGCCTGACGACTGGTTCGCGACAACTGAGCCGTAAAGGATTTTTGAGATTCTCGTGCTCAGAGCGATCTGACGCCGTCTGGTCGAAGTCCATGCGACTTCAATATCCACTTGCTTGTAGTCAGTTGTTTCGGCGTCTGAGTCGCTGCCCGCCAGTCCATCGGCTGCGTCGTCGATCTCGGTGATGGTAGTCGTGCGCTGTGCGGTCAATGCTCCGAGCGTGACTGCAGTCGCTGTTTCGCTGTAGGCCTTGGTGAGTTCGTCGTAGCCCAGTGCTTTGAGTCTCTCCAGACGTTCAGCGGCGATGATAACGGCGAGCCGTTGCTGTTTTTGCCTCGCGAGTTCACCGCGTGGTAGCGCAAAGAAATTCATGCCGCCTACCATGATAATTAGAAATAGCGCCACCGCGATCATCACCTCGATGATTGTCGCGCCTTGTTCTTGTGATGCTTTCTGCCGTAAGGTGCGGACGCCCGGGCCCGCCAATTGCGGTTTACAGAATTGACTTTGACCAATGCAGCAGCAACTCGAAGGTGTGATAGTAGCTGGCTTCATACTTCGCGACCTGCATTTCTTCTAGGTTGATTGCGATGTTTGCCTGCGAAAATGGCGGATGAGCCTGAATGGCGCTCCGAAGGCTCTCAAGACGTCCCTCTTGTTTGTCCGTTGCTTCAAAAAGAAGATTGCCTCGAATCAGCATGTTGCGGTTAGGTTCGTCGTCGTCCGGCTTTGTTTGCGTGGTGAGTTCTACCGACGACAACCAGACTCTCCCAGGCGTGGTTGCTGCCAGGCGCATGAGCGCAGTCAGCACGAATCGCGGTTCGAAAGCGTGTTCGTACAGTCCTTCAAGATTCTGTTTCACCTCGTTGCTTTTCTGGTACAGGCCGTAGGCCCGACGAAAGTGCGGGTAGGAGGCATCAATCTCAGATTTTAACTCGGAGAACCTTGCTTCGTGCTTTCGTGTGACAGCCAGATTTCCTTCATACTGTAGCATAAGAGTGCCACACACGACTGCCCAAATCACGCTATACGCGATGATGGCGTAACGGCGAATCTGCGCATGTCTTTTGTCGCGAATCTCTTCTTCTATGAAGTTTATCTTGATCATGAGCCGCCTCTACCCTGAGTCACGCCAAACGCCAGAGCGAAGTGAAGGCCGGCGCTGAGGGCTATCGAATCGGATGTGTTTGCCGGCGAGTCCGCCAGATCGTCGAAGGGGTCCCATGGCTTGATCTCTGTACTCAGCTTTTCTTCCAGGGTCTGCACCAGGGAATCAAGCCGAGCCCCGCCACCCGTCAGGTAGACCCTTTGCACCGGTTTGGTCCCTTGTGTGGCCTGGTAGTGTAAGAAGTTGCCCTTAAGTTCTTTGGCCAGGTGGTCCGTGAACTCATCGAAGGAGATCTGCAGTTGCGATGCCTTAAACGCCGGATGGCGCATCCACTGCGGTTTGAACATCTTTCGCTTGAATTTCTCGGCGACTCCAACATCCATCTGGTGCTCGAACATGATCCGCTCGGTGAGAAAGCTGCCCGCGACCTCTATCACATTAAAGAACGGCACGGTTCCCGGTTGCGTCAGGATGCACAGTGTGTGCTGCGAGCCAATATGGACCAGACCCGTGGCTTCGCCATTCTCAGACCAACCAAATGATGTAAGCATGTTATATAGACCGAGTGCATCAACTTCCATTCCCTCGATGCTAAGCTCCGCGGCTTCAAAAAGTTTCTTCTTGCGGGCGAGTTCCTCCTCCGGAACCGAGCAGGCCACGAGTGAGACTTGTCCATCGTCCTCGTCTTCGAGTTCCAGTTCCTGACACCGAATCTGCATCTGTCCATTGGGTTCATCATTTTCGTCGGTCAGCTCACGCTCGATTACACTAAGCAGATCTGCATCGTCAGCCGGTTGCTCGATTTTTATGCAACGCAAAGTCGTTGCGTTGGCGGCGATTGTCGTCGTGATGGCGGCGTGTGAGATTGGGTGCCTGGTTGCAAGCTCTCGCAGAGCATCAACCCGGACCTGATTCGGAATATCGCTGTTGACCGGCGATCCCGAGTCAGGTGGCATGGTGAGCTGCTCCGAAAAGCAATATTTCGGGCAGCCCTGATGCTCATGCCAGCCAATACACTTAATGCTGGACGTCCCGACATCGATGCCGACGCGCAGCTTTTTGGTGAAGGGATTCACTTACGTGTGCACATGATATGTTGACGCAGGCGCCATTGAACAAAGCGCACTTAGAAATCGCTCAAGTTGCCGGTTTCGTCGATTTGGCGATTGATGCCTTTGGAAGCGCCGGCGCCTGTGGCTTGAATTGTGTACTTCTTGCCATCCTTTGACTTGTATTTGTAGGCACTGGACGGGAAGTACTTGCCAACGAGATCTTCCGGGTCTATGTCAATACCTCTGAGCTTGAGCGCGGTTACAGCCTTGTAGTTTTTCTCCTTTGGATAGGTGGCATTCTCCGCATAGTACACACGCAATGCTGTGCGGATTGTGCCAAGCGCAGCTTCCGCCTCCGAGCCTTTAGCTCGTTTGACATTTGCCTGATAGAGGGGGATAGCGACAGAGGCCAGGACACCCACAATGACGACGGTGATCATAAGCTCCACCAGGGTGAAACCTTTTTGGTTTCGTGCGTTTTTCATCGCATTACTCCTTTAGTTAATTTATTATTACTTCTTTGTTAGAAGTTCAAGTTACCGATGTTAAAAATCGGCAGGTACAGGGCGATTATCACGACCAAAGCGATGATGCCCAGCCCGACCATAAGTATCGGCTCAATGACCGAAGACAGCCCTGCAATTTTCGCGTCAATCTCTGTATCGTACATGTCCGCGATATTATTTAGCATTTTTTCGAGCGCCCCGGATTCTTCACCGGTGGCGATCATCTTGACGACCATCGTAGGAAAAATACGTTCCGTCGCCAGGCACACATGTAGCATTGCCCCGCCAAGAACGCCCTGCTGCACATTCGTGATGGCCGTTCGAATGTACAGGTTTTCTGCCGTGTCTTTGGCAATTTCCAACGCGGTAACGATGGGAACACTGCTTTTTAATGAGATTGCCAGGGTTCTGCAGAAACGCGACAAGGAGGTTTTAATCGTCAGGTCACCAAAAAATGGCGTTTTGAGTCTGAGCTTATCAAAAATCATCTTGCCCAACAATGTTTTCTTAAGGTGCATGAGCGACGCGGTGAACGTCCCGAGAATGATAGACTCAATGACAAGATGGTCGACTATGAACTGACTGAAGTTCAATAAAAGCAATGTTGGTCCTGGAAGCTCGCTGCCCAGGCTCTCAAAAGTCTTTTTGAAGCTGGGGACCAGGAACAGGAGAATGCCAACCAACAACACCATGAAAAAAATGCCCACAAAGCGCGGGTAAGCGATGGCGGACTTGAGTTTCTTGGCGGTGTCGCTTTCTTTTTTGAGGTAGACGGATATCATGGTGAGCACTTCCACCATGTGGCCGCTTTTTTCAGCTGCCCGAACCATCGCAACATAGAAGTCTGTGAAAGTCTCCGGATACAGTGACAGAGCAGATGTGAGAGTTCCCCCGCCATTTATGATGTGTTGTATGTCGGCGATGATCTCACGTAGCCTTGGATTCTGGGTCTGGTCGGTGAGAATAGCCAGCGCGGACAGCAGCGGAACTCCGGCCTCAAGCAACACAGCGAGTTGGTCGGTAAACATCAGGAGTTCGTCCAGCTTGATCTTCTTCCTGCGTACGGAGCGGTCACCACCCGCGTCTTTCTGCTGGCTTCTGTCCTTCTCCTTGAGCGCTTTCAGGATGTCATGCATGTCAAGACCGGACGGTTTCTCTTGTGCCCCCAGAGCGTTCAGCCGTGGTCCCTTGGTGATTGTAATCTTCTTTTCTTCCACGATGCCGGCCATGTCAGTTAAAACGCATCACTGGTTACGCGCAGTATTTCATCAATGGTTGTCACACCAACCTGCACCTTCCTCAAACCATTGTCCATGAGGGTTTCCATATTGAGCGCCTGTGTTTTTTGTGTGATCTCTTCCATACTCGCGTTGTCGATGATCATGCTTCTGAGTTCTGCACCCATTTTCAGGAATTCGAAAATCGCCAATCGGCCCTTGTACCCCGTGCCGCTGCAATGCAGACAACCACGCCCTTTGCGGGTGGTGCGCGTCTTGAGAGTGTGCCCTCCGCTGCTGAGTTGTTCAAACAGTGCATCGTCAATCTCCACTTGCTCGGAGCAGTGAAAGCAGATGCGGCGAACCAGCCGCTGCGCCACAATCAGGTGGACAGAGGCGGTAATGAGGTAGCGGTCGATGCCCATGTCTATCAACCGCATGACGGTTGCAAGACTATTGTTCGTGTGCAGCGTGCTAAAAACCAGGTGTCCGGTCAACGATGACCGCATTGCGATTTCCGCGGTGTCGAGATCTCTGATTTCTCCAACCATGATGATATCCGGGTCCTGGCGCAAGATCGCCCTGAGCCCGACTGAAAAAGACAGCCCTATCTCCGGCCGGACCTGAACTTGATTGACACCACGCAACTGATACTCAACTGGGTCTTCGAGGGTAATGATGTTGCGGTCACGGATATTGACAAAGCTCAGCGCAGAATACAGGGTCGTTGTTTTGCCGCTGCCTGTTGGGCCAGTCACCAGAATCATCCCGTGTGGTTCTTTCAGGCTGGTTGTGAAATCTTCCTGTAGTTCTGGTTCGAGACCCAAATCCGCCACATTGAGCGAATGCATCTCTTTATCCAAAATTCGCATGACGACTTTTTCGCCGTGGATGGTCGGTAGAGTTGAGACACGCAAATCGACAGTGCGCCCGAAGACGTTCAATTTGCTGCGCCCATCCTGAGGGACCCGCCGCTCCGCAATATCAAGATCACTGATGATTTTGATTCTGGAAACGATTCCTGCGTGTTCGCTTTTCGGCGCGGTTTTCACTTCACGTAGCACGCCGTCAACCCGGAACCGAATTGCAAGCCGTCTTTCTTCTGCCTCGATGTGGATGTCGCTGGCACGCTCTTGAATCGCGTTGAGAAGAATGCTGTTTACCTCGCGAACAGTTGGGATGTCTGTCTTGCCGCCATCTGATGAATCTATGTTCACGGTCGTTGATTCGCCATCCTTGAGGTCACCTGCTTCAGACAACTCGTTGTCTTCTGAAAGGTCATCGCGAAGAAAGAGTTTGTCTAGCCATTCCTCGATGTGGGCTTCGGGCGAATAATAGAATTGGATCTGAAGTGCCGTCTGAGCCCTGAGAATTTCCTGAGCACGCAGATCGAATGGATTAGTGATCGAGATGTGAATCGAGTCTTGCTCGATACGGAAGGGGATGGCCTTGTACTTGACAGCCAGGTCCTCCGGAATCACGTCGATGACTTCAGGATCGATGTCCCCAATTTCATTGAGATCGATTTGGGGCACACCCTCTTTCTCGACTAACGACTGTACCGTAATACTATTTTGATCCGGAGAAACCACTGATTCGTCTCGGTTTGTGGGCCACTGCCATTGGTGCTGCGCCTAGTTGTTTATCGGGCGACGCTCTGAGATGTGAATCCCTGCCCCTCAGAATGTTGTTAAATTGCCTCAATATCGTCCGGCGGTGGTTCTTGCGGGGATTGCTCTTCCGGCTCGGCCCACCAGTTTACCACCGGGCGCAGCGCCTCAGGCAGATTGGCAAATGAGCTCACTCTTCGACAGACCGCGACCACGCTGCTGTAGTCTCCGGATTCATAATGTGCCTCAGCCAGCCAAACATGTGCAGACGGATTTTCGGGCGCCAGGCTGACGGCGCTGCCAAGAACGCGAGTCGCTTTTTCAGTGTCACCTGAGGACAGCAAGGCCCGGCCATATTCGAAAATCGCCTCCGGGTGCTTGGGACTCGCAATCAGAAACGACCGATATTCTGTTATCGCCAACTTGTTGTAATGAGTGCGGATATCTTCGTCCAGAACACCTAAGTAGCAGTAAAGATCATAGGTTCTGGCGAGTTGTAGCCTCTTGTTTTTGTCGCTGCCGTTCTTTTCGAGCGCGGCACTCAGGGCTTCAATCCTGCGGGTGATCTTGTCTTCCATATCGATCAGGGCAGTTGCTGCCATAACGCGCGTGTCTGACGTTGCAGTCCGCACAACATCTTTTAGAATCGCGACAGATTGGCGCGTGACCAGCTTGGAGAGCTTGCTGATCGCGCTTTCCTCCAGTTGGCGGTCATTTGACTTGAAGATGTCGCGGAAGGCTTCCAGGTCGAGAAGATCCTGCTGAATCTCGATCACATCTGAGTGCGATTTGCGTAGCGTCATTTTGTGTTGCTGCGGAGCGAGCCCATCATCGATTTCAAAATAGGAGGTGGGCTGTAGCTTCACCCGGTTTGTGGTCAGGGCGACCGCGAGGGTGCCCAGCAAACCATAACCCGGCAAGACCAGAGCCAGCGCAAAAGCAGTGTATCTGAAGTTTCGTTCCGCAACAAAGTTATCGAGTCGGAGCTGCCGAAAAAGGAAAAGCCCGGCCACAACAATCGCACCGTGGGCAGCGAAAACCAGGAGCTTCAGCCACCCGTTTAAGACTACGATGCCGTAACCGGCCAGCGAATCGAGCGCGACCAGGAACAGCAGCAGAAGGCAAATGAGAAGGTTTCTCATCCGCTACTCCTCACGATTGAAGTTGAGCAGGTACTGAATATCATCATAGACATCAGATTGATTTAAGCCACCGCCGCGATGCAAACGGTCTTCCGCGGTCGTGACCATGCTCTTGTATGAGCCGTCAGTGAGTTGCAGCGTGCTGACACCCGCGACAAACTGAAGCGCGTCTTCGCGTGTGTCGAATGGCCGCAGTTCATAGTTTCTGACTTCCGCTGAAATACGCTCGATAATCGCTTCGCAATCTTCACTGCTTTGTCCGGGCAGAATGATCGCGAATGTGCTCTCCTTCTTGTACTTTGCAATGATGTCCGTATCCCGAAGAATGTTCGAGAAAATCCAGTTCAGAACCGTGAGAATATTGTTCTGCTCGGATTCCTGCATCCGATCGAATAGTTTAATCTCCATCAACACCAGGGAAAGGGAAGTGCGAAACCTCCTGGCGCGAGCAATTTCATAGGTGAGTCGCTTCTGAAAATGCAGGTAGTTGTAGGCTCCCGTGATCTCGTCAGCAATATTCTTGTCTTTGAAATGCTGGAATTGCAGGGCCTGCTCAACGGCAATGGAAACCCACTGAACAAGCGTCTCGAAAACCTTCACGGCATTGGCGGTGAAGTCGAAAAACGGCATGCGTTCCACGATGATGATTCCCACAATCGCATCGTTCTTGCGAATGATGGGTGCGCACATGTTCATCGCGTGCTTGCTGAATTTGGTCATGTCGTTGGCGCCGACGCCACGGTTGATCGCTATGGCCTGTTTGCGGCTAATCGATTCTCCAACCATGCCTTCGTCGAGATTGAGCACGTCTGGCAAAGATGTGCTGCTCTCCGCCGTTCTGGCCGCCAGCCGTAGCTCATTGTTGATGATCAAATAGACTGAGCTGCAGGTGACATTCAGTTGCTCATGCAGAAGCTCTGGTACCTTGGCGTAGAGTTCATTCGGGTCCGAATGGTCGAGGCGGGTAAGCTGCTCAAACAGGCTGACCATGGTGGTTGATTGCAGAGCGATGCGCTTGTCGAGTTCCCATTTTGATGTGGTCAGAGCTTGGTGCTCGATATTCAGGAGTTCGTAGTCGTCCCGCGTGGCGTCGAATCTCTCCTGAACGTCTGCTTGCTGCTTCTTGAAGATCGTGCGAATTTGACCGAGAATCCCACCCACGAGCAGGAACATGAATGGCATAATGTAAGGCCCATGCGGAAATGAAACACCGGAGAAGTCCACAGTGCTGGATCCGAAGACCACGTACGCGATGCCCGCGGTACCACCAGCGAATAAGCCGTGTCCCAGGCCGTATCGGCTGGCAATCAGCAGAACCACAATCCAGAACGGATGTGGATGCACACCGACGAACGCACCTGATTCCTTCACGAGTAACAGGTCGATGGCGGCCAGCAGCGCCAGCCCTGCGATTGTTTCAAGAATGAAGTGGTATTTCCGTGTCATTGCTCGTCCCACTAGTAAAAGTAATAGAAGTCCAACGAAAGCGCGCGATCATCTGTTCTTCCGGAAATCGCGTTTTGCGTCCCGAGAGTAAATCCGGACCGCAGCCTGACATTGCGCAGAAGCTGATATTCCAGCAGAATTCTGGCATAATAAAGTCTGGAGTCGGCGCGCGTGTTGAAGCCGATGCTGCCTTCAAGCTCATAGTAGAGCCTGCGAGTCAATTGCTGGCTGGCGTTTGCGCCCAGGTAGTGCACGCGTTCGCGGCTCGGAATGGAAATCACGTCGAAGCCGCCAGCCTGTTGGTAGTCGAAATTGAGCGCATAGAATTGGTAGAAGAAAAACAGATTAGGTTTGAGTCCGAGTTGGTAGCCGACTTGCGTGTGCAGGCGGCCGGCGCTACTGAACGAAACGCCATCACTGATTCTGTGTCTCTCGAGAGAAAAGCGGTTCCAGAGCAGGATATTCCTGAGCAGCGCGATGTTGACATCAGTTCTAATCCGGTCGACGCGGCCATCTTGGAAGGCAGCCATAAACGGATCGTCCCACAAGGAATTGAGCTTGGCGCCGATGGCCAGCGAGTTGCGCGGGCTAAACTTCCACAATACTTGCCCGTCAGCCGACATGCGCCATTTTGAATCATGCAAATCTGCCTGGCTTTGCAGGAAGGTTTCCAGTCTGCTGCCGGAACTGCTGATGCCCAGGCTAACACCAGAGAATTTTTCATCGGCAGACTGATTGTCTGATGAGAAAATCGTCTGCGCCAGTTTGAGTTTCAGACTCAGCATCGAGGAGTAGGCTTTCTCCACGAAGAAATCGACGGCCTGCCGGACGTAGTTGTCAAGCTGGCGTTCCGTGGTAAACTCGGCGGCAACCGCCTCCGCTCGTTCACGACGAATTTCCATGAGACGAAGTTGGGCGGGGTGGTATGCCTGCGTTCGGGATATTCTTTCAAGGTCCCGCGAGGCGTTGACCCAATCGCCGGTCATCAGCCTGGCCTCGGCCAGGTCGAGCGACAGGAACAAGTCGTCCGGCCGCCGGGTGGCCAGCCCCCTGAATGTCGCCACCGCCTCGCGGTAATCGCCCTTTGCAAAAAGGACGCTGCCACGGAGTCGCCAGGCACGGGGGTTGTCCGGATTTTTTGCCAGAACGCTCTCGATGTGAGTCAGGCTTTCGTCATATCGTTTCAAAAGCTGCAGTGAGTGGGCGTATTCGAGCCGGACTTCGAGGTCGTCAGGCGTGGTTTTTTGCAAGTTTTCGTAGGCCGCGACTGCCCTCTGGGATTCACCCTGATAGGCAAACAAGCTGGCCTGTACCAGGTTTCTCTGCCTGACATCGGGAGCGCCGGGCAGGAGCTGCTGCGCTTTGCTAAATTCCCCCAGACTCTTTTGCTTCTGGCCGTTCTCAAACAGCATCACACCGAGTTGATAGTGCGTGTAGAAGTCACCCGGGTAGAGTTGGTGGTACTCGTCGAACCTCGTGCGCGCCAACTGGGGTTTGCCGTTCCAGGCGTACGACAGCGCCAGCATGCGCAGGCCGGCGCTGTCGGTTGTCGCCGTTTGGATGTAGGCGTTGAGATGTTGCGCGGCCTCGCCATGCATTCCCCTTTCGAAGTAGAATTTGCCCAGGTCAAGCTGTAGCATTTCGCGGTTTGCCTGCCGCTCGATAATTCCGTCGAGGGCGCCAGCCATGCTCTGGAAATCGCGCTGGCGCCACTGAATATCGGCGTACTGGAAGAGCCAGGTTGTATTGCCGGGCTCTGCCTGCATCAGCGTTTCGCACACCCGAGCGGCCTTTTCTAGCTCGTTGGTTTGCAGGTAGAGGGGGAGCAAGAGCCTCTGAAAGTCCCGCTGGGTCGTGGGCAGGTCGGCAAGTTTCTCGTAAATTGCGATGCTTTCCCGGAATCGGTTCTGGCCGGCGAAGGTCTGCGCCGCAAAGGCGAGGAACGGCACATTATCAGGGCTGTAGCGCTCCACACCCTCCTTGAGCAACCGGTAGGCGTCTTCGTCCTGCCCAGCGTTGGCGTAGAGGAAAGTGAGATTGGTCCGGCTTTCCGCATCCGCCGGGTCCTGGTCGATGAGTTTCTGATACTGTTCGGTGGCCTGCGGCAGTCTGCCGGTTTTCAGTAGAATGAACGCAAACTCGCGTCTGGTTTGCAGGCGCAACCGATTTTCCGCCGCTAGTCTGCCGTATAGATCGATCAAATCGTCATAGCGCTGGCGGTTGAGCAGGTAAATTCTGAGTTCATCTACCGCCTGCTGGTTGCCTGTGTCCATCTCAAACAAGTGTGCGAAGGTCTCAGCGGCACGGTCGAGTTCGTGAATATCCTGGTAAAGATAGCCGAGAGTCTCGACGAATCTGGGCTCCCCGGGATTGTTTTTTATCAGCAAATTTAGCTCAGCCACGGCCTCATCCGTCAACCCCTCCGTCATATACAATTCGTAGAGCCCGGTGCGCAAAACCGTGTCTCGCGGGACATAGCGAAGTTTGTACCTGAAGTAATCGATGGTTCTTTCAGGATGGTACTCCTCCGTTAAATCGACCAGCCGGTCAAAGTAGCCGCGGTTGAGCGGGTCTTCGAAAAACAAGCGTTCATAGATTGGAAAACCGCGCTCGTAGTTGCCAAGAGAGAAGTAGAGTTCCGCCAACAGTTTACGAAGTACAATGTTGTCCGGAGAGGCAACCAGAGCAGCTTCGTATTCCACTACGGCAAACTCCTTCTGCCCAAGCTCAAGATAAACATCGGCGAGTTTCTTCCTGACGACGGCATCCGCCGGTTGTCGTTCCAGAAGCTTCTGCAAATGCTTTTTGGCTGCGTCGTACTGTTTCACATAAAGATTGAGAGCGATGAGCTTTTGGCGCAGCGCCAGATTCTCGGGTGAGCCAGTGAGCAGGCTTCCCCAAAGGTAGATGGCTTTCCGGGTCTGACCATTCCATTGGTATGCTTCAGCCAGCTTCTCGCGGTCATCCGGCGAGTCGGGTTGCACCACGATCAGGCGCTCGAGAGCTTGCACGGTTTTATCCCGGTTGCCGAGTTGGGAATAGATATCGACCATCTGGTTGAGAAGCTGCGGGTCGTCGATCTGAGCCAGGCCGAGCTGGTCGATTTCCGCTGCCGCCGCCGGGTAGTCATTTTTGAGAATGTAGAGCCGCGCCAGATGAATCCGCACATCGTTGCGGCCTGGAGACTGGCTCAACACCTCCAGGTCCGCGGCTATCGCAGCATTCAGCCGTCCGGATTTACCGAGCAGATCCGCGAGCCGCAGGTCGGAAGGGAATATCAGAACACAGGTCAGAAACACTGAGGCCACGAACAGTATGGGCCACCAAATTTTGATTTGCATTTTTAGCGTCTGGCTCGGTTAGTTGGCTCTGCTGATTTCAACCGAAAGGGAACCATCCATCGTATGCAGAAGGTCGAGTTGACCATTGATATCTGTTCGCTGGATGGTGGCAACGCCGTTGAGTGCGACAGAGTAGGGCCTGTTTTTCTCCAGGTTCTCCAGAACAAATTCTCCTCTGCCCCAGCCGTTCGCGCTGAAAGAAACGTGGCCTTCCTTTATCACCCAGTCGGCGATTTGGTGTGAGGCCTGGCGCAGGTAAATTCCTTTCGGCGCTGTTTGACCTAGCACCACCAGCGCCTCTTTGGCCTCACCCAGATGTACATAAAGGATACCTTTGTCTTGCAAGAATCCGAGGACGTTAGTAGAGCGCCGCAGTTCCGGGAACAGGTTTGGCTGGTCAAACCGCAGCGTCCGGCAGGCGCCGAACGAACTCAGTTTCCAGCTGTTCGGCGCTGTCTGTTCCATGCGTGCGCTGTAGAATCCTTGCACCATGGCGATGTACTGGCTGACGAACATGGGGGCGACCTGCTGCTTTGTTGTAGTCGAGAGAACCGTCTTCAGTGCATTCAGGGCCGCCCGCCGTTCGCCACTATAAAAATGGTAGTAAATGTTCACCGGCTTGAGCCGTAGCGGTGTTTCGGTGTTGTCGAAGGTTTCCAGCACGTGACGGAAAGCAAAGTAGGGGCCTTTCCAATCATTCGTATAAATGTTCTCATTTGAAGAAGCGGCATAAATCTGCCTGTAGCCGCCGACCTCAACGCCCAACGGCGCCACGGTGGTGTAGGAGGGATGCGCGCTGTCAAAAATGGAGTCGCCACCGTTTATATTGGGCAGATTGATGTCACGACACAGTTTCAACGCCTCGGCTGTTGGCTCGCAGTTTCCGGTCCAAAAGAACTGCTTGACTGTTTTGCCGGGTGGCAGGAGTTTGTTGTTGATGTAGTCGACCGAGCCGATGATTTCCGTTTTCAGGTTGAAAGTGTAACCCTTGATGGGCAGGTGCCGGCTGGCGTAAACTGCCTTGTTCTCGAAGCTTTCATCCCAATAGTAGGGATGTGAGTAGGCGTGGCTCGCAGCCTCCACCCACGGGATTTCGAAGATGGTTCGCGCGATATCGGCGAACTCGGGCCCCCTCAAGATTTCACCGATGACTACAGAAACTGAAATTGGCCAGGCATGTTTTTTCAGGATTTCATCCCGGATGATCTCGGCGCAATAAGTGTTGGGAGCAACGCGCGATTTTGAGACGAAGGCGTCGCCATCAATCTGTGAGGTCCACACCCGCATGCCGTTGAGCGTGTTTGGGTCTGGCTTGGGCAGTCCGTCCAGCGCAAATGCCTCTGAGAAGAACTTGAATGGATTGAGCCGCCATTGGCGCTGAAAGGTTTCCTTGTTTTCGAAAATGATATACGGCGCGGCAGCAAAGCCGCCGGTGCTGCTCGTGAGAATCAGGTCGCTGGCGCTGCCGGCAATGTCCGTGCGCTCGACGCGGAGATAGACCCGCACTGCTTTTGACACGGAACGCACGTCCTGATAACCTGTGAGTTCATCGTCTAACTTTCGCTCGAATCCGACCATTTCCAGGTTCTTATCAACAAGGCTGATTCGCGTGACATCGGAGGTCGGCTGCTCCGGCCCTAAGATAAATCCGACTCTCCGGCAAAGCTTGTTGAGTACTTTTCGTTCCAACTGGCGGCGGATTTTGGCTTCATAGCGAGCCCCAAGGTTTTCGAGAATCACGAATCTCCGGCCCGCATCCAACTGCTCTTCCGCCCATTCCAAGTAGGCTTCGGGATTCGGCATTTCATCACGATAAAACCAGGTTAAGACGCCGCGGTAGCGCTGCATGGTCTGCGCGTCCGGTAGCTCACTCTGGATGTCCCAATATTGCACGTGGCAACCCAGGTAGTTTAGAATCACCTCTGCATTGGCATGGATAGGGTTTTTGCCTGGCTTCTGGCCGATGGCGCTGTCGTAGAAAGCAAGAATCAGCCGGGAAACTGGCTGCCCGTGTTGTGCCACGCTTGCACCATGTACGGCGAACAGAGTGACGACCAGAGAAAGAATGGTCGCGGATTTGCGCAGGCCGAATATGTGATATCGATGTAGAATCATCGTTGCCTAATATCGGCATCTGGCGCTGATTTTGATTTAAGTTAACTGAATTTAACTTGCGCGGGCATGCGGTTTTCGGGCTGCGCTCAGAATTCTTCGCAGGTATCAGAAGCCCAGATTACCTGCACGCCAGTCGATATCCCCGTCTCTGTCTTCAGCAGATGACCGCGGAAAAATATCGAGCACGGTTCGGCGGGATGGGGTGGAGTCATCATTGGACCTGGGAGAACGCCGGTAAAGGATAGGTTTACGATGCCGTGAGACAGGCTAAAGAAGTCCAGAGGCTGGGAGGTGAGAACATCGCTGAATCGCGACCTAGAGAATGCTAGAGGAGGTTAAGGCAAAGTGGCTAGGATACTCTGCCGGGTTCGGCAAACTTGCGGCGGTCGAACGGAGGGAGTTTGGAGCCGGTCACATCCTCATTTTCAGCCTGGTCGATTTGCGGAAGCAATCTCCTGACCCAGGATAGAGATTGCTTCGCTGAAAGTGCTTGCATTGATTGCGAAGAACTAGAATTTTGGTCAAGCACTATTTGCTTTCTGAATCCCATAGCCTCTGCAAACCTTCCCGGAAGGCTACCCTGGGTTCAACCGCCAGGAGCTCCTTTAACTTCGAGTTGTCTGCACGCGAATGCCTGATATCGCCAGCCCGTTCCGGACCGAATTTTGGTTTGCGCTCCGACCCTGAGATTTCCTGAAAATGCTCGACCAACTGCAGCAGACTGTTGGATTGATTGCAGGCCACGTTTATTCTGGGTACGTGGTCGAATGAAGTAGCAGCCGCGGCCAGGTTTGCTCGTGCGACATCATCTACAAACACAAAGTCACGGCTTTGTTTGCCGTCACCATGCAGGCAATATTCTGCGTCTTGCTTGAACCGGTTTAGAAAAATAGAGATGACGCCGGAGTATTCCGATGAGGGGTCCTGGCGCGGGCCGAAGACATTGAAATAGCGCAGCGCGACAGCCTGCAGACCGTAGAGCCGATGGAAGAGTTCCAAATAGTACTCGCCAGCGAGCTTGTGCAGCGCGTAGGGTGACAGAGGCTTTGGCGCCATTCCTTCATGTTTGGGCAGCTCAGGATCGTCACCGTAAATCGCAGCCGACGAGGCGAAAATGACTTTCTTGACACCATTGTCCTTTGCCGCTGTTAGCACGGAAACCGTACCACCGACGTTGACGGCATCCGTTTCAACCGGATCTTCTATCGACATTGCTACTGAAGCTATGGCTGCCTCGTGATAGACAACATCAACTCCAGTCATGGCTTTCCTGATAAGCTCAAGATTACGAATGTCGCCCTCGACAAATTCGACCTGGCTCCGGAACGCAGCCAGGTTTTCCAGCTTTCCTGTTGAAAGATTGTCGTAAATAATGACTTCGTGACCGGCTTTGACCAGATGTTCCGCGATGTGCGAGCCGATGAAACCGGCGCCGCCGGTGATAAGAAATTTCATAATAGCCTCCGTTCTGATAAACTCATCCTTGATTATCGCGACATACCCGAACGAACTTGACTCTTGCCTGACTTTCATTGGCAGGTCCCATCTGACTACTTGCAAGAAAGTAGTGCTCCAGAAGCAGGAGGTTTCAGGGGAGAGCGATATGGCTGGCAGGCACTATCGGAGCAAGTTCATTTTCTTCAAATCGGTAAATTCACCGGCGCGCAGGCGGTAAAAGTAAACTCCCGTCGCCACACCCTGGCCTCGTTTGTCCCGGCCATCCCATCTGAATTTGTGCTGTCCTGCCTGCAACTGTCCATCTGCCAGTGTTCTGATTTTCTGGCCAAGGGCGTTGTAGATGTGCAGCTCCACACGCGACGCCTGCGGCAACTGGAAACGAATTTCCGTCTCCGGGTTGAAGGGGTTGGGATAGTTTTGGAATAAGCCGTAACTGGTTGGCATCTGTGCCTGCAGGTCGCCAAGCGCCATCGTCTGGGCAGAGTCCACGTCGCCAGAGTTCTTGGCCTCTGTGAGACGCTGGAAGATTGCTCTTACACTCTTGTCTGTGTTCATTATAATGGTGGTTGTCGTGTCGTAGTGCTTCAAACCGTCCCATTCCCAGCGTTTAAACCTGAATCCGCGGTTGGGTGTCGCCGTTAGCGTGACTTCCATGCCAGACGCAAACAGTTCGAGGTCGGGCGAGACCTTTAGACCTCCGCTGCCTTTTCTGGATAAGGTGAGCGTGTATTCGGGATCGCCCACAGGCGCAAATTCAGCTGTCACGTGTTTGTCGCTGTCCACCACAAGAGTCACGCTCTGTTCCTCGCCTGTAGCGTCACCGCCCCAATTCATGAATCCTCCGTTGCCATGCGGCTTTGCCACGAGTGTGACTACCGTGCCGGCATAGTAAAGTCCGCCGGGCGGCAGCATCGCGACGGTCCCTGAGTCGATTGTGGTAATCGTGATGTTGTACTGTGCGGGAGTTTCTGGCGCCAGCGTGACATAACCCCAACCCGCGGATTTCCCGTTCTTCCAAAGCCGCCGCTGATCTTGAGCCCACTCTGTTCCGTAAGCCTTGTCGAGGAAAGGCAGGAGCCAGGAGTCATCGCCACCCGCCTGCCATCTTTCGCCAAAAGTCGTGGCCAAACGTTCCTGCAGTGCGTTGGAGGCCCGGTAGAGCGCGCTGTCACCAACCGCCCAAATGGATAGCTTTGCACGCTCAAGAATTCGGGCGGCCATAATCAGACCCTGCAGGCCCTCCCAGGCGTACTTTGTGAAGGTCGGTGTTGACTTCAGACTGCCACCCCTTCGCATGTCATCCGGGAGCAGGCCGTCAACGTTGAGGCTGTCCCGCATTGCACCTTTCGGGTTGATCCAGAGAGGGTCGGCAGGATCCGCGTGCCAGGTAGAATCATGTCCAAATGAAAGTCCAGGGTTCGGTCCCGTGACAGACAGGCTCCAGTAATCCCGAATGCTATTCAACTCTTTGAAATCGCCAAGATAGCGGTAGACAGCGCAAAGCGAGCCAAAGGCGTGCGCCCCCCAATTGTTAGGCCGTTCTTCGAACATCGCCCGCAACGTTCTTTTGTCCCGGGCTATGTACTCGTCGGCCATTTTGCGCAGCCAGGACTCGAACTCGGGCGTGCGGTAGCCGACGAGGTCAGCTGCCAGAGCGTAAGCACCCACGCCTCTGGCCCAGGCCAGAGTTCGGCCACCGGGGTCGCCCCATCTTGCCAGTTTCTCACAGGTGGCGACCACCCTTTGCCGGTAGTCATCCTGGCCTGTCCGAGCGTACACAATTGCTGCTGCAAGCGTGTAGACGTTGACTTTGTTGTTCTGGTTCGCTATGCGCGGCCGGGCAATGTTTCGCCCTGCGGCCTCCAGGACAGCTTCCCATGCCGGGCCGTCCATAGGCAGCGTGGAGAGTTCTTCCGCTGTTGTCCAGATGCCGAGTTGTGCCCTGACAGGAACATGGCCCATCAGCATCACGGTGATGCAAATGAGCGCACTTTGCATCGTGCATTTCTGCAGGTTGGTAAGATTCACGGTGTCTCCCTCGTAGTTGTCGCTTACCTGCTGGCAGAGTGTCAATTGGGGGCATGGTAGTACAAGCGGCCCCCCGGTTTGCCACGTATCCGTGGCAAGATATGCTTATTGAGATATTTACGAATATATACAGGAATTGCGGAGGCCTCTCGAGGATATATGAGCGACACGGTGAGCGGAGACGCCTTCAAGTATGCAGCCGCTACGCCTGATGCGAAACCGGATACCTCCTGACCAGGACAGCCTGGCCCGCTGGAGGCTGCGCGGATTTTATTGGCTCGTAAGCTCTCTCAACTCCTGAAGCAACGACGCGATAACCCGAAATCCGCCTTCCCAGAAGCTTCTTTGGTGGAAATCGAGGCCAACCTTGCGCACCAGATTCTCGGGCCAGTCGGAGTTACCCGCGGCCAGCAGCGCCCGGTATTTTGGCACAAAGCTTTCTCCTTCCTGCTCGTACTGGTTGTAAAGCGCCAGCACAAAGAGGGCGCCAAACGTGTAGGCGTAGCAATAAAATCGGGTGTGGATGAAGTGCGGGATGACGGCCCAGAACCACTTTTCAACCTCAAGAAAGTCAACGGCATCGCCGTACATCTCTTCACGCCGTTTGATCCACAAATGGCAGAAATCGTCAGCGCTGAGCCGCCGTTTTGCGCCTTCGAGGTGGGCGTCCAGTTCGAAGCGTGTGTACATCGTCTGACGGGAAATCGTGCCGAAAAAATCCTCCAATTTGCCGGCAATGATCTCGATGCGGCTTTCGCGGTCTTGTTCTTCGGCCAGCAGCTTGCGGGTTAGGAGCATTTCCGCGAATACCGACGCGGTCTCCGCCAGGATAAGCGGTGGATGGAAGGTCAGAATGGATTCCTTCTCGCAAGCCAGTACTGTGTGAAGTGCATGGCCGAATTCATGTGCCATGGTGTAGACGCTGTCGAGTTTGTCCACATAGTTCATCAACACCAGCGGATGAACCGAGGGAGCAATGCTGTAGCAGAAAGCGCCGCCGCGCTTGCCTGGCCGGATTTCCGCGTCGATCCGGTTTTCTGCGAACGCACGCTCGATAATTGCGCCGAACTCCGGAGAGAATTCCCGAAAACTGTCGATGACCATCGATTTGCCTTCTTCAAACGGTACTTTGCGGTCAGATTTTGCGACCGGAGCGTAGAGGTCGCTACCGGTCAATTTGGGCAGGCCAAGCATCTTTGCTTTCAGTTGACAAAACTCTTGCACGAGATAATTGTGCTCGGTGGTGACGTCCATCATGGTCTCGACAACTTTCTTTGGCGCCTTGTTTTTCAGGTGAGTTGGCTGAATTGGACTATCGTAGCCACGCATTTCTATTTCGTTGGCGTGGTCTTTGACCAGATTGCCAAAGACGTTGGTGAAGATGAGCGCGTTTTCGCCGTATTTGCCGTCGTGTGCGGTTTTGGCTTTTCGGCGCACGGCCCCATCCTGGTGCCGCTGCAGTTCCCGCATTTCGCTTTGTGTCAGGGTTTTCATCTCGCCATCTACTTCAAGTTGCCACTCAAAGGCTGCGGTGAACTCATCAAACAGGTTCACAAACGCCGTCGCACCGGACAGGTCCTTGCGGTTTGCGATCTGTTCTTCCTTCTCCGACAGGGTAAATGGCGTGAATTGCCGCAGAGATTCGATATAGTGGCGAAAGTGGTCCAGCTTCCCTGTAGCAAGAAACGCCTCGATGGTCTGATCGGGAATTTGTTGAATCTCCAGTGCGAAGAAAAGCGTCGCCTGGCTCATTCTGCTGACCACGTCCTGCACTTTGGCGACCATCGCTTTGTACTGGTCAGACCTGCCGTCTCCGGTGAACAGAAGGTTTGCCATCGCGTACGGACGATAGCCTTTTTCCAGGAGCACCTCGTAGTCCACGAGAGCTTTCGCCAGCAGCTCGGCATTGGAGTTTTCGGCGGAGATTTTTCCGTGGTAGCTTTCTTTGAAGGCCGATGCGAGGCTGACCGCTGATTCGATGTCCTGGGTGAATTGGGGATCGTCCGCGCTTGCGTACAGTTCACTTAAATCCCAGACAATTCCTTTGGCCTTCTCCATTTTGTCTCCTTTTGTGCTAAAAATGGCTGATGTGAGATGTGAGGCGGTGAAATCAGCGTCAAGTTCCTGCTTCACAAAACGGCTGGTCCGCGGCTTGTGAAGAACCGCCGACGAGCGCTTCAAATTTACCAATTTATCTCAGACAAGCAAGGTCAAATACACCATTTCTATGTGACTGACACAAAGGCGCATGCTGCCTGCCCTGCTGGCAAGTGGTCAGATAGTTCTGACAAATGCGGCCACTGTCTGAAAATGTGACCGATTCTCCAGGTTTGAGGAGAATCTATTATAAGTGTTTGTAAAAACAAGATTTGTGTTGTTGTCTTGGCGAATGGTATATATTTTGAGTGATGAATGTCGTGACGAACAAACTGTCAAGTTAGGAGATTTGAGGATGTTTAGAATATTCAATGTTTGGGAGGGTGTCGCAGACCGCGGAGTCAGCGCCGGCCCAACGCTTGCCTTTGCCGGGGCCGTGTGCCTGCTGACCGCGTTCATGATTTTTGCGTTCCCGGAGTTGGTGGCGTACCTGGTTGCGACAGTGTTACTTGGGATTGGCGGCGCCGCGCTCGTTCTGGCTTTTCGGCTTCGGCAATCCGTCCGCCATGAGTCAGGCGGTCAATATTATGAGATAATTTAGCCAGCCGATCCTCAATGGCTTGCTGGTCAGAAACGCGAGCAGCCAATAGCCGCGACTACCAGCGTGATGATTCCTGGCTACATAGGAGATGGATTGATGACATTCGACAAGTTCACTTTGAAAGCTCAGGAAGCGTTCACTTCCGCCCAGCAACTTGCCGCGGAGATGGGGCAGCAACAAATCGAAGTAGAACACCTTCTAAAAACGCTGCTGTCAGGTAGCGACGGAGTGCCGCACGCCATTCTGAACAAACTTGGCGCGGACCCCGGACCACTTCAGCAGCGCCTCGATTCTGAGCTTCAAAAACTGCCGCGTGTCTCAGGCATCGGGGCTACTGGCAAGGTCTACCTTTCGAATCGGCTTCACGAGCTTGCCAATACAGCGATGCAGGAAATGCAGCAGCTCAAAGACGAGTATGTCAGCACCGAGCATCTGCTGCTGGCGAGCGTTGCCGAGACCAAGTCCCCCCTGGCCGATTTGTTCAAACAGCAGGGCGTGACCAGGGACAACATCTACAAAGTGCTGAAGGAAATCCGCGGTAGCCAGCGAGTCGTTGACCAGAATCCGGAGCAAAAATATCAGGCGTTGCAGCGTTACGGCAGAGATCTCACAGAGCTGGCGCAACGCGGGAAACTCGATCCGGTCATCGGCCGGGACGAAGAGATTCGGCGCGCGGTTCAGGTTCTTTCACGGCGCACGAAAAACAATCCCGTGCTGGTAGGGGAGCCCGGTGTCGGAAAGACGGCCATCGTTGAAGGTATTGCGCTCAGAATCGCACACGGCGACATTCCCGAGACCTTGAAAGGTAAGCGTGTGGTTGAATTGGAGATGGGCTCGTTGATTGCCGGCGCAAAATATCGTGGCGAGTTCGAGGAACGTCTGAAAGCGGTGCTGAAGGAAATAGAGCAGAGCGGCGGTGAGATTATCCTGTTCATCGATGAGTTGCACACCATGGTTGGCGCCGGCGCGGCAGAGGGAGCCGTCGATGCGGCCAACATGCTGAAACCCATGCTCGCACGCGGGGAACTGCGCATGCTGGGCGCTACGACTCTTGACGAATACCGAAAGCATATCGAGAAAGACAAGGCTTTGGAACGCCGTATTCAGCCGGTGCTCGTGGGCGAACCTTCCGTCGAGGACACCATCTCCATCTTGCGGGGCCTGAAAGAACGCTACGAAGTTCACCATGGCGTGCGAATTGCGGATTCCGCTATCATCTCGGCTGCCGCGCTTTCGCAGCGCTATATTGCAGAGCGATTTCTACCCGACAAGGCCATCGATCTGATTGACGAGGCAGCAGCTAAACTGCGCACGGAGATCGATTCCATGCCCGAGGAAATCGACGAGATTGAACGCCGCATCAAGCAAATCGAGATCGAGCTGGTGGCGATGAAAAAGGAAAAGGATCCAGATTCGAAGGAGCGAACTGCGCTGCTTAAATCTGAGCTTGGTGACCTGAAAGAAAAAGGCGCCCTGCTCAAAGCCCGCTGGCAGGTTGAGAAAGACACCATCAAACAGATTCAAACCGTCAAGGAGCAACTGGAGCAAACCAAACAACTCGCCGAGAAAGTTGAGCGCGAGGGCGATCTTAACAAAGCCGCGGAGTTGAAGTACAGCACTCTGATTGAGTTGGATAACCGGCTTCAGAGTCTAAATTCAAAATTGACGGAACTGCACAAGGATGGCTCGCTGTTGGAAGAGGAAGTGCGTGAGGCCGATATCGCCGAAATCGTCGCCCGCTGGACAGGCATCCCGGTTTCCAGAATGTTGGAGTCTGAGCGTGAGAAGCTTTTGAGCATTGGAGACCGCCTGCGGGCACGCGTGATTGGCCAGGATGAAGCCATCGACGCGGTCTCGTTTGCGGTGCAGCGTGCCCGCTCAGGGTTGAATGATGAAAACCGGCCAATAGGCTCCTTTGTCTTCCTCGGCCCCACGGGCGTGGGCAAAACTGAGCTTGCGCGTGCTCTTGCCGAGTTCATGTTTGATGACGAGAATGCCATGGTGCGCATCGATATGTCGGAATACATGGAGCAGTTCAATGTCTCCAGGCTGGTGGGCGCCCCGCCAGGATATGTCGGTTACGAAGAAGGCGGGCAGCTCACCGAAGCGGTTCGGCGAAGGCCCTATTGTGTCGTTCTGCTCGATGAAATCGAAAAAGCGCATCGTGACGTATTCAACATCCTGCTGCAAGTGCTTGACGACGGGCGCTTGACCGACAGCCAGGGGCATGTCGTCAATTTCAAGAGTGCTATCATCATCATGACTTCAAATCTCGGCTCAGAAGTGATTCAGGAGCACTTTGCAGCCATGACGGACGCCAACCGCGACCAAATCTATGAAAAGACCAGAGAGGATGTGCTTCGGCTACTGCAACAGCAGACACGTCCAGAGTTCCTCAATCGAATCGATGAAGTGCTTGTGTTTCATCCGCTCAGTCGTGAGCATATTCATGCCATTGTTGATCTGCAGTTTGAGCGTGTGGTACTGAAGCCGCTCCGCCGTCAGGGTATTGACGCCGAACTTACGTCTGCCGCCAAAGCCGCGCTGACGGAAAACGGCTATAATCCTGTGTACGGCGCGCGGCAACTCAAGCGGCTGATGCAGAGGCAGGTCATCACCGAGCTGTCAAAATTGATTCTGGCTGGGCAGCTCACGAAAGGAGACACGGTCAGAATTGATGCCGGCGATAACGCTCTGACGTTCGAGACCACGCCTGCACTGTCCACTTCAGAATAAGCACGGTCTGTCATCCTCAAGGCTATTTTCGACTGAAGAAAGGGAGTTGGCCGGATCAAAAAGATCTCCCGGATGACAGAACTTACCGTCCTTGCCTTTTGCATGTAAGGCTGTCAGCCTGCACTTTTTTTCTCGTACCGCTCGGAACGAGCAGATTCTCCTCCGCAAAACAGGCACTTTCCCCTACATTACATTAGATAGACAAGAACGCGCGTTGAATCTGGCTCACACTTGTTTCAAGTTAAGGATTATTGGGGTGCCCGCGAAGTCGATAGCTGCAAGGATGTTAATCAGTACGGTTCTTCTTCTCACACAGTCTCTCTTTGGTCAATCTCCAGAACTGTTTTTGACGACCGGCCATTCCGGGCCAGTAAACGGCGTCTCGGTGTCCGCGGACGGCGCCATTCTCGCCACTGCC
Organism: Candidatus Zhuqueibacterota bacterium; assembly: GCA_029261995.1. GTDB lineage: Bacteria > Zhuqueibacterota > Zhuqueibacteria > Oceanimicrobiales > Oceanimicrobiaceae > JAJDAF01. The sequence goes on from JAJDAF010000010.1 coordinate 145,631, forward strand.
GGCGCCGACAACACGGTCAAGATTTGGGATGTTGCATCGATGCGGCTTTTGCGCACACTCAGTCGGCATCAGGCCGATTTGTTTGCGGTGGCGCTGAGTCAGGACGGCTCCCTTCTCGCGTCATCCGGCTATGACCGTCAGGTGATTATTTGGGATGTCCAAACCGGACGGGTGCTGAAGGAGACCCAAGAGCACACTCAGCCCGTGACGGCTTTGGATTTTAGCAGATCGGGCAATCTGCTTGCAACCGCAAGTCGCGACAGCACTGTACAAATCTGGGATCTGAATCGCGACGTTTTGCCTCGCAGACTCAGAGGGCATACGGCTAGCATCAACGATGTCGCTTTTGGGCCTCGGGACTATCTCATTGCCTCAGCCGGCAGCGATCGGCAGATTTTTCTCTGGGAGGCGAGCAGCGGGCGGCTTCTGAAAAAGTTGACTGGCCATCGGCAGGCGGTCAATTCAGTTGTATTCAGCAAAGATGGCAACTTCGTGGCCTCTGCAAGCGATGATGGCGACCTACGGATTTGGTCGACTGCCACAGGTCAGGTTCTGAAGGCTTTGCCGCAAGGCGCGGCATGCCAGACGGTTGACTTCTCCGACCAGGGAGACTTTTTGCTTGTCGGGCTCAAGAACGGTCGCATCCGCCCCTGGGATGTGCCATCGTGGCGTCCGCTCGCCGATTTTTCTGCCCATACGCGGGGGGTTCGCTCTATCTGTGCAATACCAGACGGCAGCCGGTTTGTCAGCTCAGGACGGGGCGGAGCGATCAGGATATGGGATCTGAAAAGCGACAACGCCCTGCGGGAAGTAGAGAGCCACTCACTCGAAATCACCTCTATGGATGGCTTTGGCGACGACCAGATTGCCGTCTGCGCAACAGACGATGGCCATGTTCTATTGGTCGATCTTGACAGCGGCCAGCGGCTTTCAACCATGCAAGCGCACACCGGGCCGATCTGGTCGGTCAGGTCCAGTCAGGACCAGCGTCTGTTCGTGACTGCTGGCGCTGACGGCAGCGCCAGGATCTGGGAACGTTCCGGAGGGAAGAGCCTGAAGGTTCTGCGCGGACACCAGGGCCCGGTCTATTCAGCCGCCTTCAGCGCCGATGGCCGCAGAGTTGCGACTGCGGGTCATGACAAGACCATTCGCATTTGGGACCGGTTCAGCGGCCGCAATATCCTGACGCTTGAGGGTCATTTGGCGAGAGTGTGGTCAGTGGACACAAGCCCGAATGCCCCGCTGCTGGCTTCAACAAGTGATGACTATACCGTCCGGGTCTGGGACAGTACTAGCGGACAATTGCTGCGCACCCTGCGGGGACACACAGCATTGGTCAGGCAGGCCTGCTTTAGTCCGGACGGACGCCGTATCGCCTCCGCAAGTTCAGATGGGACGGTCCGAATCTGGGATGCCCGTTCGGCTGAACTTCTGCACGTGCTAGTTGGCCACGCATCGAGCGTCAAAACCGTTAGGTACAGTCTTGATGGCGCGGTTCTGGCTTCGGGCGGTTTTGATAATACCATCAGACTGTGGTCCGCCGAAACCGGGAAGCCATTTCAAACGCTGGTCGGACATCAAAATGACATCAACGCACTTGTTTTTGAAGCCGGGCGCGACAGGCTCGCCTCCTGCGGCCCGGAAGGCGTCGTCCGGACATGGAATCTGGCCAAAGGTATACCTGAACATCAATTCGCCTACCTGCCTGATGACAATTGGATCTCATGGCCGCATAACAGCGTAAATTATCTCGGTTCGCGAAACGCAGCTAAATCTGGCGCCATAAGATTTAGCCAGCGCCTGCGCGATATCGCGCCTCTTTCCGATTTTGCTGGCAGATTGAAGATCAACGATTTGCGTGATGCCGTGCCTGCCAGGGAGTTTGCTCGTGCTTCTGATGAGGTGGCCGGACATTCAGGTGCAAGGAGTACGCAACTCTTCTGGCCGCTGACGATATGTCTTATTGCGGTTTTTGCCGTGACCTTCTACTTCTTTCGCCGTCGCACAACAGGTGGCGATGAGAATATCTCCAGGTTCTTCTCACAGGCTGGATTTATCCATGTCAAGCCCATCTCTGCCACGGTGTTCGAGCTGCAGTCAGGCAACAGCGATGAGCCCGGGCTGGCAGTGTCGTGGAAAAACGGCGATGCAGTCAGCGAGCAACAGCTCACTCAGATGCTGTCGAAGAATCTTAAGAAGCACAACCTGGATGCAAAACTGTATCTTGTGCACGACGGGATGGACTCCATTCTGGAGAAAGCCAGCCGCATGCGGACCCAGTTGCGACGCAGGACAATACCCATTTCCAGTGCTGTTCTCAGCCGCTCTCTGGCATCTGACAACTGCCGTGAGTTGCTGAAGTCACTTGAGCGCAGTTATCTCGAGTGCAACGATCCCTATCTCTGTTCGCGGCAGGTTCAGGATCCCAACTGGCTGTTTGGTCGAGCCGAATTGTTGGATCGCTTGCCTGCCGTTCTCAATCGGGGTCAAAACGTTGGGGTGTTCGGATTGCCTAGGGTTGGCCTCAGTTCTCTGGCGCTTCAGCTACGCAATCGCCATGGTGACACGCCAGCCGTTATCATTGAGTGTGGCAGTTTGTCACCTGAGGCAGATTCCTACTTCCGGGAGATCGTCAAACAGATCTATGCCCAAATCTGCTCCCGGGGCATTGTCAATCCTCCCGATGCCATGGCGATTTACAAGGCCAAGGGGTTTCAGGAGAGCCTGCTCAGGCTGTTTGACACCTGGAACACGGCCGGAAAGTTCACGCCTTTTCTGCTGGTGCTCGATGGGCTCGATACCTTTTTCGCGAAACGCAGGTTCATTCCCAGAGAACGCTCCGTGACGGGGTATGCTCATATTTTTGGAACACTACAGGACCTTGCAAGCAGCCACAAGTGTCTGGCCATCCTCCTGACCGCGTCGCGCCCGGAAGCAATCTGGCCCGAAGAGCTGCGTCAGGGTGAGCCGATGTTTTCGGAGCTGCAGGAGGAGCACATTGGCTTCCTGACTCCGGATGACAGCCGCCAAATGCTGCAGCAAAGGGGACAGTGGTCGGGCATCCACTGGGAACCAGAAGCGGCATCCCAGGTGTTTCACTATTGCGGCGGTCACCCGTGGGTGACTCAACGGTTCGCGAGTGAAGCCTGCCAACAAGGAGCGTTGCGAACGGTCGATTTGCAGCGTGTGGACGCGACGGCAGATGAATTGCGCTCGACACTTCGCGACAACGCGATCGGCCAGCACTTTGAGAATGAGCTATGGCCGGTCCTGACTCCGGATGAGCAGAAGGTCGTGCGCCTGATTGGTTTGCGTGGCAAACAGGGCCTGCTGGCAACGGCTATTCCTCCGGAAAGACAGGCAGCGCTGCTGGCGCTTGAGCAGTTCGGCATGGTCGGCAATGACATCGGGCGTCTCTGCCTGATCCCGGCGTTGCTCAACGACTGGCTGATGCAGTCTCAAAGCTAGACCGGCCATTGTCTCCGCAGCCATGCCATGGCAGGAGTCAAAAACGACCACCCAGGACTTGAGTTTTAGTCGAAGTTTGAGAGATTTGTCAGAATATCGCACTCTGTATAGTGAAACCGTAGTCGCCACACCACGACAGATTTCTAACCAAACAACATCCACAATTGTGATAGGGGCTAGCCATGCGAACTCATCTGCTTTGTACCGTCATTGTTTCGAGTCTCTTTGCGGTTCTTAACCTGAGTGCCCACGCATCGGATATCAAGAAATACGGCAAAGTCGAGAAAGAGTATCTCGATATGACGGTGTTTCCCGCGGACACAACGGCATCTGCAGTAAAGATTTTCGATGTTGCCGAGATGGAATTGATTTATGAAAGCGCCGTCGAGCTTTACTTCACAAGACACTACCAGATCAAAATCCTGGATGAGAGCGCGAAATCGTATGCCGATCAATCGATTCGATATTGGCATGAGGACAAAGTCCGCAGGATGAAGGCGCATACAATTCTTCCGAACGGCAAGAAAATAAAAGTAAAAAATTTTCGTGAGGAAGAATACAAGAAAAATTACAAGGTCAAGAAATTCACCCTGCCTTCGGTGGAAGTGGGGTCTGTTTTGGAGATAGAGTACAAAGTCTACTCCAAATATTTTTATGATCTCGAACCCTGGTCGTTTCAATCAGAGATTCCAACCCTGGAATCACAGTTGAGTTTGAGATTGCCCATCGGTTTCGTTTTTAACTCCAAAATTCACAATGATGAGCAGTACAGACGAGTTCGAATGACGACTGAAGAGTACCTTGACCCAAGTTCCAGACGTCGGCTCGAGATGTTTATCTGGCGTTCGGTCGATCTGCCTGCGGTCAAAGATGAGCCTTACATCTCATCCCTCAAAAACTACCGTGCCAGGCTTGATTTTCAGTTCAGCGCCTACCAGGATCGTTACCAGAGTGTGAAGTTTATTAAAGACCTGAACACCCTGGTCGATGAGCAACTCGACGGCCGTTACGGCTCCTTCCTGAAACCCACGGGGGACGTGAAGAATGTTGTTGCCGAGCTTACCGCAGGCATGACTTCAGGCAAGGATAAGGCCGAGGCGCTGTACAAGTTCGTTCGGGATGAACTGGAACATGATTCGTACAATGCATATTCACCGCGCGAGAAGCAGGACAAGTTGCTGCAGACGCGCAAAGCATCCGGTTCGGAGAAGAATCTGCTCTTGCTCGCCATGCTGCGGGCCGCCGGCCTCGATGCCAAACCGGTACTCATCAGCACGCGCGGCAATGGCCGGATTGACGCCAGCGTGCCTTTCCTGCGGCAATACAATCGCACCATCGCTTTCGTGAAAGTTGAAGAAGAAATTATCCTGTCGGATGCCAGTGACCGCTTCATACCGTTTGGCAGCCTGCCGTTCAGCGCTCTGGTGGAAGTCGGTTTGATTCTGGAAAAAGACAATCCGCAATTCATTCGCAACCCGAACCGTGGGGTCAAAAGCCAGAGTTTTGTTCAGTCCAAAACGGCCATCTCCCAGGATGGCCTGGTCACCGGCACGGCCGATGTTCGAGCCATTGGCTACGCAAGCCGGCGCTGCAATGTCGAAGTCGAAAATTCGGATTCAATCGAAGACTACATTTCAGATGAGTTTGCCGGAGACCTTGATGGCATCGAAATCACACGTCTGGACACAGTTCTGAAGGCCACGGCATCAGATACCTTCAAGACGGAGTTTGATTTCGAGCTTCCCGGGTTTGCCGAGATCATCGATGACGAGATTTATGTTCGCCCGGCGCTCTTTCACTGTATGAGCAAGAATGTATTCGTGTCTCAGAAAAGGGAGTTCCCGGTCGAATTCGGCTATCGAAGCAAGGGCACGGAATTAAATACAATCACTGTTCCGGTGGGCTATGATGTGGTAGAAGTGCCCGAGAACAAGGTGATAAACAGCAAGTATTTCACCTACCGCAGGATGGTGACCAACCTGGGTGAGCAGCTCGTTTTCAGCCGGACGTTGGAGCTGAAGAATCACACGGTGCCAGCCACCGATTATGAGCAGTTGAAGCATGACTATGCCAGAATCGTCGATGCCGACCAGGAGCAAATTGTGCTTCGTGCCGGGAGTTTGTCCAAGAATGAGTAACGTGAAGAAGATAATGAGCAATCGGTGTGCACGATTGCAGAATGTAACTTTCCTGTTGGCCTTAGTTCAGACAGTCGCGTTGCAAGGGCAGTCGGTAGATTTCTCCAAAACTCACTTCCTGACCACAAAAACGACAATCACCGTTGTTGGGGAAAACAAACTCGTTGTCCGACAGGAAGATGAAATCGTGGTGGCGGATGAAGATAGCAAGGATTATGGTCGCGGCTGGGTCAGCGAAACAGAGCTGACCAGGCTGAAAGGCCTCCATGCCGCCATCTATGATTCCGCGGGCAAGGAACTCACCAGGCTCCGCAAGAAGGACATTGAGGAAAGCTCGCTTTCTTCCGGGTCATCCTACTCTGAGCACCGCACCAAATTCTACCAGTTGCGCCATCCTGAGTTGCCCTATCGCCTCGTGCGTTCCCGCGAGGTCGAATACAAGAGCACGTTCTTCTGGCCAGACTGGGATCCACAAGAAAACGTGCCTGTGGATCGTGCTGAGCTTCAGGTTATTCTGCGGAGACCGGTTGCATTCGACTATCAGAACATGGCCATGGAGGGTCCTGAAATCTCGGAAGGCTCGGGCGGGGAAAAGTGGTACACCTGGCGCGTGGACAACGTTTCTAAGTATGAAAGCGAATACCGGAGCGCGCCGGAGACCCGGTTTCAAGTCGGGGTTAAATTTCGCGCCACCAGGTTCGACCTCGGCGGCTTCCGAGGCTCCTCTGAAAGCTGGCGGAGTTTCGGCGCTTGGTTTCAGGGACTCTATGCCGGGCAAAGCATGTTTTCTTCCGAGGTTGCGGGCCTTGACGGGTTCTCGGAGCAGGTCCCGCCCAGGGAACGCATTCGCAACATCTACCGCAATATGCAGAAGCAGACTCGCTACAAAATCGACTGGCGCAGCATCGACGGCTGGCGACCGCATCACGCCGACAAGGTGCACAAAATGAAATATGGCGATTGCAAAGATCTTTCGACCTATATGATCGCCATGTTTGCCAGAGCGGGCATTACGGCTTACCCGGCATTGGTTTACACGCGCGATAAGGGTTGGGTGGATCCCGATTTCCCAAGCAACACCTTCAATCACTGCATCGCGGTGGTGCCGATGGCAGATGACACGCTGTGGCTGGAAAGCACCAGTGATGCCTCGACAATTGACGATCCGCCAGCCAGGCTGGAGGGCATCAACGCGCTGATCGTCAAGCCCGACGGCGGACACCTGGTTCGCACGCCTCTGAGCGCAGCGGAAGATAATCAGTCTGTCTTCACCGCCACGGCTGAACTTGCGGCCGACCGGTCATTAACCGTGAAAGGCGCGATTGTGCTGAGCGGGAATCAGGCTATCCGGACGCGCAGCATTTTGACAGCCCGAAGTGCCAAGGAAAGACAGGATTGGCTGGTCAAACAGTTTTCGGGCCGGGCTGCCGATGTCGTCTGCAACGCTGTTCGATTTCACCATCTCGACAATCCCGATTCCAGTCTTGCCATCGAGTTGGATTTGGCATTGAGTTTTTTTGCGCGCAAAGCAGGTTCTCGACTCTTTTTCAACCCGATGCTTCTTCACCGAATCGACTTCGCTGGCGAGCCACCAGTCGAGCGCAAAATGGCGCTTTACAACCGCACGCGTTTCGTCAACCGCGACTCGGTGGTATTCCGGCTTCCGGTAGGATTTGAATTGAAAGGTTCAGCTATGGCCGACTCAACAGTTTCCAGTTTCGGGAAGTTCAGCTTTAGCGCTACCGGCAAACCAAGCAACCGCCTCATCTGGAAGAGCGCGTTCGTGTCCCGTGCCCGCGAAGTGCCCCTTGAAATTTACCCGGAGTACTATGAGTTCATGACGGCAGTGGAAAAGCAGAGCGCCAGAAAACTCGTTTTAAAGAAACACAGTGGCACTTTCTAGCATTTCCCCGTAGCGAGCGCCGACAAGCCTGCGTAATATTTACCTAAGTGTGCTCGTTATCACCGCGAGGTAATCAATTTCTTCCGGGGCATCTTCTGAGTATGTAAAAACTACACAAACCGTGGCGGCGCCGTCACTTGATCTTAAAATTAATGAAAATAAGCGATTAGGTCGAGATATTTTCAATCATGCGATTTCTCGCCAAAGCTCTATGAACATATTTCATCCTTCCGGCCTCCGTATCTGAGCCCGCATCTACATCTTTCATCTTTTAAAAATCTGCAAAGTGCTGTTTACAAAAAACTTATTGTTTATTCTTAGTTGGGTATTTTCTAAACAGTTTACTCCGTAGGTTTCGTGGCATTCTGTTTGCTAAAGTCACTTGCAAGCAAAGGAGAGGTTGACCGGGCTGAAAAGTGACCATGTTCCGGATGTTTCGGGTTGTGGCCGCTTTTCTGGCCTGGTCTTTGGCTCGTCTTGGGTGGTTGCGCTTGCGATTGGCTCATTGTTCTCAGCGGCTTGCTAGACGGATTCTGGCTCGGTTGCAGTCTCACATCTTTCCTCTGTCCTACAAATTCGTTGGCGTCTTGTTCATTCACGAACGGGAGGTTGCTATGCTGAATGGTAACTTAAAGGGAGTTAAGCCACAAGCCAGGATGATGGGGATCGCCGGCATTCAGGAAGTCAATCATATTGACCAAATCATCGAGATGCACCGGCAGTTGGGCGTGGATGCCAGAATCCCGACACGCCTGGTCATAGACGTCATGCGCAAAGAACTCGCGTCCAGGGAGTTCAAGGCGTGTCTGAAGAAAATGCCCATGCAGCCGCCGGCAAGCATCGGGCTGCGAGAGTTGCACAGCCTGATTCAGGCCGTCCCCTGCCGTCTCTATTTTTTTCTCTGGAATCTGAAGAATACCCAGGCGATGCCTCTGGACGGTGTGCTTAATTCACGGGATCTCAAGCACGCGGTAGCTGCCTTGAATCGCTATCTGAATGTCCTGGAGGGCTTTCTGAAACGCTCACCCAGCATCCAACTTCTCGAACATCTTGGCTTTACCTATTTCGATCTTGCCGGCATCGCGCAGTACGCGCGCAAGGGAATCCCCATAAATGGGCGTCTTGTGAATCATTCCGTCCTGCTGCGGAAGGCTATCGCCAGCTTTCAGTGCGCCATCAGATTCGGGGCTCAACAAGCGCGGGAGCTGGATTCAATGCACAAGGACATTCTGAAGCTGGTGGACGACCAATATGATTTGAAGGAAAATCGCACCAATCTCTATCTCAACCCCTGGCACTTCCTGTACATTTCGTCCGCACTGCATCTGCTCAACGACGAGCAGATGTCCAAGCTCTACCTGCAGAAATCTCGCCTTATCTTGAATAACATCGAGGCGCACCAGGATGCCAGGATTGTGGCCCAGAAAGAACTGCTTGAATCCATCTACACGACGATTCATTTTGGCAAATCGATAAAGTTTGATTTTGGTGAGGCGAATCTGCTGAAACTGAAGAAAAAACTGAAGGCGGTTCGAAAGCAACGAGTGAAGGGTGAAAAACGCGGCGCCTATTCGCCCCTGGTCGAAAATGCGCTGGCAGAGGAGTTTCAGGTACAGTGTGAGTTGCGAAAGGGCGGTTTGCGTTCGGAGCAGCGTCTCTACCTGAACGGTGTTTATGCCCTCTATCAGCAGGAGATTTCACCGCTGGAAAGAGACAAATTGATTTTTCGTTTGAACATTCCACCCGTCAAGATACACGGTCTACAGCGCCCGTCTGGACCATCGCAACGCAAGGCGGTCGGGGCGCCCCAAAAGAACGTGCGGCCGCTCAAGCTGGCAGCCAAGTCTCAGCGGGCTGCCTGATTTTTGTGCGCGAGGGGCGATCAGACCCGTTGCCCCTCGCGTTTCCATCAGTTTCGCCCCAACAGCTTGGTAGTCCCACATCCTCCAAAGCGATATCGATGCAAAGTCATCGTGCGGCGGCAGGCTTCTTCATGGCGTCAGGTTTTCCTTGCATGTTAGCCCGGCAGCAGTTATTTTGTGTCATCACATCTCAGTAGTAGCGCGTTTTGACACTCTATGCAATCCTGGTTTACCAAAAGCTTTCAGGTGACCACCGGCTGGTGGCGCCGGCTTACGCCTTTTGCCAAAGGGCTTCTGTTTTCCCTCGTTCTGCACGTGCAAGTCCTTGTTGTGCTGGCCATGATTTTTTCATTCTTGCTTCCACGGAATCAGTTTGAAACACCGCTGGTGTTCGACTTCGTCTTCGCGCCAGTCGATGAGACGGACAACGCCAGCCTCGAAGGCAGCCACAAATTACACGAAACCAGCGCCCAACTCCCTCGACTTCCAGAGCGGCAACACCTTGCCGCCCCTGACATCAGCCAGGTCGTGGACACACCATCATTGGCCCGGCAGCTCGCCGAGAATCCGAGCCGGCTTCCTGTGAGCATCGAATCCGAGCCCGCTCCGCCTGCGCAGCCAGCCGATCCGCTGGACTTAAGCAGCAGGTTTGTCAGCGAAGCCAGCGCGCCGCCGGAGGAAACCGGTGCGCAGTCCGACAATCCATTCACGGTTAAAACTTTGACACCATCGCCGCTGACGACCGCGGTCAATCGTCGTTCCATTCGGTCGGCCCCGCCGGTCAAGCTGGCGCTCACAAAACGTCAGCGCCGAATGTTCCGCAAGAAGTTCCGCAAGTGGACGGAAGATTACTACAAGATGGAATTGCCTGATTCAGTTTACACCTGGAAAGACCACGGACGGACATATTCGGCGCGTTTCAGTCGCCGTCCCGCCAGGTCAAATACCGAACTCGACGAGGTGGCGGTTGAAGTCGCAACCGTCCAGAATGGCGTTGAACTCACGGCCGACCTGCGCATGCGGCGGCTCGCTTTTTCAAATTTTGCACAATTTGTAGACCATTGGGACCCGATGGTCGCGGTGCACAACGATGAGTTAGACGGCCGCTTCCACGCCAACTCCAAGATCAATATTCTTGACCGTCACGGCGTCAAGCCCAGATTCCATGGCAAGGTCACCACTGCGTCGTTTGACGTCAGCACCTCCGGCAATCGACCCTTCTTCGATGACAAAGCGGTTTTCCTGGGCGGCCTCGAGACCGGTGTCAAGGCGATTGCCTTGCCGAGGCGATTCTCCCCTTTCCTCGAAGACACCACGGTGACGAAGGAACAGATTCGCGCTTTTGATGACGAAACGTGGATTACCTTCCGCCGGAATGGCACCTACACATGGCGCCTGAAAGATTCCGAGTCTATCGGAACCAGCGCAATTCCGCGGACTGGCCGCGCTTTCTACCTGGTGGGGGCCAGGAAGAAGAAACTGCATATTCGTGGCGTTTTGCACGGCCGGGTACTCGTCTACTCGCCGGGCAAGATCATGATAGATGATGATTTGACATACGCCCGTCATCCCGAGGTTTCCGCGGGTTCAGGGGACTTTCTGGGTATTGTCAGCGACCGGGATATTGAAATCTCCCACCCGGACATCACCGGCCCTGGCGATTTAAACATTTATGCTTCCATTTATGCCCATCGGCGATTTGTAGTGCGCCACCTGGGTGGAACCGGAGACGATACACTGGTCATCTACGGTAGCCTGACCGCCGGTTCGCTGAGCGCCACCGAGCCACGCTATGCGACAAGGGTCCAGTTTGACAAGCGGCTCAAGACCGTGCGCCCGCCCAGTTTTCCCGTCAGCAATCGCTATGATGTAACGGACTGGGAGGCCGAATGGAAAGTAAAGTCCAGGAGAACCGAGCGTGAGTAAAGACATCGCCAGCCTGCTTGACGAGCCGGGCACAACCGTTGCTCTGATCGGCGCTACCGAGAATTCGGCAAAATACGGCTACGTGATCCACCGCGACCTGGTGAGAAAAGGCTTCGTTGTCTTCCCGGTGAATCCCTCTCGTCGCACCGTTGGTGGCGTCCAGGCTTATGCCTCGCTGTCCGATCTTCCCGCGACTCCTACAATCGTCAATTTCGTCGTGCCGCCAGAAGTAACCCTCGCTGTTCTACAGCAGTGTCTGGAGCTTGGGCTCAAAGATGTCTGGGTTCAGCCCGGAGCGGAGAGTCCCGAGGTTATGGCTTTTTTGCAGGAAAACGGCTTCAACTATCTCGCCAACGCCTGCATCATGGTGCAGAGCCGGGAGCAGTCGCAGTCCTGAGCCACTGTCGAACTTGCCTGGGATGATTTGCCAGGCCCAAACTACCTTGCCGTCGCGCCACGCAATTCTCAATTTTGGAATTGCCTTTCGTTGTCTTGTTTGTTATATTAACTGCATTTCCGAGGCCGCCCCGCCGGTGGGCCGACATTCAACTTCCGTCAAGACACTTCTCATCTCAACTTAGGGGAGGAAGGTCCATGCCTTTTCTCGAACCAAAGTATCAGAAAGCCGCCGAACTTAGAGTGAAGAGACGACCCAAACAATTGGCTGTGGTCAATCAGGGCGGCTGTACTGGCTGCATGGTTTGCGTGGATTTTTGTCCCGTCGATTGTATCAGGGTTGGCAGCGGGCCCGACGCGAGCAATCCCACTGTCCACAAGGCAATTCAGATCGATTTACCGGCGTGCATCGGTTGTACGCTTTGCGCCAAATATTGTCCGTGGGACACCATCGAGATGCTGGCGTTTGACGATGCCTACGAGATCACGCCGGAATGGACGCTCTATTCAATTGTCGATGAGCTTTGGGAGCGAGAGCCTGTCCAGGTAGAAGCGGCGCGGCCGGCAAAGCGAGAGCGTGCCAGGAAGGAAACCGACAGTTAGTTCACGAGTCCAGATTTTGTTCAGAATTGTTGCCAGCAAGCTCCGCCCGACGCACTTGCTGGCTTTTTTTAGCAGCCTAACCTTGAGATACGGCGATACGTTCTAATACTTGGAGACCCGGTAAATGCCCCCTTCCGATGCCAAACAACCCTTGCGAAAACGAATATTGACCGGCGACCGGCCAACAGGAAAACTGCATATTGGCCACTACGTCGGCACTCTGGAAAACCGGGTGCGCTTGCAGGATGAGTACGAGGTTTTTTTGCTGGTGGCTGACTATCACATGCTCACGACTCGTAGCGGCAAAGAGTTCATCGGTGAGGTGGCCCAGAATGCCCGCGGTCTGGTGCTTGACTATTTGAGCGTTGGCATCGACCCGGACAAGACCACGATTTACGTGCAGTCGCTGGTTCCGGAAGTCGCGGAGATGTTCCTGATCTTTTCGATGTTGGTGACCGTGCCCAGACTGCAGCGGGTTCCGACTTTGAAGGATGTCATGGCCGATTTGCACATCGAGAATCCCTCGGCCGGGCTGTTGATTTACCCGGTGCTGCAGGCGGCGGACATTCTCATCGTGCGCGCTGATCTGGTGCCCGTCGGCAAAGACCAGGAGTCGCACATTGAGGTTTGCCGCGAGATTGCCAGACGATTCAACACGCAGTACGGCCAGGTTTTCCCCGAGCCGGATGCGCTGATTGGAGATGTCGCCACTCTGGTTGGTACGGACGGCAAAGCCAAGATGAGCAAGAGCCTCAACAACACGATATATCTGTCAGATGATGAAGAGACCGTGCGCAAGAAAGTCATGGCCATGTATACCGACCCGACGCGTTTGCGGGCAACCGATCCCGGCCATGTCGAGGGGAATCCGGTCTTCATCTACCACGATGCGTTCAACGAGAACAAGGCCGAGGTGGATGAACTGAAAGAGCGCTACACAAAAGGCACGGTCGGTGATGTGGAAGTGAAAAAGAAACTCATCCTCGCCATCAACCAGTTTCTCGAGCCGATGCGGGAACGGCGGGCGCACTACCTGGCCAAACCCGGCATCATCGATGACATCATTCATCATGGCACGGAAGCAGTGACCAGAGAGGGCCGCGAAACCGTCGGGCTGATGCGTGAAGCGATGGGAATGACCTATTTCAAATGAGCCATGGCTTCAGTCGAGAAGCGTCGGCAGCATGCTGACCTTGAGGGGTTAACCGAACCCGAACTGAGCGCCGTTGACCGGCGCGAGTTGCTGCAGGGCATCCAACTTTTCAACGATGAGAGATTTTGGGACTCACATGAGTCCTGGGAGCAAGTCTGGCGCAGGCACAAAAACACCAACAGGATATTCTTTCAGGGGCTCATTCAAGTCGCGGCCGGAATGCACCAGGTTCGGCGCGGTATTTATCACGGCGCGGACAAACATCTGCGCAACGCACTTTGGAAGCTAAGGCCTTTTGAGCCTGTTTGTGCTGACATCGATGTTTCTGACTTGGTCTCTGCCGTTGCAGCCGTGCACAAAGAAGTACAACGGCTTGGGTCCGATGGTCTGAAGAGTCACACCAATTTGCTCTCCCCGAAAATCAAACTCTGGCGCCGCTCGGCGCGGGAAGGGAGAAGAGAGAGATGAAATCCATCCTATTGCTTGCAACTGCTATTCTCATGGTGCTGAGTGGGTCATGCACCAGACACGTTGCCCGCGAATCCGGCGCTGCCGGCGTTTCGTTAATCGGAAGCGAATTGCGGTCCGAAATCCGTCGAATTGAAAAATCGGTCGTCGGCATCCTGGCTGACATCGACATTGAGATTCAGACCTTCAATTACCAGTTGCTTGATGACTTGCCAATCCGCGACCCCAATAGTCCTTACGGCTACAAATTGCTGGCAAGCGATGGCGCCGGCATCGTCACCACGACGGACGAGAAGGCGCTCTCCGGCGGCGGACTGTTGATCGACCACACCTCTGACTCTGACAATTACACGATTCTGACCAGCAGTCACCTTGTGGCGCCGCGCGATACGACAGATGTGTACTTTGTTGACAAAGAGGGTCGCAAGACGGATATCCTGTTTCAGCGCCACATTGTAAAGCGGGTGCGGGTCTCCGTGCGTGGCCGTGGAAACTGGCGGGTCAAAGCAGATGTGCTCGCCCAGGACCCCGTCGATGACCTGGCGTTGGTCGTTGCCGAGACCGAGCGGCAGCTTGCCGCCGAATATCCGAACGAACCGGGCTACGATGCCAGTCCTGGCTGGGGCGATTGGGTCTTCATGTTTGGCTATCCACGCGAGGTCAAACAAATGACGGGTGGCTGGGTCAGCAAGTCGCCATATCGCGGCACGTTTGCCACGGACGCCGTTGTACGCTTTGGCTTCTCCGGTGGCCCGGTATTCGCGATTTCCGACGACGCCAACAAGCTTGTCTTTGTTGGTGTCATCAAGAGCGTGCCGAGCCAAACGCTGGAGTACATCGCTCCGCCGGAGGGACTGCCACCGGGCTTCACCCTCGGTCCTGATGACGTGCCCGACCTGGTTGTGAAAGCGCAGAACCTGGTTGACTACGGCACTGCCTACTGTGTCAGCCCGGAGCGGATTCAGGCTTTCGTGAAGAACGCCCGGGCTTCTCTGCGGAATGCGGGGATTCGGCTGAGCGCAAAGTATCACTAGGCAATCAATGAACCTCGAACGCATGCAGGAGTTCACCCGGACTCTGATCGGTATCGATTCCGTGACCGGCAATGAAGCACAGGCTGCACGCTGGCTGGCGCAGACTCTGCAGGAGCGCGGCATGCGCGTTCGCAGTTTTGACCTCGGAAGCGGCCGGTGCAACCTGCTGGCCACATGGTCTGCGGAATCCCCCCGCATTTTATTCAACACACATTTTGATACGGTCCCGCAGCAGTATGGCCCGTTCGAGGATGCAGAGCGTATCTATGGCCGCGGCGCTTGCGACACGCACGGCGTTCTAGGGGCGCAACTCGAAGCAATGCAGGATTTGCACGAATCCGGCGTGGCCTCGCTGGGGCTGCTGCTGGTGGTTGGCGAAGAGACAGTACACGATGGCGCGCTGCACGCAGGTTCGTGCAATGAGATTCGGGAGCCGGACATCCTGATCGTTGGCGAGCCCACTGAAAACAAGTTGATGACCTCGCAGAAAGGGCGTCTCAAGGCCGAATTGTTGGTCTACGGTGTCGAAGGTCACTCGGGTTATCCGGAGTTGTTCGACTCTGCGGTGGAAAAGCTGAGCTTCTTTCTCCAGAAAATCTGGCAGGCGCCGTGGCTCAAAAGAGATTCAAGCGAGGGCAACACCGTCAATGTCGTCCTGACCCACGCGGGTGGCGCCGACAACCAGGTGCCGCCCTTCGCCAGCGCGCGACTGATGTTCCGCTGCGCCGAGCCCTGCGAAGATGTCAAACGACAGTTTCTGGACCTGCTGCAGCAGGCTGAAGCTGGCTTAGCACAGCCGAAATCCTCCCGACCGCACTATGAACTGAAGTGGGATCCCGCCCAGAATGACCCCGTGACAAATCTCTGCACGCTCGCAGGATTCGAAACCGCGTCCGCTGCTTACAACACAGACATTGCTTATTTCGGTTGGCAGAAGTGCAAGACCTTCCTGCTGGGGCCGGGCTCCATTCTGCAAGCCCATCGCGACTGGAATCCGAACGACTGGCAGCAGGGAGAGTGGATTCTGAAGCGCGAGCAGGTGAGAGGGGTGGAGCTGTACAAACAGTTGGTGCAAAGCGCCGGGCTGTGAGGCAGGCGGCGCTAACCCACCCCGGTCTGCAACGCTGAACGCGTTGCAGACCTGCCCCTCCAAGGAGGGGATTCTAGAAGTCCCCTCTCGGGAGGGGACAGGCTTAAAGCGCAGCGAAAAGCCAGGGGTGGGTCATCGATCCCAACCACCACCCAAATCAACAAACCAACGTCAAAATCACCATGAACCGCAAAACAATTCTCCCCTACAACCGAAACCTCAAAGAACGCGCCCGCTATCTGCGCAATAATTCGACGTTGTCAGAAGTCCTGCTATGGAAGTACCTGAAAGGCAAACAGCGGCTGGGCTACGACTTTGACCGACAAAAGCCAATTGACAACTACATTGTTGACTTCTTCTGCAACGAGCTTCTGCTGGCGATTGAAATCGACGGCATTAGCCACGATGAAAAAATCGCATATGATGAGAGACGCGAGCAGCGCTTGCGCAGCCTTGGGCTGGAGATCCTGCATTTTGCAGACGGCGAAGTAAAGCGGGATGTGTAGGCAGTTGTAGTTGCGATTGATGGCTGGATTGAAGGGCAGGCGAGTAAGGGCAGGCTGCGTTAACCCACCCCGGTCTGAAACGCTGGACGCGTTCCAGACCTGCCCCTCCAGGGAGGGGATTCGCATTTACTGCCATTGTTTTTGCTGGTTGCCAGACACGAGTTTGGGGACAAGCCTGAAACAAAAAACGCCGGGGAGCGTGGGCTCACCCGGCGTTCGGTTTGCAGAAGGTTCGTTTAAGACAAATACCAGCTTCTCACGCTCAATATTTAGGAGTCGCTCATGCCGGCACGCTTTCTTCTTCGACCACCACGGTTACGGCGGGACGGCTGCGACGCCGGCCACCGATGCGCAGGCCGAAGTCGATGAGTTTCGGGTCGTGTTTGCCGAGCGGCAGCACGGAAACCAGAAAGCCATAAGTCTGTTGCTTCAAATCGCGCGCGCTATTGACCGTCGTGCAGACTGCGGAACGCAGCTCGGCAAGGTCGGCTTCGAGCGCGACAATGGCGTTCAGATGGCCTTGCAGTGTTGCGGCAGCGGCCTGCACTTCCTGCAAGGTGTCCGCCGGTAGCTGGTAGGCAGCTTCGGTTTGGGTCGCGGTCATGGCTTCGGCATGGTGCAGCAAAGCCAGCACCAGGGTGCGCGATTCGGTTGTGATTTTGTCAACGTGGTAGAGGCCGAGGGCAAACTCGAGGGCGCTGCCGGCGAGCGCGCCCAGTACTTTGTTCAGCACCGGGGCATGCCGGAGATCGAAGGACCGCAGGCCGCCCTTCGCGAGGAAGCCTGCGCCGTTCTCAGAGAATACACGGCCTCCGGACTGCCGGTTTATAACGCCGGCGGCAGTGTTTCGGTTGATGACTAAGTAGTCTCCCCTGAATCCCCACCAAACTCATTATCACCACAACCGTCGTGGCCGGACAGTTTCCAAGTTCGCGCAGGGCGCCGGTATAGCCGCGCGGTCGGCGGCAACGCCAGGCTGGTGGGAATGATGATCCGGCTACCAGGAGCGATAGTTAGGCTGGTGGGAATGATGATCTGGCTATCGGGAACGATAGTTAGGCCGGTGGAAACGATGACCCGGCTGGCGGGAACGATAGTGAGGCCGATGGGAATGATGATCCGGCTACCGGGAACGATGGTGAGGCCGATGGGAATGATGATCCGGCTACCGGGAACGATGGTGAGGCCGGCGGGAAGGCTGATCCGGCTACCGGGAACGATGGTGAGGCCGGTGGGAAGGATGATCCGGCTACCGGGAACGATAGTTAGGCCGGTGGGAAGGCTGATCCGGCTGGCGGGAACGATAGTTAGGCCGGTGGGAAGGCTGATCCGGCTGGCGGGAACGATAGTTAGGCCGGTGGGAATGATGATCCAGCTACCTGGAGCGATAGTGAGGCTGGTGGGAATGATGATCAGGCTATCGGGAACGATAGTTAGGCCGGTGGGAAGGGTGATCTGGTTACCGTGAGTAATGGTACGGCTCGGGTAGGACGGGAGCGTCAGGGAGTGTCAGAAACTTTGTGTAATTCCTGAATGTGGGTGACCTGGACGCCGCGATTCTTGAGTTCGTTGATGACACTCCCCGACAGCATGGCAAGTGGCGAAGATATATGCCTACCGGGTTTTTTGAAAGGGACGCTGCACATACGGTTGCCCCTTTTTGCTTTGGCAAATATATGCTGCAGACTGGGTAAACTTTACCTCCGCATTTTTAATACCGCAAATCCAACTTTTCCTTGACTTTTTCTTCGAATTATGTTCTCTTTAGCTTAAGAGGAAGCCTCCCATCTTTGTCATGCTCTCAGCCCTGGCATCCATTTTAACAATTTGTTTGTCTCACTTGATCTGTCAGTCGTTTTGCTGTAGTGTCTCTAGGAAGTACGCCAATAGGCTCATTTCGGGCTCGATTGTTCCGTTGATTCCGGCGACAACTCCTGGAGAGAACGCGTTTCATCACTCGAAACGTTGAGCACCATGTGACCCGTAGGGATTTTGGGGCACCTTTTTTTAATGGAGGCAATATTGATTAGTCTCGTCTAACAAAACAACAAGGAGAATTAGTAATGAGTGAGCAAGTAGAGTTGCACAACATCGCGTATGCAGTCGTGCAATGTGACCACCTAAAGAAACCTCAAGTGAAGAAACTATCTGGAAATGGGATAGACACTGTGGAACCTTTGGGATATGGCATGTTCATGGTTAACTTCGAAGATGGTTTCTTTGGCGACATGCCTGCAGTTCAAGTCACAGCAGTGAACAATGGCCTAAAGAGTGATCACGAGTTGTGCCCTATAACCCAAGCTGAAGACGGCCACGATTATGAGAAACGCCCGGTACTCGCACAGGTAATGTATGTGCAGAAGCAGAACTGCAAGCTGCGCGTCTTTTTTTCCCATGGTGGGTTCGAAAACTTAAGCGTGAGTTTTACGATTACAGCTGTTGGGAGAATCGGTTATGAATGATCAGGAAACAACGGTTCAAAGGATCGCTTACGCCGTTGTACAAAGTGGCGACATAAATGAACTTAGCATAAAACTGATATGTCAAGATGCGATTAAGACGGTGGACCCTATAGGGGAAGGCAAGTACCTGGTTCACTTTAAGGAAGCTTTCTTCGATGCCGTTCCTGCAGTGCAGGTAACAGCGATGTTTAACGGCTTCAGCAACGATGATAAGCCCAGCCAATTAAAGCCCATAACCGAAGAGGAAGCCCAGTCAAAGTCGCAAGAATGGGCGGCAATAGCGCAGGTGATGTATGTGAATCAGCACAATTGCCTCGTGCGCACTTTCGTGGATATTCACGTTGAGCGGTTTTATCCGACGCCCGCTGATAAAATTGAGCGTCGACCCGTAAACATTAGTTTTTCCCTTACGGCTGTAGTGTAACTTTTGTAAAAACAGGTTGCCAGCGGCGATGCTTATTTACCGCAGTTATGTGATAATTCTACAAGACGCCTTACTTAAGGGAGACCATTCATGTCACAGTCAGGACCTCCTGTTGTTCGTGGTTTCCAGCTTGATGCAAGTGCGATTGGTGACGCAACGAAGAGCGTTAACCTGTTTCGCGGCGATGTGAATTTTCCGCTCAAGCTCGTGTCACTGTCAGGGCCGAATGGCCTCGACCTGAACTTGTCCGCGCTTTATGCGGGCAGCAACCGTCAACAGGTCGACACCTGGAACCTGGATGCGCCGACAGGAGTGCTGGGCTTGGGCTGGTCGATGCCATTTGATTTCATCGAGTTCCAGCATGCTGACACCGCTTCGTACCTCGAAGGGCACTTCATCGCCCACATCAACGGCCAGCCGAATGAGCTGATACTGGTCTCTTGGAGCAAGCGCGGAGAAAAAAACGAGCAGGTCGAGTTCGCTGATCCGGAGCATCCGCTATGGCAGTACATCTACGACACCCAAGATGAGGTGTGGCTCGTGCAACGCGACGATGGCGTGACCATGACCTTCGGGGGGAATTCTCACCCGGACGCCGTGCAGTGGGGAGTCCGTTGGGACAACTGGGTCGGCAGCTCAAAGTCGGGTAGCGGCGACCCGGATGCGCAGCAATTCGGAGTCGCGTGGAATCTGACCGAGGTGCGGAATCAGTGGGGCAACACGCTTACTTACTGGTATGACAACGACGAACGGACGGTGGCCGCTGCCACGAAATACACGCGGGCCAGCTACATTCGTCGGGTTCAGGATGCCCGTGGCCGATCGGTTGAGTTCCTGTATAAAGACAAAGACCCGCACGAATACCAGCCACCTCACACAGTCGATGGTCAGGCTCCGGCTGACGCTTACCAGGACCGGTACGAGACGAAGTATTTATCGGGGCTCGACGTGAAGGCGCCTTCTGGCGAGGTTTATTACTCAATTGCTTTCGAATTCCAACTGATGAGCTTGGGTGACACATCTGCCGGCAGTAGTAAGCTCACCAATAGCAGTAAGCGCTATCTGAAGCAGGTTCGGCAGCATCGCAAGGGCCGTGACCTGCTCCCGCCGCTGAAATTCGATTACAACTTAGAGGAAGATTCGATCAGTCGCGGTAAAGTAACCGAAGTCACTTATCCGGCGGGAGGATCAGTGAAATGGGTGTATAAAGAGCAATCGCTGGGCGATTCTGAGGTTTTCAAACTGGATTACACCGCCATGCGGCCTCCTGGTGCCGCATACAAATCAGCCGGGCCAAGAATATGGTTCGGCGCAGATTACGTCGTAATGCTCTGGTGGTCGCAAATCCGGGCGAATAGCAAGCTACAGATCTTTGAATACGGCGGTCGTTGGGCGAACGAACCATGCGAAAAAGAACTAAACGGGTTCTTTCCCAGCAGTCTCGACGATGTCCACATTGCTTTTGGTTCGGATTTCTTCGCCTTTTATTTCCACAATCAGGCAAATACACGAGACCGCCTCTTCATCTACCAGAAAACGCCGCATCAGTTTGGCCGATGGACCACTACAAAGTTCGAGAAAATCACGTCGACCGACAGCTGTGCCGACGAAACGGCGTTGGTGGCCGGGAACGACTTCATCGCGCTACATCCAGGGGGGACCAACACGCTCTACCGGTTTGCTTATGATAGGAGAGCAAGACAATGGTCTCAAGATCAAAGCAGCGGTTCGCAGAATGAATCAAGGATGGCCCTCGCCGCACAGGGGAATGTGCTGGCGGTCGGATTCTTTACCGACGACAAGGTGGTCTCGGCCACGGATCAGGTCTACTGGCTCGACAGCGGTGCGGAGTTGGAGCCGCAATGGACACCACTAATTTCAAACTCGATACTGTCGCCGCACGGTCGCTTTGAGTGGAATAGTGAGTACGTGTTCACCTATATGCGCATTGGTGCGGGCTTCGCTGTGGGGACGTATCCTGAGGAAAGCCAGGGAAAATTGCAGGTGACGAGATGGCAGCGCAACTTCATCGGTTTTTCCCCAGCAACACTTGACGGCGACGTCATCAAGGATAAGGGCGGCATGCCTCTACCCACAGAGCTTTCCGGCAACGTCGTCGCTAACGGGGGCTTTCTGTATCGTTACAACGGCAATGGTTGGGTTCGGAAGCAGGTTGGCTGGCGTGGCAAGACGGTTGTGGCAGAGGGTGACAATGTCCTGGCAACAACACTTGATGGCTCCGGATTTGATGCCTGGCTTGCTCAATACGTCGCTGGGGATGACCTTTGGCAGGAGGCCACGCCGCTCAAGACGCCAACTCGTTCACCAGCACAGCCGGCTCTGCCGCAGTTCGGCGGACGCTTTCTTACCCTTGGTGCGAACCTGTACTTTGAGGATACCGATGGAAATCTGAATCTTGTCGACCGTGCGTTCGAGGGTTCTCCGGGAAGTACCGTCGCCTGCCGTGGGCCGAATTATGTCGCCTACGAAACCCGTGACAATCCGGATCAGAGGTCGACGAAAATCGCGCTACTTCTGAACGGTCGAGTAGACGGCAATCCTGTCACGCTTGAAGGCCAGCGGATCGGAGACCCGACAGCCACCGGTACGGTACTGACCGGGCCGACCGCTTTCGCAACTTACCACAACAAATATCAGGACTTCCGTAAAGTTCCGCAGTTCACGCTGCATCGAATCCTAAACCGTCAGGTTGGTGGTTTTCCAACCGATTGCGTGGTTTCCGAGCTCAAAGTTTCGACCGGAACGCAGGTGATGCGGACCGTTTATACGTACGACGCGCAGAACGCCGTCTTCGATCCATCGGGTAAGGTGGCTCAGTATCCGCAGGTCACCGCTGAACGACAGGACGCGTCGAGAAATAATTTGGGAAAAACGACGTTCGAGTACTTGAACGGACTCGAATCGGTTGATCCAAAGGACCCACTGGTAGACTGCTACAGCCTCGCCAATGGTTTCTTGAAGAGCAAAACAGAGTATAAACGAAAAAAGAAATATACAGATTCAGTTACCAGCCCCGATGGCCCGATTATTATCGCCTATGTCCCGGTCGCCACCACCAAGTACACGTGGGAAGGGGTGAGGTTGTCGATGGCCAAAGATGGCGGGTTTGCCATGCTGGCCAACAGCATAGTCCTCAAGCAAACACAAATTGAGCACACCCTGCACAATTTGCCTGTCATCGCTCTAGGCGGAGGTGAGAGCACAAAAAGCTGGAGTGATCTGACATCCGTCAAGGAGATGGAATACGACAAGGCGACCGCCTATCTACTCAGCCAATCCGAGTCCAGATACAACTCGCAAGGTAAACAGGAGAATCGGAAAACAGAGTACCGGTACGCATGGGCTTTGGAGCAGTACGCGCCGATGAGAGACAATCGGCTACTGAAACCGGTGGCGCAGACCATATTGACCGTTGACGGGGATCCCGTCCAGAGCCATGCCACCACCTACCGAAAGGACTGGGGCAATGTTGAGGGTTGGGGCAGTAATGAGACCTTTACGTGGCTCGGAGAAGGCAAACCCGATCTCGATTTTGCTCCAGGAGCAAACCGCAAAGGTTGGTTAAAGCAATCCGCGATTTTGTCGCGCGATCAATCGGGCATTGTCACTGAATCGACGGATGCGATGGGAGTCGTAGCCAGTATTCTCCTCGACCAAACAGGCATGCGCCCGATTTGCCGGTTTACCAATGCATCTCTCAAGAATTCAGAAGCCGGCTACACCGGCTTTGAGCCCTACGAAGCGGATCAAGGGTGGAGAAAGGGGAAGGGTGATTCAATTGAGGCTCTGCTCGTCAGTGCGGCACCGCATACCGGGAGCCGCTGTGTTCACCTTCCGCCGGGTAGTCCAGGATTACAGAACACTCGTTTCAAGGCCTCGGCAGGGTGCGACCACATTTTGTTTGGCTGTTGGGTGAGGACGCCGGCTGAACAACAAGGTCCGGTCGATGCTCGCTGGACTATCACGGTGGGCGCGGGCCAGTCACAAGAGTTGCCGGTCCCGGACACGCAGGGAGGCTGGGCTTACATCTCTGTGCGCGTCCCTGTGCCGGGTGCAGGTGGAACCATCACTTGCCGACTGGACAACAAAAGCGAGCTTTGGGTCGACGACATTCTGGTCATGCCGTCGCCAGCCTCGTTCATGGCGACGGTCTACGATATTACGACGCTTTTGCCGGTCGCGCGCCTGGGCGCAAACGGAGAGACGACCCGGGTTTTCTACGACCAGAAACTGCATCGTCTGGCAACGACCAGTTGCGACGAGAATCTGAAGTCCACTACAGCGACTTTCTTGTCACGCGACAGCAATGAATCTGGAACATATGATCCAAGTCTGCCAAATGCCCGACTGTCGATTCACGCTCGGGGCGGCGGCTCGTGGGATGACTTCGAGGATTCCGACTATGCCCGTCGCTGGCAGCCCAGCGGCAGCCAGGATGCCTGGGAAGTCAAGGACAGGAGGCTCGTCCACCTTGGATCAGGCAAGGGTTTGGTGACACTCAAAGGATCAGAGGCCTACAGGCAATATGCAGTCCGACTGCAAGTGCATGCCCAAGAGATGCCGAAGAAGCCACTAAGCCTCCGCATTGGAGATCAGCTCACAGTGCGCTGGAAACCGCGGGAGGCACAATGGGAGATGCTTGTCAGCGACGCCCCCGTCGCTTCCTTTGATGGGCCTCTTAATAGCGACTGGCTGCTGATCGCTATGGAAGGGAGCGCGAGTTTTTTTCTTAACGGCCGGCAGGTCCTCCAATACGCGGGTACGCCCGCCAAGCCAATTATGGGGCCGTTCTCATTTGAAACGTCAGATCAAAATGTTTCGTTCGCACAAGTCTTGGTCTTCCGGCAACCGATGGTGAAATTGACTTACTCCGATGGCACTAGCCGCCCTCTCCAACATCATTCGCTGGATGACGGCGGCATTGTCGTGCGTGAGGTCATGTACGACGCACTTGGCCGCGCAAGCATCTGGACCAAGCCGGCCCGCTATGACGAAACTGCTCACGGCTTTCAGCCCAAATTTGCGACGGCCCCGGACACTGCCACGGGAGTTATGGGAGGCTACGTCAGCGAGTACTACAATGGCCGGGATGGACGCTCGGGCGACGCCGGCTATCCCTACAGCCGCAAGCGTTTTGAAATGTCGGATCTCCACCGCGTGATTGAAGTCGGCCAGCCGGGTAAGCAATTGGCTATTCGTCCAGAAAACCCGCACACACAGAAACACCAATACGGGGTCAATGGGCCCGCAGCACTTTTTAACTCCAAGGCCACGGGGTTTGCCCTGGCCGGGCAGAAGTACGCCGTCAGTGTGACCATCGAACCAAACGGAAAGCGCTCGGCCGGCGTCCACGAGACTACAGGAAAGGTCATCGCCGCAATACAGGGACCCGCTGATTTTCCAACGGAGCGTTCATTGGTAACGGCGTCGAGGCTAGACAGGCTCGGAAATCCTGTTATTTCTATGCCGCCCAATTC
This sequence comes from Candidatus Zhuqueibacterota bacterium, assembly GCA_029261995.1. GTDB lineage: Bacteria > Zhuqueibacterota > Zhuqueibacteria > Oceanimicrobiales > Oceanimicrobiaceae > JAJDAF01. The sequence continues at coordinate 170,562 of JAJDAF010000010.1, forward strand.
CTTTAACCCACCTCCAGGAAGTGACGCCAAAGAGGGGTGGACGACAGCACAATACGATACCCTGGGAAGAATGACCGAACGCGGCGATCCCGATATGGGTGAGACTGACCCTGCTACAGGAAAAATTATCCCGGAGACTGGCCTGACCAGATATGTATATGACCCGCCTGGTAGGCTGCGGTTCACGATGGAGCCCGTTGGAGCGGAACAGAATCCGAACCTCGTTCTCTACTGGAAGTACGATCCCCTGGGCCGAATTATGGAAAAGGGGACCTGTCACTTCGACTGGGGCGATGGAAAGGAGCTGCAAAATAAGGCAAATACGAGACCCGACTGGCCCAGCAGTAGGGACAAAGTCAGCACGCTCTGGAAGAAGAGATACTACTACGACGGCGACTCCGCCGATGGGCGGAAGGATGCAACGTCTTTTACGGCAGGCAGGCTCACACAAGCCTTGGTGAATAACAGTGATAGTCAACAGCCTGATGTAATTGAAGATTTCACCTACGACATCCGCGGGAATGTGATCTCAAAGGCGCTGCGCGTGACCGGCTACGACGAAAAGTCGCATATCGTATCGTATGAATACGACTTGGTGGGAAATATCACCAGAGTCACCTACGGAGTTGCAGGTGAATCGAAAGACGGTGACGGTTTGCACCATGTCGTTTACAGTTACGACTGTTTGGGCCAGATGGTAGGTATCGGTCCGTCGCCGGAAGAGCGGGACGCCTTTGCTGCTTTTCGTTATCACGCCGATGGTAAACTCGCTGAGGAAAAGCTCAATCGGGGCAGAATCTCGATCCCTTACAGTTATGAGCCTCCGGGGTGGCCGGCTCGTCTCGGCGATGGCCAAACGCCATTCTCCGAAACGCTTGAATACGGGACCGGCGAAGCCGAGGGTGTCACGGCAGATCCGTCCAGGACCTGCTTCGAGTACCACCTGGACGGGGACGAGACCAAGTCGGCGGTGGATAACTACGCGTATGAATACGCGTACGACATCCACGCGCGCGTTCAGACCGCCATGAGCCCCGAACATCCCGACTGGCACGTTGGCACCCCAAAACATCCGGTCACTTATGACGGCAACGATAATATCGTGTCCTTGTCACGAGGCGGAGAGAGCGAGAACGACAGCTACTATCCCGGAACGAACCGACTCAAGAGCATCGATAAAGAGGACAACGAGTTTGGTTACGACCCCAACGGCAACGTTATTAAAGCGCTGACTCGTTCACCAGACTCGGAACCGAAGAGACTTGCGATCACGGTCGACCCATTCACCCAGATGACCACAAAAATCGACGTTGCGGGGGATAAACCCAATAATCTGGCTTTCAGCTACGGAGATAACAACCAACGCGTCCTGAAAACTGTTAGGGAGGGTGGAGGCGGCGCCTCATCCCGGCTGTATATTCGAGGTCTTAGCGACTACCCGCAAATTGAACGGACTATGGAGTCCAATGGCGATGAGCGCTTCGTCCGCTACGTTTACGGGCCAAGAGGACTGGTTGCCATGTCTTCGAACGGGCATTGGTACTTCATTCTGCGCGATCATGAGCGGTCGACGCGGGTGGTGCTAACCGAATCCGGCGAGTTGGCCGCCGGTTATGATTATTTCCCCTTCGGCAAGGCGGCCCGCCGTTTCGGTACTCTGCCAGAGATCATTCCCTACAGATACACCGGGCAGGAATACGACTCAGAGTCCGGCCTCTATAACTACCGTGCCCGAATGTACAACGCTGATCTGGGACGGTTTTTAGGACTTGATCCGCAACGCCAGTATCCCTCCCCATATGTCTATGTTGGCGATGATCCGACAAGGCTCACGGATCCAACGGGTGAAAGGTCCTGGGAAGAAGTCCTTGGCGTAGTCGTTGGCGCAGTCGTTGGCGGCCTGGAGGTCATCGGAGGTGCGATGCTGGATGCTGCCACCTTTGGGGGAGCTGAAGCGGCAGGTGGCTTGCTTATCGGCGCGGGTTCTGGTGGCTTTGCGGCTGGTGTTGAGGGCCACGGACTCAACAGTTCTAAATGGTGGAAAGCGGAAGCGGTCGGCGCAGTTTCGGGCCTAGTCACTGGTGGAATCAGTGAGGCAGGCGGAGCTGCCGTCGAAAAGGTAGGCTTAGAAGGGACCAAGGCTGGCCTTGCAGAGTTAGGGGTACAGACCGCCGCCGGCACTCTGGGTAACATATCTGGCAAGATAGGAGAGAACATCGCAGAGCATGAATCTTGGAGCAAAGGTATGGGAGGCGCTGCTACGACCGGGGCCATTTCTGGTTTTGTCGGCGGTGCCTTCTCCCTGAAGTTCTCTGGAAAATCATTCCACGAGGACAGACAATTAGGATACCTTGACCGCCTTGGGCGCCATGCACTAAGATTCGCGGCATTTGGTTTTGTGGGTGGAGCGTTGGAATTCGAACTCTATTTAATCGGAGCTAAGATCCAAGATGAAGAGTTCGACTGGAAGAGCGCCCTGGTGAATGCCGGCGTGGGTGTTGCCGGTGGAATTGGTGCTGCCAGGTCAAAGGCCGAGCTGGATATCGAGTGGATCAGAAACCCGGCAGCAGACCTCGAGCTTGATCATAGGCCAGTGCGACCGACTCCAGACAGGAATTCGCAGGACCAGGCGGTTGTTCGACCGAACGCAACACAATAAGGTCCCGGGAGACGGGATCAACGATGAATCAAAGAGACGAGTGCAAGCGAACCGCGGATGACGTGTCGAAAGCGCGGCGCCGCGGGAATGTGGAAAGACACGCCAAAGAAATCGTTATCGAGAACATCTTAAGAAAAATAGACTGAAGGGAGCCGAATTCACCTGTTTTGGCGATGGTTTGGTTGAAAGCCGAACGGGTCGCTCCGATGAGCTTTTCTCGTGCAAGATATCTTGTCAAAAAAATGGGCGGTTGACCTTACAGGGACTAATACCTCGGCAATGAAATCCCCTTCAGCCTGCGGTAGGTTTCGATGGCGTGCGAATCCGTCATGCCGGCCACCAGTTCAGCCATGTTGATGATGTTGCTGTATTTGTCGGCAAAAGGCTTGCGGGCGGTGTTGAGGTAGCGGGCTGGAATCAGATGGCGAATCACCTTTGAATGTTTTGAGTGGGAGTCAAACACGGCGTGCAGGAAGGCGTCCAGCAACCCGGCAAGCACTTCGAAACCGGCAGCTTCCACCTCCACAATCTGCGGTGAGCGGTAGATTTTTTCAATGGAGAGTCTCGTGATTTCGTTCAGGATTTCGCGGGCCGGAATGCAATCCGTCAGATGTTCGTCGAACTTGCCGGTCATGATTTGCGGCAGTCTTTGTGTGAAGGCGTTAGACGATTGCCAGCTCAACGTGTTGATGGCGTTCGCCCTGAGATAACTGACCCGCTCGCGCGGGTCCAGAATTCTTTGAAAGCGAGTCTCAATCTTTTCAAACTCATGGCCAATGATTGCCTTCAGCAGATCTGCAACGGTTTCATAGGAGACCCGGTCCAGTTTGAAGCCATCTTCGAGATCGATCACCGTGTAGCAAATGTCGTCTGCCGCTTCCACCAGGAACGACAGCGGATGGCGATGCCACAGCACGTCATCATCCTTGCCTTTGTTGATGAGTCCCAATTCCCCTGCCACTTGCTCGAAGGTTTGCTTTTCAGATTGAAAGAATCCGAATTTGCGCTCGCTCGCCTTTGCGGATTTACCGAGATCGGGCAGTGATTCTTTGGGATACTTGGTGAAGGCGCCAAGCGTGGCGAAGGTCAGTCCAAGCCCGGTCTTAAGCTCGGATTGTGACGGCGAAGTGTGGGTCAGCAGTCGGAAGCCGGCAGCGTTGCCTTCAAAGTTTTGCAGATCCGCGATTTGCTTTTCGGTCAGTCCCTGCAGAAAGGGCGCTGCAGCAGCACTTTTGAAATACTCCGAGATCGCATCCTCGCCGGAGTGACCGAAGGGCGGGTTGCCGATGTCGTGCGCCAGGCAGGCCGCGGCCACGACAGATTCAAAATCAGAGGCGGTAACACCGAGTTCATCAAAGGTGTCCGGCTCGCTGGTGATGACGCGGTTGCCCACGATGCGGCCAAGCGAGCGGCCAACACAGGAGGCCTCCAGGCTGTGCGTCAGGCGGGTGTGGACGAAATCGTTCTCCGGCAGCGGCACAACCTGCGTCTTGCTCTGCAGCCGGCGAAAAGCCGACGAAAAAATCACCCGGTCGAAATCGCGCTGAAATTCGGAGCGCCCTTCGCTCTTGGCGTGCAATGCCAGCGATGGCCGTGGCTTCCCCAGGCGTTTGCTGGAAAAAAGCCTGGTCCAATCCATTGAATCAGAAGTCATGAGTTCTTGCTTGCAATTGGATAGTTGGTGACGATCAGCTCGGTCAGCTTGCCGCGCCGCTTGGGGTTGCTGTTGATGGCGCGATTGGCTTTGACCTCATCGATTTGATAGCCGTTGCCGTTGTACAGCTCCCGAATCAAACCCGCGGCCGAGTTGGACAACATGAATTTGACCTGCCTGGAGTGCAGTTTCTCGCAAACTTGTTGGAGTTGCGTCTGCGCCTCCTGGTTGAAGCCACCGGGCTGGTAGGAGGTGAAATTAGCCGTTTTGGAAAGCGGCTCGTAGGGAGGGTCGAAATAGACGAAGTCATTTTTGCGCGCCTTCTTAACCACAGCCTCGAACGATGCACACTCAATTTCAATATTCTGCAGTGCTTCGGCTACTCTCAGCAGGTTTTCACGGTCACAAATCAAAGGCGACTTGTAACTGCCGAACGGTACATTAAATTTCCCCTGCTGGTTGACCCGGTAGAGACCGTTGTAGCAGGTCTTGTTGAGATAGATCATCCGTGCCGCGCGCTTGACCTGGGTCATGTCGTCAGGGTCGAGGGCGCGCAGGTCGTAGAAGAAGTCTTTTTTGTGCTCGTAAATTGAGAGTTCCGGGATAAGCTCATCGACGCTATCGCGGATTGCCAAATAAGTATCGATGAGTTCAGTATTCAGGTCAGACAGGTAGGCCCGCTTGATTTTTCCAGCGCGAACAAGCGCAAAGAAGAGGGCGCCGCCGCCGACAAACGGCTCCAGATAGCGCCCAAAGTCAGGCGTTCTGTTCAGGAGTTCGTTACAGAGCTGGGTTTTGCCGCCGGCCCATTTCAGGAACGGGCGTGGCGGGACAATTTTGGGCATGTTCGGTTAGAGTACGAAATAGAGTTTGAGCCAGTCGGGCAGGTCCTCAAGCCAAACGGCTTTGCCGGTGGACATGAGAAAGCCTTTCATGTTGTCGGAGAAGCCCGGCCCGTCGATAACTACGATGCCGGGAATGGGCCAATATTCGATGTCTCTGATGGTAGCTGGAATTTTTTCTTCAGCCGAACCGCTGGTGCCTTGAAATTTGCATTCGATGCCGAGGATTTTCCCGGTCGTCTCTCTGGTCAGAACGACATCGATGCGGCGTTTCGCGCCCCAAAGCCTGCGGGCGGCTTTCACTTCTGTTTCGGCCCTGAGTTGCAACTCCTGGGCAAGCTCGACCACGCGCTGCTTGAGCAGTTCGCCGTGGCGGGGCGCTGTGCCTCTACCCGGCATCGCTGTCTTGCGCCGGGCTGGACTCGATGAGCTGCTTCAGTCTTTCGTAGTTTTCCTGGCCACGCGCGACCATGCTTGTTTGGGTCAACGCCAGCATGGATTTCCAGAAGGAGTTTTTGCCAACGACGCGGTTGCTGGCGATAATTTCGGTCGCTCCGTCACCGGTGTCGGAAAAAGCCACCGTGACCTCGGCGTCGAGCACGTCGTTGTAGAGGCTGAAGGCAAGCAGCTCATCGGATACAAACTCGGTCACTTCTTCCGTCATAACCACTTCCCGGCCCTGTTCGTTAAACACCACACGCCATTGACTTCCCGCTTGCATGGCCTGGCCGCTTATCTTTTCCATGCTCTGAAATCCTGTCAACCATTTGTCCATCTGAGATGTGTCACAGAAGATGGTAAATGCGGCGGTCCGTTCAGCATTGACAACAACGCGATTTTCGTAACTCACTTCGGGGCGAACGATTCCAATTGCGACAAACAAGATCGCGAGCGTGGCTGCGATGCCCAACAACCATCTAAGCAGTTTCATGTGGTCCTCCGGGTAGAATGAAGCGGAAATGTAACACTTTCTTCGGGAAATTCAAACTGCTTTTGGCTATTTTTTCCGACGCAGAGTCTTGTCGAGGTAGGTTGAGATGGATTGCAGGATTTCGTCTTTGGCCCAGATTTTCTTCGTTTCCGCGTCCAGGCTGGCGGCGTAGCGCTCATAGCGGTCAAGCGCGGGTTGTCGCATGAGTTTCTTCGTTGCGGAAAATGATTCAGAGGGGATGTTCGCATATTTCCGAGCGCGTTCAAGCGCGGCTGTTTCGAGTTCGGCGGCAGGCAGAGCAGAGTTGATCAGCCCGAGTTCAAACGCCTTTTCGGCATCGAACAAATCACCGGAGTAGACCAGAGACTGAAACTGCTCTGCCGGCACCGCGTAGCGCACGATTTCGAGTGGCAACGAGGGAAACGGCACCCCGACCAGCAGCTCGACAATGCCGATCATGCCGGAGTTGAGCGCCATGATTGTGTGGTCGCAGGCCCAGGCTAGAATTGCGCCGCCGGCAATGGCGTGGCCGTTGATGGCGGCCACCGTGGGTTTCGGGAATGTGAAAAGTTTCAGCAGGCTTGCGGTCAACATGGGGACAAATCTATCGACATAAGGTCTGCCTTCGTCAACAACCCGGAGGAGATCGACACCGGCGGAGAATGCGCCCCCGAAGCCCGTTAGAACGATGGCTTTGCTGGGCGATTTCTCGAGTTCGTCAAGTTTGTCGTTAAGCTCGGAAAGCAACTCCAGGTCGAGCGCGTTGACCTTGCCGTGGCGCAGTCGCACCACGGTCACTTCGTCTCTGTTTTCAAACTCGACCATCTACGCATCTCCAGTCAGAATCGCGTCCGATCAATTCGACCTATTTGGCATTTCAGACCTCCAGCGCTTCTGCAGTCTGGGTTGTCTGGCGCGCGGTTTGTTCCTTCAAATATGTCTTGGGGTCGTGGTAGATCGCACCCTTTGGCAGCCATTGCCACAGCGGTCCGAGGTCATGTTCAATGCGGTCGATGTAGAACTGTGGCAGGACGTTGGTTTCCTGTTCGAAGTAAGGTCTGAATTGCGGGTCTTCATCCAATCTGCGCCGAATTTCTTTGTAGTAGCGAATCCTGCCGAATCCCTCAGAAGAAACAGCGCGTACGAAATTCAGGTAGCGCGGGATGTTCATTTTCGTAGCCGCTAGCCGGCGTGAAATGCTGCGCCATGAAAAACTGTATTCTGACAGGGAGATCAGATTGTCGTAGAACTCGGTCCATTCGTAGTTCTTCGGCTTGACGTTCATTGCATGGTTGTTGTTGAGAAAATGGAAAGGGAAGGCCAGCACGCGATCCTCCTGCTGGTAGGCCAGGTTTAGCTCAGCAGCGCGCCCAAAGGAAGACAGCTGCGAGTAGGCAGGAAAAGCAGCTGGGGACCAGTCTATAAATCGTTTGGTTAACTCAAATGGGTCCGGCCCCTGGTCAGTGTCGAGACCTAAAACAAAGTTCGCCTGCAGGTAGGGAATGTAGCGCATGATCATGTTGACATGTTCTGTCACCTGCTGCACTTTTTCGAGTCCGCGGCGGCTTCCGGTTTTCGATTTGTTGCCCATGTCGTACCAGGATTCGATGCCCGGCAGAATGGCCTTGAAGCCGGCACGCTGCAGGCGTTTCAGGTGGGGTTCCGAAAGCAGCGAAAGGCTGCTCTCCGCGATGAAATCTACTCTGTCCGGAGGCACCACTTCTTCGATGGCATCCAGTTGCTCGTCAAATCTAATTCCGAAATTGGGGTCGTGCCAGCCAACGCGCGGGCGCTTGACGTTTTTGAGCAGAAAGCTCAGATCTTCCTTTATCACCTCGATATCGAAAGGCTCATGGTCGATTGCGGCATCAATGCAAAAGCTGCAGGTGTAGGGACAGCCGAGGCTTCCCAGCATGGGTACGATTTTGATGAGGGGCGCTTTCTGCAAGGTTTGTGTGATGTACTTCCAGCGTTCCCGCACACCGGGCAAAGAGGTCGGCTGACCGCTGCCTGACAGGTTCATCCCAAACGGACGGTGCTGAGAACAATCCTGCAAGACATCCTTGATGATAGACTTGTCGGTAAATCCCAGGACATAATCAAAATACTTCGCGGAATCCTGAGGGTAGCAGCGGGCGTGTGGCCCGCCCAGCGCGGTAATAGCGCCTTTTGAGCGAAAATAATTGCTGATCGCGTATGCAAGTTGAGCGGACTGCGAAAAAGCGCTGACAAACACCAGGTCGAAATCGGTGGGCAGATCTTCCAGAATATCTTCGAACCCGGTGTAGCATTCCAGTGTAACCTCGTGACCTTCCTGTTCACACCAAAGTGCAACTACTTGAGGCATGATGCCGGCGAAATTGGCGTGCATTACTCTGGCCCACATGGCGCGGGTCGGACCTTTGGTCACGAGGTCGATAACTGCAATTTTGCGCTTTTTCATTGAGCCTCCTGATAGAATGTGAACGTACGTTTTTCAGCGATAATCCCGGCACGAATTGACTGGGCTAAGACTGCTGTCCCCGGATTAGGGTGTATAAGTCAATAAGAAACTTAGGTTAAAATGCAAAAGGAAATGATGACATTGGCGCAATATGCGAAACAATATCGAAATAAACAAGAATTTTCGACTTCCGCGCCAGCGGTATAGCTTGAGTGCTGGATACGGATAAACTGCGGAAATGTTTGGTGGGATGTGGCCCTCGAACCAAGACCGGGGCTGTACAGAATTGTGCGAATTGCCACCAAAAACAGTGCGAACTGGATCCTGTCTACCAGGATTAGACGCGCAAACAGGAGCCACATTGCAGCGAGTGCATCGGGTCCTGCAGAACGTCTCGTGGCGCTCTTGGTGGTCGTGTTCAACCCCGGTCTGTTTCGTATTCTGACCGGGGGGTCAGTTGATTTTCAACAATTCCACCTCAAAGACCAGAACGGCATCCGGGCCAATGATACTGCCGGGAGCCCCCCGTTTGCCGTAGCCAAGCTCTGACGGGATGTAGAATTCATATTTGCTGCCCATGTTCATCAACTGCAGTCCCTCAGTCCAGCCTGGAATCACCCGGTTGAGCGGGAAACTGGTTGGCTGGTTACGCTTGTATGAGCTGTCGAACTCACGGCCATCGACCAGCGTGCCGCGGTAGTGGACGGTGACGTTGTCCGTGGATTTCGGCGTGGCGCCGCTGCCTTCTTTGAGAACTTTGTACTGCAGGCCGCTGGCGGTAGTGGTAACGCCTTCTTTGTCTTTGTTCGCTTCCAAGAATTTTTCTCCTTCGGTCTTTTTGAATTCAAGCAAGATACCGGCGACTTCCGTGTTTTCGATAAGACTCTTGCCGCTCGCAAGCGTGTCCTTGATGCCTTGCACTAAAGAAGCGAAATCGATGTCCGTTTTCAGTTCTTTCATCTTGGCGCCAAATTCGATGCCAAGGGCGTAGCTGAGTTTCTCTGTGGCGTTATCGAGGGTCGTTTTGTCAGGCTGGGCTTGCTGTTGGCAAGCTTGCAGAGCAAGCAAGCTCAGGCACAAAAGCACAACTGTGGAGATGGTCTTCATCCAGGATTCCTTTCGGTTTGTTGGTTTTGTTGTAAGAGTTTTTTCAATCGGTGGGGCGACGCTCATAAAACCATGTTGACATCCGGGTGCTGTTTCAGAGCGTCGAAAATCGTGTGGCGATCAACTTCGCTGGTCACCTTCAGGTCGAGAGTCATGCTGACATATTTGCTGCCCTGACTGCGCTTTGACATCGCAAGGCTGTGTCTCCGGGACGGCAGTATTTTCTCTACAGCGGCGCGAAGCAGCCCGACGTTCTGGCCAATGATCTTATAATTCCACATGCAGGGATATTCAATGTTGAGGTTGTGGTCTTTGAGGTTCATGGTTTTCTCTTGAAAGCTAAATCGAGTATACGGCATTCAAGAGCAAAAGTCAAGATCGGGCTGGCGCGTTCAAGGGAATTGAGGTGCAGAGCCGCTCGCTATGCCACGCAAAACGGCAGCGGGTGAGTGCACAAAGTCAGAGCAAACTGTGCGAGCGTTACTTCGGCGAATCTGCCTTGCACTGCACCCGGGCTAGATGTCGCCTATGATTTGTTCGCGCTTGGCACGATATTCCCGCGAGCTGAGCAGCCCGCGCCGGCGTAGGGCCTTCAGGTCATTCAGGCGGCCATCGACTTTTGAATCTGATGAGCCGCTCTCGTCGCCCTCGGCGCGTTTCTTGAGCCTTTCCATAAACAAAGCAATCCCAAACATGAGTAGGCTGCCAAGAAGAAAGACCGAGCCGTTGAACTTGGGCCCGGGTCCCATGGCCGCAATTCTGGGATCGCTGCTGGCGGTGAGAAAGATGTTGCTGAAATTTGCCAGCCCCATGATGCCCCAGACCACGGCCAGGGCTTTCACGAACATAGCCATCTGTGAAATTCCTCCGATTTGGTGTGTATCTGAAAAAAATACATCATTGTTAGCAAAATGGCGAAGAGTTGTTGAGTTTCAGCAAACTCGGATTTTAGGCTTGCTTCTTAGTCGTTGTTTCGTTAGAATTCGTCACCATTCAATTGAACTTTGCTGCACGTGCGGCATTGAATCCTGCAAGAGCACAAGATACTCAAAAAGACTTATCCCCCGACTCACTTGAAGAACGGATTCATCACATTTATCATCATGTTGCTGTTGGTTGGATTAGCGCCCCGGCTCGCCACTGCCCAGAATGTTCGTTTGGAGAATATTCAGTTTAAAGGCAACAAAAGAGTCTCTGCCCGCAAGCTGAACAAGGCCATCCACTCGCAGGCCAATCCCTGGTACCGAGTCTTCATGCCCTGGGTCGATTCTAAAATCTTCGACGAGAGTACTTTTCTGACTGATCTGCTCAGAGTAGAGAAGTACTACCAGCGCGAGGGCTACCTGCAGGCCAAAGTAGTAAATTATGAAGTAAATTACAACACCGCGAGAGACGAAGCAAATCTCGTTATAGAGGTGGAAGAAGGTACGGCAACCAAGGTACGTGACGTGACCTTCCTGTTGCATGCCGATTCGTCACGTGGTCTGACGGCAGGCAAACTCGTGAGAGTGATGAAGTTGAAGCCGGGCAAACGCTACCGCGAAGATGACCTTCACCTGGATTACGACAAAATCGTGCAACGCTTCGGAGATAACGGTTATCCCTACATTCGTGCCAGAGTCAAGCCAACCATCGATGCTGGTGAGCATGCTGTTGATCTGGAGTGGCGGCTTGAGCCCGGTCCGCTGTCATATTTTGGTGACATCAGGTATGTTGGCAACAATCATGTTTCAGGCAAAGTGATTCACCGAGGCCTCGGTTTCTCCACCGGCGAGGTCTACCAGCAAAAAAAACTGGTGAATGCACAGAGCCAAGTCTACCGGCTAGAGCTTTTTCAGTTTGTCAGCTTGCAGGCCAGCCAACTGGACCAGCAGGTCGTTCAGGTGCCGATTGAAGTCCGGGTGCGGGAGACATCGTTGCGAACACTGAAACTTGGGCTTGGATATGGGTCGGAGGAAAAATTCCGCGGGTTTGCGCAATGGCGTCACCGGAATTTTCTTGGGGGAGCTAGAATCCTGCGGGTCAGCGCGCGCCATTCAACTCGCCTGAATCCACTTACACTCGAGTTCGAGTTGAGTCAACCCTATTTTCTGTCAAACCGGAATGATTTGATTGTCAAACCCTTCCTCGAGTGGCGGGATGAGAGCAGTTTTGAAGAACGAAAAATTGGCGCCGAGACCACACTCAACCGCCGCCTCAGCAGCAAAATGAATATTTTCTTTACGACGCTGGTCGAGCGCGACTCCGTAAGATCCAAAGGAGTTGGCGTTGCCCCGCGAGCCACCGGCAGTTACAACCAGTCGAAATTCCGTCTGGGAATCCGGCATGACTCATCTGACCAGATCTTCACGCCGACGCGAGGGCAGATATCGTCCGCTTACATCGAAGAGTCCGGACGATTGCTGCGCACGCCGTTCAGGTACATCAAGTTTTTTTCCGAGCATCGCTTCTACAACCAGACGAAAAACAAGAAATATGTCATCGCCGCCAAAGTTGCCATCGGGGTGATGAAGCCGTTTCGCGGCAGCCCAGAGACGCCACTGGCGGACCGTTTTTTTGCAGGTGGCGCCTATTCCGTGCGCGGTTGGGGGCGACAGTTGCTTGGCCCGCTGACCAGGTCAGTATCCGATTCTACCGTGGTGCCACAGGGTGGAAACAGCCTTTTCGAGGGCAGCCTGGAAATTCGGCGCGGCCTCTACAAGCAACTCAGCGGAGCCCTGTTTTTGGACTACGGCAACGTCTGGCCTGATTGGAACGGCATCAGGATCAGAGATTTGCGCTATGCAATTGGCGCGGGCTTGCGCTTCGACACCCTCATTGGCCCCATCCGCGTCGATGTGGCGCGCAAGCTGAATAAACAAGCCCTTGACGGAGGAGATTTGGAACTGCATTTGAGCATCGGACAAGCCTTCTAGGGCCGGCCGCAATGGGCGCGAAGACGACAAGGATGTTTTTCAGCAGGCTGATTAGAACATTTTTCTATTCGCTGGTCGGCGTGCTGTTGCTGCTGCTCATCCTGGCTGCGGTGTCCCAGACTGGTATTTTCAGAAGCTGGGCCCTGACCAAGATAGTAGAGATCTCCAAGGAGAACCTGAATGGCAGCCTGGCCATCGAACGTCTGTCCGGCAACCTGGTTTCTACTCTGCAATTGGACAATGTCGTTCTGAAGATGGGTGACAAAACGGTTGCTATAGTCGAACGCCTGCGTGCTGAATACAACCCTTTTGGCCTGCTTGCCGGCAAAATCGTTGTAAGGAAAATAACGGTTGTGGCGCCGCGGCTTTGGCTTGAGCGCGACCGCGCCGGCGAATGGAATGTCACACGGCTGGCGCTGCCAGACTCTCTCGAATCACAAGACGATGCGAAATCGAGCCGGGGCAATGAGTGGCAGATTGCAATGCCTCACATCGAAATCAAATCGGGTTCAGCCTACCTCGACAGCTCGGACGCTAGGGCGCTTGCCGCGCCGCAACGGCTGAAAAATCTGGACTTGCAGTTGGGGCTCTGGCTGGAAAAAAACCGGACCCGGATTGCCCTCGAACAACTCAACTTCGAGACCGAAGCTCCTGCCATGAAAGTGCGGACTGCTCAGGCAGACCTTGCGCTCCACGAAGTGGATCTGAAAGCCAGCACCGTTGAAATCGCGACAGAGCGTTCGAAGCTCACTTCCAGGCTTGATATTAAAAACCTCGATGAGCCATTCTTGGAGATGCGTGTTTCCGCCGCGCCACTCTCGCTTGAAGAAGTACGGCGGGTTGTCCCTGAGTTGGTTTTGTACGGCGATCCCAGAATCGACCTAGAGGCGCGCGGGCCGCTTGACGCACTTGCGCTCAAAGCAGGAATTCGCTGGGGACAGGGAATTATCAATCTGAATGGCCAGGTGGCCGTAGGGAAGGCGCCGTTTTCGTACGATCTCGACTGCCGCGTCGCGCATTTGAATCTGCACGAAATCAGCAACGACTGGACTCTTTCCAGCGACCTGAATTTTGGCGTGCGAGCCTCTGGCACGGGCCTCGAGCCGGGTGAAATGCTCGGCGCTGCCACCGTGACGGTTGACAGCAGTGTGTTTGCCGGGACCGCCATCGGTGGTGGCACGTTGACCGCCAGCCTCGAGTCAGACACGCTCGAATTGAATCTGCAGGCGGCGGCAGAAGGCGCCCAAATCGCTTTGCAGGCCACCAGTTCAGGGTTGGTTGACACTCTTGTCTACACCGCCAACGCCACGGTTGCGCATCTAGATTTGTCGCGATTCAATCATGATAGCACGAATAGCAGCGATGTCAACTTCGCGCTCAAGCTGGATGGTAGCGGAATCAGCATGCAGACCCTGGCCGCCAACGTCGAATTGTGGACCCGGCCGTCAGAAATCGCTGGTGTGGAAATCGATTCATCCAGAATGGCGTTCCGGGTTGAGAATGAAACTGTCAAGATTGAAGATTTCATGCTTCGCACGCCCTTCGGCGATGGGGCCGCGCATGGCGTGCTGGCTCTCGCCGGCAGTAGCCATCTGGCTGTAGAACTCGATAGATTGAATTTTTCAAACCTGGGTTTGCTCGCCGGCATCGATTCACTTGCGGGTGGCGGCACGCTGCGAGTCACGGTTTCCGGGCCCACGGATTCCCTGTTTGTGCGGGCCAATGCAGACTTAGCCAGGGTTTCCTATCCGGGATTCAAACTAGGTGCCGGGGCGGTTGTTGCATCCGGCCACTTGGCGAAATCCGGCGTTCAGCTCGAAATCGAGGGTGGTCTGCTCGATATTTCAACAGCCGTCCAGCCTCTGGACAGCTTCGCGTTCCGGATCGACTATTTCGATTCGTTTGCCAACTACCATGTCACTGCCGGGCTCGGTGACGATTTCAGCCTGAGCACACGCGGCAAAGTAGAGTTTCTTTCCGATGGCTACTCGGTCACTTCGCATGAGATTGATGTCGGGTTCTTGCAGCAAGGCTGGCGGCAATCCGGAGTTGATGCGGTTCTCCACATCTATGATGATCGCTACCAACTGTCGCCACTGACACTGACTTCTGAAGGCCAGCAATTGTCTTTACAGGGAACCGTTTCGACTGAGAACCAGAATGATTTGCAGATTCAGCTCAAGAATATTGATCTGTCTCGTTTTCGACGGTTGCTGTCCGCTGATGATGACTACGTCCTGCGAGGACAGTTGAGCACTGGATTGCGCTTGACGCAGCGACTCGCGTCTCCCAGGCTCTCTGGAGATTTCAGGCTCGATGATGGCGAATACTCTGGCGTCAGCTTCGATGCGCTCCACGGTGATTTCGGCTACGCGGACGGTCAGGCAAATTGGACGCTTGCAATTGCCAAGACGCGCCAGGACAGCCTTTTCAGGGCGAGTGCCCGGTTTCCCGTGACGCTTTCATTGGCTCCGTATGAACAGACTCTGGCTCAAGATGGCGAGGTGGAGTTCAAGCTGAGTACGCGCGGAATTGAAATTGCATTCCTGCAACCGTTCATCACCGGCATGGAGGACCTGAGTGGCATTTTGGAGGCGGATGTTGTCATTAAAAACACACTACGCGATCTGCGCGGCGTGGGCCACATCAGGCTCGTGAACGGCGGATTCAGATTGCCCGATCTCGGCACGCACTACACAAAAATCAATCTTGTGGTTGTGGCAGATGACAAGACTCTCCAGGTACGCGATTTCAGTATGCGCTCAGGGAGCGGCTACCTACGCGCTCTCGAAGGGAGCCTGGCCCTGTCAGAAGATCGTCTTGAGAATTTCGCTTCGAAAGTAAAGCTGAGAAATTTCCAATTGGTAAATAATAAGAAAATGAAGGCGCGGGCCAGCGGCGAGATAGAATTCTCCGGAAGCCTCATGGCGCCCGTGTTTCAGGGGGAGCTAACCATTGACGAGTCCCGCATCTTCTACCAGCAACTGGAAGAAGAAACAGCGGTTGCTCTGACCTCTCAGCCGTTTTTCGTTATCGTGTCCGACTCAGCAGCTTTCGATAGTACCGGCGCACTGCGCTTTCAGAAAGCTGACGAGCTTAAGGAAAACAGTTTTCTTGAGTCCCGATTCTTCAACAATTTGACTGGCGAGCTCTCCATCGACTTTCCCAGAAACGCCTGGGTGCGGAGCCCCGATGCTTCCATTGAAGTTGAAGGAGATGTTGCTGCGCTAAAACCGCGCGGGCCCAATTTTGCTTTGTTCGGCTCATTTTCGACGTTGCGCGGCTTTTATGAACTGCTCGGCAACCGTTTTCAAGTGGACCGCGGCGAGATGGTATTCCACGGTGAGCCGGAGATCAATCCCGAGGTGGCCATCGCGGCCACGACCACCATCGTCGATGGCGCAGACGGCGTGAGTCCCGAGAAACGGGAGTTTAGCGTGCAGGTCGGAGGCACGTTGCTGTTTCCTGAGTTTAGTTTCACGCTCGATGGCGACGTTGCCTCGCAGGAAGACATTGTTTCCATCCTTCTGTTTGGCCAGACTTCGCAAGACCTCGCCGGCAATCTTCCGGGCGGTGGCACGGAGTCAAACGGGTCGAACTCGGGAATTAATGAACGCGCCAAAGGGTTGTTAGCAGGTCAGTTGCTCAAACAGCTTTCAGGCCGCCTGGGCCAGCAACTCAGCCTGGATGTTATTCAGATTGAAAGCGGTGGCAGCCTTGCGGATTCAAAAGTGCGGGTCGGCAAGTACATCGCGCCCGAGGTTTTTGTCAGTTGGAGTCAGGACTTTGGAGCGGATGGCAACCAGCTTGTGGAACTGGAATACGAGCTTCCGCTGAAACTGCGTTTCCTGAAACTTCTACTGCAAGCCTCAAGCGACCGCCAGGGCGACACCGGCCTGGATGTGATTTGGAAGTTTGAGTGGTAGAGTGTGAATCACGGCACATCAGTTCGTTCTGCACTCGCGCACATGGTCCTGCACGGCGTCAGCACAATGGACAGATAAGACACTTTCGTCACCTATTTACGCAAACGCGCCTGCCTGCTGTAAAATAGGAGTGTTACTAAAACGAGTTGAATCAGTGCTTTCCGATATCTACGCTGCAAGAAATCTGCTTGACATTCGATGCGCCAGCCTCTATGTTAGTCAGACTGCTTTGCTAACCTCTTGAAAGGAGAGCGGAATAAGGATAGAGCTACCGCCCGTTTTGGTCACTTATTTCAGGAATGAGCCCCTGGGGAGAAGGAGAGTGACAATTTACTGATTCAGGATTGGAGGTACAAGCTTATGCATCCGGGTGGATTGGAACCAAAAAATCAGCGTCTACGCGCACTCATCAATCGACTGCACACCACAGATTGTGCCATTGACAACGAAACACTCGAAGGCATTCTAGCCTTCGGTGAGTTCTCAGTACCGCATCTTGAGGCGATCATCAAGACAGCTCTGCAGAAGAGCGCCAGGGCCAACTTGCTTGAGCCACGTGCCAACACTGATTGGTTTGTGGTCGTGCACGCCCTTTACCTGATTGCTCATCTTCGGTCGCACGAGTCTCTCGATATTGTTCTGACTTTTCTTGCCCAAAAGCAAACGGTTTTGGATTACTGGCTTCTGGATCTGCTCGACGAGGATCTTTGGGAAATCCCTTTTCTGGTAGGCAGCGAAGATTTGAGCCGGCTTGAAAGATTCGTGCTCGAACGGAAGAATAATAAATTCTCCCGGCTGGCTGTTTGCGCTGCGCTGGTCCAGGTTGCTTTGCATTTTCCAGAAAAAATGAACAAGATTGTGGAAATTTTTGAGCAGGCCCTGTTGTTAACCCACGAGGATCCGGATTTTATCGGCCTTGTGGCAAGTGAGGCGCTTGACCTGAAAGATGCACGCTTGAAAGCAGCCATTCTGAAGGCGCTGGAGACCAACAGTGTTTTCGAGGGGATTCTCTCCCCCGAGGATGTTGAGTTGGCGTTCCGCAAGACGGGCCCCCGCAAGATTACGCCGGTGGGGCTTTTTGACAAGTATGATTATTTTCGAGACCATCCATATTTTTCGAAAACCGCGGCGCCTGCAGCCAAACAGTTTGAACAACTGAGGAAGGCAGTAAAAGCGGTTTCCTGATTGCCAGACGATTTGGCCTTTTGCCAATTGAACCGAACTCAGAACTATAATGATTGACGAGTCGATTACGCCGCTTCTGGAAGCGAGCCGCGCCGAGGCGGCATTTAAACAAGCCGTTCTTGATTTTGGAAACGGTGCAAACTCGCCGCTGATTGCCTGCTCGCCAGGGTCCCCGCGCATCAAAGTCATGCGGGTGCTGATGCAGTTGCTGGAAGCGTTCCCGGAAGAAACCATTTCTGATGTCAGCATTGAAGGGGAGTCTTCCTGTTCATCTTACTCGGGACGGCTGACTTTCGGACCTGCCAACACTGAGGTGTTTTTCAACTGGGATTGCAGTTGGCGTGCCAGTCAGGAAGGCTTCGTTACCTGGTATGGGGCGCCCGATCAAGCCAAGGCCGCCCAGATGTTTGGCTTTCGTTGTTTCGAGACGTTTAAGGTCGTTGAGCAATAAGCCCGCCACCAGATAGCAATTCACCCCGCAGTCGATTGTACCCGCTCGCCCGTTTCCCGGGCCTTGCATTTAGCCTCGCATTTTTGTAACATTCATTTTTTGCCTAACCCCGACAGGAAGCATGCGCAACAAGACCACCAGCATTGAGCCCTCTGGTAAAATGTCCGGCACTGCTTCGGACAGCCGCCGCTATTTTGACTCGGAACCCCGTTTCTTGAGACGACTCAGGCTGGTCGATTTCGCCACTTTGGCTTACATGGCACTCATTTCGATTTTTCTGCTAGTGGGACACGCGCGTGTGCCCGGCTGGTATTATTTTATCCTGGCTCACCTGGTGACCGCGGCGATTGTGCTTGGCTTAATCAGACTGACTGAACTTTTTCCCATTCTCCCGCTGCGTGTTCTTCGCGATATCTACCCGATGTTACTCTACACTTTTTTTTTCAAGGAAATCAGTCTTATCATCAGTATCTTTTTCCCATTCTGGTTGGAAGTACATCTCATCAACTGGGACATTGCGATATTTGGCGACCACCCGGCGGTCTGGCTGAAGGGCTTCTACCGGCCCTGGCTTACTGAGTTTATGGCGTTTTCATACTGGTCTTACTATCTGTTGTTTCCGACCGCGTGGCTGGTCTGGTATCTGCGCGAGAACAAAGATGTGTTCCATTCCCTGATGTTCAACCTGTCGCTCACAATGTACACCTGCTACACACTCTATCTTTTCCTGACCGCCCGCGGCCCGCAACAGACACTTGCATTTCTGCATGCTCCACGCGAGGCCGCCGGATTCTTTGACAGCATCGTGCTTGGCATTCAAGCCGCCGCTTCCATTACGGGTGCGGCCTTTCCAAGCTCACATGTTGCAGCCGTCTGGGTTATGCTTATCTTTCTGTTCAGGTTCAGCCGGTGGCTTGGCCTAGCATTTCTGCCTCTTATCGTGGCATTGACCATCTCGACTGTGTATCTGCAATACCACTACGCTGTAGACGCGCTTGCCGGGATTCTCATGATATGTTTTACCTATCCCGCGGGTGTGCGTGTCGAACGTTGGTTCAATTCTCGCCGGACTTTGCCGCGGCCGGAGCCAACAAATGTCTCACTTTGAACCATCCGGCGCCGATCCATGTAAGACCGGTAACTCAGTCGGCTGCGTCGTTAGATTTTCATTGTATTTAAGCTGTAATTTATCAACTACTTAAATGGATATTTGGCAACGGTCTTTGTTTGGCATGCAAGTTGATGCTTGCATGAGGTTTCTTGCGGCGATGAGTTCTTGTCGGAAGATGGCGCAAATTTCAACTTGCAACTTAATCCAGTAAGCCTTAATTTTTTAGATTTGTTAGCCAAATTCACTCGGTGATGCATCATGTCAAGAAAGACGAGTCTGTTAATAGCCGGACTTTTTCTGAGTTCGGTTGTCGTTGCTTCCAGCCAGACAACCACTTCAGGCGGGCGCGGCATGGTACGTGTCCACTCCGCGCAAAATGTTCAGGCCGGCTCGGTCATCCTCAACTCGTTTTTTCAGACTTTCATCAACGATAACGACTCCACGGGGTTTGGGAATGACCACACCTGGAGCCTGGGCGTCACCTATGGCTTGACTGACAAGCTGGAACTGACTGCTCAGATCGTGCCTTATCAGGATGACCAGACGCATGGCTGGGGGCCGCCGGGTGAAACCAAGGTTGGAGTGAAGTGGTCCTCACCGTTTTCCGGAAAGCGCATTCAGACGGGTCTGCACGCATTTTTTCGACTGCCTACCGCCAGAAAACACAACTTGCCGTTTGAACCCTATTCCTCGGGAAGCATCGCATTTGGCGCCATGGGCCTGTTCAGTTTGGATGTTCCCGGCACTCTGCCGCTCAAACTTCACTTTAACTTTGGCTATCTTGACAACAATCTTGCAACATTTCTGCAAAAGGAAAGTACGGATCAGGTACTGCTTGGCGCAGGGATAAAACTTCCCATCCGCGCGATCATTTTTTACACCGAGTACTCGGGGGAACTTTTTGTGCACGACAGTCGAATTTCTTTCCGCGACAACTCCATGCGATTGACCCACGGCGTCAAGTTCAGGCTGCCGTTGCGGCTCATTCTGGATCTGGGCGCCGATGTCAGCTTCAGCCAGTCTCGGGAAGTTTATCCGGCGCCGTTGCATGAGTACGCGAATTGGAAAATCTTTGGCGGGTTGAGCTACCACTTCGTGCCGACTCGGTTGTGGGGTGCTCCGGTCAGGAGTAAACGGGCCAGTCGCACCGGCCGGGGTTTGCAGGACCTGAGAGACAAGCGCGAGCGTGTAAATGAGGAACTAGACAATTTGCTCGATGAGTTGTGCAAGGATAAGAAGGAGACGGACAAGAAGGAAAAGAATGACAAATCTTGAGTCATGGACGATTCAGGTCGGTTCAGTCATGCTGGCTTTCATGCTGGCGCTTGGCTTGAGCGTCAGGGCGAACGCAGCACCTCGCAGCTATCATCGATTGACGCCACATCAAAGCTGGGTGGATGACAAAGATCCGCAGGAGGAAATCGACAAACGTGCCCGGAAGTTTTTCAAAACGGCGAAAAAGAAATTGGACGACCGTCAATATTGGCGGGCAGCGGTCGATCTTATCGTCATTTTGGATTTCTTCCCGACCTATAGCCAGGGCGATGACGTTGTTTATTGGCTAGGCAACTGCCTTTACGAGATGGAAATGTATGACGGCGCCGACCGACTGTACCGTCATTTGCTGAAGGATGTCGGGCGAACAAAGTGGGTTGCCTCGGCTCTTCTCGGACTGCAGAAATCTGCGTACCAGAAGCAGCAATACGATCAGAGCTTGAAATTCTACAAGGCCATCGAAGCACACTACGCCCAGACGGCCTCCACGGATGAATCACGCTACTACGCCGGGCAAACTTACTTCAGTCAGGGGAGCTTTGACCGCGTTCTCAACGTCAACTCGCGGATCAGAAAGAAGAGTGACTTCTATGCCTTCGGCTTGTACACGGTTGGCTTGACCCATCTAAAAAAGGGCGGCGTTCGGCAAGCGATTAGAAATTTTCTGGATGTTATTGAGCTTTCGCCCAAAACACCAGAACGCCAGGATATCATCGATTCAGCGCGTCTGACTGTCAGCTACTTATTCTTCGAGTTGTCCGAATATGAACGGTCGCTGAAATACGTCTCACAGATTGGGACGGAGTTTCCAGACTACTCCGAAGCGCTGCTGCTCCGGGCCTGGAATTCGGTCAAGATGGAGGATTACCAAACCGCTTTGTCCGTACTCAAGGCTTTAGCGGACGCCTATCCGCGCTACTACAATATGGAAGAAGCTCATTTCCTGCGCGGTCAGTGCTTTTTGAAACTGGGTTACTACGATTTTGCCATCACTGAGTACGGCTTTATCATCGACACTGAAGTAACACTTGGCTCTGAATCAGGGTCGAGTGCGGACGAGACGCGGATTGAACAGTTGAATGTGGAACTTGGCGAGCAGGAGGCGGTCCTTATGAAATCAATTCCCATTGATGGGACGAATGGCAGCGCCTCTTTGATTGCGGACAATCAAGCCTCCATTCAGAGTGCGCGCGAAAGCCTGATCCGGAGAATTCTGTTCAAAAGACAGGAGTTCAACCGACTCACCGAACGTGTCGAACACCTTAAGAAGAGGTTTGACAAGAACGAAATGCGAAAAAGGTGGCGCACCTACGCGGAATATGGCAGAGCACGCGCTCTGTTTCTCAAGGGCACGGAGTCTAAGTAAGCATCGGACATATGCAAATCAATAGCCGCAAAAACATGTGTGGTTTCGGATTAAGACGGCTTGGGACCTGGCTGCTTCCAGCCCTGCTTCATCTCGTCCTGTTGGGATCGACAGTTGTGGCGCAGGAGGCTCCGGGGCAGGACTTGCAATCGTTGCGAACTCTGGACGATGCGATTCGCAACTCGGAAGCTTTGCTGCAAAAGCACACCGAGAACGACTTCACGCCGACCGTCATGGCTCAACTTGCGGAACTCTATCTGAAGCGTTCGACTTTGCGGTTCCAGCGCGAAATGCTATTGTATGAGCGTGCAGAGGAGAAGTTGAACCAAGGATTGACCAGCCGTGAGCCCGCCATCCCAAGTGTAGATTTTAGTGAGACTATCGATATCTCTCTCCGGCTTCTAAACAAGTATCCGGAAGTTGGATTCAGGGACAGAATCCTCTACCGTGTGGCGCTTTGTTACTCCGAGCAAGGTGGGAGGGAGAAGGCAGCGGAATACTTCAAATATCTTACTGAATCCACTGAAGACAAAGCCTTACTGGAAGAGGCTTATTTCAGACTTGGCGAGCATTATTTCGACATGCAGGAGTTTGCCAGCGCAATCGACTACTACACACTACTGCTTGAAAGTTGGGATAACTCCTTCTTCGCCATGGCGCTCTACAAGTTGGGGTGGTCGTACTACAATGTCGGCAATTTTAGCAAGTCCATCAGCACGTTTATCTATCTGATAGAAGACATCAGTCTGGTGCAGAATGTCGAGGACGCCGGACAGTCGAGGGCTGACCTGCGACGTGAAGCAATCGAATATGTCGCCATCTGTTTTGCCGATTTTGGCGGGCCCGCAAAAATTCGGAAGTTCCTGCAAGCGAAGAAAGAGCAAGACTATGTCGAGGACGTCCTGGCGCATCTGGCAGAGCTTTATCGGCAGCGCGATTTCTACGCCGAATCAATCGAGACCCTGCATATTTTATTGGATTTTTATCCGAACCGAGCTGTGGCCCCACACTATCAAAAACAAATCATTGACAACCACGAGCTGGCGGGAGAAAAAGATCAGGCAGACATGGAGCGTGCTGTCTTGATCGAGGGCTTTGGGCCGGGAAGCGAGTGGTTGACGCAAGTTCCAAACGGCCCGACCCGCAATGAGATCGTAGCTCTGGCCGAGACATGCGAATACGAACTCGGCACTGAGGCTCAGGCAAAGGCCCAGGCTTCAGGCAACAGGTCAGACTACCAACAGGCGATTGGCTGGTATGGCGACTATCTAACAAAGTTCTCGTCATTTGAACGGGCGCACAAGGTCCAGTTTTATTTGGGTGAAAGTCAGTACGAAATAAAGCGCTACACGTTGGCGGCGAACGCGTATTCGGATTTGCTTCTGAATTATCCTGCTTCCGAATTTGCGGAAACAGCGGGTTATAACCGCATTCTCGCTTACAATCATCTTTTGCAAGCCAATCCCGGCATCGATTCCACGGATTTTTTTCTATTCAACTTTTTGGGTAAGAATAAGGGCGGTGTTGATATCCTGAAAGCCAGGAGTGGTAACCAGGCGCAGCTCATGCAGGCCTGCAATGATTTCTATGTCTTCCACCCTCAAAGTGACAAGCGCAATGAAGTTTTGATGAACTTCGCGGAGCTTCTGTTCGAGCTGAAGCAGTATGAGATGGCGAAGCGAATCTACGCCGAAGTCATGTTCGAACCGGCCGGGAACGCATATCTGGCGCAAGCTTACGATCGCATGGCGCAGTCGGAGTTTGGCCAGGAGAATTATTCCGCCGCGGAGAGCTGGTACTCGGAACTGCGCGATTTGTTTCCCGATTCGACGGCGCAGGTCGCGCGCGCGAACAAGATGATCGCTTCTGCGAAATTCAAAAAAGCAGAGTCCTTGCTCGCAAAGGGCGACAGCGTTGCGGCCGCCACGGCATTCGCTATGGTAGCCGAAACTGCTCCCGACACCGCCGTCGCTGAACGAGCCCTGCTGGAAGCGGCAAGGCAATTCGAAACCCTTGGCAGGACCGATGAGGCAATCGAGCATTTCGAAAAAGTCTATGTCAGATTTCCAAAATCACCGTCTGTCGGAATGGCCCTGTTCAAAGCCGGCATGCTCTGTGAGCAGAAAGAAAAATGGCAGCACGCCGCGACAAACTATCTGAATCTATTCAAGCATGACCGCGCATCTAAATATGCTCCGCGAGCGGTTTTTGCTGCGGCCAGATGTTATGAAACCGCCGAGCACTACGATCTCGCCAAGCGCTACTATCTCGAGTATACCCGGGCTTTCACGCAGGATCCGGACCGCTCTCTCGAGGCTTCCTTCAGACAAGCCGAAATTGCGCATCGGTTGGGTGATTCAAAGGCTGAACTGCAGGACCTTCAGCATGTGGTTCGGATGCATCATCGGTTCTTGCGAGAAAAAGTCGCGGTCGAGGGTTATTTCGCTGCCAACGCTCAGTTTTTGATTGCGGAGTTGTCGTTCGATGCTTTCGAAAAGGTGAAGCTTGAGCCGCCCATCGAACGCAGGTTGAAGCGTAAGCAGAAACTGTTTCGGAAGGTCATCAAAGAGTACACCAATGCCGCCAAATACAAGGTCGCGGAATGGACGACTGCCGCTTCGTACAAGATTGGCGTGACATTCGAGTCTTTTGCCGACGCACTGCTCAGCTCGCCCCGTCCCGACGGCCTATCGACAGAGGATCTTGACAAGTACAACGACAAGCTTTGGCAGAGGGTTCTGCCTTTTAAAGAGAAAGCCAGGAAGGCTTATGAAGCCAACCTGAAGAACGCGGTGACCATCGGCATCCACAACCACTGGATAACCGAAAGCGAGCTTCGACTCAATGACCTCAACATCGAGTTAGGGGTTAGCACCATTGAAATCAATCGCAAGGCTGGTTTATGAAGTTGAGATTCCTATTCTTGGCCGCACTGTTGTTTGCGGCAGTACCGCTTGCGGCACAGAGCCAGAGCAAGGCTGCGCCGGATTCGAGCGGCAAATCCGGGAAGTTTGATGTGCGTGAACGACAGCAAGATATGAAAATGTTTCTGGACAAGATTGAGATTCTTGGCCGCATTGATAAGCCGCAAACGGTTTTCATCGTGCCTGGCAAAGATCCCAAAGTCGAAGACATTCAAATCGATCGCGCTTTTTACCAGGAGATCTTCAGGCAGGTTGAGTGGGACCGGACTCGCAAAGTGCTCGAGCGCAAAGCCCGGCAAAGCAAGAAACGCTAATCAGCAACAATGTCTTCTGAACATCGGATGATCCTGAACCCATACCCGTCTCCGTGGTATAACTCTGCAACAGACATGCTCATCCTAAGGATTTCCTGCCGGGAGATCCTACTTTTCTGACCAGTTAAACTCAGAGGGAGGTCTAGTTTTGGAATATATCAGCCTGGCATTCAAGAACGGTGGCCCGTTCATGTACGTGATTCTGCTCACCCTGGTTCTTGCCATAACCATCATTGTAGAGCGCTTTCTCTACATCGGCGTCAAGAACCGGATTGATACTGCAACGTTTGTGAATCGCGTTATCGAGTTGGTTCGGGCCGGGAGCGTAGCGCGGGCCGTGGAGCTGTGCAGCATGTCAAGAGCAGCGCTGCCGACCATCGCTCAGGCGGGCCTGAGAGCCTACGGCCAGGGCACAAAAGAAGTCCAGAACGCATTTGAGCTTGCGGCCATGGCGGAAATCCCGAAACTGGAGCGCCGGACTCACTACCTTTCGATGATCGCCAACGTGGCGACATTGTTAGGCCTGCTGGGCACGATTGTGGGTTTGATTCAGTCATTCCAGTCGGTGGCGCAAGCAGATTCGTCACAAAAGGCGGCGCTCTTGTCTGCCGGCATTTCTGTCGCCATGAACACGACGGCGTTCGGACTGATCGTGGCGATCCCCTGCATGGTGTTCCATTCCTACATTCAATCGAAAACCAACACGATTATCGATGAAATCAATGAGAACATTGCGCGCATCTATCAACGAATTACATCCAAGTAGAGCCTGCCAATGAATTTAAGACGGGCCATTGGCCGTGAAAAGCGCATCGAGGGCGAGGAACTCAACATCACGCCGGTGATGAACATTTTTCTTATCCTGGTGCCATTTCTGCTTCTGACAGCCGTGTTTGTGAAAATATCGATTCTCGAGTTTTCACTTCCAGGCAGCGATGGCGGCGGCAGTCCGGAAGGGAGCGCCATCGTCACTGTTCTGACTATTTCGAACGACGGGTTTGAGCTAAAGTCGAAAGATTTGAAATTTCCACCCATCAGCAAGCGCGGCGACGAATACGACTTCGCGACGCTGGTGGACAAGCTGATTGAGGTCAAACAAGCGCATCAGACGACGGAAGACATCATCATTGCGCCGCAGGCCGAAACCAAATACGATACCATCATCAAAGTCATGGATCGGTGCCGCGAAAGCGGTTTCCCAAACATCTCGATTTCAGGATAAACGAGCATGTACTTTAACTTCGACGATCAGGCCGAAAGCCAACTGTTTGTCATCAAGCCGCGGAGAAACAAATCGATCAGTTCGTTTACGCTGCGCCTGACCTCCATGATCGATATGTTTACTATTCTGCTGGTATTCCTGCTCAAAAGCTTTTCCGTGGAAGGCGAGATTATGAGTGTCGCCAGCGACCTGCGCCTACCGGAATCAACCGCGCAGACACCACCGAAGGCGGCGCCAATTCTCGTGGTTACCAGCGAATGGATCATTCTCGACGGCAAACCGATTGAAAAAGTGAGCACTATCGCAAGCCAGAAGCAAAATTTGATCGCGCCACTCAAAACGCAACTTGCTGCCATTCGGGCGTTTTCAGCAAATCTCAGCGCATTGGACCGCAGTATGAACCTCAAGGGTGACATCACGATCCAGGGTGACCGCGAGATCCCTTTTGCCCTGCTGAAGAAGATCATGTTCACCTGCGGCCAGGAGGGCTTCAACAATATGCTGCTTGCCGTCAACCAGGCAGACCAGGGCTAGCCGCATGGCGAGAACCAGGAAGCAACTCCTTCTAAGGATAGAGCAGGGTGGCGCCGTCACCCTGCACAAGCTACTCGCCAATGAGTCTGTTTCCGTGGGCAGGCATCCTGGGAACGATGTCACTGTTTACGGCGAGGCCTACCCGAAAAAACACATTCTGTTCGCCGGCAAGAAGAGCCATTTCCAGGTGAACTTAAAGGGATTCATGCAGGGCGAAGTCGTCTCCCGGGAAGCCCGACTGTCGTTTCGCGATATGATTCTGCACGATCTGCTTGCGCGCAAGGGTGATTCATTTGTCTACGCAATCGGCGTTGGCAAAAAGGGAGTCGTGCACTTCGGCGACACCAAAATCGTTTTCCAATGTGAAGAAGTTTCAGCGGCTGCGGTCAAGGCCGCGCGCGTGGAAAAGTTCGCCGGCTTTTCCTGGGTCCGTGCAACCTTCCGGGATCTTGGCAACGATCTGCCGTTCAAAGTGGTTCTGCTGTTTTTTGTCATTCTCAACACGTTTTTTGTGCGCTATTTGACGGGTCTACCAACCAGCCCGAGGACCAATGTTGACCTTGCCCGAGTGCCGGAGCGCCTTGCGAGAATCATTGTCCGGAATCCTGAGCCAGCCACCATCGAGCGAGCCCGCGTTAACGCCGGCGGGCAGGCAGAAGACCAGGCTGCCGGGGAGTCAGAAGAAAGCAGTGAAGCTGTCGAACGCAGCCGTCGTAACCGGCGGCCCGAAGCACAGGGCGTGCTTGGCCTGCTAACGGGAATTGGCGCTTCGAGTCAATCGAACAATCTGGCTGACTTTCTGCTGGATAAGGGCCTTGCCCGCGAGCTTGACGAAGCGATCTCGAGTACGGATCTGTCAGTTGGCCGCGGCAACGGCAGTGGAGATGATTTCGATGAGCTTTTCGCACTCGGGGATTCAGACACCGGAGGCGGAATTGACGACCTGCTGCAGGATGTCGGTGGCGGTGACGGGATTTCTCTCGGCGAAAAGGGGCAAATTCAGGTCGATAGAATCGGCGGGATGCGCGGCAATCAAGCGGCGCTTGGCCAGCGCTCGGAAGAGTCTGTGCGCGCGGTCATGCTTTCTTACACCGGCCGCCTGACCTACATTTACAACAAATATCTCAAAATTGAAGCCGGTTTGAACGGCAAGCTCGTGGTGGAGGTGGAGATCGCCGCGAACGGTTCTGTCGCGCGGGCAAAACTTGTGTCATCCAGCGTCAATCATCCGGAGTTTGAGCAGGAGGTTCTCAGCTTCGTTCGCCGTTGGAAGTATGACGCAATCGAGCAGGGCACGGTGACGGTCACCTATCCGCTGTTTTTCAGTAAGGTGGGCTAGCCCGCTTGCACCCGGTTGCCAATCTCTTCCAGAATTCCGTCCATCCAATGCAAATCTTCATACATATCAAAGTTGTCGGTATCGACAATCAGGACGTTCCAGCTATTTGAAATTTTCTTAATCCAACTCTCGTAGCCGATGTTGAGTTGTGCCAGATATTCGCGGTCCACGCCTTTTTCGTAATCCCGGCCACGTTTCCGGATACGACTGATCAACGTCCAGGTCGAGGCCTTGAGGTACACGACAATGTCCGGCCTTTTCAGTGACTGCACCATGGCCTCGTAGATGCTGCGGTAGGAGTGGTAGTCGCGTTCGGGCATGAACTCACGCAGGTAGAGGTTTTGGGCGAAGATTTCCGCATCTTCGTAAATGCTTCGGTCCTGAATGCAGGTGCTGGTCTTTCTTTGGATGGCAAGGTGGTCTTTGAACCGTTCGGTGAGGAAGAACACCTGAGAATGGTACGCCCACCTCTGCATGTCTTTGTAGAAATCTTCGAGGTACGGATTTTTGGCCTGGGGTTCGTAATAAGTCTCCCAGCCAAAGCGTTCGTTGAGTAGCCTGGTTAGCGTGGTTTTGCCGACCCCCATATTGCCGGCAATGGCGATAAACTTTGAATTGGACAACCGTGCCTCCTGCTTTGGCGACTATTTTAGTCATTTCGGGCCACAAAAGGCAAGCGCTTTTTGGGCGCAATTGTGTTCAGTCGCGATTTTTTTCACGACTTACTGTCCGAATCAAGCTTCAATATCCAGTTTGCATCCCGCCCCGACTTGTGCGCCCATCTCATGGTTTCAGCAGTGCCCTTCGATTTTTGTTGATTGCCAATGCAAACCATCTTAATTAGTAATGGTCTAACCTGGTGTGAAAAGAAACGGGAATGAATAGCGACGAACGAGCAATTATTCAGGAAGCCCAGCGAGGGAATATCGTGGCCTTTGAATCGTTGGTGAAAAAATACGACCGCCAGGTCATGCAGATCGCGGCGAGCATGGTGAACAATGCCCACGATGCTGAAGACATCTACCAGGAAGTCTTTGTGCGTGTTCACAGAAACTTGCGGCGCTTTCAGTTTCGCAGCGAGTTTTCGACCTGGCTCTACCGAGTGGTCGTGAACTACTGCATTAACTTCCAGAAGAAGCGTCGGCGCAACCGTGCTTTTTCTTTGGATAGTGATTTTGATCAGGAATCGATGGGTTGGCAGCTGACCATCGCAGATGCGGAGAAGACGCCGGAGCAATCGATGCTCAATCAGGAACTCTCCAATGAAATCGATGCCGCACTCGATCAGCTTTCCAGTCAACAGAAACTGGTCTTCGTTCTGCGTCACTACCACGGTTTCAAGCTCAAGGACATCGCCGCCATGATGGGCTGCTCGCTGGGGACCATCAAGAACTACTTGTTCCGGGCGACTCAAAAGATGCAAAGCCAACTGAGAGACCATTCTCACGCGTAAAGGAAGATGTTATGAATTTGCCAAAGGACCTCGAGCAAGCCATCGTGCTCTATTTGTACGATGAACTCTCAGGACAAGAGAAGCAGGAATTCGAAACGCATATCGAATTCAACCAGGCCAGCCGCCGAAAGCTCGACGAGTTTCGAAAGCTGCATGGCGTGCTAGGTAATCGCGCTCTCTTGACCCCATCGGAGCAAACGCTTGTCGGGGCGCGTGCTAATTTGCGAGACCGTCTGCGTGACGAGCGCAAAGCCGCCATGAAGGAGAATTGGTTTGACGGACTACGCTCTGCTGTGGCAATCACCGGACGCGGGATGCAGCTTGCAACGGGGTTCGCTTTGCTTCTGGCTGGCCTTGTCGTCGGACGCTGGACTGCCACTGGCTCCGAACTAGCTTCGTACGAGACCCGAATCGCCGGCCAACGTGGCCTGCCTGCCATCTCGGATGTCGGCAGCGTGCAGTACGACCCTGCGAGCGGGCTGGTGACGGTGCAGTATCAGACCGTCGATGAGGTTTCGCTGAGCGGCAGCGTTGACGACGCATCAATTCGCCATGTCTTGAGCTACGCGATTCGTTCCGAGACACACCCAGGCCGAAGATTGGCGGCGGTGAAAGCCACGGCCGGCGGTTCGTTTGCCGACGACGAACTCGAACAAGCGCTGGTAAAGGCGATGGAAGACGATGAAATCGATGGTGTGCGTCTCAAGGCGGCCAAGGTTCTGAAGGCGTTGCCTATCAGCCGGAATATCAAAAGAGCGTTCATTCGTGTCCTTTTCAAAGACCCAAACCCGGCTATCCGGATTGAGGCCTTGGACGCTCTGAGCCAGGTTCAGGAACAGGACGTGGTGCCGATCCTGAGAAACGCCGCGAAAGACGACGACAACGAATTCGTGCGCTTGCAGGCTTCGCGCACGCTCGAGCGTACCGAAAATCCCGAAGTCGTGGAGAGATAGATTTTTTCGGCGCCCAATGTGGGTGCAGAACAAAGCAATCGTGTTGGAAACACCAAACTAGATCCAAAGTGTTGACGGAATCTACCGAAATAAAATCAATCTTAGGAGATCGAAAATGACAGCGAATAGTTTCACCAGGGCGAGCATGCTGGCAGTTGCGGTTTGCATTCTCCTGTCTGTTCAGCCTGCATCAGCGCAAAAGCTGACCAAGTCTGGAAGATACTATGTGGCGGATATCGAGAAGACGTTTAAGGTGACGGGAGCCGGAACTTTGACAATCCGGGGTGTTAGTGGCAGTGTGTTCGTGTCGTCGTGGGAGCGCTCTGAAGTCCAGATCAAAGAAATCAAGAAGATGGATGTTTTCACGGAAAAAGAAGCGGAAACGGTTTTGGAGCGCTCCGAGTCCAGCTATCGCCAGCAGGGCAATGACATCTTTGTTGATGGAGAGCATTCGCGCCGCGACTGGGTTAAAAGCAAGTTTGAAGTGTGGGCGCCAAAGTCGTTTAGCGTAGATCTCGACACCCGCGGTGGAGACATCCGGGTAAGCAATCTGACAGGCACGGCAAACATCCAAACCTCGGGTGGGGATATCGCCCTGAACGAGATCGGTGGTGAAATCGATGCCCGCACCTCAGGAGGCGACATCGAGGTCTCGGGGGCCGAGAAAGAGGTCAGCCTGCGTACTTCTGGCGGAGATCTCGAGCTTAGACGGATTCTCGGGCCGCTTACCGGCCGGACTTCCGGCGGCGAGATCAAACTCACGGAATCGCAGGGGGAAGTGAAGCTGCACACCTCCGGAGGAAGTATCGAGATTGACCAGGTGCGAGGCGAGGTGGAAGCGCACACATCCGGCGGCGACATTGTCGTGACCGATGCCACTGCGAGTGTTGAAGTTCAAACTTCCGGCGGAGACATCGAATTCAGAAATATCGGCGGCTCCCTTGAAGCGGAGACTTCCGGTGGAGATATCGAGGGCAAGGCGGTAAGTGGAGATGCCAGAGTATCCACGGCGGGTGGCGATATCGAGATTCACGACCTGCGTGGCGGAGTGGAAGGCAAGACTGCCGGCGGCGACATCGAAGTTGAGATGACCCTGCAGGACTTCTCGAAGAATCATGCTGTATTTCTCCGAACTGCCGGCGGGGAAATCCGGTTAACAATTCCGGAGAAACTTCCGGCGAGCATCCGTGCCGAAATCGAGGTTGAGGACCGTTGGGAATCTTATGACATCTATTCTGACTTTCCTTTGACCAGCTCTGACGGCTCAGAAGGCGTCAAATCACGCAGGAAAAGAGGGAGAAGAATCAGCAGCGAGGGGGCGATCAACGGCGGCGGCGACCCAATTGAGCTCTTCACACGAGACGGCAATATCTACATTAAGAAACTAGCCAGGTAGACCTGCAGCATTGGGCGCGGTTTGACCACATCAGACCGCGCCCGCGGGGTTCAGAGGATCTCCCACCTTTATCACCACCATCGTGAAATCATCGTGCTGCTTGGTATTCTTTGAGAACCTCGCCACGTCGGTGCTGATTCGTTCCAGCAGATGCGCTGCACTCTGTCCGTTTGCGCGGGCAATGCACTGGCACAGGCGGTCTTCGCCAAACTCATCACCGTTCTTACTGGTGGATTCAGAGATTCCGTCCGTGTAAAACACAAACGTGTCGCCACACTCAATCGGGATTTCAACCTGCTCGATCGTGCGTGAAAAAATATCGCCGGAGTCGAGGCCAATGGCCAATCCCGGCGGCAGAATCATTTCTGGCTTGCCGGTCGCCTTGCGGTTTACGATCAGGGGGTTGTGGCCGGCGCGTGCAAACCGAAGGACACTTTTTTCCAGGTCGAACTCTGCGAAAATCATGCTGATGAAGACCTCTTTGGGTACGTTTTCGTAGAAGATCGCATTCATCTCTGAAAGAATTCTCTTCGGATTGCTGCTACCCCTGCACAGCGTTTTGATGATGCCTTTTGCCATGGTCATATAAAATGCGGCCGACACGCCTTTGCCGGACACATCACCAACAATGACTCCAAGCGAATTGTTGCCGTTGAGAACAAAATCGTAGTAGTCACCGCCGACCTCCATGGCCGGCCGGCAAACGCACGCGATATCAAGCTTCGGCAGGCTCGGTATCGTTTGCGGCAGGAATCTGGACTGCACACTGCGCGCAATTTCAAGCTCTTTGAGAAACCTCTCACGCTCGGCTATCCGGCCAACGTAGCCCGGGATGTAGTGCTCAAAGTCCAGGACAGAGCGTTCGCTCCTGGAGAGCAGCACGCCGGAACCCACGAGCAAGGCGGCGAACCCGCAGGCGAAAACACCTGATGGACTCAGCCATGGTTCGGCCTGCTGCCCGAGCAGTATCAGGTCAATGTATGCCACGATGGTGAACATTGAAATAATAATGGTCACATAATCATAACAAAAAATGAAGTACGAGGCCAGCAACGCCAGCGGCAAAAACAGGAGAAAGGCAAGATATGTTGGCTGCGTGTTGAACAGTTGCAGAATGACGGCGTCAAGAAACACAGCGAAGAGCAAAACCATTAGCGCGCGATTTTTCAGCTTTTCGCACAGATAAGAGGTGAAGAAGACCACCAGCACTATTCCGGCAAGCCCGGCGGAGACAGCACTGTCGAGCAACGTTCCGAGCAGGCCTCTCATGCCCGTGAAAATCTGCAGCACATCATCATCGAACTCTAAATAGCCTCCCAGGAAGTCGGTCACCCAATAGATGATGGCGAATCCCAGCAGAATTGAACCCGAAACAAAGACGGCGTTCAGTATTGCGAAGCCCAACTCTCTCACTCGTATGAAGCCTCGGAACAGAACGTCAGTCAGAGCCATGCGTTCAGGCCAGACGTCCCGCACCATCGACTCGGATACCGGATGCGCGATGAGAATCGCGATGCCAGCCAGGATTGCCGAAGCGCCACCACCGAAAATTATTTCCGTCCATGATGGCCAGATGATGTTGGCCATAGCAGCCCAGGTGACGAGACAGCCTGCAAACGCCAGCCAGCGCGCTCTTGTGAACTCGAGTTCATCGTGACGTATTTTTGCAAAGAAGCGAATCAGCAGCAAGATAGAGACAGCCAACCAGAGCACCACCGATGTTATGTACGAAATATCTCGGGAGGTCTTGTGGCGTTCCGGAACGATCGGTTCGTCGGTGTCAAATGTAAGCCTTGCCAGATAATAGGTAATCTGCTTGCCGCTAACGTTTATTTCGTAGCTCTCTCGCAAGTCCCGGTTGATGGGTGAGTCTTTTAGAAAGGCGAAGCTATGAATGCGGACACGACCCTGGGTGTTGACGGTTGTGCTGACAAGCTCCATCGCAGTTGTGTCAACTTGCTGCTCGACCAGGAAGGCGCGGGCCAAACCCTCTGCTTCGCTTTCCTTGAGGTTTGGCGGTTTCAGGAGGCTGGCGCCCTGCTGCTCCAGCTTGATGAGATTACCGGAGAAATCGTAGTCGAGACCGTAAGCGACCTCCTGTTTGCCTTCCTTCCTAATCTCCACGACGCCTTCCCAGAAAATCGTCCAGGATGCCGCCGGGAAGAACGCGTCCGGGACATGGCTACCCAGGTGGGTTTGCGCATAGCTGAGCAGGTTATTGTTCAAATCAGGCGAGACCTTCCGGCGGAGATCGAGATCCGAAAGATCAGTAGTGCTGTAAAGTTGCTCCGCCCGCAACAATATCTCTTCCCGAGGCACGTCCTGGTGAATGATATTGGTCACTGGCAGGCGCTGAGCCAACTGAAAAAACAGGATCAAGCCAACGCAACCGGCTGAGGTCCTTAAGAGGAGAGAGTGGTATGAGTTGTCGTTCATTCGTCCATGGGTTGAATCGCTGGCAATATAGGACAATCGCAGCTAAAAAGCAACCAGCGCATGAAGCAGAAGACGACCGTTTCTCCTGGTTTCGGCTTGACATCTATGCAATTATTCACTAACATGATTAACGTCTATGTTGACATAATGTTGGCTTTTTCGTCCGCAATCCAAAAAATACGATACGCAATCCGCATGGTCTGCACTCTGGTCGAGAACGTTCGAAGTCTTTACAATGTGGGTACCATCTTCCGGACTGCCGATGGCGCCGGCATATCCAGGGTTCATCTCGCCGGCATCACCGGAAAGCCGCCGCATCGCGAAATCCGCAAAGTTGCACTGGGCGCTGAGGAGCACGTTCCGTGGCAACATCACACCGACGCCCTTGGGTTGGTGAGGGAATTGAAAGGCCGGGGCGTCCAGATTGTGGTGCTGGAAACGACGGCTGCGAGCGTACCCTACGATCAGGCCAGCTATCAATTTCCGCTCTGCCTGGTGGTGGGAAATGAGTACGAGGGCGTCAGCGAGAAGGTTCTACGCGAAGCCGACCTGATTGTCAGCATTCCAATGTCCGGCATCAAAGTTTCGCTCAACGTCGGCGTGGCGTTTGGTGTCGCTGCATATGAAATCGTCAAACACTATCAAAGAACACTTTCGGAGGGGTAATGTCAACATTCTCGACGGTTCTACTGGTTCTGGTAATCGTGCTCTTGGGAGTTGCGGGATACTACTATCTCGATACGGTGCAGCCTCTTCAGGTTGCTTTCGAAGAGTCGCAACAGAGAAATCTTGAGCTTACCTACCAGGTTGAGCAGTTGGAGCACAGGCTCGCCGAGAAGGTCAGGAAAACACAAAAAGAAAAAGAGTCTGAGATTGCCAACGTAAAGTCCACCTACGAAGAGCTTGTTCTGAATCTACGGGAGCAGGTTGATAGAGGAGAGGTGACCATCACAAAAATGGCGGACCAACTGAAGGTGAATATTGTTGATCGCATCATCTTTCCGACAGGATCGGCTGACCTGAGTGAGGCGGGTGTGAAGGTGTTGCAGCGCGTGGGTAGTGTCCTCAGAAATACCGAGAACAAGCGAATCCGAGTCGAGGGGCACACCGACAACGTGCCGATTCATCGTAATCTGCAGGAAAAATTTGAGTCGAATTGGGAACTGTCGGCGGCCCGGGCAACGAATGTTGTTCGTTTTCTGCAAGATGGTGTCAAGATCAACCCCAGAAGGCTCGAAGCGGCGGGACTGGGACAGTATCAGCCCATCTCCTCGAACAAAACCAGGGCGGGCAAGCGCCGAAATCGGCGAATCGAAATCCTGTTGCTGCCGACACAGCATCCCAATCGAGCCTCGGGACAATCTGCTGCTAGGAAGTAGTCCAGTTTACAGACCTGTTCGGCAACTGATTCTATCCATAACCAACTAACAGGGAGAACGCACATGGGGGCAACTCTGCTGGTCATCTCAGTGGGCGCCTTGTTGATGATGTGGTTCATCGATTTTTTCACCTCCTGGTACGCACGGTTCCTGAGCCGCTGGATGCCGTATCCTCGCATCCGAGTGTTGCTCGGGCAATTGGTTTGGGCCCTCTTGGCGGT
Organism: Candidatus Zhuqueibacterota bacterium; assembly: GCA_029261995.1. Classification (GTDB taxonomy): domain Bacteria; phylum Zhuqueibacterota; class Zhuqueibacteria; order Oceanimicrobiales; family Oceanimicrobiaceae; genus JAJDAF01. The sequence continues at coordinate 206,598 of JAJDAF010000010.1, forward strand.
CATTTTTTGGTATATCCTTTTCACCAGACATCTGCCGGACCTGCACAACCCCACCTATTTTTTCTTCGTCATTTTTATCTACAGTGTCCGCGGCCTGGTTGAGTCACTGGTCAAGGGCAGAAAGCACAGTTCATCCGCGGATGATTCGGCGGCGTAGCTTCCAGCGAAATTTGATTGCATTTGGAAGCAGCAGGTATTATCTTGTGCCAGTTGCTTAATGAAAATGCAGGTTGATGGAACAACTACTCCAAGTCTTCATAATTTTCCTCTTCGTCTTCCTAAACGGTTTCTTTGTTGCTGCCGAATTCGCGATTATCAAAGTGCGCGGCTCGCAAATCGAACCTCTCGCCCAAAAGGGCAGCGCCTCCGCAAAGACCGCCAAGCGCATTCTCGCGAACCTGGATGCCTATCTCTCCGCCTGCCAGGTAGGGATCACCTTTGCTAGTCTGGCGCTTGGCTGGGTCGGCGAACCGTATGTGGCCGGGATGTTGGAACCGATTTTTGTCAGCCTCGGCATTTCCGCGGAAGCGGTGGTTCACAGCATTTCCTTTGTCGTTGCGTTTACCATCATAACCTACCTTCACATTGTTTTAGGTGAGATGGCGCCAAAATCCCTTTCCATTCGTTTGGCTGAGAAGACGACTATTCTGGTCGCAATTCCGCTCGACATCTTCTATAAGGTATTCAAACCGTTCATCATCTTTCTGAATAAGTCAGCCTTGATTATTCTCAAACTGGTCGGCGTCAACCCATCGGAAGAAGGGCAGGATGCGCTCTCCGGTGACGAATTGAAGCTCGTCTTTGCCCATTCTGAAAAAAGCGGCCACTTGACCGAGCGGGAAGTTGAGATCATGCAAAATGTGCTGGCGCTGCATGATAAGACCGCGAAACAGATCATGATTCCCAGAACTGCCGTGACCTATCTGTCAACCACAAACACTTTTACAGAGAATCTCACGATCACGCAGGAGGACCAGCACACCCGCTATCCGCTCTGTACTGGTGATCTCGACCATGTCATCGGCATGGTGCACATCAAGGACGTGCTGGCCGCAACCGCGCGACGTGAAAAAGGACTGCGGATGGCAAAACTCAAGCGGGACGTAATATTTTATCCTGAGAGCATTACGCTGGACGCACTTTTTCGGGAATTCCAGCGTACCAAGCTGCACATGTCCGTCTTGATAGACGAGTATGGCGGAACCACTGGCATCGTTACCCTTGAGGACGTCCTTGAAGAGCTTGTCGGTGAGATCTATGATGAGTTCGACCAGCCGGTCGCCTTTGTTCGCCAGGTAGGGCGGCGGGAGTTCAGCCTCGACGGCTTATGCCCGGTGAAAATGTGTGAACAGAAGTTGGGTGTGAAGCTGCCGGACTATGGCGTTGAGACGGTTGGCGGAGTCGTTTTCAGCCTGGCAGGTCACATTCCCAAATCTGGCCACAAGCTGGAATTCGACGGAGGTGTATTTGTGGTTGAGTCTATCGACCGGCAGAGAATAGCGCGCGTGCGGCTCATCCTTCAGGACGAAAAAACAGAAGTTGCCAATCCCGAGTAGAGAAGCGCGTTTAACAAGCCGGCGTGGCTGGTTTACCTGGCCGGGCACTCTCCACTTCTACCCCTACTCATAGTACAAGTATTTTCTCCAGTAATGATTGTCGCGTGCTTTCGCGCGCACCAAATGTAGGTAGAAGTAGCTGCTCAGTGGCCGTGGCTTGTTTATCAGCACCATGTCAGCTTCCTTTGGCGTGCGGTCACCCTTGTTGCAATTGCACTTTTTGCAGCACGTGACCAGATTCTCCCAGGATGACTTGCCACCGCGCGACTGCGGCAGAATGTGGTCCAGCGTCAGTGACTGCGGCGGCTGCGTTGTACCGCAGTATTGGCACATATGGCTGTCGCGCTGGAAGATGTGACCCTTCGAGTAGGCTCTCTTTCGGTAAGGAATCTTAATGTAGTGAATGAGGCGAATAACAGCTGGGACCGGGAAAGCGACTGAAGGGGAGTGCAACATCAGCGGCGTATTTTGCTCGCTCTGCGCAACACCTTTTACGATCAGCACAATGGCGCGTCTGGCATCACAAACGTGGATGGGTTCGTAGCTGGCGTTCAGTACCAGTACCTGGGTATACATGCGCATCGACCTTCGGCTTGTGGTCTGAGTTGATACGAAATTTAAAGATTTCAGTCGTTTTAGTCAAGCCCTTCTTTTCGCTTGCAATTCTTAGTCGAAAGCAGTAAAATATACGCCTTTTATGAGCCGGGTAGACGCAATTTCGAGCGTAACTGACCTGGACGGCGCCCATTCACCTGACAGCGCGAGCTATTCTCGCAGCCAATACGGTGGCGACGACACGGTCGCAGTTTTATAGGGTTTACAGTCTGGTGTGCGATGGTTGCGGTTGGGCCGGCCCGCATCAGGGCTATCACGCACTTTGAAGTTACCCAATAAGATGTTTATGGCGGCCCTTACCGTGGCCCTAAGCGTGTTCAGCGCTTGATGACGCCTGCGCACTGAACAACGGAGACTGTTAGTTTGCGGATTCTTGTGATCGGCTGTGGCGAAGTTGGATTCCATCTCGCCAGGCTTTTTTCGCGCGAGGCCCACGACGTCGTGATGGTCGAGCCCAACAAAGATAAAATCGCCCGCGCCCGCGAAATGCTCGATATTCTCGTTATCGAGGGTAGCGGTTCGAGCGTCGAGACCTTGATCAAGGCAGGGATAAAGACCACCGATCTGGTCATCGCGGTTTCTGCGATTGATGAAGTCAATATCGTGGCCTGCATGATGGCAGGCAAGCTGGGCGTGGGCAAGAAGATCGCACGCGTGCGTAACCAGGATTTTGCCCACCAGGATGCGATTCTGACCGCCGAACAGTTGGGAATCGATCTGATCATCAACCCTGAGCTTGAGACCGCGCAGGAAATCGTCTGGCTCATCCGCCGTTCGGCTGCGACCGATGTCATCGAGTTCGCCGACGGGGCCATCCAGCTTGTCGGCTTAAGACTTGACTCCAAAGCAGGTCTCAGCCACAAACAATTGCGCGATGTCAGCGTCAGCATTCCAGAACTCACTTTTCGAACGGTTGCCATTGTGCGCAACGGCCGGACCATTATTCCAACTGGTGAAGACTATTTTCAGCCCGGCGACCAGATTTTTGCCGTGTCGAAAACTGAGTCAGTGCCTGAGTTGCTCGACCTTTGTGGTAAGACCAATGAGAGCATCGATAAACTGATGATTCTCGGCGGCGGAAAAGTCGGGCGGCATGTGGCCAGAGAGCTTGAGAATGACAAAGGGCTGTCCATCAAACTGATTGAATCGAACCAAAGCAAGTCAGAATTTGTTGCTGAACAACTTCGAAGGACGCTGGTGATTCAGGGAGATGGTACGGACGTAGACCTGCTGGCATCAGAGGGCATTATTGACCAGGATGCGTTCATCTCCGTCACTGATGATGAGGAGTCCAACATCATTACTTCTCTGCTCGCACGACATTTGGGTGTGCGGCGCACTGTGACGCTGGTCCAGCGGGCGACTTACATTCCACTCATGAGCTCAATCGGTCTCGATGCAACCGTTGACAAGAGCATCATTACCGCGAACGCCATCGCCCGCTTTATTCACCGGGCCGAAGTGGTTTCGGTAGCACGCCTGCGCGGCGTTGATGCCGAGGCAATTGAACTTGTCGCTCGCAGCGGCTCTGCCATCACCAGGAAACCCTTGCAAAAATTGAAATTCCCGGAAGGCGCCATCATTGGGGCGGTCAACCGCGGTGGTGATGTCTTCGTGCCGGTCGGAAACACGGTGATTCAACCGAAAGATAAAGTCGTCGTCTTTGCACTGCCGAGGTCCGTGGCCAGTGTGGAAAAGATATTCGGATAGATGGATATCAAGGCCGTTTTGCATGTTCTCGGCGCCTTGCTGGTTTCAATTGGCGCTTCATTGCTCATCCCCATTGGCGTCTGCCTCATCTATAACGATGGCGGGTTGCACGCCTTCATCATTTCCTTCCTGATCATCGTGACTGTTGGCCTGCTGCTCTGGCTCAAGACCCCGGCCGACCGTGAAGTTCAGGTGAGGGAAGGGTTCGCGATCGTCACCTTTGGCTGGATTGCGCTGGCAGGTTTCGGCGCACTGCCGTTTGTGCTCGCCTCTTCGGGTATCTCCTACACTGACGCCTTCTTCGAGACCATGTCGGGGTTTACCACCACCGGCGCTACTATTCTGTCAGATGTTGAGGCCCTGCCGCATGGCCTGCTTTTCTGGAGAAGTTTCACGCACTGGCTTGGTGGCATGGGAATCATTTTACTCTCCCTGGCCATCCTGCCCATGCTTGGCGTTGGCGGCATGCAGCTCTTCAAGGCCGAAGTACCCGGCCCGTCCGTCGATAAACTGAAACCGCGCATCCAGACCACGGCCAAGATTCTGTGGGGCGTTTACCTTTTCTTCTCGGTAGCAGAGACAGTTTTGCTTAGACTCGGCGGGATGAATCTATTCGACGCCCTTTGCCACACTTTTGGCACCATGGCGACCGGTGGCTTTTCCACAAAAAATGCTGGAATAAGCCATTTTGATAGCGCATATATTGAGTACGTGATCTCGATATTCATGGTCCTGGCCGGAGCCAATTTTGCGTTGCACTATCGCGCACTGCGCGGGCAGCTCAGCAGTTACCACAGGAACGCGGAGTTCAGGTTTTATGTTGGCATCATTGTCGCTGTCACGCTGTTCCTGACATTCAGTTTGCGTTCCAGTCATTTCGACAGTTACAGCCAATCGTTGCAGAAGTCCGTGTTCCATGTCGTGAGCCTGATGACCACGACCGGCTTTCACTCTGCGGATTACGAAATGTGGTCGATTTCTGCTCAATTCTTGCTCATCATGTTGATGTTTGTTGGCGGGTGCGCCGGTTCCACAGGTGGAGGCATTAAGGTGGTGCGAATCTTCATCGCAATCAAGTATTCGGCGACTCAACTTAAGAAGCTCGTCCACCCTCATGCTGTGATTCCGCTACGGCTTGGGCAGACGTCAGTTGCTCGCGAAGCTGCTTCTGGGGTCATGGATTTTCTGTTGATTTACTTCTTCATCTTTGCCGCGGGGTCCTTCGCGATGACTCTGTTCGGACTCGACCTGGTGACATCGGTCAGTACAGTGATCTCGACTCTGGGGAACATTGGGCCAGGCATCGGCACCATCGGTCCGACGGAGAATTTTGCCCACATTCCGGCGGCAGGCAAGTGGTTGTTGAGTCTGCTGATGCTGGTCGGGCGCCTTGAGATTTTTACCGTCCTGGTTATTTTCAGTCGACATTTCTGGATAAAATAAACCGCGCTATGAGCACACGTTTCGGCGTTGGTCCAGCGTTGGTGGCCGGCGTCACAATTATGTTCGCTTTGTTTGCCAGAATCGATCCGGCGTTGGCGCAGAAAGTCGGCACAGATTCTCGGCGTCACGTGGTTGTCGGTGGTTTAGCCGGCAGGATAGACTTCAGGGAGTTGCGCCTGCTGACCAGCCAAGGTTATGTTCGTCTCACGGGCGAAGGAAATGGCAAGCCTTTCTCTCTCGGCATGAGAAATAAAAATCAGGTCACCGTACGATATCATGATTTTGGTTTGGAGGATTTCAACCCGAATACGGTAACCATCAAACTGTACGCGAGTGAGCGTGCTTTGATGTCGGCGCTCATCCTCGAAGATGTGGATGTTGCGGTTCTGGAAAGCGAGGCCTCCGCGCTAGAGATTCGCAAGTCGAACAATCACTACTTGACTCTGCCCATTCCCATGGAGCAGAACAACGTCAAGATGGTCCTCTACAACCATCGCAACCCGCTTTTCTCCTCATCGAAGATTCGAGGGGCCATTTCGCTGGGTATCGACCACGGGTACATTATCAACAAGATCATTCAGGGAGGCAAAGCCACGATCGCCAAGGGGCCTTTTGACGAGAATTCATCGCTGTTTAACTCGGGCATGAAATCGTACAAATACAATCCCCGCCTTGCGCTGCAAACGCTGGCCAATTTAGGATGGCGCGACAGCAACCGCGATGGCATCATTGAAAAAAACGGCCGGCCGTTTGTGATGGAGTTGTTTTATCAAAAGGGCGTGCGGCTCGATGAAGCCATCTCTCGGATCATCAAAATAAACCTGATCAGGCTTGGAATCGATGTCCATCCACGGCCTTTAACAAAGGCTGAACTCAACGACCGGATGGCCTCCGGCGATTTTGATGCGGTGCTGGCGGACCATGTGTTTGAGGCCGGCGTTGAGAGTCTGCGCGCTGTGTTTTCCACCGGAGGCAAGGAAAACTATGCCGGATATCGCAGCGTTACTTTCCAGCGCTATCTTGGCTTCTACGACAGCGCCTCCGACCGAAAACGCAAAATAACTCTGGTTAAAAGTATGCAAAGCGTCCTGAACCAGGACCAGCCGGCGACTTTTCTCTATTTCAAGTGGAACACCCACTACATCGTCAACGTTCGGCGCTTTGCCAACTACCGGCATCTATCCGGTCAGAAGAGCGGTAAGATCCGTCCATTTGAACAGTGGATCGTCAAGCCCGTTTTTGATGCAACACGGGAGAAGTAGCCTTCTCATTCCCATGGCACGATATCGTCCAAATATAAGAATTCGACACCGACTGCTGACCAGGTTGCTGGTCTCGCATATCCTCATTGTCTCGCTTCCGTTGTTCATTACGGGGAAAGTACTCGTTGACACGGCGCAGGATTCTATCAAGAATACGATTCTTACCAGAAATTTTGAGTTCGCCAACCGCTCAACTCGGTTTATTGATCTGAAGCTAAACACCGCTCGGGATCTGGTCAAGAGCCAGGCGAAATTTCAATCCATGTTTGAGATGACACGCAGCAAGCAGGAACTGGCGATCAATACGCTGGTCAATGAGTTTGATCTTTTTGACCAGATTTCTGTCATCGACACTCTGGGCCACCTGATTGCCTCGACTTCTTTCGACGACATTGCTTCCAAGAAACTGGGCAGCAACGGCATGGTGGCCTCGATTCTGGCATCCTTCAAAGCTGGCGTCGGCTACCGCACGAGTGTATACATCTCCGAGGCCGAACGACTGCCCATGCTGGATATCGCCGAACCCATAACGCTATTCAACGATGTCGTCGGCATTCTATACGCCATCGTCGATCTGAAAGCGATGTGGGACATCGTGGACCAGAACAAGATAGGCAAGCGCGGTGAGTCGTTCATCTTTGACCGCAACGGTGTTTTCATCGCACATTCTGACCGCAAGAATGTCTACTCGAAGCGGCGATTTGTCAATCCGGAAATCGTGAGCAAGATCAGAGAAGGCGAGAGTGGCCAGCAAATCTACACACCGGCCGGCGGCGAGGAGATGGTAGCCGCTTATGCGCCGATTGGCAATTTCGGCTGGGGCGCCATGTTGCAGCAACCGACTTCCGAGGCGTTTGAGCCAGCACGCCGCATGCGATTCCGTGTCATCCAGTTCATGCTCATTAGTGTCCTTTTCGCATCCATGCTTGCGTATTTCTACTCCAAACTCATCGTCACGCCTGTCAACCACCTGGTTTCCGGTATCCAGCGTTTTTCGCGCGGCGAGCTGACCTACCGAATCTCTGAAGTCGCAGATGATGAGATTGGCGAGTTAGCAAAGAATTTCAACAATATGGCCGAACGCCTAATCGAATTTCAGGAGAAACTCAAACGCACGGAAGTACTGGAAGCACTGAGCAAGCTGGCATCGGTTCTGTCTCACGAGATTCGGAATCCCCTCAACTCGATGGTTATTAATATGCAAATTCTCAAGCGCGAGTTGTCGCGTGAGCAAGTCAACAAGGAGAGGGTGGAGAAGTTATATGGAATCCTTGAGTCTGAGATCCGGAGGGTTGATCAGCTTGTAACTGATTTTCTGCTCATCGCACGGCCACCGAAAATGGAAAAGAGCGAGATCGCAATCAATGAACTCATTGATGAGGTCGTTATGACCCAGGTGGCGGACTCGCTCAACAAGGGTATCAGAATCGAGCGGGAGTATAAAAAGACCCCGCTGCACGCATTTGTCGATGGCGCCAAGATCCGGCAGGTTTTTCTCAATCTAACCATAAACGCAATTCAGGCGATGCCGGGCGGAGGCCGCCTGAAGGTTGAGCTGCGTGAAGCCGCCAAGTCGTCAAGCCCGCTGCGACGCAAATCAGTGGTCATCCTGTTTTCCGATACCGGTCAAGGAATTGACAAGGCAGATTTGGATAAGATTTTCGATTTCTATTATTCGACGAAGACCAGCGGCACCGGAATCGGGCTGGCGATTGTGCAACGAATCATTGACGAGCATCAGGGTCGGATTACCGTGAAGAGCAGCCATGGCAAAGGCACGACCTTTAAGCTTTATCTGCCGGTAGATTAGCCCTTTTTTTCATTCCCTATTTTTATCGATAGACTGCCGCAATCCGACAATCCGGTCATGATGGCGACGCTCCGGAGTCTCAATCCCCGAACGCTTACTCAGATCGCAACTCGTCAGCCAGCTTGAGATTGATTTCAGATGTCTTGGTATAAAATGTTCGCTATCGTCACATTTCGCCTTGATCGGAAAAGCGGCGATGCTTAGTTTAGTGAGCTATTGTGTTACGTGTTGGACGGGTCCGTTACGATTTCGGCTGACCCATAAACCCAAATCCATCAACTTGATTATTGGAGAACTGAGGAGCGGAGACGATCATGACGAAGCGTGAATTATGCCTGGCAGCAACCGTTCTGCTATTTGGCGCCAGCCTGCACCTTGTGCGGGCATCGGACGATGCGGTGGACGAGACGCGTTTTCTCAGCAACGTGCGTCAACTCATTTACGAAGGGAACCGCTCCGGGGAAGGTTACTTTTCCCCGGACGGCAATGCACTTGTCTTTCAGAGTGAACGCGAGGCAGACAACCCATTTTTTCAAATCTACATACTCGATCTGGAAACCGGAGACAGCCACCGGGTTTCGACTGGCAGAGGCAAAACTACCTGCGCATTTTTTCGAAGTGGTGGCCAGCAGGTGCTGTTCGGCTCTACACATCTCGACCCACAGGTCGTGACACACGAGAAGGATGAGTTGGATTTTCGTGCGTCAGGAAAGAAGAAAAGATATTCGTGGGACTACGATGTGCACATGGATATCTTTGGCGCCCAGCGCGACGGCAGTGCTCTTTCCCGACTGACTGATGCCAAAGGCTACGACGCGGAGGGCTCCTACTCTCCGGACGGCAGCAAGATTGTCTTCTGCTCATTGCGTGATGCCTACACGGAAGAACTATCATCCGAGGATCAGAAGCGGTTGGAGGTGGACCCATCATACTTTGGCGAAATCTACATCATGAACGCCGACGGGTCAAACCAGACCAGACTCACCAACTCGCCGGGCTACGATGGCGGCCCGTTTTTTACCCCGGACGGTGACCGGATTGTCTGGCGCCGTTTCGACGAAAGCGGTATGATCGCCGATGTTTACACCATGAAGCTTGACGGTTTGGACGTGCGCAAGATCACCGAGTTCGGGTCCATGTCATGGGCGCCGTATTTTCATCCATCCGGCAAGTACATTTTGTTTGCTTCGAACAAGCACGGCTTCAGCAATTTCGAAATTTTTATGGTCGATGCTCTGGGTGAGCATGAGCCTGTTCGGGTGACTTTTTCGGACGGGTTTGACGGCCTGCCGGTTTTTTCTCCCGACGGTATGAAACTGACCTGGACCAGCGGCCGTACCGGCGACAAGAAATCGCAGATTTTTATCGCTGGCTGGAACCACCCGGAGGCGCTTGCCGCGCTCAAGGGGTCACCAGCACGTGTCAATGGTATGACAAAGGCCAGCTCTTCGGCTCCGACGCAATCAGGCGCCACCGCAAACGGCCTTTCATCTCAAATCGCCTCCAGTGATTTTGAAAAAACAGTAGGCTACCTCGCCTCTGATAAACTCGAGGGCCGGATGTCTGGCTCAAACGGCACCAAGCTGGCGGCAGACTACATCGTGGAACGGTTCAAAGATGCCGGGTTGCAGCCGCTCGCCGGTTCTGAATCTTACCGTCAGGAATTCGAATTCACCGCAGGCATGAAGCTCAGGAAAGGGCAAAACCACCTTGAGTTGACCTCCGACAACGATGCCCAAAGCTTCCAGGTAGACACGGACTTTCGTCCTCTCGCCTTCTCCAGCGAGGGCGAAGTGGAAGGAGATGTCGTTTTTGCCGGCTACGGCCTTTCCGTACCCGGCGATGGCGCTCAGGCTGCGGATTCCTATTCGGGCCTTGACGTCAAAGACAAAGTCGTTCTGGTTTTGCGCTACGTTCCAGAAGATGTCGAGATGGACCGCCGCCAGGAGCTGAATCGTTATGCGGGATTGCGCTACAAGGCCATGATCGCCCGTGAGCACGGCGCCAAAGCTCTTTTGGCAGTCACTGGCCCGAACTCGCCAAAACCCGGCAAACTCGTGCCGCTTTCCTACGATAACAGCTCCGCCAATTCCGGAATTGTTGTTGCTTCCGTCAGTGGCGCGGTGGCTGACGCATTGTTTGCAAAATCCGGGAAAACCCTTGCTGAGGTCCAGACGGAGCTTGACCGTGAGAATCCGCACTACGAGGGTCATTTCGCTTTGCCTGAAGTCGGCGTGAAGATGCAAACCGGGGTTGAGCGCATCAAGAAGAAGGATTACAACGTGGTAGGTGTTTTGCCGGCTACGAACGGTGGAACCGGCGAGTCTATTGTGATCGGGGCCCACTACGACCACATCGGCTTCGGAGAAATCGGCTCGCTTGCCAGAAAGGGCGAGGAAGGTAAAATCCACAATGGTGCTGACGACAATGCTTCCGGCACCTCCACAGTGCTTGAGCTGGCGGCCTCGCTCGCGGAGATGCAGAAAACCAAACCTGATGCTTTCCGCCGGGACTTGGTGTTTGCGCTCTGGTCAGGCGAAGAGTTGGGCATTATTGGCTCGTCGGAGTTTGTGAAGCAGGCTGCTCTGCCCGTCGAACAGATTGCCGCCTATCTCAATTTCGACATGGTTGGACGACTGAAAGAGAACAGACTCATGTTGCAGGGCATGGGTTCGTCTTCCGCATGGCGTAAATTGGTAGAGAAGAAGAACGTCGTCGCCGGTTTCAATCTCGTGATTCAAGACGACCCTTACCAGCCTACTGACGTGACCGCCTTTTATCCCAAAGGCGTACCGGTGATGAGTTTTTTCACCGGCAGTCACGAAGATTATAACCGTCCTACGGATGACCCCGAGACGCTCAATTATGCCGGCCTCGAGCGCATCGGCAAGTTTGCGAAATTGCTGCTCACGGATCTACTCAAGGCGGAAGAAAGGCCGGACTACGTCAAGGTTGAGCGGGTCAAGAGCCGCGGCGGCAGCCGGGAGTCGATGCGGGCCTATCTGGGCACCATTCCCGACTATGTTGGTGAGGGCTCCAGCGGTGTCAAGCTGTCCGGTGTCAGCACCGGCGGGCCAGCCGATAAGGCAGGGCTTCTTGGTGGCGATGTCATCGTGGAGTTCGCGGGCAAAGAAATCACAAATATCTACGACTATACTTATGCAATCGATGCCATTAAAATTGGCGTGGCCGTCGAAATGGTAGTACTCCGCGGCGACGAAAAAGTAAAGTTGACCATAGTGCCCGAAGCTCGGGAATAGAGCGGACGGTACGGGTTCGCCGAAACTCAGTATTCTAAATTAACAACACGGAGGGAGTAATGGCAGGACAAGGTTCTGGAGGCAACGTAATTGCAGCGCTGGCGAGCTTTTTCATTCCCGGCTTGGGGCAATTGCTGCAGGGCAGGCTGATGATGGCCATCATCCATTTTGTTGTCGCGGGTGTGCTTTGGATTTTCCTGCTCGGCTGGATTATTCACTTGTGGTCAATTCTTGACGCAGCGAGATTCAAAGGGTAGGCCTGAACCATGATCGAAAACCTTTCAACTTCGCAGTTCCTGACTCTACTCGAGAAAGTATTTGCACCTTCGGCGAGCGACCGCGTGTTTCGTATTCTGGTCGATTTGCCGAGTGGTTCCGTACCAGACACAGCGGCGTGGCGCGACCGGCGGCAAATCGCGGGCGAGTGGCTCAAGCTGGTGCAGGAGGGGCTGGACAAGTTGCCCTTCTCGCAAGCACAAATGCTATACATGGAAAACAGTGGCAGCAACAACGCCCAATTTCGGACAGATGGATATTTTTGGGAAGGCGATGCGGAAGATGCTAGCTTCGACAGGCTCAAAACAGATGGGCGGAAAGTCGACCTCGCCGCGACACTGTCTGCTACAAACATTATTTTGGCGCCAACACAATTTTCTCCCACCGCGCCGCTCAAGCTGCTTGCGCGCGTGGCAGGATTCCGCGCTGCGTCGATGCCGGGATTTAGCCGCGACATGATTCCTGCTCTCGGGCTCGATTACGAAGTGGTGCACCAACGCGTCATGGCCGTGAAAACACGCCTTGATGAAGCGCAGGCCTGTCATATTCTCTTTGATGCAGATGGCAGCCGTTTTGAGTTGTTTGCGGATTTGCGCCACCGCCAGGGACACGCCAGCAGTGGTCTCCTGCGTGATGCGGCCACTGCAACCAATCTGCCGAGTGGAGAATCTTACATTGTGCCGTACGAAGGTGAGTTGCGGGATGCGAGCCTGACAAAAGGCATGCTGCCGGTTCAATTCGGAGATGAGATCGTCATTTACCGGGTAGAGGCGAACCGGGCTGTCGATGTCACCAGCAGCGGAGAGGCTTCAGTGCGCGAGCGCAGCAGGTTGAAGGAAGAACCGGCCTATGGCAACATCGCCGAACTTGGTTTTGGCGTCCTGCGACCATTTGGCATCAAGCCGGTGGGTGTGGTTTTGCTGGACGAAAAATTGGGCCTGCACATCGCGTTTGGCCGTAGCGACCATTTCGGTGGCGCCACTTCGCCAGAGAGTTTCAAGGATGCAAAGAATGTCGTGCATATCGACCGAATATACATTCCTGACATGCAGGACAAGGTCGTGGCCCGTGAAGTTCGTTTTGCGTATCCGGACGGACGAGAAGAAGTGGTGATTCGGGATGGTGAACTGCTGCAGTTTGAATAGGTGAAGGTTCCGCCGGGCAGCACGAACCGTCCGGCGGAAAAAGTGGGCTCGCCGGCCAGTTAGGCCAGTGTTTCGCTAAGCTTCTGGATTACGATGTCCAGCTCTTCAAAGGAAACGTTGAGCGGCGGAAACACGCGGACGACGGTTGAGCCTGCCGGGAAAACCAGCACGCCCCTATCCAGAAGCTCAAGAATGACCGGTTGCGCTTTTACCTTCAACTCGATGCCGAACATTAATCCCAGATTTCGAATTTCGCGAACCTTGCTCAGGTTTCTGGCGGTCAGTTTCTCGGCAAGATAGTCACCCTTTTCCCTCGCCTGTTGCGCCAGGTTTTCTTCCTGCATTACCTCGATGGTTGCGAGCGCCGCCGCGCAGGCAAGCGGGTTGCCCCCGAAAGTCGTTCCATGGCGGCCGACGGGCACCTCGATTTTGTCTGAGCAAACCACGGCGCCCATTGGCATTCCGCCCGCGATCCCTTTCGCCACGCACAGCATGTCCGGCTCCAAATCAAAGTACTCGCAGGCGAACATCTTGCCGGTCCTGCAAAAGCCCGTCTGAATTTCATCAACGATAAACAGGCAGCCTGCTTGATCGCAGAGCGCTCTGACTTCGTGCAGGAATTCGGCATCCGCGATGTTGACGCCGCCTTCGCCCTGCACGAGTTCGAGAATCACGGCCGCCGTCTTGTCCGTGACTTTTTCTCTGAATTTTTCGATGTTGTTGAAGGGCGCAAAACTGAACCCGGAAATCAAGGGTTCATATGGCTGCTTGTATTCTGTTTTGAAAGTAGCGCTCATTGCGCCGAATGTTCGACCGTGAAATCCGCGCATGGCACAGACGAAGTCGGTCTTGCCTGTAGAGAATCTGCTGAATTTTAGCGCCGCTTCGACTGCTTCCGTACCCGAGTTGCACAGGAATGCGCGGGAAAGATTTTTCGGTGTAATGCCGATCAGTTTTTCGAGCAACTCCGCCCTTTTATCGTTGTAGAATACGTTTGGACAAGTCACGAGCGTCTCAGCCTGTTGGGCAATTGCACGGCTAACCTTCGGGTGTGCGTGTCCGACGTTCGAAACACCGTGTCCGCAAACGCAGTCGAGATAAGTGTTGCCTGCTTCATCCCAGACCGTGGCTCCTTTGCCTCGAACGATGGCCACGTTGCGCTTGTGATAAACGTCGAACTCGTAGGCCTGCTGTTTTTCGATTGCGTTTTGCATAATATTCCTTTTGGCTAGAAAACCTTAATTGAACCGTTTGGAATGGATTGCCAGCCGCTCTCGCCTGGGTAAGGCTCGGAGCAGATAATGGTGGCGCCGTTCTGCTTACGACGCAAGGTGAAGTACTCGGGGTCTTCACCAAAAAATGAGGCGACGTAGACTTTGTGGCGATCCGTGATGATGATGTTCATCGCGCGGACGTAATCAGTACGCTTTCGGATGACTTGCAGACCTTTCGTCAACGCCGCTTGCATGTCGCCACGGTCGAAACGCTTGATCGTGTTGAAGACCTTCTCTGCCCCAATCCTGCCCTCAGCCTTGATCTTGACGCCGCGCAATTCTCCGTTAAACGCAAAAACGTACTTTTTGTCATGAAACGGCATGTTGTTTTCGAGGGTGACATCGGTATCCTGAAACGCGCTACGGGCGTGTGCAAGGAATTGCGTGGTGTCGGGGAATTGCGAGAAATCGTCTTGCCAGATCGGCTGAATGTTCTTGTAGACTTGCCATTCGCCATTCTCCAGGTAAGCGCAACCCCAGCCATCGCCCTGATACTCCTTGCTGTTCTCGCAGATCTGGGAGAATCTTGAAAGATGGTCCGGCATGGCGATTTCGGTTTCTGACCGGATGAAGAGAAGCCTGCACACTGGTATTAAGCCGTTTTGGTCATCAGTTTTTTTGTTTTCAAAACAGACCGGTAAGTATATGAAACAAACACGTTTTTCTCAAGAAGATTTTGCGAAAACTGTTTTGTGGGTAGGCTGAATGTGAGATCGCGAGTAGCGAAATAAAAAGCCGCTGAGAGGAAGGGTCCCTAAGGGCCCCTCCTCTCAGCGGCTAGTTTCCTTGATGATTGAGTGCTTGCTGGTCAGTTCCCGCGATAAATCAGTTTGAATCCGAGGACCCAGACGCTCTCGGGACCAATGATCTTGCCGTTGATGAATTGCGGGTACCGTTTTGCTATCAGGCCGTAATGGTAGATGTTCACGTAATGCGTGCCCGGGCTCAGTACAAAGATCCCGCTTGCTCGCTTCGATGTGTGCGGGTCGCCTGGTTCGTCCGGTACGACTTTGTATTCTCCGGCATTAGGGTCGAGCGGCAGATTGAATTCATCGCGGATCGTGCTGATATCGAGAAAGAAACTCTCATTACGCTGCACGTCACCACTGTTATACCATGCCTCTGAGACGACTTCATAACGACCAGCTTTTTCGACCTCAAAGGTCGCTGCCTTCATGAATTTCATCTTGTCCTTTTCCGCATTTGCACGCACGTGAACGTTAGCTTCCACTAGAATATCATCCACGACATCGATGACAGGCACGACGACCTCAATCGTGTCACTTGCTGAGGCGTATCCCGATTGGTTGAACGCGGTCGCCGTCACAATTCGGATGCCAGGAGAGTGGAATGTCGTTTGGGCGCTGCCAGACAATCCCGGATTATCGACATAATCCACTACGATGTAGTCTGCGTTCTGAGAGTGCCAGCTTATCGATGCGGCAGTATCCACAGTGACCCGGCGCGTGGTTGAAAGCATGACCACCGGGTGCGGTGGTAACGCCGCCTCTTTGACGAAGACGGAGTCTTTCTTAACGGTCAGGAGATTGTTCTCACCGTAAGCCGTCGCTGCGATGACCTTTTTGCCGGGAGTCTGGAACAGGATTTCTTCCGATCCAGAGGGGCCTCGGCCACCGATGCCATGGTCGAGAACAACCTGGTGGCCATCGGTTTGCCACTCCAAAATGGCTGGTGTGCCAAAATCAACGCTGTCCGCCAGAATAGAGAAGTTTAGACTAGGCGGAAACGCCACCACTTCCGAGATGTAGACCGAGTCTTTGATTTCAGTGGTCAGATTGTCCAGACTGTATGCGGTCGCGGTAAAAATCTTCATCCCAGCCGATGAACACCTGACCCGCTCCTTGCCGTTTGGGCCGCGAACCCCAATTCCCTGGTCGATGATGACTTGAAAACCGTCCGATTCCCAGGTTATCTCAAAATCTTCGCCTACATTCACGCTATCCAGAGCTATGCCAAATGCCAAAGTAGGTGTTTGCCCGGGTTGAGCCAGAGTCAGGTTGACGACTGTGGTTTTGCCCGTCTCAATCTCGATGTTCGGCTGTTCGGCAACGACCCCGGCTTTCTCGGCGCCAACACGGTACCGGCCGATGTGCAGTTGATGCACGGAAGTCTGCTCTTCTGTCTCGAATATGACATTGTCGTTTGAGTCCATGACTCTGACCAGCGCAGAATCTTGATCGACTGTGACAATCAATTGGCCCTCTCCCGGTGGCAGCGGATCGAGTATCGCCTCGACCACGTAAACTCTGCCGAGCTCCACGAGCAACTGTTCCGCATGAGCCAGGTAACCATCTCGTGAAACTCTCAAGGCATGCAACCCGGGTTGAATATCTTGAGCGCTGAACGGAGTAAAACCTTCCCTGGAACCATCGACGAAGACGTTTGCCGAATCAATCCGGATGCCGGCTTGGGTAATCGCTGTCACTTGCAGCGTCGTGCGGGTGTTGGGTTCAATTGGCAAGTCAGCCTTGCTGCAACCCAGCGCAACCGCGAATAGGGTCAACAGTAATGTTCTCATGACGAATCCCCCACCTGGTAATACTATGATACTTCTCATCGGTGGTCGCTTAGAACGCCTCGTTGATGTTAATGGTCAAGCCCAATGTTGTACCGAACTTCCATTTAGAACTTTCAAAAATGGAGTTGGAATTGGAATAGCTGAGCATCGGGTTGAACTCAAAGACACCTTCCTTGATGACGATGCCGCTGGACAGTCCGGTCGTCTTAAAGGACCAATCGTCGGTATCCGTAAAGAATTCCCAGCCGCGAAACACGCCTGCGGAGATGCCAAAGGTACTGGTCTTCATGTGCTTAATGCCGATGTGAACGAATGACTCAGACTGGTTTCCACTGGTGGTCGAAATTGTCCAAGGTGTCACGCCGCCCTGCAAGATGAAAGATGTCTTGTTAATGATGATGCCGAGCGCGATTGACGGTGATAGCAGACCACCACCGGACGCTGATTTCCAGGTCCAAACCCCCCCCTGCAGAAACCAGTCGAAATGGCTGGTGCGTTCTTTCTGGAAGTAGCCGTTGGCGACTCCCGTACCCTGCGTTTCGATTATCGGGTGAATCGTCTTAAACTTATCTTCGAGTTTGGCCAGCTTATTGTTCAAGTCATTGTTTCGGTCTTTGATCTCGGTGAGATCTTTCTTGTATTGTTCGCGCGAGATTTTTCTTGACCACACGACTTTGACACCAGCAATATTCTCATGCGTCACGCCGACGTTCCCACGTTCATATCTTGCTCTCAGAGCTCTGGCACGTCCAAGTCTTTTGGCGTCGTTCCAGGCTTCAGAGATTTGCGTGTGAACGCTGCGTCCATTCATGACCCAACCGACACTGTCAGCCGCACCAAGAAATGTGACTTCGATGTTTTGGTTATTCATCAGTTGGTCCAGGGCTGCGAGTGCATCGTGATCTATCTGGGCAGTTGTCAGAGAAGTACTTCCTGGCTCAAACGTCTTGATCCAGAGCACGCCGGATGTTTGCGAAGAGGCTGTCCCAAACAAGACAAGGGCTAGAAGTACCGTTGCAGTTTGTATGAGCCGTTTCATTTCTATCACCTACCTTAGTTTGTGATTGCAGTCTTTGATGAACACGTTGTTTGACGCATTCACCCGCTGCTCAAGCAAGATCAGTGCCAGAAAGATCCGATTTATATGTAAATTTTTGTTATAAAAAGACTTATGGTGTTATTCTATGTTCCATAATGAGCCGATTCGAAGTGTGGCACTGGTCGCCGGTGTTCATATCTGAGACATCCATAATGAATTATTCCACTGTTTATTTTAGGGGTTAGATGTTTCTCGCAAACCGGGTAGATTTTGTACACTTGCGAACGGCATTGCTTTACAGACATCAGTCGTTGTAGAAAAAAATGCGTTATATTGCAAATGTTACCCATATTTAATAGAATCTTGCGATTTTTCAACAAAACCTACCTGAATGTTGCTTCTTTTGCACTATCTTTGGGGTAGTAGATTGGAGTTACCCGGTCTCGATTGTTCGGTTTTCATTCGGTTGAACCGCGTTTTGAGCAGGGTTGACATTTGTGGTTCACTGTATCTCAGTCTGGATCAGATCGGTACGAATGATACAATTCCTGGCGTTCCCCCGGCTTTAATGACCAAGAATTGTGGAATTTTGCGGCCGACGTCCCGGCGCTCTGCTTAATTTCATCTATGCCAAAGTACTCGAAGTCTCCGGACAGATGGAACGGTCATTTCCCATGGCGTGAGGGAGTTGCCATTTGCCGGGACAGCACCAGATAGAACCGTACTTCAGTGACCGATTAAGATTTATTAACAAGTTTGCCATTTGAGGCAACTTTTGCTATATTGTGCCGGGGAAGACTTCAATCTTGTCAACTCATACTCAATAATTCCAACCGGGATTTCACTATGAGCGCACTCCTTATTGCCGATGACGAACAGACCTTCCTTGATTTTATGGTTCGCCTGCTGCAGAAAGACCACCAATTACTGATAGCCAAGAACTGGAACGAGGTGCTTGAGAAATATGAAGCCAACCTTTGGCGGCTGAACGCTACCATTCTCGACGTAAACATGCCGGGGCTCAGTGGCGATCCGTTTATGATGATAGACAAGCTTCTGAAGTCCAATCAGACCGTCCCCATGATTATTATCTCGGGACAGGATATCGTTTTGCGACATGAGTTCTTGAAAATGGGTGTGTTCCAGTACCATGGTAAGCCGATTGATATGGTGGATTTGAAACTGACCATCCAGAGTGCGCTCGACTACAATCGCGCCTTGCGCAAGCTGGAGAATTATGAAAAGGTAGATCGCGATTTGACGCGATACTATCAGCGCCTGCTCAAAATCGAGATCAGCGATTTGAGAGATCGGGTTCAGACGCAGGACACCAATACTCGCAAGTCGCCCGTACTTATTCGTTGCGAGCCTGGTTCGCGGCCGGACATGCTGGCCCGCATCGTCTGCGAAGATATTGACGGCAAACTGTTTTACAGCAAGGTGTGCAGTGAGTCACTAAAGAATATCGTACCTTACAATCTGCAAGACGGTGACACCCTTTATTTGGAAGGTATTGAAAACCTGGGACAGGAGGAGTGTTCCTTTCTGCTCAGCTTGTTCGAAAGTACCGAGCTTGATGGCGAGATGAATGGCGCGCAACTTCCGAAATTTCGCCTCATCGCCTCCGTTGGGCACGATGCCGCCCAAGCGGTTGCCGATGGCTCAGAGTTGGCGGCTCTGCTTGAGCATCTCTCTCGCATTGAGTTGCGCATCGAGCCGCTGCGGCTCCGCCAGCACGAAATAAGGGAGATTGTCACGCTGATTTTCGAGCACAAAAAGAAGCGGCGTCTTGCCTATTCCGACACAATCTCTGAGGAGCTTTTTGAGTTGTTCACCGAATACAATTGGCCACTCAATTTCGAAGAACTTGACGTCATTCTCGAATGCCTGTTGCTGACCTGCCAGGACCGGCTCATTCTTCAAAAACATCTACACCAGCTCGACTTCTCGGATATTGCCAACTCGAAATACCCAACACTCGATGACATGGTGGACCAGCACATTCGTAAGGCCCTGCGTCTCACGCTCGGCAATAAATCCCGTGCGGCGAAAATGCTCGGCATCACGCCGAAAACCCTGTATTCAAGAATCCGCAATTAGCACCAGGTCTCCTGGCTGCCGGCTCGCAAGGCCTTGCTTTTGGGGGACACACATCTTATCTTGGCTTCATGCCTACTCCAGATAACTCTGAAAAGAGTATCCGTCTTGACAAGTGGCTCAAACTCAGCCGCCTGTGCAAGACACGCAGCATCGCCACCCGCGCTTGCGACGATGGCAAGGTCAAGGTCAATGACGAAAAGGCGAAACCCGCGCGAGTCGTCAAGATTGGTGACGTGGTGACTATCAAGCGTCGTAGCCAATATCGAAAGTTTGACATTGTGGATATCGTTTACAAGAATATCTCGAACAAGGATGCTCCCGGCCTCTACCACGAGCATGTGCCAGAGGCCAAGATTGCGGATGAATCGAAGGAATTGTACCAACTGCTGCAGGATTGGGATACCGACGGCAGGCGCAAATACAAAGGCCGGCCTACAAAAAAGGAACGCCGGCAAATTGATAAGAATCGCGATCGGTAGGCAAGCGTAATTTATGGCGCCACGTGCTCAACCTCTGCCACACGACGCCATCATTCCGCCCGCTCAAATCAAGCCACTGATGTAATCGCCGACCTGGCTCGTGCCCAGGCTGCCTCCCAAATCTCTTGGCGTGTTGTCCGTTTTGATGGCTTGCTCGACCGCCTTTTCGACTTCAGCCCCTTCTTTTGAGAATCCCAAATAATCCAACATCAGCGCCAGAGTCAGAATTGCCGCCAGGGGATTCGCGACATTCTGCCCCGCATATTTCGGAGCTGAGCCGTGCACCGGCTCGAACATCGAGGTGCCGGCCGGGTTGATGTTGCCGGACGCTGCCAGGCCCATGCCGCCCTGCAACTGGGCGCCGAGATCGGTCACGATGTCGCCAAACATGTTGCAGGTGACGATAACGCCGAATTGCTCCGGGCGTTTGATCATCTGCATGGTCAGGGCATCCACATACAAATGGTCCTTCTCGATGTCCGGGTATTCGGCCCCGATTTCTTCGAAGGCGCGCAGCCACAGATCATGGCCAAAGCGCAGGGCGTTGCTCTTGTCGGACATGGTCACTTTGCCGCGCCCTTTTTGGGTCGCAAATTCAAAGGCGTATCGAATAATGCGTTCGACGCCTTTGCGCGTGTTGATGTCTTCCTGAGTCGCGATTTCGTCCGGTGTCCCCTTTTTGAAAATCCCGCCCATGCCCACGTACAATCCTTCCGTGTTTTCCCGAAACACCACAAAATCGACGTCTTTCTCAGTCTTATTTTTGAGAGGGCAGAGCTTGGCGTCGGTCAGCTTGACGGGGCGGTAGTTGACGAACAGATCCAGCTTGAAGCGCAGCCCTAAAAGAATGTCGCGTGCGTGCGCCATATCGGGTACCCGTGGGTCTCCGAGCGCCCCAATGAAAATCGCGTCGTAGTTATTTCTGAAATCCTCAACCTGCGTTTCAGGCATCGTGGTGCCATCACGTAAGTAACGCTCGGCGCCATAGTCGAATTCGGTCACATCCAGCGGCAAGCCGAACTTTGTCTGCACTGCTTTCAGAACTTTCTTGGCCTCAACCGTGACATCGACGCCAATTCCATCTCCCGCGATAACCGCGATCTGTTTCCTGTCTGACATAGTCTCTCCGTTAACGTGTCTTTCTGTCTTGACTTGAATCTAAGCAAGTATGCCGGGATTTGCAAGATACAGCTTTGTAAGATAGCCGCAAGCAATAATTTGCTGCATTATCAACTTGACTGCTCAAGTGTTTTTCCCTACTTTAGACGATTATGTTTCGTGACCGCATCAAGACCATCTTTTTTGACCTGGACAACACTCTGTTCGACCATGCGCGTGCAGAAAGAACTGCCTTGGTTGAAATCCTGAATTCGCATCTGCAGGACGGCGCCGTCGAATTGTTCGTGGCGGCGTACCACCGGGTGAACGCCATGCTCTGGCGGCAAATGGCGGAAGGCGAAATCGCCGCGGAAGCTCTGAAAGTACAACGGTTTAAGATGGTGTTTGATGAACTAGGCCTACCGAGTCCCGACTGCGTGGCCCTCTCGCAGGATTACCTGGAAGTCTATTCCGGAATGGCATTCACCGTTCCCGGGGCTCGCGAAGTGCTGGCGGACCTGAGCAAGAATTACGTGCTTGGCGTTTTGTCAAACGGGTTTCCACCCGTGCAACGCAATAAACTGGCTGCTACCGGGCTTGAGAGCTTTTTTGTTCATCAGGTTTTCTCCGGTGACGTGGGCGCCATGAAGCCCTCCCGCAAGATTTTCGATTTCGCTGCCGACTTGAGTGCCGCGGCTCCTGGCCACCTGGCCTATGTTGGCGATTCGTTTGAGAGCGACGTAGTTGGCGCCAAAAATGCCGGCTGGCTTGCCATTTTTTTTGATCCCGAAAACACTGTTCCGTTGTCGAACCAGGCAGACGCAAGGATTAGCAGCCTATCTGAGCTGACGATACTTTTTTGAGTGTCTGCGCGAGTTTTTTACGTTTAACCGGAGAAGTTCTGTATGAAAAGGTTGGTCTTCTTGCTATGTGTTACAGCCACTGCTTCCGCAATCGGTCAGGTCACGCACCATGTCTCTTTGGTGGGCAATCTAAACACCGGACGCTATACAAATGATGTTTGGGGCTACGCCGACGATGCCGGCAATGAATACGCAATCGTCGGCCATCGAACCGGTACTGCGATTGTTCTCGTCACGCCAGACAGCCTGATTGAGGTCGATTTCGTTCCCGGCGTATCTTCGACCTGGCGCGACATCAAAACGCACGGGAATTATGCTTACGTGACAGCCGACCGCGGTAACGAGGGCCTGCTTATTCTGGATTTGTCGCCTCTGCCGGACTCCGTGCGAGTTGTCGATAGATTCGCCAACGCCTTTACCCGGGCACACAACCTTTACATCGAAAACGGGCATGCCTACATTTCTGGCTCAAATAGCGCGCGCGGAGCCGACATCCTGGATTTGGCGAATCCGGAAGTCCCGGTCGAGGTAGGCTCGATCACCTTCAATTATTTCCATGACATCTTCACCCGCAACGACACATTGTTTGGCAGCACCGAACGCCGGGGCTCCCTCGCAATCTTCGATGTCACTGGTAAGGCGAGGCCGGCGCTTGTGGCGGAGATTCCGTTTCCCGGCGGCGGCATCTCGCACAACAGTTGGGCGACGCCTGATGGCCAGTTTGTCATGACCACAGAGGAGACCAGCGGTCAGTCGGTGAAGATGTGGGACATCAGCAACCTCGGCAATCCAACGCTGGTTGACGAATATCTGTCGGGTAGCAGGCTGGCACACAACACGCACATTCAGGGAGATTATGCTTATATCTCGCATTACGCGGATGGCGTGCGCATTCTTGATATTTCCGACCCCAGTCATATGGTAGAGGTTGGTGGCTTTGATACCAACGCCGGCACTTCCGGATTTGCGGGCTGCTGGGGCGCCTATCCATTTACGAACTCTGGCTACGTTTACGCCTCAGATCAGGACAATGGACTATTTGTGTTGGACTTCGACGGCACCCGCGCCACTCGAATAAACGGGCATGTTTTCGATTCTGAGACTGGCAAAATACTTAGTGGAGCCCAGGTTGAGGTGCTGGAGAATGGCATCTCTGCCATCAGTAACGTTGATGGCAAATACAAGCTTGGCCTGACCGCTGGCGGCATCTTCACCTTGAGGGTCAGCAACAATGGTTATGAAACCGCCAACGTATCGGTTATGGTGGGTGATGGCGAGACAGCCAACAAACTCATTTTTCTGAAGCCTTCCGTAACCACTGGAATCGCCGACGATTCAGGGTTGATTCCAGATGAGTTCAGCGTGGCGCAGAACTATCCGAATCCCTTCAACGGCGGCACGACGCTGAGCTACAATCTACCGCTGACAGTCAGAGTCAAAGTGAGCATATTCAACACAGTGGGAAGCGAATTGCGAGTGTTGCAGGACGGCTTGCAACCGGCAGGACACCACCAGATTCAATGGGATGGCAGGAACGCACAGGGGCATGAGTTGCCGAGCGGGATTTACTATTATCAGATTGATGCCGCCGGTGAGGTGCTGGCCGGCAAAATGATCATGGTGAAGTAAGCAGCCCACCCTCTATTTCCGCCGGCAGTGCGGCGATGGAATCCAGAAGATGGTCAGGCCGGATGTCAGAGGCCTCCAGGTTGTCGTGTTGATATTTGCCGGTTTTGACGAGTATCGTTCTAAGACCAGCAGCGTTGCCACCGGCAATGTCGGTAAAGATGTCGTCTCCAACCATGGCGACCCGGTCTGGCGAGAGCGCCATGTCCTGCAAGGCCATCTGAAAGTAGGCTGGGTTGGGCTTCCCAACCACGGTGGCTTCAACTTCGGCCGCATATTCCAGCGCTGCCACAAAAGCGCCCACGTCCATTGACAGGCCCTCGAGTGTCTGCCAGAACCGGTTCTTTTGCAGAGCGATGAGGCGTGTGCCCTCCTTTAAAAGGCGAAAGCCTTTGTTCAGAGTTTCGAAGGTGAATTGCGCTCCCAGGTCACCGACAACCACCGCTTGCGGGTTGCGGTCCGTGACCTCGAGTTCAGCAAAATCTTCTTGCGGCTCCTCAGGCAACATCAAATGCACCCGTTTGATGCCCTGCTTTTTCAACCACTGAGCGGCGACCGTGCAGGTGCTGAAAATGTCCTGCGGCTTTGCCGGAAACCCCATGTTGGTGAGTTTTTCGGCAAGCGCGCGTTGGGAACGCATGGTCGTGTTGGTCAGGAAACGAAACGGTAGATCGCGCGAGCGCAGCCAGTTCACCGCCTCAATCGCACCCTCGATGGGTTGACTTTCAACGTACAGGACGCCATCCAAATCGATCAAGAAACCGCGCAGCCGTTTCACAGGCTCACCGGATGCTTTGCTTCAAGCAGCGCTTCCAGGTTTTCCAGAGCTTTTTCAAGTGTCTTGCTGACCAGTCTTTTCATAAATCTGTTCATGAGTCTGCCGGAAATACCCACCGGCACCCAGGTTCCAATCAGGCGTAGCGTGACTTTGCTATCGATGTTGGTCATGGTAAGCGTGGTTTTGATTTCTTTGGCGTAGTCGAGTTCTCTGTTGTCGACGACGTCTTTGAGATGCTGCCAGGTAATCCGGTGTGGCGGTTCCCAGGCGATCACTTCCAGAAGCGATTCTCCCTTACCGAGCTTGAGATGGGTTTTCAAAACCTGCTGCCTGCCCAAGCCTGAGTTCTTCCTGGTCCGGCCTTTGACACGTGCTTCAACGACCGGCGGCATCCATTCCGGCAGGCGATCGACATCGGTGGCCAGTTGCCAGAGCTTGTCAGGGGCGACTCGGATGACTCGACTTGCTTTAACGTTGAGCATTTTCCAAAAAGAGTTTGATGGTTTCATCAGAGCGGACTCTACGTAAATCAAAACCGCGGAGAATGTCAAGGTATTTTGCGGGATTTGTGGGGGCAGCAAATCAATTATTGCATGAGCTAGCAGAATTATCTAAATTGGCGCGGACAGCAGGTCCGTCGTTGAATTGACTCCGCACAACATGAGAAACCATCGAGAATGTCAGAAATTATCTTTGGGCGAAATCCGGTTTTGGAAGCTTTGCGCGCGGGCAGCACTATCGAGAAGATTTTGGTCGATGACAATCTTTCACATCCTCGGCTCGGCGAAATTTTGACACTCGCCAGAGCCAGGAAGACCACCATTCAAAAAGTGCCACGCCAGAAGCTTATTGCCGTTGCCGGCCAGGAGAAAACGCAAGGAGTGGTTGCTTACATCGCAGACTCACAGTACGCGACCGTTGCCGATATTTTTCACGAAAGTTCGGTCCGCAATGAACCGCCGCTGATTGCCTGCCTTGACGGCATTGAGGATCCGCACAATCTCGGGGCGATTCTCCGCAGCGCGGATGGCGCCGGGTTCCACGGCGTGGTTCTGCCAAAACGTCGCTCGGCTGGCACTTCGGGAATCGTGGCAAAAACCTCGGCCGGCGCTTCCGTTCACGTGCTGACAGCACAAGTGTCAAATCTAAACTACACACTGGATGCGCTGAAGAAACAGAACGTCTGGTGCGTCGGGGCAGATCAGGAAGGCACTCAAACCTACTATGAAGCTGATCTTACCGGCCCGCTGGCGGTCGTAGTTGGCGCTGAAGGCAAGGGACTCCACCGCCTGGTACGTGAAAAGTGTGACTTTCTGGTCAGGATCCCGATGTTCGGCAGGGTGAATTCGCTAAATGCCTCCGTGGCGGCGGCGCTGCTATTTTTTGAAATAAGACGCCAGAGAGGGCTTGCCGGAGAAAGGTCAAACAGCGTTTGACGAAAGTAAGGTTTTGCCAATTGAGAGGCAGGACCGGAGTCCGTTTGTGCCGCACCACTCAAGCCTGATCTGAAAACAAAAATGGCCTGTATTTCTACAGGCCATTTATTTTACTTTGGGTGCCGAAGGTGGGATTCGAACCCACACGGGATTGCTCCCACACGGCCCTGAACCGTGCGCGTCTGCCAGTTTCACCACTTCGGCTTGTTTAACGAACGACTAATTTAACGATCAGAAAATTCAAAGTCAAGATTTTTCAAACCCGACTTGACTTTGATGGGCGAATGCAGTAATTTTCGCGGCTATGAGTGAGAAGATTATCACAAAGAACCGGAAGGCCTGGCATGACTACCATATTGTCGATACGGTCGAGGCCGGCATTGTGCTGCTGGGTACGGAAGTGAAGGCCCTGCGCGACGGCAAAGCAAACCTGCGGGACAGTTATGCCAACGTGAAAAACCAGGAGGTCTTTCTCTACAACGTGCATATCAGCCACTACTCGCACGGCAATCTCAACAACCACGAGCCGCTGAGGGAGCGCAAGTTGCTGCTGCACCGCAAGGAGATCAAAAAGCTCATCGGCAAGACTCAGGAAAAGGGTCTGACTCTGGTGCCGCTCAAGCTCTATTTCAAACGCGGCAAAGTTAAGGTTGAGTTGGCCATGGCCCGCGGCAAGAAGTTACACGACAAACGACATACCATCGCCAAGCGTGACGCCGACCGAGATCTGCAGCGGACTTTGAAGAGCAAAGACCAATATTAATCGATCGTTAGTTCCCTCCTCTCAACAACTCATTGAGACAAGAACTCTACTTTGGAAGGCTGGAAGACATTGAGCAAGACTAACGTTTACGACACGCTGAAAGAGCGCGGTTTCATAAAACAGGTGACTGACGAAGATGCGGTTCAAGCCGCGCTGGGCAATAGCCAGGTAACGGCCTACGTTGGATTTGACCCCACGGCGGATAGCCTGCACGTCGGTAATCTGCTTGGCTTGATGGCGCTGGCCCACCTTCAGCGCGCAGGGCATCGCCCAATCGCGCTTATCGGGGACGGCACCGGAATGATCGGAGACCCGAGCGGCAAGACAGAGATGCGTCAACTGCTCACGCGCGAAAAAATCGCATCGAATGCGGAGAGGATCAATGCGCAAATCAATCGCTACTTTACGATGGACGGACATGCCGGCTTTGCGGTGCGCAACGCCGACTGGCTGCTGGACCTGAATCTGGTGGAATTCCTGCGCGACATCGGCCGCCACTTTAGCGTTAACAGAATGCTGGCCGCGGAGTCTTACAAGGTGCGAATGGAGACTGGTCTGTCGTTCATCGAGTTCAACTATCAAATTCTGCAGGCGTACGATTTTCTGAAGTTGTTCAGAAGTCATGGTTGTACCCTGCAAATGGGCGGAGACGACCAGTGGGGCAACATTATCGCGGGCACGGATTTGATTCGTCGTGTGGAAAGCCAACCTGCTGAAGGGCTGACCTGGCCGCTCCTGACCACCGCCGGCGGCCAGAAAATGGGCAAGACCGCCAAAGGCGCGGTATGGCTCGACGGCAGCAAAACCTCGCCCTACGAGTACTACCAGTACTGGATAAACGTCGATGACCGAGATGTCGTCGCGCTCCTGAAATACTACACGTTTCTGCCAATGACTGAGATCGAGAAGCTGGCGCGGCTCGAAGGTGCTGAGATTCGTAAGGCAAAAGAGGTGCTCGCCTACGAAACCACCGAAATCACGCACGGCAAAGGTGAGGCCGATAAGGCGCGCGAAGCCTCCCGCAGCGCTTTCGGTGGCGGAGGACAGGACATCAGCGCCGTACCCACCACCGAAATGGCGTCCAGCCGTTTTGACGCCGGGGTTCTGGTGGTCGATGTGTTCGCCGAAGTGGGGCTGACTAAGTCGAAGGGCGAAGCGCGGCGGCTCATCCAGCAGGGTGGGGCTTACGTTAACGAGAAGAAGGTCGAGACAATTGACGATAGCCTGACCATTGCGAACGCCGTGGAAGGAGCACTCATGCTGCGAGCAGGCAAGAAGCGCTACCACCGTCTTATGATCAAGTGAGTCAGTCACGCTGCAGAACCACCTGCAATCCAGTTGCGGCAGCGATCTGCGCCAGGAGCTATTTTTTCCTTGAATTCGTTGCAAAATATTCATTTCTTCCCCAATCGTAATTGTAACTACTAGGATTGCACGTGGTTCATCTGAAGTTCCTGCGAAGATCTTCGATTGGCTTTGTGAGTTCACTCCGGGTGGCAGATGGGCTCTGGAGGGTTCGGAACAGGCCACTTGACATTGAACAAAGAGTTGTTGATTTGATGCAAATTGTTTGTATGGCCCGCTTGCCGTCTCACCGTCAGGTCTTCACGTCGCCATGTGTAAACAATCGATTTCTGCAAAAGCGAAGGAGAGAAACATGCGATTTGCGCAACGCAACATAATCACCCTGAACACGGTTTTCCTGACCACGCTCATACTCGCTGCTTGGGCCGGACGTGGCGTCGCCCAGGAGATTCCGGAGTCGGTGCTGGACATCTTCGATGAAAGCTGTGCGTTCTCTGGCTGTCATGCCGGTCCGAATTCCCCGAATGGCCTGGATTTGACGGAAGATTTTGCCTTGGCGTCGCTCGTAAACCGGCCGAGCCGCGACTTCGGAAACGAAATCTTAAGAGTGCAGCCGCGGAACCCGGCGCGTAGCTATCTCATAATGAAAATAAAAGACGACCCGGCTATCAAAGGCGGAAGTATGCCGCAAAATGGCAAGCCCTTGCCATCGTCTCAAGTCAAAATTCTGGAAGATTGGATCAATTCACTACCGGCTGATTTGAAAGCAAAGTCGCCGGCGCGAGAATACGCCGAAGCGTTTGCCGGCGTGTCGCTCTCGACCCTGCCGACGACACAGACGCTCGAGAAAGGCTTTTTTGCCTACCGGATTTCACACAGATGGCGCGGCAATGTCAAGAGCGGCTTCGCCAATTTCTACGGCCTCGATGGCGGCGCGAGCATCTTTACGGAATTGCTATTTGCTTTGAACAACGATTTGAGCGCGTCGGTTGGGCGTGCGAATCAGGATGCAACATTTGAGTTTGCCGGCAAGTGGCGATTCCTGAAGGAAAAGTCGAGTGGCGGCACGCCGATTTCGGCCGCACTCGTGGCTGGGCTCGACTGGAACACACGCAAGAATCCCATCGGCGTCACCGGACCGCTGGACCGTACGGACAGCGAACGATTTCATTGGTTTGCGCAAGTGCCTCTGTCAAAACAGGTGCACGATAAGTTTTCCATTCTGTTTGTTCCGGGCGTGCTCCTCAACGGCAATGTGCAACTGGATGATGAAGATGCTATCGTCACTCTCGGCTTCGGCGCCAGGCTTCACTTTGGGTCGGATTTCTCCCTGTTTGTGGAAGGCGTTCCCATCGTTGCCGGCTCAGACGGAGCCGCTGTAGTCGGAGGCCCTCGACCTGAAAGGGGGGACCGGGTGTTTAACGACGGCTTCACCGTGGGCCTCGAGAAGCGCGTCGGCGGTCATGTTTTTCATGTTTACCTGACTAACTCGCTAGGGTTGGCCACCAGCCACTCCATGAGCGGCGCTGACTTTGATTTCACCGAGCGCGATCTGCGATTGGGTTTTAACATTTACAGGACCCTGCGTTTGCCGTTCTAGTCGGGAACATTCCACGCAACTAAAGTGTTGAGCAGGTCGCGGTCAACATGTGAGTACAGATTTTATGGAGATTCAGGGACATGAGGCACACTGCTTTCTTGAGCACGATTATTCTCGCCGTCAGTTTGATCGCGGCATGTGAGCACAGCAAGACGCTGGCCCCCGAGGCCGCTGAACCAACACTTTCCAACATTCAGAATACCATTTTCAGTCAAAAATGTGCCACTTCGGGGTGCCATGTACCCGGCGGCAACGGCCCGATGCCGATGCGTACGAGCCAGGAATCGTTTTCCAATCTAGTGGGCGTGCCCGCAAGCCAAAGTACCGGCCTGAACCGGGTGACCTCGGGAGATCCCGACAACAGTTATCTGCTACAGAAGCTGGAAGGCGCGCCGGGCATTCAGGGCGAACGGATGCCTCTTGGCGGCGCGGCCCTCGCCGGTGAACAGATCGAGTTGATTCGCGACTGGATTTCGACCGGAGCTGCGAACAATTAGCCAGAATTACCAAGGTTCGAATAACAAAGAAAACTTGCGGAGGTTAATATGAAGAAGATGATTTTACTGATCGCGGCAGGCGCTGCATCACTCATGTTTCTGGCCATTCAGGAGTCAAAACTGCCGGCAAAAACCAGCAATCTGCGTTTGACTCAAATCGCCGGCCTTGAGCTGTTTGAACTCAAGGGCTGCACCGCATGCCACACGCTTGCGGGCAAAGCAGAAGTAACGCGTACACCGGTTGCAAACAATCGAGATGATGTCTGGTTCAGCGACCACGTTGGGTCCGAGTCCGAACTTGTGCTCGGCCAGGCCAAAAAGAAACGCAAGAAAAAGAAGCTACTCAAGAAGGAAGTTGCAGCGCTCAATGATTTCCTGTTCGAGTCAGACAGTGCCGCCAAGAAGCAGATTTTCGGACTCGCAGCAAACCTCAGAAATGGCGCCTACCTGGCCTACCAAAATAACTGCATCGGCTGCCACAGGATCGCCGGTGGAGGGAAGGAAACCGCGCCCGATTTGACTTTTGCGGCTGACAAGAAAAGCGACCGGAGCTGGCATATCAAAAATCTCAAAAACCCGCAGCAGTTTTCCGCCGAATCCGTGATGCCGGCGTTTGATGAAAAACTGTCGGATGAGCAGCTTGGGCAGATTGCGGACTACCTGCTGACGCTCAGGAAGTAGGAAATCTAAACTGGCATTTGCAACTGGACCAATGAGCGCACTGATGACCAGCTCTTCGATTCCATTTCCGGCGGCTCAGGCAAATGTCAAAGTTTAGAAAAAAACTTCCGCCGGACGAAATAAACGCGGCGGTCAGGTTTGTTCGCAGATTTAGAGAAAGATGGACGAAGTTCCGACACTCGGAAGTGACACAACTTTTTTTCTTGACTCATCGACCAGGAATTTGATTGCAGATATTCGACAAACAGTCTGACACGGCTGTTCCGCGCAGGCGCTTCTTGAAGGTGGGAATTGCCGCGTTGAACGGTTTTATTGCTTTTGCACTTGCGATTCCTGGACTCGGCTACTTGCTGACACCAGTTTTGCGGCGTTCGGATGGCGCCTGGATTCCTCTGGGGAATGCCTCGAGTTTGCAGAGTGCTGAGCCCCGCAAAGCCAGCTTCAAATACACCACCACGGAAGGCTACTCGCGCAACGAGAAAAACGGATTCGCATGGGTCGTCACGGACACCGAAGAAGCCTCGGGTATTTCGGCTTTTTCGGCAGTTTGTTCCCACACGGGCTGCAATGTCACGTGGCAGTCAAGAGAAAACCATTTCGTTTGTCCCTGTCATGACGGACGGTACGACAGACGCGGCGCCGTGGTCTCAGGGCCGCCGCCGCGACCGTTGAGCAAGCTGGCCTTGAAGATGGAGAATGGCCAGGTGTTTGTGCGTTTGCCGTCGTGATGGTGCTAAAGATAGAAGACGTCCTGCGAACTCATAACTGACAAATGACCTGAGATGGAGCCCAATAAAAAAGGATTGTTGCAAGCGTTCAATCGTTTCCTGAAGGAGCCGATGCCAAAGGGTGTGAATTGGCCGAACGCGCTTGGATCCTGCTTGCTGGCGCTGGTGGTGGTTCAGGTAATCACGGGAATCCTTCTCTCTCTTTACTACTCCCCAAATGCGGATGTCGCCCATGACAGCGTGCGCTTTATCGAGCAGCAGGTTGTGTTTGGCAGTCTGATTCGCGGCATCCACTATTTTTCCGCCAGCGCGATGATGGTGGTCATCTTTCTACACCTCGCCCGCACATTTTTTTCCGGGGCATACAAACCGCCGCGCCAGTGGACTTGGATTTTCGGCGTGGCTCTGTTGCTGGTGGTGGTCGGTTTTGCCTTTACCGGTTACCTGTTGCCCTGGGACATGAAAGCCTATTTCGCAACCAAAGTCGGGCTCAACATCGCCGGGATGACGCCGATAGTTGGCGACAGTCTGAAGCGAATCTTGCAGGGCGGCAGCGAGTTGGGCATGCTGACGCTGTCACGCTTTTTCGCCTTGCACGTGGTCGTTTTGCCGCTGTCTCTCGTTCTATTGATTGCCTTGCACATCACTTACATCAGGATGCACGGTCCAACGCCGCTGGGTCGTGGGGGCGAGCCAGGCCAAGTTTCCGGTACCTTTTTTCCACAGCAACTTTTCCGAGATTCGGTGGTGGCGGCTGGCGTGATTGGCCTAATATTCGTGCTGGCTCTCAAGTTTGGCGCGCCATTAGAGGCGCCGGCGGATCCCAACGACACCAGCTACATTCCTCGTCCGGATTGGTATTTCTATGGCGCGTTTCAGCTTTTGAAATTGTTTGAAGGGCGATTCGAAGTGGTTGGCGCCATCGTTTTGCCCGGGCTGTTTCTGGCTGTCATGGTGTTGCTTCCATTCCTTGATCGCAGCCCCGGCAGATCCCTCAAAGACCGCCCGGCTGTGGCCTCGATTGGAGCCATTGCCTTGTTGTCAATCGTCATTCTGACCGCGGTTGGGGCCTACACCGGCGAGAAACAAAAGGAGAGCCTGACCTCCGACCGGTCAGTCGTCGATGTTGAAGGCGAGATCGAAGAGACTTTTGTGGTCGATCCGGCCATTGGCAAGCAGCTTTACGATGGGCTGAAGTGTGCTGAATGTCATGCCCTGGCCTCGGAAGGCGTTAACAATCCGCCGGGCCTGGAGTTTTCGGGAAACAAGTACCGGCAGTCCTGGCTGGTGGCCTATTTGCAGCAACCGCACCGCGTACGCTGGCAGGGCAAGAACCGGCGTCCGGTTGCGCGCATGCCCAATTTCGATCTCACGGATCGGGAAGCCCTCAATCTCTCAGTCTACCTGCTCGAACTGCGGCGGGATAACAAATTCCCCGAACCTGAATTTGACTGGGCGGAAGCGGACAGCGAAATGGTAGATTCCGGAAAAGAGCTGACCGTAGATTACGGCTGCATGGGCTGCCACCGCATCGGGGACGAAGGCCAGAACGTCGCCCCGGAGTTGAGTCATGCGGGTAGCAAGTTGCGGGAAGCCTACCTGTTCAGCATCGTTCAAGAGCCAGACAAAGTCGTGCCCGGAACCTCGATGAAAAACTTTCAGCTCGAAGTTGAGGATATTGAGGATATCGTGGCATACTTGCGGCTCTTGGAGTAAGTCGGGCAGGCAGACTTCAGTTTGCGACTTAGAAAGGTCGCGTTAGGGCAGCCATTCAATATTCTCCATTCTCCTCTACACTAGACATGCGTGTAAAATGTAGCCTTTTCCCAAAGTCGTTGCTGAAATTCGTGCCGTGCCACGTTTTTCCTTTCCTTTTTCCGCACTTATCCACATCTGCCGTATCTTAGACTAATGACTGAGTAAATTCTACTCAGAGCGCTCAGATGTTCAAGCCATGATCCCGCTTTTGTTGCTATGAGTGTGGGAAAATGGTAAGGGTTTTGTATCGGCATGTCGGGCCGGCAAAGCTGGCTGTGCAATGTGAAGGGACTCTCCATCTGCATTATTCCAGGGGCTGCAGCCTGCCACGGTTGATAGCCTGACCCGCGCTCTGAGCACTCACGAACAAAATTTAGGGGAGTACCCACACATTTCACGAGCACTGCTGGTTTCAACTTGACATTTGACCGGGGGAACTAAGCTACGTCTTGCTGTCATGCAGTGAGTTGAGGAGGTTCATATGCAGTATAAGCTACTAAGTTCTCTAGTTGTCCTGGTTATGTGCATCGCGGCTTTTGGTCCCGCGGTTGCTCAACCTGCCAAGACGCCGCCCGTTGTTACCGGTCCGCAAACACTCTCAGGTTTCGGGGGCAACGCCGGCCTTTACGAATTTTTGACCCAGGGAGAGACGGCGCGAGGCGACATCGGTGGCATCTCCACCGCTGAAGATTATTGGGTTTACATCGTCGGAATCGATGCCAGTGGCGTCACAGGACCCGACGGGCGTCAGATTCAATTCAATTTGCAGAATACGATTCAGGGCGAGACCGAACACCTTGGCATCAGTTTCTCGCTGGACAATCCTGACATTGGCGGGTTTGACCTGCTGGAGTGCTACCAATCCAACGGCGGCGGATTGCTGACCCATGGCCTGGTGAGTGCTTCCCTCGATGTCACGGTTTTTGACTTGCGTTTCAACTTCTCCAAAGACAACGCGGAAGACGGTTGGACCGTCACACCCTACTATCGCCTGTCGGGCGGTAGTTGGACCCCCTTCTCTGGTGGCTCGTTCACCGGCAACCCTGCCTTTGATTTCGACGAAGCCAAACTGACTGTCTTCTTTACGAATTCCATCGCAAATTCCGACGCCGCGGACGGCCAGGTCGTGTTCGACAACTTCTTTGTGCTCGGGCCAATTCCAGAGCCGATCACGGTCGTTTATGTTGATGATGCCTGGCAGGGTCTCGCACCGGGTGACGCAGTGCAATTTCCCGGGGAGGACGACGTTCGGGTTATGGGGGTGAATGCATTCGCTACGATTCAGGAAGGCATCGATTCCTTTATCCAGATGCCGCCGGCAGCTCTCAGGGAAGACAGACTTTTGCCGCAGGCGGAAGCTGTTGAAGAAATCACGGTACTCGACTTAAATGTTGCGCCTGGAACCTACCAGGAAAATGTGGTCATTCCCTTTCCAGCACGGCTTCTCGGCTCTGGTAGCGGCAGCGACCCGCTGCAAGACACGATCATTGAGGCCGACCCTCAGAATACCGGATTTCCTGTCATCGATATTGCTGGTTTTGCGCCCGGCGGTGTTTCAGTTAATTCCCGCCTGGAGATTAGAGATCTCAGAGTCACTGGTGCGGTTGGCTCTGGAGATGCACCCAGCGGCATCTCCATCACCGCCGATGGATTTTTCGATGTCGCGGCCCAAGGCGCGTTGCAGGCCAGTGCCGCCGCCGGCGTATCGGTAATTCAATTCATGACGTTCAACAACGTCACCGCGGTCGATAATTCGGGCCACGGGATTGCTGTGAATTCTGACGGAATCGTGAGTGACCTACGCGTGGTCAATTGCGAGGTCTCGAATAACAGCAACCACGGCATTTTCATCTCCTCCAGCATTGCATCATTCGACAGCCTGATTGTCGATAGCTGCACCATCGAGGACAACGGCATCACCGGAATTACCTCAGGGCCGCAGGGTTCTCAGAATGTGGACAACATCCATATCAGTAATTCGACGCTTTCCAGAAATGGCGATGCACTCAGTCCTTCCGGTAGCGGTTCCGGCGATATCAGCCTGTTCGACTTTAACAGTGACGCTTCAATCACCAACGTTGATGTAACGGGGAACGGCGCGCACATCGGCATCCAGATTCGCGGTGTCGATAACGCAGGCACTTCTCCGGCGGGCAATGTCCAACTTGACGATGTCACCATTTCCGGGCAGTACCAGCATCCCAATACCTGGGTCGGCTCCGGACTTTTTATCGCCAACTTCAGTTCACTAAGCAGTGTCGGCCTGAACAATGTTCAGATCGATGTTTCGCCCGTGTCGCCCTCGAAGGATGTCATCAACCTTTATAATGATAATATCGATGGCAGCCTGGACATTGGCAATATGCAACTGGGCGGCAATGCTGACCTGGATATTTTGAACAGCGCACCCGCTTCCGTGGATGCCAACGATGCGGTGTTCACCAACGCGGCAGACAATTTCGAAATCGAGGACCGCATCTTCCATGGTCTCGATGACAATAGCGTCGGCTTGGTGCGCTGGACGGGCAATCAGATTTATCTCACCGCGACAACTTTTTCAGCGCCGGATACCGCGGTAGTTCTCGACAATATCCTTTCTGTTGTGGATAACGGTGACACGCTGAACTTCGGCGCCGGCAATTACTACACAACTGCCGGGGCGGTGATCAGCAAGAGCCTGACCTTCTTCGGCGGCGCAGGCGTGATTTGCCGGCCACTTGGGGCCACGTCTGGCGCCTGGGTTACGGTGGATACACTTGTGACTCTGAATCTTGATAGCATCATCTTTGATGGTGCCGGGTACGACATCGGCATCGGCTGCCTGGTGAGAGGTCGCGGTTATTGCCGTAACCTGACCTTCAGGAACATAGTGGACGACAACGGCGGCGGCATTGCCCTGTGGCTACGCGGCGACCAGCCTGTTGAAGTTTCCGGCACCACCTTCAGCAATATTGGCGGCCTGTCCCCAGGTGGGTCGATCGCCTACGGCGCCTGCTTCACGGGAACTGGAGTTGTGGGGTCCACCTATCGTGGTAACACCTACGTTGGCCGCGGTGCGGGAGCATGGGTTGAATATGGCCTGTTTCTCGATGCAGGTGCGCAGGTGAACATTGTCAGCAACACCTTTTACAACCTGCTCGGTTTCACGAGTGTCGAGGGTGTCGTCGGGTCAGCCGGGATTTGCGTGGTTACCAATGGCGGTGGCGGCACATCTGCTTCCATCGACAGTAGCACAATCTACGACTGCTACAACGGAATCAAAGTTGGCGAATTCGATGGGGACCAGAGCTTCGCGATTATCAGGGATACGGAAATCTACCAGAGCACCGTTGGCCTTTGTATTGGCGGCGCGTTGTTTGTGAAGGCTGAGGACAACGACATCCACGGCAATGGCACCGGCGTTGTGGTGCGAAATGCCACGGTCTTTGATCTCGACCGCGATCGCATCCAGGATAACGACGACGGCATCATTGTTGAAAATTCGTTTGGCGAAATTGACGAGTGCATCATTTCCAATAATTCAAGTGTTGGCTTGAGCATCTCGGATGAGTCCAGCACCGGCGTGACCGTGCACCGCAATGAATTCTGCACCAGCGGCGAAATGGGCATGGAGAATCTGGGCCAAACCACGGTTGACGCCACCACCAACTGGTGGGGGGACTTCAATGGTCCTGGTGACCAGGGACCCGGCAACGGTGACGGCGTTGGCGTTGGCGTTGACTACAGTAACTTCGAAACCAGTAGCCTGTTTGTGGATTCTCCGTGTTCGGAGTTGGCGTTGTGTGAGAACGATGGGGATGTGAATAACTCAGGCAGTCTAACCGCTCTCGACGCATTAGCAGCTTTCTCTATAGGATTGAACGGAGGCACATTGCCAGCTGAATTTGACGAGCCGGGATTCGAATGTGAAGTCTTGGCTGCAGACGTCAACTGCAACGGCAGTGTTACTGCGTTAGATGCGCTTGATATCTTCGAACGAGCCTTAGCCCAGTTACCGCCCTCTGCTTGTTTTGCGGGACAGTTGAAGTTGGACAAAGTAGTGGGCTCGCCACGAATCTCCTTGCTGGCGGTGGAGAGCGGCGCAGAAGAGACTGACAAAATCCGGGTAGCACTGGCTGCCTCCAACTCGAGTGGGCTTCGTGCCTTCAGTACAACGCTGAAGTTTCCGGCAGAGAGAGTTGATTTTCTTCGCGTGGAGCGCTCTGAAATGACCTCGGATTGGGCTCAGCTCGATGGTAAGGTACAGAAGGCAGGTGAATTGACGGTCGCTGGATTCAATGTCGAATTTGAAGAATCCAGCGAGTCAACGATTCTCTTTACCTTGGTTTTCAAGAAGAAGGATGAAGTTGGCCCCATTGAGATTGAATTGACCGGTGCGTATGATGAGCTAGCTGGAGCCATTTGGGAAAGGACCGTGGTCGATGGGAATGTAGCTACTCCTGAGGTGTTTGCACTGCGCCAGAATTACCCCAACCCCTTCAATCCTGAAACTCTGATTGAGTACGATATCCCCAGTATCAGCCACGAGAAGGTGCCAGTGCGACTGACCATCTACAATGTAAAAGGACAGATCGTTCGAACGTTAGTAGATGCACAGAGATCGGTTGGTGCTCACAAGGTTAAGTGGGACGGCAGAAACGACCATGGTTTGCAGGTTCCGTCCGGAGCCTACTTCTACACCATCAAAGCCGGAGATTTTAAAGACACAAAACGAATGATGCTGGTGAAATAAGGGCCAGCTTCATTCCTTGTTCAAAAAAGGAGATTTAGGTATGATGAGCATTTTTCGACCGGCGAGTTGGCTGCTTTCCGCGACCACCTTTGTATCGCTAGCGTTTGGCCAGCCCCAGCTTGATCTTAGCCCGCCACTAAGCGTGGATGTGGAGCCACCGCCAGGACAGACGGTGATAATCCCGTTGACGTTGACTAATACGGGCGCAGAGCAAGTCAAAGCTGTCACTTTCGATTTCACCTTTCCGACTGCTAATCTGACGTATGTCGGGCTTGACACTGTTGGCACGCTGACTGGTGGC
Organism: Candidatus Zhuqueibacterota bacterium; assembly: GCA_029261995.1. GTDB lineage: Bacteria > Zhuqueibacterota > Zhuqueibacteria > Oceanimicrobiales > Oceanimicrobiaceae > JAJDAF01. The sequence continues at coordinate 245,272 of JAJDAF010000010.1, forward strand.
TGGACTCAAATGTCGGGACAGGAAAACACGCCGGGCGTGGTCTCAATACTGGGTTTCGGTAGTGTTGCTGCAGCTCAGACAGGTGTCTTGGTGAATGTAACGTTTCAGTCGAAAGACCAATCTGGTGTTGGTCTTCTGCAACTTAGCAACTTCCAGGATCACGTCGCCGGCGCCACCACCACCGACGGCACCCTCAACAGCACCGTCCCAGTCGAGCTTGCCTCGTTCTCCGCCCAAATCGCCGACCAGGCAGTTGAGCTGAGTTGGCTCACCATCAGCGAAAGCAACAACTTCGGCTTCGATGTTGAAGAAAGCGCGGACGGCGAAGCTTTTACAAAGATCGGTTTTGTGAAAGGCCACGGCACCACGCTGGCCGAGCAACGCTACCAGTTTATCGATAGCGACGTGCGGCCCGGCGCCCACTACTACCGGTTGAGGCAAATCGATTTCGACGGCGCCTTTGAATATTCCAGCACCCTGCAAGTGAACATGGCCGCGCCGCAGACGTTTGCCCTGGCGCAGAACTACCCGAATCCATTCAATCCGGAGACGGCGATTCAGTTTGCCGTGCCTGAAGCCGCGAGCGTGCAAGTGACGATTTACAATGCGCTCGGCCGGGCAGTTCGAACTCTGGTAAACGGCGAGTTTGCTCCCGGCACCCACAGCGTCACCTGGGACGGCCGAGACGACAATGGCCAGCAGGCCGCGAGTGGACTCTATCTTTACACTGTCAAAGCCGGCAAGTTTGTACAGACGCGTAAGATGATTATGCTTCAGTAAGAAACGGAAATGTCATTGCGAAGGTCACGTTTTTTGTGGCCTGAAGCAATCTCTTCGAACCTGAAAGGAGATTGCCGCGACTCGCAATGACGCCTTTAGATCTAATTTTGAGAGGATAAGCGACCAGCGAATTGATACCACACCTTTGATAGACACCACGTCGGGGCCAGGATCCCTGCCCCGGCGCGCTGGTCTGTTTTGTGTTGACAAGCCCATCAAATCCTATATTAGTAGTAGCACATGTTATTTGGTGTTACGGACGGCTTTCTACCTCACCACTGCTAGTTTTCCTTTTCCGTTCTTCCCGTCGCCCTCAACATAGAAAATATAAATCCCTGACGCCATCGGAAGACCGTTCTCGTCATTGAGATCCCATTCGACACCACCGTTGCCGTCTGTCTCTTCGATGGTGCGGATGAGCCGACCTGAAATATCGAGAATGCGAACCGTCGCTTGCGAGGTGAGACCCGCGATTGTGACGCCGGTATGACCAGCAGACGGACGGCAAGGATTTGGGTAAGCGTGCACATTATCGAGGTCGGTACTGCTGAAAATCAGCGCTGCCGTGTCGCCTTCGCCAAACCGGATGGCAATGCTATCCGCGCTACGGACATTGCGCACACGTAGAAAATACTCAATGCCAAACGGCCCAATCGGTGATTCTGGATCGATCTCCAGCAGCACCCGGTCGGGTGATTCAACAACCACAACGGCCGAGACAACGCGAACGTTGGGAGTGATTTCGTAATTGTCGATAGTGGAAGCCGATTCCGGGTCGAGAGCCAAACTGAATTGAATCTCGAGCCGGGTAGGCAAGACCAGGTTGACCGCCTCAAGGTAGGGCGACAGGGGCGCTTCCGTCACTTCGAATTCGACACCGCTTCTCGACGTATCAATGGGCGTGCCGTCCAGGTCGGCGACTCCCGCAACGCTGATCCGGTTTAAGCCCGGGAGCAGCCCCTGGGCGACGGTCAGGACAACCTCGCCATCCAACTTGTGTGAAACGGCTGACTCCACAATTCCAGATTGGTTGACCGTGTAGCGGGTTTGATTGCGCACGGATTGGTTCATGCGCTCACTGAACTCTATCTGAATCTGATCGGGCGGCAAATAAGTCGCGCGCCGCAAAAAAGGCTTCGGTCCCGGCCGTACCCGGAGAGCGGTCGTTTGCCGGCTCTCCGTCTGCGCCGCTCCGCCGGCAACCGCTGAAACGGCATACCAGTAGTCGATTCCAGTACTCACTGATGAATCGATGGCAGAGAATGCATCGGTTTGTGCGAAAAGGGCCAACCCATCCCGGCTCAATCCCCGGTAAATGTTGAAGCCATCCGCGCCGCCGGCATGTTGCCAGCTCAGTTCAACCAGGGTAGAATCGAGAGGCCGCGCCCGGAAGGCGGTCGGCGTTTGCGGCCCTGCGAAGTCCGTGACAAACTCGAAGCCCGTTGCTTCCACGCCTGTGTTGAAGTAAAATTCATTGCCGCCGTTGCCGTTCCAATCTGCTACGATGGCAGTGTTGCTGCGGCTGGGTTTGGCGTGCCAGATGACCTGGTAGGATTCTGTCGCCTCGTTATAGTCCACGATATAAAAATCCGGGAAAATGCTGATGAGAATCTCGGGACGGCCGTCGTTGTCCACATCTCCCGAAGCAACGCCGCTGTCGAAATCACGCGGCGACTGGAAGCCGAAGAATGCTTGCTCCCAGACATGCGCGAAGTTATTGTCTGACTTGTTTTTGTAAATGCGAAAGCGCCAGTGGCGACTGTCAAACGCGCTCTCCAGGTTCAGACTCGGGTCGGAGTGGCAGCCGGCAACGAATTCCTCCACGCCGTCGCCATCGTAATCACCGTGGGTGAGATAGTCCGTGGCATCCACCAGCGGCAGACGGTCTGACCAGGTGAATTCACTGCGGTTGTCGCCGCGATTCTCGTGAATAGTAATGTCGCCGTCGCCATCTCCCAGCAGAATTTCCAACTGGCCGTCGCCATCGAAATCGGCAATTTCAGAATGCGGAACTCCGGTTGTGTTGCTGCCTTGCGTAGGATTGGAGAAGGAATCGACAAGCGCGTATTTGCTCTCCGAGATGACTTCCCACAAGCCGAAGACATCATTTTGCCGCAGCACAAGCTCGCCTTGGCCGTCCTGGTCAAAATCCGCAAACCGGCTTGCCCACGGGCCGTCTGCATGCCATTTCGGCTGCGTCGGGTATTCGCCAGGCGCGGCGGCTTCGAAAATCCAGCTTTGTGAGCCGCGGCCCGTCAGGATTTCCAGCAGACCGTCACCGTCAGAATCGCCCCAGTCACGTGGGATAAAAACCTCGTCACCCGCAAATCGTTCCGTGAACGCGCCGTCTTCTAGCTCGAGGATTGTTAGCGGGCCGAAATTGAAATTGTCGTCGTATTCACTGAGCACAATTTCCGGCCGGCCGTCTCCATCGAAATCCGCGGGCCTGGCAAGCAGAAATCCGGAAGGAAATGTCAGCTCCGATTCGTCGGTCGCAATGCCGCCCAGCGGCGGCAAGTCAAGGTTGGCTGTCACCGGCGGGTCGGTGACAGCATTGAGCCCGGCGCCGTTTGCCGCCTCAATCAAGAATTCCATCTGACCCACGAAAATATCTTGCGTAAAGTGGAAGCGGTGCGTTGTTGTTCGGAATCCGAGTTTCTGTTCCGTGAAGGGGTGCGTAGACTCTTGCTTTCTGAAGAGAATGGCGGCATCGCAAACGTCGTCGGTTTCGAATTCGATCAGAAGGCTGTGGCGGTCGCCGTCCAGCATGGGCGTGTTGGTCACGCCGGTGATTTTCGGAGGTGAGCGGTCGATGAAGAACCGAATTTTATCTTCAACGTCGTTGGCACCCTGGTTTGTCGCCACCAGACGTAGGGTGTAAACGCTGTCCTGCAAAGCCGAGGTATCGAGATCGAACAGATGCTGATTTCGCACCTGTCTGCCGGTCACTGTTTCGAGCATCTGCCAGCTTTCTGGCGTTTCACCGACCCCGATCTGCAATGAATAACCGGTAACAAACGTGCCGCTCGCGGTTCCACGGATGGCGATCGGGCCCCTGGAGAATCCTTCATCGACCTGCGGCGAGATGAGTTCGGCCACTGAGAAGTAGGGTGATTCCAGGCTGGCGGCAGCATCGATTCGGCCTGCGGCGAAGAAATTGTCCCAGCCCGGTGTCCCAAGGTCGGTCGAGGAAGTCGTCAGCAGTCCCTTGATAGACTCGGGCGACAGTTGCGGTGTTTTCGAAAGAAGCAGGCCGGACAGTGCGGCAACGAACGGCGCTGAGGCAGATGTGCCACTGAAGCCGCCGTATTGGCCGTCACGTTTTGTCGTCAGGATGTTGACGCCTGGCGCTACCAGATCCACGGATGAACCGTAATTCGAGAAGCCTGCCAATCTGTCTTCCGAATTGGTTGCGCCCACGGAAATGGTTTCCGCGAAACCGGAGGGAAAATGAATCAAATCGGTTGCCGAATTGCCGGCCGACGCCACCAGAACGACTCCCCGGCTGTAGGCGTATTTCATGACATCGCGCAGCAGGGGCGAGGCCACCGTGTCGCCGAAGCTCATGTTGATGATGCGGGCGCCGTTTTCCACGGCATAGACAATCGCCGATGCGACGTCGTCCTCTTCGAGAAATCCTAGCGCCGTGCCTGCGCGCAAGGCCATCACGCGGCAACCGTAGGCAAGCCCGGCAATCCCGCTACCGTTGTCGCCCGTCGCACCGATGATGCCGGCGACCGAAGTGCCGTGGCCATTCTCATCAAAGGGGTCGTTGTCCGGCGTTTCGAAATCACCGCCATCCGGGAAGCTTGGGGCGTCTGTGAAATCCCAGCCGCGAATGTCATCGATGAAGCCATTGCGGTCGTCATCGATGCCATTGATATCCGTGGAGTCCGCGCGGCCGTTGCCATCCAGGTCTTCGCCAGGATTGATCCAAACTGCATCTCGCAGATCGACATGGTCGTAGTCGATTCCCGTGTCAATCACACCAATAACGACATCGGGCGACCCCAGTTGCACCTCCCAGGCCTGCTCAGCACGCACGACCTGTAGGTTGATCTGCTCCGTGAACAGGGAATCATTTGGGACCCGCCGCAGCTTGAAGACGTGATTTAGCTGCGCATATTCCACTTCCGGCCGGTTGCGATAGGCCTGGAGGATTTCATCAAGATTCTGTTCAGGTGGGAAGTTGAGTTTGAATAGGTTGCTGAGGGATGTTGCGCCGGGCGTTTGTGCAATGTTGGCGAGTTCGCACAGCGGAACAGCTTTCTGGAGGTTGAGTCTCTGATTGATGGTTGCGAGTGAATTCAGTCGGCCCGGGATTGCCGAGCCGTTCCAAGCTGCCGCCGACAGTGACTCGCCTTTGAGCTTGATTAGAATGGCGCCAGGCGTGTGTGTCGGCGTTTTGGAAAAGGTCACCCGCGCGAGTGTGAGCAGTGCGAGTAGAGCTAGCCGGGTTTTTGCTGTTGACAATTGTGAGTTACTCCGTGGTCGGCTAAGGCAGAACCTCTTGCTTGCGCAAGTGCTGGTCGATCATCAGGGCCGCGACGTTTCCTGTGCCCATAGCAACGGCCACTTGCTGAGACATGGGCCGCAAATCACCTGCAATCCAGACACCGGGCACATTGGTGTCGCCGCGCTGTGATTTGGGTTGCGCATGGTTGCCTGTGGCTGCCATCTCGACACCCAGTTTTTGTGCCAAATCCGTTCTGCCAATGGCCTGGCTGGATACAAAGAAGGCCTCCGCCTGCAAATGGGTACCGTTTTCGAGCTGCACAGCCGAAAGCACTCCCTTTTTGCCGACGAGTTCCATGATCTTGCCTGCATGAACCGCAATGCCTTTTTCCTGCAACTGACCGGCGCGAGTTTCGGACAAATCAGTATCACCAGTCAATAGAACCCGGAGTTTGCTGGCATAACGGCTTAGTCCGATAGCCATTCCGGCAGCCCAATTGGCTGGTCCGGCTCCGATGACAAGGGTGTCTTTGCCGGTAATTTCGGGTGCCTCGCAATCCGGGCAATAATACATATTGCCCTTGCCGGCATAGGCAAAACAGGGCTTGTGGTCACCATCGACGGTGGGGTGGTAGCGAGCAACGCCGGTAGCCAGCAAGATGGTTTTGCTTTGGTACTCTTGGTCGTCTGTGCTGGTGACGACAAAGTCGCCTTCGTTACCAGAGGCGGCGGTCACATTGTCTTTGACGATTTCCGCGCCCATTTCTTCGGCCTGATTGCGCAGACGTTTCTGCAGTTCTGTGCCACGTACGCCCGGCATGCCGGGCACGTTGTACAATTTTTCCAGGGTGAAGAACAGCGGGCCTGTCCTGCGGTCGATGACCAATACCTTGCGATCATGCCAGGCCAGATGGATGGCGGCTGAGAGTCCGGCTGGGCCTCCCCCAATGATGATCGTGTCATACAGCATGAGTATCTCTCCTCGTTTGGTTGAGAAAGTAAGCCGGGATTGCGACTTTGTCAACCAAAAGAAAATCGTTTTTTCGGACAATTTGCCCGCACTTCGTCTCTTATGTCAGTAAAAGACCAATATCACATTCCTGGGCTTTGTTAGAAGGTCATCTTCGAGTATTACAACTTAGAGCAGACATCAGTGAAGAAGTCCGTCATCGCTACAAATGGCATTGCAATGGCCGGCGAGATTTCCGTCATACGGGTAAAGGGGTATCTTGACGTCGTTACGTCTGAGGAACTCGACGCCGCCATTGAAGAACTTGTCGCAGCCAGGCGCTACAACATAATCGTCGATTTGAATGACGTCGATTACATCAGCAGCATGGGTTGGGGGCTTTTTCTCAGCCGGATTAACGATCTGCGCGTTCGCGGTGGAGACCTCAAGCTGGCGCGCCTACAGATGAACGTTTACGAGGTGTTCAAAGTACTCGAATTTGAGTGGTTTCTTAACACTTATGCAACGCTTGAGGCAGCCGCTCTGGCATTCAGACACAATGGAAACGGTGTCAACCATTCGCATCAGTCCTCGCAACCGGCTTAAACTGACTTGAGCTGTTTCAAATTGGGTCAGTTGTTCGAAAACTAGTGTCCTACATTCGAACAAACGCTCGTCACTCCTGTCCTTGTTCGATTTGTCTAATGTTATAATAAACAATTACGTAGCTTACTAAATAGACAGTCGTTTTATTTTGGCCCGGTGATTGCAAAACGGAAATTCGATTTTGAAAATTTCGTTTTTGCAGAGTCAGTCGCACAGCATAGCACCCACATCTCACCAAGTCTCGATACCCTGACTCCGTACAATTGGACGACTTCTTGCTTGAGAGATTCGTTGTGGCGTTGGTCTCTTACGTAGCAGAATTTGATGGTAACATTTGAACAGTGAGGAGACAATGAAGTCAGTACTCATTCCTTTTGTGGTCGGGCTTTTTTCGCTGAATTTTCTAGTACTGAGAAATGATGTAATGGTGCAACGGATTGCAGAGGTTGAAAGCACGATAAGCCACTTGCATGAAGTGCAGGGGATTGACCAGCAGCGCCAGAGGCTGCACCTGAAAATCGACAGAATTATTTCTAGGTTCAACCCCGAGATGCCACAGAACATGAGAACTCAGGTCGCGGATGTCATCTATGAGATGAGCGTCAAGTACCCAAATCTTGACATGGATCTCATCTGCGCCACTATTACGCATGAAAGCGGCCGTTCCTGGAATCCCAAGGTGCTGTCGAGCGCCGGCGCCATGGGCTTGATGCAAATCATGCCAAGCACTGGGAAATGGTTGGCGCGCTTTGACGATATCGAATGGACTTCCGCTGAGGAGATCCTGCACAACCCGGTATACAACATCCGAATGGGCACACGTTATCTTTCAACTTTGATTGAGTTGTACGGTTTGGAGGGCGGTCTGGCAGCATATAATGGTGGTGGCACAATAGCGAAACGCTGGCTGGCGAGCGGAAAAGCAGAGGGTGTGTTGTGGGATGAGACGCGGAGTTACATTCCGTTTGTGCTCAAACTGTACAAAGAGTTTCGTGAAATGATGATATAATCTCTTGGCCCTCCTTCACTTCAGGATTGGGCGCCGTTCGGTCGGGGCTGGTGTTTTGCCCTCCGCATGGCGTCCGTTCTGTAGCTTGTCATCCCCCAATTTTTTTTCGTTTCAACAGATACTCGATCAGAGCGCGGTCGAAGGTGGATTCGGTGGTGAGTGAGATCAGATCGATCTGGTGCTCTCGGCAAAATTTCTTGTAGGCCTCATTAAACTTCGTTACCTGGCCACGATAGTCGCTGCGGATGTGCCAGGGTTGCGTGTTTATTTCTTCGCCAGATTCCAGGTCGCGGAAGATTGCGTCCTGGGTGAAGTCAAACGAAATCTCATAGGGATCAAGAATTTGGAAGACGATGACCTCGTTGTTCTGATAGCGAAAATGCTTCAGTCCTGACATGACTTTTTCGGGCTCGTCGAGCAAGTCAGAGAAAAGCACCACAAGTCCACGACGCTGAATTCGGTCGGCCATCTGGTGCAGCGCGGAGGCGATGTCGGTTCTGGCGCTATGGGTAGTGCGGTCAAGTTCGAGCAGGATTTCATTGAGATAGGTGGTTACCGATTTCGGTGGAAGAAAGCGCCGAATTTGCTCGTCGAATGTCACCAGGCCCACGGCGTCCCGCTGCCGCATCATTAAATAGGCGAGGGCTGCGGACAGGTAGGATGCGTATTGCAGCTTGCTCAGGCCATGCGATGAGTATCCCATGGAGGCCGAAGCATCGAGCAGAATATAGGATTTGAGGTTGGTTTCTTCTTCAAACTGCTTGACGTAGAAGCGGTTAGTCTTGCCGTAAACCTTCCAGTCAACGTGCTTGATGTCGTCTCCGGGCATGTACTGGCGATGTTCCGCGAATTCAACGCTGAAGCCGTGATAGGGACTCTTGTGCAGGCCGGTCATGAAGCCTTCAACCACGAGGCGTGCACGCAGATCCATGGATGCCAGTTTGGAAACGACGTCAGGGTTCAGATACTTATGATAGTCAACACCACGCTGTTGAGCCATGCTACTATCCCAGGTCCATCAGTCGATTCACGATATCATCCGTGCCAATGCCTTCTGCGTCAGCGTTGAAGTTTGTCACCAGCCGATGCCGCAGCACAGGCTTTGCTATGGCTTTTACATCGTCGATTTCCGGTGTGGGGCGTCCCTGCAGAATCGCACGCGTTTTAGCCGCTAGAATCAGATATTGCGACGCTCGAGGCCCGGCGCCCCAGCGCACCCACTCCCGGATGAATGCTGGACTGTCTTCGTATTTTGGACGGGTCTTGCGAACAAGGTCCACTGCGTAATCAATGACCTGGTCGGCCACCGGCACACGGCGGACGAGATTCTGAAGCTTCAAAATCTCGTCGGCGTCAAGCACTGGTTTCACTTCCGCCTGATAGGCGCTGGTCGTTGCTTTTACAATCTGCGCTTCTTCTTCGCGAGAGGGGTAGTCTACCCACAGGTTGAACATGAACCTGTCGAGCTGTGCTTCCGGCAGCGGATAGGTGCCCTCTTGTTCGATTGGGTTTTGAGTGGCGAGCACAAAGAAAGGTTCTTCGAGATGGTAGGTTGTGCCGGCCGCCGTGACCTCGTGTTCCTGCATCGCCTGCAGCAGGGCTGCCTGGGTTTTGGGCGGCGTCCGGTTGATTTCATCGGCCAGGACAATGTTGGCGAAAACTGGACCTTTTATGAACTTGAAGGCTTTGTGTCCGGTGGTGGCGTCGTCCTCGATGATCTCGGTTCCTGTAATATCAGAAGGCATGAGATCGGGAGTGAACTGGATGCGGTTGAACTCTAGGTTGAGTACCTGGGCCAGCGTGTTTATCAACAGGGTCTTGGCCAATCCCGGCACGCCGACCAGCAAACAGTGGCCCTTGGCCAGCATCGAGATCAGCAGTTCTTCAATAATCTTATCCTGCCCGATAATAATTTTGCCTATCTCGGACGTGATTTCTTTGTTGGCTTGTTCGAGTTGTTCAACTATTTCAATGTCACTGCTTTTCGCCTCAGCGGCTGCCATATAACCTCCAATGTTAGTTGCCAGGTACAGGATTTGGTTCACGCCTGCCGCCTGACTGGTCCGGTGATGACGGAATTGGGTCCGAAAATTCGAATTCAGAATGTCAAAATTAGCAAATCCGAACTCCAATGTCAATCTATTTGACGCCGACTCGCATGCAGGCCTGGTAGGAAATGGCGTGATAGCGCTTGTGCCTGTTCCCGGTTTTTCTTATCTTCGACTTCTTACAGATGGAGAAAAAAATCTCAATGAATTTGAAAGGCCTCGATCTCCCGGAACTGCAGGGCTTTGTTGAGGCACAGGGCCAGCCGCGATTTCGTGGCCAGCAGCTTTTTCGCTGGCTCTACGGTGGGAATGCCCGCTCATTCGCCGATATGACCAACCTGCCAAAGGGTTTGCGAGAGAATCTGGCGTCCGCCGCTGACCTGAGCGCGGTCGAGGTTGTGGACAAGCGCCAGTCCCGGGATGGCCAATCCGTGAAATTTTTGTTCAGGCTCCAGGACCGCCAGGTCGTCGAATCGGTTTGGATGACTGATGCAGGCCGGACAACCCTCTGCCTCTCGACCCAGGTTGGATGCGCCATCGACTGCAAATTCTGCGCGACCGGTTCGCTTGGGCTTAACCGAAACCTGACTGCGGGCGAAATTGTGGACCAGCTTCTGGTAACGCAACTTGAGACCGGGCAGCAGATTTCGAACATCGTTTTCATGGGCATGGGCGAGCCGTTGCAAAACTACGACAATGTTTTGAAGGCATGTTCTTTAATTTGTCATCAGGATGGCCCTGCCATGTCGCGGCGTCATATCGTGATTTCGACCAGCGGCATCATCCCAAAGATTCGCCAATTCGCAGATGAAGGTCACAAGTATAGGTTGGCCATCTCCTTGAACGCAACTACTGATGAAGTCAGATCGCGCCTGATGCCGCTCAACCAACGTTGGCCTCTTGGCGAACTGTTCAAAGCGGCGAAATACTACGCTGAGAAATCTTCAGAACTGGTCACGTTCGAATATGTTTTGCTGCGGGGAATCAACGATTCGGTAGAAGACGCTTTCAGGCTCAAGAAGTACTTGGCTGGGTTGAAGTGTAAACTGAATCTTATTCCCTACAACGAGGCGGTCGGAGAGTTTCAACGCCCGGCAAAGAGATATATCGAGCGATTCTATGAGATGCTTTCGGGCATGCGGGCGCCGGTGATGATCCGTTGGAGCAAGGGAGACGATATTGAAGCTGGCTGTGGCCAGCTTGCAGCCAAAGCCACGCCGGCTCACTCTGCTGTATGATTGCTAGCGTGCGAGTCGGAACAGGTTTCCGCAAGTTGTTCAAGGACGACAGCACACCGCTTTTTTTGTTCTCCGCTCAATGTGATTCTGCTGACAAATCGACACTGCTCCTGTGCCTTTTGACGCTTTTCAAGTTTCATGTAGATTTGAGAAAGATTTTTGCGACAGGTTAGTTCGTTGACTGGCGACAGAACTCCGCCTGAATGCAGCGAGGCAAGAATTCGTTCATAGTAAAACGCGGCTTCATTCCACCGTTTCAATTTTTTGTTGAGTTTTGCTGCGCACCACAGGAAAATTCTGCTGTCAGGGAACTCCGCAAGAACGTCATTGATTGTATTCAGTCCTTCCTGGTAGCGCTGCTCATCAATAAATATCCAGCAAATGCCGTTCATCGCACTGTACCGTGAGAAGCGGCTTCTGGTCATCGCAAGTTTGATGAGGCGTATTCCTTCCTCTCGTGAGTCTTCCACAAAAGGCAGCCACGTGAAGTGGCGGTTCAGTCGGCTCAGATAGTATTTGTATGTGCCTAGTCCGAGGTAGGCATCATAAAGCGTGGAGTCTTTGGCAACCGCAGCTTCAAGGGCAGCAACACTTCGCTTTGCGGTTTGAAATGCCTCCCAATACTTGTTTTGTTTGGCGCGATAGAAAGAGAGATAGCCGTAGCTTGCTCCCAGAAAAAAGTGGGTCCATGCATCGTCGCTGTCCTGCCTGAGTTTGCGTTTGGCCAAGCCGATGGTTTTGCGCAGCAATTCCAGGAATTCCTTTTCCTGCGTGTAAGACTCGTAGTCCATCATTCTTGTCTGCAGGATGGCAGCACGTAGAAAGTAGCCAACCGGATTGTCCACCTGCTCCTGTTCAAGTCGATTTGCAAGCAGCAACGCCTCATCATAAGATTGTTCGATGCTGAGGCGAATGCCCGCGGCGAGCAGGCTATCCGTGTTCTGCGACAGCAAAGACTGGCTCATGGCAGGCTCAGCAGTCAACGCCATAGATGTAAGGGCGAGAAGGTTCAACCATTTTGGCAAGGATTTCAAGCCTGGATCCTCATAGAAATGATGGGGCCGATGTAATTAGGTCGTGCTGATCCTGCTTAAACCAGCGGGGAGTGTTTCGGTTTCAAATGTTGCAATAGTGACAATCGTGGACTCGCGCAAGGAAATATTTGCAATTTAGAAAAAACAAAGTATATTAGGCATAATCGTGCCAGCAGTGGCTGCAACGTCATACGGTTGCTTCAGATTTGGTCTGTGGCCACGCGTCCAAGTATGGTACTTTTCATCCAAGGTAGGTAAATTTCACTGATTTTCGTAAGAATTTTCCATCAACGATGGATATTGCTATTTTTTTCTTGACAAAAGAGTTCGAATTTATTACATTCGAGTCATACTGATTGCTTCAGATAGTCCTGCCTTGCTTTGAGGAAACGATTTAATCAAATTTCGTTGTTTTCAACTGTGATTTTTGCTGATCTCGATGATTTGTGGTGCGCCTAGGATGGTGCTGTTCATTGCTACTGGTAAACTGCGAAGTTGAGTTGTCGCTCGTCTGTCTATTGAGGAAGGGCTAACGCCATGAGTACCAAGAAAGTCAAACTAATATACTTTTCATTGAAGGATTCCAAGTCAAAACAATTGGAACTGACTTGGGGAAGCTTCTTTTCCATTCTGGCCGCCTTCTTCGTGCTGCTTCTTTTTCTTGTATCGAGTTCTCTCGCATTTTTTACAGACTTCTATCACAACCTCGAGATTTCTTCTCTGACTAAGACAAACCTTCATTTGATGAGTCAGTTGGGTGATATGGATGGCAAGCTTGCAGGGATTGAAGGCAGGGTGACGAATTTGGAGAGGGAAGATGACAATCTCCGAATCATAGCGGATTTACCAAAGATTGACGAAGACACCCGCGACGTCGGCGTCGGTGGTGTCATACCGGTAAACTATGAATTTCCAATGGCCGAGAAGGATCTTTCGGACCAAGTAGGCAACTATCAGGATATTCTCGCCAAGATGGAACGGCGCCTGGAGTTGACAAAGCATAGCCGCGAAGAGATAAGGACCAAGCTGGAACACAACAAGAACGTCATGAAACACACACCGTCAATCCGGCCGTTGCTGGGTGGGCGTCTCAAGGACAAATTCGGATTTCGCTTGCACCCGCTCTTGGAAAAAGTCAGACACCACAAAGGTATAGACATTGCCGCCGAACGAGGCACTGAGGTTTTTGCAACAGCGGCAGGTAAGGTCGATAAGGTCGTGACTAAGTACAAGAAGAATCAAGGGTGGGGGAAATATGTCATGATCGACCACGGGTTCGGCATCAAAACCCTGTATGGCCATTTGTCGAAAGTCTTGGTTAGGCAAGGTCAGGAAATAGATCGTTGGAAACCGATTGGTTTGGTGGGTGAAACCGGGTTGGCGACGGGGCCCCATCTTCACTACGAAGTCAGGAAGGATGGCACGCACATCGATCCCCTGACTTACATTCTCAACTAGTCAAGCCTCTTTTGATTTGACGCCCTGGCCTGTCCCGGGCGTTTTTTGTTTTGGCACGAATCTTCTTCCAGTGGAAGATTCGCGATTTGGCAAACTGCTGGAGGGATGTTGGGATGAAATGGTATTCGATTTTTCTGGTTGCGGTCTCAGCTGTTGCTGTGACGGGTGACACGTTTTCCCAGGTCGTTCTGTCGGAAATCATGTTCAACCCAACGGGTAGTGAGTCAAGTGACGAATTCATCGAAATCGTGAATTTGTCTGACGTCGATGCGGTTGATTTGAGCGAGTGGGAGATTGGTGACGGCAACGGACGTGACAATATCATCGTCCACTTGGGCGGATCCACCTTGCAGCCGGGGCAGTTCGCTCTAATCCTCGACCCATCCTATTTCGGTAATTCCACTTCCTACGACAATTTCATTGCTAGCGACGCGCTGATTATTACCATCGACAATTCGACCTTCGGTTCAAGCGGGTTATCAAACAGCAGCTCCGAAACCGTTATGTTGTTTGAGCCCTCAGGCACTGTCGTTTCCGAACGGAGCTATGGCCTCTCCGGAGCGGCCGGGTTTCCTGAAGAGAAAATCGATTTGTTTGGCGACGATTCAGCCACCAACTGGCGTCCCGGAAGGGTGTTCCTCGGGACACCTGGCGGGCCCAATAGCTCGACACTGGCGGCGCCGCTTAGTGTTGATATCAAAGTGAACGAAATTATGTATTCGCCCCTGGCCGGCGAGCCAGAATGGCTCGAGGTCACCAACGTCGGTCGCCTGCCTTTGGACCTGACGCGTTGGGGAATATCTGACTCCGACACTTCGAGCAGGAGTTTTCTCGAGCGCCCGCTGACGTTAGCGCCCGGCGATTTCCTGGTGCTTGCGAGCGACTCATCCGTAGCTGATATCTTCGGTGTCCCTGATTCCTCGGTTCGAGAGTTGTCGGGTTTTCCCAGCCTGAACAATGATCTTGACAGCATCGTTCTATTTGACCTCCTGTCCCGACCGGTTGAAAGAGTAGACTACAGGCGTGTTTGGGGCGGCGCCGACGGTGTCTCGCTTGAGAAAATTCGGCCGGAATTTCCCTCCAACGACAGCTCTAACTGGGCGAGTTCTGTCGCGTTCGCAACACCCGGAATGCGTAACAGCATTTTTGTTGAGACGTTGCCACCGACCTCAACACTTTCCGTTTCCCCAGATCCTTTTTCACCCGATGCCGATGGGCGCGATGATTTCACCGTGATCAGCTACGACCTGCCCGTCGCGACAGCAACCGTCAACCTCAAAGTTTACGACCTTCGGGGCAGACTGATCCGGTTTCTGGTAAACAACCGACCTGCGGCGGCTCACAGTAGCGTCACGTGGAACGGCGAGGACGATCGAGGCCAGGTTGCCCGCGTTGGAATTTACGTTGTGTTTCTGCAGGCACTGAATGCCCAAGCCGGTGTCTTGACAGCCCAAAAGCAGGCAGTGGTGCTGGCCAAGCAACTCTGAAGTTATTTTCCTTCCACAAATTCATACACCTTCATCTCCCTTTTCAACTCACTTGACTTACCATTTTTTTTGTTGGATTTTTGTAGGCGATCATGTATATTTATTACTTTTCGTAATTATATGCTGATCGCTGAGAACATAGAACGAGTCCGCGCCAGAATTGACCAAACATGCCGCAAAGCGGGGCGGAGCCTCGATGAAGTGACCCTCATTGCGGTCACGAAAACGGTTGGGATTTCACAAATAGAAAAAGCCCTGGCCGCAGGAATTACCAGCGTCGGTGAAAATCGTGTTCAGGAGGCCTGGACCAAATACAACCAGGTAGAAGTGCCGGCCGACTGGCACTTGATTGGACATTTGCAGACGAACAAAGTAAAAAGAGCCCTGCAGTTTGCGAACATGATTCATTCCGTTGACAGCATCCGGTTGGCGCGCGAACTGCAGGTGCAAGCAGAGCGGCTGGACCGAACCATCGATGTTCTTGTTCAGGTCAATACCTCTCAGGAGGAATCCAAGTTTGGATTTGAGCCTGAAGAGACCGAGAAAGCAGTTGATGAAATTGCCGATTTTTCAGGTTTGACAGTCAAAGGGCTCATGACAATCGGCGCTTTCACAGATGTTCGTGAGCAGGTTCGGGCGTGTTTCAGGCTTCTGCGCGGGCTGCGAGATCGTATCGCCTCCAATATTCCCCGCGTTTCGCTGGATGAGTTGTCCATGGGAATGACCAACGATTACGACATCGCAATTGAAGAGGGCGCTACCATGGTTCGCATCGGGCGGTCAATTTTTGGCAAACGAAACTAAGGAATCGAAAAATGGCAAGTCTTCTCCGAACTCTCATTGAAATCTACATTTGGCTGGTGATCATCCGTGTCGTCCTTTCTTGGTTGAACATCGATACGCAAAACGGCTTTGTCAAATTTCTTTCCGACATTACCGATCCTGTTCTCGCGAAGATTAGAGAAGTGGTTCCGGCCATCGGAGGCTTCGACCTGTCACCGCTGGTGCTAATCATCGCATTGTCAATTGTGCGAAACTTGTTGTATTGAGCCGAATGACGGTTCTCTGTGCGGATAAAAATCTTTGCTGGAGGTGATTACCGTGAAACTCACCCCTTTGGATATCAAGAAGCAGGAGTTTAAGCGCACGTTTCGTGGCTACGATGGCATTGAAGTGGATGCCTTCCTGGAGATGGTCTCTGACGAGCTTGAAGAGTTGATTCGCGAGAAAAAGGACCTCTCAGACGAGGTTCTGACACTTAGAACCCAGTTGCGTGACTACCAGAACGTGGAGAAGACCCTGCAGGATACTCTGGTACATGCTCAAGAGTCTATCAAAGACTCGAAAGAAAGCTCAAGCCGTGAGGCTTCGATGCTCATTCGGGAGGCGGAACTCAGCGCCGAACGAATTCTTGCGGATGCCAAACTAAAACTGGCGGAGATGAAGAACGAACTCGTGGTGATTAAGGCTCAAAAGGACTCCTTTGCAAGGCGATTGCGTCATCTACTTGACTCACAGCTGGATTTGATTGAGGTTCTTGCGATGGATGATGTAGGATTTGACCGCTACGACCCAAAGATCCCGAGGAGAAAGCCACCAGAGCCCAAAGCTCACAATACTCAAGCTGACCAGAGAACGGTTTCGGGACCTGAACGGCCTGCCCAAAGACCGGCTTCGCAAGAAGAAGAGCCGGAACAACCACATGGGATTCAATGGGGTGAACGCAATGTCGAGGCGGACGCCGAGACCGAGCCCAAGCAGGAGCAGGACCGCTCGTCGCGGATCTCCGACCAGTTGATTATTTGAAAGCATGTTCTAACATCTGTCTGGAGGATTGATGCAGGATTTGACAGCCAAAATTGATGATGCCCAACAGTTCCTGGCCGGCAAGACAGGACTCGTTCCGGAAGTCGGAATCATACTCGGTACCGGCCTCGGAGCACTGGCGGAGGAGATCGATCAGGAACAAGCCATCTCCTACGACGAGATCCCTCACTTTCCAGTATCGACTGTCGAGAGCCATCACGGACGCCTCATTTTTGGCAAGATTGGAAACAAGCCTGTGATGGCAATGCAGGGCCGGTTTCACTTCTACGAAGGCTATTCCATGCCACAGATTACTTTTCCTGTGCGCGTGATGAAAAGCATGGGGGTCAGGACGCTTCTGGTTTCCAACGCATGCGGCGGAATGAATCCGCTCTACAGGCCAGGCGACATCATGATCATTTCGGACCACATCAACTTGCTCGGTGACAATCCGTTGATTGGCGTGAATGATGACACCCTTGGCCCTCGTTTCCCGGACATGTCTGAACCCTACAGCCAAAGTCTCATCGAAGTCGCGGAGCGCATCGCACTTGAGGAAAAGATAAAAGTACAGAAAGGCGTTTATGTTGCCGTGCCCGGCCCCTGCCTCGAGACGCGGGCGGAGTACCGTTTCCTGCGCGGAATCGGAGCGGATGTGGTTGGCATGTCCACTGTTCCCGAGGTCATTGTGGCCGTGCACAGTTCCATGCAGGTGCTTGGTTTGTCGGTCGTCACGGATGCCTGCTTCCCGGATGCATTGAAGCCAGTTGAAATCCAGGAGATTCTGCGGGTCGCTGCAGGAGCCGAGCCGCAGCTAACGACCATCATGAAACGCGTCACCGAACAGATCTAAATACCGAACCAGTTGACATCATTTGAGCATGTACAAAGAGCTTTCGTCACAACTAAACTTTCCTGAGCTGGAAGAACGCATCCTGAAATATTGGGATGAACACGACGTTTTTCAGAAGAGTCTCGAGACCCGTGATAAATCGAAACCCTTCATTTTTTATGAAGGGCCGCCAACCGCAAACGGGCGTCCAGGGATTCACCATGTCATCTCCAGAACGATCAAGGATCTCGTCTGCCGACTGAAAACCATGCAGGGCTACCGCGTTGATCGGAAGGCTGGCTGGGACACCCATGGCCTTCCCGTCGAGATTGAGGTTGAAAAGCAGCTTGGGTTTAAGAACAAGGACGAGATTGAAGCCTACGGCGTCGATAAGTTCAACGCCAAATGCCGGGAAAGCGTCTGGAAGTACAAGAGTGAGTGGGATGAGGTCACCCGCAGAATCGGATTCTGGGTTGACCTTGAACAACCATACATCACCTACGAAAATGACTACATTGAGTCGGTCTGGTGGATTCTCAGTGAGTTCTGGAAAAAGGATTTGCTCTACCAGGGCCACAAAATTATTCCGTACTGTCCTCGCTGCGAAACACCGCTTTCCAGCCATGAAGTCTCGCAGGGCTACAAAGATGTCGATGATCCGTCTGTTTATGTCAAGATGCGCCTGAAGGGTGAGACCGACACTTTTTTTCTGGTGTGGACCACGACTCCCTGGACACTCATTTCTAACGTTGCGCTGGCGTTACACCCCGACATCGACTACGTCAAGGTTGAGCATGGTGGCGAGAAGCTAATTCTGGCGGAAGCCAGGTTGACTGCGCTGGACGGCGACTACCAGATTGTCGAATCCTACAAGGGCAGCGATCTGATTGGGATCGACTATGAGCCCTTGTTCAATTTTTGCACGAGCGACAAGAAGTTGCACTACACCGTTGGCGCCGATTTTGTCTCGACGGAAGATGGTTCGGGCATCGTACACATCGCCCCAGCTTTTGGTGAAGACGACTACAAAATTGGGCAGGAGAGCGACCTGCCTGTGTTGCAGCCCGTCGATCAGAGCGGGAATTTCACTGATGAAGTCACCCAGTTTAAAGGCCAGTTCGTGAAATCCGCCGATCCCGAAATCATCGCTGACCTTGAGAGCCGGGGCCTGCTCTACAAGGCTGAGAGGTACCTGCACAGCTACCCGCACTGCTGGCGCTGCAGTTCTCCGCTCCTGTATTTCGCGAAACAATCCTGGTTCGTTAGAACCACTTCGGTCAAGGAACGCATGATTCACCACAACCAGTCGATCAACTGGTATCCAAAGGAAATCGGTGAGGGCCGTTTCGGAGAATGGCTGAAGAACAATGTCGATTGGTCTCTTTCCAGGGACCGCTATTGGGGAACGCCCTTGCCGATCTGGCAGTGTGACGGCTGTGACCATGGCCACTGCATCGGCAGCATTGACGAACTGAAACAGATGTCTGGCGTTCAAGATGTCGCCGACCTCCACAAGCCTCACATTGACAAGATTTCGATGCCGTGCGAAAAATGTGGCGGAACCATGACTCGCGTTCCCGAAGTGATCGATGTCTGGTTTGACTCGGGTAGCATGCCTATCGCGCAATGGCATTATCCATTTGAGAACAAGGAAATCTTTGAAAATTCCTTCCCGGCTGATTTTATTTCCGAAGGTGTAGACCAGACCCGAGGGTGGTTCTATTCTCTGCTCGCTATAGCCACCATACTTTTCGATAAACCATGCTACAAAGCCTGCGTTTCAGTTGATCTCATTCTCGATAAGCATGGCAAGAAGATGTCGAAGTCAATCGGCAACACCGTTAAGCCCAACTCTATTCTCGACGAATATGGAGCCGATGCGTTGCGCTGGTACCTGTTGACGGTGAGCCCGCCCTGGGTTCCGACCCGTTTCAGTGCGGAGGGCGTGAAGGAAGTCGTGCGCAAGTTTTTCGGGACGTTGTTGAATGTCTATTCATTCTTTGCGATTTACGCGAACATTGACCGGTTCGAGTACAAGTCGGCTCAGGTGCCAGTGGAGAAGCGAGCCGAAATAGACCGCTGGCTGCTCAGCACTCTGAATGCGCTTGTGGCTCAGGTCGAACAGCAGTTCTCCCGCTATGAATTGACCCGCGCAGCACGTTCGATTTCCGGGTTTGTGCTAGACGATCTCTCTAACTGGTATATCCGTCGCTGCCGCCGCAGGTTTTGGAAGTCCGAGATGGGTGAAGACAAACAGGCAGCCTACGAGACCCTGTACGAAGTGCTGCTGACCGTTGTCAAACTCATGGCCCCGTACGCCCCGTTTCTTTCGGATGAGATCTTTGTCAATCTGACGTCGATGCGCGCTGACGAGCCTGTCAGCGTCCACTTAAGTTTCATGCCTCGCTCGGATTCCTCCGAGCACGCCTTCCGCGATCAGGCACTTGAAGAAAAAATGAGCATGGTCAGGCAGGTGGTATTTCTTGGGCGTGCTCTGCGCAATGAAGCCGCCCTTAAGGTAAGACAGCCGCTCCGCAAGATCATCGTGGTTTCCAGCGAGGACAAGACCAGAAAGCAGATTCTCAGTATGGCGAGTCTGGTGCTTGAGGAGTTGAATATCAAGCAGATTGACTTTGTTGCTGATTCCAGTGAGTTGACTTCGAAAAAGGCGTCGCCTAATTTTAAGAAACTTGGTCCGCGGTTTGGCAAGAAAGTCAACGCTGCGGCACAGATTATTCGCGAACTTGGCGATATTGAAATTGACGAACTCGAGGCGAGCGGTGAGATTTCAATCGAAGTCGATGGCCAGAGGTCTCCAGTTTATCGCGATGATGTTGAAGTGCGCTCTGAAAGTGCGGAAGGCTTGGCCGTTCAGTCTGAAAATGGCATGACGGTGGCCCTTGACATCGAGATTACCGATGAACTTCGTAAGGAAGGGCTGGCCCGTGAGTTTGTTAATCGCGTGCAGAACATGCGCAAGAATGCGGGATTCGATGTCGTAGACAGGATTAATATTTTTTGTGATTCGTCAGGGGAGCTGCGTGATGCCATCGAGACACAGTCGGACTACGTCTGTAGTGAGACCCTTGCGGATGTGATTTCCCAGGGAGTTGAGGGCGTGGCTGGCGCTGAAGAATGGGAGTTGAATGGCTGCAAAGCCGTAATCGGAATTGAAAAAATCACATCGAACCCGTCATCGGGCAACAAAGGGATTTAAGAACTAGCGAGAAGGAGGTTCAGATGAACCGGGCAGAACTTAAAGAGTTTAAAAAAGCCTTGATCGAGAAACGGGCTGCTTTGCTGCAAGAACTGGGAGAGTTCAAAGATCGCGACGCTTCCGCTACTCTAAAGGATTCTTCAGGGGAGAATACCGCGTATTCTTTTCACATGGCCGACGTCGGCACAGACAATATGGAGCGCGAGAAGGCTTTCTTCTTTGCCACCAGAGAAGGGAAATATCTTTCACACATTGAGAAGGCTCTGGAACGCGTCGATGCAGGAACTTATGGAATGTGCAGTGATTGCTCAAACCCAATTCCGAAGGAACGGCTACAGGCAGTCCTAACCGCGACGCGCTGTGTGCCCTGCAAAGAGAAAGCCGAGACAAAATAGCTCGGTCCTCTGCACTTATCCGACAGAGATCCATTGAGAGTACTACTGCTTTCGTTTGTGGTCATTCTGGTTGATCAGATCTCCAAACTCCTCGTTAGATTTCATCTCGAATACGCAAAACCTCATCGCATCATTGGCAACTGGGTTCGGCTGACTTTTGTCGAGAACCCAGGAATGGCCTTCGGTATTGAATTCGGAGGCCAGGCCTTCTTCACCGTGTTTTCTTTTCTGGCGACCATCGCCATTTGTGTTTTCATCGTGCGGGCACGGGCTGAAAAGGGGCAACTGCGGGTTTCACTCTCACTGATTCTTGGCGGCGCCATCGGCAATCTAATCGACCGCTTGCTCTACCGCAAAGTTGTCGATTTTATCGATATCCGTATTGCTGGTGTGAATTGGCCCGTGTTCAACATCGCAGATGTGGCGGTCATGCTGGGCATGGCGATGCTAATCACGATGATTGTATTTGACAAGAAAGCCCCGGAACCCGAAGATTCTTCGAGAGCTGGTGCTTAGATTGGTATTGGCCGACACTCATTCCACCTGACTGAGTCCTGACTATGCAAGACGAAAATCTATTCAAGGTCGTCGTACCACCCAATCAGAGTCGCGAGCGCCTGGACAAATTTCTGGCACAGTTCATCGGTTCTCTGTCTCGCGCCCGGTTACAGAAGGTGATCTCAGAGGGTTTGGTACTGGTGGACGGAACCCCTGCCAAAGCGAGCCATATTGTTCTCCCCGAACAAAAAATCGATGTCTGCATCCCAAAGCCCAAAAAGGTCGACATCCTTCCTGAAAATATCCCGCTTGACATCGTCTATGAAGACCAGCATCTTCTGGTGGTGAACAAGGCCGCAGGCATGGTGGTTCATCCTGCATTTGCCAACTACACCGGGACGCTGGTGAATGCTCTCATGTATTATTGCGGGGATTTATCTTCTGTTGGAGGCCGGCAACGTCCCGGCATTGTGCACAGGCTTGACAAGGGTACATCCGGACTTATGGTTGTGGCCAAGGACGATCATACCCACCAGCATTTGTCGAATCAGTTCAAGGAGAAAACCACCGAGCGGCGCTATTGGGCCGTCGCCTGGCACCGTTTCAATAAGAATCAGGGGAGAGTTGAAACTTACCTGGCCCGCAGTCCAAAAGACCGAAAGCGAATAACCGTTCAGCCGGACGGCAAACTCGCGATCACACACTACACCGTGCTTGAAGCGTTCCGCAACCACACCCTGGTTGAACTCAAGCTCGAAACAGGGCGGACTCACCAGATACGGGTTCACCTTTCTTATCTGGGACACCCGGTTTTTGGCGACCACGAATACGGCGGGCGTACCCGCCAACTTGGCTCGTTGTCCAATCTTGACCTGCAGCGTTCGACCGGGTTGCTTGATAACATGCCCCGACAGGCATTGCACGCCAGGATGCTGGGCTTCCTGCATCCTGTAAAGAACGAGCACATGCGCTTCGATTCCAGCCTTCCGGAGGACATGCAACTTTTGCTGGATCGGCTTCGTACCGAGATGGCATGATTCAGTACCGCTGATTCTCATTTTTCTCAACCGAAACAAAAACTTCTGTTGTTTGTCTATTGAGGCGTGGGCCGCCAGCCGGGCGTCCTTTGAAATAATATCGGAGGTGTACAATGGCATCATCGCGAAGGTTGCTATCCCTGCTGTCAGCCGGTCTGACCGGTTTCTTGTTGATTTGCCCACCTGCTTTTTCTCAGCCCACGACAGCTCGATTCCAGGAAGCGTACTCGCTCGATTCCGGTGAAATATATTCGGTCAATCTTGAGATCGATGCGGGCGATGTGGTGGTTCTGCCGGCAGAAGGGCGGGAGTTATCGGTTGCCATCAGCTATACGAAAGACGAGTTTCGCGTCCATTCCGATTTTGACAAGAAAAGGCGCAGGGTCGAGCTTGAGTTTGAAAAAAACGACTGGGTCGGTGACCACGACAATGTCGTGGGTGAGGTCCGCATCAAGCTGCCGACCGATGCCCGGCTGGAGTTTTCGGCAAATGTCAAGGCGGGCGAGATTGACATTGATCTCGGCGGGCTTTCTCTGCAGTCGGTTGATCTGAAAACTTGGGCGGGTTCTGTCAAGGTGGATTTTTCCGAACCTAATCAGGTCGAAATGCACGATTTGGAAATTAACACAAAGGTAGGGGAAACCGAACTCACCCATCTCGGCAATGCCCGATTCCGTGAAGCCTCAATTAATGGCGGCATTGGCGAAATGCATGCCGACTTTCGGGGCGCCCTGCTCAATGACTCCCGCGCTGACGTCGATCTGGACATTGGCGAGACAGAAATTATCGTGTCAGAGTCCGTCGGTGTCAGCCTGCGGGTCTCCAAGTTCTTGTTTCTCACAGACTTTGATCCGCCGCGCGGTTTCCGCAAGTCGGGGCGCTACTACTACAGCAGCAATTATGATGAAGCCACGAAGAATCTAAGCATGCGTGTGAGCCCGGGGCTTGGCCATTTTCAATTCGAGCACCATCAAAACTGGAGTGAAAGATGAGAACGTACCTCTGCATTCTCTCTGCGCTGGGATTGTTTACCTGTGAACTGACCTGGGCGGGCGAGACGAGCAAAGTCGAAGAGATGACCTTCGATCTCACTCCCGCAGGGAAGGTCACCGTCGTGGCCGACGAGGGCACCATCCGTGTACGTTCGTGGGACAAAGATCAGGTTCATCTCAAAATCACCAAAAGAGTCTGGACAAGTGACCGTGAGCGAGCCGAAGCTCTCCTGGAGAAGCTGGACGTTGAACTCCAACATTCCGATGACCGGCTTCATGTACGCGCTACCGATTATTACAATGAAAATCGCTTCCGCTTCAGTGACATCTTCGATTCGAGCCGTTGGCACGGCCACTCTGGCCACCAGATTGATTTTGACCTGGTGGTACCCTCAGGGGTTGCGCTTCATTTACGGGGAGACGAGGGCGATGTCGAGGTCTCAGGCGTGACCGGTGAGATCGATATTGTAGTCGATGAAGGAAACGTATCGTTGAGCCATCTGAAAGACGTTGATCTTAACCTGGAATTGGACGAAGGCGACGTGGATGTGCAACATGTGCTGGGAGATGCGTCCAGCATGTATGTTCGCGTAGATGAAGGCGGGATTCGCATGCTCGACTGCCGGCTTCAGCGGTTGACCATCGACACGGATGAGGGTGACGTCATTCTGGATGGTGTCACCACCACGGATTGCCAGGTTTCTTCAGATGAGGGGGATGTGGAGGCGAGGCTGGATGTTTTGTCGCAAGGCCGGTGCAGTGTTCACACCGACGAAGGTGACGTTTTTCTATCCATATCTGAGCAAAGTAGCGTCTCGCTCACGATCAAGACCGAGGATGGTCGAATCCGGTCTGAATTGCCGTTCGATATTCACAAGTGGGGCGATGATGGAGAGAAGCTGAAAGGCGTGCTTGGCGATGGGCTGGCGCGAGTGGCCATAATGACGGAAGAGGGAAATATCTCAGTGCAAACCGATTAGCCGCAGGAGCGAAGACCATGAATCCTAAGATAACAACTGCCATTGTCATCTTGTTGACTCAAGCCTGCGCATTGCTCGCCGGTACGCAGCGGGAGACTATCGAAAAAACTTTCCAAATGGGACCAGGCGGTGAGATCATCGTCAAGAACACGAATGGGCCCATTGTCGTGGAAAGCTGGTCTCGCAATGAGGTTCGCGTTGAGGTTGAGAAGACAGCGAAGGCCAGCAGTCATGAGCAAGCCAAAGACGCTCTTGAGCGGTTGCGGGTTGAGTTCGAACACCAAGCCAACTACCTTGAGATTGAAACAATCTACCCCAAAGTTCATTCCGGCTTTTTAGGCTCCTTGTTTGGGAATGACGTGGAACTGGCGGTTTCGTATCGTTTGCTGGTTCCGAAGCAAGCGCGACTCTCAGTGTCAACAGTCAATGGCAAGGTGACAATCGAGGAAGTGGACGGCATGATTCGAAGCAAGACTACCAATGGTCGCATCGCCATTGCGCGCTCAAGCGGCGAGGTGGATGCAAAGGCCACCAACGGCAGCATCAAAGTTGAGTTGCTTGATGTCCACCAGGACCAGGACATGTTTTTCAAGACCACGAACGGCTCCATCGATGTCACCTTCCCAAGCGATTTTCACGCCAACATTGATGCTCGTACCACCAATGGCTCGGTAAAAATCGACTTTCCAATTGAGATTCACGGCGAGTTGAGCAAGAAAAGAGTCAGGGGAACGATCAATGGCGGCGGTGGCGGTGTTCGCCTTCATACCACCAACGGCACAATCCATCTGCGACAGGGCAGGTAGAACCAAAAACGGCGGAACTAGGTTCCGCCGTTTAGGGAAAGGAGGGGTGGATGGAGAACTTGAGAATCTAAATTTTATTGGTCAGGCAGGTTGAGCATCCTGCGTCTATTCTGTTTTGATGTTTCTTAAACAACTTCTGTGCCATTCCCGGCGCGGCCTAATCTCTCTTATTTGTCGGTTAGTAAACACCTGTTAATTAATATGTTAATTTAATGAGCAGTGGAAAAGGCCATTATCCGTGTTGTGGAAATTCGCAAAAAATGGCGTCCGCAAGCTGACAGTGTTTCAGAACGAAACAGTGGGACGAAAACTCTTCAGGTCATCGAGGTGGCTGCAGACGATGAATCCCTTGACTTTCTAACTTAATCTCGCTACCTAACTCTATATTTTGGAGATCAAAAGAATGCCACTAGTTCAATGCTCACGATGCAAGGAAAGAAAAGCGGGGTTAGATGAGCCGCCTCTCCCCGGAGAATTGGGAAACAAACTCATGCAGCAAACCTGTGATGGGTGTTGGCAGGCCTGGGTCAGCCAGCAACTCATGCTCATGAATGAGTATCGACTGAACCCACTCGATGACGAGCACAACAAGTTCCTTGATGCCGAAATGATAAAGTTCTTGGCGCTCGAATAACTTTCTCATAATCAGCGGAGATATGATGACCGTGACCGCCGAACAATCCAACTCGAAGCACGAGAAATATGGTGAATCTCACGATCCCAGGACCGGCAAGTCGGTTGGGGAGTTTGAGTTGACCAACCCGGCAGATATGGATGAACTCGTCGCAAGCTCACGTGTTGCCGGTCGGAATTGGGCGAGCATCACTCTAAAAACCAGGGTTGCTGTGATACGCCGGGCCTACCACGAATTCTTTGTGGCCCGAGATGAGCTGGCTTTGACCATTTCGAAGGAAACTGGAAAGCCACTTGCGGAGGCCTATTCCAGTGAGGTTTTGCCTGCGTTGGACTGTTTCAAGTACTACATCAAAAATATCAAAACATTTTTGGCACGGGGTTCCATTGGTGCTATCAATCCGCTTCTGAAGTTCCGCCGCGGCTATGTCCGTTACGAACCGCTTGGCGTGGTGGCGGTGATTTCGCCCTGGAACTACCCGCTGCTTCTCGCCGTACAGCACATTGTGCCAGCCATTCTCTGCGGAAATGCAGTTGTTCACAAGCCGTCTGAGTACACAACGCTAACCGGCCTCAAAATACTTGAGGTGCTGGGACGTGCGTCTCTGCCCGGGAATGTGCTGACCGTGGTCACCGGCTTTGCGGACGTGGGCCGCGCTTTGGTGCAATCCAATCTCGACAAGATTTTCTTTGTCGGCAGCACTTCGGTTGGCCTGCGAATCTATCAAGATGCTGCCAACTCGCTCGTGCCCGTAAACATGGAACTCGGTGGTAGCGATGCCATGATCGTTTTGGAGGACGCACCATTCGAGCGTGCCATCCGAGGTGCAGTGTGGGGCGCCTTCTGCAATGCTGGACAGGCGTGCGTCTCGGTTGAACGCCTTCTGGTTCACGACTCAATTTATGATAAGTTTGTTGCAAGACTGGTTGAGCAAGTGCATCAGTTGAAGCTTTGCCAGGACGACCCAAGCCATGGTGACTTGGGCTGCCTTGTCAACCAAACACAATTCGAAAAAATCCAACAGCTTGTTGATGATGCCCGTCGAGCAGGGGCGACCATACGCTGCGGCGGCAAACCGCGGCCTGAACACGGGCCACTCTATTATGAGCCCACCGTGATCACGGATACCTCTGGCGCCATGGCGATTTCGCGACAGGAGATTTTTGGCCCCATCGTGGTTGTAACTCCATTTGGATCGGACGAAGAAGCGGTGTCGATGGCAAACAATTCTGAGTTTGGATTGTCCTCAAGCGTCTGGACCCGTGATCGAAAGCGAGGGGAGTTCCTGGCTGAGAAGATTGAGGCAGGTTCCGTGCTCGTAAACGATGGCCTATCTCATCTCGCGCAATTCGAGGCGCCGTATTCCGGTTACAAAAACAGCGGGCTGGGCACTGGCCATGGACCCTGGGGGATTTTGGAAATGGTTCACGCCAAATACGTTAGCGTGGATCGCAGGTTCTTGTCCGGGCTTCTTCGAGTGGTATGCCCGCCTCTGGGCAGCAACAATGTTTGGTGGTTCAAATATGGCCCTGCCGTTGTTGACGACTTGAAGGCGTTCGCGAACTTGCTACATGCCAAATCGCTTTGGACGAGACTGTCGTCAGTTCCAAGGGCTACAAAAGCGCTTTTCAGGCGGCGATATCTCGAATAAGCGCCGTAAGGGTATTCTTGGCGGCGCGTGTAGTACTGTTGTGTGGTCTCCAAGGTGAGAAGAATATGTTAACTTTCGTTAAGAT
The DNA here is from genome assembly GCA_029261995.1 of Candidatus Zhuqueibacterota bacterium. Classification (GTDB taxonomy): domain Bacteria; phylum Zhuqueibacterota; class Zhuqueibacteria; order Oceanimicrobiales; family Oceanimicrobiaceae; genus JAJDAF01. The sequence continues at coordinate 273,269 of JAJDAF010000010.1, forward strand.
TTCGGCGGCATTTCGCTTGACATTACCGGGCAACATTGCTATCTTTGAGTCGTTTTACTTGACATCATGTGATTCATTTTGTATATTCACGGCTTGAAATTTATGACAGGATCGTTGTGAGATCCAATCCGATTTCATGCTGAGGGTGGATCATCAGACCACCCTTTGTTTTAGAGCGTCGAAGTTTACTATACTGGAGTGGAGAGAAATATGGGCTTGAATCTGCGCGGAAATGGTACGTTTTCTTCATACATGCCTTCCGACGACCCTTCTGTAATAAAGCAAGATATTTTCGGAGATGTTGGAAAAGGACCCATCACCAAAGCCGTCATTATCGCCGCCGGCAATGGCAGTCGATTACAAGGTTACCAGGATGGCTGTCCAAAGCCGCTTCTGACGGTCGGCGGTGTGCACCTTCTGCAACGCGTAATCCTGTCGGCAAAGAAGATCGGGATCACTGAGTTTGTCATCGTGATTGGCTACCAGGCTGCACGCATTCGCCGGACGATCAACCGCAAGAAGCTCGGAGTGAAGATCACCTGGGTCAGGAATCTTGACTGGCGTCAGCCGAACGGCGTTTCCGTGCTCAAGGCGAGGCGGCACGTTTATGGCAAATTTCTACTCTTCATGTCTGACCACATCTTCGACTATAAGATTCTGAACAAGATCAAAAATGTTGATCTGGGTAACGACGGTGGATTGCTGTGCATCGATCACAATCTGACTCGCATTCCCAATCTGGATGATGCAACCAAAGTCCGAACAGAAAACAGCAGACTCATTAATCTGGATAAAAGTTTGGCGGATTTTAACGCCATCGATACAGGAATCTTCGTATGCACGCCCGATTTGTTCGATGCCCTAGGCCAGAGTCAGGACACAGGTGACTTTTCCCTGAGCGGAGGCATTCGTGTTTTGGCTCAGGACGGCAGGATGCGTACGTTTGATATCGGCGATTCATTCTGGCAGGATGTCGATACGATTCCAGACGCCAAGTACGCTGAGAGGTTGTTGCTGCGGGCCACTCGCTCCAAGGGCGATGGGATTATTGCCAAGACCATCAATCGCAGGGTATCCAATCGGATTACGAAACTTCTGCTAAAAACGCCGATTACTCCAAATCAGATTTCTGTTTTCAATCTGTTCTTTTCATTTTTCATCGCATGGGTGGTCTCGTTCGGGACGCCATTGACTACCATTGTCGCTGGGCTTCTTTTCCAACTCGCGTCCATCATCGATGGTTGCGATGGCGAGGTTGCGCTTATCAAGCTTCAGGATTCGAAGTTCGGCGCTTTTGTCGATACCATCACAGACCATCTGTCCTATGTGAGTTTTGTGGTTGGTGTGACGATAGGTGTGTTCAACGCCACCGGAAGTTCGTTGGTTTTTCTATCGACCGGACTGGCTGTTTTCGGGCTTCTATTCGCGCTCAATATGGCCCGGATCTATATTAAGAAACATGACTCCGCGAGTTTACGCACTCTGAGCGATGGCATCGCCTCTCTCAACAACTCCGGGCAAAAAGTGTGGTATCTGAAGTTGTTTGGAGTCATGCACCACTTCGGTCGTCGGGATTTGTTTTCATTCAGCGCCATGCTCATCATGTTGGGCGGAAATATTACTGCGGTGTATGCCGCGCTCATGTTCTTTCTAAGCATTATAAGCGTCGGAATACCTCTCTCGGTTGCCTACCTTCTCTCAAGGAATAGTCAGTTCAGCATCGTTGAGTCAGCTCGAAGGTTCATGGCGAAGATTGCGGGCTGACCATTGCTGAGTAGAGAAAAATGCTGATTGAGACTTCGAACAAGGTGGCGCTGCATCGTCGCGTTAAACGGCTCAAGCAAAAATTTATGCCGGCCGGGCCGTCTGCCGCATCCGTGCCTTTCATGGAGTATGTGAAATACCACTACTTCACCAACTTCACGCCATCATTTCCTCAAATCATACAAGTGCAGACCCAGTACGGCTGCAACGCTCGTTGCGTTTTTTGTCCCATGGGGCGCGAGGAGAATCAGATCAAGGGCAGGATGGACAACGCGACTTTCGAGAAGATCGTCGAAGAAGCAGTCGCCAACAACGTCAAGGTCCTGAGTCCGTACTTGCAGAACGACCCACTCGTGGATAAGCAGATGCACGAACGCATCAAGAGCATCCGGTCCGTTCGTGGCAGCAAGCTTTATCCGAAGACCAAGATCATAACGAATGGCGGACTTCTGTCCGAAGAAAAGTCTCAGGATCTGATTGAGGCAGGCCTGGAATACATCGTCTTCAGCGTGCATGGCGTCGAGAAGCAGATTTACGACGACATCATGCAGGGGCCGAAGTTCGAGACCGTGGTTGAAAACATCGAGCGGTTTGTTCGGGTCAAAGAGAAATTGGGCGCAAAGAATCCTCATATTGAAGTCTGGGCTGTCCTTACAAAAGAAGTAGAGGCTCAACTTGAAGACATGAAGCGATTCTGGCGCGAGCGGGGCGTGAGTTTCAAGGGACGGCAGCTCGACAACCGGGCCAATCCAGATATTGTTGACACTTCAGAGATGGCAAGTTCCGATGTGGAGTGGAAATTTGCGCATCACTGCACTATCCCATACTGGCGCGCGTGGATTTTGTGGAATGGCGATATGGTGCTCTGTTGCGTCGATTGGGAGCGGACCCAGGTCTTTGGGAACATCAACGACAGCTCCATACGGGAGATTTGGAACGGCGAACCCTACAAAGCCTACCGTCGGCGCATGAAAGAACGCAACCTCGCCGGAACCCTTTGCGAACATTGCCAGGGGACCTGAGAACGTTCGCTCTCCCTTTCGGTTCAGCCAGTCTCTCCTCTGCAACCATCCATCCTTCCAAGTTGTTTGTTGGAACCTCTGTTCAAGATATTGAGTAGCATACAACAGTAAAATTTGCCACAGTCACAGATATTGAATGCTGCTTGACATTCAAAACAGGGTACTTCCATTGAGTTTCTCGCATTCAGGACAAGCACTTAGTCACATTCTGGCACTCTGCTTTGCGTGCAACGCATCTTTCTGCGAAGCGGCTGTCCCGCAGTCTTTCGGATTCAATGACATGAATGCGCAGGGGATGTTTGAGAGTTGGTTAAATGAAGTCCTGGCTGACTCCGCGAAAGTCGAGAAAGCGAGCAAGATGGAGAGGCAGCGACTCATTCAGGAGGCCTTTGATATCGAGCGACTGGCGCCGCAGGTCCTGCAAAAGGGCTGGCGACAGCTGAATGAGCTCGAAAAGGCGGAGTTCGAGACTGCGCTGGTGAGCTCGATTGCTCGTGAACTCGGGCGCTGGATGCCGAACATTGACCAGAGCCCAAGTGTCGGGCACCTCAGTCTCATCGCAAAGGATGTCCGTGAACGTTTCACAAAGCTGACCTATACGCTTGACGCCACCGGTAATGGCGACAAATTTACTCTTTTCATGTTGAAACAGCCCGACCGATCCTGGAAAATTACCAACATCAAGAGTGGCGGTGAATCCCTGCTGCGCCGTTACTACACGAAATGCGATGATGCTGTTGACGACTACTCATTCCGCTACCTCATCGCTGAACTCCGTGACGATGGCTACGTCGCTCTGGAAGACTTCGAATCCAGCAAACCTGGCAGTTTGCCAGCTCACTGGACCTGGAAGAGCAAGGACGAGGACAAACACAAGCCCTACGTGGTGATAGAGGAGAATGGCAACCGTTATCTTGCCGCAGATGATAGCGGCGAATCCGTGATACTTGGCAAGGATGTCCGCTGGAATCTAAAAAAATACCGCTATGTTTCCTTTCGTTGGCGCGGCAGACATATGCCGACCGGCGGCGATGAGCGCTACGGCCGCACCAATGACAGTGCTGCTGCGGTCTATTTCATCTTCAAGAAGAAATTTGGTCTAATTCCCGAGTCCGTGAAGTATGTCTGGAGCACGACCCTGCCTGTGGGTGTCGCCACCAGGCGCAGCGGTACCGGACGTCCGTGGAATGTCGTGGCCGAGAGCGGTGATGAGCACCTGGGAGTGTGGCGAACCTACGTCTTCGATGCCTACGAAGCTTACAAGAAGACCTTTGGCAGCGAGCCGCCGGATAAGGCAATCGGCATTGGGATTCTGTCGGATGCCAATTCGACTCACTCGAAGGCCCACGCCGATTACGATGACATTCGAGCGCTGAAACATGCAGTTGCAGGCTCTGGCGTGGCCAAATTCCTGGACGCCGAATGATGGGTCGAGTGCACCTTGCTGGCTTGCTCGTAGTTGCTTTGGCCCTTGTTTCACATGTCTGCGCTTTTGGCCAGCAGTCCTCCTTGCGGCTGACTCGCCAACAGTGCGAGCGCCTTGCCATCGCGAACAGTCACCAACTCAAGCAAGCACGCACCAATGTGCAGTTTTCGGAAGCCAGGGCATCGCAAGCTGCGCACGCCGCAATTCTCCCAAAGTTTGAACTCAAGAATGTGTGGGGTCCCATTTCTCGGGCACGGATTGACAACGAGCGCCTTGCGCTTGACGATGTGCATGTGTCTCCGGATACAAACTTCACTCTCAACGGTCTGCGTTATTACACGGAGTTTGAGCTAAGTCTGCTGCAGCCGCTGTTTACGTTTGGAAAATTGAGCAATTTGAAACGTGCCGCACGCTATGGTGTCAGCGCTGACCAAGCCAGTCTGGATAAAGAGAAGAGTCACGTCCTGCTGAGTGTCAGGGAGGCGTACTGGTCTTTGTTATTGGCCCGCGAGCTGATTGCCGTGGCTGAGGATGCCCGCCGGGAGGTCACCAAGGCAGATGCCAAAATTGAGGAAAAGTTGGATGAAGGCTCCGAAGAAGTAAGCCAGACCGACCTGTTCAAATTGCAAATATTTAAGTACGAAGTCAACAAGCGTCTGCGCAAGACTCTTGATGACAGCACGCTTGCGGCCCACAAACTGAGACTGACCGTTGGCTCTCAAGACGAAGTTGAAGTCGTGATCGTAGATGAATTTCTGGAACCGGTTGAAGCAACGTTGGAGGATGTCAACGCCTACCTTGGTCTGGCGGCTCGAAACCGCGCCGATGTGGTCCAACTGCAAGCTGGATTGGGCGCCCGCCGTGCTTTGGTGAACGTTGCACGAAGCGACTACTTTCCCCAATTCTTCATCGGTGGCCAGGTGAAGTACAATTTCGCGAAGGACAGGTTTGATTCCAAGAATCCTTTCGTGCATAACCCGACGAATTTTTTCCGGCCCGGCATTCTTGTGGGCTTCAACCTGAACCTGAATTACACCCAAACCAGAGACAAGGTTCGGATGGCTCAGGCCGAGTATGGCGCGCTTTCTCAGAAGTCAATTTTGCTCGATGAGAAGATCAGGCTCGACGTGCGTCAGGCTTTTCTGGCGACCCGGCGAGCGGAAACTAATATGTTGGAGAGTCGTAAAGCTCTAAAGGCCAGCGAGAACTGGCTGCGGTCGGCCACAATGACTTTCGATATCGGAGTCGGCGAGGTCAAGGAGCTTATCGATGCGTTCAAGGCAAACGGTCAGATGCAGACAGAGTATTTGAAAAATATCTATTCTTACAACGTGGCTTTGGCGAAATTGAGTTTTGCCGTGGGAAGAGACCTTTATCCGGAGACACCTCAGGTAGAATCCAAATGAGAGGCGGTACCATCATGCAGACAAGCAAGCAGATATTCTTGATGTTGGCCGGTATGATTCTTCTTCAGACCGGGTTAAGCGGCCAGGCCCAGTCAACAGACTTGTCGCCGCTTGACCTGATCAAGGCGCGGAATCAACAGGTCGAGAACATCATCGAGCAGGCCGGCGACAGTGTGAACGTCGAGACCAAAGAACAGCTCAAAGATGTCATCAACGGTTGCATCGATTTTACAGAGCTGTCCCGAATCGCGCTTGGCAAGTACTGGCAGCCGCGCTCCCAGATAGAAAAGACTGACTTCGTCAATGTCTTCCAGAAATTGATTCGAAATTCTTCAGTGAAGAAACTTGAGGTCTACAAGGCGGATAAGAACATATATGATGAGCCGGAGATCAATGGCAGCAAGGCGAAGGTCGTGCAAATCGCCCAAAAAAAGCGCAAACAGGTCGAGATCATTTACAAGCTGCACCGGGTGGACAACGACTGGAAGGTGTATGACATGGATATCGATGGCGTCAGCACGGCCCGCAATTATCGTGAATCATTCTATCGACAAATCGCAAAAACGTCATACGAGGCGATGTATGACAAGCTTGTCAAACGTCTCGCACGCGATTGAAGAGTTTTGATCTAATTCAAGGCCACTGAGGAATTCCTCCAGTGGCCTTTTTGTTTTTATGAGTTCCGGAGCGTATTCCATGCCGGTGCCAGTATTGACTTTTGCCGCCGGATTGCTTAGATTGAGAACCATTTTTGAAGACCAAAGGATGTTCTTCATTGAAGATGAAAATAATTGAAATGACTGCTGACGAACGGCAGCGAATCGATAACATGCTGGCTCACGAAAGACAGCAATGGGGAACGGGTAAGCAGTTTGTAGCCGGTGTGGATGAGGCTGGTCGCGGGCCGCTGGCGGGCCCGGTTGTGGCAGCAGCAGTTATCTTTCGAGCCGTTCCGGATATTCCCATGATCGATGATTCCAAAAAGCTCGCCGAGGATCTTCGCAGCTATCTCTACGGCATGATCTTGCAAGGCTCTCTATATCACGGGATAGGAATTGCTGACGTGGGAGAGGTTGATCGGTTGAACATTTTACAAGCCTCTTTTCTCGCCATGAGCCGCGCCATCGAAAACCTGGGCATTGAGCCCGACCACCTGCTCATTGACGGCAGGAGTTTCCACCGGGAAGACATTCCCTACTCGACCATCATCAAAGGCGATAGCCTGTCGTACTCCATCGCCGCCGCATCGATTATCGCCAAAGTTACGCGGGACCGAATTATGCAGGATTACGGCCGGCAGTTTCCCAACTACGGCTTCTCGCACCATAAGGGTTACGCCACAAAGGGCCACCTTGACGCCATCGAGAAATTCGGATTCTGCTCCATTCATCGCAAATCCTTTCATCCAAAAAGATTCAACAACGCGCAGCTTCTGCTTTTCGAAAATGGCTGATGGCAGACATCGGACTGGGCGCCAGGGCGAACTTCGCGCTGCAAGCTTCTTGCGGTCGCACCGGTATCAAATCCTGGAGCAGAATTATCGTTTCGCGCGCGGAGAGATCGACATCATCGCAGAAAAGGACGATGTTCTGGTTTTCGTGGAGGTGAAGACATCTACGAGCGAGGCCTTCGGAGAGCCGGAAACCTGGGTCACCGAGGCGAAGCAAAAGCAGATTGGCATGGTGGCTGAGCGTTATCTTCAGGAAAAGGAGATCGATGAACAGGACTGCCGCTTCGATGTCATTGCAGTGCACATCGATGGCGGCGGTAGCCGTCTAAAACACATCGAAAATGCGTTCTGGTTATAGGAACGCGACACAGGGATTTAGGAAATGGATATCAAGAACAAGACAGCACTCGTGACGGGCGCTGGTAAGGGCATTGGCAGGGCAATCGCGTTGCAGTTGGCGCAGGCCGGCGCCAACCTGATCGCGGTCTCCCGCAGTTCCCGCGACCTGCAGAGTCTGGCGCGCCAGGCAGGTGATATTGGCCGCAAGGTCATGCCATTTGAAGCTGATATTACCCGCGAGAGCCGCGTTCGGGAAGTCGTCAAGGAGGCGTCTGGCAAGTTCGACGGCATCGACATCCTGGTCAACAATGCCGGGGTTGGCCGGTTTGGACGCGTTGCTGATCTGTCCACTCAAGATTGGGATGACATGTTTGAGGTCAACCTGCGCGCGATGTTCATCGTCACCAGGGAGACTTTGCCCCATCTCAAGCGCAAAACCGAAAGCGTGGTGGTGAATATGGCTTCTCTGGCAGGCAAGAACGCTTTTGCCGGTGGCGCTGGCTATGCGGCAACCAAGTGGGGCGTGCTTGCATTCTCAAAATGTCTCATGCTGGAAGAACGAGATTCAGGCGTACGCGTGATTACTGTCTGTCCAGGCTCGGTGGACACGCATTTTTTTGTGCACGAGTCGTTGCCCATGCCGGACTCAACCAAAATACTGAAGGCGGAAGATGTCGCACAGATCACGGTGGACGCCATTAAGTTGCCACAACGTGCGATGGTTAGCGAGATTGAGATTCGACCATCGAAGCCATGAATGTGAGAGCGATAGGAAATATGAATAGACGACGTCAGATATGCTAAGGGATAGACTAAACAGACCGGTGCGTGACTTACGCATCTCGGTTACGGACAAGTGCAACTTTCGCTGCAACTACTGCATGCCGGAAGAGGTCTTTGGATTTCAGTACAAATTTATGCCGCGTGCAAATATCCTCAGCTTCGAGGAAATCACGCGGCTGGCGCGGCTGTTTGCGGAACTCGGCGTCAGCAAAATAAGATTGACGGGAGGCGAGCCGTTGCTGCGTTCACAACTTGATCGCCTGATTGCGGCGTTGCATGACATTCCTGGAATACAGGACATTGCCATGACGACGAACTGCTATTTTCTGGCCGAGAAAGCGCAGATTCTTCGAGACGCCGGACTGAACCGGGTGACGGCCAGCCTAGACACGTTGCGGCCAGACCTGTTTCAAAAGCTGGCAGGCGGGCACCTGCAGTTGGAAAAAGTCATGGATGGCCTGCGTAGGGCGGCTGACGTGGGTTTCCAGGCTGTCAAAGTGAACTCTGTGATCCAAAGAGGGGTTAACGATACCGAGGTTGTTGATCTTGTCAGGTTTGCGCGGGATAACGGACTTATTCTCAGATTCATTGAATACATGGACGTGGGCAATCTCAATGGCTGGAACATGGCCCAGGTCGTAACCGCACGGGAGTTGATCGAGACGGTTTCCAAGACCTTCCCTCTGGTGCCGCTGGAGAAGAATTACAGCAGCGAGACGGCAAACCGTTACAGGTTCGCTGACGGCGCCGGGGAACTCGGGGTAATCGCCTCGGTATCTCAGCCGTTCTGCGGAGATTGTTCGCGAATTCGGCTGTCCGCGGATGGCAAGCTCTACACGTGTTTGTTCATTGAGGATGGTCTGGACATAAAATCCAGAATGCGCGATGGTGCAACAGACGAAGAATTGCGTGAAATTTTGTGTTCTCTGTGGCGCAAGCGCACTGACAGATATTCAGAAGTGCGAGCATCTCATACAAACAAACCCAGAAACAACAAGAAAATTGAAATGTACCAAATTGGTGGCTAGGAGGTTCTGATGATTACGATTACGGCCAGTGCCAAAGACAAATTCCTTTCCATACTTGGAGACGAGGAGCGGGAGGGACACGGTTTACGCGTGACGGCCAGTCGCGGTGTTACACCGTACGCGATTGATTTTGGTCTCGGTTTTGTCGCTCCAGGCGAAGAAAATGACAATGACGAGGTCATCGATGCGGAAGGCTTCAAAGTCTTCATCGATCCGGATAGCGCACCCCTGCTCGCTGGCGCCGTGGTTGACTTTGTTTCTGGCCTGAGCGAGAGTGGTTTCAAGGTCACCAACGTAAAGGCCGAAGGCCCTCCGAAACCGACAGGGCCGCTGGCTGACAAAATTCAGCAAGTACTCGAATCCCGTGTCAACCCTTCGATTCGCAGCCACGGCGGCATGGTATCGTTGGCTGATGTGCGAGATGATGTCGCTTATCTGCGGTTTGGTGGAGGTTGCCAGGGGTGCGGCATGGTGGATGTGACCTTGAAACAAGGCGTTGGCGTCATGCTAAAGGAATCGATACCCGAACTTAAGGGCGTGATGGACATCACTGACCACGCGAGTGGAGAGAATCCCTACTACACGGCAGGAAAGTAGGCTCAGTCCATTTCTTCAAAATAGAGCTTGTGATATGCACGGCGGAGAGTGGTTTCAAACCTTTCCGCCGTTCTTGATCGCGCGAAGATGAACCCGAGTCAGCTTCTGCCTTCACGCGTGGAATGAACTTCATTTCGAGATGTGAAACCAAAGGCACATCTCCAACTCCCCATTTGACCTTGCGCATGACTGTCGAAAACTGAGCGCAGTTGCGCGCTTCGGAACCGATATCATCAGAATGCCTGCTGCCAGTTCTTCCCGGCAACAAAGCAACCGGCCACGCTTGTGCCGGGCTTGAGTCTTCGCAACGAGTCTGCTAGAACTCCAGGTCGTCGCCGACGGCGAGCACCTGCGCCTTTTTGCCGATGGCGCTCACCTTCCTGGCAAATTCGTCAGGATTGACGTCGATCACCTCGAAAGTCTTGAAATGCATGGGCACGACCACACCCGGATTCAGAAATTCCACAGCTTTGACCGCATCGTCGATGCCCATGGTGAAATTATCACCGATTGGCAACAAGGCCACGCTGATCGCATTCATTTCTCCGATCAGTTTCATGTCGTAAAATAAGCCGGTATCTCCGGCATGGTAGAGCGTCTTGCCTTCGATTGTCACCAGTACGCCGGCCGGGTTGCCCATGTAGATGAAGCCATCGCCCGCGTCAAAGGCGGAACCGTGATGTGCGATAGTCAGCTTGACGCGACCGAAGGGGAAATTGTAGGCGCCGCCAATATGCATCGGGTGGCTCGCAATGCCTTGTGCGGCGAACCAGGTCGCGATCTCGTAGTTGGAAATGACTGTGGCGCCGGTGCGTTTTGCGATAGAAACCGCATCTCCAATATGGTCTACATGGCCGTGGGTGAGTATGATGTAATTACAGTCAAGATCATCCGGGTTTGCTTTCGCAAGCGGATTCCCAGTCAGAAAGGGGTCAAACAGGATTGTGTCATTGCCGCACTTCAACTGAAACGCGGCATGACCGAGAAAGGTCAGATTTGCCATGATTCCTCCCTGCGTGCGCGTTTGGGATTTAGACGAAACGTTGTGGTTTGATGAGTTGCATGAATTCTTCCCTTGTCGGTAAATTGTCTTTGAACAGTCCCCGCAGAGCGCTGGTGCTGACCACAGTGCTTTGCTTCTCAATACCCCGCATCATCATGCAGAGATGGCGTGCCTCGATAACCACGGCAACGCCCTGCGGCACCAGGCACTCCATCAGCACATCGGCAATTTGGCTTGTCATGCGCTCTTGTACCTGCAGCCGCCTTGCGAAGACATCAACAATTCTTGGGATTTTGCTCAGGCCGACGACCTTGCCGTTCGGCATGTATGCGACGTGGCACTTGCCATAAAATGGTAGCAGATGGTGCTCGCACAAGCTGTAGAACTCGATGTCACGGACCAGTACCATTTCATCATATTCTTCCGTGAAAAGTGCATCAGTCAAGATTTTGCAGGGGTCTTGTTTGTAGCCTCGGGTCAGATGGTCATAGGCCTTTGCTACTCGTTCGGGCGTTTTCTTAAGACCTTCTCTCTCCGGGTTTTCCCCAATCTCTTTGATCAGATTTCGAACAAGTGCTTCCATTACTAGGCTACTCCAGGTGAGCTTCCAGCGTCAATTAGACAACAACGTCGAGATTATGGACGCGATGACCAACAGGGCCACAACGCCAAGCGTGGTGAGTAAAAAGCATTTCTTAGCGGTCTGTTTTTGCGATTCATCCATTGTATTGTTCCTCCTTTGCGATGACGGCTTGTGGTGCGATTTCAGACGCTTTGCCGAAGTACTGGCCCTGGTAGGCCTCCAATTTTTTGAGTTTATGCTGGATGGCGTAGATAACCTCAGCGGCGCTTTTTTCTTTGCACCATCTGGGCGCGACCAGCAGTTCCTGCGGTGCATCGCCGTAAAGGCGCTCAATCTTGAAATCTGGATTCAGATGTCGCAGAATTTCGCACACGAAGGCGACCCATTCTTCAAAGTCGAATACTGGAAACGGCTTTTCGCGAAATTGTCGGGCTAACTCTGTGTGGCGGACAACGTGTAGATTGTGCAGCTTTATGAAGTCCAGAGGCAACTCCGACAAAGCGTGGGTCGTCCGCAGCATTTCGGCTTTGTTTTCGTTTGGAAAGCCATAAACAACATGGCCGCATAAATAGATGCCCCGGTTTGCCGCTCTCCTGAACGCCTGTGCCGTGCAATTGAAATCGTGACCGCGGTTGACCAAGCGTAGAGTCTCGTCATTGGCGGACTCGATGCCGAGTTCGAGCGTCACAAAATAGTCTCTCGCCAATTGCTGCAGATAGTCGAGCTTGTCATCATCAAGGCAATCCGGGCGCGTGCCGATGGAGATGCCAATGATTTCAGGGTGCTGCAACGCCTGTTCGTAAAGCTCTTGCAGACGTTCCAGGGGCGCATACGTATTAGAGTAGGGCTGAAAATAGGCGATGAACGCCTTCGCCTTGAATCGGCCCCGCAAATAGGCGATGCTGTCTTCCACCTGCTGTTGAATCGGGATTCTGACTCGCGCAGTTTCAGGTGTGAAACTATCGATGTTGCAGTAGGTGCAGCCTCCTTGAGCGACCGTGCCATCCCGATTAGGGCAAGTGAAGCCGGCGTTAATCGGAATTTTGTGGACCCGATGGCCAAACTTCTCCTGCAAGAAAACGCCGTAAGAATTATATCTTTCAGCGGGGATGTTCATGGCAGCATACCGCTTTCAATTGCTAGTGTCACGATTTCTAGTTTTCCGAACAAAACTCTGACAGGGTTTCGACCTTTTTTATGCCTGATACGGTTAACATCAAACCCTGTCAGAGTTCGCTTATTTGGAAATCATCACATTAGATGGCGCCGGCCAGGGCCACGGAGAATTCCTTCGCCGCGTTGGCGCCCGAGCTGGTGATGATGTTGCCTTCTTGCTCAAGTTTGCTGCCGGTGTAGTCTGCTCCGGCAACCTGGAGCTTGTCGAATATGGTAACGTGGCCCGTTGCCTTTTTGTTTTTGAGCAGACCGGTGGCCGCAATTGTCGCGGGTGCATGCGAGGTGGCCGCGATGATACAACCTCGAGCGTTCATCTCGGTGATGATCTCATGTGCTTTCATATCATGCCAGTATTGACTGGCTCCTGTACCGCCAACAAAAACGACAGCGTCATAATCACCCGAATTCACATCGTCGATCAAAAGATCCGGGTCAATGCTCAATCCCTGTGAACCGCTGGCCGCGGTTGTCACTGTCGATGCCACCGTGATTTGCGCACCCGCGCTCTCGAGTTTCTGGCGTGCCGAGGTATATTCTTCATCGCGAAAATTATGGTGTGCAACAACCATCAGAACCTTCGAGTTCTTTGATGACATCCGTTCCTCCAGAATGTTAGGGTGTGTTTTCGGCCCATTGGTAGAGAAGGCGTTCGACCGGCTTGCCTTGCATGACATGTTGCTCGACAATCTCATCAACATCATCCAGATTGACGTTTTTGTACCATGTGGCTTCCGGATAGACAACGATGGCCGGACCGTCCTCGCAAGGTCCAAGGCATCCAGTCGCTGTGACCTTGACCTCTTCGAGAAGGCCGCGTTTCTCAATTTCTTCCTTTAGTTTGATCAGGATTTGGGGAGCGCCCTGCACGCCGCACGAGGGTTTTACGACCGGCGGCCGCTGGTTTGTGCATACAAAAAAATGCTGACGATATTTACTCATCTTCGATGTTTTCTCTGGTTCAGATGTTGAGTTCCAAGCCGCTCTTGTCCTGCACAGCCTCGAGCTTGTGGTCAAAAGTCGGCTCGTTGTTTCTGACGTCGTCGATTTTGATATGGGTGATCACGCGGTCAAAATCTTCCTGTACCGCATTGTGGCATCTCTTGATGACCGCCATGACCTCTTGCCAGTCGCCTTGCAGCAGGGTGCCCATCGGCGTTAACCGGTACTCGACACCGCTGTCATGCACGATTTTAAGCGCCTTGCTGATCGGCTGGCTGATGTGGTGCGTGTCACCGACCGGCAGGATACTGAACTGAACCATCATTTGGAATCACCTTCCTGACATTTTGATTTGGGTTGAACGCCCTTGACCCAGGCTGCGCCGTCTGCAAAGTGTTCCTTCTTCCAGATTGGGACTGTTTCCTTGAGTGTGTCAATGGCGTAGCGGCAGGCTTCAAATGCTTCACCGCGATGGCCGCAGGCAACCGCGATGGCTACGCTGACTTCGCCCAGCTTAAGCGTCCCAGTGCGGTGAACAATTGCCATTTTCCTGACCGGCCACTTCGCGCGGGTCTGGTTTTCGATCTCCTGGAGTTTGACCCGGGCCATTTCTGAGTAGGCCTCATAGTCCATCCTTTCAACCTGACGGCCCTCGGCATGGTCACGAACCCGACCCAGAAATAACACCACACCGCCTGTGGCATGGTCTTCCATCTTCGCGAGAATGGCCTCGCTATTGATACTCTCGTTGGTCAATTCGATCATCTCATCCTCCGCTGATGGGCGGCAGGAGGCCAACGACGTTGCCTTCTCGCAGGACGGCGTCTTTGGCTGCATATTCGTTGTCTATGGAGAAGCTGACGATTTTTAGATGCTCCTTGGTGACTGGAAAGCGCTCCCCGACCAACCAGATGAGGTCCTCGATCCTCGTGCCTTCCTTGACTTGAATGGGAGTCTCCTCGGTGTTGGTAAGTTCTCGCAACTGACCGAAGAATCTGAGCGTGATTGTCAGCATGAAGCTCATTCCTTTGCTAAACAGTGTTTGATTTGTCTGCCGCGGCCGCACGAGGCTTGTCCACGGTTGCGTCTTTTTCCTGTTCATCCATTAGGGAAGTGGCGAGGTCGCGATCCATTCCGCGGTGGGCCGGATCCTCCTCAAATCCACGGTAGATCGCCCGGCAGCGGTAACAAATGGTCACTGTCCCGAGGGCCTTGTACAGGATGAAGTTGATCAGCGTGGCCACGGCCAGGCTGATGAAGTAAGTGTGGTAGCTGAAAATGACGCCAACGATGAAGATCGCGATCCCCAAAGTGGAGTTAATATCTTTCTGGACGTAGAACTGGTCGCTGTCACAGCTCAGGCAGTGGTCTACTTTTCCCCCTGCGCGCATGCTTTTTGATGGGGAAATCTCATACTTCGTTTTGCAGTACTGGCATGCGTGGTCGTCGTGGCTGGCGACGTTTAGCATGACATCACGTTCGCATTGTTCGCAAATGAATTCGACAGTCATCAATCAGTTCCAGGTTGGATCTTTAGGCACAAATTTTATGTTTCTCGTGATCTGGAGAGCAGACAGCCGACCCTCTAACATCTCCTTCAGGCGCTCAAGGCGAGCATGCAGACTGTCGATTTCCAGAAGCCCTTGCTTTTCGGTCGTGGTGAAATCCAGCAAGGATGCCGTTTGGTTGACGATCGCCTCGAGCGAGTGGGTTCTGAGCTTTTTCAACTCATCGAGATTATCGACCCCGATGTCTTTCAGATATTTCGTAACCAGAGAAATGTAGATCCCAGTTTCCCGGTTTTCGTCAAACTCTTCTTGGTCGAAGTGGCTGTCCGGCAGATACTTGACCCGGGCGAGTCTGTAGGGTTCATGCTGCACGAAACGTACGATTTCGGCGCGGCTCACACCATAAAGCATGACGTTGTATTTGCCGTCTTCCAGCTTTTCCGAATGCTGAATTTTGCCGACGCAGACGGTTTGGTGTACCTCGGGCGTACCGAAATAATCCGCCTCCCAACCGTCTCTGAGCAGTGCGATTGCAATCAGATGCTCATTCGCGATCGCGTCCTCGACCATCCTGCGGTAGCGCAATTCAAAGATGTGCAAGGGCATCAGGGTTTTAGGAAAAAAAACCACATTCGGCAGAGGAAAGATGGGCACCTCGTTGATGATGGTTACTTTCTTAGCCTGCACCGTTCGTTTTCCTGTTCTGATTCGCTTGCAGCGTGTTCAAGGCCCACTGGCCATGTTCCGCTATCAGAGGATCCTCACTCCGAGCTAGCCTCTCGGCGATGGAACGCAGGTTCCAATTCCCGGAGTTCCCAATCGCGATCGCCACGTTTCGCATTAAACCTCGGTATTTGCTGCGTTTGACCGGATTTCGTCTGAATGTTTCTCGGAATTCATCTTCCGTCAGTTGGGCTAACATCTCAAGCCTTGGATTGACCAACTCATTTCTGGGCTGGAACGCCTCTTCGTCAGTGGTCGTCGCCTTGCGATTCCAAGGGCAGACGTCCTGGCAAATGTCACAGCCGAACACGTGGTTGCCAATGCCTTCCCGTAAATCTACCGGCACTTCGTTCTTCAACTCGATAGTCAAATATGAGATGCATTTTCGGGCGTCGAGCACGTATGGCTCGAGTATGGCATCGGTCGGGCATGCCTCAATGCAACGGGTGCAGGAGCCGCATCTGTCCGGCGGCGGTGAGTCAGCCTCCAGGTCCAGGTTTGTTATAATTTCACCCAAGAAAAACCAGGAGCCCATCTGTTGATTGATGATGCATGTATTCTTACCAAACCAGCCGATGCCGGCGTACTTGGCAAAAACGCGGTCAACCACAGGTCCCGTGTCTACATAGAGTCTGCTCCTGACAGGTTCCGGGCTCTTTCTGGTGATAAAATCCGTTAAATCAAAGAGCTTCTTAGTGAGCAGATCGTGGTAATCGTCTCCCCACGCAAATCTCGATATCCAGCCTCTAGCGTCACTAAGACATTCTGTGGACAACGGCTGCCGGGTGTGGTAGATTTTGGCGCAAACCACGACAGACTTTGCCTCCGGAACGACCCGGCCGACATCTGCCTTCTTGTCAGCATTACGCTCAAGGTAGCCCATCTGGCCAGCGTACCCGGCGTCAATCCATTCTTTGTAGAAGGAGAGTTCCGGTACCGGAGAAACAGGCGCGACGCCAACCAGTTCGAACCCGAGCGCCAGTGCTTCGCCCTTGATGGCATTCGTTAAAGTCATGCGAATATAGTCAGAACAGGTATAAAGTTCAAGGCAAAATTCCCGCAGCTCACTGCAGCTATCAGCCTTGTTTCCTGAGGAGCTGCTTTTGCTTGATTCGGAAATGCCGCCTCACTTCAGCAGCTTCCCAGCGCCGGCGCTCGTCATCGGTCTCAACGATCATCGGTTCGACTGTGGTCGGACGGCGGTTGTCATCCAGGGCAACAAAGGTGAGGTAGGCGGTGCTGGTATGCTTGCACTTGCCGGTGTTCAGGTTTTCCGAATACACCTTCGCACCGCATTCCATAGAGGTGTTGAAGACGCGGTTCACTGACGCTTTGACGATGATGAGTTCACCGACTTTGATGGGGTGCCGGAAATCCAGCGAATCCATCGAGGCCGTGACTACCGGTTTGCGACAATGCCGGTGTGCCGCCACGGCGCACGCAATATCGATCATGTGCATGACTTTTCCGCCAAGAATGTTGCCCAGGACATTGGCATCGTTTGGTAGCACGATTTCAGTCATCTGGACATGCGTTGCGGAAACAGTCTTGGGATTCGTCGTTTTGGCTGCTTTGCTCATTTTACGATCTTTGTCTGAAGTGAACGTGCGGTGTTGCGATGGTCATGCGCGAATGCGGGAAGTATAATAAGGCGGGCCGTCCTGCCTCAAAACTCAAAGGTTTGCCCTTCAGAGCCCGCGGTGGTGTCGGGAAATAATTCCTGAGCGGCATGCTCCATCTCCCGAAGTTTGTGGTCATCGTGGTAAGGGTCGTGATGAAAGAGTACGAGATTCTCGACCTTGGCCGCGTTTGCCACCTCGGCGGCCATCTTGTAGGTGCTGTGGCCAAATCCCTGCGTTTCCAGATATTGCTCAACATCATATTGAGCATCGTGAATCAGCAGGTTGGTATTGCGGGCAAACTCGGTCAGACGGCGGTCGCCGCCGACGTATCCTTCGGTGTCGGTCGCATAAACCACGCTCTTGCCAGCAACCGCAGTTCGAATGACGTAGGTGCCAATTTTCGGATGTGCGTAGTTGCGTAGCAGGTCGAGCACGACATCACCGCTGGCGGTATGCTTTGCCTCGGTTCTCTTGCGCAACTCCGGAGTTCGCGAGCCGGCCGGAAATACCAGAGCATCATTTTCACTTAAATGTTGAATTCTCAGACGGGCGTGCAATTCTTCCAGCTCAACCGGGCTGTACTGCGGTCCCATGTATCCCGAAAGAATTTGCTCGAGACTCTGCGAGAAAGTCTGCGTTCCAAAGATGTTCAGTGCACATTCATCGAGGTAGGCAGGTGCAAAGTAGGGCAGACCCTGGATGTGGTCGTGATGCGTATGCGAGAAGACAATCGTAACTTCAAATGGCTCACGCGATTTCTGCGCGTGTTCCTTGATTTCGGGTACGAGTCGATTGCCAAGCTCAATAATGCCGGTGCCGGCATCCATGATGATGACGTGCTTTCCGGCGCGCACTTCGATGCAAGCCGTGTTGCCACCGAATGAAGAAAATTCCTGGCCGGGAACTGGATAACTACCCCTGACACCGCACAGGCGAACGGACAAATCGTGGCCGGCCATTTTGGACTTCCCCCTTCTCTAGTTTATTTTAAATACTCGTTTCAGGAGTCCCGAATCGCCGTTTTCTTTGGTGAGGTTGGCGATCAGCGATTCGGTGATGTTCCTGAAAGCAATTGCGACCGGCGAATCCGGCGTCGAAACGACGATCGGCTTGCCATTGTCGCCACCTTCGCGGGTTGCCTGCTCCAGCGGCACCTCGCCAAGAAACGGGACGTCAAGTTTCTTGGCCATCGCCTTGCCACCGCCTTGCCCGAAAATGTCATAGTGCGTGCCAGTGTCAGGCGCCACGAAATAGCTCATGTTTTCCACCACTCCGAGAATTGGGACTTCGACCTTCTTAAACATGTTGATGCCTTTGCGTGCATCAGCCAGGGCTACTTCCTGAGGTGTACAGACGATAACCGAACCGGTCAGCGGCACACTCTGAGTCAGAGTCAATTGGGCATCGCCGGTGCCGGGCGGCATATCGATGATGAGGTAGTCCAAATCTCCCCAGTCAACGTCGGAGAGAAACTGCTGGATCATTCTTCCAACCAGGGGGCCACGCCAGATGATCGCGGCATCGCCCTGCGCGATGAAGCCGACAGAGACCATGTCAACATCATATTGTCGCAACGGCGCGATACGGTTGTTGCGCGTTTGCAGTTTTTTGTTGACCCCCATCATAATGGGAACATTCGGGCCATAAATATCGGCGTCGAGCAATCCAACTTTGGCGCCCGTCTGCGCGAGTGAGACCGCCAGGTTTACCGAGACGGTGGTTTTGCCAACACCGCCCTTGCCGCTGGCGACGGCAATCGTGTACTTTGCTTTCGGAGCCATTTTTGCTGGTTGCGGTCGTGGTGGCGGCGCCGGCGCCGGTTGAGTCGCGCTGGGAATCACCCGCAGTGGATCGTTTACCCGGCTTTGGATTGCAACGGATTCCACACCCTGGATGGCGCGGATTGCATTTTCTGCGCCCTTCTGGACGGCTTCTTTGTGCGCAAAATTCGGGTTCTTGAACTCCAGAGTAAACTGAACCCGGCCGCCATCTACCTGCAAATCTTTGACCATGTTGTTGGAAACGAGGTCCTTCCCGGACTGGGGGTCGCGTACTTCCTGAAGTGCGATAAGAATGTCCTTATCAGAGAGATTTGCCATGAAGAAACAGTTGCCTCTTGGTGGATTCTATGTGAAAAAAAGTAGTCTAAATATATAATAAAAATGACCAATGTCAACATCTTTCAGGGAACCATTTGCGTGAAATAAAGTTGTCTGGTCGGGGGTTCTAGATTATGTGTGTCACAGGACGTTGATGCTGAATTCACATATTTTGGAGAGAACATGAGAAGCGGTGTTTTGCTGATGCTGGTGTATTCGATGACCATGTTTGGCGGGCTTACCGGTGTATTGGCCGCGGGGGAGGATGCAAAGAAGTCCGGGTCTGCTTTGCTGGATGCTGCTCTGAAGCGGCATGTCAAAGGCGGCCTGGTCGATTACAATGGAATTGCCGATGATGACAATTTTCAAAGCTATTTGAAATGGCTGAAAGCGGCGCAGTTTAGCCCGGAAGATAGTACGGATGCAGCCCTGGCATTCTGGGTGAACGCCTACAATGCACTCGCTATCAAAGGGGTGCTGGAGAATTCGACGGTCAAAATCCTCAGCAGAAGGGCGGAGCCCAACCGCGGTCGGGATTTGGCTGACGCGCTGCGCAGGCGGCGCAAGCACGGCCCCGCGACCGCTTACGACCTCATCTCAAGCGTATTGGACGTTGATGGGTTCTTCGGTAGCCAGATGCATCAGGTTGCAGGTTTGAAGGTTTCTCTTGACCATTTGGAGAAGAAGATAGTGTTTCCGCGGTTCAAAGATGTGCGGTTGCACTTTGTTCTCGTTTGTGCCGCAGTCAGTTGTCCCGGCCTGGCTTCCGAGGCCTACACTTCTGAAAATATCCAAGATCGCCTCGATCAGATTGCGAGAAAGTTCCTGAACACCCCCGAAAAAAATCGGCTTGACCAGGAGCACGGCATCCTGTATTTGTCGCAGATTTTCAACTGGTACCGTGATGATTTTTCGCTCAATGGCGGGAGTGTCGTCGATTTTGTGACAGAGTACCTCGATGCGGACGCGCAGCGGTTTTTGTCTGAAAACGGGGTGAAAGTTGAGTATCTGGAGTATGATTGGCAGCTCAACAGCAAGTAGGGGAAGCGCCTGTGCAGGCCAACTGAAAAAACTCCGCAGCTACCCAGAATTATTGAAAACAAACCTACCTTTTTATTCCCTTACCTAGGGAACTGACGGTCGGTCAGCCGTCTGGCAGCCGGATCAAGGTTTCAGTTGGGTTGATGTCGGCACAGCCAAGTTTTCCGAAATAGCGTGTTAGAACAATCCAAAGGGCGAGCGTGACCATGGTAGCCCAGGTCAGCCAGGTGAAGTCTAGTTGAGCAGGAGGTTGTGGATTGAAGTAGAGCCAGGTTAGGATGAGCACTGAGCCAACGCCCTCCGCCACCCTGGCGACGGCGCCATCGACCACGGTTTTGGCGATGTCGCGCACTTTGCGGCTAATTGGAAGATAGACTTGTTCCCACATCGACCGGTGAATCGATGACTTGAGTCCGCCCTCAGCTACCTTCAGAAGGGTGCGGGCATGCAGAAACGTCCAGATATTGAACAAACCGGAGCCACCAAGCAGCGCGTATGGTAGCAACAGAAGCGCGCCGACCACCCCTAGTTTGGCTTGTAGGCGTGGCGCCACCAGCAGTTGAATGACAAGCGAGGCAGCATTGACGATGACGTAGAAGTCAGCAAAGAAACTCGCATTATTATTGCCGGTAACTGTTGCTGCGGCGTAGAACTGAAAGTCGATAAAAAGTGCCGCCAATGTCGCTACCGCACTAATGCAAACCAGTACTCGGAAGTATTTTTCTCTGAACAAAAGAGACTGCCTGGAATTGTTGCTGGTATCCGCTTCATCATCTGAACTGGCGAAGGCGGAGTAATTTCCGGGCGGATTGTCGCGGTGTGCCCTCGCTACAAACAGACCCGCGGCGACTAAGAAAAAAGCTCCGCCCGCGAAGAGAAACTGCGGGTGCAGCAGGGCAGTAATGCCTTTGGCGAGGACGCCTCCGACAATGCCGCCAACCATTGAGGCAGCGCCGATACGGCTGTAAGCCTGTCTTAAGAGTCCGGGATCAGCTCCTTCCAGAAGATCGCCAGCGAGAAGCCAGGCGCCCGCAAAGACCGCGGCGAAAATGGTGGGAACACTGACAAATAGAACGGTCATCCACAGGCGGCTTCCTGCCACGGCGACGGGGAAGAAAAGGAGAAATAGTGCCGCAGTCAGGTAGAATAGCACGGTTCTGGTCTTCCGGGCGCCCCATCTGTTGAGGGCGCCAAGGTGCATCATCGCGGCCGGCACAGCCGCAATTGCGATCCAAATATAGGCGACGGGGAGTTGTCTGAAACCCTCCCGTTGAAAGAAGACAGCATCGCGGCCGGTCTTGATCATGATAAATGCAATCATGGAAATGCCAACCGCTAGAACGGGGTACCAGGTCAGCGCTGCGTAGTTCGGTCTCCGCATCTACTTTACAGGCAGAACGATAGTGAAAGTGGTGCCTTTGCCAACCTCACTGTGAACCGCGATGTCGCCGTCATGTTTCTGGATGATGGTGTAACTGGTCGAGAGGCCGGACGACATTTTCACCCGCGGACCACCTTGATTGAAACCGAAATCGAACAGCGAGCTTAGCTTTTCTTCGGGGATGCCACGGCCCGTGTCTGCAATCTCAATGTGGATGTTGTCGCCCTCTTGAAAGGTTCGAATCTTGATGTCGCCCTCGTGTTCAATTGCGTCCGAGGCATTGGTCAGCAGGTTGAGAAAGACCTGATTGAGCTGTCCCGGGTAACAAAAGATTTCGGGAAGCTCTCCGTAGTCTTTTTCGATGTCTACTCGGGTCAACAGCTCTGCGCCAAGCAAGGTCAGGCTACTGTCGATGCCGTCGTGAACATCGGTCTTTTGATATTCCGCCTCATCCAGACGAGCGAAACTTTTCAGGCTTTTGACAATCGTTGCGATGCGCTCACCTGCGGCAAGTATTACCCGGATGTTGTCGCGCATGATTCGCAGGACTTTGGTCGATTCATCATTGGCCTGCCTCCGCGCCGAGCTGCCTTTCTTACTCAGGAAGTCTTCGAACTTTTGGACACAACGCCCGGCGACATCCGCCGACGCCGTTATCGTTCCGACAGGGTTGTTGATTTCATGCGCCACGCCGGCCACCAGTTGACCGAGCGCCGCCATCTTTTCTTTCATCAGGAGCTGTTCCTGGCTTTTGCGAAGCTCGACCATTGTACGGGCCAGGGCTTTGTTCTGCTGTTTGAGCCGGGCCGCCTGCTGCTCTGTATTGTCCCGCGCCTCTCGCAGTGCAGTGGTCATGCTGTTGAACGATTGCGCAAGATTGCCAATTTCGTCTTTTCCCGCGATTTCTACCTGCACAGCCAAATTGCCCTCGGCAACATTGCCGGCCGCCTGCTGCAATGTTCTGACCGGCACCGTAACCAACCGAACCAAAACAATGACTATCAGAATCGAAAGTACAATCGTGACCAGCAGCAACGTTCTGACGACGGCTCGCGTCGAGTTAAACGTGGCCTCAGCCCGAGTTGCTGCGTCAAACGCATCTTTCTGGTTTACGTTGACCAGCCCGTTGAGCTTTCGGGTGAACTCGTCGAACACCAGCCCTGCTTCGCCATTTAGCAGAGCCACGGCCCTCGACTTTTCGCCTTCCAACATCAACTGAAAGAACGCAAGGCTGAGGTCCTGATATTCCTCCCATTTCTCGTCAACCGCGGTATAGAGTTGACCTTCTTGCTGAGAGTACAGATCCTGGGCGGCCGATGCTTGTTTGAGCCGCTCATAGGTGTCGAGCTTGTCGTTGATCAGGTCAACCAGCTCGCTCATGGCGCGAGTCCGGTTCAGGGCTGCCGTGTCGCCGGTCGCAAAAACATGCTGAAGCTGGCGGATTCTCAAGGCCGATGTGCCCGCGTGAATGTCGGAAATAACGAGTGCCCGGGGCAACCAGTTTGAGGTGACCTCATCAATCTCGGCCTTAATGGTCTCCATTTTTTTTATGGAGTAGATATTTGCTGCCGCCATGACGGCGACAATCACGGCAAAGCCCAAAATCTGTTTGTTGCCTAGCTTGAGGTCCCTGAGATTCATGTGGAATTCATGTCCGGTCCGCCTTCCCTTTGTCGCGGCAAGACGTGTTATTGCGCTGCAGAGGCGGGGATGATCAGCAGGACTTTGACCTGCTGGCTGTCTACTTTGGATGCGCTCAAAAAGCCTATCGCTCCTTGCGTGTTACCCACTTTGTGCAGCACATCTTCCTCCGTCTTGAGGGCTTCGGGTGGGTCACCCTCGCCCGACAGCATTTTCTTCAGCCAGATTGATTTCATTCTGGAAGACCGTTTGCCAAGATATCTGTAAAAGCGTTTCTTGATGTCGCTTCTGGGCTTGAGATCCACGACCACAACTGCCTCGTCGTTGCCCCAGAGGCGAATGTCGCCCGTGTAGAAGTCCAGCAGTTTGCTTTTCCTGACCGTGTCCACGGGGACGCTCTTGTTTGCGATCACGGCAACCTGCGCCGGGGCAAAGGCAGCCGTTGTCAGCAAGAACGCAAATGTTAGCACTACCCGTTTCATCACAAGTCTGTCTGAGTTGAGGTCTGGAGTGTCTGGACTCTAAAAGAAGATGGAAGCCGCAACCGAATAAAAATTGAGATTGTTGTTCTCCCTGATTTGGAGCCGTTTGACCTCCTCTTCTATGAGGACTCTTGCGAATTGTCCTTTGAACGTAATTCTGTCGTTCAGACGGTAGGACACGCCAAGCGTCGGCACGCGTACATCTACTTCGGCTACGACAAGGGCCGGTGCATTCGGTGCATCCTCTCTAAAAGCCGTAAAATCCTGCCTGGTCAGCCAGTAGCTCGCATAGGCGAAGAGTTGGTCCGTGAGGTCGAATCCAAACGTGGCGTAGTAGAAAAGCTTATCGATACTGATTTCCGGCGTGTCGTCGTCGTAAAGCACGGAGATAAGCTCGGCTTCAAATATCCATCGATTGCTGTTGAAGGAGAAATCCGCGCCCAGCCGGGTTCGCGGCACCTCGATGAATTTTGACGCTGGAACTTCCCGTGGCAAGATTTGCTCTGCCCCCCGGAAAAAATTGGCGTTGTCGCGCGTTGCGGAGATGCCAATTTTGAGATCGGCGGCACGCAGCCCAAGCCGGGCTCCAACCAGGAACGTGTCTGTCGTGTCTATGCCAGATTGTGCCTGGTCGGCAATGGTGCTAATGTTTGGGCTATTGCCAATGTAGATGGCATAATCGATCTTTGCTTCGTCCGCCGGCAAGAAGCCGTATGCCTGCACGAAGGCACGCGCCGGCGTGAATTCTTCCACAGCAATAAACTCGCTGAAAGAGGTTTCGTAGACGAGCGGCCGGACGACGTAGGGCAGGATGGGCGTGCGGTTCTTGATCTCATTCAGATTGTTGAAAGCTGGTATCATCAACCCGAGCTTGACGCTGAATCTTGGATTGGAACGATACCTGACCCAGGCCTCTTCAAGATTGCCAGCGCCCCATTGGCGAATCGAAGAAAAATTGTTCAGGAATTCGAAATTGACGAAGGCCCGCCAGTTCTTCGCCAGGTCTTTCTGGAAAAAGAGATTGAGCTGCTGCAGATTGAACGAGTTTTGCTCCGGATCTTCAGCGGTCCCGGTCTGGTGGTTGAACGAGTTCTGGAAGTAACCAAAAATCCTGAGCGGCGATTCGCTCGTCTGCCCAAGACAGACGGAAACTTGAAGCAGCAAAAGCAAGCTGAGGCTTGTAATTCTTCGCATAATAGTGCTGAATATGCCCAATTATGACAAGCTTGTCAACATAAAAGCTTGACAAACTTGCTACAATTTGATAATTTTGCCCGCTGAACCTGTGACCCATCACCATCTTCTTCACCTCACATCTGGCAATATTATACATGAGATCATTCCAGGTACACTATCGTGCTGCGCGCATGAAACTGCGTCCCTTGCTGCAACGGCAGGGCGCCTCAAGAAAATTTGGTACGTTTAGTGGCGTCATAACGCCCGATGTGCTGACCATACTTGGCGTGATCATGTTTCTCCGCCTTGGCTGGGTGGTGGGCAATGCCGGTTTCTGGGGCGCTGTTATCATTATTTTGCTTGCCAAGTTGGTGACGATTTGCACCGGATTTTCCATGTCCTCGATCACCACCAACATTCGTATTGGAG
The DNA here is from genome assembly GCA_029261995.1 of Candidatus Zhuqueibacterota bacterium. Classification (GTDB taxonomy): domain Bacteria; phylum Zhuqueibacterota; class Zhuqueibacteria; order Oceanimicrobiales; family Oceanimicrobiaceae; genus JAJDAF01. The sequence goes on from JAJDAF010000010.1 coordinate 298,887, forward strand.
CCGGTGGAGCGTACTCAATCATTTCGCGGTCGCTAGGGCTGGAGGCTGGCGGCAGCATTGGTATCCCGTTCTATATCTCGCAGACTCTTTCTGCTGCGCTCTACATTATTGGTTTCACCGAGGCTATTCTGCGACTCTTCCCGGACGCGCCACCGTTTGGAATTTCCGCCCTGGCGTGGTTTGGCGTGCTTCTCATTTCTTACATCAGCGCCCAGTTTGCGATTCGCATCCAGTATCTGATCATGGCAGTTATTGGCCTGTCGCTGCTTTCGTTCTTTGCAACGCCGGTGGATTCAGTTGATGTCTTTGTTATGAATGGTGAATTCCGTGACGCGAGTTTCTGGCAGGTGTTTGCCGTGTTTTTCCCGGCGGTCACGGGCATCATGGCCGGCGCCAATATGTCAGGCGATCTCAAGGATCCACGCAAATCAATTCCGTTCGGCACCATGTTCTCGATATTTCTGACTATGTTGATTTATGTCGCGATTGCCTATATGCTCGCCAAAGTAGCGACCGTAGAAGAATTGCGCAGCAATCAGATGGTGATGGTCGATAAAGCACGCTGGGGCTCTGTGGTGATCGCCGGCATTCTCGGCGCTACGTTGTCATCTGCGTTGGGCAGCATGTTGGGCGCACCACGAATTCTGCAGGCGCTAGCAGAGCAGAAGACGATCCCGTTTTCCGATTTCTTTGCTCAGAAAACACGCGGCAACGAGCCCCGCAACGCCATCGTTTTTACCGGCGGCATCGTGCTCGTGGCGCTGACGATTGGCAATCTCAACTATCTCGCCTCTCTCATCACCATGTTTTTTCTCATCACTTACGGGATGCTCAATCTCATCGTATTCATCCAGCAATCGATGAAAATAATCAGCTTTCGGCCAACGTTCAGCATTCCCCGTTTCATTCCGCTGCTTGGCGCTGTCGGCTGCACGTTCATCATGTTCTTGATTAACGCCGCGTTCAGCCTGGTGGCGATTACGACGATTGTCGGGCTCTATTTCTGGTTGGAACGCCGCGGCTTGCAGCAGTCGAAATGGGGCGATATTCGGGGTGGCCTGTTTCTGGTGCTGGCCGAGCGCGCATCGCGGCTAGCCATGAGATTTCCGCGACACCACATCTCCTGGAAACCCGACCTGCTGCTGCCCATCGATGATCCGAAAGTCTGGTCTGGTCCGTTGCTGTTCATTCGTAGCATCACTCATCCTTCGGGGAGCATCTTCGCCTTTTCCGTCAAGCAGCAGAATGTCGATGAAACGGAAGCCGAGCTTGATGATTTGCTGCAGCCAATCAAGCAGGAAGATATTCTGGTGAACTCGACTGTTATTGAGGACGATGAATTTCTACACGGCGCGAAGCTCGTTATTCAAACTTTGAAAGGTGGTGCTTTTCGGCCAAATATTCTATTCTTGACCCTGGGCGGTGACGAGTCCAAAGATGAGATCATTGCCGAACTTATGACGCACGCCATCAAAAACCGAATGGGTAGTGTGATTTTGCGCCAACACCAGCGGGTGGCGTTTGGCATGCAAAAGACGATTAATCTCTGGCTGAGAGACAAGAGTCCGAACTGGCAGTTGGCGATGCTCATTGCTCTGCAATTGCAGATGAACTGGGACGGCAAAATCAATCTGATTACATCCACGGAAGACCGCGCGGACGAAAAACGTTTGTACAAGTTTCTGAATCGGCTGAGCGATCAGGCTCGGCTGCCTTCCATGACTTACTTTTATGTCATGATAGGCTCTTTCGATGCAAACCTGGCATCAGCGCCTCGTGCCGACATCAATATCTTTGGCTTGCGCGATAAGACTTCGTTTGAGTTTGTCAGGCATGCCGCTGACGAAACCAGGTCTTCTTGTCTGTTCGTGAAAGACTCGGGTTTTGAGAGTGCCTTGGTTTAGCTCCCGGCTCGCTCGATAACTCCATCTTTGTCCGGCATCAAGATGCCCAGTGTCTTGGATTTGGCGCCCAGCTCAAAGCTGTGAGGATGTGACGCGAGTGTACAGCCGGACGAGCCGCCAGCCTGATGGATTCTGCATCCGGCCTGCCCTGCAATCTGATTTGCTTCTCTTCTCCATTCATTCTTATCGCCTTTTCATACACATCGAACTGAATCCGGTATTCGCAAGTTCTTGTCGAATGATCTTCCAAGTAATCGGGCATTGGTGAAATTTTATTTGTATTTATGCATGTATGACTGTATATTATTCCTGTATTTGTCTATTTTTATGATTATTATTCGGCATCTTGAATACCGTACAATGAGCATTCAGAATAAGTTAGGAGAGCCATAAAATGGAAGCACAACCACGCAAACGCTCCTGGGCGGAGCCATTCAAAATAAAAATGGTCGAGTTGGTAAAAATGACCAGTCTCGAAGAGCGCGAAGCTGCCATCATCGAAGCCGGCTTCAACACCTTTTTGCTGAAGTCAAAAGATGTTTACATCGATTTGCTCACGGACAGCGGCACATCCGCCATGAGTGACCGGCAGTGGGCCGGCATGATGATGGGCGATGAGTCCTACGCCGGCAGCGAGAATTTTTACCATCTCGAGAAAACGATTCAGGACTACTACGGTTACAAGCATGTCGTACCCACGCACCAGGGCCGGGCTGCTGAACACATCATCTCCCAAATCTTGATCAAGAGCGGCGACGTGATTCCCGGTAACATGTATTTCACCACCACCAAACTTCACCAGGAACTCGCCGGCGGCCAGTTCGCCGACATCATTATCGACGAAGCGCACGATCCGGAGAGCGAGCATCCGTTCAAAGGCGATGTCGATTTGAACAGGCTGCAGGCGTTGATCGAGAAGCACGGCGCGGACAAAATCCCATACGTCTGCATTGCGACGGCGGTGAACATGGCAGGTGGCCAGCCAATTTCTCTTGGTAATCTGAGAGAACTACGAGAGCTGACTCAGAAGCACGGCATCATGATCATTCACGACATGACGCGTGTGGCCGAGAATGCTTACTTCATCAAACAACGTGAGAAAGGCTACCAGGACAAGAGCACAGCCGAAATCGTGAAGGAAATCTGCTCTCTTACGGACGGCGCCACCATGAGCGCCAAGAAGGACGCGCTGGTCAACATCGGCGGCTTCTTGGCTGTCAACGATGAAGAAATTTTTGACAAGGCACGCAACATGGTCGTGGTTTACGAAGGCCTGCACACCTACGGCGGCATGGCCGGACGCGACATGGAAGCCCTCGCAATTGGGATTAAGGAATCCATTCTGGACGACCACCAGCGCGCTCGCATCGGCCAAGTGCAGTATCTGGGGGACAAGCTCATCGCGATGGGCGTTCCGGTCGTGAGGCCAATCGGCAGCCACGGTGTCTTCCTGGATGCGAAGAAATTCCTGCCGCATCTGTCTCAGGACGAGTTCCCGGCACAAACTCTGGCTGCTGAGCTGTACCTGGATTCCGGAGTTCGCGCCATGGAGCGCGGTGTGGTTTCCGCCGGCCGCAATTCGGAAACCGGACAACACAATTACCCGAAGCTCGAGCTTGTTCGGCTGACTATTCCGAGGCGGGTTTACACCCAAGCCCACATGGATGTGGTTGCAGAATCGGTGGAAGAAGTTTACTTGAAGCGAGAGAAAATTCGTGGGCTGCGCATGGTGTATGAACCGGAGTATCTACGCTTCTTCCAAGCGCGCTTCGAGCGGATTGTTGGGTAGGCCAGTTATCTGAATCTGGGCAAGAAAGTGAGCCGAGGCTGTGCGCGGGCGAGCCGGCTTTGTTTTGGCGATGTGATTCTTCATCCCGGGCAGGTCGGCCTGGACTGGGCCAGCCTCGGCTCAACCATTTGAGCCCGAAATTCAACTCACTCGATAATCACGAGCAGGGACAAAACCATGAATCTTGACGACCTCGATCGGAAAATAATCGACATTCTGCAGTCCAATGGCCGCATCACAAATGCGCAGTTGGCCTCAGATGTCGGCATCTCGCCGGCGGGCATGCTCGAGCGTGTCAAACGGCTGGAGAAAGCCGGGGTCATCCAGCGCTTCGTCGCACTGGTGGACGGCGAGAAAATCGGCCGCGGCATGTTGGCGATCGTCACGGTTTCCCTGGCCGTGCACGAGATGTCTTCGCTGGACAGGTTCCGCGCCGAGATCAACCGCCTCGATGAGGTTCTGGAGTGCTACCACATTTCCGGGCAGGACGATTTCATGCTGAAAGTGGCGGTCAGAGATATGAAGGACTATGAACATTTCGTCATTCAAAAGCTGACCGGCATTCAGGGTGTGGACAAGATCAACACTTCATTCGTCATTTCAACCGTCAAGTACGAGACCAAACTTCCGGTACTTTCTCCCATCGTCTAACTGATTTGCGACAGTTCGAGCTTGACTCGCTGGCCTGATTTAACTAATTTGCCGCCCGGAGTTTCGGACGCACTAAGCCACGGTGATGAATCGATGTCGCTACCACACAACAGCATTTTCACTTTGTTCAACATCGGCATTGGCCCGTCGAGTTCGCACACCGTCGGCCCGATGCGAGCCGCTCGACGATTTCTCGATACACTGCGGGAAGCCGACCTTATTGCCAAAACTGTCGCTGTGCGAGTTGAATTATTCGGCTCGCTGGCTCTCACCGGCAGGGGACACGGCACCGACAAGGCCGTGATTCTCGGCCTGGAAGGCAGTGTCCCGGAGACGGTCGATCCAGAGCAGGTGGAAGCTCGGCTCGAGAAAATTGCCTCCGCGGAGCGCCTGCTACTGAACGGCGACCATGAAATCGTCTTTGTTGAAAAGGAACACCTACGCTTCTCATTCAGCAAGATTTTGCCCGCGCACCCGAACGGTATGCGCTTTTCCGTGTTTGACGCAGTGGGGAAAGAGTTGGCGACGCAGGTGTTTTATTCAGTTGGTGGCGGCGCCGTCCTTGATGAAAAGGAAGTCACAGAAGGAAAAGTCATCGATGACAGCGGAGACATACCTTTTGAGTTTCACAGTGGCGACGAATTGCTTGCACTGTGCCGGAGGCAGAAGCTAGCCATTCATGAACTCGTGTTGGAGAATGAGAAGTGCTGGCAATCGCAAGCCGACATCCGGGCTCGGACGCTTCATATTTGGCAGGTCATGCAGGACTGCGTCAAACGGGGCTGCGCAACCGACGGCATTCTGCCTGGTGGACTTGAGATCAAAAGGCGGGCTCCCCTTATTTACCGGGATTTGACAACACATCCCGAGAAAGCGCTACGCGATCCCCTCACAATTATCGATTGGGTTAATCTTTATGCGCTCGCGGTCAATGAAGAAAATGCAGCGGGTGGCCGCATGGTGACGGCGCCAACAAATGGCGCGGCCGGCATTGTTCCGGCGGTGCTGCATTACTATGATCGCTTTACCGGCAATCCCACTGAAGATGGCATTCTGCGCTTCTTGCTCACCGCCGGGGCAATCGGTCTACTCTACAAGAAGAATGCCTCGATCTCAGGCGCGGAAGTAGGTTGCCAGGGGGAAGTTGGCGTCGCGTGTTCCATGGCGGCCGGCGGCCTGGTTGCGGCTTTGGGTGGCGGCAACGAGCACGTCGAGTATGCAGCGGAAGTCGGTATGGAGCACAATCTTGGCCTGACCTGCGATCCGGTTGGTGGCTTGGTGCAGATTCCCTGCATCGAGCGCAATGCCATGGGAGCGGTAAAGGCCATCAACGCCGCCAGAATCGCCATGCAGAGTGACGGCTCACACAAAGTTACTTTGGATCAGGTGATCGCGACAATGCGCCAGACCGGCCAGGATATGAAGACGCACTACAAAGAGACCTCGCAGGGTGGGCTGGCGGTGAATGTGATTGAGTGTTGAGAATTTGGCGGACGGCAAAACAGAGACTTGAGAGGATGCTTTGAAATCCTCCTGGCTTCTGTAGATAGCTCAAAAGAGCACGGCCAGGTCTCGTCGCGTCGGGCCCCACCGCACTCGTTTGTTTAAGCTGGAGCCAGCTTGGAGATGCCTTCTTCGACGGGCGTTCTAATGTGAAATCGAATGACTTTTCTCCCCGATTCAAGCAGAGCACGTCTGTCTCCCAGAGCCTGCGCATCCTTCAAAACGCCAAAACTCATGGCTGACTGCGGTTGGCCCGGTTCATCCGGAATCGGGGCGTCTGTCGGTGAGTTTGCGGTGATCTGAATGAAGATGCCATTGCCGGCATCGCCTTTGTGTAACTGGCCGGTGGAGTGCAGAAAGCGCGGTCCGTAGCCGACGGTCACGGCGAGTTTTGTACGCTCGCGGATTTGCCCGCGCAGCGTTTGCAGCGCGTCGTCTACTGCCGCTGAAGGCTGGACGTAGGCTTGAATCGCGACGTAATTGCGGGGTACGGTCACCTGCGCTGCTGTTGTCAGGAATTCCCACAGCGCGTCCTTCGCACTGGAAATGGCGGCGCTGCTGAAAACATCAAATGCCTCTGTCATCAGCGTGGGCTGATCGGAGGGCAAGCTACCTTTTTCCTGGTATTCAGCGACCATCTGACGCGCCAGGATTTTTGCGGACTCCACGTTGGGCTGGTCGAAGGGATTGATGCCGAGTCGTTCGCAGGCGACGGCTGTCGCGATCTCCCAACGGAAGAATTCCTTGCCCAGATCGTAAGCATCGTCCAGTGTTATTTCAATGAGCGGGAACCCGGCGTTTCTTATTTCAGCGAGTCGCGCTTGCAATATCTCGTCATCCTTAAGTTTGAGAGAGACAAAAACGCGGTCGTGGCTGTAAAGGTCCGGCGGTCCCAGTTCTTCAAGGTCAACCGGCAGGATGCCTTTGCCCTTTTTTCCCGTGCTTTCGGCCACCAGTTGTTCGGCCCACGCGCCGAAGTGACGAATGGCCGGCGAGGCCACCAGCGTAACCTTGTCGCGGCCGTTCAGCGCCAATTCCCCCAGCAAGACACCGAGACGTGCCCCCTCGTTCTCGGCGAGGTTTCCTGACCTGCAGACAGTCGCCGTTTGTCGGGCACGCTCAAGAAGTTTCTTGATATCCACACCGACGAGGGCGGCGGGCACCAACCCAAAGAACGACAGCACGGAAAACCGCCCGCCGATATTCGGATTGTTCAAAAACGTTCTGCGGAAGCTTCGTTTGGCTGCAAGCTTCTCCAAGGCGCTTCCCGGGTCAGTAATGGCGACAAAATGAGCGCCGGCCGAGTTCGCGCCCACCCGGTCGCAGAGCGAATTGTAGAAGTATTTGAAGAAGGAAAATGTCTCGACCGTGCCACCGGATTTGGTGGAGACGATGAACAGGGTCTTTTGCGGGTCGAGTCGATTGGCATGTTCCAGCACTGCGCCTGGGTCGGTACTGTCCAGCACCGCCAGGTCGAGACAGCCATCCTGAACACCAAACGTGAAGCGGAAAACCTCTGGCGCCAGACTTGACCCACCCATTCCGAGCAGAAGCGCGTGCGTGAAGCCGGCAGCTTTGACCTCCGCGACAAACGAATCGATTTCCTTCAACCGGGCAAGCATTTCTTCCGGCCCCTGCAACCATCCCAGGCGGTTGCTGATTTCGGTGGGCTCGGACTGCCAGACGGTGTGGTCATGGTCCCAGATACGCTCTATCGTGTTCTTTTCATCTATCGCGGCAACAGCAGATTCGATTTCTGAGCTGTAATCTTCCAGGTTGTGTTCTACCTGTGTGGCTGGCATTTTCCTTCTCCGTTTCAACGTGAATTAAGGTCGATCTGGAAATGGCTGACTTTTGTCATGCCCGCATGCATCCAGGCTGAAGGCACATTCGTGGATTCCCGCTAGAAGCGTGCGGGAATGACAAATTAGAGACTTTCCGGATCGACACAAATATGAAAAGGGCTATGGTGGAGAGGCAATTCTGGCAATGGTCAACGCATCTCGTGGTTTCCGAAGTGCGCTCTTTCTGTTGCTGGCAAACCCGTTTACTTGCGGCCGTAAACGTCCTCATAGCGCACGATGTCGTTTTCATCAAACACGCCGAACGAAACTTCCATCACCCGGCAACTGCCTTTGGCGCAGGACATACGGTGCACGGTTCTCTTTGGAATGACGATTTCGTCGCCGGGCTCGGGAAAGATTTCTTTGTCGTCAAGCTCGACTTTCAGGCCGGCGTCGAGCACGACCCACAGCTCATCGCGGTTCTGGTGCGACTGCGAGCTGAGGATGCCGCCCTCCGTTACCGTGATTATTTTCACGGTAACCTGCTGGTTGTGAGCGTATTGTTTGAAAAATCCCCAGGGACGTTTGTCCAGTAGGATTTTGTCCCTGATTTCCTGTTCTGTTGGCATTTGTTTCCTTTTCCATATTTGTGAACGGCAATGTCAAATGACAGACCGCTACGGCGCCACTTTCAACCGGCACTCATGACGAGCCTTCATGTCAAAGCAAACGCTTGGCGCGCTCAACAATGTTCTCGACTGAAAAGCCATATTGCTTGAAAAGCTCATCTGCCGGGGCGCTGGCGCCAAATGTTTCGATGCTGACGATGTCCCCCTGGTCGCCAACCCACTTTTGCCAACCCAGTGCGATGGCAGCCTCGACCGCGAGACGGGCTTTGCTGCCTTCGGGCAAGACAGAGTTGCGATAGTCGGAAGTCTGTTTCTCGAAAAGCTCCCAACACGGCATGCTGACGACTCGAGCATCGATTTTTTCTTTCGCCAGTTCCTTCTGCGCCTCCATGACAAGCGCGATTTCCGAGCCGGTGGCGAGCAGGACGACATCTGGTGATTCCCCTTGTTCTTTGGAGAGAACGTAGCCGCCTTTCAGTGTGCCATCCGCGGCGCCGAACCTGGTTCTGTCGAAAGTGGGCAGTTTTTGACGGGTCAAAACCAGCATGGTTGGTCCATCCTTGCGTTCCAGTGCGGAACGCCAGGCGAACGCCACTTCGTTAGCATCCGCGGGCCGAATGACATGCAGGTTCGGCATCGCCCGCAGGGCGGCAAGGTGTTCGATGGGTTGATGTGTCGGTCCATCTTCGCCGAGTCCGATGGAATCGTGAGTCATGACGTAAATGACGGGCTGGTTCATCAGCGCGGCCAATCGGATCGCCGGCCGAGCGTAATCCGTGAACACAAAAAAAGTCGCTACGAATGGGCGAACGCCGCCGTGCAGCGCCATGCCGGTCGAGCACGCACACATGGCATGCTCGCGCACGCCCCATGCGAAATTTCTGCCCTGGTACTGGTTTTTTGCAAAAAGCGGCACGCCGCTAATCATTGTATTTGTCGATGGCGCCAAATCGGCGCTGCCGCCGACAAACCAGTGCAACTTCTCCGCAAAGGCGTTGATCACTTTGCCGGAGGCGGAGCGCGTTGCAAGTCCGCCGTCTTCGTGAGAAAATGTTGGCAGGCTATCAGCCCAATCTTCCGGCAGGGAGTCGGCCAGGGCTTGTTGCAAGCGCGCAGCAAGATCCGGATGAGTGGCGCGATAGGCATCATATTTTTGTTGCCACGCCGACTCTTCCCGCTCGCCCTTGCCGACGCAGGTCCGCATGTGGCCGCGCACGTCTTCGGGAATGAGAAAGCTCTCGTCCTCTGGCCAGTGATAGGCTTTCTTGGTCAATTTGATTTCATCTGAACCCAATGGACTGCCGTGAGCGCCGGCCGTGTCTTGCTTACTCGGCGAGCCAAAGCCGATGTGCGTGCGCAGCAGGATGATCGATGGCCGCTCCGTGACTGCTTTTGCATCGTTGAAGGCGCTGGTGATCGCCAGCACGTCGTTGCCCCTTTCTCCCAGATCGATCACGTGCCAATTGCAGCTTTCGAATCTGGCCTGAACATTGTCTGAGTAGGTGAGAGCGGTATCGCCTTCGATGCTGATGTGATTGTCGTCGTAGAGGCAGATGAGCTTGCCAAGCCCGAGGTGGCCTGCGAGCGAAGCAGCCTCTTGCGATGCGCCTTCCATCAAGTCACCGTCGCCGCAAAATGCGAACGTGTGGTGGTCGATGATTTCATGGCCGTCGCGGTTGTAAGTGGCAGCGAGATGGGCTTCGGCGATCGCCATGCCGACTGCGTTCATCAGGCCTTGTCCCAGCGGTCCGGTCGTGGTTTCGACGCCGGGAGTCAAGTGACTTTCCGGATGGCCTGGCGTGAGACTGCCCCACTGCCGGAAGTTGCGGATATCCTCGAGAGTAAGATCGTAGCCGGTGAGATGCAGCATGGCGTAGAGCAGCATCGAGGCATGGCCGTTCGACAGGACAAACCGGTCACGATCGAGCCATGCCGGGTTGCGCGGATTGAAGCGCATGACCTCCGTCCACAGTGCATAGGCGGCCGGGGCCAGGGCCATGGGTGCGCCGGGGTGACCACTGTTGGCTTTTTGGATGGCATCGATGGCCAGGGTACGAATCGTATTGACGCAAAGTGTCTCGAGTGAGTGCGTCTTTGTTCTGATTTCGCTCACGTCTTCTCCCGAGTGTGTTTGATGCTTGTGTGCCGGTTGAACAGGCGATTTTTCATAGACAGTACGTTCACGCTGCCAAAAAGCGTAAACTGAACCACGCTAAGATAGCAAGCGCGGCGCTAAAATCAACATCATTGTTGATTCAATGCTCGTCTCAAAGCCAGGGCGTATCCGATATGCACACCCTCGTGCAGATTGTTGAATTGGATGGCGTCTTCGATGCAACTCAAGGTTACGCCATAACTGGTCTCGTAGCGCTCGAAATCATTGAATCGTTCCGCCTTGTAATCTGCCGCCAGATCATCTACCGCTGGCAGGATGAGTTGCTTGATTTTTGAGAAGTCAGGCGGCTGCTGCCACTGCGCGGGACTGCTGCCTTTTCGCAGCATTGAGACCGATTCATCGTTGACTTTCATCGGGCGACCGGCGAGTCCGTAGCACAACATCTGCTGAGTCACGACCACGTGTCCGATGTTCCACAGAAGATTATTCTTGAATCCGGCCGGGATGGTTGTGAGTTGTTCTTCGTTCAGCGATTCGGCTAGGCTTAGAAGGCGAATGCGGGTCTGGCGAAGCAAGTTGAGTTCGTTGATCATGGTAACCTCCGAGGTTTTCAAGCGAGCGTCCGGTTTCAGAACAGGTGGTAGTCATTCCCCGTGCAAGTGACGCCGAAGCCGGTTTGCGTAAAAGACAAAGCACTGCCGGAAACGGTAATTTGGGCGGTCCCGAGCGCGCCACCCATGATTTGCTTGGGTATGGTGATTTCGTGCTTCTGCGTCAGCGTGCCCGTCACGAGGTCTGGGTTGAAGTGGCCGGAGTGAATCGTGATGCTGAATTCGAGTGGTTCGCTCGCGGTGGCGATGATCAACGTGTCTGGTGTCGTCGGGAATTTCGGGCAGGTGTAATTTCCTGCCCAGCGCCCTACGAAGCTCGTTCGATCAGCCGAGGACAGACCGGGCTCTGGCTTCGAACAGCCGCCCAGGATGAGAAATACCAAGGCTAGGAGTACTGCCGATTCGATTCGATTCATTTCAATTAGCCCCGCTGGATAGTAAGAAGTGAAATGTAATTTGTAAACAGAAAATGGCGGAAGAAGTCACACCAATACCCGAAAGGAGCAAGAATTCTCCTGTCATCCGGACTCATCATTGCATCGTGTTTTGAGAGCCGAAACTCAGCGTGTCCATGGGGCAGGCGGTGACACAGATTCCGCAGCCGATGCACGAGCTGGTTGCATTGTCGAGAACTTCCTGTTTGAGGGCGTAGCTCATGACATCGATGCCAACCTGGCAATTGCGCGAACATTCGTAACAGCCGATACATTTATCGTTTGCGACTATCTTGAATCTGCTCCATTTCAACTTACTGAACAACTTGGATTGCAGTCCCATCAGTTTTGCCAGCGGACACCAGTATCTGCACCAGATTTTGCCGCCAAGAAACGGGTAGAGCGTTACCGGAAGAATGCCGACCAACCAGACATCCGCGCAAATTCGATAGATATAAATGCTGAGGTCTGCTGTCGAATAGAGTGCGCCGTAAATGTCCTTGATGAGCACCAGCACCGTTGCCACCGCCGCGAAGATCAACACAATCAGGCTCATCCACTCGAGTTTGACGGCTGCTTTGCCTTTTGGCGCGAGATGGCGCCAGCGGTCGCCGAACGTTTCAGCCAGACCGCCGCAGCCGCAAATCCACGAGCAATAGCGTTTGCCGTTGAAAAGCACAAAAACCGGAATGACCACAAATGTCAGCAGCAGGCCCCAGACGATCCAGATTTGGTGCGGGTTGTAGAAGAAAGTGTAGAAGAAGAGCGGCCACGCATAAATGATGCCGTAACTGCGCCACGCTTGCTCGGCAAACGTCGGGTCGCTGGCGAGTTTTTCTCCAACCCACTGATATTGAACCGCGGCCTGGAAAAGGTACTCGGGAATCAGGAAGAAAAAGATCCACTGGAAGCTCACCAGGCTGACGAAGCGCCAGATTTGAAATCGGTCTTTGCGTTCGAGGCCCCACCGTTTGAGCGCCTGCAGGCCAAAGCCGGTCATCAAGCCGGTGTAGATGACGGTGTACCAGAATGACCAGGGCCGGTCGAGGAAGGAAAGCAGTTTGTAGCCCCATCCTGTGAACGGCCAGAATTCTTCGCCGTTGCCGACTTTGACGCCATAGATGGTGTACCAGATGAAGAATGACAAGCCGAGCCACGCGAAGCGGTCGCCGCGCGCGCCGGTAGCTACAAGGCCGGCGAGCGAGACAATTGCCATCGCCATGCCCAGCCAGTCCGGCATGAATGCAAGGTCCCAACCGAGCAGGTTTGGGCTGCCGCCGAGTTTGGCTCCGAACACCGAGAGTCCCACGAATCCAGCGAGAGTGAGCAGGGTCGAGCGCAGCAGGCTGCCTTGCCACTCGTTCTCCATCCGAATGCCGAGCGATTTCAGAAACGCGCGCGGCACATCGGCGCCGATGAGCACAAAAGCGTGGTCGATGGCCAGCTTGCGTTTTTTTTGTGAGCGCCCATCTGCAACGGCTACCGTGGCCTCTTTCTCACCAAAAGAGGTGATCTCCGAGTTCAGGATGGGCTCGATTTGTCCGGCTTTGATTTGCGCTTGCAACTGCGCATCGTTGTCTTTGAAAATTCGGGAGAATTCGCCTTTGCGGTAGGAGAGATAGACCTTGTTCTGCTGGCTGAGGGTGACGGCAGCCTCGATAGCGCTATTGCCGCCGCCGACAACCAGAATGTTTTCGTTCTTGTACTTGCGCGGCGAATAAAGCCGGTGGTAGACTTGCTCCCGCTCTTCGCCGGGAATGCCGAGTTTGCGTGGATTCCCCCTCTGACCGGTTGCCAGGACGACGCGTCTCGCCCGATATTCGGCCTTTGCCGTTCGCACTTTGAAAACGCCGCCTGCTTTCTCGAGACCCTCCACGCCCTCCTGAACCCTGACGTCCAGCTTGTTGTCTTTGATGATGCGGCGCCAGTTTTGGATGAGATCTTCTTTACTGGCGCCGTCAAGCCAGAGCTTGCCTTTTGGCGGCTGGCTGTCTGGCTCCGCATACACCCATTTGCCCTCAGGGAAATTCTCAATCGTATTTGCGATTTGGTTTTTTTCGAGAACCACGTAGCGCATGCCGCGCTCTTTTGCTTGCAGCGCGGCGTTGAGACCGGAAGCGCCGGCGCCAATAATCAGAACGTCGAACACGTCTTTGTCATTTACAACGGCGTCGTTCAGGCTGGAGATGTGCTCGATAACCTCGTGGCCTTGCGCCATGGCGTATTTGATGACCGGCGCCCCGGCAAGGTCGCCGATAATAAACAGACCTGGGATGTTGCTTTCATTGTTCTTGCGCAGAAGCGGCCGCTCGTTTTCGCCGCTACCCGAGTGCAGGATTTCTACGATTTTCGTCTTGAGTGATTGTGCGCGCAGCATTTGACCCTATTTCACTTTATGTTTGTAGAGAGAAGGGCAGAGGCCCATTCCCATCTACGCATAGCAAGTTTCGCCGACGAGTCACGTGAGCCGTGAAACGTCTGAGGCGTACACAGGCTCTAACTGCTTACCGCATCCCGAACATTCCCGCGCAGCGGGATGGTTTTCGCTACCGCAGCCGTGGCACGGGACTGGCGGTCGTGTTTCCGGTACTTTGCCCAATCCTGCCGGAATCCTGTTCTGCCCGGCGGCGGCCGGCCTAGTCAAAACGTACAAGTAGCCGGGCAAATGTAAAAGCAAGCCAATGAAAAAATGACTGACGGCCGGCAACCCTCTGGAGACGGCACGGTAGCCGCTCAGCCCCGCGAACAACAATGCGCTCACCGCATAAATCCCAAATGTCAACCATGAGCTTGAAGTTTCGACCGATACCTCCGAGCCTTCTGCGCCCGGCGATTCGTGAAACAGCGCACCCTTTGGCTGGAGTTCTGAAAAAAAGGCATCGGGATCTCTCATGAACGAATCGACCATGGCGCGCTTTAGCGGTACGCGCCGGCCACGAACCAGCAAGACCAGATCGGTTTCATTCAGTGGCGCTCTGCAGACGAGGCAGCGTTCACCGGCCCTGGGGGCAACGGTTTTGTAGCCTTCATTTCTGTCTTGCGCCTGGCCGCTTGCGCCCACCAACATGACCAACAATAATAGAAAAGCCCCTTTGATTGCTCTGCTCATGGTCGCTCTCCGACTGGGATGATGGCCTGGCAGTGAACAGCCATCTTGCACATCTGTTTGAGTTTTTGTATTATGAAAATGCAAGAGCTAATTTAGTAAATCGATTCTCAAAATCAATAGCCGGTGGAATATGTTCAAACTTGGTATCGACCTTGGCGGAACAAAAATTGAAGGCGTGGTGCTGGACGATAACAATCGTCAACTGCTGCGCGAGCGACTTGCGACAGAGCAGGAGGGAGGCTACCGTCACATCCTGGCCAACCTTCAAACGCTGTACGACTTAATGGTATCCGAGATTGCAGGCCGTCCGCACACGCTCGGCATTGGCACGCCGGGAGCGATCTCCCCGCGTTCAGGCTTGCTGCGAAACTCGAACACGCTGTGCCTGAACGACCAGCCGCTCAAGAATGACCTTGAGACCTTGCTTGGCCGCAAAATAGCTATGGAGAATGATGCCAACTGCTTTGCTATGGCCGAGGCGAAAGGTGGCGCAGGAATCGACCACGATTTGGTTTTTGGAGTCATCATGGGCACTGGTTGCGGCGGCGGCATCATTTATCGCGGCAACGTGCTTGCCGGGCCACACGCGATTGCCGGAGAGTGGGGCCACACTTCGATAGATCCGAATGGGCCTGCCTGCTGGTGCGGTCGGCGTGGCTGCATCGAGAGGTTTATCAGCGGCGGCGGTTTGCAGGAGCGCTATTTTGAGCAGTTTGCTGAACACAAATCCGCTGAAGCCATTCTCGCCGACTTCCGAAGTGGTCAGGAGCGCGCCGTTGCTTTTGTGCAAGCGTTCTGGATGAATTTTGGGCGGGCCATGGCTAACCTGATCAATGTTCTCGATCCGGACGTGGTGGTGCTCGGTGGTGGGCTCTCCAATATTGTGGAGTTGTACAAAGCAGGTGTCGCCGAAGTTGAGAAGCGGATTTTCTGTGACTACTTCGCGACGCCGATCGTCAAAAATCAGCTCGGCGATTCAGCCGGAGTTTTGGGCGCTGCTTTTATCGGTTGTTGAGGGCTCAACGGTGAGGTTGTTGAAACATGAACGGCTCGCTTGCGGCGAAGCAAGCGAGCCGTTTGGGATCTACTTGCGTGTGTATTCTTCCTTCTTGTAGGGAGGAATGTCGAAAAGCGTCGGGTCGAGCGTTGAGTTGTCGTGGTAATTGACAATCATGTGCGTGGTCATCAACGCGTCTTTTTTCCCGTCTTTTTTCTTCATTTTCTTTTTGGCGAATTTGCTGAACAGGCCACTCACCGACTTCGGGGTTTCGGCCTCTTGCTTGTCACCCTCGCCGGAGCCTATTTTTTCGCCCCAGTACTCGAAGGTCGTCGTGGTCTCCATGGGAATGCCTTCGAGCTTGTCGCCTTCTTCCTGCATTTTTTCCATCGCGGCGGCCAGTTGCTCATTGTTTTGCAGCACTTTTGTCAACATGCCCATGAGCCCGGTTTGTCCCGGGCCAAAGCCGAGCGCCTCAGCCATTCTCTTGCCAAACTCCTGCATTTCGTTGTTGCCTTTTGCCATCCAGTTGCTGGATTTGACAATCATGCCACCTTTGCCTTTCTGGGGCTCTTTACCTTCTTCGTGCTTGGTTACTTCTGCTTCGAGCGTGAGTTTCAGGTTGGTCAACTCGGTATGCTTGTCTGCGATTTCGCGGTCCTGGCCAGGTGAATCGATATCGAGCTTGAATGTCCAATCGACTTCTGCTTCCGGCTTCTCGCTTTCTCCAGGCTCGCCCTGACCGCCACCGGAAAAGATACTGCCCAGGCCGGACTCAAGCATTTCTTTCCACTGCTCGAAGGTCATCTCTTTGTATTTCTTCTTCTTGTGGTTGATGGTGACAAAGACCCGGCGCTTCAAATCGACCATTTGTGTCTCCACGACTTTGCCCTTCTTGTCCAGCCGGTCGGTACGCAGGATGTCGCCTTTGAGATACTGCACCTGGCGCAAGGGTTTGTTGGCGCCGGTCATTTTTGCCAGGGTGCCCAGCGTGCCGCCAATCTTGGCCTTGGTGGTGGTTTCCTGCTTTGTGTCAGCGACCAGAGCTGTTGCGAAACACAGCAGCAGCAGTGTCGCTCTTTTGATAGATCGCATTGGTTACCTCCTTTATGAGAGTGTGTAATTACCGTTTAATGTACGCTCAAGAGTTTGATTTTCCGCAAAGAGCCAGGTTTAATTTAGCCGTAGAATGGCTCCTATCTCATCGAATCCGTCGAGACCATGCGATGCCGTTCCGTCCACCGCCAGTGGCATCATTCGGCCACCTTGATAGCGCCAGATCGCACATGCAAATCCCGCTGTGGAAAAGGAATCTCAATACCGTTGGCCTTGAATTTCCGCACAACGGCACAGTTGAGCGCGGACCTAACTTGCCAGTGCTGCTTCGGGTCATCGATCCAGACGCGCAGCTCCATATTCCAGGCAGAGTCCCCAAATTCGAGCAGTAGCACTTCGGATTCGGGTTGGTCTCGGACAGCTTCTGATTCTCTCGCAACCTCCTGCAGCGACTGCATGACGAGATCGAGATCTGAGTCGTACGAAACCCCGACCGCGACATCCAGCCGCACTTTCGGATCGAGATGCGACCAGTTGACCACGTGCGCTGAAATGAAGTCGCTGTTTGGCACGATGATGGAGATGTTCTGAGTCGTCCGGACGACGGTCGAGCGCATGTGAATTTCCTCGACATCGCCTTCCGTCTCGCCGACAACAACCCGATCGCCGACTTTGATGGGACGCTCGATCAGCAGAATGAGCCCGGAAATGAAATTCGATGTGATGTTTTGCAGCCCAAATCCAATGCCGACTGAAAGGAAACCGAAGACGACCACCAGCCCGCTCAGGTCGATGCCAATGAACTGGAAGGAGATGATAGCGCCTACCACCAACACGATATAGTGCGAAAAGCGGGTGAGGGTGTACTGCATGCCCTCGTCCAGCTTGGTCCTGGAAAGCGCTTTGACCAGCAGAGACTTCACGAAAACCCGTGAGGCGACGACAAACGCCAGCATCAGCAGGACGACCATAAAAAGCGAGGTCATCGTAACGGTCGTTTGTTTGACGGTGAAAAGTGGGTACTGAAAGATTTGCTGGACGATGTCCAGGACGCTTTCCGGGCTCATGCGGTCTCCTTTTGCGCTGAAAGTGGCGAGCGGGCGGCTGAGGTCAATTTCTGCTGCATCTGTTTCACGGTTTTTCTCGACCCGTCGTGGCTCCAACCTGGCGCCCGGAATACGTAGGCAAGCCTGACCGCCACCGGGTTAGGCTGCCGCAGGTCTCGCCAAATCGCCTGCCATTCGTGCATTGCGATTTTGATCGGGTTGAACGTGCTGATGTTCTGGGTAAGTCCGTAGGTGACGGTTTCTTCTTCCACCTGGAAGGTGCCAAACAGCCGATCCCAGATGATGAGAATTCCAGCATGATTGCGGTCGAGGTATTTGGTGTCGCTGCCGTGGTGCGCGCGGTGGTGCGAAGGCGTGTTGAGGAGCCATTCGACCGGACCGAGTTTGCGGATGGTTTCGGTGTGAATCCAGAATTGATAAAGCAGGCTGATAGCCTGCATGGTCATCACCATCAGCGGGTCAAAGCCGAGGAGTGGTAGCCAGAGCCAGAACACGAATCCGGTCAGATTTCCGGTCCAGGTCTGGCGCAGCGCGGTTGACAGATTGTAGCGCTGCGAAGAGTGGTGGTTGACGTGCGAAGCCCAGAAAAAACGGCATTGGTGGCTGATTCTGTGGAAAACATAGTAGGTGAAATCTTCCAGAAAAAACAACGCCAGCCAAGCCTGCCAGCCATTGCCGATTTCGAAGATTGCAAACTGGTGCGCGAACATGTAGGCCCCGAAAATCGGGACTTTGATGAGCAGCTTGATAATCACATTGCCAATGCCCATGGCCAGGCTGGCCGCGGTGTCTTTCAACTCGTAGAGTTGCGCATCCTGCGCGGAACTCACCATCGCTTCGACGACCATCAGTACAATGAATCCCGGGATGGCGTAATGAATAATATCGGGCACGGTGTCTCCTTGCTGGCCGTATTCTTATGGAGCAGTAGATTTTCAAAAATCGGGATGATGTCGAAAGGACAATTTACGACACTTGCAGGTGAGATTGCAACAGAATTCTGACTTGCGAACGGCTTTCTCTGGCTTCCCCAGCCTAAACGCTACCTAAAGAATGAGATCAGTTTGTGACGCGAGTGGCTCAACCAGTGGTCGAAAGCGTGGACCACGGCGAGCATGAACAGCCCGGCCCCGAGCAGCCCGAAGTTCACGTGCAGGCCGGATGCCAGTGAACGCAGCATGTTGACTGCCTTGACGCTGCTGGCAAAATTCTCCTGCGTGCTGGCCAATAATCCACTGCCGGAGTAGTAGATCGTGACTCCCAGGCCCGCAATCAGGCCGAGCACGGAAAGCAGAATGGCCCACCATTCGAATTCTGATTTGCCATCCGCCTGAGCTTTGATTCTGGCGATCACGTTTTTGGAGAAGTCCTGCGAGAGCGCCAGTGGCGGCTCCTGCTTCAACGCCTGATAGATTGCCTTGTATCTGGCGATTTCCTTTTGTGTGGCAGCGCTGAACTGCGCCTCAGGCTCTCTTAAGTCGTGCCGTTTTTCCAGATACTCCTGAATCTGGCGGTCGCTCAGGTTCTTTAGTGCCATAGTTCCTCCTGTTCGTACCTCTCGGCGAGCCTCTCCTTGAGGAGTTTTCTCGCCCGGAACAAATAACTCTTTACGGTACCGTCCGGCATGTCAGTGATCTTACCGATTTCGGCGTAACTCATTTCTTCGATATGGTAGAGCGTCAGAATGGTTCGAAACCGGGGTGGCAACTCCTGGATTTCAATCTCCAGCCTTTCCGAAACATCCTTGTCAGTAATAACATCGGCCGGTGTCTCTGGTGAGCGGACCAACGTCTCGATGGAATCGCCTTCAGCGGCAAAGTCGTCGAAGAGCGGCACCTTTTTTTTCTTCAGCGCATTGATGCAAGTGTTGTAAGAGATTCTGGCAATCCAGGTCGAGAGCTTTGACTCGTGTTGAAAGCTGGCCAGATGCTGGTAGATTTTCAAGAAAATGTCCTGGCAAATGTCTTCTCGATCGGCATCGTTGCTGACCATCTTGAACACAATGTTGTAGACCAGCCGCTTGTAGTCTTCTATCAATTGATAGAAGGCATCAGGGTGGCCGGCCTTCACGCGTTCGATTGTGTCTTTGATCTCTGCCATATCGATTCTCTTGCATATAATGACAGACGTCTCGACAGAATGTTGCAATCCAAACAATATCAGTCCGGTTGCAACATAATTCTCATTCATGTGTCGGATGAGACAGGTAATCAAGATCGCAAAAAACATTCAATGTTCAAAGGAGAAAATCATGTCTGGAGAATGGGTTCCTATTATAATTGTTCCAACCATTTTCTTTTCGCTTTATCTGATCGTCAAGACGGTCTCCGATAACGGCGTCCGCCGCAAGGTTATCGACAAGGGCCTGCTCGACGAAAATGTCAAGCATCTGTTCCAACAGACCAACACGGAATTTCGACCCAATTCCCTGAAATGGGGCATGGTTCTGGTTGCGCTGGGCGCCGCCATTCTCATCGGCCAGGCTGTGCCGTACTCATTCCAGGAAGAGGCAACCATCAGCGCCATGTTTATTCTGAGCGGCGTTGCGTTGGTGGCGTTCTATGTTGTGGCTGGCAAGATGACGAAGGGTGAAGATGGGACAGAGTCTTGATCGGGTATCAGGTTCTCCGGCAGCCTGGCTGCGGTGCAACTTTGATGCAGCTTGACCGTAAGATATTTAACTTGGCGAAGCCTCGAGTGCTTCGCCACATCCCTTCGCACATGAAACGGCCAAATTATTGATGGAAACGGTAATGAAACAAGTCGCTCGAATTGTCCTTCTCAGCACAATGATTGTGGCCACAGTAGCGCTTCCCCAGAGTGTGCTGGTCAACATCGACCATATCAGCCCCAAGGACGTGGAAGTTCAAGGCTTCCGTCTTGACAGTCAGCAGCAGGTGGAAATCGATGCTGTTGGTTTTCGTGACAGCGGTAAAAAGGGTGTGCGGCTGACCCGCGCCTGGATTCTGGATGCACGGACGAGGCAGCAAGTCTGGGGCATGGATGATGCTGAAACGCAAGACCGCGGCAGGCGGCTTGTCGAATATCATGATCAGGTTTCTTTGCCGGAGGGAGACTACGAAGTCTATTACTCATCCTTTCCATACGCCTATCGGGATGATGGGTTCAACCATTGGTTCTCGAAGTGGTTTCATGATGTCTTCGATGGCGACGACGACGAGGCCTACCATCATTTTCGAAAAGACTGGCAGGAGTTTAAGATTACTGTGCGAGGCAAAGGCAAAGCCTACGTCAGGAACAAACTCGACGAATTGCGTTCGGGATTTCTGCAAAGTGCTTTTGTCTCGATGCGCGGCCTGCGCGACGGCGAGAGGGTAAAACAGGGCTTCAAACTAAGCCGGCCTGTGGGCGTGGAAATATATGCGGTTGGAGAGGCCCGGCGGGACGGAACTTATGATTATGGTTGGATCGTGAACAGCCGCACTCGGGAAAAAGCCTGGATGTTTGACTATCGAAATTCAGAGTACGCCGGCGGAGCCCGTAAGAACCGCGTCGTGCGCGAGACAGTACGCCTGGAAGAGGGCGAGTATGAGGCCGTGTTCGTTACCGACGATTCGCATTCATCCAGCCACTGGAACAGCGCTCCGCCGAATGACCCGGATTTTTGGGGCATGACCGTCATGGCCGTCGAACCGTCTGACAACAAGTTTATTTCCGATTTTGACCGGAAGGCCGCGGATGACAAGAGTGTTATCCTGGCCTTCACGCAACTGCGTAACAATGAGTTTAAATCGCAATCGTTTCGCTGCAATTCACCCACTGATGTTCGGGTTTACGCGGTGGGCGAGGGTGGCCGAGATGAGATGTATGACTTTTCGTGGATCGTGAACGCCGGCAGCCACGAACGTGTGTGGCGGATGGACTATGACAACACCGAACACGCCGGCGGCGGCAAGAAGAATCGAGTCGTCGATGATGTGTTGCAGCTTCAGAAGGGCAGCTACACCTTGTATTGCGTCACAGATGGCAGCCACAGCTACTGGGACTGGAATGATGAGCCTCCTTTCGACCGGGAAGGCTGGGGGGTTACCCTGATGGCTGCAGACGAAAGTTACCGCCCGGGCGACATCGAAGCTGTGGATGATGATGATGTCAGCAATGGCCAAATTATTGCGCGACTGACCGGGGTTCAAAACTATGAGCATGAAAGAGACCGCTTCTCCCTGGACCGGGATGGTGAAGTTCGCATTTACGCTGTCGGTGAAGGTTCGGGAGGCGACATGCACGACTATGGCTGGATCGAAAATGCAGAGACAGACAAAACCGTCTGGGAGATGACATACCGTCAGACTGACCACGCCGGTGGCGCAAAAAAGAATCGCCTGTTCGACGGCAAGGTCTATTTGCAGCGCGGACGCTATGTTTTACATTACGAGACCGACGGTTCGCATTCATTTGAACAGTGGAATGACAAGGCGCCCTACGACCCCGCAAGTTGGGGAATCACCATCTACCGCGTCGAGCCTTAGCCAGCCCGTTCATTGCGCTGGATCCGGGCGGCCCATCCTCAACATCGCCGCATAGCCTCAAATTGCTAACGCAGCGCAAACAGTCCGACCTGTGCCCACAAATTTCATTTGATTTTTTAAGAATCATGAACTATATTCGGGCCTTCGACAAAGGTATGCGCTCGTAGCTCAGTTGGATAGAGCAACGGACTTCTAATCCGTAGGTCGCAGGTTCGAATCCTGCCGGGCGTACCAAGATTGAGTCTCATAAAAAAACCTCCATATGCTCGTAGTCGATTTGTCGCCAATGGACCGGTTTTGTCTGACACAATCGGAAGGCCCGGCCACAGCTTGGGTGAAAGCGCCAAAGACCGGTTTCCTCTTGCCACATGCCGTCAAACCTTGCGATCATGGTGTTGGCAAGCGCCTGAAGTCTGTTGTTGAGATGGGTTGGTGTTCTGGCGAAACAGTATTCCGGCCTGGCGGGTGACCATTCGCCCTCGGCGAATGAATATTGGCTTGCGACGGTTCGCTATCCGCTCTTGACAAAATAATATTGGCTCTTGACGAGACACCATTATGTTGTTGGCGAAAGGTTCGCGACGCTTGTCTGGAGAGCATTGCCGTTTGGCGCAACGATTCTTGCTGTCGCCGGCTTGTTGTTCGCGGTTGACGCCTCAATACTCTACGACTCGCAACGATTCTTTGGCGTGCCGGGTTCTACTCTTGTCATCATTTTATGAAGTTCGAGCGTGAGGGCAACGTCCAGCGGGCGTTCGGCCATACTAAAGGCCACAACGAATGGTCATGTCGGGACCAGGAAATAGTCCCTGGCGCATGGGTGGGTCGGTGATTGCCTGGTGGGTGAAATTCCCTGGTTTTCGGTCAGCCACTACTTATTTATTCTTTCGTCTTCCGGCCCACGCTGTCGGTCTGCTTCAAAAGGGTCTCCGCGTAACTCACGATAGCATAATCCATCCAGCGGTGGTTGTTTAGTGGCGTTGATTTGGCTGAGATGAAACCCATGTGGCCGCCGCTTTCCGTGATGTGGTAGTGCAGACTCGAGTTTTCCGGCAAGTTTGTGAACGTCTGCCGTGGAACGAAAGGGTCATCTTTGCTGGCCAGCAGCACGGTCGGAACTTCGATACCTGGCAAGAACTGCTTTGCACTGCACATCTTATAGTAGTGCTCCGCGGAGTCAAAGCAGTGCAATGGCGCGGTCCAGATGTGGTCAAAATCCCTGATGCTCATTCCCGGGCTAAGCGCGAATTTCGGAAAATCCGGGAATTGCTGTTGCCGTTGCCGCACGGCAGTGCTCAGCAGCTTGATGAACCGGCGTTCATAGAGGCGGTTCCGAAATCGCGCCAGGGCATCCGCGCATCTGTTCAGTTCAATTGGCGGCGTCACGGCCAGCGCCCCGCGCAATTCCTCAGGCGCGGGATCTGCCTGTTCTCCCAGCAACTTCAGCAGGGCATTGCCGCTGAGTGAGAAGCCGGCAGCCACAATTGGCACGCCGGGAAGCGTTGAGGCTACACAGGCGAGTGCCGCGCTGATATCATCGCTCTTGCCGGAGTGATAGGTGTTGCGCGCCAGACCGGTGCCTTGTCCGCAGCCACGATGATTCATGCGGTAGACATGCCAGCCGCGATTTATGAACAAATTCGCCAGGCGCAGCATGTAGGGAGAATTCGCATCGCCGCCCAGACCGTGCATGAGCAGGATGGCCTTTTTCATTGGCGCTTTTCGACTTGCCCGGTTCTCGCACAGCACAATCCGGTCCCCGCCACTGACCGGCACTTCCATGAGCGTGGTTCGCCGCAGGGCTGTGACGCCCGGCAGATAGTAGCCGGCGATGGTCTGCAGGTGGCCGTTGCGGAGCAATGGGTGCGGGTGAAAAGGTTGGATGGTCATTTCAGAAAGCATAGGGGTTTGGCAGCGGTCCGTTGTTTTTTCGAATTGGGAGTTTAGCGGTTTTGTTTTGCTTATGCAAGGGCTTCCTCTGTTTTTTAAGAATGTTTCAGAATTCTTGCGACATCTGCCCAGCCAAGGAAGTTACTCTCTGTCGAAGAATACTGGAGATGAAGCGACCCACGGAATTCACGAGCGAAGTTCACAGCAGGCACGGAGATGGAGCATTGCGTAATCTCGATTCCCAGAATTTGGACGAATTTTTGTTTTAAGTGATAAATTTGTCCCTAAATGAGTCGTTTCGGCAATCGCTTAACCTCCATATTTTCCCACATTTCTTCTTGACAATTGAGATCTAATTCGCTATCGTTAACGCTATTTGATTTGAGACGATGGAGCCCTGATGAAATACAAAAAAGATGCCATCGTTGAGTCTGATTTAGTTCTCATCCATATTGAAGAAAAGCCCGCTTTCTACGGACGGGTCGAGCACATCACAGTCGATGTGAAACCCAAATGGTGGCGGGTCAAGTTCGTCTTTCTGACTTTCCCAGTTCAGGTCACCACCTGGATTCTTGATGACGACCAGATTCGCGGCGCAGACTTCACCATGGGCGGTACCCCGATTCGCATCGAAAAACTGGTAGTGCCCGACGAGACGGAAGCAGGCCAGGACGAGCCCGAAGATGAATCAGACGATAACGATGCTCCGAGAAAAAAGGCTCGGGTGTTATCACTTGGCAACAAAGACAGCAAGTGAATATCCGTTCCGAAAACTTATTTTTATTGAACTTGACTTTGGATAAGGAATTGCCTAAATAGGGCCACCAAAATCTGACCATCATCGCATAGCAGCCCTTCTTATGGACAAGATGCTGTATCGCGCCAGTGTTTCGTTTATTCCACGCAATCACTATCAACCAGACCAAGTAGACAATGCCGCAGATTTTTCATCCTAGCACAAATACCTTCTCAAAAGTTACGATCTTTGGCGGGGTATTCATGGTGGCTGCCACACTCTGGGTTTTGCTCAGTGTGGAACGCTCCTCGTATGTGACGCAGGCTCAGGTGGTTCGTGAGCAGCCGGTGCCATTCAGCCACCGGCACCATGTCTCGCAGTTGGGCATCGACTGTCGCTACTGCCATACTTCAGTTGAAGAGAGCAGTTTTGCCGGCATCCCGCCGACCAAGACCTGCATGACCTGCCACTCGCAGATTCATTCGACGGCCGAGATGCTGGAACCGGTACGTGAGAGCTGGCGAACCGGCAAATCTCTGGAGTGGATCAGAGTACACGACCTGCCCGATTTTGCCTATTTCAACCACAGCATCCATGTCAAGAAAGGCGTGGGCTGCGAAACCTGTCACGGCCCAGTCGGCGAGATGGCTTTGACGTGGCGCGAACACTCCCTCAACATGGAATGGTGTCTGGAGTGCCACCGCGCGCCGGAGAAGTTCGTGCGCCCGCCTGAATTTGTTTTTACCCCTAATTGGAAAAGCGAGGGCGACCAGGAGATGATGGGTAAAGAACTCTTGCAAAAATACGATATCAAACCATCGACAAATTGTTCAATCTGTCACCGATAGAACTGGATTAAATGAAAAACGGCAAACAAGACTCCATAGATTTGGCAAAACAGCAGTCCGAACTGCAGCAGATGCAGGGCAAGCAGTATTGGCGAAGCCTGGAAGAGCTGTCGGACACGCCTGAGTTTCGTGAATTCGTCGAGAGAGAATTCCCGTCAAGCCCGTTTGACGGCGGCGATGGCCTGAGCCGGCGGCATTTTCTGCAGTTGATGGGAGCGTCAATGGCCCTTGCCGGCCTGTCTGCCTGCACACGCCAACCGAACGAAAAGATCATCCCTTACGTCATCGCGCCCGAACACATCGTGCCGGGTGAGCCGCTGTATTTCGCCACCGCCGTGACCCTGGGTGGCTACGCAACCGGCGTGCTGGCGGAGAGTCACGACGGTCGGCCCGTAAAGCTGGAAGGCAACCCGCAGCATCCGGCCAGTCTCGGCGCCACGGATGTGTTTGCCCAGGCTGCCGTGCTTGGACTCTACGACCCCGAACGCTCGAAAGTCGTCAGGCATCTTGGCCAGATCGATACCTGGGAGAATTTTCTGGGTGCGCTCGCTGGCGAACTGGCCTCACAAACTACCAGCAAAGGCGTTGGCATTCGAATTCTCACGGAAACCGTCACTTCGCCAACTCTGGCAAATCAAATTCAATCATTCCTTGGTGACTATCCAGCGGCCAAGTGGCACCAATATGAGGCTGTCGGCCGCGACAGTTTCAAACGCGGCGCGCAGATGGCTTTTGGTGAGTCTGTCGATTGCCAATATGACTTCGAAAAAGCAGATGTCATTCTCAGCCTGGACGGCGATTTTCTCAGCCAGATGCCCGGCAGCCTGGTCTACGCTCGACAATTTGCGAACCGGCGGAAAGTCGCGCACGATTCGCATACCATGAATCGGTTGTACGCTGTCGAAAGCTCTCCAACCCTGGCCGGCACCATGGCAGACCATCGCCTGACCATGAAAGCGGGTGCAGTTGTAGATTTCGCGGCAAGCGTTGCCCGCAAGCTTGGCGTCGATGTGCGCGGTTCGATTGAATCGCACAGTGGTGATGAGCAATGGCTCGAAAGCGTGGCTAATGACCTGAAAGGCCACAGCGGCAGATGCCTGGTTGTACCCGGCGAGCATCAAACTGCCGAAGTGCACTATCTTGCCCACGCCATGAACGATGCGTTGGGCAATGTCGGCAACACCGTTTCTTATACTCAGCCGGTGGAAATTAACCCCGTGGTGCACGCCGAGTCTCTGGCAGAGCTGGCAGGTGACATGGCTTCGGGGGTCGTAGAGCTGCTTGTGGTGTTGGCAGGAAACCCCGTTTTCGATGCGCCAGCGGATTTGAACTTCGCTGAGCTTATGGCAAAAGTGAAGACGCGCGTCCACCTTGGCATGTACGAAGATGACACCGCCGAACTTTGCCACTGGCACATCCCACAGTCGCACAGCCTGGAATCCTGGTCTGATGCGCGCTCCTTTGATGGTACGGCAAGCATTATCCAGCCGCTGATCGCGCCCTTGTACGCCACCAAGACAACACACGACATTCTGGCATCCCTCAAGAATGAATCCGGCAAGTCCGCGCACGACCTGGTGAAAGGAACCTGGCAGGCTTCTCATTTCGGCGGTAATTTTGATGATTTCTGGCAGACATCCCTGCATGACGGCCTGGTTGCCGGCACGCAATTCGCCAGCAAATCCGTCAGATTGCGCACAGGCGTTCATCTCGACACCGCCGGAGCGACTTCTGGCATCGAGGTTGTTTTTCGCCCGGACCCGCACATCTGGGATGGACGCTTTCTAAACAATGGTTGGCTGCAGGAGCTGCCCAAACCGCTCAGCAAACTAACCTGGGACAACGCCGCGTTGATGAGCCCCGCCACCGCCGCCAGGCTTGGCCTGGAAAACGAACAGGTCGTGAGCCTGACTGCTGGAGAACGTTCCGTGCAGGCGCCGGTCTGGATTCTGCCCGGACATGCTGCCGACTGTGTGACGTTGAATTTCGGTTACGGCCGGCGGCGAGTAGGAAGTGTCGGAAAGGGTTGCGGCTCCGATGTCTTTCCGCTCCGGACCTCAGCTTCTCCCTGGATCGCTGCCGACGTCAATTTGGAAAAGACTGGCGAAGTCGTGCCGTTGGCTTCAACGCAAGACCACGGCAGTATGGAAGGCAGGAATCTGGTGCGCTCCGCCAACCTGCAGGAACTTGTGCAGCATCCTGAACTCATTCATGATATGGGGCATGATCCCGATCCGTCGCTGACGCTTTATCCCGAGGTCGAGTACCCTGGTTATTCCTGGGGCATGGTTGTTGATTTGAACGTTTGTACCGGCTGCAATACCTGCACCTTGGCCTGCCAGTCCGAGAACAACATCGCCGTGGTGGGAAAAGAAGAAGTACTCAACGGCCGGGAGATGCACTGGATTCGTATCGACCGCTACTACGAAGGCGAGACTGAAAACCCAGAAGCCTTGCACCAACCCGTCATGTGCCAGCACTGCGAAAACGCACCTTGCGAAGTCGTCTGCCCGGTGGCTGCGACGACGCACAGCGATGAAGGCCTCAATGAGATGACCTACAACCGCTGCGTCGGCACGAGATATTGTTCGAACAACTGTCCTTACAAAGTTCGGCGCTTCAATTTCTACAAGTATGCCGACTTTGAAACAGAGAGCCTGAAGCTTTTGCGCAACCCGGATGTGACGGTTCGGTCGCGCGGCGTCATGGAGAAGTGCACCTACTGTGTTCAGCGCATCAATCTTGCCCGCATCGACGCGAAGAAGGAAGGCCGGGACATTCGCGATGGCGAAATTCTGACAGCTTGTCAGCAGGTTTGTCCGACTGAGGCCATCGTCTTCGGCAACATCAATGATGCCGACAGCAAAGTCGTAACACTCAAAGCAGACCACAGAAATTACGGTATGTTGACCGAGCTTGGCGTCAAACCGCGCACCAGCTATCTCGCGAAAATCAAGAATCCAAATCCTGAACTAGTAGAGAGTTAATGGCAGATCAAGTTCTAGACAAGAAAGAGCATTCACACCACACGGGCGCGCCGCTGATCGAACCGGGGCACTCCTACGGTTCGGTTACCGACAAGATCAGCAGCATTGTCTTAACCCGCAAGACGCCGGTGGCATGGTTTCTCGGCTTCAGCGTCGCATTTCTGCTGTTGATGGTGTTTCTCGGCAGTACCGCCTACCTTCTGATGAAAGGCACCGGCATCTGGGGGCTCAACGTCCCGGTTGGCTGGGGATTTGCCATCATCAATTTTGTCTGGTGGATTGGGATTGGTCACGCCGGTACTCTGATTTCAGCAATTCTCCTGCTTTTGCGTCAGGAGTGGCGGACCTCCATCAACCGCTTTGCCGAAGCGATGACCTTGTTTGCGGTTGCCGCGGCCGGCATGTTTCCGCTCCTGCACATGGGGCGGCCCTGGCTGTTCTATTGGCTTATGCCGTACCCGAACACCATGGCGCTTTGGCCTCAGTTTCGCAGCCCGCTGGTCTGGGACGTCTTCGCGGTCAGCACTTACGCCACCGTTTCTTTGTTGTTCTGGTATGTCGGCCTGGTTCCTGATTTTGCCACTCTGCGCGACCGTACCAAAAATCGCTGGGCTCAAATCAGCTATGGCATTCTGTCCATGGGATGGCGTGGTTCCGCCATCCACTGGCACCGCTATGAAACGGCCTATCTTCTGCTGGCCGGCCTGGCGACGCCGTTGGTGATTTCCGTGCATACCGTCGTCAGTTTCGATTTCGCCATGGGCATCATCCCCGGATGGCATGCCACGATTTTTCCGCCCTATTTTGTGGCGGGCGCGATTTACGCCGGCTTCGCCATGGTTTTGACGCTGTCCATTCCACTGCGCAAGATCTACGGACTTGAAGACTTCATTACCATGCGCCACTTGAAAAACATGGCCAAAGTCATGCTTGCCACAGGCCTTATCGTTGCCTACGGGTACATGATCGAGGGATTTACCGCATGGTACAGCGGAGCGGAGTACGAAGAATTTATGATCCTGAACCGCTTGACTGGACCGTATAAATACGTCTTCTGGTCATTGATTTTGTGCAACGTCGCCGTGCCGCAGTTGATCTGGTTCAGCAAGATTCAGAATAGCGTTGTGGCGCTGTTTGTGGTCGCGATGTTTGTCAATGTCGGTATGTGGCTCGAACGCTTCGTCATTGTCGTCACCAGCCTGCATCGTGATTTTCTGCCGTCGTCCTGGGATATGTATTCCGGCACCATCTGGGACTGGGCGACTTACATCGGCACCATCGGCTTGTTCCTGACGCTGATGTTCCTGTTTCTGCGCATCATGCCGGCCATTTCCATTTTTGAGATGCGCACCCTGGTGACTGATGACAAGAAAAGCAAGGCAGAGTAGACTCGCTTAAAGGAATAGAATGACCGAGAACAAAGATAATGAACTTTACGGCCTGATGGCCGAATTCGACACATCTGAAGAGTTGGTCGAAGCGTCGCGCAAAACCTATGACGCCGGTTATCGCAATCTCGATGCCTATACGCCTTTTCCCGTGGAGGAGCTGCCGGAGGTTGTCGGGTTCAAAAAGCCAATCTTGCCGCGTATCGTTCTGATCGGCGCACTGGTTGGCATGACGCTCGGCTTTGGCATGCAGTACTTCGCCTCCGCCATTCACTATCCGCTGAACATCGGCGGCCGACCGCTAAATAGCTGGCCTTCGTTTATCCCAATCACCTTTGAAATGACGATTCTGGTCGCTGCCTTTGCAGCCGTTTTGGGGATGTTTGCCCTAAACGGACTGCCGCAGCCCTACCATCCGGTTTTCAACGTACCGCGATTTAAGTTGGCGTCGCGCGACCGATTCTTTCTTTGCATCGAAAGCGTGGACCCGAAGTTTGATTTGGCCGGCACCCGGGAGTTTCTTCGGGCTCTTCAGCCGGCGGATGTTTTTGATGTTGAACCGTGATACGGATAGAAGATAGAAGATAGAAGATAGAAGATAGAAGATAGAAGATAGTTATGTGGGAGAAAATTGAGCTCTGATAAAATAGAAAAGACGTTACTAAAATGATAAAAGAAAATATAAACAATTGTGTTTATTCCTCCAACTGTTGGTTTAAACATAATAGAATATACACAGTCGTTGGCAGTACTGTACAACACAACAAATGGAAGAGACGAAAACCGATAATAGCAGGCACAATTAGAAAGGAAGGATAATGAAAACAACCAAATTACTTATAATCTTTGCTATCGGGTTATTGTTATCAGTTACGTTAACAAGTTGTAAAAACGAACCTTCAGCAGAATATGTACAATTACAAACAGCCAACAAGCAATTGGTTGCCAACCTAAAAATGTACGAAGCTACTTGGGATGAGATCATCAACAAAAGAAAAATTGACCAGATTAACGAAACCAATTTCGATAAGAATATTACGTTAGTTACTAGCCCTGAAAATATAGTGGGTATTGAAGGTTTTAAAGCATATTACAATAACTATCTAACTGGATTTTCAAACGTGGCATTTACAATTGTAGACGCCTTTGGTCAAGGGGATAAAATAGTAAAACACTGGAACTTTCGAGGCACACATACCGGAGATTTTTTTGGAATTCCTGCGACTGGCAAAGAAGTGAATTTAGATGGAATAACGTTGGTAAAAATGAAAGACGGGAAAATTGCTCAAGAACAAGATTTTTTTGACAATCTGGAGTTCATGCAGCAATTGGGACTTATTCCTAGAGAGTAGAAACAAAAATGCGAGCCGTTGAACAAATGATCTAGAGGAACACACATAACAACCGCATTAACACGGACGCTGCCGTTCTGGTGTGATTTCTGAATTTTTAGCCCTGTCGCAAGTTTGTTTTATTTATCAAGTTACGTGGCCCTACAAGGCAGCGCCGGTTATGCGGAGCGATAGTGTAGTGCTCAGGTGTACAATGATCGTATTGACCTGACAGTTGGTTCCTCTGGGCGTTGATAAATTATTGGGCTTTTGTTTTAGCTTTTTCCTGCCATTTGAAGTTCTTTGACAAGCCGGTTTTGAAGACTTCCATCGGTGTTTTTCCGTT